>PHBU01000034.1 GCA_002840685.1 Chloroflexi bacterium HGW-Chloroflexi-6 | reverse complement strand
GGGCAGGGTGGCGCCATTGAAGGCCATGGCCTGCCGCTCGCTGTCCGAGAGGTCTATGAGCTTGCCGAGTTTTTTGAGGCTGGTGATGCGATTGCGAAGCTGCCAGCGCCAGTCGTGCCAGTCATCGTCGGTGGCGGAGGAAAAATGGCGTTGGCGGAAGGTCTGGGAGGGTGGTTGGCTGGGAAACGGAAAGGCGCCTGGGCAACACCCTGGAGGTTCCTCTTGCTCTTCAAGATCTATAACCTTTTGTTGCATCGTTTTTCTCCTTGCTGGCTGTTCGGTGGAGCTAGGGAAAAGAACAAATAATTTCAAAATGATATCGTTGATATCCGCAGGCGGCTCAACGTGTTTGACTGAACCAGTTTATGCTTATTGCACGGAAAAGTGTCAAGAAAAAAAACAGGGGCGATGTTTTTTTTAACTCTTTGTTTTTTTGTGGTTTTTTGCTTTGTCGGTTGGCGGGGTTGCCGAGGAAGCGGGAGGGGGGATTGAAGGATAGTTCTAACTATTTAAAATAACTCGCAATAATTTGGATGGCTCCTGGAGGCCAAAGGGCTTGGGGCCTCGCCGCAAAAGCCGTATTCGCGGAAATTAGTCATGATCGGCTCGGTGGCGTAGCCGCTGGAAACCCGGGGCCCCTGGGTGTGGCCCGAAGGCCTCCTCGCTCATCCGCATCGGGGAGTTGCTGCGAGCGGGAGTATTTCAGGAACCGTGGCCGGTCCGGGTGGGCGGGATCTCTTCAAGGATTTTCCTGAACTCGCCAATGATGATCGGTTTGGAGATATAGGCGTCCATGCCGGCGGCCACGCATTTTTCGCTGTACCCCTTCATGGCATGGGCGGTCAGGGCAACGATGGGGATGTGTCTGTCTGTTCCCTGTTCCAGGGAACGAATTTTCGCGGTTGCCTCAAAGCCGTCCATCTCCGGCATCTGCACATCCATCAGGATCACATCGAAGTGTTCCGCCCGGTATTTTTCGAGGGCTTCCAGGCCGTTGTTGGCGACGACCACGGAATGCCCTTCTTTTTTGAGCAACCCTTGCGCCACTTTTTGATTCACCAGATTGTCCTCGGCCAGCAGGATATGGAGTGTTTTCTGTGTCTCCTCCCCTGGAGGCGTTTCGACGGCAGGCCCAAGACGTTCCGCCCGAACAAAAACGGTGGAGATGCTCTTGAGCAGGTCCTTGTGCCGGCACGGCTTGAGCAGATAGGCGTGCACCCCGAGGCGGTTGCTTCGCTCCTTGTCCTCTGGCAACCCCGCAGAGGTGAGAATGATCACCGGCAGTTGGGTCAACCGAGGATGCTGCCGGATTTTTTCAATCAGGGTGAAGCCGTCCATGTCCGGCATCTGGATGTCGACGATGGCCAGGGCGAAGGGCGTTCCTGCGTCCAGGTGTTCCTGCAAAACCTGCAACGCCTCCGCGCCGCCGGAAACAGTCCGCGCTCGCATGCCAAGGTGCGTAAGTTTTTGCAGCAGAATCTTTTGGTTGATGGGGTTGTCATCCACGACCAAAATGGATTTTCCCTCCAGGAAGGCGGGAGATGCCTGCGGAATGGCCTTTTCCCCGGACTGCTTTTGGCAGAGGATGGTGAAGAAAAAAGTGGAACCGGCATTGGGGGTGCTTTCCAGCCAGATGTGTCCTCCCATGAGCTGGACCAGGCGGGAAGAGATGGAAAGCCCCAGGCCGGTGCCGCCGAATTTTCTGGCCATGGTGCTGTCCACCTGGCTGAAGGCTTCGAAAATCTTTTGCTGCTTGTCTTCGGGGATGCCGATGCCTTGGTCGGAAACGGAAAACAGCAATTCAACGGCGCCATCGTACTCGCCCTTAAGCTGCACATCCAAGAGGATTTGGCCGGATTCGGTGAACTTGATGCTGTTGCCCAGGAGGTTGGTTAACACCTGCTGGAGGCGGAAGGCATCGCCAATGAGGAATTCAGGAAC
>PHBU01000020.1 GCA_002840685.1 Chloroflexi bacterium HGW-Chloroflexi-6 | reverse complement strand
TTTGATCTACCTGGCGGGCAACCCCGAGAAGTTCCCGATCACGGTGGGTTTGACGGCTTTCAACAACCTGTATTCGCAGTCCACCAACCTGATCCAGGCAGCCTCCCTCATTTCGGCGGTTGTCCCGATCGTGGTTTTCTTCCTGGCCCAGCGGGTCTTCATGCAAGGCGTGGTGGTTACTGGCGTTGAAAAATAGTTATCTCTAAAAAAGACTCCCCATGCCCTGTCGATGCCATTTCACTTTGCTTCGGGTATGGGGAGTTTTTTCTTTCAAAATGCTTTTTTTACAAAAAGCGCCCATTTAATCGGTTTCCCCAGCAGTTTGGCGTGACTGACACTCTTTCACAAGCTATTAAGCCTTTTAACCATGAAAAACAAATTCCCAATTCTTTCACTCACTCTGATTTTGCTTATTTCTGCCTGCCAACCGGCGGCAGTTGACGTAAACCCTGCCCCCATCGCCACAACTCAGACCACTGAAGAAATGCCAGCCGAGGCAAATGTCGCGCCCCTATACACGGATTCTTCCCTTTCGGCAGAAGAGCGTGCCAGCGATTTGCTCGCGCGCATGAGCCTGGATGAAAAAATCGGCCAGATGACCCAGGTTGAAAAGAACAGTATCCTGCCTGGCGAAGTGAGCCGCTATTATATCGGTTCGATTTTGAGCGGCGGCGGCGGAGCCCCAACGGGAGATGACAGCCTCGAAGGCTGGGTCAAGATGGTAGACGGCTTGCAGGCAGCGGCGCTAGAAACACCCCTTGCCATTCCGCTGATTTACGGCGTGGACGCCGTCCACGGGCACAATAACGTAAAGGGAGCGACCATCTTCCCGCACAATATCGGCCTGGGCGCGACAAACGACCCTGAGCTGGTCGAAAAAATTGGCCGCGCCACCGCCGAAGAAATGCTGGCAACTGGCATTTCATGGGATTTTGCGCCAGTCTTGGCCGTCGTGCAGGATATCCGCTGGGGCCGCACTTACGAATCTTACGGCGAGAATACCGAGCTCGTCACCCGCCTTGGAGTCGCCTACCAAAACGGTTTACAGGCTGCGGGGGATGGCGATTCGATCTTCGTCCTGGCAACGCCGAAGCACTACATTGGCGATGGCGGCACAACCTGGGCATCATCCACAACCGATAATTACAAGCTCGATCAGGGCGATACACAAATGGACGAAGCCCGCCTGCGTGAACTCTTCCTGCCGCCCTACCAGGCTGCCGTGGAAGCCGGGGCGCAGAGCGTGATGGTCTCGTATAGCAGTTGGAACGGTGTCAAAATGCATGGGCACAAATACCTGATCACGGATGTGCTCAAGGGCGAACTCGGTTTTGAAGGTTTTGTGGTATCAGATTGGGCCGGAATCGACCAGGTGGACAGCGACTATTACACAGCGGTCGTGACAGCGATCAATGCCGGGGTTGATATGAATATGGTGCCGCAAGGCTACCCGCGTTATCTGACGGTCATGCAACAGGCGGTTGAGAAGGGCGATATCCCAATGGAACGCATCGACGATGCTGTTCTGCGCATCCTGACCGTCAAGTTCAAGCTGGGATTGTTCGAGAAACCTTTCGCTGACCCGGCTTATCTCGAAACGGTTGGCTCACAAGCCCACCGTGACCTGGCACGCGAGGCCGTGGCAAAGTCGCTGGTTCTGCTCAAGAACGATAATGCCACCCTGCCGCTGGCGAAGGATGCTGGCTTGATCTTTGTCGCCGGGGCAAGCGCCAATGACATCGGAGCCCAATGCGGCGGCTGGACGATCGAATGGCAGGGCAAGTCGGGCAATATAACCACCGGTACAACCATCCTGGAGGCCATCGAGGCCAGCGCAAGCGCTGAAGTGCGCTTTGACCGCTTCGGAAAATTCGAGAGCGAACAAAAAGCCGATGTGGCGGTAGTGGTCATAGGCGAAAGGCCCTACGCCGAGGGCCGCGGGGACAAGGAAAACCCATCCCTGAGCAAAAGCGACATTGAACTCATCCAGCGCGTGCGCGAACAAAGTCAGCGGGTAGTAGTTATCCTGCTCTCTGGTCGCCCGCTGGTAATTACCGAAGCCCTGCCCTACGCGGATGCTTTCGTAGCCGCCTGGCTGCCCGGCACCGAAGGTTCGGGCGTGGCGGATGTGCTCTTTGGCGACAAGCCTTTTACCGGCAAGACACCCTTTTCGTGGCCGCGCTCAGCAGATCAACTGCCTTTCGATTTTGCCAACCTGCCCGCGGACGGCTGCGCTGCGCCGCTCTTCCCGTATGGGTATGGGCTGGATGTGACTTCAAGCGAGCCAGTCAGCCTGCCAGTTTGTCCGTAAACGATATTATAGTGGTCGAGTAGCGCATAGCACGTATCGAGACCATCGCGCTTGAAATGATAGATTACAAGGGTAAACAAAATGAAATCTACCCAATGGCCCATCCTCCTCATCCTGTTAGCCACTTTCGTTTTCTCGGCCTGCACACCACTCGTACAATCACCGCCGGCAGCCACACAAGTCCCACCGTCGCCAATGCCTTCCCCAACCCAGGAATGGGAGCTTCCCGGCTGGACGCTGGTCTGGCAGGATGAGTTCGAGGGTCAGGAGATCGACCGCACAAAATGGACCTTTGACGTTGGCGGGCATGGCTGGGGCAACAACGAACTACAGGCGTACACCGAACGCCCCGAAAATGCGCGGGTTGAGAACGGCGCACTGGTCATCGAAGCCCGTCAGGAAGAGTTCGTCCGCCGCGATTACACCTCGGCGCGCCTCAAGACCCAGGGGTTGCACGCCTGGACCTATGGACGGATCGAAGCGCGCATGCGCCTGCCGTATGGCAATGGCATATGGCCCGCTTTCTGGATGATCGGCTCAAACATTGAAGAAGTCTCCTGGCCTGCTTCCGGTGAGATCGACATCATGGAATACATCGGGCGCGACGCAACCATCATTTATGGAACGGTGCATGGACCGGGCTACTCGGGCGCGAACGGGGTCGGGAGTTCCACCAACATGCCTATCGGAACGCTGCACGATGACTTCCACATCTTTGCCATCGAATGGGAACCGCAAGAAATTCGCTGGTATGTGGATGATATGCAATATTTCAAGATCACCCCCGAATCTGTCCCCGGCGAATGGGTCTACGATCACCCCTTCTTTGTTATTCTCAACCTGGCGGTCGGCGGCAACTGGCCCGGCAACCCGGATGACAGCACCGTTTTCCCGCAGTTCCTGTACGTCGATTATGTGCGCGTTTACCAGCGCCCCGACCAGATCACAGGCAGCATTGGCGCGGGACCCATCCATATTGGCGACATTCGCATCGAAGCGGATGAAACAAGCAGTGAGTGGCGGGCCGTTGCAGTCATCACCATCCACGATGCAGACGGCAACCCGGTCGAGGGCGCAACGGTCAGCGGCGGTTGGGTTGGTATTGTCAAAAAAGGTGAAACCAGCGCCAAGACCGATGCCCAGGGCATCGTCCGCCTGCTTTCTGACCCCGTTGAAAAGCAGGGCGAAATCACCTTCTGTGTGACCGGCGTTAGCGGCCAAAATTCCAGTTATGATAAATCTGCCAATACCAGCTCTTGCGCGAAGATTGAGAAATAAAAGATGAACATCGTAAAGTCATTGATTCTGATCTCTGGTGTCCTGGCCTTTGGGTTGCTACCGGCCTGCCAGGCAGTTCCAACCCTGGTCCCAAGCCCTGCGCCCACGCTTGCCCCGACCGTTACGCCGACCCCGGCGCCGGAGTTGCCCGAATATGAGTCTATTCCCGGTGTGTATCTGGGGAGTTTTCACGGCACAAAGGCATCCAGTGTTGACCTGTTCGAGAAAACTGGCAAAGGTGTCGCCATTTCCGCATCTTATCTAAATTGGAGCAAAGGTTTTAATAACGGATTGCTGAGCGCCAACAGCTATTCAGGCCGGACAACCCTCATCACCTGGGAATTTATGCCCGGTTCAACCAGCACCGTGGCCGATTATGAAGGACGCGTGCTCGAAGCAATTATCGACGGCGCTTATGATGAGTACCTGACCAGTTGGGCCACGGGCATGCATGATTTTGGCAAACCAGTTCTGCTACGTTTCGGCCACGAAATGAACGGTGACTGGTATCCCTGGTCTGGAATCTTCAACGGCGGCGGCACACTTGACGGATACGGCGACCCAACCATCGCCGATGGCCCCGAACGTTTTGTGGCCGCTTTTCGCTACATCCACGATCACTTTAGCAAAAACGGCGCAGACAATGTACTCTGGGTCTGGTGTCCGAATGCGCCCTTTGCAACCATGCAAAACGCCCTGGGTGATTGGAACAATGCCGCCGCCTACTACCCCGGCGATGAATATGTCGATTGGATGTGCTTTGACGGCTACAACTGGGGCACATCCTCTTTTGGCCAGAATTTCAACGCCAAGTGGACCTCCTTTGATGATATATTTGCCAACAGTTACGCCGAGTTGCAGGCCATCAACCCTGAAAAACCGATCATCATCGGCGAATTCTCTTCAACCGAAGAAGGCGGCGACAAAGCTGCCTGGATCACAGATACCTACCAAAAGATCCGAACAGAATATCCGCAAATCCGCGCTGTTATCTGGTTTCATATCTCCAAAGAAACCGACTGGCGCATCAACTCATCAGACGCTGCGCTTGAAGCCTACCGCAATGCCGTTTCAGATGACTACTGGCTGTCTGAATGGCCGGGGATGAAAGAATGACTCACATGGAACCCATAGAAACCGAAAAAAACACCCATTTCGACCCTTTGGGGCGCTTCATCCTGCCCGATTTCCAGCAGGCGCGTCCCTTCTCGTCCTTCCTGCCCGGTATCGCCGGAACGCTCGGCATTCCGCTCTGGGCCTTTTACGTTAATCGCGGCCAGGCCATTGCCGGGTTCGGGGTCGAAAGCAAAGACCACCCCATCATGGAATTCCAGCCCGCCAACAAAGCCTACCAGCAGACCTCCGCGCTCGGTTTTCGGACCTTCATTAACCTGCGACGCGGAAAACAAACCAAACATTATGAACCGTTCGCCAGCTGGCACGCCACCGAATCCAAGCGTGAGATGTTTACCGGCATGAACGAAGTCGAGATCCGCGAAACACACTCCGGCCTGGGGCTGGAGACCAGTGTTTTGTACTTCATCCTGCCCAACCAGCCTTTTGCCGCCCTGGCCCGCCGCGTCACCTTCCGCAACCTGGGCACAATGCCGCTCGAGCTCGAAGTGCTCGACGGTCTGCCCGCCCTCGTCCCCTACGGAGCCGGGAACCAAATCTTGAAAGAAATGGGCCGCACCCTCGAAGCCTGGATGGAAGTCCAGCACGTTGAAACGCATGTCCCGTTCTACAAGCTGCGCGCCAGTGCCGGGGATGCTGCCGAAGTTGCCGCCATTCAAGCCGGGAATTTTGCAATGGCCTTCTCTTCCAAAGGAGATATGTACCCGGCGCTTGCCGACCCGGCGCTTGTTTTTGGCTACGATACGGCCTTTACCCACCCACAGCATTTCATCGCCCGCGGGCTGGATTCCGTTTTGGGGCAGCATCAAGTCTGGGAGGGACGCACCCCGTGCGCCTTCTTCGGCGCGCACCTGGCCCTCGACCCCGAACAAAGCCAGACGATCACCAGCCTGTACGGCACCGTCTCCTCCTATCCCGTTATCGAACAGCATGCCAAACAACTGGCATCCGCCGGTTTCATCGAGGCCCGGCTGAACGAAGCCCGCACCCTGACGCATGAACTGACCGAACCGATCGCCACCCATACCTCCGCCCCGGTTTTCGATGCCTATTGTCGCCAGACCTTCCTGGACAATGTTATGCGCGGCGGCTGGCCGCTGATCCTGGGCGGGAAGCACGTTTACCACGTTTACTCGCGCAAACACGGCGATATGGAACGCGACTACAACTATTTTGTCTTGGCCGCGGAACTTTACTCGCAGGGCAACGGCAACTACCGCGACGTTAATCAGAATCGCCGCTGTGACATCTTCTTCGAGCCGCGCGTCGCCGATTTCAACATCCGCATGTTCACCAGCCTGATCCAGTCCGATGGCTATAATCCGCTGGTTGTGCAGGGAACCACCTTTAGCCTGCCTGCCAAGCTGCGCACGAAGATCCTGTCGTTGGTCGAGCAGCCGCTTGCCCTTGAAAAAGTACTCGCTGCGCCCTTTACCCCCGGAAAATTGCTGACGACCGCCCTGCAATGCGGGCTGCGCCAGCCACCCGAAAAATTTCTCGAAAACGTGCTGGCCCAATCCGAACAGAACATCCGCGCTGAGTTTGGCGAGGGTTACTGGGTCGACCACTGGACCTACCTGCTTGATCTGATCGAATCTTACCTGGCGATCTACCCCGATAAAAAGGCCGAACTGCTCTTCGACTCTCAACCGCTGCCGTTCTACGACAGCCCGGAAGTTGTCCAACTGCGCAGTGAACGCTACGTGCTCTCCGGCGGAAAGCCGCGCCAGTTGAATGCCTTGCGCAAAGAACCCGAAAAAATCGCCCAGATCGCCGCCCGCGACACGGGTCCAAATTGGGCGCGTTCACAAAACGGAAAGGGTGAAATCTTCCGCCTGGGGTTGTTCGGCAAACTGACTCTGTTGGCCGCGCTCAAATATGCCACGCGCGACCCGTTCGGGATGGGCATCGAAATGGAAGCAGGCCGCCCCGGCTGGTATGACGCCCTGAACGGCCTGCCCGGCATGTTCGGTTCATCCATGCCCGAAACCTTTGAATTGCTGCGGCTGGTCAACTTCCTGCTGGAGAGTTTGACAGAATTCCCGCGTGAAACGGAACTGCCGCTCGAAGCCCAGGCTCTGATGGATTCCATCCAGGCGCAATCGGCCTCCACAACGGACGATCTGTCCCGCTGGCAGGCGCTTTCAGATGCCCGCGAAGCCTATCGCACCGCGACCCGCCTCGGGTTCAGCGGCGGAACAACCCGCCTCGCAGCAGACTCGCAGATCGAGATCCTGCAAAAGATGAAATCCAGCCTGCAAGACGGCATCCAGCGCGCGCTTGCGATCAACGAAGACTTCCCGCCAACTTATATCGCCTGCCAGCCAGTCGAATATGACATCCTGGAAACGACCGACCCCGAGGGGCGGCCCTTCATTTGCATCAAAACATTCCAACCCGTACCCCTGCCGCTCTTCCTCGAAGGCCCGGTGCGCCAGATGAAGGTTTTGAACGGTGAAGACGCGCTGAAACTGCACAGAAACGTGTACGACAGCCACCTGTATGATGACAAACTTGGCATGTACCGTGTCAACGCCTCGCTGGACGATCAACCGCACGATATTGGCCGCGCGCGCGCTTTCTCTCCCGGCTGGCTCGAAAACGGCTCGATCTGGCTGCATATGTCGTACAAATACCTGCTCGAACTACTGCGCGCGGGCTTATACGAGCAATTCTTCGCTGAACTGCCGAAAAACATGGTTCCCTTTATGGACCCGGCAGTCTACGGGCGTTCGCCACTTGAAAATTCATCCTTCATTGTCTCCAGCGCCCACCCTGACGAAACATTGCACGGAGCGGGCTTCGTTGCCCGCCTGAGCGGCTCGACTGCCGAATTCCTGAGCATGTGGCACATAATGATGGCCGGCCCGCAGCCCTTTATTTTCAAGGATGGCGAGTTACAGCTTTGCCTGCGCCCCATCCTGCCCGGCTGGCTTTTTGACAGTGAAGGCTGTGTCACATTCAAGTTCCTGGGGAGCACTTCGATCCGCTATACCAACACCGCAAAACTGCCCACCTGGCAACTGCCAGTCACTCAATATGCGTTGACATTGGCCGATGGCAAGGTTGTTGCCATCACAGGCGAAGCGGTGCCCCAGCCTTACGCGGGCCTGATCCGCGATGGAAAAGTAAAAGAAATCGCCGTGCTTATCGGCTCATTGCCATAACATTTACAGAATCCGAGGAGAATTTTATGACTACCAATACGATGCCGTTACGCATGCGGGTTCTTGGCAAGAGCAAGTTGCAAATCTCTGAAATTGGTTTTGGCCTGTGGGCCGCGGGCGGAGACGCCTGGGGCGCCACTGATGACAGCCAGGTTCTGAATGCAATCGACTACGCCCTCGAGCACGGAGTTAACTTCTACGACACCGCCGATGTCTATGGCGCAGGGCACAGCGAAGAATTGCTCGGCCGGGCGATGCAAGGCCGGCGCGAACAATTCATTGTAGCAACCAAAATTGGCTGGCGCGATTTTGACGGCGAAGGTCAGAAAACAGCCTATACCAGCCTCGAAAAATTCATTGCCGGGGTTGAAAGCAATCTCAAGCGTTTGAACACCGATTTCATCGATCTCATCCAAAGCCATATTGACTTCCGCGACCCCACCATGGAAATCTTCCTGGAAGGCTTCCAGCGCTTGCAACAAGCCGGGAAAGTAAAAGCCTACGGGGTCAGCACCAGCAATTTTGAGTATCTCAAAGCCTTCAATGCCGATGGCGGCTGCGCCACACTCCAAATTGACTACAGCATCCTCAACCGCACCGCCGAAAAAGAGATTTTGCCCTACTGTCAGGAAAACAACATCGGCGTGATCGTGCGCGGCGCGCTGGCGATGGGCATTTTGGCAGGCAAATTCAGCGCCGAAACCCGCTTTGCCGATGGAGATTTCCGCCGCCGCTGGCACGACACCCCCGACGAATATCAGGTTTTCCTGAAAGATCTCGAAACGGTCGAAAGCCTGCGCGGATTGGTTCAGGGTCAAGAAAAAAGCCTGGCACATTTGGCTTTGCAATTCGTTTTGCAGCACCCGGCGGTCACGACCGTCATTCCTGGCATCAAGGATATTTCGCAGGCTGAGAAGAACATCGCGGCCGGTCTTTTATCGCCCCTCAGCGCCGCCGAAATGGACTTCATCAACAAACTGGTGACCCCCGGCCAGGGACGCAAGATCTGGCCCGCATAATTAAATTAATTAGAGAGAACTTATGAGCACATCCGGCTGGCAATTTATCGACCAAAACGGCACGTTTCGGCTTTCCGACCCCGAAAACAGCAATTATCTTTACTTCCTGTTGCTCAACGAGGCCGGGATGATGTCTTCCATCACCCCGACCTCCCACGGCGACGCCAAAACCGGCCAGAACAGTTACCTGCTTCAGCCGGTTTCTGTTGAAGACCTGCATAATACCCGCTCGGCGCGCAATTTTTGGCTGCGGATTAATGGGAACCGGCTCTGGTCTGCAACCGGCAACAGTGCGGAACAAACCTCCCGCCGCCTGACCGCCGATAAAGATGTCGTCAGCCTGACTGCCGGTTTGCTCTGGCAGACTGTCCGGCGCGTGGACCCCGAAAGCGGCTTGCAGGCTGACATAACCAGTTTTGTCCCGGCCACGCAAGACCAGGTCGAACTGATGCGGATCACCCTGAAAAACACCGGCGCTGCTGCGCTGAACCTGACCCCGACCGCGGCCATCCCGATCTACGGCCGCTCGGCAGACAATCTGCGTGACCATCGCCACGTCACTTCGCTCTTGCAGCGCACAACCTGCACCCCAAACGGAGTCATCGTCCGCCCGACGCTTTCTTTCGATGAGCGCGGACACACCGTCAACAAGCTCGCTTATGCCGTGCTGGGTGTGGACGAGGCGGGAAAAGCCCCTGTCGGCTTTTTCCCGGTGATCGAAGATTTCATCGGCGAGGGCGGCTCGCTCGACTGGCCCGAGGCAGTCGCTGCCGGTTTGACGGCGACCCAGGCTGCGGGGAGCACGGTCGACGGCTACGAGGCCCTGGGCGGCATCCGCTTTGCAGATGTCGAACTGGCCCCTGGTGAAGAAAGATCCTACATCCTCCTGCTTGGCATCTTACAAGGCGAAGAAAGCCCCGCAGCCCTGCTCGAGCGCTACGGCTCGGCGGATGGTTTTGCGCGCGCCCAGGCCGAGACACAGGCCTTCTGGCAGTCCAAAGTTGCGACGCTGGCCTTTGAGACCGGCGACACGCGCCTGGACGGCTGGCTGAAGTGGGTGACGCTCCAACCAACCCTGCGCCGCATGATGGGCAACTCCTTTTTGCCCTATCATGATTACGGACGCGGCGGGCGCGGCTGGCGCGACCTGTGGCAGGATGTGCTGGCCCTGCTGATGATGGAACGCGGCGATGTCAGTGAAATGCTGCTGGGCTACTTTGGCGGCGTGCGCGCCGACGGTTCGAACGCCACCATTATCGGTTCGCAGCCGGGAGAATTCCGCGCCGACCGCAACGGAATTCCGCGCGTCTGGATGGATCACGGCGCCTGGCCGCTCTTGACCACCCGCCTGTACATCGATCAGACCGGTGACCTGGGCTTTCTTTTGCGCGAACAGGCTTATTTCAAAGATCACATGAGCCACCGCTGCAAACAAACCGATGCCGATTGGTCGCCTGAGCAGGGCACGCTGCTGTGTGCGGCGGATGGCCGCCCGTATCGCGGCTCGCTGCTCGAACATTTGCTGATCCAGCACCTGACGGCGTTTTACAACGTTGGCGAACACAACACTATTTTGCTCGAAGGCGCAGACTGGAACGACGGCCTGGATATGGCCCGCACGCGTGGCGAGAGCGTGGCGTTCAGCGCCCTGTACGCTGGCAACCTGAATACACTGGCGGATCTGTGTCTGGCCCTGGCCGGGACGGGCTCCGCCGATGTCGAACTGGCGGCCGAGCTCTCGACCCTGCTCGAGGCGGTTGATTTTGACTCGATCGAGAACAAGCGCCAGCGCCTGCAGGAGTATTTTGGACAGGTGCGCCATACCGTTTCAGGAATCAAAACCCGCCTGCCACTGGCCGAACTGGCCGCCAACCTGCGCCAAAAAGCGGATTGGCTCTCGGCCCACATCCGCAAACAGGAATGGATCGAGGCCGGGGAAGGCCAGGGCTGGTTCAACGGCTATTATGACGATGACGGTCAACCGGTCGATCAGATTACAGCTTCCGGGGCGCGCATGACCCTGACCGGGCAGGTTTTCACGCTGATGTGCGGGATTGCCAGCGACGAGCAGGCCCGGAAAATCTCTGCCGCGGCAGACCGACACCTGTATGACCCGTCCCTGCGCGGCTACCGGCTGAATACCGATTTCGGCGAACTGCGCTTGAACCTGGGCCGGGCCTTTGGCTTTGCCTACGGCCACAAGGAAAACGGCGCGATGTTCAGCCACATGGCGGTCATGTATGCCAACGCCCTCTACCAGCGCGGGTTGGTTGAAGCCGGCTGGCGCGTGCTCGAGGGGATTTACGCCCAAAGCCAGGATTTCGCCGCCAGCCGCATGTACCCCGGCATTCCCGAGTATTTCAACCCGCGCGGGCGCGGCATGTACCCCTACCTGACCGGCTCTGCCAGTTGGTACCTGCTGACGATGCTGACCGAAGTCTACGGGGTGCGCGGCGACCTGGGCGATCTGCTGCTCGCGCCCAAACTGCTCAACAGCCAATTTGACGTGGATGGACAGGCAACCGTCCTGACCCTGTTCGCGGGCAAGAACCTGCGAGTAACCTACAAAAACCCGCAAAAGTTGAGCTACGGGCAGTACAAAATCGGGGCGGTCTCGGTCAATGGCCAACCCTTCACCGCCGAAAGCGCTCCGCAGGGTGTCAAGATCAAGCGCCTGGCGCTCGAATCTCTGCCGGAGCAGGTCGAAATTGTGGCGCTTGTCATTTCGAAGGAGCCGCCCAGCGGCGACTGAGAAATCTTCTACATGCGCAAAGATTTCTCACCGCTTCGCGGTTCGAAATGACAAACTCAATTATTGATACAGGAAACGGACTTATGAACGAAAATTTACTTGAAATGCACGAATACCTGGGTGAGGGCTACAAACCGCTCATCGATTTCAACTGCTGGCGTGTGGCTGTCTTGCGCTACCTCGATGAGCTTCAGCCAGACAAGATCTCTTACTTTGAACGCCACAACGAGACCGATGAGGTTTTTATCCTGCTCCAGGGGCAGGCCGTGCTTTTCATGGGTAAGGGCGATGCGACCGTGGAAGAAATTCTCCCGCACGTGATGCAAAACGGGGTCTTGTACAACGTCAAGCGCGGGGCCTGGCACTCGGCTGTTCTCAGCCGTGATGCGACAATTTTGCTGGTTGAAAACCGCGACACTGCCCGAGAAAACAGCGAATACTATACCTTGCAACCCGACCAGAGCGCCTTCCTGGTTGAGACAGCCGCCTTCGAGATCCCTGAATGGCGGGCGTTAAAGGGGTAACTCAAAACCGGGATACAATATCCCCATGCGCACCATCCTGCACCTCGACCTGGACGCCTTCTTCTGCGCCGTCGAAGAACTTGACAACCCATCCCTGAGCGGCAAGCCCTTCGCCGTTTGGGGCCGGCCTGAAGAACGCGGTGTGGTGGCCTCCTGCTCTTACGCCGCCCGCGCCCTGGGGGTGCATTCCGCCATGCCGATGAGCCAGGCCCTGCGGCTCTGCCCGGACCTGGTCATCGTCTCACACAGCCACGGCAAATACGGGGAAAAATCCAAACAGGTTATGGAACGCCTGCACGACATCTCGCCACTCGTCGAGCAAATCTCGATCGACGAGGCCTTTGTCGACATCAGCGACCTCCATGAACCGGCAGAAAAGATCGCCCGGCAGTTACAACAAACCATTTGGGATGACTTGCGCCTGCCCTGCTCGGTCGGGGTCGCGTCAAACAAGCTGGTCGCCAAAATCGCCACTGAAACCGGCAAAAAAGCGGCGCGCGGAGCGGGCTACCCGCAGGCGCTGACCGTTGTCGAAGCCGGGCACGAAGCCGAATTCCTGGCTCCGCTGCCGACCTCCATGCTGTGGGGAGTCGGGCCCAAAACCGAAGCCCGCCTCGACAGCCTGGGAGTCCACACCATCGGCGATATCGCCCAATATCCCGAAAGGGAACTGATCGCCCGCTTCGGGCAGCCGGGCCGCGACCTGTCCAGGCACGCCCGCGGCATCGACGAGCGACGGGTGGTTACCGAGCGTGAAACCAAATCCATCAGCCAGGAAATCACTTTTTCGCGCGATGTGCGTGATGATAAAACCCTTGAAGCCACCTTAAAAAGCATGTCCGCCGAGGTGGCCCACAGCCTGCGCCATGAACATTTGGCCGGGAAAACCGTCAAATTAAAGATACGCTGGCCCGACTTCAGCACCCTGACGCGCCAGATGACCCTGCCCACGCCCACCGACCAGGCCGCGGATATTTACGAAACCGCGCTGACTCTCCTGCGTCAGGTGCGCCATAGCGAACAATCCGTGCGACTGATCGGAGTAGGCGTCAGCGGCCTTGGCGAACCCATCCACCAGATGGAGTTGTGGGGGCAGAACAACGAAAAACAACGCAAATTGCAATCCGTGCTCGATGAGTTGCAAGATAAATACGGCAAAAGGGTGGTCGGCAAAGGCCCGAAGCGCTAAAAATCAACGGATACGCCAGACATGGATGACCGATTTATATTCATCGGCCAGGCGCTCGATAATGTAGAGCAGGCCGCGCTCACGATCATAAGCTACCGCTCCGGCCAGGTCGGTTTTATAATCCGCCAAATTAATTTCCGGGTTGAAAAAAGTCGCCGAAAGATCAAGACTGGCATAAGGTTGAGGCAGCCAGGTTTCCATTTGGCCATTGGCAACTGAGGTTAATTCTGCCGGGTTGAAAAAAATGATCTGCGGTTGGTAATCCTCTGCCCAGTAACCCCGGTTTTCATACGGCCATTCGGGAACTTCAGGGCAGGTCGGCGGATTCTTCTCGGCGCAATCATATTCCCAGATAACCCCGTTTGCAAACCCATACCAGGATCTTCCAAGCGCTTTCGTGCCCACAAAAATCACCGCCGAGTTTTCACCCCTAGTCAACCATGCGCCACCCCACCAGCTGTCATCTTCGAGATACCCGGCCATCTGGGTGTTCTCATCGCTGACAATATCGGTCAGGCCAGGCTGCTGAGTCCCATACAACAAAAGCGGGGTAATAGCCTGCAAGCCATTGCCATCGGGGGATGGATTATAAGCAAAAAGCGTTGGCCCGCGCCCACCCCAGACCCCTTCACGGAATCGTCCTGTTGCCAGGCGCGGCACACCGGGGATGGCTGCCGCCCAATTCTCAGGAATTTCAAAAACATAATCGCTGGTAACGTAGTTGGTGTAACCGTCAAAGATCCACGGGCCGGCAGGCTGCGGGTTACCCAGGTCAAGCCCACTCGATCCATGGGATGGTTCAAAATCCTGAAAGTGCTGCCCATGTACAAAATACAGCCTACCACCCGATGGATTTTCCGGATCAGGTAAATATTGCAGCCCCAGCCGCGGAATTTCCGTTTCGCCAAACATCCCGCCAGTAATATCCGCAAAAGGCTGGAGGGTCTCAGCGCTGTTAAGTTCCTGCATGTTTTGGGAGATGACCGGGACCGGAATGCTGATCTCCGAGACGAACTGCTGCTGATCGTGGCCAACCCCAAACAACGAGCCGGGGAATCCATCTTCCCCACCGTTCGGGTCACCGTTTGGATAATAGGTCAGGCCGCGCCCGCTGTAATCCCAGCTCGAGTTGCCTGACTCACCCGGCAGGCGGAAGGCGCCCAGATAAATGAGATCGTCAGGTTGAATGACAGCCCCGGGGTCCGCGGGCGGCGGCAGCGCAACAGATGTGGCAGGAAAAATATCATCTGTTGGAGAAACCGGGGGCAGGCTGGGAGCAGTCTGCTCCACGGGAGTCTGACCCAAGCTGCAGGCCAGGCTGGCAAAGAACAAAACCACAAAAATCCAGAAAAGGTTTTTTTTCATCGTGACACCTCATCCCTACGCAATTCACAATGCACATATATTTATTATGACCAATCATAAAATTATGACAATCACCTTTTCGTTGGGGGAGCTGCAAGCCTTGCGGAAATCGAAAACAAGGCGTAAAATATATATAGGATATATCCTATATTGGAGAAAGCATCTATGTCTCTTGATTATGCCATCCTCGGTTTTCTTAATTACCACCCATACACAGGCTACGACCTGAAGAAGATTTTCGACACATCCATCCGTCACTTCTGGCCGGCCGACCAGAGCCAGATTTACCGCACGCTCACCAAGCTGACCGAGCAGGGTTTTGCAGAGATGGAGAAGGTTCCACAGGACGACCGCCCCGATCGCAAGGTCTATCACATCACCCAGGCCGGGCGCGCCACCTTACGCGAATGGCTGTCCGGGCCGCCGCCGATGGGAGAGCCGCGCAGTGCACCGCTGATCCAGGTATTTTTCAGCGGCCAGTTATCAGACGCTGAAATACTGGTCAAATTCGAGGGCTATGCAGCCATCATGCGCGCTATTTTGAGCCAGTACGACCAGGTTGGCATCCAGATCGGGCCCTACCAGCAGGAAATCCCCTCGCCACGCGAGCATTTTTTCTGGCTGCTGACTCTCGAAAACGGCATCAGCAATATGCGCGCCAACCTGGCCTGGGCCGAAAGCGTCATCGAGCGGATTAAGAGCGGGCAGGTTCCACAGGAATAGCAACGAGGGTCAAGTAGGTGCCCCAGCGGCGTATCGAGACCCGGCGTCCCGCTCGACCTACTACTGAAAACCGTCCTTCGACTACGGCCCTTCGCTCAGGACTTGATTTAGAAAGATTTCTCATGCTCAAACAACTCCCCGCACGCCAGCGCCTTCGCAAAGCGCTGATCATTCTCGCTTTTCTCACTTTTCCGCTGACGATGAATTTCTTTTCACCCTACGTCATCGTCGATGCTTCTGCGCAAGGCATTGTCAACGGCAGCCTGGTCATGTTCGGGCTGATGTTGATCGCATCGCTCTTCCTCGGCCGCGCCTGGTGCGGATGGGTTTGCCCGGCAGGCGGGATGCAGGAGATCGTCGAGCCGGTCAACAATCAAGCAGTCAACGGCAAGAAAATCGACTGGATCAAATGGCTGGTTTGGATTCCCTGGGTTTCGCTGATCGTCTGGCTGGTGATCAGCGCGGGCGGCTATCACAGCCTCGATTTGCTGATGCACACCCAGAACGGAATTTCCGTGGCCGGTTCCGCCGACCGACCCATTTTCATCGCGTACATCATCTATTACGCTGTCATCGCCCTGTTTCTGGGCCTGGCAATGCTGGTTGGCCGGCGCGCAGGCTGTCACAGCATCTGCTGGATGGCGCCTTTCATGATGATTGGGCGCTGGCTGCGCAACCGCTTCACCTGGCCCTCCCTGCGGCTGACAGCGGACGTATCCGCCTGTTCGGATTGCAAAAAATGCACCTACAACTGCCCGATGAGTCTCGACGTAAATGGAATGGTACAGCTTGAAAAGATGGAACATCCCGAATGCATCCTGTGCGGCACCTGCGTCGATAACTGCTCCAAAAACGTCATTCGATACTCGTTCAGCGCTGGAAAGTGAGTCCCAATGAACAAAATTCTCGTAGCCTATGCCACCAACGCCGGTTCGACCGCCAAAATTGCCGAGGCGGTGGCCGCCGAACTGGCCAAAAGCGCCGAAGTGGACATTCTGCCGCTCGAAAAAGTAACCGTGCTGGATGAATACTCCGCCGTCGTGCTGGGCGCGCCCATGATCCTGGGCTGGCATCGCGGGGCGCTGGCGTTTCTCAAACGCAATCAGGATCCCCTCAGCCGAGTGCCATTGGCAATTTTCGTGACCTGCATCAGCCTGACCAATACCCTGACGGGCACGCGAACGGACCAAGCCAGCCTCGAGGGCGTGCCGCTTTTTGTCGATGAAAAACTTCCGCGCGCGCCGAAAAAGCCCGGGCGGTTGAGCCTGAAAGAACGCTACGCCACCCTCGGCAACTATTTACAACCGATTCTTAAAGCCGCCCCGGCCGTCAAGCCGGTTTCGATCGGCGTATTCGGCGGCAGCTTGCAATATTTCAACCTGCAATGGTGGGCGGCCCTGTTTGCCCTGCTCATCATCCAGGCCCAGCCCGGCGACAAACGCAACTGGAATGCCATCAAAACCTGGGCCTCTGGCCTTTTCAAGGAGTAAATCATGAATATCACCATCCTGAACGGCAATCCCCAACCCGGCGGGTTGGATCGTTACCTTGCCCAACTGCGCCCGGTTCTCGAAGCGGGCGGTCACAGCGTCACCCAGCTCGACCTGCGCGACCTGACCCTGCGCTACTGCATCGGCTGCTGGGGCTGCTGGGCCAAAACCCCCGGCCAATGCTCCAACCGCGACGACTCGCTCGACATGGATCGCGCCATTATCAACGCCGATTTTCTGCTGTGGGCTGCCCCGCTCAAGATGGGCTTTCCGTCCGAGCTGCTCAAACGCGCCACAGACAAACACATCCCGCTCATCCACCCTTACATGGTAGTCGATCAGGGCGAAGCCCACCACCTGAAACGCTACGCCCGCTATCCGCGCCTCGGCCTGCTGCTCGAAAAAGAAGCCACCACAGACGAACGCGACCTGCAAATCGTCAGCGACATTCATTGCCGGACGGCGCTCAACTTGAAAACCCGCCTGCAATTCTCCCTGACCACCGAAACGCCGGCGGCGGATGTGGCCCGGCGGATCGCAGACAAAGCCGCAGCCTGCCTGCCGTTCCCGAAGCCTTTCCTGGCAACCGAAGGGGGGACCGTTTCCCCGCCCGGGCGGCTGACTCTCTTCAACGGTTCCCCGCGTGGGCGAAAAGGCAATACTCCGATCTTCCTGCGCGAAATCGCTGCCGGGTTCGGCGGACCAAGCGAAACCCATCACCTTGTGCGCCTGCAAGAGACCGACAAAATGGTCCAGGCTTTCGCCGATGCCGAATGTGTCATCCTGGGCTTCCCGCTCTACACCGACTCGATGCCCGGGATCGTAAAACGCTTTATCGAAGCCCTCGAACCGCTGGCAGCAGCTGGTAAAAATCCGCCGATCGGCTTTGTTGTCCAATCCGGTTTCCCTGAAGGGTTGCACTCGCGTTATATCGAACGCTATCTCGAAAAACTGGCCGCCCGGCTCGGAAGCCCGTACCTGGGGACAATCGTCAAGGGCAATGGCGAAGGCGTCCGCATCATGCCGCCCAACATGAACGAGAAACTGTTCGCGAATTTACAAACCCTGGGAGCGGGCCTGGCCTCCGCAGGCCGCTTCGACCCTGAAGTTTTAGCCAAGATCGCCCACCCGGAGCGTTTCCCGGCCATTTTGGGGCCGGTCTTTCAGGTTTTCCTGCGCCTGCCGATCGCCCACTCCTATTTTGACGATATGCTCAAGAAAAATGGCGCCTATCAGCAGCGCTTTGCACAGCCATTCCTGAAAACCAAATGAGTTTCTCTGGCCTGTACAAAAAACTGTTGCTGACCGCCCTGGGATTATGGCTGGTTGCCTGCCAGCCAACCCAGGAGATGATGCCCACAGATACGGCCCGTCCCCCGGCGGTCAGGACAATCACGCTCGAACCGTCAGCCACACAAAAAAGTCCCGAACCGAGTCAAACCCCGGTCCGGGACATCCTTTATCCCTATAGCATTGACGGGCTGCGTGAGAGAAATTATCCCGCCGGAAATATCCTGATCGGGGAAACACTCGCAACCACCGCCGATTACACCCGTTACGCCATCACCTATGACAGCGATGGATTAACCATCTCGGGTGTTATGCAAATTCCGCCCGGGGATGGCCCATTCCCGGTCATTCTCATGAATCACGGTTACTTCAATCGCGATGAATACCTGCCCGGCGATGGCACCTCGCTCGTGGCCGATGTGCTCAACCGGCATGGCTACCTGACCATCGCATCCGATTACCGCGGCTGGGGCGCTTCGGATGCCGGGCCCAGCCTGTTCCATACCGGGCTGGTGATCGATGTCTTGCATCTTTTAAATGCCATCCCCTCTGTGCCGCAGGCGGACCCCGACCGAATCGGCATCTGGGGGCACAGCATGGGCGGGGGAATCACAACCAAAATCCTGACGGTTGATCCGCGCATCCGGGCGGCGGTCTTATACGCGCCCAACTCCGCCGACGATGCCGATCTGATCGCGCGCTGGGGCTACGGCTGTCTTGGCGATATCAACCCCGGGCGCTGCAACTCCGCCGACATGCTCCCCCTAGATTTGTCTCCTGAATTGGTTCAGGCGTATATCGATGCAGCCAATGATCCGCAACAACTGCGCGAAATTGCCCCAATTTACCATCTTGAGCATATCCAGACACCCATCCAGATCCACATCGGCGAAGCGGATGGCGATTACATCGGCAGCACCCCGCCCGAATGGGCATACAAACTATACGAGGCCCTGCTCGCAGCAGGCAAACCGGTCGAACTATTCCGTTACCCCGGCCAGCGCCACTCCTTCACTGGCGAAAGCCGGGAACTGTTCCTGCAGCGCATTCTGGCATTCTTCGATCTTTATTTGAAATAGAGAACCACATAAGCAGTATTGTATAAAAATATCATTGGCCGCTTAAGAGAACGAGCGGCCAGCAACAAACATCATCTACCAGAGTTAGTAAAAGCCTGTTGGCTATGGTTTGAAACAACCTAGCAAGTCTTCCAAATCCTCGCGTATAGGGTCACTTCTTGAATAAAGCCAAAAACCGGTTACGCGCCAAGTGGGCGGCTCACAGTGGATCTAAAATGCCAATCCCGGAAATAATGGCAAAAACAAAGATATAATCCTAAATTGAAAGGGAACGCAAAATGACATTTTCATCTAACGATACCACCTTAACCGATAGGAATGGTAAAAGGTCCCTTGTATGCCCACTTTGCAATGGAAAGAGTTTTCGCAAACAAGTAGCACGAATCGAGAGCAAGTGGCGCATGTCTGTTGATTACCTGACCTTACTCACTTGTAACAACTGTCAAAACATACTGCTCTTTCCCGAAGACCAAGAGCTATATTGGGAATTTCAAGAGATAATATAACTGTGAGGCCTGATCTATCATTCACCTTCTTTGGGACATTTGTCGCGAATCAAAATATTCAGCGTGGAAATGATATTCTTGTTTTCTGGACGCAACAGTTTCATAGAAAGCGGGCTACCGATATATGCAGTGGTGAATGAAAACAAAGATTAGATCATCACGCAAGGCCCGCCCAACACCAGAAATAAAAATACCCCGTTTTCACGGGGTATTTCTGACTCTAGCAAGCTAGAGTTAGTAAAAGCCTGTTGGCGACGGCTTGACACAATCTCCCAATTCTATGCTCGCGCTTGTGCCACACCACTTTTTCCGATTTTGCAGCCAAAACTACCAGTGGGAAATTCTGCTTTGTAGCATTTATTCAGCTAGAATATAGCTACAAATAGTAACCTTGCGCAGGAATACGAATGCCCACAATGATTTCGGGTTTTAGGCGGTCGAAATACCGCCCATAAGCTATTAACCCGCAAAATGGCGGGTAAACACATAGTTAGGCGCTTCGCCGAAAATACATGAAAACAAAAATCACGTTACCAATACTCATCTGCGCCATCTTTCTAACCGCCTGTGGCGGCGTTACGCCTTACCCAACGCAACTGACGGTATCGCCAACTTTTGTCATTCCAACAATATCATCTCCAACAGCAACCAGCACACCAACGTCAACGCCAATTCCTTGGGTAACGCCAACGCCAGAAACTCTTTATGGATACCCGACACCTGAAATTATGGTAGTTCCTACATGTGGAGTAGATGGTTGTTGGTTGAACTTCACCCCTGAACCCCAGAGACAAGATATTACATTTCATGAATTGTATGTAGGAAAATATGTAGTGAGAAATTGGTGTGATAGTGACCCACAAGTTAGGCTTTTGGCATCTTGTGCTGTCATAATTGCATCAAAAAATACCAAGCAAGCAGAAATTTGGGGTTATGGTACTGCTTGGCTAAGAGAAGAAACAGGAGCTGATTTAACGGGAAATGGAATTCCAGAAATTGTTATCGGCACATGGACTGGCGCAGGCGATGGTGGAGCAGGAACTATTGTTTACGAAGCAGGTGATACGCTGGAAAAAATAATGTCTGCTGGAAGTCAAGACCCAGGAATGTTTACCGATTTAAACGAAGATGGGTCTCTTGAATATATTGCTCAAACTAGAATTTGGTCGCAATTTTGTTTGACCTGCCAGGTAGGTATGCGTATTGTATATGAATATCAAGGAAAGGCTGGTTATGTACCAGCAACTTATAATTTCAAGGACAAACTACAGTTTTTTGACGCTAAAGAATCACTGGACCTTCTCGCTAAATTTAAAAAGCAACATCCAAATATGCCATTTCATTTTCAGAGCGTAAAATGGGATATAAACAACCCAAGTGAAGACGACAAAGAGATTGATCAATATAATAAGGAAACAAACTGGGAATATGGACAGGCTGTAAGTACACTTTATGCACTAACAGCCCATTATTTGCTGATAGGACAAAAATCAGACGCTCAAGATGTTCTGAACGAATATTTTCCACCAGATAAAGCATCTGAGTATATGTTAGCAATTCAACAAGATTTACATGGGCTTCTTACCCCATGAGACCTTATAAACAGAAAACGCGCCTACCGATATATGCACCGATATATGCAGTGGTGAATGAAAGCAAAGATTAGATCATCACACAAGGCCCACGCCCAGCACCAGAAATAAAAATACCCCGTTTTCACGGGGTATTTCTGACTCTAGCAAGCTAGAGTTAGTAAAAGCCTGTTGGCGATGGCTTGACACAATCTCCCAATTCTATGCTCGCACGTGTACCACGCCATTTTTCCCGATTTTACAGCCAAAACCGCCAGCGGGAAATCCTGCTTTATAGCATTTTTCAGCTAAAATAAAGCTACAAATAGTAACCTTGCGCAGGAATACAAACGCCTGCATTAATTTTGGATTTTAACCGGTCAAAATACCGTCCATAAGCCATTAACCGGCGGAATGGCCACTAAACACATAGTTGGGCTCTGAAGCCTTGAAACAATCAAAAGGATTATTGTGGCTATTATTTTCGAGTTGTGGGCAGAGTGCAAAGATGAGCAAGCTCTTGCTCAGTTTGTTCATCACTTTGATAGAGTAAAATTCAATTTACCCGCAGGAAAAGAAATAATACTGTACGTGGAAGTTATCAAAAAGCCGCCCAGCCTCTTTGGCGCAAGAATATCCTCTTCAGGATTAAGTGGGTTTGGCATTAGAACTATTCAAGACGCCATAGATAGTACAGAAGTTGGACTTCAACTTTATTATCATCTCAAGTTTGCCCCAGATTTCCGCTTTGCTCGTATTGCCTGGGAAGCTGAAAACATCACAATGTCTGAATTGCCGGAGTGGGTTGAAACATTACATAATGGAGAGAAGCGTTTAGAAATAGAGTGCGTTGTGGATAATTCGCTTTACGAACAGTTAGGCAAACCAATTTTTTGTTATCCGTTCCGAGACGGTTATTGGTGGACACGATATAAAGGTGAAATCTACAATCCATTAGGAAGCAGCGATCAACAAGCTCTTAGAGAGTTTCATAAGAAACTTTTTCCAGAACATTTCAATTATTGAAAATGCGATCACCCGCATAAGCAGTGGTAAATGAAAGCAAAGATTAAACCATCATGCAAGACCCGCCCAACGCCAGAAATAAAAATACCCCGTTTTCACGGGGTATTTCTGACTCTAGCAAGCTAGAGTTAGTAAAAGCCTGTTGGCGACGGCTTGACACAATCTCCCAATCCTATGCTCGCACTTGTGCCACACCACTTTTTCCGATTTTGCAGCCAAAACTACCAGCGGGAAATCCTGCTTTGTAGCATTTATTCAGCTAAAATAAAGCTACAATTATTAACCTTGCGCAGGAATACAAATGCCTGCATTAATTTTGGATTTTAGCCGGTCAAAATACCGCCCATAAGCCATTAACCGGCGAAATAGCCGCTAAACACATAGTTGAGCTGCGCTAAAACGAATGTGCTCCAGCAAAAAACGTTTACACTATGGATAGTCAAGCAAATGTACAACCAATTCATACAGCAAAATGATTCTAAGGTTCTGAAACCCATTCTGTTGCTCGGATTAGCACTGTGGCTAGTTGTCGGGCTAAGTTTCTTTGTTGCATACGGTCATCATGACCTGATTTTTCCAGTAGTCATCGTCATTTGGCTCTTAATAGCATTCATCTTTTTGTGCATTACGCTGCATTGGAAAGGGCGGACTGTCCTTCTCGTTCCAATTCTGACGATCGTCTTTTCCATATTTTCTACTTACCTCTATTGGGGTTACAGGGATTGGGTAGCCGAAAGAACATTGGATGAGTTCATTTCTGCCGTTGCCAGCCAAAATATGCCTGAGAGATTCTCAATATCAGATGACGGCTTAGCTCAATTAGACAAAAATATTTCTCTAGAGTACAGCATTACAGGTAAGGATTCCTTTTTTGGCGCACGGGATTGGTGGATCACGTTTGATAATGGCGCCGCGTGCTACATTACTATGGTACCGGTAAGTCACAGTCGATGGAGTGTGAGTGCTTTCCAAGAATAATGATCTCGTAAAGCCACGTAGCCCACCGATTAATAGCCACGTCAAGGGATGAACGAAAAAGTGAATGAAAAAGGCCTCGCATCTGGAAAAAGATGTCAGGCCTTTTTTCTTGGTGAAGGTTTTGAAACCGCTGTTTATCAGATTCCCCATCCAGAGACATTTCTCCCCACCCTGTTTTCGTCTCAATGTGGGGTTTTGCGGTCCACCAATATATGCAGTGGTAAATGAAAGCAAAGATTAAACCATCACGCAAGGCCCGTGCCAACACCAGAAATAAAAATACCCCGTTTTCACGGGGTATTTCTGACTCTAGCAAGCTAGAGTTAGTAAAAGCCTGTTGGCAACGGCTTGACACAATCTCCCAATTCCATGCTCGCCCTTGCGTCACACCACTTTTCCCGATTTTACCGCTAAAACTACCGGCGAAAAATCCTGCTTTATAGCATTTTTTCAGCTAGAATATAGCTACAATATGCAACCTTGCGAATAAATACAATAATCTCGCATTTTAGGCGGCCAAGATACCGGCAAAGTGGCGGGTAAACACCTGGTTGGCACGCTCCTTCAACACATCACGAATTAAGAATTATATATGATCAAAGCTAAATGTTATGTTCGGTTATTTGCGGGACTGATAATCTTAGTATTATTTGGCTGCGTTGCTTATCCAGAAGCTGCTCCCATTCAAACTAAAATTACGCCACAAGCAACTATGATGCCCCAGCAGAATGCTTTACAAACGACATTTCCTTTTAAAACGAGCTTATCCTGCTGGCCAACAAAGCTATTGCAAGCAGGGAATAACATTGAGGGAAGTCTTATTATTAGACATGGTAATCATCCCGGATATTTTTATTGGGATATCAATTCTTTTAACGCCAATTTGGTAGCCGATACAGGTATGAACTATAGCGTTCCATCTGATGATAAAACCTTCATACCCTTCCATACCGAAAATAGAATTGTGCTGATATCCCCTGAGAAACCGTCAGTTACCCTCGACCTTCCCGCAGGAAACTATGATCTGAATTCTCTGCTCAATGGACAAATTCTTGCAGCGCCTTTTGCTAGCATATTCAAAGCTCCTGCAGATAATGAAATTTACCAAAAAGGTGTTGGATATACGGATACATACTATATTTATGACCGAGAAACCGGTGAACAAATAGAAAGCCATTCAGTATTCCTGCCCAAATTTACCTTTGATTATGCAGGTGGAGTTTGGGGCGCGGATATTTCCTATAGCCCAGATGGCAATTTTGTGCTGTATCGTTCAACCTTGATTGATGGGAAGAACGCTTATAGTTTATTGGATTTACGCTCCAGTCAGATCAAATGGACTTTGCCGGAATCAGACAAAGTATTGGGTACAGGCGACGAAAAACCTTATATGCCGACTTGGAAACCCGATGCCAATTCGCTCACTTATATTGGGACATCAAATAACAACAAAAAATCACAGAATTTTTATAATATCTCCTTGGATGGCACGATCACACAATTCACACGTTTTGAAGATGTCTTTCAACCAGGATACATACTTAACTTCCACCCACAATGGTCATCCGACAAACGTTATATGGCTTTCAAAATTCAAAAGCCGGATCGCCTGTCTATACCGGAATTGTTTATTTGGGATGATGTCGATAAGATCTTATTAAATCCATGCCTGCCAGTTAGTGGTATTGAGCCGCCAGGTGCTTATGAATTTGATTGGTCCTTCGATAGCGAACACATTGTTCTAACTTTATCCTATCCACCCCATACAACTTCTACATCAGGAACCGCGGATTATGACTGGCGGACCTTAATTTTGGATATATCAACCAAAACAATTTACAAATTACCTGATGGCAAAAGCATGAACAACTATTTGCATTTATCAGGCGACGTATTTTATTACGGTATAGTAGACTGGATGGATTGGGAAATACCCTAGCGCAAAAATAACACGGTCAAAAGCGGGCACCGATATAGTGGTGAATGAAAGCAAAGATTAGATCATCACGCAAGGCCCGGCGCCCAACACCAGAAATAAAAATACCCCGTTTTCACGGGGTATTTCTGACTCTAGCAAGCTAGAGTTAGTAAAAGCCTGTTGGCAACGGCTTGACACAGTCTCCCTACCATGTATCTCTCTCAGATACCAACATATGCATGCAATAAGATGCTGATATCGGGTCGCTACCTACGCAGGCAGTTCAAAAGCTAGGCCATGGGCATATTGCCTGGCTGAGCCTGAACCATTCTTATAAAAACGCCACCAGAGCTATTCTCAAACAATTTCACAGCACTTGATTGATCAAGTGTAGCCATAATTGTTAGATGAACCCGAGAAATAGCCCTTTGTACTTCCTGGGAACAATCTTCAACCCTAGAAATATTAGCATTATATGCTTGTAAGTCCGCCGCAGCTACGCGCCGACCATGTGAGAAGAAATTTTTATCATTAGCCAGAAACTCAGCCAATCTCTCTGACTTCTCTTTTGCATCTACCTGCCCAGCAAACATATAATTTTCTAGCCAGCCAGAAACAAGCTTTTTAGATAAATTGATGTAATTATTGCATTCAACAAGCAACGACGGACCAAATTGCTGCATTATAGGCAACCAAGGCCCAATAAGGTTAGGATTTTGAGCAATTTCATCTTTGGCCATATTGAACTGGTCAAGTATCGCTCCCGCAGGCGCAAAACGAGTACCAACAAAAAGCTGCGGATCTGTAGGGCCAAGCTCGCCGGCGCTGGACATCAAAATACTATTCCCCGACATGGCCAGCATTGTGGCCGCGCTTTTTGCTGTACCGGTTATGATAAACCTCACATCTGTAAACTTGGCCCTAAGCATCGCAACTATAGACTCCGTTGCTTCAGCTGAACCGCCTGGACTATGGAGCCAGATATCTACAGATTGACTATCAATATTCTGTATGACCTCTTGAAAACCATCCTTATCGGACAGGTCAAGAGAAAGCATCGCTCCTGCAATTTGGTTTTTTATGGGTACATGAAAAGATGATGCATAAACAATCAGCGGCCTCCCAGTGATGGCCACTAATTCGCTATAAGAAGAGCGCCGTACACTATCAAAATCAATGGGAACACCCCTTTGCTGTCCGGCTATTTCAAATTCCCGCTGTATATCAAGCCAGCTTTCCATCTTTTCACCCTTTTATTTTTGTGGAGATGTTGTATTGGTTGTGTAGAAACGGACTGAATTTTTTGATTGTAAAGCAGCGCGATAACGCTCATCTGCTATACCAAAAATATCAAGTGCCTTTTTTGCCCCCGGATTTGATTGAAGAAAATCATCGATTTTCTTTTCTAGCGCTTTTGATTCATCTATTATTTTTTCCATACTGGTCCTCCAGTAATATAACTAAATTTATTATAACTTAGCAATCAACTCGATTCCAAATTTAAAATATTTCTAATATATCGTTCTGTTTTTTGTTCTACTATTAATGTACAGATATGCCCACCGTATCCTATCGGCATATCTGTACATTAATCAATCACGCCTTGTGAACTGCTGGCCAATTCTAATCGTATTCCATCTTTCTTACAGGTGCTTCAGCTGCTACCCATCGCCCCGACTGCCGTTCCAGGTACGCCAAAGCAACGCCGCCGATAGCAAACAGGAT
Organism: Chloroflexi bacterium HGW-Chloroflexi-6; assembly: GCA_002840685.1. Taxonomy (GTDB): domain Bacteria; phylum Chloroflexota; class Anaerolineae; order Anaerolineales; family Villigracilaceae; genus UBA8950. Next base: position 45,339 of record PHBU01000020.1, on the reverse strand, counting down.
GATCAGCGGAAGATAGATAATATCGCCAAGTTTCATGCTATACACCCAGGTAATCGCGTAAGCTGTGGAAAACAGCGTTGTAGGTAGTTTCGCCAGCTGCGTTGACAGCAAGGCCTCCGGCGAAATACTTGCCATCTAAATAGTGCGAACCATTCATGCGCCCAAGCTCGAAATTTCCAGTGGGTGCTCTCATTGTGGCAGCTGCCGTGCCGGTTGTTTTCGTGCCGTTGACCGTCAGCGCCATCAGGGTTGATGCGATAAACTGCGCCCGGATCACGTACCGGGTGTTTGCCGCCAGCGCCCCAGATGGGCAATAGGATGATACGCCCCCCGACGAGAATGTTTCAAACTGGAGTTTTGCCAGACCACCGGTTTCATACAGATAGAGCATCCAGCTAGGCGTGGTTTGCCCATTGCGGTATATGGTTTTGATTTGACCAGCCGTTGGCAGAACATCAAAGCTCACTACTGCCCAGATATCGAGATAGTTGACATCGTTGAACGCCGCCTCGTTGGCACGGTGATACCATTGGTTTGTGCCGTTTAAATCTGTATAGTTGATAGGTGGGAATGGGCTGTTTTGATACTGCGCATCTGCAGGACCATTGTTTGGCGTCAGGTGGTGATCTGCGCCTAGCCTGTCCATCAGGGATGATGCGGCAGCGTTGCCAATATACCCGTTACCGTGCCAAACCATCCTCATGCCTGGAATCGACAAAAGGCTGCCAATCGGGTCGGCATTGATGGCAGGCGTTTGGATTGGATAAGCTACGCCAGAGCGAACGAAGTTGAAGTGTTGGTCTTTTCCAAGATTGTCATCATACGAAGCCTCAGAGCCGATCCTCATAGATGGCCTGGCGCTCGGCATGGCTTCCGTTGAGCCAGCCCCGAACTTTGCCGTTACTTTTCCGCCCAGAGTTTTGCGACGATCCGCCATAAAGTTAATCTCGGCATCTTCCCCCGCTGGAAGCTCGTCATTCGTTTTTACGAAAGCCGTGTTGAGCCCACCAGCAATAAAGGAATAAAACCATGCAATAACCTGGTTGTTATCCCCGGTCTGAAACATCATCGAACCAACTCCCCCGTTGTCGTCCACCACAAAACCGGTTTGGTTCATCGATGCCAAAACATCCCAGGCATTCCAAGCATTGCTCTGCCGAATCACATCAATTCTGGCGCTGGCTCCAGCAGAAAGCTCGATTCGGTAATCTCCGTTTTGTCCGATCACGATGTAAGGAGTTCCTTCTGTCCATGCGTTGGCTCCAGATCCATCCACATTTCTGGTGATGTTATAGGTCGTGCCGCTCACCAGCGTCCCGACTTTAAGCCATTCGGTGGACGGGTTTCCCGCCGTGTCTTCTGCTGTAATCTGTATCCAGTCGTTGGGAGTCATGGCCCGGCCAAAATTGTATGTTGTTTGCACGTTGGTCATGGCTGCCGGCAGCGTGTCGGCATCTTTGGCTATGATGATCTTGTTCCCTAATACCATAATCTGCTCCTTTGAAAATAATGTTGCCGCCAGCTCTGCAACGCGCAGAGTGCGGTATCGTTTTGTCGCGAGCCCGATATCATACAGTTCGCCCGCCTCAGGCTCGACATGGCGGGTTTTGAGCAGCCCTTGGAATGTGTGATTCCCGGTCCATATTGCTGTAAGGGCCTGGTAGATATTGTGGCGATGATCTTCCCTGGCATATTTGAGAGCGGTCCCAACGGTTGCGCCCGAGTTACTAACGACGGTTGGCGCAGCCGTTGCGGCATCGCTCTCAAGGATCGCCGTAGCTGGTAACTGGCCTTCGGTCAACGTGCCGGTGTGATCCGCGCCGCTGATGGCATGGGCCTGGGCATGATGTTGATCTGCCGTCACGCCTCCAAGGTCGCTGTGCTGGAGCTGCGCCCAGGCCGCCGCGACAGCGCTGGTAGCTCGCAGGACCCAGCCCAGGGCAGCGCCGCTGATGGTGTGATCTGCACCTAATCCTGCGTTTGTTGCCAGAGTATGTTGCTGATTGTGGTGATCGTTTGCGGTGCGGCCAGTCGTGGCGGAATGCGCCACTACCCCAGAACCATCAGCGCCATTGTGGGCATGGCTTTGGGCATGGTGCTGATCCGCAGTCACGCCGCTCAAATGATTGTGAGCATGGGCATTGGCCTGGGTGCGAGTGCCGTGCTGCGCATCTGAGATATTCCCTGTATGGTGCGCGCTGTTCAAATCGTGCGGGCTCGGTGCAAACGGACCTGATCCGCCGCCAGCCGATGTAATCCAGCCCAGAATTGTGCTCTTGAATTTCTCTAAATCTTCACGTTTCATTGATTAATATCCTCCATCTTTCCCGATAGAAAACACATCCCGCTGCCCTACCGGCTTGTAGGATGCGGTGCCGGTCCGCCAGGTCGCAGACTCGATCAAAAACGGGTGAATTGTCGAGTAATTGCCCACCACAGTTGGTGCAGATTTGAGCGTGGCCCAGCGCCCCACAGCCTGATCCAGCCTGGCAGCATCCAGCACCAGGTCGGCGATATTTTCCAGTTTTCCATCCTCTCGCAAGCGCAGATCTGGAGTGCTGGCAGATGGCAGCGCATCGATGCGCAATACCCGCGACCGGTTTACGATTGCCGCCAAACGGCCACCGCTGCTCGTGCCTAACTTAAGCAGCTCCTCGATCTGGCTCTTGGCGTTTGTCTGTCCGTCCCGGAATTGATTTGTGCTCAACCCGCTCACTGCTGCCAGGTGGGCACCCGTCAGCAGTGGCGTAAATGTGGCCACCATCGCGGCTGCCTGGTCGAGCGTGGCTGCTGCGGCTGTGCCGCCGTTGGCGTAGTAGCGCCAGGAGAGCACGTCCCACCAACCGCGCAGTTCAAGCTTGATCCTGTCTCCACCAAAAGCGGCCACGACCGCATTTGGATAGCGATACTCAGACAAGATCCGATCTCGCCTGGCCTCAGCTGCCGCGGCTGTGCCATCTGACATGTTCTCGAGCAACTCGCGCTGGCCATATTCGCTGATCGACTCATTTGCCAAGGCCCATGCAGTCGTATTTTGCCCGCTTGGGGTCGTTGCACCGGCGGGCATATTGGCGTAGGTTACAGCCACCGCGTTATACATGCCGTCCAACGAGATCCCCACACCCAGCGTACCCTGTGGAATCGTAGCTGCCTGCACAAAGCCCCACCAGACCGGCGTTCCCTTGTCATCCAGGATCTCTACCGGGCAGCGCAATAGCTTGGCTGCATCCCAGCGATAGACATTATCTGGTGCGCTCAGGCTGGCAATGGTTGGCCCGCCATAAATGGACCAGTCAAAAGACTCAGCTGTCCATTCGAAAGGCGTGGCCAGCGGCCCGCTAAAGTCACGTTTGGAAATGACAACTTGCATCACAGACTCCTTCGGCGAGGCCGGTAGTACAGGCGTGCAGTATAGGTTTGCAGCCGGCGGTAGCTGTTTCCAACCTCCGCCCCCAGGACGTAGATCCGCTGATCGCGGCCTGGCTGCAAACGGATGCCGCCGCCTTCGGTTGTCCAGTCCGCAACATTTACGCCCGCCACAACCCGGTACACGCGTTCGTTGATGCCGTCCGTAACCAACTTTTCGTTCAGCGCCAGCCCTGAGCCAATACAGGTCAGTTTCTGCCAGCTATTGCCTGGCCCGACCGGCGAAAGTTGCACAAAATCAATAGCCAGGTTGTGTGTACCGGCAGACAAGCGCTGGCCATACAGCTCCAACAGCAAATTGCTCGATCCTGAAACAATCCCGCCTGGTGGCAGTTGCATCGTATCCAGCACCAACATCTCAATGTCATAAGCAACTGGGGCCAGGGCCCCCTCGCTGATCAAAGTGGACCCGGTCGGGTTGCGCAGTTGGAATTGCAGGTACAGATCGGTGTAGGCTGTGCCATCATTCCTGAGCATGGCATGCACCTGCCCACCTGCCATCGCATCCAGGCTGGCAGCATTCAGCGTCCATGAGAGCAGCTTTGTTTTGGTTGTCACCGCCCAGGAAACGGATTTCTTGCTGCCACCGCTGGCATTGGCATCCGCGGTGTTTACACCGCCAGTAGCGGCCTCGCCCTGAATGAAATGAACAAACGACGCCGGCGAATCGACCTTGTGATGCAGCCAGATCTCGCGGATGAAAGGATTGGTGGCATATGTGTGGGTCAGTTCCAGCCTGGTGCGCGCTGGCAGATCGCCCAGCACAGCCGCCCCAGATACCGTTACCCAGTTCTCGGTCGTACTGTAATTCTCGTTGCCAACAACCCGCCCACCGGTCCCGCTGCCGCTGGCGTTGGTCAGGGCCAACTCTGCTTCAGGCCCTTCCCAGCCAAACTCGCGCTTTACAAAAACTTGCAAGCGCGCATAGTCAGAGTTGTGCCAAAACGGAGCCGGGCCTATTTGGGCAATGCCATCATGAACGCGAGTGCGATACCAGTCCGACTCATTGACCCGGACTTCGAGATAAACACGTTTGTTCTTTTCGTCTCGCGCCACCCCAAAACATTGCTCCAGGCCATCAATAGCGGTTCGAATTGCTGAAAAGCTGCCAAGCACATCCAGGGTTTCTGCCACAGGTGCATTTTCCTGCCCCATAGCAGTCGGGATATATTTTGTCAGTTTGAGCTGACTGCTGCCTCCGGACGAGTCTTCAGACAGCCAGGTCGTGCTTGGAGATAGATCAGCGCATACAATGCGAGCTTCGTAGATCATGCTGTGCTGCCTCTCATTTGGATAATTTCGGCTACCCTGTAAGCGAGCGCTTCCAGATCCAGAACTGAATTGCCCTGGATCTCAATAATGATTCGTTCTGCCTCGGCTGGGGATGTTTTATCGCCGCGCAGCTGCGGACCGGCGGGTGCATGCTGCGATGCGGGAGAAGGATTGGATGCCGGCAAACCGGCTGGAGCCGAAGCGCCAGGCGCTGTAGAAGTCTCGGATGCTGATGCGCCCCCGCCCCCTGTTAGCCAGTTGGGAAGCTTTACGCTTTTCAAGGCTTCAGTCATGTTGCCAATCAGCTCAATAACATTACTGATTGCCTCCGATATCGCCTCAAAAGCTTTCAACAGTGCCCCACTCATAAAGTTTCCAAAACCTTCAAGAGCCGGAGATAAAGTTTCTTTGACGAAACCTCCAAACTTTTGGAAAATGGGCCAGATTTTATCTTTCATCCAATGACTAACCTGTGACAAGGCAGGCAGCAAAACGTTTTGCCATAACCCGGCCATGACAGTTAGGGCCAGGTTGAACACAACAGCCCAAAAATCTGCCAGCGCCATGAAAAGCGGGAACAGGTTTGCGCTGATCCATTCATAGACCGCCAGCATCGCGGGCAAGAGGTTGTTTGTCCAGATCCCGCTCATCCAAGCCAACCCGCCGCCGATCTGATCCCGGATCGTGCCGCCCAATACCACCAGGAACGGCCACAGAACAGTGCTCATCCAGCTCCACACAGAACTCAGTGCCGTTTTGACATTCTCCACGATCGGCAGCACTTCCTGTTGGATGCCGCCCCAGTTTTCTGTCCAGGCGGTATACAACAGATAAGCTGCTGCGCCCACCAGGCCAATCACCAGCAGCACTGGCCACATGGCTGTCACGAAAGCGATCACAGCTGGGATCGCCGCGGCAACCGATGTGTATGCAAACGCCAGGATTGCTGCCCCAATCATTGCCAGGGCTGCTACAACCACGCCTTTATTCTGATCCAGCCAACCCAGGCCATTTTCCAAACCTGTGGCAATTTGTGGCATCCACTCCAGAACCATCCCGCCAAATTCCTGCACCTTCAGGGATAGTTGTTCAATGAACGCTTGGGTTTCCGGTCTTGAGACGAATGCTGCAAACATGCCAATTGCCTCGCCTGCAATGTTACGCAGCACATCCCCCATCGGGGCGAGCTGAACCGTGAGCCCATTGGTGAATTGGTTCCACATCTCAGGCCAGTCTGCCGTGGCAGCTGATGTATCCATGATCGCGCCTTCAGCATTTCCCAGGGCAGCAACCATGTCATCGATATCGAAACGGCCCTCGCGGATGGCGGCTGCCATATCGCCAGCTGCACGCGCGCCAAAAACATCCATTGCAATGGCGAGCGCTTCACTGCCGCTCGCTGCATTTTTGATACTTTCGAAGGTGTCATCCAAGCCCTGGCGCAGTGGGATGTTCTGATCCGCGAAGTGACCAGCAGCCTGGCGCAGAGATCCCATCACCAGCTCTGCGTTCACACCTTCTTTTTCCCATTTCGCGAAGAGCGCAATTGATTCATCCAAGCCAAAGTTCATGTTGCGCATCGGCGCACCAAACTGGACAACATTCGTCATCAACTTATCCACACCCACACCAGTGAGCTGGCTGGCACGGAATATCTTGTCCAGCAAGATATCATTCTCTTCCAAGGGCACGGCCCAGTCACCCATAACTCGGGCAAATAACCCCGCATTGACTTGGATATCACCACCAAGCAGATCTGTCATGCGCAGTAATTTCATAGATGATGTTTCCAGCATGCCATCGGTTAGACCCAGGCGAATATTTAACTCGCTGACGGCCACAGCCGCACTGTTTGCATCCGTAGGAATTGACGAAAATACATTGTTGAACGATTGCTGCAAACCATCCAATGCTTCGCCTGTTTTTCCTGTGCCAATCCGAATCGTGTCATAGGCTTCATCAATAGTTTCACTGGCAGTCCAGGTAGCCACGCCAATCCCTGCCACAGCCGCCGCCCCGGCTGCCAGTGCACCAACTACAAGCGTTCCGCCGATGGCGGACAAACCATTGACAGCGCGATCAGAGAAGTTTCCAGTCAACTCTTGCGATTCACGCAAGGAAGCCGAATACTCAGATACATCTCCAACTAATTTGACAACCAGGGTGGCGATTGTGGTCATGATCTGTTTTCTTTCTTCGCATCAGCCAGTACTTGCAGAACGCGTTTCATCTTCATCCAATGCGGCTCTTCTTCTTCCGGTTCGCTTTCACCATCTACAACGAGCACATTCGATTCGGCAGGCAGGAAATCTGACATTTCGTATGGTTCAGGCTTGGCATCCGGATCTCGGTTCGCATTGGCCAGCAACATGGCCAGTAGTGCGGTTTGTTTCCACGGAGCCCCGAAAGGCTCCAGAATGGCGTAGGCCTCCCATTCGCGCAGTTGTTCTACGCTAAGTTCGGCCAATATGCCATCAACATCCAAACGGCCCGCCACAGTCGCTAGGCGGTAGGCGAAGCGGCGGGTTGGTCGTTTTTTAGGCCCTGCACCATCTCCTGCAAGTCTGCCTCGCTCATCCGGTTCAGGCGTTTGGCCGCAGCAACAACTCGGTCCAGGGCCGCCCCAGACTTGCGCCCCAGATCGGCGATTTCGTTTTCTTCGAAGATGCGCTCGCCGTTTTCATCCACAATGCAGCGCACCGCCAACTTGGCGCGCACATTGACCATGTTCGGCTTTTGCACAACAGTCCCACCCTGCTGATGGATGATCGTCAGTGAAGCTTCGAAGGCATCCTTCTCGGCAGCGCTCAAACGGCGCACACGCACAGTTCCGCCCCATTCCGGCACGGATACATCCTCAAAGGCAGAATCATCCGCGGCAAGGATTTGTTCTTTTGTCAGGTAATTTTTTGGCATGATCTTTCTCCTACAGCGGGGTCAATGCGCCGGTGATGTCCAGCTCGATCGAAGCGGTCAGCTTGCCTTTGACCTTGGCTTCGAATTCGGTATCCACGTAAGCCCAAAATTCGAAACCGCTGGAATCAGGAAAAACAATCTGAAACTTTTCCTTGGTCTGGGCCAGGGCAGCAGCAACCATGCCAGTTGTTTTGTTGTGGGTTGCCTCAGCTGCGACAAACTGCAAGTCAAAGGTGACCTTGCCGCCGTCCTTCATAACGGAAATCTTCTCGACCCAACCGCCTGAACCGTGGTGGGTCGCGTCTTCGCGCTGACCTGAAATTTTCGGACCCTTGATATCGAGCAGTTCAGCGATCGTGGCAAGGGTTACATGGGTGGCGCGATCCGCCATTTTTACAAGTGTTCCGTGAGATGAAATAGCATTAGTAGTCATGCTTTAGCCCTCCTTACGGCAAAGCGATTACTGCAAATTTGATAGCTGCGTTATTGGCTTCCAGGTAAACCTTGCCATCTGGCTGCACCCAGCCAAGCGTGCGCACGGGGCCCATGTGGGCAATCTCGCCTGCATCGATTGAATATGCGCCAATGTCGCCGGTCCGGTTCTGCGGGTCCGGTGCGCTGGTCGCAGTCGCAGTGTACACAGATGCGCCAGAGTTCCAAGCCAGAACCAGATCATTGCCGGTGGGTACAAATTCGTTTTTGTTGGCAACATCCGCTGCCGTAAAAACGATATCAAGTGAATTAGCGGCAATCGGCAAGGTGGGATAAGCACCCTTGGCCGTGGTCTTAGGTAAGTTCGTTCGTGGCATTGTTCAATACCTCCTTGAGATCGACTTCATAAACGCCAACCAGGTTCTGCTCCTGGCTGACAACATTACCGTTTTTGTCTGCCACCAAAATGCCGCTGGGCCTTTTGGCTGGCTCGCTCAAAAACTTGGGGAAATGCACCTGCTCGATGTGCTGCAGGATCGCTTCTTGGCGCATACAATCGAACTGGCACAGGCCGCATCTGTATTGTGGCTGGCCGGACCACTCACCAACTGTGTAAAGCTGCTCAATCACCGCAGGCTCTTTAAGTTGCTGGCTTTCGTGTTTGACTCGTTTTGCCATCTTTACCTCTTGTGTTGGATCACAACATCGATGATGACCCTGCACCGCCCTGTGTCCGGGTCCGGATCATCCATCTTGCCTTCGATGAAGGCGGAAAATACCTGCTCGCTGCCCATCAGGCCGTTGTAGTTGCTCATGGCCAGCACAACTTCACTCGCCAGTGTTTTTGAAGCCAGTTCGTCAGCGCCCCAGCAATCCAGTTGGTATCGCGGTTCTTTCACGCTGCTCTCGCCGCCCTGGGTGTATTCGATGCCTGGTGACACTTCGCTGTACACGATCGCAGGCAACCGAAGGCCTTGCGGCAGCCGCATCGGTTTTACCCGGTTGCCGGCAGATGTTGCTGCAGAAACCAAAAAGGTATACAGGCCTTCATCAAACATTGCTGGCCTCTATGATCAGCTGCTTCAGAACTTTTCCGATCGCTTCTTGGGCTTTGGCCTGGTTGGCATCGTATGCCGGGCGCAAGTACGGCCTGGCCGGAATGGTCACCGACTCCTTGAGCACGTACTGGGCCTGACCGCCATCATCCACCAACAGCAATGTGCCGCCGCTGGTTTTTGTCAGATGTAGGTTTTTCCCCACCGGCGAATCCTTCATCCCACCAATTGGGATAGCCAAATACTTGCCTTTCTTGGCCCTGATCGTCCCGCCATACTCGTGGATCGGCGCATATTCCAGGTTGGTGCCGATCGCATCGGCCACCCGAGTCGGGGTGATCTCCTCGTGCTCGCTCGTCAGCGACCGGCTCAGCGTGCGAGTCCGGATCAAACCCTGATCCTTGATGTTCTTGCGGGCACCGTTCAGGATGACCATGCTGCCTGCATCTGTGGCCAGCGCCAAATTCGCACCTTGCACAACTTCATCCAGGGCGTTGAATTTCCTGAGCAATTCTTCAGTACCGATCACGCTGCTTTTCATCGCACCAACCTCACGGTCAATTCAGTCAGCACATTCTGGCTGTCCGGGGTCGCCAGCAGGATATCGTAGGAAACGCCGTCGACGACCGCCTGCATTTCTTCGGTGATTTGCCGATACGCGGCATTCAGCATGATGATGTGGGTCGCATCCAGATAAACCTGCTGTTCAGTGCGCCGCTCTCCACCCTGGGCCGGGGCCACGTGGCAGGCCAGCCCGTTGTGACCAGGCAGATCGCTGTAACTCCGCACCTCGCCGCCGATTGCATTGCTGCTTTTTACCGGCTGGCGGATGGTGCAGGCTTGCGCGAAGAAATCGCGCTCCAGCGTTTGCATCAGGCGTGGGTGGATCAAACGGCTCACCATTACAGCTCGCCTCGCAACATTTGGTTCCAAATGCGTTCCCGCTGGGTGAACACATCGCCGGCAAACTCGGCGATCTCGAACAAACCGCCATCACCGGCATCAGCAAGATCTGCTTGATCGCGCAGGATTTTAGCGTGCTCTCTCAGCGCACGAGCTGTGGCTGCACCATCGGTAGACAGGGACAGGGTCCGAACAACTTTCAACACCATGACCTGATTGCTGGCCATGCTCTCTAATGCATCCGCCGCCGCGCGGCGAACATCGCTGGCCATATCCAAAAATGCCTGAAGCTCCTCGTCCTGGAAGAAAACGTTTTGCTCATCCTTGTCCTGGATGATCATGCGCATCTTGCCAATACTGGTTGTGGGATCGTAGGTATAGGTCATTGTTCAACTCTCTCTCCCTTCCCCTGGACGCTATCGAACTATGCGCCCAGGGGAAGGGTCTGTATGCTGACAACTAACTGCCGCTGCCGTTGCTGGCCTGCGTCATCTTCGGGTCCAGACGAGAACCGCCAAAGACATGCCGAACCTTGTATTCACGGGTATCGGTGTCAAAGTCGAACTCTTCCGAGCCGCCACTCGCGCGTACCGAATTGGGAGCCTTCATAAAGATTTCCGGCTCTTCATGCCCGATCAGGTGGCCCAGTTCGAGCGCAGGGCGACCATTGTCCGGGTTGCCGAACAAGAACCAGCTGGTTTTTCCGTTGGCAGAACTTGCCACCAGCGGGATGTAGTGATCGACATTCAACCGGAACTTGTTTTTCATCCAATTCGCAGATGTGATCTTCTGATTTGATGTGCCACCTTTTTCGGTGTACTCAATCTGAAGCGCATTCAAGATGTTCTGAGCCGTCACTTCCAGGCTGGGCGGTACAACCAACTCAACCATCTCGATCACAATCGGCTCGCCTTTTTCATCCACCTGCTCAGTCAACTTCTCCAGAGCGGTGGTCAAGCCAGCTATGGAGAGCGCTGGGTTCCCGGTCACGATGTTCTTATTGCCAACCGTGTAAAACGAGGCATGTGGCCCATTGGCATCCACATGCAGTTGGGTAACGAACTTCTGTTCGCTGCGGCGAGCCGCGCGACCCAGCCGCACAGGCATGTCGGTCAAGCTATCGAGATCATCATTGACGAACGTTTCCCAGGTCAAACCAAGCTTGCGCCCGAATTTGCTTACTGAGTAAGTGAAGGGAGAGTTTTCTTCCATCTTATCGATCGGATACTCTTCCTTTTGCTTGACCCCCGGCAAAATCTGGTCAGCGCCATAAACACTGAAACGCTTGACCGTGCGGAAATCGCGCACCCGGGACATTTTGACGTAATTGCGATACGTTGCCCCCGCCTCACGATAGGATGCCAGCACCTGGCGATCCAGGATATCGCCGAAGAGATAAGGGAAATCGCTGGTCGTCATCGCTTCCTGAAGCTGGCGCATCGAGCGACGGCCCTTGACAATATCGGCCATAAATTTCGCAGCTTCGGCCAGGCGCTGCTGGTAATCCTGGCGCTGGCGTAAGTTGCCATGCCGAATGCCGGTGCCCTCGCCTTGGAACAGGCGCTGCACGCTGGCTTCCTCGGCGCGAATACTTTCAACTAATTCGAGTAGTTCCATGTTCTTCTCCTGCTGGACTATGCCAGCATCACTTGGATGGTGTCAGTGCCGCCACTTGTGACGGTTTCCCACGCATACCCAAATAAGCGCCCTGTATTTTTCTTCGAGAGCTTCGGGGTATCCGCGTCGACATAATAGATTTTGTCGCCAAAAGCGACCGCAGAGTTACCAACGCCGTCAATGGCCTTAACTGACAGATCGTAAACATGGCCTTGGGTGAAATCCACGACCGTTTTGCCGTCAGCCTGTTCGGCATCCAGGGCAACACCGCACTTTTCGCCAAAGCGTACCGGATCGCCACTTACTGGGGTGGCCGGATCGGAGCAGGTTACAGCCAGTCCGTCACAGCCGTTGTAAATCAGGTTTTTTGCCATGTCTCACCTTCTTGTTTATTTGCGGCCAGCCGCGGCAACTTTCGCGCCGCTTTCGCTCAGGCCGAGGGTTTGGAACGATTCCAGTAAAGATTGTTCTGCCTCACTGGCATCAATCTCATCACTGGCTTCATCCTCGTTGCTGCCGCCCATGCCGCGGATGCGGCCCAGACCAGCGGCTTCCACCAGATACTGCACCTCGGCCTTCACGGCTTCAGTTATCTGGGTCTCAAAGGCAACCTTATCCAAGGCACCATCCTTCACCGGCGCAGCTTCAGCCAGGTTCTTGGCCAGGCGTGTGCGAGTGATCGCGGGCAGGTCAGTTTTGGCCAGAGCCGCATTGACATGATCTTTTGCCTCACGCAAAACCAGCGCTTCTTGCGCACGTGCATTGGCATTCTTCGCCTCGTCCAGTTGGGCCTGGAGCGTGGCATTGGCTTCCTGCAGTTGTTGCAGTTGGTCCATTTTTGCTACCTCCTCAAGGGGTTTTTGAATGCTCACGTCTCCAGTAGACGTGGCTGAAACAACGCGGGGTTTCCGCGCAGATTCGAACATTGTGATGATTTCGCCACCGGCACCGGCAGCGGTAACAAAATCAACTGAGCGCCCAGCTGTGAGCGCATCAACGACCGGTCCCTGCTTGCCTTCAGCCTCACCTTGTTTGGCAGTTCCAAACGCACGGATGCTCACGCCAATATGCGGGGCCAAATCATTTACTTTGTTGCGATAATGCTCCATGACCAATGCATCGGCATACAGGCCCGGACCTTTTGGGCCATTTTCTTGCCAGTAGGCATCACTTGTCAGTACTGCTGCAAGATCATCCAGTTCTCGCTCCGGTCGTTCGGCTTCTTCTCTTTGGGTAGGGTGATCCCAATACATGTGCAGACCTTTGGCAAAGACCCGCGGTCCATCTCGCTCCAGAACTTCAGCTGGGTAGTAGCCGGAAGAACCCCAACCTGGCTGGATAACCTTGATCGGGATGGTGCCATCTCTCCGCACAGCTTTTTCGAGCAACTCAACCGTATCCCCGACAAGATCATCCCCGATCTGTCCGCCACCAACGCTTTCACTCTGGTTGATGACCGACGTTTCAGTTGCATAATCCCAAGGGCCACGTGAGAAAATGCTGGGCGCGCTGGTATTTAGGATCGCCCGAAACGTACCGGCTGCCATCTCTACAGCTTGCAAAGCTGCTCGATATTCATCGAAATTGATCCGGTCCGATGCAAGCATGTCATCCACACGCATGACCATGTCTGTGTGCATCCGCGCGAAGGCCCAATCTCCCATGTTCGATGCTTCATTCATGGGCTTATCCTGGCTATCTGGGGGATGAGCTGATTCCGTACCAGACTCCAGATCAGACCACTTTTTCTTCAGCGCAGAGTGCAGGCTCTCCACTGACTTGCGCATATCGTCCGGCAGCGCTTTATCTGCCAGAAGCAACTTCAGCGCCTTGGCTGCAGCCTGCGCCCTAGCTTTAACGGTTGCCGCTTCCAACAACAATCTAAAATCCTTCATCGGACCTCCTATTGCTTGATTCGGGTCAACAGGTCACACCTGCACCCCGGAAAACGCAGTGGGCGTTGGTGCCCGCTGGGAAATACATCGTTGACATCGATCCAGCCTGCATCCTGGTTTTCTAAGCAACCTTCGCTGACTTTGCCATCCCCAACGGTATCCCAGGCTTTTTCAACACCGATTCCAGCCTCGGCCAAGTCACGCGCGACAATCAGGTTGCCCTCGGTGTACGCATTGCCGATCTCTGTCACGGCCACCAGGTGCGCCCGACTGTCAATGTGTTCCTGCGGCTTGCCCACTGCGAATTGCTCGAAGCGTTCGGTAATCGCTTCCGCTGTGCGCTGGTAAGACCAGCCTTCTTCGGCTGCCTGACTGATCAGGGTTTGCAAAATATCGCGCGTGGTTTCGTTGATATTGGTCACCATCGCCGCACCATAGTTATCCAGATAGCCCAGGGCGCTCGGATTCTTTAGATCCCACTTGATGCCCAATCCCAGGTCTGCGATCTGAGCCAGCGCGCCAATCTCTAGAGCTTTCTTAACGGCCTTCTCTATCGGGGCAGAGAACAGCTTAAGAGTTGCCTGCTCAACCTCGTACCAAGCCTTTTGCCAATCAGCAGGGGTGACCGCTTCTTTAAATGCAGCTTCCAATAGCAGAGCATGAGCCTCCCATGGGTCATTGCTTGTGCTTTCTGAAAACTTTGCTTTCAGGGTGCGCAACTTGCGCACAAATAGGCTGCCCTGCAGCCTGAATCCCTTGCGCATCGCCAGTTCGAGTGGCCTTACCATTCGCTCAGCCTTGGCCTTGTTCGCACCACGTTTGACAGCTTCATCCAACTCCAGGATCAAGACATCCAATTCATCCATCGTTGACCTCCACATGCTGCTTGCGCAGCGCTTCGGCGATCTTGCGAATCACAACGCCGATCCGCGCCTCGCTGCTGGTAACGCTGTTGGTTTCATCCGGGAACATCTCGGTCATGATCTCGTCCACATCATCGACACCGAGGGCATTCAATATCAGGCGTGTTCCCTGGGGTTCATCCAGGAGGCGGATATCCTGCCCGTTCAGAGTCAGGGCTGTGACAACGGCCTGTACCGCGGCTTGCATGTCGTGCTCAAGGATGGGCGGGAAATCAATGTCGAGCATGGCCTTAACATCCTTGTTCCAGGCCAGCTTGAGCTCGACTTCATCGTCATCTGGAAGTTCTGTTACCGTGCCGAGTTTGTTCAATGCCCCAGAAGTTGCTTTGACGGACCACATCAGCACAAAATTAAAGATGTTACGAAGAACATCGATCCACATGGTCTGGCGCTCGAGCATCATCAACTCAGTAGGCCGGTCCATTGTTTTTGCTGTGGCCAGCGTGCCTACGCTCACATCGCCATAGTAAGTTTCGGGTAAGCCTGCACCCGCTGCAGCCATGAGCAACAAACGCCTGCCATCATCTGCGCTAACATTCGCCCCTCTGATATTCATAGGTTGAAGATCCACGCCCTGGCCGCCGATAAACGCACTACCGGTGGTTGGGGCAGGATTGGTTTCCGCTCCAGAAGGTGGTGATCCCAGGGTGGTGCCAAGTTTGACTTTCGCTGCCAAGATGCCTTTTTTTCCACCAGGGGTGGTCATCTTCCAGGCGATCTTGCTCAGAGATTTGGTCAGGCTGGCCCAATCCTCTAAAAATCCTTTGTAGGCTCTGGCCCAATCGATACCTGCATAAACTTCTCCCAGGCCAAATTTCCAGTCAGAGAAACCACCAATCCGCACGTGATAAACCGGCTCATTCCAACGCACTTCAATGCTGCCAAATTTGCTGGGTTTCACCTTGGGGTTGTATTGCCAGCCCGGGTAATATGCCTGGCGTTGTGTGGTGTTCTTGCGACCGGTCTGCGGATTGATTTTTGTTTCCTTCCATTTCCGCAGGTAAAACCACGGACTCTTCGCATCGTTTGGATCGCAGACAATCTCACGAATCTCGTTCATCGGAATTGAGCGCACCCGTACCCGTCCATCGGATGGGCGCACGAAAAATACAAAGAACAGATTGCCATCTACTTGCAGATCAACTTCTTTCAACATCCGAGCCTGGTGGCTTGTGAGCTCTGCACGATTCTTTTCGTCATCCCAGAAAGCCTGCAAAACTTTGTTAATTTCCGGGTTCTTGGCTCGTACATTGATGCCCTGGGCCCAAACGTACAACGACTTAACCTGCACCTGGCGCTTGATCAGCGGGTTTTTGACATACATCAACCGCGACAAGTCGACAATCTTATCCAGCCCATTCCGGCTGAACTCCTGCTCGCTATCTGCAGACAAGCGGATGTAATTCAGATCTTCGAGCGCCAACTCTAACTCGGCCATTCCCTCTTGCATAAACTCCAGGGTATTGTCCAACTGACCAACCTGCTCCCGCAGATTGGCATTTTCTTGGCGCATCTCACCCAGCGGAATGCCCGTTACTCGCTCGATAATCGTTTCTCTCAAATCGTTCATGATTACATCGGGGAGATTTCCACCCGCTCCTGATAAACAACAACATCCTCGGTTTCTTCCTGGGCTGCGATCGCTTCCAATATTTCCAGTAACTTGCTTAGGCTGCTTGCTCCCGCATCAACCTGGTCATCATTTCTGCCGTTTGGAAACGCTGTGCATTCGTCAATAAAAGCCTGATTCCACGCGCCTCGCACAAGGCGGATGCGCCCACTTTGCATCTTCGATGCCAACGGTCCAGCTCGAACAACTTTGTCACCGCTGATGGGTTCAAAGGTTGCCCATAGTCCGTAATCGGCAAGCTGAGAGTTGGTTGCCTGAGCGCTATCCACTCCTGCCGAGCCTGGATCTTGCTGGTGGCAAATGATGAAAGGACCATAGTTCTGATAGTCTTCCACCCCGATTTCCGCGATTGTTTTATCGCGTTCTCCTGGGGTCATCTGAGAGCGGAAGACATGCTCGATGTAGAAAAAACCATCTTCCCCGATGCTGCACAGCGCACCTGCAGTAAAGTCACCGTTTTTACTGGCAGCTTTATCCCAATATCGAACGCGCGCTACCAACCTGGTTCCATCTTGGAATGTTTTTTGAAGTACCTTGTCGCCCGGACCACTATCAACGATCGTGAACCACTCTCGTTTGAAAAAGCCGCCCTCACGCGAATAAGGGTTTTGTTGGTACTGGCTCTCAAACTCATACAAGTCAATATTTAGTTTTTTCTTTTCCAACCATTCAGCATGGAATCGGGATGGCCAAAGAGCCTCGCCAGGCTTGCGTTCGAGCGGATCGGAGAGTGGCATGTATATGCCATCCAGCATGAAATCGCGTTGTTCCTGAGCATTAGCTGGGTAACTATCCAGAGCCAGAGCAGGAAGAAATACAATCTCCCACTGATCAGCACGCTCATCCTGGGCCATGCGCCGAATCAGACGCCCGGCCAGATCATCTGGATGCCACCTTGTGTGGAAAACAATGATCGCGCCATGTGCCTCCAAGCGGTTGTAAGCAACTGAGCGATACCACTCATCAACATCATCTCGCCTACCTTGGCTTTCTGCCTCCTGGCGTCCTTTCAACGGATCGTCGACCACCAACAAAGTTGCACCCATGCCAGTGATAGAACCACCGATACCAGCTGCAATTACTCCGCCTCGATGAGGCTGAGCAAGATCCCAGGTTGCCACACTACGACTGTCCGCACTCAATATCACCGGTGCTTCCAGGCTGCTCCGATCGCCAAAAACTGCCCGATATCGGTCTCCAACCACCAGCTCGCGCATCTGACGGCTGTTGCGGCTGGCCAAGTCTGCCGAGTAGGAAGTCAGGATTACCCGGCTATCTGGCGCTCGCCCCAATAGCCAAGCCGGAAATTTGATGGATGCCTGCTCTGTTTTGCCATGCCGAGGCGGCATCAGGATCATCAAACGGCTGATCCCTTCCCTGCCACTGGTTTCGATGTAGCGTGCTACCTGCTCCAGTTTGCTGGCCACATACTTGGCATGAGGCACGGCCAGAAATTTCGGGTCCACGTAGCGGCAGAAATCCAAAAAGCGCAGCTTTGACAGCTCTCGCCGCGCCAATTCTTGTCTGGCCTGTTTGGGCGAGATCTGACTGCGAGTGTTTGCTGGCGAAGGCATCATTCATCGCCTCCGTTACTGTTCTCTTCATACCCAGCTTGTCGCTCAAGTTCCTCGATGCTCATTACCTCTGCGCCTGAAGCTGATTTGCGCTTAAGCAAGGCTTCCAATTCGCTCTTTGGAACGTAATCACCACGCATTTCAAGCTTAAGCTTCAGGTGTGGGAAAAACTTGTAATCATCACCTGCTTTTGCAGCTCCTTCAGCGAGCGCACGAAAATCATCTGCACGAGATTCCCAGAGCGGTGCAGCTTGCAAAAGGCCGATTGCATCTTCGATGGCCGGGTTCCGTTTGCGCCAGGTAGATATTGCCCTGTCACTGCTTAGCCCCAGGTAATCCGTGGCAAGATCTTCTTGATTCGCTGGTTTCCGACCTATCTTGGGAGAAGCGCACCAGGCAATATAAGCTGCCTGCCGCCAGGTCCAACCCCACTCGATAAGTTTGAAAACATCATCCAGCCAGGCAGGGGGTTCTTTTGCGGATCGAAGCGCTTTTAGAGCTTGCCAGGCTGTTTCTCGACGCATCCGGGCTTCTTCTTCGGAAATATTCTCAATCTCGATCTCCGGCAAATCGAGATCAAGAGCAAGTTGTCGGGCTTCATCTCCCAAGATAAAAACCGGTTTTTGCATCGGCATTACTTATTCCTCGCTGATCGTGAGCGATCAGCCACCATGCCCGATGCGCGCACAAAAGTATCGTGGTTGTTGATCGACACCGTCAGCTCATCGATCCGGTCAACCAGCCGCTCTAAAACCTCGTTGTTGCGCTTGTCATTTGCAAGCCACTGGTTTTGCATCGTTTGCAAAAACGATTGCCATTGCGCATCACGTGTTTTAGCCTGAGCAGCTTCCCACTCGCGCTGCTTGTCACGCTCTGCATCTCTGGCTTCGTTTTGCTTTTCTTGCCAGGCAATCAGGTCTTTCCACAGCTTGTAAAAAGCACCTGCAACCATCACAATGCAAATTACCAAAACGGCGATGATCGGAAACTGCGTCCAAATATCTGCGGACGGTGCTGGTGTCATTGCTTACCCTTTGAGTAATTTCTCGTCGATCGCATCCACAACGATCTTGAGTATTGCGTTGTAGAGAACCGTCGCCGAACCGGTTAAGGCCATCGCATAAACGCCAAATTCAGCCAGCAAAGCCGCCAGTTGTGCCATATAAATGGATGGGTCGCCTGTCCAAATCGGAAAACCGCCTGCCGGTGGGTGGGCTACCATTGCCAGGCCAAAGGCAAACGCATAAACCGTGATCGTCAACCATCCACGCCCGATCGGCTTGGTCAGCGCTTTCGAAGCCAGGCCAAAGAGCGCAACGATCACCATTGCCGCCACGCTGATCACCGCAGCATCTGGATCGCTGCTTGAGATGATGCCCAATCCAGCCAGCGCCAAAACAACTTGTTGCCAGGAAAAACGTTTGAAGAACTCCATCTTGAACCTCCTGAAAATGCGTTTAAACGAAAAGCACCCGTCGCGTTCTATACGCGACGGGTGCTCATGCCGTCCAAGTCGCCCGCGCCAAAGTGCCGGGCCTGCTTGTTATTGATAGTGAAAATCAATATCAACTGAATACACTATCATCTTAAAACAAACTGACTCGCTTGTCAAGAGTCTTTTAAAGAACGCACACAACAAAAAATACCCGGAAAACCGGGTATTTTTGTTGTGTGCAAGTTATTAGGGAACTACAACCCTCACCCTTCTTCCTTGACGGTTGAAAGCATGCATTCTTTTTTCTTCTCTTTCAACTTTTGCTACGTAGGGTTCAAAACCGGCCTCGCCATTATCTTGGCTCATAAATTCTTGCAGTTGATGCTTGAAGTATTGCAGCGTTTCCCACTCTGCCCAGTCATCTGAGTATTTTTTAGCTTCTTCAAGCGCCTTCATGGCTTCGCTGATTTTGTTGGCGGCTGTGGCCATCTTCTCAAGTTTCTTTGTTGTGTTGGGGGTAAAAGGTTTTTGAGTTGTCATCTTGGGCTCCTTGTTGCGTTCATGTTCCCTCTGAGTGCCAAGTAAGTCAAGTCATTTATGTGAGAAGTTGGGGGAGATTTCCGGTCATTACACTCCACCTTTCCAGGTTAACCGCCACGTACTTGGGATCATTTTCCATAGCAACGCATCGCCGTCCGGTTCGTTCGCAAGCTATCAAGGTAGAGCCGCCCCCAGAAAATGGTTCGAGTACAAGATCGTTTGGCAAACTGGAATTTTCCAGAGACTGCTCAATCAACTGCAGGGGTTTTTCTGTGGGATGATCTTCAGATACTTTTGGCCGATCAATCATCCAAACGTCCGAAACCTTACGATTTATCACTTCGCGCGCTCGAGCAGCATCCGACTTCCAGCCATACCACATAGGCTCATATTGGGTGTGGTAATCTTTGCGCGAGAGCACCAGTTGATCTTTTACCCAAATGATCGTGCTCGACCAGTGAAACTTGTTGTCACGCAAAACCTTATCTACCACCGGCCATTCCTGGGCCCCCATCACCAGGTAGATCACCGCTCCTGGGATGCAAAAATCCCAAATGTTCTTCACAAAAGCTGCAACAAATTCAGGAAACTTGTCTCCGAGGTTGTCATTATTCATGGTTCGCTTTTTCCAACTCGGGTGATCGCTACCTCCATAGTTGACGTTCCAAGGTGGATCTGTCCAGCATAAGGTTGCGCGTTCGTTGCCCAACAGAAGCCCCACGTGGCCTGCATTTGTTGAATCCCCACACATTACCCTGTGGGCACCCAATTGCCAAAGCTGGCCTTCCTGCACCTGCCATTTCTTTTGGAATTCATCAGCACGCTCGAGTTGCGGCCCTGGGTCTTTTAATTCTTCTTTTGATTGTTCGAGCTCGAGAAGTAGGTTCATCAGTTCTTTATCAGTAAACCCCAGTTCAACTAGATCCATACCAATTTCAATATCATGAGCCACTTGCTCTGCATCCCAAGCCAGATCCAGTTCCGCCACCCGATTATCCATGTATGCCAAACGCCGTGCTTCGCCGGTGGGCTGCGACAAATCAAGATCAGTACGCTGGACAACGACCAGTTCTTTCCCATCGCTTGGAACGATCCGGATGCTGTAGCCCAACTTCTGGGCGGTTTCGTAGGTTTTGTTCCCTGCGATGATTGAGCCATCTTTATCGGCCAAGATGGAACGGCCAGCTCCCAGCTCTTGCAAAGATTGCTCAAGCAGCTCACGGCCTCGGTCTGTTCCCTGGTTTGCATTATTCTGGTCAGTTTTCAGCGTGCTCATTGTTTTCATCCTCCATAGATGCTGCCAATTCCATTAATTCATCAATGCTCAACTTGCTTAAGTCTTTTCCTTTGATTTTTCCAGTCATGGCCAAGAATGCCTTGCTGGCCGGTACGTAATCTCCCATCAGTTCAAAAGCCAGCTTGCGGTCATTGTGGCTTTTATATTCCGGCTTGACTGCCACAGCCACAAGCGCATTAAATATCTCTGCCCTATGCTTGAAAAGCGGAGAGGCCTGCATTTGGCGAATCATCTCTTCGATTGCCGGGTTGCGTTTGCGCCAGGTTGAAATTACCCGATCGCTATTAAGCCCAAGGTACTCGCGCGCCAGTAGATCCTGCGTTTTTGGTTCCCGGCTGACTCGTGGGGTGGATGCCCAGGCTATATATGCAGCAACCCTCCAGGGCCAGCCACCGCGTGTTAATTCTAGATATTCATCCAACCACCTGGGAGCACCAACTTTACCAAACAAGGAGTCCAGTGCGCTGCGAGCGGCCTCGCTGCGGATTCGCTCGTCATCGGTAATGGCTTCCCCACCTTCTGGTAAATCCAGATCGAGCATGAGCTGATAAGTCGGCTTTTGTAAAGACATCTTCCTACCTCCATATGGTTAAATGCGAAACGCCTATCATCCCTTTTAGGGATGACAGGCGCCTGTAGTTAGATTTTAGCACATGCGTTCTATGTTTGCAAGTCGCATAAGTACACTTCTCTGGTTACCCTTGAACAAGGGTCCGCCTTTTTGTCACCCATCGTTCCACCAGCCGCTCGGTCTCGTGCTGCCCAATGATCCAGGGTGTTGTGGCGTCACAAATGCTGCAATATAACTCTGGTGCCGTTCCCTCGATAGTCGCGGCTACACTTCCAGGGATAACATCAGCCTCGGCCTCCGTCATCGCCTGACGAAACAATTTCAACCTTGTGGCATACATCCGCCGCCCATTATAGACAACAGCTTCGCGCACAATCTCGCCCAGCACATGCCCGCCAGGGCACCTTTTCCAGTTCAGTCCGTCCATCGTCCTATCCTTTCAAGTGCATCCCGCCGCGTCCAACAGCGAGATATCCAGTCGGCACCCAGTCAGCCTGCAACAGGGTTATTCCCTTCACTTCTACAAACTCTTCCGCTCTGGCTGGCATCTGACGAATAAGCGCGAACAGCGGATCTCGGCCAGTTGCCAGCGCAAAGGCCACACCTGCCTCAGCCATTGCTTCGCTCACCCGTTGCTGCCCGTAATGCCAGGCCACCAATGGCCAACGCACCAGTTCATTTGGCTTGGGTGCAAAGTGCACCTCGACAAAATCACGCGCCGGCCAGGCAGCCTTGATGTGCCACATTCGCAGTTCGTCTGACTGCGCAGTAAACTCCCGGCCTGCGATTTGTTCTGCCGCCCAGGCTTCGAGATGCTCCCGCGAATTTGCCATCGCA
Organism: Chloroflexi bacterium HGW-Chloroflexi-6; assembly: GCA_002840685.1. GTDB lineage: Bacteria > Chloroflexota > Anaerolineae > Anaerolineales > Villigracilaceae > UBA8950. The sequence goes on along the minus strand of PHBU01000020.1, from coordinate 23,016 downwards.
TGCAGGTGGACCACCCAATGAAAGTCCAGAGAACTTTCCAAAACAACCACATCACTCATGGTGCCTACTTCCGCACTTTCCACAAGTGCATGCTGGCGGACTCTTGAGTTTGACCGCTTCTGCCAGTGAGAGCATCTTGGTTTCCAACTCGCCCGCTTTCGCAGCATCGTATCGAACATCGAAAACTCGGTGCTCGAATGTTTCCCGGCAGATGTAAATGATCAGACAAGTTTTCCAGTATCCGTAGTGCATATACAACTGCACTTGATCCGTATGCTCATGGAGTGGCCGGTTTTGGTAACTCAATATCTCGAACTTTCGCTTCGAGACCGACTTGATCTCCAGCAAGTCGCCCAGGTTCGTTTCGCCATCAACGTGGCCACGGATTGCCGGGTTCGCCGGGCACATAACCTCGGCATTCAATGAGCCATCCTGTTTCACAAAACCCATTGCAGCCAGGCGCGCGATCGCATCCTGCTCGAAGAGATACCCCGCGTAGGCCATCTGGTGGGCAAAATCTGTGCCATTGAATCCATGCACCAGATCACTGTATGCCTGGCGTGGACACTTGCTTATGTTTGAGATACCGATATAATCACGCCTTTTTTCCAACTTACTGGTTTCCCGCAGTTGCAAAATCAGAGCAGATTGCAGATTTTGTGCATTCATGATTTTTCCTCCACGCCGATCCATAAGTGCCCAGGCGTTACCGTCCGCCAAGGGCGCACTGTCACACTTCCTGCCTGGTGCAGAGACTCGCCCAACATCGTCGGATGCACCAGGCAGCAATCCGGGCTCGAACCATACTTCTTTCTGAAATATTCAGCGGCTTTCTGTACCTTCACATCAAGCGCCGTCTTCGGGTCATTATCGAACCAAAGCATCCCTGTTTTCATTGCACACCTGCCTTTCCTTGCCCATTGCGGGCATACTTTTTCCATGTTCTTGCAAGTCTCTCCGGGTCTTTACCGGTCAGTTTGTAACGGTTTACGATTTCGCCCACCGGAGCATCCACAATCCACCGGTAATCTTCCGGAGATACATCAGACCAGCGCAGGCGGGTTTCCGGATGATCATCGGTAGCATCCGGAGGGCCTCCGGAACCATCCGTTACCACTCCGGATGGTTTCCGGATACTACCCGCTTCAATTTTTGCAATCTTCCGGCGACTTTCCTCTTCAATTTTGAGCATCCGTTCCTCGTGCTCCAGGCGTAGGCGCTCTTGATCCATTTGCCAGGCATGCTCAATCTCAGCGGTCTCGCGCTCAGCTGCTCGTTGTTTTTCATCTTCTGCCACACGCAAAGCGCGATCTTGAGCATCTTCCAATGCCACCTGGCGCTTATAAAGGTGATCTCGAAGCGCAATCATCAGACCACCGATCAAACCAAAAAGGCTCAACAAAGCAAGTGTGATCTTGCGCCACATATCGCCATCATCCAGGATGGCGTTAACCATCAGCACCGATACCAAGTAAACGAGCGTCCCTGTCAACGAAAGCCAGAATGCAGAATCAAAGGGCTTGCCATGCTCATTCTGGTTCTGAGCCAAAATATCCAGACTCGTTTTGATCGTTACAAAACCCAGAGCCTCAACGACAGCGCCGATGATAAAAGACTCAGGAATTCCAAACCCGAGCTGCGCCTGGGCATTATGAAATGTCATCGTTGCTGGGATCAGACCGCCAGCTATTGGAAGCGAGCTCGCTACCCAGTCCACTACAGTTATTTTGTTCAAAGTGCACCTCCTGATGAATCACCCGACAACCCCTCCCCTACCGTTTCCGTGGTCACGGAATCCGTGTGTACGGACGACAGGGCCGCTTTTTTTGCGCTTTCGTTGTTATGGGGTAGGGGATAAGCAATAATCCACTCCACCAGCACCCGCTCTCCTGTTGGGTTCAGCACAGCCCTGCCAGACTTAGGATGCCGCATGATCAGATGCCAGCGCACCAACCAGCTATGCACCTTGCGATAGCTGCCCACGAACATTCCAGATTGCTCCCAATGGTCGACTGCAACTGTCTCACCCGCCACGACCGCCCCGGCCCACGCCATAAAGCTCTCATAATCTTGCACTGGTGGCGCAGGGATTCGCTCGGTGCCGCCGCCCGGCTTTTCAACATGCAGCACCTGCTTTACCGGTGCCGCATGTTGCACCGATCTCCGCAACAGAGCAGTGACCACCATCGCGGCAGCCAAGCAAATCAAGGCCGAGGCCCACAGTGCTTCCACCCAAACCCTGTTCTTGCCCTCGTTGAGTTGATCGTGTGCCAGGTTGATCTCGTCGCGCCGCAGCCCGAAAGACAACATCATCGCATCGATGGTTTTGCCTTTGTTGACCAGCTCCTGCAGAAGGACTGCCTGCCCGGCCAAACGCTCATCGCTCTCAGACTTCTGGGCTAGTGCCTGCGCCGCGATCCTAGCCGCATCGACGATCGCAGTTGCCTGTCTGCCAGATGCTTCCAAGTTCTTATTCGCCGCTTCCAGGTTAATCTGAGCTATGGTCGCCGCCTCGTTGGGAGTCGGAGTCACGTAGATCGTTGGAGCTGGAGTCACAGTAACAGGCTCGATGTATAAAGTCGCCGTGGCCAAGATAACTGGCTGCCTATCTGTTTCTGGCGCAGCTCGTACCATAGACATTTCTTTCTCAGACTCCCAGAAATATGCACCGCACGCTGCCAGAAACAGTGCAAATAGAAGATAACCAATCGCAGATTGTTTCATCGCTCACCTCCCACGCTGCCATAAATCTTGCGAAGCGCATCCATGTAGTTCTCGCGGCCACCTGGTAACCAGCGCGACGAGTCGTCATTATGAAAGCCCTGGCTAACTACAAATTTTTCTAGGGCTTCTCGCGCATCCTTCACTTGAAGTAGCTTCGCCTGGTTCATTTCATCAGCCGCTTTTCGCTCCATACCATCCAAAAATAAGCGCTCCCCCATTACATCTGCTGCAGCATCAATATCCGGCACGCCCAGGTCAGTTGAAACCAACAAGCCCAATCCGAACAACGCTACAAGCGCCGCAAAAACAAAGAGGATTGCACCGAGAATCATGGTTTCATCTCCTGTAGTAAGATGCAGTTACCGCCCGATATCATGTAAATATTCATACTCACTCCACTTCTGCACGATTAATGAACCTTTATGAAATTCGCCTTTTTCCAAGGTTCATTAAATTTTGAATTCCTTTACCCATGTCAAAAAAATTGCCTTTACACTTGCCCGCAACACAAGAATTCATAATGTTCATAAAATATCTACCTCCGGTTGTTGTTCTTGCTTGTTTTTTCATGGTTTTGGCTTTCCGGGCCAATTTATGAACCTTATGCAGAAAAATGAACCCGGATAAGCCCTTTCTTTGGAGAAATATTTTGTTTTTTGGCCTATTTTTCAAAAAAATATTTTTTTTGCCCTTTACAGAGAATGGGGTTCATTAGCAATCACAACGGTTCATTAAATTTTCATCTCAACCTGTTGCGCCTTTTCTTCTATCGGCACTTCGATATCGCGCAGGCCAAACCGAAGCTTTCCGATCTGCAGCCTGGATTTATCCAACACAACCACCCAGCCCTTGCCAGTCCGAGCCACCGGCAGCCTGAAAGCATCTCGGCAAACGGTGCCGATCGTGTTAGCTTTGACCGAGTCCGAGTCCTTTTTCTTCTTCTCGCTGGCGTTTTCGTTCATATTCTCGGCATCCATGATTTCATTGGTCACATAAGCCAGGTCTTTGTAGAGCACATATCGCACCACACCGTGCGTGCCGAGCTTGCCCTGTTGCACATATTGTTTCCATTTCTCGTCTTCATCGACTGCGATCACTGCTCGCAGCAACATCGCCTCGAACGAACCGGCGCGCCGGTTCAGCTCATCCTGGTAGTTGTCGACCATGATCGCTTTGATGTCTTCCATCATCTGATCATCCTTCAGCATGTAAGCCAGGATCATCAGCGGTCGAAAAATCTGATTGATGCGCGGCGAAACTTCACGGTTGAACAACTTCACTCCCGCAGGGACCTGCAAAGATGGCAACCAGGTCTTCAGACGCCAGCGGATCAGCATATTACGCAGTGTCTGCGCATCAGTTTTCATTGTGGGCTGCACCACACCTGGCTCGATCCCAGCTTCTTCCAGTTCAGCCACCGTTTTCTGGAACAAATCAAAGGTAATGCACCTGGTCTCGGTCGCCGGATCTTTGAAGGCCCCGTACATCGTCATCAGGGTTGGTCCATAAACGTAGGTCGTGGTGGGGGTGTAAGTTGTGGTGCCATCTGGCTTCATGATCTGCATCATGGTGATGATCCTGGCCTGCTCGGCCATCGCACGTCCATTCAGCAGCGCCCGCAGCTCTTCCTGCATCTCTCTCGGGATGCTGTCCACTTCATCGATCATCAGGGTCCCGTCATACAAGTGCGCCATGCCCTTGAAGCCCGCCAGGCTGGTCAATGAACTGGTAATCATCATCCGGTAGCACACTCGCCCGATCAGCAGCATGAGTTCAGACTTGCCCGAACCCGGCCCGCCTCGCGCGCGCAGGAAGGGCAGCGCATCGAATGAGTCGTATACCCAGGTGAAGAGCGCATACATTGCCGCTGTCTTGAAGTCCAGGTGACGATCCATCAGGAAATATCGCCGCACATAGAATTCCAACTGAGCCAGCAGCTCGTTTGTGGGCTTATCCGGACCCAGTTCACTTGGTAGCATCACCGTTCCGTAGCGGATGTTGTCATCCATATATGGCTCGTAGCGAACGCCGTTGATATCCACGTATGAAGCCTCGCTGATCTCGCGTTTTTCCGGGTGCAGCAGGTCGATCTGCGCATATGCCAGGCGTGCCTTTTGCTTTTTTGCATCAAATAGCAGCTCCACCAGGTAGCCTTCAGTACCGTCATCATTGGTTGGGTACCAGCCTCCGGCAGTCGTTTCGCGCATCATGAATTTTTCATCATCATCCCCTGTTGCATCACCCCTGACCGCCTTCAGCGCCCGGTTGAATTCGGCATACTTCATGCCGGTTGCCTTCAACAACTGGGCAGCCATCAGCCCGACTTTCTTTGCTGGTATTTTTGCGATTATTTCAAAGGCCCGCTCGACCGCCTTCTCTTTTTCAGCGCTCTCGCGCATATCCCTGGCAGTTTTTGCTGCCAAAATGGCAACAGGAGTCGCGCAGTCGAGCCGATACTGCACCCGTTTGACCTGGCGCTCATCAGCCACACCGCGTTTCTGATATTCCTGGCGCAGATCGTTGGCATCCTTCACCGGCCAGCGCATGACCCGCACCAACGGACCTAACTCGTCGGCCAGCGGCCAGTCACCTTTTTTACCGCGGATGGCAGTTTGGCCAGCATCATCCCCGTCTGTTGCAAAGTAGATCGTCTCATGCCGGTCGACCAGCGTTTTGCCCCAGAACTCATCCAGGTGTACGCCTACCAAACCGACCGGCACATAACCCCACTGGCTCATTGTTATTGCATCTGGAGGCCCCTCGACGATGACGATTTCCTTGTCATCCGCGCGATAGTTATGGCCAAAATAAGGCTGGCGATCCCCCATGAATTCTTTACGAGGGTTGAACGATTTGAACTTTTTATCAGGGTTGTTGATCAGTTTCCCGTCATCCCAAATAAGGTTACGGCTTGAGATGTATGTAACCGTTTCATACAGCAAGTGCGGATAAACCAGCCTGGGGCTGCTCATAAACCCGGCAATGTATCCCTTACTGATATCGTCTGTTTTCAGCGCCTGCATCATGTTGTGCTTTTGTGCCCAGCCAGCCACGTCGCCGCGGAAACCAAGTACAGCCACAGCAGCAGGGCTTTCTGGATCGATGCCATTGGCGAAAAATTCATCGCGCATTGTTTTGATTTCAGCAGCAGTAGCAGATCCGCTGAAACCCAACCGAGCCTTTGTTACCGTTTCATCTGTCCACCCGCGGCCCTGGCAATACGCCTTCATTGCTGGCGTAGATTGCAAAAACCCATGAAAGACTCTGGTGGCGATGGTCATCACATCTTCACGAGCCTTGCCGGTTGCCCAGGCCGCGGCATCCTGCTTGGTCCAGTCCGGCAGTTCAAGGCCCGCCTTCTGGCAGAGATATTCAACCGCGGCCTTAGTGTCCATGCCACGCCGGTTCTTGATCCAATTGATGTGATCGCCGCCCTCGCTCTTAGAATTCCAGAAGTAGTAGATCTCTCCGGATTTCCGATCGCGGGTGATGACGAGGCTATTGCAATCTTCACGATCACCGCGCCAATCGTCGCGGCTTCCACGTAAGGGGAAACCTTCCTCCCTCACCAGATCTTCAAGGCGGAGCCTCTTTTTGATGTCTTCGAAGATATTGTCAGTCATAAGCCGTCCGTACCGCCTTTTCTAAAAAGTTGCTCGGATTTTCCGAGGTACTCAGTAATAGGCTTTTTGAAATCGCTCTGGGAATTTGACCCCCGCCCCCCTGCCATTCGTGCAACATAACCCCTTGATATGTTGCATGAAATTCGCTCGCCAAAGGCCGTTTTTTGGGGCACACCTGCCCACACCAGCCAGGGCAGGCATTTGGGGAAGTTTGCGATTCTTTCTACTACTGCATTCATCGTCACACCGCACCACTCTCACTCTGTCAGCCGGGTCAGGGTGTGACTGACCTGCATCTTGGCTGCTCTCACCCGCTTGGACATCTCGTCCAGTTCTGTCAAAGCGGGTGAAAGTAATTCATCCAAACCGGTGCGCTGGCGTGCCTGCTCGATGCGTAAGCGAAGGATACGTTCTGCTATCTCCCAGCCCACCAGCGCACCGGTGATGCAATCAAGATCTTCCTGCAGACGCATGACCTGGTCAGTCTTGCCCTTTGCTCGTGGCATCGATGACATCCTTCAAACCGGATAATGCTGCTTTCTCGCGCTGGCTGGCTTCACGCGCCTTCCAGATCAGGTCAACGACCCAGTCCAATAAATAGGTGATGGCCACTGCTGCGCCTGCACCAAAGATCACCAACCAAAGAACCTGCGCAACCGCACCGTGCTCTTCCTGGATTAGCCAGGCTGTGAATGGAACCATCATGCCTGCCACACCCAGCGCATATGCCGCAACACGCGGTAGTTCTCTGCCCTGCAGAACTTCTTTCCATCTGAAATAATGCAAGGCTATTTCAATGAAGAAGACCAGCACCACCAAAACAGGTATGTTCATTTTTTGCACTCCTAAAGATTGGCTGTAGCAGGAAGACTCCCATCAGAAATCTTCACATTTAGCCCGTTTGTTTTAGCTTCGCTGCGGCAGTCTCCGTAGCGGTCCACATGCCCGCACGGGTTTGACCAGCCATCAACCATCATGCAGCGACTTCCATCGTATGAGCGAATGCGATAGATCTCGCCGCGTGGCCCACCACACTCTGGGCACACCCAGGCCAAGCGCACATCTATTCGATAAAAACCTTCGTGCTCTTGGCATGCAGGGATTTCAATAGTTTTTATTTCTTCAGCCATCACTCATCTCCTCGTTACCAACGCCAGGAAGATGCCCAACCAGCTGGCCATCGAAACCACCAGCGCAACCCGAGCCAGAGTCAACATCGCCCTGCGCGCCATCACACACCTTCCACAGCCATGCGGATCTGCTTGTAACTGGCTCGAAGGTAGCTCATTGTTGTTCGGCTGTCTGAATGGCGTGCTTGCATCCGGACCGCATCGATCGCCACCGGCAGCGATGTTTCCTGCCGCAAGAAAACATCCAACAAGCGGTAGATATAGGTGTGGCGCAAATCGTGCGGCTTGACCACAATCCCGGCTGCCTGTCCGATCATCTCAATTCGGCGTCTGATCTGGCCAGTCGTGATGCGCTGACCGTTCCAATCGGTGATCAATGCAGCCCCAGCGCCCGGACGAACAGCCAGCCAGGCTTCTATGTCGCAAACCAGCTCGTTTGGGATAACCACGTCGCCAACTTTGCCACCTTTGCCTCGCACGCGGATCTCGTTCCGCTCCAGGTGCAGATCTTCCGCATCCAACCCGGCGACTTCACTCACCCGTAAACCAGCCCGAGCCATTAGCCCAAAAATAACCAGGTCGCGCGCGGCCAAAAGCGAGTGTTTTTCGCCGGCGCACTTCAGGTGCGCGCCAGCCATCGAAACGGAGGCCAAGTCCGCGTACTCGTCTGCATCTTTCGCCCTGGGAGGCAACTTGCTCTGCTCGGAGCGCTGGATGCGATCGGTCGGGTCATAATCCAGCATGCCGCGTTCGCGCATCCATGAAACCAGCACCCGCAGCGAGGCCAAACGCCGGTTCTGGCTATTGACGGCAGCCTTGATTGATTTCTGCCATTCAAAATAAGCCCGCACATCGGTGCGATTCAGGCTTTCAGCCCCAAACGCGCTCCCACACCAACGGGCAAAATGATGCACATCCTGAACGTAGGCTTCGATGGTTTTTTGGGCCCGATTGTGCTCATACAGCCACAGGGAAAAATCTTCTTGCCAGGCCAGCCCAGGCTTAACTTGAAAAGTCATGGTTGCCATCATCGCCCCCTAAAGAATGAAATGTTTCTTGAGAATATCGAGCTGCGCGCGGTTCCACATCACCAGCCAGCCCGTTCCGGTGCGGTGCTTGCTCAGGCCCAGCGAGCCCAACAGGCAACCGATCCGTGAGTGGGTGACATCGTCTGCGCCGGTCAGTTCTTCGTAGGCTGTTTTGGCCTGCTTGACCGTCATCGTCCAGTAGGAAATACCGTCCTGGCCTGAAATGCCCTTCTTCTTATCGGTGTGCAGGTCGAGCACCCGCACCAGTTCGCGCGCATCAATGCCAGCCACCGGCGCAGCTTTAGGAGCCACTTCGGCCAGTTCCATCAGCGTTTCGAGCGGCAGCGCATAGCGCTCTACATAAGTTTGATTTTCGTTCATGGGAATCACTCCTTTTGTCTCTACCCTGCCCGCGCAGGGACTTGGTTTTCATCAAAAACACACAGATTTTCTTTTTCGCTGTATTCTGTATTTGTCCAGTTCTCCACACCGCCCGTCCCGGTGACCTCGAGCGCGCTGAGCGCAGGCCCGTCCCCTGCGCTCTCGCGCTCGGCTTTTGCCAGTTCTTTTTCCATCAGATAGCGATAAACACTATCGAGCAAAAAGCACACGGCTTGCGGGTTGGGTTTGCCGGAGACGGTGTACTTGGCCACTACAGACTCTCTTTGACTTCCGGGGTTACTGACTGAACCAGACCTGCTTCGAGCAATTTCTCGAACTCAGGCTTGATGACGCGCTTCACGAGCGCTCCCTGGGCGCGTTTGCCCATTACGTAGTGCTCGCACATGGCCATGATCATGGCGTGCGTCTCGAGATCGACCGGCACTGTTTGGTACTGATATTGCTTTTTCTTTTCTTCCATCAAACATCTCCTTTTTAGTTCGCCCGCCGTGGGTGACCGGGCTCTAAAGGCAACTATGCGTTACCTTTTTGGTAACACACATTATACATATTTACAAATAGTTGTCAATATGGTAATCAAGTGTCACCCTATTGGTATTACCTTTATGGCAATATATATACACTTATGGACAATTTTGGCTCTTGGATTTTGGAAGAACTGGAAAAACGCAAAATGACCCAGGCTGACTTAGCCAGGGCCACCGATATAACAACGGCTCAAATGTCGCGTATTGTTTCTGGTCAGCGGAACGCAGGAAAGGATACGCTTACAGCTATTGCCCGTGCCTTGCATCTTCCCCCGCATCTTGTCTTTGAAAAAGCTGGCGTTCTCCCCCCAGAAAAAGAAAAAGACCCCTGGGTCGAAGAAATGTCCCACAACCTTGGCAAACTCACCGGCCTGCGCCGCTCGATTGCCGAAAGTCTTGTAAAGTCACTAATCGCTGCCGAAGAATCGGAAGACAAGTCCGCCGCCGCCCCCAAAGCCACCCAAACAAGATGAACTTTCGCAAGATCCGCGCCGCCCATCGCCGCCACATCCTATTAGCAGCCCTACGCCTGCTCGTTGTGGCCGAAAACGCCACTAACCGGCTGCGTGGCCTGGTGTTTCCTGATCGACGTTGTTCTGCCCGTTATTATCTTATTGACGATAGGCGGGTAAATCCCCCGGTCCGCCCAGTTTCCCTGTTACCAATCGCCACCAGCCTGCAGCTGGGGGCTTTCATACTCTCGTTGCGTTATCCACTCCCCTCAGCGCTCTGGCACTTTGGGATTGCCAATCTGCTGATCGCTGCCCTGGCCATGTTCCCGGCCACAACCAGAAAATGCTCACCAAATACATCTTCAGCGTCTTCTGCCTCTGGGTAGGCATTCTGCTCTTCCTGGTTTTGCCTGCTTTGATAAGCAGCACAAATCCTGAAGAGCCAACCAGGCGGGGGGTTATTGAGATCTTGTTCTATTCACTATTTGCAGCTGCTACGATATCCACGCTAGGAATGTAAAACATCAATAACACAATCGTTGAATGATCAGGCAGGGTAGCCCAAAGTGATTTAAGCTGCTGCGGGTGGATCTATAGTTAGCCCGTTCTTTGCACAAAAGGAGATTCTAATGAGTATCAAGATTGCTTGTTCTCAGTCTGGATGTACTAACCCGGTTATCGGGCAATGCACGGGACATAAAAAGACTTGTGGGCGGTACTATTGTCATGAGCACTCGATAGATACTCTTTGTAGTGATTGCGCCAATCAAAAAATAGCAGATGAAAAAACCGAAGCAGAACAAAAACTAGCAAAGGAACGCGCCGAGGCCATATATCAAGAATACCTGAAGTTGGCAGAGAAAGTTTCAAAAGAGCATATACCAATACCAGCGTTTCGATTTCAAGCTAATAAACTTCTCATTTTGGGTGGGCTGTCTTTTATCGTTGGGGCTATTCTGTTTTGCCTAACAATTCTTGGCGTATTGACACTTCCTGAAAATATTGTTATGGGAAGTATCTCCGAACTTTGGCAAAAACTTCTGGCTTATGTGATGTGTGGTTCATTCATTCTAGCAGGGTGGCCGATAGGAGTAATTCCATTGGCCTGGTTGAGTGCCCAACAAAGTTGGGTTTCTCAAGAAAGACAAAAAAAGATAGTAGAAAGAGTTACCACAATTGAGCAAGAGAAAAAAGGCTTTACAAAATTTTGGAATGCTTGGGTAAAGCAACAAAATCAAGAGCGAACAGAAAAGAATAAGCAGATACTAATGGGGGTGCTCACTGTAGTTGGAGTAATAGCAGCAGGTGCGGTTGGTGCTACTTTAAGTGAATCTGATTATGACCGCACACGCCGAGCAGTACGTGATGAAATGAACAGGCAATAACAAAGTATGTTCACAAAACATTTTTCAAAGTCAAAACCGGGCTAGCACCGCGTGTACCGGACAAGTGCGGGGCGTTGCCCGCAACTTTCGGGGATTCTGCCCCAACGGCGGATTCGGCGTCTGGTGGTTTTGTCCGCCAAATCCCGCCCTTGCCCCAGTAACGCCAGTCCGTTGGGCGCAAACGCCCACACAAACTCGATAAACCTTAGGAGTGGTATCCAGAAATGTCTGACACTTTGATAAATGCGATAATTGGATTATTTTCTGTTATAGCTGGAACCATTCTTGGCTGGTTCCTTGCACAAAGGCAGCAAAGTAAAACTCAACAGTTCGATCGCTATCGCGCTGACCTTTTAGATGTGCGAGAGGCAATCGTTCATGTTCTAGCTGTCTATCAGGATAAATCAAAGCGGCAAAGCTATGAACTTGGAGAAGTTGTGGGAGTGTACGTCACGACAATAGGAAAGCTTCAGCCGTATGCAGATAGGATTGGTCAGAAGAATTTCAGCCGTTTATCGCACCTAATTCGCGGTGAAATGTTTGAAGGAGGATTCGAAATAGAAGCGCTGTGGGCTATAAGAACTATAGATATTTTAGTAAGCTAAGCAAACCACCTGGCGTGCTCAGGACACGCAGTATCCTTTCGTAAAAAATGATGGCCCGCCATCTGATTGGATGTACTTCACGTGCGGGATATTTGTGACATTTTCAAACATCATTCTGGTTTCATGAAAGTAATCGATATGGTAAAAAAAACACACCGCCGCCCTCTTCGTGAATATCGATTGCCTAGAGCTGAACAACCTAAGGAAGAATCTGGGATTAACTTCAAAGAAATCCTTAGCATTCTGGCTGGTAGTTCCGGTGTTTTTGCCGCATTGTTTTGGATGGGTGGGCGTTTTTTTGCAATGGGCTATTTCCAGTCATTGGATATTCCTTTGTACATGCTTACCTTCACTTTTGGCGAATACGGCGAGCAGTATTTCGGAACTTTGCTTCTTCTGCCGATTGTGATAGGGAATTTCATTCTAGCAAATTATTTTATTGTACTAAAGTTTGTTTTGATTCTTTCTGCGTTGGTTGTTCTTATTGTCTTAGGAAAAATACTTATACGTTCTCGATTTAAAATAGACAGAAAGGCAGCTGGCGTACCTTCCCCAAAAACACCTAACAAGGTTTTCTGGGTTTTTGATGTCATTGTTTTATTAATACTAACCTTTTATTTTGCATTCTTCATAGGTAATTGGAGCGGACGTGATGTGGTGTTAGCGAAAAGCCAAGAAATAACTTTTTACACACAAGAGTCTATGGGTGAAATAGAATTTTCCCAAGTATCGCCTAATGCTTCGACTACTTATAAATATTCCGGATTACGCCTTCTCACAAAAAATAGCGGAAAATACTATCTCTACGATGATGTAAACCCTGACACTTGCAAACCAGCTAGGATATATATTGTTGATGAAGAGAAGATGATATCTGTAACTTTGGTACCCGGCTCCCCCTTTGATATTCCATCTTGTTCTAGTTTTGATATTTTCACTTATTTTGGAAATTGATTGATTCGAATCCCTTGCATCCAACCCCATAAATCACTATGAACTATTGGCTCTTCACTGTTACACAAAAGAAAACCGATCATGGCCTGCTCCCGGCGGAAGCCATTCTTAAACAGCGCCTGGCAAACTAATCTTTGCCAGGCGGTTTTTCCTGCTACCTAACAAAGTCCACGATTGCGCCAGCGCCAGAAACACTGACCCTGAGTCCGCCCCATGCAAATATAGGTAATAATTATGCATCAACAATACATTCATCCGAATGCAATTTATCTCGCGGACAGCCTATTTCTTCTTGAAAGACTTGAAAGTGATTCTGCCAGGTTGGTTTATCTTGACCCACCTTTTTTCATGGCTGATTCATTAGAAATACCAGATGGTTTTGACAAAAAACGCGAAATTGACTTTGATGAATATTTAGACTGGTTGGCAAAAATAATTAGCCAAGCCTATCGTATTATAGATAAGCTCGGAAATATCGTCATACATACTGAACCCAGAATAAACAGTTACTTAAGGTTAATTGCCGAGGAACTTTTTGAAAAAATAGAATTGACAGAAGTCATTTTGAGAAGGCCAAAGCGATTCGCCAATCGTTATAAACCGACAAACGAACACGAAACCCTTCTTTTTTGCCGTAAAGCACCCGTGTCTACATGGAATAATCTTACTCGCCCATTAGGCCAGGATGAAATTGATGAACGATTTAGATTTGTCGATTCGCGCGGGCGCTTTGCTAAAACTGACTTAACACAACCGGTAGATCGCCCTCGTTTCCAATACACATGGCAAGGTTTTACTCCACCCCCAGGACGTTCTTGGAGATTTTCCCAAGAAGCTATGGAACGCCTAATTTCAGAGGGCCGAATCGAAATCAGCCAAGATGGAAAAAGACCCCTTCTCAAAAGTTATGTCGATGAATTTGTTGGTGCTCCAATTGGAACAAATTGGGATGATTTACCACCTTTGACTCTATCATCTTCAAAAGAGAAAACGGGATATGCAGCACAACAATCTCTGGCCTTAATGGAAAGGGTAATTCAAGTTGCCAGCAATGAAAGTGACATAATTGTTGACCCGTTTTTTGGTTCTGGTACTACGATTGTAGCGGCCCATTCGCTAGGTAGACAATGGATATGTAGTGATACAAATCCATTGGCGTTGGAAATAACTCAAAATCGGTTGGAAAAAATAGGGGCAAAACCTTCAGAACATTATATGGTGGGTCACGAACATGATTTAAACAGTTTTGACATAATACATGATTCGAAATCTAAAATTTTCGTAAATATACTTCGCCGTCCCATTGGACAGTTTTTATTGAACGAAAAGGCGAAAATCGAGGAAACACGCCACTATGAATTTAAAGAAGTTAAAGGAAACAATCCAGTCAGTGTCATAGAAAATGCAAGCGATGAATATGCAGTTGCATTTTTGAATAGTGAAGGCGGTAGAATATTTTGGGGTGTTAGAAATGCTGACGGAGTTGTGGTTGGGGTTTCGCTCGATTATCGTCAACGAGATGATGTCGTAAAAGCAATAGATATGAAATTACGGCAAATTCAACCAGTAATAGCCCCATCATCTTGGCGCATTGAATTACACCACGTGTACGAAAAAAAGGAAGCCATTCCCGATTTATATGTTGTGGAATTAATTGTTCCTCATGCCCCTAACTCAAATATTTTATATGCGACAGGCAAGGGTGAAGTCCACGTAAAGACTGACTCAGGCAAAAAGAAATTGTCTTATACCGAAATGTTAGCTGAAATTGTAAAAAGGCTAAACCCACAAACTTCAAGCGTGCCAACACCGCGCGCTCAAAACAGGTTTAAAGTTTAGGCCAGAACTACCTTTAGTAAATAGAAAATAATCTTAGTTGTGTAAGGGAGTGTATGACAAAAGCGCCCTTAGGCTTAATCCTTCGAACCTAATGGCTTTATAATCAGTCAACTTATTCACTACTTCACGTTGTAATTACAGTTCTATCCTAATAGGAATCTTTCATGGCCCACGAGCAACAATTTCTTGATGCACTCAAATCCATCTTCATCGGCGCAAAAGTAGAAGGCGAATCAGGCTATATCAACCTGATGAAGATCAAAGCTAATTACTTTGAAAAAGGCGTTTTTCCTTTTTTAATGAAAGATATTGACTTAATCTGCAAGCCTTTCGAAAAAGATTTCCGCGAAGAGTTATTCGATAAACTCTACGATTTCTTTCAGCACTATTTCAGTGAAAGCGGAAGCATTTACTTCCGTAACACAGCACAACACCACAACATTTATGAGAAAGTTTACACCGATGATCACGATGTGATGTTGTTCTGGAAAACGCACATGCTGTATTATGTAAAAACGGACAGACTCTTCAACAGCATGGAAATTGAAATTGACAGCCCAGCAAAGCGGAAATTCTTCTTCGATAATTCAGGCATGGAACTCAAACGCTCGAATGAAAAGCGCGAGCTGACATACACCTTCAAATCTATCAAAAACGGCATCATCACTTTAACCGTTAGCTATTCTGAAAAGGGTCGCAAAACCAAAATTGACGAGATCGTACAAGCCGCAAAAGACAACGGCATGATGCTCGACGAAGAGATGCTTGAAAAAGCCTTTGCTGTATTCCAAAAACAATCCGAAGTGGATTATTTCATCAACAAGAACGCTAAAGCATTTTTAGATGAGCAATTCGACCTGTGGCTGTATCAATATATTTTCAAAGGCGAAAGCGAGTTCAACGAATTGCGCTTGAAACAATTGCAAGCCATGAAAAGCATTGCAACCAAAATTATTGACTTTATTGCGCAGTTTGAAGAAGAATTGGTAAAAATTTGGAACAAGCCAAAATTTGTATTGAACAGCAATTACATCATCACGCTGGATAAAATCACAGACGAAGCCCTACTCAAGGAGATTTTCAAACACAAAGGCATGATAAACCAGATTGCTGAATGGCAGGAACTCGGCATGGTGGACAAGAAATTCAACCTTGATTTTGTTTTGGAAAAGAATCTCCTTAATGAACCTACAAACCCCCAATACAGATATTTGCCGCTGGATACGAAATACTTCAAAGATCTTGAACTCGATATTCTGGCGTTGTTTGATGATTTAGATTCTGCCTTGGATGGCTGGCTAATTCACAGTGAAAATTACCAGGCGCTCAACACAATTTTGCCAAAATTTCTTGGTAAAGCAAATTGCATTCATATTGACCCTCCGTACAACACTAAAAGCAGCGGTTTTTTGTACGAAAACAATTACGGTCATTCAAGTTGGCTATCAATGATGAATGACAGGATTGTCTTGAGTAAATCTATCCTTGCAAAAAACGGTATTTTTACCTGCCATATTGATGAATATGAATTTGAACGTCTAAATATTCTTTTGGACATGGTTGGTTTTCAAAATGCAGGCACAATGGTTTGGGACAAAGGACAACCAGTTACAGGCGCCTATGGCTTAGCCACACAACATGAATATGTAATCTGGAAAACAATCGATAATATAAAGATTCGAGTAAAGAAAAGAAATCTCGAATTAATTCAGGCACAAGTAAGCAAGTTGCTCAAAAAAAATGATGGGGCAATTCTTCAAACCATTAAAGATTATCGTTCGTGGCTTAGAAATAACAACGACTTATCTCCCGCCGAAAAGACATTCGATTCGTTTGAGGACACTGGCAGAATTTACCGTTCAGACAATATGTCGGCCACCGATAAAAGAACAGACGAAAAATTTTACAGACCATTAATACACCCTGCTACCCACATGCCTTGTCCTGTTCCTGAGTACGGGTGGCGATATTCTCCTAACTCAATGGATGATCTATTGGCAGAACAAAAAATATTATTTGGTGAAGATCACACCACAATGCCGCGAAAGAAAACATACCTAGATGAAAGTGAAACCAGTCAGTTACCAAGTATGTATAGAAGTGGCGCAAGAGGAAAGCAAGGTTTGGATGAGCTGGGTATTGCTTTTCCGTTTGCTCACAGTATTGAATTTTATGAATACATCTTGAGATCAGCTGCACCAGAAGTTAACGATATTATTCTCGATTTTTTTGCAGGTTCTGGAACAACTGCTCACGCAAGTATTAACCTTAATCGAGACGATGGTGGAAAGCGAAAATATATTCTTGTAGAAATTGGCGAACAATTTATCAATGCTATTTTGCCGCGTATCAAGAAAGTAGTATTTAGTGATAACTGGAAAGCTGGAATTGCACAAGAAGGCAAAGGCATCAGTCACTTTGCCAAATACTTTGAGTTAGAACAATACGAGGACGCATTAAAAAAGGCGCGCTATGAAGATGCTCCTCTCTTTGCAGGCACGCAGGACGCTTATACCAGTTACGCCTTTTTGCGCGATTTGAAAATGCTCGAAGCTGTGCGGGTGGACAAAAATGATAACAACGTGGAAGTAAATCTTGAAAAACTGTATGACGGCATAGATCTTGCCGAAACGCTATCCTATCTCACGGGCAAATGGATCAGGCGCATAACGAAAGATACCGTTGAATTTCAAGATGGCACATCCGCTAATTTATCTGCGCCTGATTGGGATGATGTTAAGTCGTTGATTTGGTGGTAATTGTGGCAAACCTTCATAACCTACTCAACGACATTTCGTTTGAAAACCTCCCGCCCGCCTGGACAACCTTCGACCTTGCATCCTTCTCGCGCGCCAAATCCCTGTGGGATTATCAACAGCTTGCTTTACAAAATGCGCTTAAGGCCTTGCACAAATACTATAAAGACTTGGGGGCAAATAAATCCAGTTTTTTTCAATGGTATACAGACAATGACATTGAATTAGACTCAGACTTCAGCCTCGGCAAAAAGCGCGATAATAATTCCATGCTTGCTTCTTTTTACTCAATTACCGATTCTAAAATTTCATATCATCACTTCATCAACCGCATGGGCTTTTGGATGGCAACAGGTTCGGGGAAGACCCTCGTCATTGTCAAAATGCTCGAAATACTTTATACGCTCATTCAACGCGGTGAAATCCCCGCACACGACGTGATGGTGCTCACCCATCGTGAAGATCTCATCCAGCAGTTACGCGACCACGTCAATGATTTTAATGTATCTTGTAAAGCGCCGCATATTCATCTGCGCGAATTAAAAGAATATCCCGAAATCAAACGCAGCGCCAATCGAATGTTTGGCTCACAGGAATTGACCGTTTTCTATTATCGCTCCGATAATATCAGCGATGAACAAAAAGAACGCATTATTGATTTCCACAATTACGAAAACAACGGCAAATGGTATCTCCTGCTAGATGAAGCACACAAAGGTGATAAAGACGACTCCAAACGCCAGCACATTTACAACATCCTAAGCCGCAACGGTTTCCTATTCAATTTCTCCGCTACCTTCACCGACCAGCGCGACATCAAAACCACTGCCGCTGAATTCAATCTTGCCAGCTTCATCGAAAAGGGCTACGGTAAACATATCAGCCTGCTCAAACAAGAAAACCGCGCCTTCAAAGATAAGGAAGATTTTTCCAACGAAGAAAAGCAAAGAATTGTGCTTCAATCTCTTTTGACTTTGGCTTACATTGCGAAATCACGCGAACAGTTATGCAACGCAACCAGCACGCTTCTTTTTCATCGCCCATTACTGCTTGCGCTTGTGAACAGTGTTAACACCGAAGAAGCAGACCTCAAACTCTTTTTCCGCGAATTGGAACGTATTGGCAAAGGCGAAATTTCATCACAGGCTTTTACCGCCGCCAGGTCTGCGCTCAAAGCCGAACTTGAATCTGAACCCGAATGGTTGTATGAAGGCATAAACTTTGCGCTCGATCAATCCCTTCTAAACAGCCTTACTCTCAACGATCTTTATAAACACATCTTCAACGCCGAAAGCAAGGGTGATATTGAAGTATTGGTACGACCTTCCAATGACAAGGAACTCGCCTTCAAGCTCAAAACATCCGCCGCGCCGTTTGCGCTCATCAAAATCGGTCAAAACACTGAATGGCTTAAGGATTTTTTGGCAGGTTATGAAATTGTCAAAGGCTTCGAAGATGAAAGTTTCTTCTCCCACCTGAATGAAGATGACAGCGAAATCAACCTGTTAATGGGTTCGCGCAGCTTCTACGAAGGTTGGGACTCCAACCGCCCCAACGTCATCACCTTTATCAACATCGGTACAGGTGCAGAAGCCCGAAAATTTGTTTTGCAATCAGTAGGGCGCGGTGTCCGCATCGAGCCGATGAAAGGCAAGCGCAAACGATTGGAGAGTCTTCACAATACCAAAGAAGTGGCTGATCTACTTTTTCAACAGGCCAAGCCGTTTCTTTCCGCTGTGCAATCTCTTTTTATTTTTGGCACAAAACGCGAAGCGCTAGATACCATCTTCAAGGGGCTTGTAGATGAGAAGGAAAAACAGGAAGGCATTGAACTTGTATTAGATGTAAACACATCTGCGCTTTCAATTTATCCTGTCTTAATTCCGATCTACCGCCAACTTAATGGTCACTTGTTGGTGGAACAACATGAACCACGCAAGTTTGAAATTCAATCGACAGAAAGCCAACTGCTCAAAAACTACATTGATTATCTGGGAGACGAACGCTTGCTCCTTGCACGGCATGGTATGACTCCGCAACAAATCGGCTTGCTTGAACAAGCGCTCACTGCACCTGATAATTTTTTCAACCCGAATACAACTCGCAAATATGGCGATATCGAAATTCTGTTACCCCGCCTGAATCAATACTTCGATATCATCCCGCATGAAGTGGAAGGCTTCAAGATTCTCGAAGATGAAATCAATCACTTCAAACATATCCGCGTATTGTTGAAGGATGTTAAGGAATTGCAAAAGAAAATTGACGCGGTACGGCTTTATAAAGATCCCGATGCGCAAGAAGCGCAACTCAAACAACAACTACGTGACGGCAAGTTGGATATTGACCAATATACACTGGCTGTAAAAGGCTTGGCTCGCACCGAGCCAGAAGAAACCTTCGAGCATAACGGTCATCGTTTGCACATCAAAAATATTACCAGCCATTACTACCTGCCCCTGCTCTTGTCAGATGACGACCGAATTGATTACATCTCGCGCATTATCAAGACACCAAGCGAAATACGTTTTGTTAATCAACTAGAAGCCTATCTGAAAGAACCAGATAATCATTTGAAACAATATGATTGGTGGATGTTCAGCCGCGCCGAAGAAACGCTCGACAAAATTTCCATTCCCTATTACGATCCAACCCAAAACAAAATGCGCGATTTCCATCCTGACTTCATCTTTTGGCTGGCGAACGATGCAAAATACACGATCCTGTTCGTTGATCCCAAAGGCGTCCGCGACATCGGCTGGACTTACAAAGTCGAAGGTTACAAAGATCTGTTTCTTGAAAATGGAAAACGAAAAATCTTTAAGCACGGCAAACAAAGTGTTCAAGTTGCTCTGACTCTTTACACTGACGACAGAAATCAAGTTTCTGCTGAATACCGAGATTTCTGGTATGACAGTCCAAGAAGAATTTTTGAACAGAGTTTATAACATATGAGAAATGTGCTTTCGGAAAAATGATTAACGGCCAATTTGATTAAGTAATGCTAACGGCATGAACTAAAACGATTGTTTATGCTCAATTTGGAGAGCAAAATGATCACCATTTATTTCTGAAAAATCAGCCTGCTAGTCAATGGCACAAACAGGGAAAAGCAATTCTGCTTTTTGCCTACATTGGTGCGCTTGTTGTTTCACTATTTTTACTTTTATCCCATCTTCTTACTTTGATATAAATTATGTCCATCCGCTATGCAATCTGGTGCGCCGTATCAAGTGAACGCCAGGCCGGAGACGATAAGATCTCGCTGCCAGATCAAGAAGCGCGCTGCCGATCGGTCGCAAACGCCAAGGGCTGGCAGGAAACCAGCCTGCCTTATATCGTTCCCGGCGAAACGCGCACTGCCTATATCAACCTGCGGGATGCCGAAGATGCCATTCCCGAGCTGCGCCAGATGCTCTTCGATGCCGAGCGCGATCGCTTCGATGTTTTGGTTATGTATGACTACAATCGCATGCGCGAATTGCTCGACCCGGTCGCGCGTACCCTGGCTGCCTATAAAGTCCAAATCTATTCAGTCACCCAGCAGGTCGAGCCCCAAACCCCAGAAACATTCAACATCTACCGCGCCGATTCGGCCTGGATGATGCAATATCTCTCATCGATCATCAGCCGCGCACAGGTGTACGATCTGCGCCGAAAATATGAAATCGGCATGCCCGCCCGCGTTCAAAACCGTGGCCTGCCAGCCATCTCCATCCCCTTTGGATATCGCAAGCCGCCTGGCAAAGAAAAAGACAGTAGCGCTATCCCGGTGCAAGACAAGGTCACATCCCTGATCGTCACAAAATTCAAAGATCTACTGTTGCAAGGCCGCAGCCTGCGCCAACTAGTTGATTTTGCCAATGGGACCGGCATCAAATCGCCCAAGGGCAAAGCCTGGTCATCCCAAACCATCAGAGACATACTAAGAAACCCGTTCTACGCGGGTTACAACCGCTGGGGAATGAGCAAGAACTTCACTGACCCCCGCACCGGCAAGAGTATCCGCAACCGGCATGTAAATCCAGATAATGTTATCGTTGAACGTGGCTATCACATCCCACTTTGGGATGAAGAAACACATCAACGCATCATCCGTGATCTGGATGAACGCGGCAACGCCTACCGCGGCAAATCGGCCAGCCAGCTCTCGCGTTTATTGATCTGCGCCAAGTGTGGATCTCCACTTTGGATGCAGCACAATGGCCCACGCTCTGAACCAGATCGCGCCATCTGGCGCTGCTCCAAGCCCGGATGTGGTGCCGCAAACATTCTGCATTCGCTTGCCATTGAACAGGCTGGGCTCTACCTACAAGATGAAATTACCAGGATCAACGATCCCCGCAAAACAACCAATGCCGACAAGCCAAGCAATACCCTGGAAGAAGAATCGCTCAAAGAACTGCTCAAACGTCGCAGTCGAATAGTAGATATTTTTGAAAGCGGTGGCCTGACCAAAGATGAATACATGGTTCGTCGGCGCGAGCTGGATACCCAAATCGGTAAAGTTGAACAAGAAATCGAAGACTTAAAACAAAAAACCGCTCGATCAGCTGAGCGGAAAGAAACGCTTATGAAATTTGAACGCCTGGTAGGGGGGATATCAGAGTGGATCACAAATGAAGATCCCATAGCTGTAAATAGCGCCCTGAGAGTCTTGCTGGCAACCTTCATTGTAGATGGCGATAAGATAGTCCACATAAACTTCAAAGAATAGTTAAATAGAAAAGGGCAACCACAAGGGTTGCCCTTCTGCAATCTGCCACCTTACAGTGGGAGATTGTGTAAAGCCTGTTGGCGATGACCTACTCTCCCAGGGGGCTGCCCCCCAAGTACCATCGGCGCTGACGAGCTTAACTTCCGGGTTCGGGATGGGACCGGGTGGACCCTCGTCGCTCTAATCACCAAAAGACTAATTCACTTAAGTTAGTTAGTCCTGAACAGCAAATGATGAATGAATTTTATCGAAAAAGTATCAAGTTCTCCGTACCACACGAGAAGCCCTCGAACATTAGTACGGCTTAGCTAAACACATTACTGCGATTACACACGCCGCCTATATAGCAGGTAGTCTACCTGCGTTCTTACTGGATTAACTCCATGAGGGATCTAATCTTAAGGCGAGTTTCCCACTTAGATGCTTTCAGCGGTTATCTCTGCCAGACATGGCTACCCAGCGATGCTCCTGGCGGAACAACTGGCACACTAGAGGTCTGTCCACTCCGGTCCTCTCGTACTAGGAGCAGATCCTTTCAAATCCCTTGCGCCCACAGCGGATAGAGACCGACCTGTCTCACGACGGTCTGAACCCAGCTCGCGTACCGCTTTAACGGGCGAACAGCCCGACCCTTGGGACCTTGTCCAGCCCCAGGATGCGATGAGCCGACATCGAGGTGCCGAGCGAAGTCGTCGATGTGAACTCTTGGACTTCACCAGCCTGTTATCCCCGGGGTAGCTTTTATCCGGTAAGCCACGACCATTCCACACTGAGTCGTGGGATCACTAAGCCCGACTTTCGTCTCTGCTCGACGCGTTGGTCTTGCAGTCAAGCTCCCTTATGCCTTTGCACTCTATGGCAGGTTTCCATTCTG
>PHBU01000033.1 GCA_002840685.1 Chloroflexi bacterium HGW-Chloroflexi-6 | reverse complement strand
AGCACGACGAAAATCGCAAATAACCTGACGCTTTCGTTGATCGACGTTGACTTCACGTTCAGCATGGACGAAGGCGTGACCTGGGTGACGGGGGCGACCATTACCTCGCTTGCGCCGCAGGGGACGAGTAACAGCATACTGATCAAGAACACGATCCCGCCGCCAACGCAGATGCTTGGGCCGCGCGCGCCACGATTTGAGGTAACGATCGGAAGCTGGTCGTAAGGAGGGAGTATGCCGGATAGAATCCGACTGATCACACCGCAGAATGAATCGGTGACCAGCAGCCTCGCCCTGACGGCAAAGTGGGTACGTACCTACGAAGAGCTGACCAGAGCGGATTTCGATGAAACCGGCATATTCACCCACGTGGTCACCCGCGAAACAGATGGATTTGCCTTGCAGCTGGATCGGGATCCCAACTCAACCCCGGAAGG
The DNA here is from genome assembly GCA_002840685.1 of Chloroflexi bacterium HGW-Chloroflexi-6. Lineage (GTDB taxonomy): Bacteria > Chloroflexota > Anaerolineae > Anaerolineales > Villigracilaceae > UBA8950. The sequence continues at coordinate 1,509 of PHBU01000033.1, read as the reverse complement.
ATATACCGCAGGGATAGATTGCGTTCCTCAAATGACAGCGGCGACCACAGACGGCGTTACGGTAACCGACAGCGGCAATCTTGGCATTGGATACGAGGGCTGGCGCGCGTTCGACAACAACAGCGATACCCGCTGGGGCGTTGCTGCGACTTCCGGCGTCCTTACGGTGACGCTGGCAACAGCTAAGATCATAGCCGGATATTCCATCCGGGCGAGAAACGATTCCTACCTGATCGACAGCCCGGAAGCATGGGCGTTCGAAGGCAGCAGCAATGGAACCGATTGGACGGTACTGGATACGCAGACTGGCGTGACGTCCTGGAGTATGAACGAGCGCAAGGCGTTTGCGATCTCAAGCCCAGCAGCATATCTGTACTATCGATTGAACATCAGCTCGAACCAGAGCGGGACCGATACGTCGGTATCCGAAGTGGAGCTGCTGGAAGGTGTACCGTATGGCTTCGATTTCTACGACAGTGGAAACCGGGTGGTCGGTCCGATTGCACTAAGCGGGACGGCATATGGCGACGAAATCCTAACGTGGACGCTCGGTGATATGCCCGCCGGAACGAGTGTAACGATCGGCTGCGCATTGACGACGGATGAGACGCCGCCATCGTCGTACACTCCTGCAACCAACGGCGCGCAATGCCCGGTGATCGCGGCGAACGACGATATGACCGGCAAATATTTGTGGGTCAAGCAGGAACTTGCCACCTCTGACATCGAGGTCACGCCGTCGCTGTGCTCCATGGAGATGCAGCTGGTATTGGACGCAACGGCCGATCTGACGATTGAGATCGACCGAACCACGCTGTTTAGCGGGATGAACTACCGCTCGAACACGGTGCCGGCGCTGCCGTGCGGTGAGATGACGACCTTTGAGCCATATGACGTGTACGACGGATTCCTCTACTGGCGTGCGCGTGCGGTCAATGAAACCATCGGAATCGACACGGGTTGGAGCGTGCCAAACACATTCAATCTCATGGGCGGTCCGTTTCCGCTGCCCCGATTTTTCACGCTGGTGGAAAACAGGCAGTTCGGGAAACGGCGTGAGACGCGCGCGCTATCCGTCGTGGAGAATATCGGGTTCGGAAAGCCGCGTGAAAAGCGCGCAATCTACTTCCCGGAGAACTGGGCTTTTGGCTATTTAAGAGCGGCCAGAACGCTATACACCGAACGGAACGTGACCGACGATCCTCCGTTTCCGCGAATCGACTCGATCTCGACTACCAGAGGACAGGCGGGTTCCGTGCTGAAGCTGCTGGGCAGCGGATTTGGATATACGCATACGACAGTGGATGTTGGCAACACCAATCGGTATCTGAGAAGCTACGGCGGGTATGTCTATAGCAATGACCTGCCGTGCAACGTAATCGCATGGTCATGGACGGAGATCACCTTCCAGCTTCCGCTTGCTGCGGAAACAGGGCCGATTAAGGTTCTGCTGACAGAGCCGACGCTTCAAGAGAGCAACACCATTGGCTTTGAAGTGTATGCCGGATT
>PHBU01000032.1 GCA_002840685.1 Chloroflexi bacterium HGW-Chloroflexi-6 | reverse complement strand
GTTTTTCGGTTTGATCAGGGCGGTCAGGGCCAGAACCCCGCCTTCGCCTTCGTTATCGGCCCGGAGGATGAAGCCGAGATATTTGACGCTGACAATGAGCAGCAGAGCCCAAAAGATGAGGGACAAGACGCCGAGGATATTGCCGGCGGAAGCCGTGATGGCGTATTGGCCGTGGAAACATTCCCGCATGGCGTACAGAGGGCTGGTGCCGATGTCGCCGAAAACAACGCCTAGGGCCGCAAGCGACAGCGCGGTTAATTTTTTGCCGGGGATTTCTTCGGAGGGGGGATTCATACAGTTTCTTCCTTTATTTTCAGCAAACGGCACTATCGGCCATTGTCACCAAAAGAGCAATAAAAAAATATCCTTTCCCGCCTGGCGGGCTTTGCCCTTTGTCCTCGTAGCTTTCGATGCTATGGTATATAGGATAAGCCCACCGTGCTTTTTGTGAAAACGTCGAAGTTGCGCACGCTAACAGCAGTGCGTCGCCCGTGCCGGCGACAGGTTTTTTCCGTGCCCCGATCATGGGGAAAGAGGGAGTTGCAAGCCATGCCCGATGGATATACCGCCATCTTCGCTCTTTTTGCCCTTGTGGTAATCATCAGCTTTTTTTTGATCCGGGTGAGCCGATCCCTGGCTGTGCGTGAGGAGGAGGATGACGGCAGACCCGGGATTTTTACAAGGTTCCGGCGCCGGGATGATTTTTTTGTGGTCGACGGAACCGGCAAGACCATTCTCATGCAGGCGGTTGCCCAGGGGTTTGTGGACGGGATCGATCATGTTCTGGTCAAAGCCAGCGTCGAAGCGGTCAATTCCGCCACGGATGACGGCACCACCGCCCTGCACTGCGCCATTGCTCCCGGCAATCCGGCCATTGTTTCCAAACTGTTGGCATTCGGCGCCCAACCGAATGTCGCCGACCATGACGGCAGAACCCCCCTCTGGCTGGCTGCGCACAAGGAGGATGCACGGATCGCCGCCTTGCTTCTTGATTACAAGGCGGATCCGAACTGCCGGGTGGGAAAAGGCAGGCTGACTCCCCTCATGGCTGCGGCAAAAAATGGGCGAATCGAGGTGGTTCATCTGCTCCTTGACCGGGGGGCCGATCCTCGACTTGTTTCGGAAGACGGCAGGACCGCGGCCCTTTTTGCCAGGGAAAATTTCAAAGCGAATATGGTCGAACAGGTCACGGATAACCAAAAACTCGCTCGGATGCTTCTGCGGCTTGAGGCTGGGTTGAAACCCGGAGCGTGAGTCAATCAGCCGAATCCGTTAGCGTCATGCCGCCCCCCTCTGTTGTTCTGCAAATTTCTTTCCCGGTTGTGTTGGGCACAGCAAAAAAACTTGCCTCTCTTCGGTGTACGTTTTTCTGGTACGCTGATGTCATGATGTGTTTCGTGCCAACAGAACGCACCGCCTCCACTCTTGTTGGTGTCCGGGAGTTTTCGGGCGATGGAGAGAGGATATTTCACCTTGACAAAGGTTAAGTTTTTTCTTATTTAGTAAATAAATTTATTAATTATATTCTTAATCTTTTTTGTGTTGGTGGCATCGTAGGGGGGCCTTCGGTGGGTAACGTGATGAAAACAAGCGTTTTGCGGTCCGAAAGGTGAGGGGATGAAAGAAAAGAAGAATCGTAAATATTGGCAGATCGGGCTTGCGCCCCTCGTGCCCCTTGTGGTGATCGGCGGGTATTTTTGGCCTTATCTCGGCTATATCGCCATCGTCATGCTGCTGTTCATGCTCATCCTTTCTCTGTTTCGCGGCCGTTATTATTGCGGCTGGTTTTGCGCCATGGGTTCTTTTCACGAACGGCTGCTCGCATTGTTCAGTCGCAAGAAGAAGATGCTGCCGGTTTTCAAGGCGCCATGGTTTCGATGGCTTATTTTTGTCCTGATGATGGGCTTGCTTTTATCCCGGCTGATCCTGGCCGATGGGGATCCCAAAAAAATCGGGGCTGCTTTCGTGATGATGTGGACCATCTCCACAGGCATGGGCATATGGCTTGGTCTGCTCTGGAAACCGAGGTCCTGGTGCAGCATCTGTCCCATGGGTCTTTTTCAGGGATTTCTCGGGTTGCGGGCCTATCGGTTGCAGGTTGGAGACGGATGCCGCGAGTGCGGCCTGTGCGAGAAGGTCTGCCCCATTGAGACC
>PHBU01000006.1 GCA_002840685.1 Chloroflexi bacterium HGW-Chloroflexi-6 | reverse complement strand
GTGGTGTTATTCGCTCCCATTGTTCATTGGTCAAGTCGCCTCGATTTGTCATGGCGACAATTTAACCACTATTTTGTATTTTGCATACAGACCCTAGTGCATCGCGGTTGGCCACGAACAAAATCCGCCGCGCTTGGTTGGAGCGCATAAACAAGTCGATCAAACCCATCGTGGTGCGCGTCTTGCCCGTCCCGGTTGCCATAACGATCAGGGCTTTGCGCTTGCCATTGGCAAAAGCTTCCGCTACCCGGCGAATGGCTTCGTGCTGGTAAGCGCGGTCAACAATCTCGTTGTTGATTTCGATGGAACCGAGCGGTTTTGCGTTCTGACGCAGGTAAAGCAGGTTTTCCAGATCCTCACGGGTGAAAAACCCGAAAACTTCTCGCTTGTGCGCTATGCCCACATCCACAAAATGGATTTCGATGCCGCTGGCTAAAAACCCAAACGGTCTGAAAGACTGGTGCTTCTCGATTTCGGTCACATAATAGAACAGTTGCGCCTCGGCCAGGCGCACATCCGTCGAAGTCCGCTTGGCTTCGACCACCGCCAGCACTTCCCCATTTTCGCGGTACAGGCAATAATCCATGCCCCCGTTCCACGGTTCGGCATCGTAGCCATCGACCGGGATTTCGATCTTGACCTTCGAATGGTCGCGTAAAAACCAACCCACCTTTTCGAGCTGCGGATCGATCATTTCCTTGCGTGTCTGCTCTTCAGAGATTCGTCGATGCATACCTGTTCCCCCTGAGATTGAGGATAGTATCAGTATAGAAGAATTAATAAATTATCATAGTGTCAGATGTCCTTATTTTATACGACTTCTTTTTTTCGTGTTAATTCACCCATAAACGTGATTTTTGCGCAGATTTTTGGCGTTTGAGTTCGCACAAGGGCAGTTATAAAAACATATTTCAGGGAGCCGTAGGTTGCCAAAAGCAACCGCACTTGCTGCGCCGAGCGGGCATCCCGCTCCTTTCGTGGGGCTTTGGGCTGCGCGACCAGGCTGCCCCAAAGCCGAGCTGACGGATAGTCCCATCGACGCAACTGCGTCCATCCTCGGTATAGCGGATGAACGCAGTTTTTATTTCGAAAACAGACGGGACAAAATCAACATCCCACCACCTCGGCCGGGCAGGCCGCTATGGAGACCGGTATCGGCTTGAGCTCGCCCCGGTAAAACTGCGCGAAGTGCGATTCGGCGTAGAGCGACATCCCGGCCTGGATGGCTTCTTTGACCTGCTCGAAGGTTTCACAGCGTCTAAACAGGTGTTCACCCAACCGGCAGGGGATAACTGTCAGCGAGGGCGTGACCATCAGGCAGTATAACCCCTCGGGGCAGGGGAAAAACGGGCAGGCGGCGCAGGATGGGTGGTAACGGGTTCCGTCGAGGCAGGTTTTGACGCGCACATGCACCCCGTCCACCAGTAGTTCACGGGTGGGTGTGCCAAAATGAGCGGTATAACGGTTCGGGGGTAGGGGTTTCCCTTCCAGGGGCAGGAAGTCGGCGGGGAGGTAGAGTTCCTGCCAGGCGGCGGTCGTCTCTGGGACAGGGAACATGTCAAAAATCTTCAATCCCACGCCCAGTTCCCAGCACAGGGCCAGGATGCCGGGGAGTTGGTCGGCGTTCAGGCGGGTCAGGACAAAGTTGATGCGCTGGATCAGCCCCTTTTGCGCCCCCAGCCGCAGGCCGGTCAGGATGTCATCCAGCCGCGATGAGCCGGAGACCTGCCGAAGCACTTCGGGGGTGCAGGCGTCCAGGCTGACTTTGATGGTTACACCGGGGACCTGCTCCAGCCAGTCCAGGTGGTGGGCCAGCAGCAGTCCGTTGGTGTTCATATGGACTTCCAGCCCAAGCTGGAACGCGCCCTCCACCACCTGTTGCAGGTGTGGGTACAGCGACGGCTCGCCCCCGCTCAGACGAATTTTGCGTATTCCCAGGTCAACGGCAGCCTGGCAGACGCCCAGGACTTTTTCGGGTGAGAAGATGGCGTGGGTGGTGTGGTACGTCTCCCCGGCGGGCGGGCAGTAGCGGCAACGCATGTTGCAAACATCGGTCAACGAAAGGGTCAGGTAGGGTTTCATGGCAGGCTCCTTGTCAAGTGATGACTGTATTGTATGGAGTCTGCCTGGTTGGAGTTAGGAAACTTGCGACAGGGATGCGGGGAAATGTTACGCGATGCGGGTGTGCAATTTGTCACAGGTTATTCTGGCTGGGCACAGTTTGAGTGCAGGCAACCATCACCGCAGTTCAGATCGCCCAGGCCGGTGTTCTTTCTCCCGAAATGTGATTTTTTGCATCGCAACTTCAAAAAGTGTCACCACATTTAAGAGTGGTGACACTTTTGATTAAATTCGACATGGCTTTTTGGGGAACGCCTGCCATGATCCATAGGTGAGCACCAACTTGACGGTGTTTTTTGTAATCGATTAATTCTGTATAAGTGCATCGGGAGACCGTCAATTTTGCCGCAACCGTTGGTGTGCGTTGTAGCCAATGATGGCCGAAAGAACCAACAGAGAATTTCAGTCGCAAGCTGTGTCTCTACATGTCAGCTACCGGGATGCAGGCTACTTACTGGTCAGCGATTTTTTGACTTTTAGAGTGGCGCAATCGGCGTAATCAGTGTGATTAAAATATTATTTCAGTTTAAGAAAATCAAAATCTCAGCTATTGTAAGCGTTACTGTATACTGTAAAAGAAAATTTGCCCATCTGAGATGATTGAAGGAGAAACCTATGCAATGGATTACCCGTTCCCACGTCCATGTCGATCGCGTCGCTTGCCCCTGGCTGATTACCCGCTTCGTCGATAGCGAGGCTGAGTTCCTGTTCGTGCCGGCCAGCCAGGTCGAGCAGGTGGCAAAAGAAACCGGTGCGATCCCCTACGATGCGCAGGGTGTTGAGTTGGGCCATCACGAAAATCGCTGCTCGTTTGAATCCATTATCTTGAAATATGGGTTGAAGGAACCTGGTCTTTTGCGCCTGGCAAAAATCGTTCATGCTGCGGATGTCGCTGATGATTTGGACACCGACCCTATCGCGCGCGGTCTTGAAGCAATTGCCAGCGGCTACAGCCTGCGCTTTCCTGAAGACCTGGAAAACCTGGAGCATCAGATGGAAGTCTACGATGCGCTCTACGCCTGGTGTCGCCTCGACGTTGCCAAAAGGTAAGGGCGTAACATGTTGCGCCCCAACCTTGATCTCCGCCTCCTGTTTGTCACGCGCAGCATGCGCCTGTTCGCCTACGGCTTTCTCTCGGTGGTGCTGGCGCTCTACCTGGCCGAAGCCGGTCTGAGCGAGATCCAGGTTGGCCTGCTGCTGACCCTCACCCTGGCGGGAGATGCCGCGATCACGCTCTGGCTGACAACGAATGCCGACCGCCTCGGTCGCCGCCGGATGTTGCTAATCGGTGCGCTGCTGATGTTGCTGGCCGGGATGGTGTTCATCTTCACCCGCAACCCGATCCTGCTGGCCATGGCCGCTATCATCGGTGTCCTCAGTCCCAGCGGCAATGAGATCGGCCCGTTTTTATCCGTTGAACAAGCTTCCCTGACTCAACTGGTTACCGATCAAAAACGCACCCAAGTCTTTGCCTGGTACAACCTGGTTGGCTCTTTTGCCACCGCCACCGGTGCGCTTTTGGGTGGCTGGCTGGCGCAAGGCTTGCAGTCCACTGGCTGGACAGCGCTGGCCTCCTACCAGATGGTGCTGGCCGGCTACGCCCTGGCTGGGCTGGCGTTGGCACTTTGCTTCCTGGGTCTGTCCCCGGCTGTGGAAGTGGTTGAAAAGGCTGATCGCGAAAAGCGCGTTTTGGGCTTGCATAAATCTCGCAAGGTAGTGCTCAAACTCTCTGCCCTGTTTGCCCTGGATGCCTTCGCGGGCGGTCTGATCGTTCAGAGTATGTTTGCGTTGTGGTTTCACATGCGTTTCGGAATCGATACGGGTGTGATTGGCAGCATCTTTTTCGGGGCCAACATCCTGGCAGGCATTTCAGCCCTGCTGGCAGTGAAGATCGCCAAGAAATTTGGGTTGATCAACACAATGGTTTTTACCCACATCCCCTCCAGCATTTTTCTGATGCTGATGCCACTCATGCCCAACCTGCCTCTGGCAATCACACTGCTCCTGCTGCGTTTCAGCATCTCCCAGATGGATGTGCCTACCCGTCAGTCTTACACGATGGCAGTTGTCGCACCGGATGAACGCTCTGCCGCTTCGGGGGTAACCAGCATTGCCCGCTCTGTAGGTGCGGCGCTTTCCCCTACGCTGGCCGGGATTTTCTTGGGCATCCCCGCGCTGCTCAGCCTGCCGTTCTTCCTGTGCGGCGGCTTGAAAATTATTTATGATCTGGCCTTGTGGCGCGAGTTCCGGCAGGTCAGGCCGCCCGAGGAAAGCCAGCTGTAAAAATATCTTGGGGTAAGCCAGCGCATCATAAACTTCAAACTGCGCTTCGGGATATTCCAACTCATCGAAACATTTTTTATAAAACTGACCCGGGAGAATGTTGCTTGCCTGAAACAACCTTGCGCGCTGTATTGTGAGAGTCAATTAAGTTACTGCAAGCGCCTGCCCCAGCGATTTAAAACACAAGGCCTCGAAGTGCAATACTTCGAGGCCTTGCCATAGAACAAGTAAAAGTTAGGGCTTGGGCATGAAGACGAAGGAAGTTGAGCCAGCCTGGAAGGCGTGGCGCACCTGGGCATTTTCGAAAACAGCTACTCCAAAATAGTAGACAGCAGCCAGGTCAGAGAATTGTACATCGGTCTCGGAACCCGTGGTCAACTTGCGGCTGAATTCCAGGGTCCAAACGCCATCTTCCCAGTTCCATGCAGCAGTGATATCTCCACGATCGCCGCCCACAAACGGGGACTTGACGATGCCCGGCAGATAAGAGCCAACGGGCATGGCATCCAGGGCAGCCTGATCGAGAGCAACTTTCTCGCTGTCAAGGATGTAACCGGGGGCGCCAGTGGTCAGATCAACCGCAGGAGAAGTAAAGCCAGGCTTGGTTTTGTCTGCAACGGTCTTGGTGCTATCCGCGGGATCAGGCATGCTGGCAAAGTTGTCAGCGTAACCACCGGATTCTTTTGCATCGCTCTTGCGGCCAGCTTCCTTGGATTTTTCGGCATCGAAGCGAGTCCAGTCAAGATATTGATCGTCGATCTGGCCAGCATTGCGGATGGATTTCCAGTGCCAGATGTCGCCCAATTCGCCTTCAGCAGCAGAATACTTGTTGCCGTAAGGTTTCAGGTCGCTGTTTTCGCCAGCATGGCAGGCCACAAAACAACCAGCGGTTTCAAAGTTCTTGATGCTGTTGTTGATACTCCAAATAAAAGCCATTTTATCTTCATAAACGGTGTTGTTGTCGCCACCCTTGTCGTTCGGGTCTTTGATCTGCTTCCATGAGCCATCTTCCTGTTTTTGCCAGGGGGAGCGGAAGAAAGATTCAGTGGGATCAGCATAAGTCATCAGAAAATAAACGGTATCGCCATCATAAACAGCTTTTAAGGTGACATCCGTGCTGAAGCCATCGAAACCGCCAGAAACCGGGATAACAATTTCTGTTGCAGTAGCCCAGGCAGCATCATCAGCAACGCCATCCAAAGCGGGGGCGGCGTCAACAGGATATGCTACGAGCGCGCCTTCAGGAGCCATCCAGGCGGGAACTTCAGTGGCCGGGATGGCAGTAGGAACTTCGGTAGCGGGGATATCGGTAGCAGGAACTTCCGCGACGGGAGCGGGGGTGGCGGCAGGGCCACAGGCACTCAGCAGCATGGAAGCCAGCACGAGCAGGGACAGGACTACAAAGATTTTTCTCATCAGTTTCTCTCCATTGGGTATATAATAGTCTTATATTGGGTTATATTACCCAATATAAGACTATTATATACCCAATGGCAATGTTCAGTAGTGACGATTGTCACCAAACAATCATGAGAATCTCTCCCAATCCTCTTGTGATAAAGCAAGTTAAGAATGATGTACAATACCCAATAAGATGAATACTTCCCCTTTATTGTTGGTTGTCTACTTTATTTACGGACTGGCCTTTTTCAGTATGGGCCTGGTGGTGTTGATGGAAATTCTGCGCATTCCACCAACCGCAGCCCAGGCTCGCTTGCTGCGCCCACTGAGTATATTTGGCTTTTTACACAGTCTGCACGAGTGGCTGGAAATGTTTCTGATCGCATTCGGGGAGTTGCCACACTCTGTTTTTGCTGCTATCGGTTGGGTACGGGTTTTTATTCTGGCGATTTCATTTATTGCCCTTTGGGTATATGGTTTCGAAGCTTTCCGCTATGCCAACCCACACTCCAATCTACTGACCCATTTTGGTCGCTTGACCCTGCCAATTTTTGCGTTACTGATCCTGGTCGATTTGATCTTTTCCTTTTCACAAGAATATATTGATACATTTCAACTCTTGAACAGCATGACTCGTTACCTGCTGGCCGTTCCGAGTGCAGCGCTCGCCACAATTGGGTTGCGGGCAGCCGCAATCAAGGCGCAGAATGATGCCCGACGCCCGCTGGATGTATATTTGAACTGGGCCGCAGGTGGTTTTGCAGTTTACAGCCTGACGCAAATTCTTGTGCCGCAAATGAACTCGGTATTGGCCAGTGTATTGAATGCAGATTTGTTCGTTGCTATTACAGGTGTGCCCATCCAGGCACTGCGCACGGTAATTGCACTGCTGATCACATTCAGTATTTTTCAGGCTATCAATTTTTTGGAAAAAGAGCGCCAGTTTCAACTGGAGCAAGCCCAACAGGAGCGAATGAAAGCTCTTGAGCAGCAAGAGTCTATGAGGCGGGAATTGCTGGCTCATACGGTTCGTGCCCAAGAAGATGAACGCGCTCACATTGCTCGCGAACTACATGACGAAATGGCGCAAATTCTGACAGCTTTCTCGCTCGATTTGGGGACACTACAACAAACGCTTTCCAAAAACGCCAAATCGGCTCCGATTCTGAATCGCCTGCAAGATCTTTCACGTCAGATGTCACAGAGCATGTACCGCCTGGTGCGTTCGCTGCGCCCGGCACATCTCGATGAACTGGGGTTGGATGCTGCCCTGCGCTACATACTCGAACACGAGTTCAAACCGCGTGGACTTGCAGCCAGCATAGAGATAATAGGAACTTCTCGCCGAGTGGATCCTCTGGTGGAAACCGTTCTATTCCGCGTGGCGCAGGAGGCTCTAACCAATGTCCAGCGCCATGCACAGGCAACCGAAACCAGGGTAACCTTGCTCTACGAAACGAATTCTGTCCAACTGCGCGTCAGCGATAATGGACAAGGGTTCGACCTTCACCAACGCTTCAGCGATCCGCATGGGTGGGGATTGGCCGGGATGAAAGAAAGAGCCGAATCAATGGAAGGCAGACTGCGGGTAGAATCGAAATTAGGCAGCGGTACCACGATCGAGATCAGTATCCCACTTGTATCCAAACAGGAGGTTGTAGAATGGAATCCATCCGCTTAATGCTGGTTGACGATCATCAGGTCATTCGTACCGGATTGAAAACTTTTTTGGAAACTCAACCCGATTTCAAAGTGGTGGCGGAAGCCAGCAATGGGCAAGAGGCAATTGCGCGCGCCCTGGAGACCCGCCCTGATATTGTGCTGATGGATATCACCATGCCCGAAATGGATGGATTGGAAGCAACGCGCGAATTGAAAAAATTGTGGCCGGAATGTGTGGTGCTCTCGCTGACCGTTCATGAGGATAAATTCTATTTCATGGAAATGCTGGCGGCGGGCGCTGCGGGCTATCTGACCAAGCAAGCCGCTTCTGACGAACTTGTACAGGCGATTCACACAGTTGCCCAGGGACATGTCTATCTGCAACCAGCCCTTGCTCGCTGGTTGATCGAGGATTATCAACGTCTGGCGAGTGAAAAACCATCCCAGACGGAGAGCGGGGAAGCCGTGGGGCTGGATGTTCTTAGCCAGCGCGAACGCGAAGTCTTGGAACTGGTGGCGCAAGGTTTGAATAATGCAGAAATTGGCGCGAAATTGGAACTCAGCCCAAAAACCGTAGCCCGTCACCGTGAGCGCATCATGAAACGCCTGAGTCTACACTCGCGCACCGAATTGGTGAAGTTCGCGATCAAGACCGGGTTGGTGAAGTTGCAATAATAACGATGATGTTTTCGTGGGTAGGTAAAATAACCCGACTTGGCGGATGGGAACAAGCCCTGCACCTGATCGCTGGCAACATGCTTCATCCATCAGCATGTTGCTGCGTTCTTAAGGCCAGAGAAGAAATTTGCTCATGATGCTTTTCTGGCGCGATTAGACGAGGAGAGTAAAACACTAATCTCAATGGCTTGAACATGGAAGAATTTGCCTACCCAAGGAAATTACCACGCGTTGTATCAATCCGCCCTTAAGCTAACTTTCAGGCACAGGCCCAAGAGCAACCAAATCAATTCAGGTCTGGTTGCTCTTTATTTTTAATTTTCCCCACGCAACCCCGCCTCTACACTCGGCATAATCAAGGTCTTCACGATCTCGATCATCTGCTCAGAGGAATAGGGCATCTTATTATCAATCCACCACTTCAACAGGTTGACAAACGTCCCGGAAACATAATGCGCCAGAACCGGGATCGGAACTTTGGGGGTCTGACCTGCCGGGAGCATGGTCTGCAAACGAGCGATCATGCGTTCGCTCCAATATTCCTGGCCTTTCTGAAAAAACAGTTCCAGCCCGCGTCCACTGGTCATGGCTTTGAAAACCGAGTGATGTTCCTTGATATGCTCGAACAACTCCGGTCCGGGCAGGAAATCCCCCGAACTCAGGTTGCCTTGTCCCATTGAGGCTGTCAACGAGTCCAGATTGTAGATCAGCATGCCCTCGGCCAGGCTTTCCTTGTCCTGGAAATGAGCATAAAACGTGGAGCGTCCCACATCGGCGCGGTCGATGATGTCCTGCACTGTGATCTCGTCGTAGCGTTTTTCAGTCATCAACTCGGATAAGGCACGAAATAACGTGGCGCGGGTGCGGTTGATGCGTCGATCTGGTTTATCGGGGCGCATGAGATTTCTCCATTTCGATACAGTTTTTGTTTTTTTGTTCAGTAACGAACTTTTTTGAACGATTGGTTGTTGACGGGTTGGCCGTCATTTTTTATACTCTCAAATAGAACAATATGTTCATTATCTAACAAATTATACGATAAATTGAGAGGAAAACAAGCCATGAGTTTATTGCAACTTCACCAACCCAGGGTTTCCATATCCGTTGAGACTGCCACGCCGATCGAACTGCGCGGGGTGACCAAAGATTACCAGACACCTGCCGGGAGTTTTACCGCCCTGCGCGGCATCGACCTGACCGTCCAACCCGGTGAGTTTGTGGCGGTGGTCGGAAAATCGGGCAGTGGCAAATCCACCCTGCTGAACCTGTTGGCGGGCATCGACCGCCCCACATCTGGTGAAGTCATCGTCAACGGCGCGCCGATCCACACCTTCAGCGAGGATCAAGTTGCCATTTGGCGCGGACGCAACATCGGAGTGGTGTTCCAGTTTTTCCAGCTTTTGCCCACGCTGACGGTGCAGGAAAATCTTCTACTGGCAATGGATTTCTGTGGAGCTATCCCCTCCGCCCAACGTGAAAGCCGCGCCAACGAACTGCTCGAACTGGTGGGGGTGACTGACCAGGCCGACAAACTGCCTTCGGCGCTTTCCGGCGGACAGCAGCAGCGCGCCGCCATTGCCCGCGCCCTCGCCAATGACCCACCCGTGCTCGTCGCCGATGAACCCACCGGCAACCTTGATTCTGTGAATGCTGACCTGGTGCTGGAATTGTTCCGACAGTTTGCTCAAAATGGCAAAACCGTGTTGATGGTGACGCATGAACGCGAAATCAGCCAGTACGTTACCCGTACCGTCTGCCTGGCGGATGGGCAGATTGTGTAGGCTGACATGAAAAACCTTCCTTCTGCCTGGCGCAAAGCCTTACGCGATTTGTGGCTCAACAAAGTCCGCGCCTTCCTGGTCATTCTATCGATTGCAATTGGTGTTTTCGGCCTCGGCCTGGTCACTAACGCTTATGCCATTCTCGTTCGCGAGATGGACGCCAACTACCTGCGCACCAACCCCGCCGCCGCCACGCTCTACACCAGTACTCTTGACCCGGCCTTCCTGCAAGCCGTCCAAAACCTGCCCCAGGTGGAACAGGTCGAAGCCCGCCGCATGATGGTTGGGCGGGTACAGGTTGGCCAGGATGAGTGGAAAAATATCTGGTTATTCATCGTGGATGATTTTGACTCCATCCGGCTCGACAAATTTACCCCTGAAGCCGGACAGTATCCCGCCCAAACTGGTGAAATCCTGCTCGAACGTGCTGCTCTCAAGGTTGCCAACGCAGAAATCGGGCAGGCGCTCACCCTGGAAATCCCTAACGCGCCTGCGGTCTCGCTCCGTCTCGTTGGCAGCGTGCACGCTCCCGGCCTGGCACCCGCCTGGATGGAAGGCTTTGCTTATGGCTTTATCTCCCGCGAGACCTTTCTCCAACTCGGTGGCGAGCCAAGCCTGAACGAGCTCAAAGTTACCTTCAAAGACAAAACCCTGACCCAGGCTGAAGCCCGCCAAGCCGCCTTCGACCTGAAAACCTGGATGGAAACCCAGGGCCGACCGGTCACGCGCATCGAAGTCCCCAAACCCGGCAAGCACCCGCACGCCACCCAGATGGCGACCCTGCTTTTCCTGCTTGAAGCCTTTGGCCTGATCGCCCTATTCCTGAGCGCCGTGTTGGTGGTCAACATGATTTCAGCTTTGCTCTCTCAGCAAATTCGCCAGATTGGCGTGATGAAAGCCATTGGCGCAAGCGTGCGCCAGGTAACAGGCATTTACTACGGCATGGTACTCCTGCTGGGGCTATCCGGTCTGGCGCTTGGCCTGCCGTTGGCGATTTTGGCCGGGCGCGGCTACGCATCTTTCGCTTCGACCATGCTCAACTTTCAGATTTTTGACGACTCGGTTGGCTGGCCGTATCTCGCCTTGCAAATCCTGGTTGGGCTGTTCGTTCCCATATTGGCCGCTTCCTGGCCGATCTTGCGCGGTAGCCGCATCAGCGTCCGAGAAGCAATGGCAGATTATGGCATTACAGAAGTCGGAATGCAGAATGCGGAATGGCCTGCCGCGCTGCACGGTATCCAATCTAAAATCAAAAATCTAAAATCCAAAATCTAAAATCCAAAATCTCTCGCCCCTTCATGCTCTCGCTGCGCAACACCTTCCGCCAACGCGGACGCTTGCTCCTGACTCTGGGCACATTGGCGATTGGCGGGGCGGGCTTCATCGTGGCTATGAATGTTTCCGCTTCGATGAACTCCACTGTCGATAGCAAATTCGATGCTCAGAAATACGATGTCCAGTTCACCTTCAGCCAGCCTTACCCTGAACAGGAACTCGCAGACCAGGCCAAAGCAGTGCAGGGTGTGGAGCGCATCGAAACTTGGGGAAGCGCACTGGCTGTGCGCCAGTTTGACAACGGAACAGAATCGAACAAATTCAGCCTGATTGCCCCACCCGAAAGCACCGACCTGATGACCGCCCTGCCGCTGGTGGATGGTCGCTGGCTGCAGCCCGGCGATGGCAATGCGCTTGTCATCAACCATGCCCTGCTGGCTCTCCAGCCGGACCTGAAAGTAGGTGAGACCGTCACCCTGACCATTGCGGGGAAGCAAAGCAAGTGGCAGTTGGTGGGCATTGTCCAGGAGATTCTCGCTCCGCCTTTTGCCTACGTTACCAAAGAAGCCCTGAACCGCAACCTGGGGTTGGATGGCATCGCTTCGGCGCTGGTCATTGTCGGGAATGATCGTAGTGTGGAACGCGTCACCGAAATGACACGCGGCCTGGAAAGCCAGTTTGCGTCTGCCGGGCTGGATGTTGCCAGCACGATGCGCCTGACCGATGCCCGCAAAATGATCGAAGACCATTTGCTGCTCCTGGCTTCCTTCTTAATGATCATGTCCATCCTGGTGCTGCTGGTTGGCGGGTTGGGGCTGGCCTCGACGATGAGCATCAATGTCATGGAACGCACCCGCGAAATCGGCGTCCTGCGCGCCATCGGAGCTTCGGCGAGAAGCATCCTGAACATCATTGTTTCCGAAGGCGCCATCATCGGCGCACTGGCCTGGATTTTGGCGCTGATCATTTCCCTGCCCATCAGCCGGTTTGTCAGCACCACCTTTGGCATGACTTTCTTTGAAGCCCCGCTCCAATTTGCGGTTTCCATCCCTGGCATCCTGGGTTGGCTCGCCATTTCGATCGGCTTTTCCGCTCTGGCCAGCCTCTACCCGGCCTGGAGTGCTACTCAATTCACTGTCCGCCAGATCCTGGCGTATGAATAAAATATCAAAAGGAGTATCTTATGAAGCGCAAGAAATTGCCCTGGATCGCAGGCGGTGTCCTGCTCACCCTCGCCCTGTGCAGCCTGTTGGTTTGGCTCGGCGGCGGGATTGTTGAAATGCTCAAAGCACACCTTGGTATTTGAACACAAAGAAAAGGATGGTCATCATGCACCGCATGCGCAACGAACCCAAAACCCACAATGGCCCGGAAACAACCGGAGTCACCATTCATTGGGCTTCTGAATACGATATTTTTACCAGCCTGATGGGTTTGGGTGTGAACCGCCCCAACAGCCGGATGGTAATAGAACTCGCCGGAATCAAGCCAAGCGACCATGTACTCGATGTGGGCTGCGGCACCGGCAACCTGACCTTGACGGCAAAATCAGTTGCCCGAGCTGTTGTTGGAATTGATGCTTCTCCTGAAATGATCGCTGTCGCCCGGAAAAAAGCGCAGCAAACCCGGTTGGATGTTACCTTCGAAGTCGGGTTGATTGAAAAAATCCCTTTTCCCGAAGCCAGCTTTGATGTTGTTCTTAGTCGTTTGGTAATCCACCATCTGCCCGACGATTTGAAACGCCTGGCTTTCGCGGAAATCCTCCGTGTCCTGAAACCGGGTGGACACTTGCTCATTGCGGATTTCAACCCACCGAAAAATCCACTTTTGAACCATCTCACCTCCGCGTTGGTTGGTCCAGAAATGATGCAGACCAGCGTTTGGCATCTTTCCCCGATCCTTTCCAAGCTTGGGTATATAAATGTTGCCTCCGGGCCAACCCGCTCGGCATTCCTGGCTTTTGTCCGAGGGGATAAACCGGCCTGATTGCCCGTCGAGGCCGGATATGAAGTAAATCCGGTTTGATAGAACTGCTGAGAGAATCAATTTCTCTCAGCAGTTCTGTTTTTTCTGTAGGTTTTGTGAGATTTCTTGAAGATTTTGTGTGCAAGAAGCGCCCTGCAGTGGGTGCTTCTTGTTTTTAACCCATACTTGGCTCTAATTGTTGCTCGAAAAACGGATTTAGATCTCGATGATTTGCACGTTGCTGGTAACCCGCGATCTTGCAGGAGGCAGAAAGATGAGGCCTGTCTTCCGAATGTCCAATCTTCGGTGCTGGGCCGGCACTACCAGGCGGCGGTCACTAGAGCCACATTTGGGTTGCACGCAAAGCGTGTAACCATTATCACCGAAAGCTATCCGATTTTCTCACAGGAAGTGCTTTCATTTCGTGTCTCTTTTTAGGGGTTCAGTTCAACCTCAGCGGGGTCTTTCTTTTTTGTCTTTCCTATAAGGTTCAGTTCACATTGGACGCTTTTTTTAATCCTCATCAGGTTTCAATCTTTGCTGAAAAAATTCGCGGTCTCGATGGTCAGCTGCTCGTTGACAGCTCGTGATATTGCAAGGGACAGGAACAGGTATTCTGTTTTGAACAGGAGGGGCGGCTTCATTATAGATAGCGTTTTGAGTTTGCTTTACGAAACTATTCATTAAAGCATTATCAGGCATTTTAGATGCGACCCCTTTTTGGGCGAAGTTGAGCGCCTAACTCGTTGTGGCCGTTGCGGTAGCACTTGTAAATGAAAATTTTATCAACAAAAACACTGACATGGCGAAAGTCATGCTTGACTTTGACTTAAAAATTATATATTATATCTAATATCACATATCATATCTTGTAAGCATACAGGTTAACTATGTTCCCTAACGAAAACACATCCCATAAGCAACTCCGCAACGTGGTCGCTGACCAGATCCGCGCTGCCATCCTTGAAGGCCGCTTCAAGCCCGGTGAATGGCTGCGTCAGGAAAGAGTGGCTCAGGAATTGGGTGTCAGCCAGATGCCCGTCCGCGAGGCGCTCAAGGAATTGGCTGCCGAGGGCCTCATCGAGCACGTTCCCTACCGTGGTGTGCGGGTGATTGAGTTCAATGACCAAGATGTCGCCGATCTGTATGATCACCGCGCCTTTCTTGAAGGACGCGCCGCTGGAGTGGCCGCCGCGAACATTACCGCGGAAGAGATCACCGAACTGAAGCAGTTACAGCAGGAAATGGAACAGAACCTGGCTCCTGAAAAACTCTCCGTTTATCGCGATTTGAACCGCCGCTTCCACCAGATCATTTTTACTGCCAGCCACCGCGAATACTTGATCCGCACACTGACTCAGATGTGGGCGATCTTCCCCACCATGTTGATCGGGAATTTTGCAGTGACCGCCGCCAATCCGCTCCCCGAGCGTGATAACCCGGATATCAGTGAGCACCACGCCCTGATCGAAGCGCTTGAGCGGCATGACAGCCTCGGAGCCGAACAAGCCTTGAAAGCCCACATCATGGCTACCGGGCAGCAGTTGGTTGCTTCGCTGAAGAGAAATAAATGAAAACCTTGATGGCGATGGGTGGGGCGCTTAACTCGAAGAAGCCCGAGGTGTTGCGGGAATTTGTCCGTCGCGCCGGGGGCCGTGCCGCTCGTATCGTTATCCTGCCCCAGGCTTCTTCCTTGGCCGATACAGGACCAGGCTACATCACCCAGTTTCTTGCCCTTGAAGCTCAGTCAGCCACGGCGCTGGAATTTTACCGCCGAGATGAGGCCGGGGCCCAACCACAAATCCAGAGCCTGCGCGAAGCAACCGGCGTTTTCATTGCTGGGGGTAACCAGATGCGCCTCTCCATTCTGTATGGCGGAACCGCCCTTGAAACAGAGCTGCACGCCGCCTACCAGCGTGGCTGCGTAATCGGGGGGACCAGCGCCGGGGCGGCCATCCTCTCAAAAACGATGATCGCTTATGGGAAAACTGGCCCCACTCCCCGTGAGCGGATCGCCCAGTTCATCCCCGGTTTCGGTTTTACCGACAAGTTTGTTTTCGATATGCACTTCCGCCAGCGTGACCGGCTGGGACGTTTGATCTATGCGGTTGCCACCTGCCCCGCTGTTTTGGGCGTGGGTGTGGATGAAGACACCGCCGCAATTGTTGAAGATGACACCACTATATCCGTTTGTGGTTCAGGGGGAATCACAATCATTGACGGAAGCCAGATCGCCAACACGGATGTGGCTGAAGTAGAGAAAGGAGGCCCGGTAGCCGTCTCTGGTTTGACCATACATGTTTTGACGAAGGACTGTTGCTATAGCCGGGAGACGCGCGCAGCGCTGCTCCCAGAGAAAGCGCTCCTGAGCGAATAGGAGCCAACCCATTTCAGTAGTCTCCAAGGAGAAGAGCATGAAATCCCTGAAAACCCTGTTGTTTGTCTTCATGGCAGTCTCCCTGCTGCTCGCAGCCTGCTCCCCGGCTGCAACCTCCCAACCCGAACAGCCAGCTCAACCCGAGCAACCCGCCCAGTCGGCGGCCACCGAAGCCCCTAAGCCATCCGATGATCCCACGGTTGACCCGAATGCCCCTGTTTTGGGTGGCACCGTGATTATCGGCAGTGCCCAGGAACCCACCAACCTGAACCCCGTTCTGGGTACTGCTACCATCGACGGTTCAATCTCCGCCTTCTTCTCGGAAGGCCTGGTCGGCTTTGATGTCAACGGCGCTTACGTTCCCGTTCTGGCCGAAGCCCTGCCTACCGTCAGCGATGATGGTCTGACCCTGACCTATAAGATCAAACCTGGTTTGAAGTTCTCCAATGGCGATCCGGTCGCCTGCGCCGATGTTCAGTTCACCAAGGATGCCATTACTTCCGACCTTTCCGGCGCCAGTACATCTGGTTACAAAGATATCTCTGCCATCGAATGCCCCGATGACTTGACCGTGATCGTCAAGATGGATGCCGTTTTCGCTCCTTACTTGAACCTGTTCCAGCAGTTAATCCCGCGCGCTGCTGGCGATCTGGCCACCATGGACAAGTGGGAATTCAACCGCGCGCCGATCGGCACCGGTCCCTGGATTGTTCAGGAATGGCAGGCTGGCGATCACCTGACCCTGGTCAAGAACCCCTACTACCGCGAAGAAGGCAAGCCCTACCTCGACAGCGTGATCATCAAGATCCTGCCCAGCCGCGAAGTGGGCATGCAGTTGCTCGGCACTGGTGAGATCACCGTTTTATGGGATCTGACCGAAGCTGACTTCCCAACCCTGAACAACATGGACGGTGTTACCTATGCTGGTGCTTACTACGGTTCAGGCGAAAACGAACTCCTGGCCTTCAACTTCGGCGACCCGAAAGTGGATGCCCCTTCCGATGTGACCCAGGCCCCTCACCCGATCTTGAGCGATCTTAAGGTTCGCCAGGCGATCCAGTACGCGATCGATAAGAAATCCATCGTTGATAACTTGCTCTACGGTAACGTCAAAGTCGGCACGACTGTCCTGCCTACCGGCACCTTCGCCTGCCCACTGCCCGAGGCCGAATTCAACATGGAAAAAGCCAAGGCTCTGCTCGATGAAGTCGGCTGGACATCCGGGGCTGATGGCATCCGCGAAAAAGGCGGTGTGCGCATGAGCCTGAAGATTTCGACCACTACCGGCAACCAGCTCCGCGAACAGACCGAACAGGTTCTGGTTGAAATGCTCAAGGAAATTGGAATCGAGCTGGTGATCGACAACGTGCCCTCCGACGTGCTCTTTGCTGGCTGGGACGCGGATGGGATGCGCAAGCACGGAAAATTTGACATTCTGCTCTACACCACCGGCCCTGGCAACGATCCCGATAGCGGCCTGTTCAGCAATTACCACAGCGCACGCATCCCGGTCAAGGAGAATGACGGTGCTGGGAACAACTTCTCGCGCTACAGCAATCCGGAAGTGGACAAGTGGATTGACGAAGCTTCGATGACCACTGATATCGCCAAGCGCAAGGAATATTATTGCAATGTTGCCAAACAGGTCAACCAGGATATCCCGCGCATCTTCTTGTACGAGCGCCTGCTGATCAACGGCTACCGCACGAACCTGCAGAACTTCCAGGTCTCCTCCAGTTGGATTGACTTCACCATCGATTCCCAAAATTGGTGGCTC
This sequence comes from Chloroflexi bacterium HGW-Chloroflexi-6, assembly GCA_002840685.1. Classification (GTDB taxonomy): domain Bacteria; phylum Chloroflexota; class Anaerolineae; order Anaerolineales; family Villigracilaceae; genus UBA8950. Next base: position 237,601 of record PHBU01000006.1, on the reverse strand, counting down.
AAACCTTAAGTTTCTCCTTTTTTTACCGCCCCTCTTCCATCCTTCGATTACGTTCAGGATGGGAGAGGGGTACCATGGAGCGGCCATGACCAATTACATTCTCCGCCGTCTTGCCCAGGCTGTCCTGACTCTGTTTGTGATCAGCATCCTGATTTTTGGGCTGATCAGTTCCGTGCCAGGTGGGATCATGTCGGCCTATGCTGAAAACCCGAACATGACTCCCGAAGATCTGGCTCGCATCAAGGCTCGCTATGGTTTGAACGACCCGGTGCCGGTGCGCTATGCCAAATGGCTGGGGAATGCTCTCAAAGGCGACTGGGGGGACTCGTTCACTTCTAAACGCCCGGCCATCACTGAAATTGCCGAACGCCTGCCGAATACTATGCTGTTGATGGGGATCATGCTGATCGTGACACTGCTGGTGGCCATTCCTCTGGGGATTATCTCGGCAATCAAGCAATACACCTGGTTTGACCATATCACCACCACTCTGGCTTTTGCGGGCCAATCTCTCCCCGTTTTTTGGTTTGGACTGTTACTGATCATTACTTTTGCGGTTACCCTGAAAGGTGGCGATGGTCGCCCACTTCTGCCCGGGTCCGGGATGGCGACTCTGGGCAAGCCCTTTTCACTGGTCGACCGGATCGAACACCTGATCTTGCCGGTCACGATGCTGGCCTTCGTCTCGGCAGCGGGTTATATGCGCTACCTGCGTTCTTCCATGCTTGATGTGATCCATGAAGATTACATTCGCACCGCGCGCGCCAAGGGCCTGCGTGAATGGATTGTGATTTACAAGCATGCCCTGCGCAATGCCCTGATCCCTCTTATCACGTTGATCGGACTCGATCTGCCGGCCCTGTTTGGCGGTGCCTTGTTCACCGAAACGATGTTCGCCTGGCCCGGTATTGGACGTCTCTACTTCACCGCCGCCTTGAAAACCGATTACCCGGTGGTGATGGCCATCCTGATGATCCAAAGCGCCCTGGTGATTCTCTCCAGCTTGCTGGTCGATCTTGTTTATGCCAGCCTCGATCCGCGCATCAGGCTGTCCTGAAGAATGCATAGCTTTCACGTTATTACTTTTCAAAGAACAGGAGTAGCTGGTGACACAACAAACAGCCAAGCAACCGCTTCTGGAAATTAAAGACCTGAAAACCTATTTCTACACCGAAGATGGCGTGATTAAAGCTGTCGATGGGGTTGATTTTCATGTTTTCGAAGGTGAAGTCATCGGGCTGGTGGGTGAATCGGGGTGCGGCAAGAGCATCACTTCCCTGTCCATCATGCGCTTGATCGGCCCGCCCGGGAAAATCGTGGCCGGGGAGATTCTGTTCGATGGCAAAGACCTGGTGCGTGCGAGCGAAGAAGAGATGATCAAGGTGCGCGGGAACCGCATCTCGATGATTTTTCAGCAACCGCAAACAGCGCTTAATCCGGTTTTCAGAGTAGGCGATCAAATTGCCGAGGTGTTGGGTGTTCATCAAAGCTTGGATAAAAAGGCCGGACAAGCCCGAGCGGTGGAACTACTGAAGATGGTGGGGATTCCTGATCCAGAACGCCGGGTTACGGCTTTTCCACATGAATTATCAGGCGGCCAGGCGCAGCGCGTGATGATTGCGATGGCCCTGGCTTGTGCGCCCGATCTGTTGATCGCCGATGAACCAACCACGGCGCTGGATGTGACCATCCAGGCCCAGATTCTGGACCTGATGCGCAACCTGCGTGGGAACATTGGCACCGCCATCATTTTGATTACCCACGACCTGGGGGTGGTGGCGGAAATGGCCGAGCGGGTGGCGGTGATGTACGCCGGGCAGATCGTGGAAGAAGCGGGCGTACAGGAACTCTTTGAGAAACCTCTGCATCCCTACACCCGCGGGCTGATCGGCTCCATCCCGATCCTGGGCAAGTTGAAAGACCGCCTGGAAGTGATCCCCGGCACGGTGCCGAACCTGGTTAACCTGCCGCCGGGCTGCCGGTTCGCCCCACGCTGCCGCCCCCGAACGGAATATGCGCTGGCGGTTTGCACCGAAAAAGATCCCAACCTGATCACTTTCAGTTCCAAACACACGGTGCGCTGCTGGCTATACCAGGACACGGATGGCCACACAGCGTTACTGAAATAACCTTGTTTGCGGAGTCATGGATGAGCCAGAATACCGTTACTGAACTGATCCAGGTGAAAAACCTCGTCAAGTACTTCCCGGTGCGCGAGGGCGTGCTTCAACGCGTGAAAGATTATGTGCGCGCTGTCGATAATGTCAGTTTTGAGGTTCGCGAGGGTGAAACCTTGGGCATGGTGGGGGAATCAGGCTGCGGAAAAACAACCATTGGCCGCACGATGCTGCGTCTGGTTGAGTCCACTTCCGGATCGGTCATCATTGACAATAAGGATGTTTTTAAGCTTAACGGAGCGGAACTCAAAGCGATGCGCAGGAATATGCAGATCATTTTTCAAGATCCTTACGCATCGCTGAACCCGCGCATGCCGATTGGCGAGTCGGTTATGGAAGGGTTGCACATCCACCGCATTGGCACTCACAAGGAACGCTACCAGATCATGCTGGATATGCTCAAGAAGGTGGGTCTGGAAGATTATCACGCCCGCCGCTACCCGCATGAGTTCTCGGGCGGGCAGCGCCAGCGCATCGGTATTGCCCGCGCCCTGGCGCTGCGGCCTAAGTTCATCGTCTGTGATGAGCCGGTTTCCGCGCTGGATGTCTCGATCCAGTCGCAGGTGCTTAACATTCTGAAAGATTTGCAGGCTGAGTTTGGCCTGACCTTCCTGTTCATTGCCCATAACCTGAGCGTGGTGGAGCACATCTCGAACCGGGTGGCGGTGATGTACCTGGGGAAGATGGTGGAACTGACGGGGCGGGATGAATTGTTTGCCAACCCGCTGCACCCCTATACCAAAGCCTTAATGTCGGCTATTCCCATCCCCGACCCGACCCTTAAGCGCGAGCGCACCATCTTGAAGGGCGATGTGCCCAGCCCGCTTAACCCGCCCAAGGGCTGCCGTTTCCATCCGCGCTGTCCGATTGCCGATACGATCTGTTCCCAACAGGAACCGGAATTCCGCGAGGCTTTCCCAGACCATTGGGTTGCGTGTTGGAAGATTTAAACCCCGCTCATGAAAAAACATGAGCTCCCCTCGGCTGCCGGGGATGACCGGCGATGAGTTTGATGTAAAAAGCCACGGTGAATTATGAGCATTTCGACCATCTCAGAGCAATCCAATCCTAACAACCTGCGCGAAGAATCGTTGGTTGGCTTTTTCTGGCGGCGCTTCCGCAAGCACCAGATGGCCATGGTCGGCGCAGTCATCAGCCTGGTGATCGTTTTGATGACCATCTTCGCTCCTCTGCTCAGCCCTTACGACCCGTTTAAGCAAAACCTGCGCGCGCGTTTCCAGCCCCCCTCGGCTGAACATTGGATGGGTACCGACGATCTGGGCCGGGATATGTGGACACGCGTTCTCTATGGCGGGCGGATTTCCTTGAGTGTTGGCCTACTTTCGATGGCGATTTCCATCGTTGTTGGCGCGCTGATCGGCCTGACTTCCGGTTATTACGGTGGCTGGATCGACAGCATCCTGATGCGCATTACCGAAATTTTCATGACCATCCCGCGTTTGTTCGTGCTGATTGCGATGGGTATGTTCCTGCGCTCGCTTGACCTGCCCAACCTGCAAGCCGGTTCCTTTGCCCCGATTGCCTTCATTATTGGCATCCTCTCCTGGACAGGCACCGCCCGCCTGGTGCGCGCATCTACCCTTGAACTCCGCGAACGCGAATTTGTTCAGGCCTCCCGCGCCCTGGGCGCATCCGACAGCCACACCCTGCTTCAGCACGTTCTGCCCAATGTGGCCTCGCCGATTATCGTCTCATCCACGCTTGGTCTGGCGGGAGCGATCATCAGCGAATCGGGCCTTTCCTATCTGGGTTTTGGCGTTCAACTACCCACCCCCACCTGGGGCAATATGCTCTCCAACACCCAAAACCAGATGACTACCGCCCCCTGGACGGCGATCTTTCCCGGTCTGATGATTTTTATCATTGTTATCGCCATCAACTACCTCGGCGACGGTCTGCGTGATGCGCTCGACCCGCGGCACATCGCCGGGAAAAAGTAACTATCCCCCCTCTCCAACCCAGAGAGGGGCTTTTCTTTGCCCTGTCATTTCGACGAGCGCCAGCGATGAGAAATGACAAACCCTTTCTTTCTGCCTCACAGACAACACACGATAGGAACCTCCCATGTCTCTCACTCTTGGCACCGCCCAGGCCGAGCCTGGAAAAATCACCTATGGCGAATACCCTCTCGTCCAGCACCCCGTCGGCGGAGCAGACGCCCTGCCTGTTATCCTGATTCAAGGTAAACACGATGGCCCTACCTTTTGGCTGACGGCGGGCATCCATGGCATTGAACATGCCGGGATTCAGGTTATCCACCGCCTGATCACCCCCGAGCTGCTCGCAGACTTGCGCGGCACGCTGGTCGCCATCCCGGCCCTCAACCCGGCGGGTCTGCGCACCCTGCAGCGCCGTGCTTACTATCACGATGGCGACCCGAACCGGCTCTTCCCGGATGGGAAACCACCTAAAGATGATCCGGACAAAGCGCCCCCTTCCGCGCTGGAACAGGCTTACGGGCGGCTTTTTAATGAAATCAAGCAGTCAGCCTCCTATTTTTTTGATCTGCACTGCATCAGCATCGGTTCGCTTTCCTTTGCCTTCCGTGATCGGTTGCTCTACCGCAAAGATGATGAAGCTGCCCGCGAGCGGGCCGAAGCCACCAGCGCCAGAATGGAAGCCATGGCCCGCGCCTATGGACACACCCTGATTGCCGACTTCGCCGTTAGCAAGTATATCGACGAGAAACTGCACCGCGCTACTACCGCCTCCATCGCCATGCTGGCCGGCATTCCGGCCCTGACCGCTGAAATCAGCAGTTCCTACACACCGGCTCGCGCCACCGTCAGTGCCAGCCTGGCCGGTGTGCGGAATATTCTGCGCTGGGCCGGAATGCTCCCGGGCGACCCGGAACCGATTACCGGCATCAAGATTATCGACCCTGGTTACCCCGTCCGGCGGCGCAGCGTTGCCCGCGTCCCCCAGGCTTGCATCGTCCACCATCTGGCCGAACCCGGTGACCTGGTCAAAGTTGGCGATCCGCTGGTCGAGATGCGTGACGCCTGGGGCCGGATGTTGGGTGTCCTGCATTCTGAATACGATGGTTTTGTCATCTCCTGCCCGCCCGGCATTCTATACTACCCCGGTGAATCCACCGTCCTGCTCGCTATCCGCGATGACGGGCCCCTCGTCGGCCCTTACCCCGATACTTTTTTCGATTAAATTATGAACCGTCTGCTCCTCGTCCTGCTGATTTCAGCCTTTATTCTTCCCAAGGCTCCCGCTCCAGGCCTGCTCATCCCGATCGGCGGCGGCTATTCCGATATCTACGCCGGTTTTTCCGAGGCCGCCATCGCCAACGCCCACGACAATCAAGTCAAAATCCTGGTGCTGCCCTCGGCCTACTCGACCAATCCACTCTCCATCACCGAGGCTGAACGCCAAACCAACCTGCGCGACGCCGAGGAACGCCGGTTCCAGATTGAGGAAGCCTGCAAACGGGCGGCCCCGCCGCAACTGACCTGTCAGGCCGTTCTGGCCCCGGTCTTTGTCCGCTCGGACGCCGAAAACCCGGAGACCCTCAGCCTGTTTACTGCTGACTTGAGCGCCATCTTCGCCCTGGGCGGCGACCAGACGGTTGCCATGCAAGCGATCATCGGAACGCCTCTCGAAGCCCGCCTGATGGAACTCAACCAGCAAGGCGTTATTTTCGCCGGCACGAGCGCGGGCGGTGGGATGCAGTCCGCGGCGATGTTGGCCGGGTATAACCCCAACTATGCCGCCGGGAATGCCCTCAACTTTGGCGCTGCCGATGTCTGGAACAGCTCCGAAAAACACGGTCTGACCTTCGGCTTGAAATCGGCCATTCTTGACCAGCACTTCCACCAGCGCGGACGCCTCCCCCGCCTGCTGAACGCCATCTCACTTCCAGGTGTACCCCACCTCGGCGTGGGTGTGGATGCCTACACCGGTGTCATCGCTGATGATGAAGTCCTGCGCGATGTTTTCGGTCTCTACACCGTTACCATCCTCGATGCTGAAACCTATCACGCTGCCGAGGCGCTCAAATACGTTGAAGCTGGTGAGGGTCAAACACCCTATCTTTCCCTGCGCAACGTGCTCGTGACCATTCTTTCGGCTGGCGATTTCTCTTACAACTTGAAATCCCGCACCGCCAGGCTGGGCCAAACCACCGTTGCACCTTTCCCCAAACTCGAACGCCGCTTCGAGACGCTTAAAACTCCCCAGGGAGCCGGGACTTTGCTGCTCTCCGGCGGGATTTCTGAAAACCTTGATCCCAGCCACCCGGTTTTTAAGGAATTTGCGATCTTGGCTGGCGCAAGCAACGCAAAAATCGGCTTGATTGGGATTGGGTATGCCAGCGAAACATCCGCCAATAACTCACTCGATGCCTATGCCAAAATTCTGCCCGGCCAGGTCACTAAAATCGTTCTCAAAAATGGCGATGCCATGCCCCTCGCCCTCCCGGCCGACCTGACGGCTATCCTGCTGACCGGCAAAGACCCATCCAAGGTCAACGTTGCTGCCCTCCAGCCGGTCAAAGACGCCTGGTTGAACGGAACGCCCCTCCTGGCCGATAACGCTGCCGCCAGCCTGATAGGCGACTACTACTCCGCACACGGTCCCATCTCGCAAGACGCTGACGAACAGGAACTCGCCACTCAGAAGGCTTTTCGCCAGGGCAAGACCAAAGTCCAGCCGGGGCTGGGGCTGGTTTCGGCCAACTTCGAACCCCAACTGATGGACAACAATCGCTGGGGAAGGTTTTTTTCGCTGGCTTACACCCATCCCGATCTGTTGGCACTTGGCCTGAGCGAAGGCACCGCCCTTAGGATTACATCCGAAGATAATATAGTTCTGGGCAGCAATCCCCTGATCGTGCTTGATCTGCGTCAGGCCAAACTGGCCATCGGCGAGAGCGAGGGTTTTGTCATCGCCAACGCTCTGCTGGATGTTTTTGCTCCCGGTGAAATCCTTGTTCCCGAAATTGCTGACACCAACGCCGCGTTCAGCCCGGCCCCAACGCCTGTGTTGAGCGTAGCCGAAACACGGATCTCGGAACCCAACCATACCATCGCGCCCACCCAGGCCGCCACTCCAACTCCAAACCCACCCACATCCACACCTGAACGCATTTCCACAGTCTCCCCATCTCTTGAGACCCGCCTGCCATCCCCGCTTTGGGGCATTGGGTTCGGCTTGCTTTTGGTGATCGGCGCAGTGCTGGTTGCTTTCATCCAGAGAAAACAAAAACACAGATAACTTTGCTGCGGGTAGATAGCGGGTTAACTATGCACTTCTGAAACCGCAACCAGAATATTGAATCTTATTGGAGATGGTCAGATTTCAAAACCCAGATCTTTTTTCCTGTCCGCAAGTGGGCTTGCCAAATATTCTCGCAAGTGCGGTAACCCCGCTTCACTCAATTGCCTGCCCGGCGCTTTTCATCAGCCAGAGGTAGCCGTCCTCCAGGCCGGGTTGAACCGGTTGATGGCAATGTTCAACAGAAGGAGCTGATCATTTGTTGCCCGGTACTCGAGTGAAATAATGGAATAGCAACCATTAAACAAAGCTAATCTTTCTATCAGGCATGTTCGCCATCAGGTTTTGGACAGTTTGTAAAATAATTTCAGGCGGGTCGGCCTGGCATAAGAAGGTGATCGTTCCTTCGGCCAGGCTGGCTCGTTCAGGTTGTGGGCTGGAAAGCAGGATGTGGGCGCGGGGGGCCAGGCAGCGCAGAACTTCCAACCGGTTTTTGGCAGGTTCACCCGGAAGTTTCAGGCCGATGATGATCAGGTCGGGTTGGGTGGCAGCCGCTTCGCAGATCAGGCTTTCCATGCTGCTTACCTGCCCGGCAACTTGCACATCCAGGCGGGTTTCCAGTAGGAGCGCCAAGGCGGAGCGTAGAGTGGGGTTTGGGTCAGCAAGCAGGATGCGGTTCATTTTTTCTCTCTTTCAAATGCTAGTTTACGCTTTACCCACTACCTTCGCCCCAATCGGAAGAGGAGGAAGGCACTGGTCGAGTGGATAGTTTTCCAGGGAATCAAAAAGCAGGCGACCCAAAGACGGCCTGCTTTTTGGCTGTTTGCAATAGAAATGTTATCCGACTTTTCCGCCGTGGTAGCGCAGACGGTAAACCAGCCGTTTTTGGAAAAAGATTTTTTCCTCGCCGTTATAACAATCCAGATCCCCCTGGCTGAAATCCTGATATTCCCAGTCTCCGTTTTGGTGAGTTTCTGGACCGCGAAATGGTCTTTCTGCTTTTACCAGGCGCATGGCCTCTTGCAAGAAGCGATAGACCTCGCCAGCCGAGTCAGATGGGTCAAGCACCAGGCCATAGTAATTCATCGCCCACACTGCAGTTCCGTTCTTAAAGACAAGCTCTTCGCCAACGAAAGGATTGCTGCCATAGTAGATATCCTGATAGAGATATTCTCCCATACGGTAACGCAAGCGCTTGCCGCCATCTTCCATTTGGGTTTCGTCTCGTTCGCCAGCGCTGGCGTAGCCGTGCAATTTAGCATCTAGCAAAAAAGTGAGTAAATCCATTGTTCCTCCGAAAAATTTGTGAATATGATTCGTTGTTTCGTTAAACCAATCTTTTCTGGATCGATGGATTTCAGAACGTGGTACTCCCTAACCGCGCTTTTGCAGTATTTCTCCACGTGATGCAGTTCAATCACCGACCGCAGATTGTGCCTGCCTCTGGGATTTTAATCGGTGTTTCGAAACACGTGGGATGCTCCTTTCCCGGAGGATTTGCAGCAATGTTTCGCGGGCGATTTTGTTATTCATTTTTGGTGCAGCCAAAGAAGAATTTTGATGATTCCCTGGATGATGTCGGGCAGGATTCCGACCAGCATCAGAATAAAGACATCGGGGAGGCCCAGGCGCATGTAAACCAGGTTGGTTAGCAGGTTGAATCGGTCGCCGTAGAAGCTGCTGACCTGCCAGTAAACGATGGTCAGGATAACAGTGGGGATGATGAAGCTGATCGTCACATCCCAGGCTTTTTTAACGTTGGGCAGGCTGCGGGTGTGTTCGTTCCAACCGCGTAGCGAGAGAAAGTTTCGGGTGTGCAGGGCAGCCAAGGCTAGAACGAAAACCCCAAATCCCCAGCCCAGCCACTGTACCGACCAGCCCTCGGTGACCAGGGGCGGGGTCTGGCCAAGCACTAGAGATTCGACACCCTTTGCCAGCTGTCCGCCTGAGATGAAATGGTCAACCTGGTGGCCTTCGTTCATCATCAGTACGAAGGCGCGCTGGCGGGCCGGGTACAGGTTGACTTCGGTGCGGAAGGTTTCGTTCGCGCCGCCGTGAAAGATTTTTGCGCCGCCATCCACTATATACCAGCCAAAGCCGTAACCATTGGAGCCAGGGGTGAAGATGCGCTTGAACATTTCCGGCGAGACCAGGCCCGCGCCGCCGGTGTTCATCGCCAGAGCGTAACGTGCCATATCGGCGGGGGTAGAGACGATGTAGCCGTTGCCGATGGCATAGCGCGGAACCCTCTGTTCCATCGGGATGGCGAAACCAAACAGGCGGCTGTAGCCCTGAGCCAGATTCGCGGCGCTGGCCGGGTCGGCAGTGGATGAGTCCATGCCGAGCGGGGTGAAAATGTGATCGTGAACGTAATCGGCGTAGGGCTGGCCGCTGGTTAACTCGACGATATAGGCCAGGACGGTGTAGCCCATGTTGAAGTATTGGTGCTTCATGCCTAGCGGGGCGGTCAGTTGAGCTGTTTGGAGAGAGCGTACGGCTGTCTCGAAGCCGGCGTCCAGTGGCAGCAGAGCGCCGTAGCCGGAATCGGACAGCCCGCTGGTGTGGTTGAGCAGGTGTTTGAGTGTGATTTGCGCCGATGCGGTTTCATCGGCCACGCGGAACCAGGGGATGTAAGCCTGAACAGGAACGTCCAGGTTGAGTTGGCCCTGCTCTGCCAGTTGGGCGATCGCCAGGGCAGTGAACGATTTGCTCTGCGAGCCGATAAACATCTGGCTATTCGGGGTGAGCGGCTTCCCGTCACCGGCGGTGCCATAGCCCTGGAGATAGACAACCTGGTTGCCTTCGATGACGGCCACCGCCACGCCGGGCAGGCCGTGTTTAGACATCATCGAGAGAATAAAATCATCCGGGCTGTTGGATGTCATTGAATCAAAGTAACCAGCCTGGATTTCGGTAACGGTGTTGGTTGTTTGCGCGTAGACAATATCTTGCGCCCCGTTCAAAACCACTTCGGGAGTGATTTCAGCAACGTGCGATACCGGCTCTGCGCCGGGAAGAATTTCGCCGATCTGGAGCGTGAACTGGCTGGCGGGATCGCGTTCCCACTGGTTCAGTGCCGGTGAATAGGTGGAAACCCGAACCTGGTTCGTTCCTGGTGTAAAGGTCAGGGTTTGCAGCCAGGCGTCGCCGCCGCGCGGACGATTGGAGTAGTCCGCCATCAGTGTGTGGATGGTGTGGCCGTCAAAGGTGTCGGAGCGATGGGCTTCGGCCCAGTTGTGACCGCCCAATAGAAGCGCCAGGTTGGGGTTTCCTTTCAAACTGTTGTAAACCCGTTCTCCCTGAACGGTGAATGCACCTTCGGGTTCGAGCAGATCGTGGCAAACCACGATTCCCAGACGGTTGGGGTGTGTCTTGAGCAGGCCCCCGGCCCAATCGAGCAGTGCAGAATGGGCAGACGCCCCATCCTCGATGAAAATAACCAGGAAATCCAGGCCATCTGTGCCAAACAGGGCATAGTGGCTGTCATTGTTTGCACCAAAATGATCCCCGTAATAACTTCGTCCAGCAAAGTGGCCAACGCTGAAATAGCGGTTGAACCCATCGGTTGTGCCTTCGGGGTGATCAATTGGGGTTTGGTCGTGGTTGCCCACTGCCAGTCCGTAGGGAATACCCTCGGACAGGCCAGTTGTTTTGGGGTTTTCGAGCGAGGAAATAGCCGCCCAAGCAGTTTCCCATTCTCGCGGGGCGTCATCTCCCAGGTTGGTGATGTCGCCCAGTCCGGCCACGAAGGCGATGTTCAGCGCGGCCCGGTTTTGCACAATCCAGTCAATTTGAGCCTGAAGCATTTCCGGGTATTGGCTGGTGTAATACTGTGTATCGGGAAGCAGGACAATGGTTACTTCCTGTGCGGCAGGCGCAGCGGAGGCCGGGGTCAGGTGAAAAATAAAGAAAAGGGTAATGATGAATAAGGATAAGGCGGGTTTCATAGGCGCTCCTTTCCATATCATTTTATGCGATGCAAAACAAAAACTCCCCCGCTGAGAGGGGAGTTTGGTACTGGTCAGGTGGATAGGCCGATATGTAAAACAGGGAAATGTTTTTTATGGCGCACATGCCCGCGATGTGTTTTTTTGCATCCATTTAGACCCAGGAATTTTTGTAATCATTTACATATTCCTGGAAAGAAATTGGCTTATTTCCAGTCAGGCGTTCCACTTCCCGCGTGATTGGATCGGCCATGCCGAAGCGTGTAGAGGTGTATAGCCCCAACATAACCACTGCGAACATGAGGGGTGTGCCGCGCCGGATAACCTCGATCAAAAAATGCAGCGGGTTGGGGTTGCGGTAGATGATTTTACGCCCCAATACCTCGCTCATGATGTCGGCGGCCTGCCAATAATCCAGCCCTTCACCGCCGGTTAGATCGTAATTTTTCCCGACATGGCCAGATTCCATCAACGTCACCGCGGCAACATGGCCGATGTCGCGCGCATCGATGAAGCTGGTTCTGGCCTTCCCGACCGGTACAAAAATTTCGTTGCGTTCCTTGATTTCCTGGCGATGGGTGGTATTAAGGTTTTGCATGAAAAAACTGCAACGCAGGAAGGTGGTCTGGAGGCCCAGTTCCTTCAGATAGGTTTCCACTTTGTAATGGGGCACATATTTGGCTTGTTCAATCCCAATCAGAGAGAGAAAAACAACGTGCGCGACGCCAGCCTGCCGGGCGGCCTCCATCGATGGCTTCATATCACGCTGGATATTGGTGATATGCGGCGGGCGCAGGTAAAACATCTTTTTGACATCCTTGAAGGTTGTTGCGTAGGTAGATGGGTCGGTGAAGTCAAAGCGCACCGCCTCAACTGCTTCGCCGAACCGTGCCTGGATTTTGTTCACATCCAGATCTGCCGCGCGGACTTTCCCACCCCGCGCCAAAACTTGCTTCACAACCTCTGCGCCCACGTTGCCGAGCGCACCAATCACTAAAATAGGGGATGACATTTTGTATTTCTCCTTCTTGACTGTATATAGACCGGTTGTTATAATAACCTTGTTCAGTCAACCTGCAAAGAGGATAAATGTCATGAATCCTGCCAAAGAGAAAATCCTAGAGGCCGCAGCTCGCTTGTTTGAGAAGCAGGGCTACCACGCTACCGGCCTGAACGAGATCATCCGCGAAAGCAGCACGCCCAAGGGGTCGCTGTATTACTACTTTCCCGAAGGCAAGGAACAGATTGGGGCCGAGACAGCGCTCTGGTCGGGGGCGCAGATGACGGAGCGAATCCGTTTTGGGCTGTCGCAGGCGGAAAATCCTGCCGAGGCAGTACGGTTGTTGGCGCTGGGAATTTCCGGAGCCATCGAGCAATCCGGGTTTGCGGCGGGCGGGCCGCTGATGATGTTAGCCGCCGAGAGCGCGGTAAGCCGAGAGCGGGTCAATGCCGCCTGCCGTGAAGCCTACGCTCAAATGCAGGGCGCTTTTGCTGAAAAACTTTCCGGGGATGTTGGCTTGGCTGAATTTGCCCTCGCCACCCTGGAAGGCGCTATTTTGCTCAGCCGTGTGCAACATAGCGGCGAACCGCTGCGACGCGCGGCGGAACATCTTTATTCATATCTTAAGGAGAAGTTGGGATGAAAATTATCGTTTTTGGGGCAAGCGGTGGAACTGGACAAGAAATCGTCAAGCAGGCGTTGGAGGCCGGGCATGAAGTCACAGCTTTTGTGCGCAACCCGGCAAAGCTGGCAATCCAGCATCCGAAGCTGAAAATGGTGACTGGGGATGTAAAGGATACTGCTGCAGTGGAAAATGCGGTCGCAGGTCAGGAGGCAGTTATCAGTGCGCTAGGGCCCACCCGTCCGCCCGTGCCAGGCATGATGGAAAAAGCGGCACAAAACATCGTCGCTGCAATGAAGAATGCAGGCATTCGTCGTTTGATTTCAACCACCGGCGCCGGCGTGCGCGATCCACAAGATCAGCCCAAACTCATTGACCATCTGATGAAAGGGCTGCTGACCTTGATGGCGGGCGAGGTGTTGAAGGATTCTGCTGCCAATGTGGTTGTGATCCGCGCCAGCGACCTGGATTGGACGATTGTGCGTTACCCGCGCCTGACAGATGGCTTATTCTCGGGCAAATATCGGGTGGGTTATGTGGGCCAGAACTCTGGAACCCAACTTTCTCGCGCGGATGGGGCGCACTTTGTGCTGAAGGAACTGGTAGAGGGGAAGTTCGTTCGTCAGATGCCGATCGTGAGTTACTAAGAAGTCAAAAGTCCGAAGGTGCGTAACCTTCGGACTTTTGATGTATGTTCAACTCCCACACGTATTTCGAGCAGAGCCGTAGGCTGAAATTACACTTTTGTAACTTTGATTTTGCGTTGGTATCAATCTAATAATAGTTGGGAGTGGCTATTTCGTGGGTAATACTCCTCTTAAATTAGCCATTTTTTATTTGAAAGCGCGCTATCTTTTTTACTCTATCAGCAGCAAAAATGAAGAAAAGCAACAACCTTACCTCACGATTTCGGCACTCCCTTTTTTTGTATGGATACAGTGAAAATGCTATGATGCTTTTGATGGCTATTCATTCCTTTGGCGATTCCGCTACCGCAGATTTGTATCATGGCGAAATAATAAGTTGCGTGCCAGGCGTTTTCCCCAGAATATTGTCAATATCGCGCTATGCAAAATGGATGTCCTCAATGCTGCTTACAAATTGGATGGCTTGCGTTCACCGCCAGGAAACTGGTTGAAAGCATTGAAAGGCGATTTGGCAGGCTTCCACAGTATTCGTATCATGATCCCGATCATTGGACGGGAATGACCAGCCCCACTCCGCTATGCTTCGAGAACTTTGATGGATTACTTTCCGCTGGAATGACGGTGTACACGGTGTTTCATTGGTCGATTATCACGAAAGAGGTGCTTGATGCTTCCTGAAAATCGTCCCCCCACTCATCCCGGTGAAATCTTGTTGGGAGAGTTTCTGAATCCGCTTGGGCTATCTCAAGTAGCCTTTGCCGGGCATATTGGCACGCCTGTTCAGCGGGTCAATGAAATTGTGCGTGGCAAGCGGGGGTTACGCCTGAGACAGCCTGGCTGTTTGCCGAGGCTTTTGGTGCCAGCCCTGAGTTTTGACTGAATCTTCAAACGAATTATGACCTGGTTCGTTTTCGCCCCAAGCGACAGGTAACACGGATGCGGTGGCTGTTTAGCCGTTTTGTTGTGAAATTACTTGATATGATGTAATATGCAGTAGACAGAATTGAATGTCTATTGCTGTTCTTTGACAAAATAAACTGCATTCCAGAGAATCCTGTTCCCCCAAATTTACTTCGAGTAGCGCCCAACCCCCCTCGGGGCCGGATCGAAGTAAATCCGGTTTGATAGAACTCCTGAGAGAACCAAATTCTCTCAGGAGTTCTGTTTTTTTGTGTAGGTTTTGTGATGTATTCTGAAGATTTTGTGCGCAAGGAGCGCCCTGCGAGTGTGATAGTTTACCGCTCCTAAACCAAAATGTACTTTTGGTTGGACAATAGTTGGGATCATCACTCGCGCTTGTTTTGTAGCCTGCATACATTTTGTTACGAAATGACTCGATCACGTGCCGAATGCAACCGCAACGTGTGCCACCTGTGGTCAGACAAAAGTAAAAGCATGCTTCGCAAAAGTCCGAGGGTGCTGCCGGCTTTCATCCCAATGGGAGATTTCTTGGACGGCGCACCGAAGTGAGCGCGGAATAATTCGTAAGTGCCATCGATCAATCGATTTTCAGGCAATATTTCTTCCACATGAACGGGATGACTTTACCGAATTATTTTAACGGCTGGTAATGTAAAATCACAGCACCTGTATTAAAAACTTTTGTCTCCAAAAGCTTCATTGGCACTTTTTCAATATTTTCAAACGGTCTCTGACCTGTTCCCATTGCCACAGGAAAGACCATCAAACGAAACTCATCGATCAAACCGTGCTTAAGAAGGGTTTGGGTGAGTTCGCCGCTTCCATACTGCAAAATATTTTTTCCATCCTGCTCTTTCAATTTTGCGACTTCTTTAACAATATCCCCTTTTATTAAGTTTGCATTCCATGCGAGAGGCCCTTTTAATGTTCGTGATGCCACGTATTTAGGAAGGCTGTTTATTCTATCGGCAAAGTCATCTGCGCCTGCCCGAGCAGACCATGCCTCAGTAAATGCTTCATATGTCAGGCGCCCCATTATCAACGCATCGCTTTCAAAAAGTTGTTCGCGTGCATAATCCATAAACTCGTCGTTAACATAATCGAACACAAAGTTTTGCGGGTTATCAATCACCATATCCATACTGGACTGACTGGATACTATTATTTTTCTCATGAGACACCTCTTTTAATCGCTGATCAGACAGGTTGATAGCGCTGATACACAACGCCCGTGGATAGTGCAACAGATTCGATCAGTTTCAACTTGACCTGCTTCCCTGTTGGGAATAGTCGTTTGCCGCCACCCAGCACAAGTGGGTACACATGCAGAGAAAACTCATCCACCAGGTCATTCTCGATCAAATGATGGACTAGAACACTGCTTCCGTCCATAATGATATTTTTGCCGGGCTGGCTCTTCAGTTTGCGAATTTCGTTAATCACATCGTTGCTGATGAGACTCGAATCCTGCCAGCCCGCCGCAGACTCCAATGTTTTGGAAACAACATACTTCTTCATGCCGCCAAACGGATCTTCATCGGGATTGGGTTCGAATGCCTCGCCATGCATCTGCCATGTTTTTCGTCCCAGCAACAATGTGTCGGCTTCGGCAAAGATCTGACCAAAGTGGGCGCCGATGTCGTCATGCCAGTAGGGGAGTGTCCAGCCACCGTGGGCAAAACCGCCATCGGTGTCTTCGGTGGGACTGCCTGGCGCCTGAATGACGCCATCCAAAGTGATGAACTCGTGAACAATAATTTTTCTCATAGTTTCTCCTTTTGCATTTCAAATATTGGCCCAAGCTTACATGTGTAAAGATGTTTCATCTTAGAATCGTCAGATGCGCTTGATCGAAATACCCTTTTGGGGATGTTGCCGACTTGCGAGTTCATGCAAATTCTCCTTCAGGAAGAACCTCAGGGTTGGCCGTGTATCGTTTCGAGAGCAACCCGTAGTATTTAGAGTTCATTGCGATCAGGGTCACGATCAAGCCAATGATGCCCGTTAACGTAAACACGAGGGCGATACCGCGAGCCGCTCCCGTGCCGAACCAGTTTCCGATCAGGTCAACGCCCGCGCCGACGGTCATGAACGGGATGAAGAAAAGCTCGGTAATGGGACCAATCATAAACGTCGTCAGAGGTGAAGCGGACATCTCCACGCTCTGGGCAAATCCGAAGACCCGTCCCTGCCTTTCGAGCGGGACAACTTTCTGGATGATGGTATGTTCCGCCGCTTCGATAAATGGGACCACGCTGATGTAAATGAACATGCCGATGCAAAGCAATTCGATAGACGGCTGAATGGTGAACACACTGGAAATGATCCAGATCACAATATTGGCAGCGAACATCGCAAACAATGGATTTTTACCGAGACCCCATTTGGCAATAACGAGGCCGCCGACGATAAATCCGCAGCTGATAACTGCCCACAGAACGCCCCACACTTGAACCGAAACCAGCGATAATCCATAAGCGTCCATCAAGCCCATGAACACGCCGCCTAAAAAGTTATTGAAGGTGGTGAAGAAGATCAACGCGATCATGCCAGGGATGGCGACCACCACCGCGAACGTGCCGCGCAGGTCCACTTTGCCAGGTTTTCCATCCAGGTGAACAATTTCATTCTCTGGGATATTCATGGTAAAGAGATGTGCGATCGAAAGAGCCATTACGATGATGGCAAGGATCAGGACAAGGTACATGCCCGAATGCGCGACGAGGAATCCGCTGATGGCGGATGTGATGAGGAAGATGACGCCCGTTGTTGTGCCGACGAGACCATTTGCCTTATCACGCGAATCTTCGGGGATGAGGATCGTGACCAGTGTCGGGAGGGCGATGCCACGCAGGTTGCCAGCGATCACGCCGAGCAGGAGAAGCGGGACGAACACCCAAAGTGTGGGACTGGTGGCATCCTTCCATGTTTCGGTTGGGGTGCTCAGATAGATCACAAACCCGATCGAGTAAATGATCAACGAGATAAAGCCCGAAAGGAGCATGACATTCTTTTTCTTGTTATGGTCAACCAGACTCCCAAACCAGATGCCTGAGACCGCAACAGCCACCAGATAGATCCCTGACACAATTGAGGTTGCCGTGACCGAATGTGTTTCAAGATAGATAAAAAATATCATCGCAAACCAGACGGTCATATTGGTGACATTGGCAAGCAGGGTGTTGGCCAGTATTTGATAAAAGGTTTTCATGTCATTGTCCTTTTCATAACCTGTAAGCAATTATTTCTGTGGTGGGATATTTTGATTGAGATGGAAAAAGTTATCCGGGTCGTAACGGGCTTTGATGGCGGCGAGTCGCTCCCAGGTTCCGTTTGGGTACGCGGCGCGGACTTGTGCCTCGTCCACATTCGCAAGGAAGTTGATGTATGCACCGTTATCACTTTGGTGTAGAGCCGCGGCGAACTCCGTCACCCACGCTTCATGGATTTCCTTTTCATCGGGATTTTCGTACAAGGCGGCAAGGTTGACCATGATCCGCGCTTTGCGATGGGCGAATGCAGTGGCATCTGCTGGAACGCGGGACATCGCGCCTCCCAGCACCCGCAGCTGGGTCACAGCCATTGAGCCAGTCGAACGCTGAAGGCGATTCAAGATCATCTCCGCTTCAGCGTGGGTGACTTGGTCAACAAACATGGTGCGTCCCGCTGCGATGGGGTGATATCCGCCCTCTTCGGGTGGGAACATTTCAGTGTAAGGTATTGGGCGGATCATATCCGCATAGGGGATGGCAATCGAACGGAACTTTGCAATGAACTGATCCCCAACTTCATTATCGCCAGCATAAACCAACATAGCCATGATGATCAGCTTGCCATGAACATCTGCTGGAAGGAATGGCATGGGCGGGGCGGTCATCACATTCACGATGGCAGAAAGTTCATCGGGAGCAGATTCAGCTTCGGCGATGAACGAGGCGATAGTGTCTGCAGTTGCAGGCAGGCAAAGCATCCCGCCCAAAATAGTATTCACATTATGTAATTGGAATTTGAAGCGGGTTGCAACCCCAAAGTTTCCGCCGCCGCCACGGATCGCCCAAAATAGATCGGGATGATTCTGATCATCAACATGCAGGAGTTCGCCAGCGGCGGTTACAACCTCGGCAGCCAGCAGGTTGTCAATTGTCAGTCCATGCTTGCGCACGAGATAACCGACACCGCCACCCAGCGTGATGCCGCCAAGCCCAACCGTGCCTGTATCGCCAAAGCCTGTGGTGAGACCGTAGGCGGCGGTTTGAGAAACATACTCGCCAGCGGTTAATCCTGCTTCTGCCCAGGCAGTTTTATCCTGAACATTGATTTGCAGATCCTTCATGGCTGAAAGATCAAGGACGATGCCGCCTTCGATGGTGCTGTGGCCTGCGTTACTGTGTCCCCCGCTGCGGATGGCAAGCTCAATCTCAGCCTCGCGCGCCACAGAGACAAGACGGGAGACATCGCCCGCATCTACAACTCGGACAATCGCCGCTGGGTGACGGTCAATTCCGCCATAGAATACTGCGCGCGCCTGTTCATATCGCGGGTCATCAGGGGCGATGACCCGTCCGTTGAAGAGCGCGCGCAGTTCTGAAATTGACGGGACAATTTGAGCAGTCGGGTTGGATTTAACTTTCATTTTTCTTTCCTTACTTCTAAAGTTGGTCTGTAAAATTTTCGGTTAATAAAACTTGCTGATTTCAATTAGTTTTTCAAATATTCACTGGTAAGCGATTGCTTTGCGGTCAAAAGTTGTTTCGGGGTGCCTTCGAACATAACCTTGCCGCCTTTGCTGCCGCCTTCGGGACCCATGTCAATGATCCAATCGGCATTCTTGATGACGTGCAAATTGTGCTCAATGACAACGACCGTGTTACCCGTGTCCACAAGGCGGTCGATGACTTGCATGAGGTGGCCGATATCGGACATGTGCAAGCCCGTGGTCGGCTCGTCCATGATATAGATGCTTCCTTTTTTGTGCAGTTCGCTGGCGAGTTTGATGCGCTGACATTCACCGCCCGAAAGCGTGCTCAGCGGCTGCCCGAGACTCAAATAATCCAGACCAACATCGCTCATGGCTTGCAATTTTTTGACCACTTCCTTGAGCTCAAAATATTCGAGCGCCTGTTCCACATTCATCGCCAGCACATCGCTGATGGATTTGCCGTTGAGTTTGTACGCCAGCACTTCGTCCTTGAAGCGTTTGCCTCCGCAGACCTCGCAGGGCGATTTCACACTATCAAAAAATGACAACTCGGTGAAGACCACGCCCAGCCCCTGACAGTTTTCACACGCACCCTTCGAGTTGAAGCTGAACAGCGACGCCTGCACCTTGTTCGCCGAAGCGAACGCCTTGCGGACATCGTCCAAAATGCCGGTGTATGTGGCGGGATTGGAACGGCTGTTGACTCCTACTGCGGATTGGTCGATCACAATCGCATCGGGATGCTGATGTTGGAAGACCTCGTTGATGAGCGAACTCTTGCCAGAACCCGCCACGCCCGTCACCACGGTCAGCACACCGGTTGGAATGTCTACGCTGACATTTTGCAGATTGTTAACCTTTGCATTCTTGATCGGCAGCTTGCCTGTCGGTGTGCGGAACGACTCTTTCATCGGGATGGATTGCTGCATGTGCCTGCCCGTGATCGTGTCCGCTTTGAGCAGGTTGGCGTAACTGCCCTCAAAAACGATCTCGCCTCCATGCGGACCTGCAAGCGGCCCAACATCCACAACATGATCCGCCACTTTGATGACATCCGGGTCGTGCTCCACGACGATGACCGTGTTGCCCTTGTCGCGCAGTTTCTGCAGCAACTCGTTCATGCGATGCACATCGCGCGGGTGCAAACCAATGCTCGGCTCATCGAAGATGTAGATCACATCGCTCAGGCTGCTGCCGAGGTGTTTGACGATTTTTACGCGCTGAGACTCGCCGCCCGACAACGTATCCGTCTCGCGGTCGAGGCTTAGATATTCCAATCCAATATCCACAAGATTCTGCAAGCGCTCGAGAAGCGCTTTAACCATCGGCTCGGCGGCAGGAATTTTGATCGCTTTCACTGCTTCGATCAATACAGGGATTTCCATGCTTGTTAGGTCGGCGATGTTGTAGCCGTTGATCTTGCAATTCAGGATGGTCTGGTTCAGGCGCGTACCATTGCATTCGGAACAGGGACCCATTGTCATGAAAGGCTCGACCGACTTTTGAGTCCGCTCGGATTTTGTTTTTAGATCTTGCTTGATGTACTTGTTGGTAAAACGGTTGATAATACCTTCGTAGGTTATGTTGAAGTCTTTTGCCCCCATCTTGGTCTTGACCTTGATGGGCTCGCTATATAAAAGATCGTTCAATTCCTTCTGGGTGTATTTGGATACTTTCTTATCTGGGTCGAATAAACCCGTATTGATTACATTACTCCAGCCCCAACTATCCACAGCGTATTCTGGAAACAAAATAGCGCCTTCGTTCAGCGATTTGGATTGGTCTAGGAACTTATCCATGTCCACATCCAGCTTGCGACCGAGTCCGTTGCAGTTCGGGCACATGCCCTGCGGATCATTAAAGCCGAATACATTGGTGGGTCCCACGTGCGGCTGTCCGAGGCGTGAAAACATCATGCGCAGGATCGTGTTGATATCGGTGATCGTGCCAACGGTCGAGTGTGAACCGCCGCCCATGCGCTTCTGATCCACCACAATGGACATGCTCAGGTTTTCGATGGCGTCTGCATCGGGCTGGGAATACTTCGGCAAAAAATTCCGCACGAACATGCTGAAGTTTTCATTGAGCAGGCGCTGTGACTCGGTGGCAATCGTATCGAACACAATGGACGATTTGCCTGAACCCGAAACGCCTGTAAAGATGGTGATCTTCCGCTTGGGGATGCGCAGCGATACATTCTTCAAATTATTCTCGCGCGCGCCGCGTAATTCAATATATTCCTGTGGCATGTATCTCTCCTTTAAAATCTCTGCGGAATGGTTAACGAACTGGGTGGGCAAAAGCCAGGCTTTCACCCACCCAAAATAAAGCGCAACCTTATTTTAGAACAAATATTCTGGTTGGTCAAGACCAAAATTGTCCGAATTTATTTATTATCATACGCCTTTTACAGATCCGATACAACGATTTTTATCGCATCCATCAGCGAAGCGAGAACCATTACCGCTACACATGTTGCTGAGGTCCTGTAGCCATTCTTAACGAACTTCTCTTAAGATGTTGTAAATGAGAGCTTATGTTCTAAAATTGGCCGTCTTGTTGACGGTGGAACCCGATAATACTCCATCGCCATTTTCAACCCAGAACAAATCGTTGGTTACGCCGCACCGGATTGTAGATCGGTAGCTCTTGAAACACAAAACGCGGACTACCAAGTTTTTTCAGGTAGTCCGCGTTTTGTGTTCTTCGTTATGAAACAGTGGGGGAGTAGAAATTCTGGGCTTTTAGATCGCATGGCGCCCAACCCGCAGTAGCAGGCCGAAAACCTGGCCATTCTGGACCTGGTTCTGACCGATTATTAAACGGCCCTGCTTAACAGCCTGGTTGGATCAGCTGCCGAGCCATATCGCACCATTAGGATTTCTGGTTTGTTGACCGGGATGGGAATTAGCTTTCCTCGGCTTTGCCGAACAGTTTGCGCTCATCAAACCACTGTTTAAAAATCAGATAAGCGCCCAGGATGATGAGCAGGAAAGCCCCTTCCAGGTTTTTGACGCCGAATAACTGCACCACACCTCCTATAACAGAGATGATGCCCAGGACGATCGTAAAGCCGCTCATCTTGATTTGGTTGAGGTAGCGCGCCGCATTCAAGCCGAGCATGATCAAACCTACGCCAATGGACCAGATCCCATCGGGAAGCTGGTTCTTGGGCCAGAATGCAAACCCGCCTACCATGATCAGGAAGCAGCCCCAGGCGATAGTTTCCATGCGTTTGTTCAGGGCGGCTTTTTCAGGATTAATTACACGAGTGGAATTGGAAGTTTGTTCTGTCATTTTGACATCTCCTTGTTTCGGTTTTTTCATTTGCGCAGGTTTTCTCCAGAAGTGCGCATAAGAACACTGTATGGCGCTCAGCCTTTGTATTTTTGTGTTAGCTGGAAGCCATTCGCATCGATAGATTCATTATATAACTGCCCGTATCCCATTTCTATACTTGAATTTTTTACGCATGGAATAAAAATTACAAATATTTGGTTGTGAACCTGGTTGTTATGATTTGAAACGAAAAAGACAGTTTTGAAGGCGGGTAGTTTTATTGAAAGCATATCTTGTTTCGGGCAATTTCTTCATCAACCTTTGATGCATAAAAAGCTTCGGAGATTGATGATTTTTCTTTTATCCGGCGGAGCACAAGGGATACAAAATTAATTTGCCTATTGTAATTCTTAGAAAAATCATATAAAATAAGTTAGTAAGTCCAATGGACTAACTAACTCGAACCACAAAGAGAAGACCATCATGATGCTTCCACAAAAAGCCACACAGCAGCTGACCAAACAACACAACCGTGACCTGGTTCTCAAAACCATTATTGAGTCGCAGGAAACCAGTCGGGCCGAGATTGCGCGGGCGACCAAACTCACCCGCACTACGGTTTCAGATGTTGTTGCCGGTCTGATGGAAGAGGGGCTGGTTCAGGAAATTGGCATGAGCACCTCGCTCGGCGGCAAACCTTCGATCCTGCTCAGCCTGGTGCCCGAGGCGCGTTATCTGATCGGCCTCAATCTGGCGCAGGATAAATTCGTTGGCGCTGTGGTTAACCTGCGGGGCGAGATCAAGGAAACCATCGAGATGCCGGTCCACGGTGAAGATGGTCAGCAGGCCCTCGATCTGGTTTACGCCATCCTCGACCAGTTAACCGGCAGCGAGTGGAAACCGCTGATCGGGATTGGCGTGGGCGCACCCGGCCTGATCAACACCCGTGAAGGCATCGTTATCAATGCGGTCAACCTTGAATGGCAGGATCTGCCGCTCGCCAAGTTGCTCCAGCAGCGTTATCACCTGCCGGTCTCGGTGATGAACGACAGCCAGGCTACCGCGATCGGTGAATTTGTATACGGCGGATACAACGCGCGCAGCAACCTGGTCGTGGTTAATGTCACACACGGTATTGGCTCGGGTATTTTGATCGGCGGCAAACTGTTTCAGGGCGATGGCGGCGGCGCGGGGGAGATTGGGCATGTGTTGGTTTTCGATAATCATCGCCTTTGTCGCTGTGGGCGCACAGGCTGTCTCGAAACACTCGCCAGCGCTCAAGCTGTTGCCCAGCGTTTGCGGGAAGAAAGCGGCGCTGCCGAGATCCTCGATATTGATGAAATTGGCCACAAATTTGCGCAGGGTGACCCGCTTACCCGGAAAATTGTGCTGGAAGCCGGTCAGCACCTGGGCGTGGCGCTTGGCAACATGGTGGGCATGCTCAACATCAAGAATATTATTGTCACCGGCACCATGACCCGCTTTGGCCAACCCTGGCTTGAAGCGATCCGCCAGGCGATGAGGCAATCGGCGCTGGCTGGCATGACACAGGAAACAAAGATTGAGCCCGGAAAGCTGGATTACCGGGCCTGCATTTTGGGCGCATCGGCCCATCTTTTGATGGATGATTACGCCCTGTTATTTTCATCCTCGGAGAATTAATTCAATGACGCACCTCGACATTCCCCACCTGCGCGTTGTTCCGCCGCTCGACGAGCAATTCCAGCCTGCAGCGCTGGTCAGCCGCGCTTTTCGCGCCGCGACCGCCCAGGGCGGCGATCGGCTCGTGATCGGCCTGGAACGCAACGGGGGAGAAATTTCCCGCTTCGAAACCACTGTTTTTCCCGAAGGACATCCCGATTTCAGCTTGAACCTTGCTTATGTCGAGCGCATCCTGAAGTTCCTGCTCTGGCAGCGCGGCGGGTTCAAAGCCTATATCGGCGGCGCGCCTGCTATTGGTGAGTACATCCGCCAGCAGTATGCCGAAGATGGCCCGCGCAAGTTTGATTATCACTTTATGGGCGAGCAGGCCTTTGAACAACCCTTCCAGGTGATTGTCTGCGCGGCGCAAGATGTGCCCGCCGCCAACGAAAACGGCAAATTGATCGGTCGCAACCTGGCCGGTTACCGCATCGGGTTTGACCTGGGCGCCTCGGACCGCAAAGTGAGCGCTGTTGTGGATGGTCAGGCCATCTACAGCGAAGAAGTGATCTGGGAGCCACGCAAACACAGCGATCCGGATTACCACTATCGTGAGATTATGACCGCCCTGCGTACAGCGGCCTCCAAAATGCCGCGCGTCGATGCAATTGGGGGCAGTTCGGCCGGTATATACATTGACAACCGTCCGATGGTGGCCTCGCTCTTCCGCGGCATTCCGCAGGAGCGTTTTGGCGAGATCAAAAATATGTTCGGCCGCATTCAGCAGGAAATGGGTGTGCCGCTCGAAGTCATCAACGATGGAGATGTGACCGCCCTGGCTGGTTCCATGTCTATTGAAGATAATGCCATTCTCGGGATCGCCCTGGGTTCGAGCGAAGCCGTCGGCTATGTCAACAGCGAAGGACACATCATGGGCTGGCTGAATGAATTGGCTTTTGCCCCGGTCGATTACAACCCGGATGCAGCGCAGGATGAATGGTCGCAGGATCATGGTTGCGGGGCCTCCTATTTTTCGCAGCAGTGTGTTTTTCGTCTTGCCCCCAGGGCCGGGATCACGCTTCCAAACGATGTGACCGACGCTGAGAAGCTCAAATTTGTGCAGGTCAAGCTTGAGGCCGGTGATGAAGGTGCGTTGAAAATCTGGCAAAGCATGGGCATCTACCTTGGCTACGGGCTGGCGCACTACGCCGACTTTTATGATATCAAGCACGTTCTGATCCTCGGGCGCTGTACCTCCGGGCGGGGCGGTGACTTGCTGCTGGAAGGCGCGCGCGAAGTCTTGCGCGTTGAGTTCCCCGAACTGCTCGAAAAGATTTCCCTGCACCTGCCTGATGAAAAGATCCGTCGCGTGGGACAGTCGGTGGCTGCGGCCAGTCTGCCCGTCATGTAACCAATCTGAGAAACCCGATCATGAAATTTCATCTCGATACTGCCGAAATTTACATCCCCGACGAAAAACCGTTGGAAGAAGCCCTGGTGCGGACTACCCACCTGTGCATTGCCGCCCACCAGGACGATATTGAGATCATGGCGGTTGAGCCGATCCTGGAGTGCTTCCAACACCCAACCAAATGGTTTACCGGCGTTGTCGTGACCGATGGACGCGGTTCACCGCGCAATGGCCTGTACGAGAATTACAACGATGAAGAGATGCGTCTTGTCCGTTTCAAGGAACAGCGCAAGGCCGCCATTGTGGGTGAGTTTGCGGCCCAGGTCATGCTCGACCACCCCAGCAAGAGCATCAAAGATGCGAGCCAGATTGCGCCAGTGGATGATCTGGTGCGCCTGTTGCGCGCGACCAAACCCGAGGTGGTTTATACCCACAATCTGGCAGACAAGCACGATACGCACGTTGGGGTTGCTTCGCGGGTGGTGGCGGCTCTTCGCAAGCTGGACCCGGCCGAACGTCCCGCACGCCTGATCGGCTGCGAAGTCTGGCGCGCTCTGGACTGGATGGTCGACTCAGACAAGGTCGCGATGGATGTCTCGAGTCATGAAAATCTGCAGTTTGCCCTGTTGGGCGTATTTGACTCGCAAATCGTTGGCGGAAAGCGCTACGACCTGGCCTCGATGGGCCGCCGCCGCGCCAACGCAACCTATTTTGAATCGCATGGCGTGGATAATGCCACGAGCCTGTCGTATGGCATGGATATGACCCCGCTGATGACGAACCCAGAACTGACAATTTCGGACTACATCCAGACGTATATGGAGCATTTTGCTCAGGATGTAATGAACCGCTTGAAAAGGATGAACTGACAGCCAGTGGCTTGAAGGAGGCCGAGACGCAAATATATTTCCCTGTAATCCCCATCTGTTGTTTCAACTTTATACCCATTCAGGAGAAGAAAACCATGCGTAAGTATTTGCTCACCCTTGTTTCTGTGCTGGTGCTCGCCAGCATGATGTTATCGGCCTGCGCGCCTGCGGCCGCGACCGAAGCCCCCGTTGTTGCCGAAGAACCCGCTGCCGAAGCCCCTGCTGCGACCGAGGTTCCTGCCGCTGCTGAAGAGCCCGCTGCTGAAGCTCGTGTTCTCAAAATCTACCTGCTCGACTACACTCCCGCCACCATCGAATGGCTCAAGGCCGAAATCAACCCGGCTTTCGAAGCTGCCAACCCCGGTGTGACCGTTGAAATCACCGAAGGTTCCTGGTCTGGTTGGGACACAACCTTCAGCGGTTTCTTTGCTGCTGGCGAAGGCCCCGACATCATCAACCTTGGCTCGGAAATGAACACCCTCTATGGCCAGAGCCTGGCTGACATGGATCCCTACCTGGCTGAAGCTGCCTGGTCTGAGATTACCAACTTTGGCCCCGCCCTCGAAAATGCCAAGTACGAAGGCAAGCTGCGCGGCCTGCCCATCTTTACCGCTCCCCGCTACGTTTTTTGCCGCGCTGACTTGATGGAAACCAATGGCTGGACGACCGGCACCCCCAAGAATTTCGCCGAATGGACCGCCTTCGCTGCCCAGGCTTCCGTGATTGACGAAGCTACCAATTCCCTAACCCAGCAGGCGCTGGTCCCCGTGGACGCCGGCTCGATGGCTGACTGGCAATGGTGGCTGTTGGTTTACTACTCGCTCGGCGGCGAACTCTACAAAGCCGATGGCACCCCCAACTTTGACTCCCCCGAAGCTTTGGCTGCGACCCAGTTCCTGCTCGATATGCGCCAGGCTACCTACGGCGACGCTGCCAATGCAGTTGGCTCCCTGCCCACCGGCCAGGGTTCTGTGATCGATGTTGACGACGCCACTGGCAAGGATAACGGCGCTGTTTGTCTCGCTCACTCCGGTTGGGCTGCTCCTGCCTTCGACCGCCCCGTTTGGGAAAATGTCACCATCGAACCTTTCTATGGCGATCCTGAGAACTTCCCGAACAGCAAACCCGTCGTATTGGCCTTCAATGACTGGTTGGCCGTGCCCGAATACAGCCAGAACAAAGAACTGGCCGCCGAATGGTTGAAATTGGCTTTCAGCAAGGAAGGCAACAACAAGTGGAACGAGACCATGGGTCTTATCCCGGCCCGCAATGACTCGCAGTATGGCTATGTGACTGAATCTGCCCAACTGCAACGCGAAGCTGAATTGGCCTCCAAGTATGGCGTCGGCTTTGCCGGCATCAAGGAAGCCGCGAAGCTCTCCACCATCATGCAGGAAACCCTCGGCAAACTGATCACCGAAGAACTGACCGTGGAAGAAGTTGTCGCCAAGATCCAGGCTGATTACATCGAAGCCCTCAAGTAGGTCAACGTACTCTAAATGGTTGGAGGGGCTTTGCCCCTCCAACCATTTTTCAAACCGACGGAGAAACGAGTATGCCCGAAAATCCTTATATCAACGTCATCCTGACAGCGACGCTGACCGTGGTTTTTATCCTTGCCTGCAGCTATGGGCTGGGGTGGCTGGCCCGGACAGTGGTCAAATCGCGCGGCGCTTCTCTTAATCAACAGTCCAATGCCTTTGCCGGTTATCTGTTTGCCGCCCCGTGGATCGTTGGTTTCCTGATCTTTGTTGTCGTCCCGTTGGGATTTTCGCTCTACTGGAGTTTCACCGATTATCGCGTTACTTCCAACACATCCCCGCAATGGCTCGGGTTGGAAAATTACTACAACCTGCTTTTTGAAGACGACAGCTTCAGGGCCTCCATTGTTAATACCTTTTATCTGACGGTGATTGGCCTGCCGCTCCAGATGGCTGTGGCTTTGTTTCTCGCCATTCTGCTCAATCAACAAATGCGGGGCGAGCGTGTCTTTCGGATGGCCTTTTACCTGCCGGTCATCCTGGGCTTTAATACGGCCGTATTGCTATGCTGGCGACTCATGCTCAATACCGGGACCGGCATCATCAATCAAATGTGGCGCGCCATGGCCGAAATCCCCGGCGTCAGCCACCTGCTGCGCGCCACCATCTACGGGCAGGAGATCTCAGCCGCATTCTTCCTCGGCATCAATAACGGGTCCTTCAACTTAATGAACAAGGTTATTGAAGCAGGCTTCCCGGCTGCAAACCGCATTCCGCTCTGGGTGCAAAGCCCGATGTGGTCGAAAATGTCGATCGTCCTGCTCATGATCTGGGGCTGCGGCGCGATGATGTTGATCTTCCTTTCCGGGCTGAATAACATCCCCAAGGAACTGCACGAAGCCGCGCAGGTGGACGGGGCCAATAGCTGGAAGCGCTTCTGGAAGATCTCCTTTCCTCTGCTTACCCCGTACATTTTTTATAACCTGGTTGTGGGCATGATCAGTTCTCTGCAAATTTTCGAACCGATCTTTGTTCTGTACCGCGACAACCAGCCGCTCGTGCCTTCCGCCATTTCAATGGTGTACTACCTGTGGCAGAAAAGTTTCAGCCACTTTGAGATCGGTTATGGCTCGGCGATCTCTTGGGTCATTCTCGTCATTATTCTTGTCATCACCATCATCCAGTTCAAGCTGCAAGACCGCTGGGTCACGTACGATGTTTATTAAGTTGAGGGCGTCATGAAAACCTACCTGCTCATCATTCAAAAGTTCGTTCTTTACATCGCCCTGACCGCTGCAACCGTTGCCATGAGCTTTCCGTTGTTCTGGATGATCTCGTCTTCGCTTAAGACCATTCAGGAAACAAACTCGCCCGGCATCGTCTGGATCCCTGCCCAGCCTACCCTGGATGCCTATATTGACATCCTGCAAAACCAGGATTTTCTGCGCGCCTATTTCAACTCTGTTTTTTATGTCACGCTGGCGCTGGTCGGAACGCTGATCTCGATCGCGGCGGTTTCCTATGCCTTCAGCCGCATCGAGTGGCCGGGCCGCAACTTCATCTTTTTTTTGATGCTCGCCACTATGATGATCCCGCCCCAGGCGCTGATCGTGCCGCAATATGTTTTTTTCAATAAACTCGATTGGATCGGCACCTTCAACCCGCTCATCATTCCCGGTTACTTTGCGGGTGGCGCAGCCATGATCTTCCTGCTACGCCAGGCCATGGCCCAGATCCCCAAAGAACTGGATGAAGCCGCCTTTGTCGATGGCGCTGACCATGTCCAGATCTGGTGGGAGATCGTGCTGCCGCTGCTCAAGGCTCCGCTGGCCACCATCGCCACCTTCCTTTTCGTTGGATTGTGGAACAGCCTGCTGACCCCGCTCATGTATCTGCAAACTGTCGACCTGTACACCCTGCCGGTTTATACGGCCACCCTTTACAACATCAACCAGACGGTGCAGCCCTGGCCGACGATCATGACCGCTGCGGTGCTTACCACCGTCCCGCTGATCGTTGTCTTCTTCTTCGCCCAGCGCTACATCCTCGAAAGCGTGGTTGTCTCCGGGCTGAAAGGTTAACGTGGATATCACCCAGGCGCTCGGCCAAAAGATCCTGCTCGCATTTCACGGCAAGGATAAGCCCTCCGAAGAGATCAAATCTGCCCTGCGGGAGTATCGCGCCAGCGGCGTGACCCTCTTCCGCAGTATGAACATCGACTCACCCGCGCAGGTCCGCCATTTAACCGATCAGTTACAGCAGCTCGCGCGAGAGCTCGGCCTGCCTCCGCTCCTGATCGCCACCGACCAGGAAGGCGGCCAATTGATGGCGATCGGCAGCGGCACCACGCCGTTGCCCGGCAACATGGCGCTTGGCGCAACCGGCTCCACGGATCTGGCCCGCCGCGCCGGAGAAGTGCTCGGGCGCGAATTGGCCGCCATGGGCCTGAATGTCGATTACGCCCCCAGTGTGGATGTCAATGTCAACCCGCAAAACCCGGTTGTCGGGGTGCGCTCTTTTGGCGGCGATGCGGCATTGGTGGCGCGCCTCGGCGCGGCCCTTGTTGAAGGGATCCAATCTCAGGGGGTGGCTGCCACGGCCAAGCATTTTCCTGGCCATGGTGACACCATTGGCGATTCACACCACGGCTTGCCGGCTGTGCTGCACACGCTGGAGCGATTGCAAAGCCTCGAATTCCCGCCTTTTGAGGCGAGCATCGCCGCGGGCGTCAAGATGATCATGTCTGCTCATCTGGCCCTGCCTGCCCTGGATGGCCCGCAGGCTCCGCCCGCGACGCTTTCCGGCAACATTTTGCAAAACCTGCTGCGTCGCAAGCTGGGCTTTGAGGGCGTCATCATCACCGATGCGATGGATATGCACGCCATCCGCCAGGGAGAGTTCCTGGGCGAAGATGCCCTGCGGGCGGTCAATGCCGGAGCGGACATTCTGTTGCTGACGGCCTCACCTGCAGACCAGCAGCGCGTGTATGCTGCGCTGCTCCGCGCGGCCCAGACCGGCGCGCTCGACCAGGAAGAAGTGCAGGCTTCAGCGCAGCGTATTGCGGCGCTCAAAGACTGGCTGGCGCAAAACCGCACCAGGCCAGCGCTGCACGTGATCGGATGCGCTGAACACATGCAGGTTGCCCTCGAGATTGCCCGGCAATCCATCACGCTGGTGCGTGATGGTGCTCATCTGCTGCCGCTTCACCCTCAGCCCAATCAGCGCATTGCGGTCGTTATGCCCCGCCCGGTTGATCTGACCCCAGCCGACACCTCCTCGTACATCGTCCCCGGGCTGGCCAGCGCTTTGCGCGTCTACCATCCCAATGTGGATGAATTTATCATCCCCTACGCCCCCGGCGATGGTGATATTATGGGTTTGCGCGAGCAGCTGTCGCACTATGACATTCTTGTGATCGCCACACTGAACGCTTACAACCAGCCTGGCCAGCAGGCCATTGTACGCGTGGCGCTTGAAACCGGCCTGCCGACCGTGGTAGCCGCCCTGCGCCTGCCCTATGATCTGGCGTCATTCCCCGAAGCGCCGACCTACCTGTGCAGCTACAGCATCCTCGAACCGTCCATGCAGGCGCTCGCGGAAACGGTCTTCGGCTACAGGCAGGCAACCGGTCATTTGCCGGTAGCCATTCCCGGGTTGTATGAGTCCGGGCACTCCTTCCAAGGTTAAGATTATGTCTCTTTATTCCGAAATCCACGAACAGCCACACTGCCTGCACGATCTGCTCCTCAGCCAGCGCAAAACCGTTGAAAACATCGCCGAAGCGATCCGCGGGCGTGAAATCGATTATGTTTTTCTCGCGGCGCGCGGCACATCAGACAATGCCGGCCGTTACGCCAATTACCTGTGGGGTGCGCTCAACCAACTGCCGATTGCGCTGGCTGCGCCTTCGCTTTTTACCTATTACGAGGCCCCGCCGCGTTTGAAAAATGCCCTGGTGCTTGGCATTTCGCAATCGGGACAATCGCCCGATATTGTCAGCGTTTTGGAAGAAGGACGCCGCCAAAATTGCCTGACCCTGGCGATCACCAACGCTCCCGATTCTCCCCTTAGCCGGGCCGCCGATTTCACGCTGGATATCGAATCCGGGCCGGAGCGCGCTGTCGCGGCGACCAAAACTTATACTGCGCAGCTGATGGCGATCGCCATGCTGTCGGTTGCTTTGAGCGGCGATGAAAAGCAGTGGGATGCGCTCGCGCAGGTGCCGGCCTGGATCGAACAGACTCTCAAACAAGACTCAGCTATCGAGCAGGCCAGCCAGCGTTATCGTTATATGCGCCAGTGCGTTGTCTTGGGGCGCGGCTACAACTATTCGACCGCCTTCGAGTGGGCGCTCAAATTGAAGGAACTGACCTATGTTGAAGCCGAACCCTATTCTTCGGCCGACTTTCAGCACGGACCGATTGCAATGATCGAAAACAGTTTCCCGGTCATGGCGGTCGCGCCGCACGGCAAGGTTTTTGACAGCATGAGCGAGGCGCTGATCCGCCTGCGCAACGACTTTGGCGCAGAACTGGTTGTTATTTCGAACGACCCCGCGGCGCTTACACTGGCCCAGACGCCGCTCCCGATCCCGGTTGATGTGCCCGAGTGGCTGACCCCGCTTGTCAGCATTGTCCCGGCCCAGTTGTTTGCCTACCACCTGACCCGCGCCAAAGGCTTCAACACCGAATCCCCGCGCAGCATCCGCAAAGTGACCGAGACCCATTGAGAAATTACATTTTTTGAAATATCGAGCCGTGTGGTGTTCCGGACGAATTAGAGACAGAAGAAATCCCGCTCATTTTTAGCGGGATTTCTTCTGTCTTGGGATTAATGGCTTATAGCGCAACCATACTGCTTTCTTTTCTGGTTTGCATGCCATCAAACCAGGCCAATCCCTTGAACTTGACCTGTAATAATGTGATAATGGTATTCGGTATAGCGAAAATATTGTGACGATCCTATTTCCTCCCCGGATGTGGAATAAATTGAATTATAGATACACCAGTTGTTCGCGAAAGAGGCTGACATGCAGCAATATGCCGATCTTGAACTGAGTTTGCACAAATTCGATGCGGGGCGATATTCTGTGCAATTTCGCTTCAGCCTGCCCAAGAGTGAAGCGGATACCGGCCTGGGGCAGGATAAACCGGTCTGGGTGGAACTCAACCCGGCAGATGATGTCTTCGACCCGGCCATGCCCGACCCTCAGGCTTACGCCGCAGCCCTGACCGAGGCCCTTTTTAAAGACCCGGCTTTGCGAACCGCCTTCGGACAGGCGCGGGCCAGTGCCCAGAGCCAGAACCTGCCCCTGCGGCTGCGGTTGTGGATTAGCGCCAGCGCCCTCGAACTGCACAAACTGCGCTGGGAACTTCTGCGCGACCCGCAGGATAATTCTCCGCTCTCAACAAACGAAAATATCTATTTCTCCCGTTACTTTTCCAGCCTGGATTGGCGCCCGGTACACCTGCGCCAGAGAGGCAGCCTGCGCGCGCTGGTCGCTGTGGCCAACCCCTCCGACCTGGCGAATTACAAGCTGGCCCCGGTTGACTCTGCCGGAGAGTTGGAGCGCGCCCGGGCCGGGCTGGCCGATATCGGCCTGACGGAACTGCCAACCGCCGGCAAACCCGCTTCAGCAGACGAAATTATCAGCGCTTTGCGCGCCGAGGGCAGTGACATCCTGTACCTGGTTTGCCACGGTGTCATGATCAATGGCCGGGGAATGCTCTATCTGGAAGGCACGGATGGCAAACGCGAAGCTGTCAGCGCCGATGACTTTGCCCTGCGCATCAAAGAACTGCAAAAGCCGCCGCGCCTGGCGCTTCTGGTCTCGTGTCAGAGCGCCGGGAACGGCACCGGTGATGCGCTGACAGCGCTCGGTCCGCGCCTGGTCGAGGCCGGCATTCCGGCGGTGATCGCCATGCAGGCCAACCTGCAGATGGACACCGCCGCGCAGTTCCTGCCGGTTTTCTTCCGCGAATTACAGAAGGATGGCCAGATCGATCGCGCCCTGGCTGTGGCGCGCGGCATGGTGCGCAAACAACCCGATTTCTGGGCCCCGGTCTTGTTCATGCGCCTGAAAAGTGGGCACCTTTGGTATACCCCCGGCTTTAGCAATCAGGAGACCGGCAGCGATTACGAGACTGAGTTGCGCTACATCAACCGTGAACGCTGCACGCCGATCATCGGGCCGGGATTGCTGGATGGCCTGCTCGGCCCCAACGCGGATATTGCCCGTGTCTGGGCAAGTGCATTTCGCTACCCGATGGCTCCCTTTGACCGCGACACCCTGCCAAAAGTGGCGCAGTACCTCGCCACCGACAAGGGCGAGGCGGTGCCTTTCGATGAATATGAAGAAATCGTTCAGCGCACCCTGCGCAAGAATTTTCAGGCCGAGCTGGCCCCCGATGTGGCGAAAAAGAAATATGTCGAGCCGGATATCCTGATGAAAACGATTGGAACGAAGCAGCGCGCCGCCAACCCGTTGGATGCCTACCGAGTGCTTGCCAGCCTGCCTTTCCCTTTGTATATCACCGCCAACCCCGACCGGTTATTGGAAGACGCGCTCGAGGAGGCTGGCCGCAAGCCGGAGGTAATGATCAGCCCGTGGAATGCGCGGCTGGCCAGTCGCAAGACGATCTTTGATCTGGAACCAGGCTACGAGCCAAGCGCCGATCGCCCGTTGGTTTTTTATCTGTTCGGGCGCTGGAACGACCGCAGTTCGCTGGTGCTGACCGAGGACGAGTACATCAAGTACCTGATCGGCTTCACCAGCAACAAAGCCTTTGTGCCCGAGCAGGTGCGCCTGGCCCTGAGCGATACTCTGCTGCTCTTTTTGGGCTTCCAAACCGATGAATGGGCCTTTCGGGTCATTTTCCACAGCATTTTGGCGCAGGCGGGCAGCGAGCTGCTCGGGCAGTATGCCCACATCGCGGTGCAGATCGAGCCGCATGACGAGCGCACCCTCGAGCCGTTGCGCGCGCGTCGTTATCTCGAAAAATACTTCATCAAGGGCGCAAACATTAACCTGTTCTGGGGCCGCGCCGAAGATTACCTGGCCGGGCTGATTCAGAAATGGGAGGCGCAATAATATGGATACCATCGTTCCAAACAATCCTTATGTCGGGCCGCGCTCGATCAAAACCGGGGAAGCCTTTTTTGGCCGCGACCGTGAAATTCGCTCACTTTCGGCACAGTTGGTGTCTGAACGTATCGTTCTGCTGCACTCGCCATCGGGCGCAGGCAAGTCCTCGCTGATCCAGGCCGGGTTGATCCCGAATATGACCGAACGCTTCAGCGTGCTCCCGGTGGTGCGTGTCAATCTCGAACCACCGGATGAAGTGCGCGGGATCGCTGGATTGAACCGCTACGTGCTGAGCGCCTTGCTCTCTTTGGAAGAGAGCTTGCCACGAAAAGAACGCACCCCGCTTAAGCAGCTGGCCACCCTTACGCTGGAATCCTATTTTGATAAGCGGGTCCCACCCGAGAGTGCCCTTGAGAACAGCCTGCTGATCTTCGATCAATTTGAGGAAGTCCTGACCGTGTCGCCCACAGATGCATCGGTCAAACTGGCCTTTTTCGAGCAGGTTGGTGAGCTTTTGCAAAACCGACGGCGTTGGGCATTGTTCGCCGTTCGCGAGGATTACATGGGCGGGTTGGCCCCGTATGTGCGCGCCATCCCCAACCGGCTGAACGTTACTTTTCGGTTGGGAATGCTTAGCCCGGATGCTGCCCAGCTTGCCATCCAGCAGCCGGCCAGGAACAAAAATGTCGATTTTACTGATGAGGCTGCCCAAAAACTGGTTGATGACCTGCGCTGTATCCAGGTCCAGCAGCCAGACGGATCGTTCACAACCGAGGCAGGTCCCAATGTCGAGCCGGTCCAGTTGCAGGTGGTCTGTTACAACCTGTGGCAGTCCGGGGCGGCCGATGACAATATCATTGATGAGGGCGACCTGCAGCGTGTAGGCAGCGTCGACCAGGCGCTGGCAAATTATTACGCCAACGCTGTGCACAGTGTGGCTGAAACCAAAGAAATGGATGAGCGCCTGCTGCGCCAGTGGTTCGATAGTCATTTAATCACGGCAGATGGTATTCGCAGTCAGGTACTAAAAGGGCCAAAAGAAAGCGAAGGAATGCCCAATATCGTCCTGCGCCTGCTGGAGAACACCCACCTGATCCGTGGTGAAACCCGCGCAGGAAAAACCTGGTATGAACTTTCTCATGACCGGCTTGTTGTTCCGGTCCGGCAGGATAACACCGCCTGGTTCGAGCACAACCTGAGCCTGCTCCAGCGCCAGTCCGTGTTGTGGAACAAGCAGGGGCGCAGCGAAGGCTTATTGCTGCGTGGCGAGGCCCTCTTCGAAGCAGAAGCGGCGATCGGCGCTGCGCCCCTGCCGCCGGAAGAACAGGATTTTCTGGATGCCTGTCGAAAACAGCGCGAGCGCGAGAAAAGGGATGTTATCCAAAGACGCATGATGCTTGCCGGTCTGATCGCATCTCTTGTTTTCCTTATTTTGGCAATTTCGGGTTTTATCTATGCCAGCGATCAGGCGAAACAAGCTTTCGCTGCCGGAGAAAATGCCCAGGATGAAGCCGAAAATGCGGTTGCGGCGAAAATCACCTCCGATTTCAATGCCGACCTGGCCGCCACAGCCGAAGCAAGGGCGGTTAGAAATGCAGAAAAAGCCAGCACAGCAGAGGCAGTTGCGGTCGAAAATGCCAATGCGGCCAGCACAGCCCAGGCAGACGCGATCGTAAGCGCCAACCTGGCGGCCACGGCCCAGGCCAATGCGGAAAGCGCCTTGAAGCGCGTAGAGTCTGTGGTGATTTATCGGGCCCAGGCGTTGGTGGCTTTTTCCATAGAAAAGACAAGAACTGACCTGCCGGGAGCCTTGCTTTTATCCGTTGAGGCTTTTCGATTGCTGGATAATTTTCAAACGCGCAGCCGCTTGATGGACCTGGTTGAAATTGAATCAACCCAGCTTTCTGATGCTTACACGGAAAGCGTTGGAACGTATGCGCTCAATTTCAGTCCTGATGGGAGAATGCTGGCTACCGCCCACACAGATGGCAGCATCGGCTTGTGGGATGTGTCGAGTCGCCGTCTTATCCGACAATTAAAGACGGGCAGCGACAAAGGTGTTTATGATGTGGCTTTCAGCCCCGATGGCAGCCTGCTCGCATCGGGCGATTTCAATAACAATGTGATCTTGTGGGATCTAAAAACCTTCGAGCCGATTGGCCTGCCGCTGCAGGGGCACCAGGACTGGGTTTATAGTGTGGCCTTCAGCCCAGACGGTACCATCCTGGCATCCGGCGGCGCAGACCGAAAGATTTTCTTTTGGAATGTATCGACTGGCGAAAAAATGGTTGAATTTCCTGAACAGACCGACAAAGTTTTTATCGTGGCCTTTAGCCCGGACGGAAAAATCCTTGCTTCAGGCGGGAGAAGTGGTGAGATCATCATCTGGGATGTCTCCAAGCAAACCCAAATCGGGCGACCGCTGACTGAAAACAGATCAAATGTAAATTTCCTTGCTTTTAGCCCGGATGGAAAAACACTGGTATCGGGGCACGAGAACGCCAATATCGTGCTTTGGGATATGGAGTTTTATCGAAAGATGGGCGCCTCCTTAAAGGCGCAATTCCAACGGGTGTCCAGTGTGGATTTCAATCCGAGCGGAAAAATACTCGCATCGGCCAGCTATGACAACACCGTTGTGCTCTGGGATGTGGCATCTGGCTTGCCGCTCGATACGCTGAGCACCGGGGCTGTGAACTATAGTGTTGCTTTCAGCCCGGACGGGAACACGCTCGCATCCGGAGGCTCCGTTGAGGGCGCGTCCAGGATATTGTTCTGGAATTTGAATTCGCAATATTGGATCAAAACCGCCTGCGAGCGTGCGGGTCGCAATTTTAGTCAGGCCGAATGGGAACTGTACTTTCCCGGTGAGCCATACCGCCAGACCTGCACGCAGTGGCCAGATGGCCCATAGCGTCGGAAATTTTCCAAAAATGATCAAAGCGGCGACCGTAGTAAGCCGAGGATTGATATCGGAGTCAGCATGACATGGTTTGAAGAGTTAACTGGCTTTCGTGAAGAGTCGCCAACCCAGGTTCGCAAGCATATCATGCTGGATGGCGAGAAGTTGACATCGCTCGTCAATGGCAGAGAGATGGCTTGTGGTACGTTGGAAATACCCTCCCTGGCTGAATTGCGTGATCGCATTGCGTTCAGGAACAATGTGGGTGATGGAAAAATCTCACTTCAAGAAGTGGTCGCGAACGTTCAATCTTTGCATTTGGATGAAGCGAATGCCGGCTCCTTATTTCAGGTGGCATCTCAATTCAATTTGCTTGAGATGATGTCTCCTAGCGCAACACCTGAACTTGGTATCGGAATCTATGAAAACGATCCCACCCAGGGGCCAGCGTGCGCCATTGCGGCTGGAGCGGGAACGATTTATCGAAACTACTTTGTTCCGATCAACGGACAGGTTGGCCAAACGAAAAACAACCAGATCGATTGCCTTGCTGATCTTGGCAGGGTATTGAAAAATGACAATAATCGCTTGTGGCAGATGGAAAATGGTTATGCCCAGGTATCCCAGAGCGGATTGGATGAAATCTCGGAAATAATTCGGACGGCAAACGAAGATCAACTTGATGAACTTCGAAAACTACTGCGGGTGGGTATTCAGCGGAATACACAGGTAACTTTAAACGGGGGCACCCACAAAGTTTCGCAGGTATATTGCTCAGCCTTGCCGGTTGGGTATGGCAAGCATTCCTCAACACTTTGGAAAGATTTTGCCCAATTGATTCTGGAAGCCTCTTACGAGGCAACGATTTGCGCCGCAATCCTGAATTATCTGGATACGGGCAACAATCGTGTTTTTCTAACTTTGCTTGGTGGAGGCGCGTTTCACAACGAAATTGGCTGGATCACGGATGGCTTAAAACAAGCTTTAAATCGTTACAAAAACTGGAATCTTGAGGTAGCGATCGTAAGCTATGGTGCTCCAAACCAACAGGTTCTTGAATTAATAAACCAATTTCAACAAGCGACATAAATGAAAGCCTCCTGTTCGATGCAATCGTGATTCCGGGGATCGCAATTTTAGGTGGAAAGGCGATCAGCACACTTCGACCAATCTGGTTAGGCGCGGAGGCCATCCAACTTAGTGCTGAACTATTCCCGGATTTGATTTTGATGGATATTGTGATGGAAATGAGTTTGATGGGATTGAAGCGACAGCCCGCATTCGCCATTTCCGAATGTGGCGCTCATCTACATTGCAGTGCCTGATGATGAAGAGCATTTACATCGCATTCACAGACTGAACCATATGGCTATCTAGGCGGTAAAATCTTGTGTTATGCCTGTTTGGGAAACTGCCTGTATTGTGTCTGCAGTTCGAGAACATCATGAGAAAATAGATAATCAGCGAATTCCCGATAATCGAAGCCTTGTACCGCAGGAATCAGCCCTGCGCGCTGCATGCCATATTGAGCCAGCCCCCACATTGCGGTGAACAGCATCAGCATGAACTTCATTCCCGCCAGCCGCTTGCGTTGAAAATCAGTGACGGTTCCGAAGTAGCACTCCAGCATGACATTTTCCAGTTCTGGCGAAATGGGGCCATCACTATCATGCGTGTAAACAATAGTTGCCAGATCATAGTAAATATCGCCGAGTCCTGAAAATTCCCAATCCAAAATTTTGATGCTATGTTGCCGCTCAACAAATAGATAATTGACCGAAACCAGATCGTTATGGCAAAAACGCTGCCAGTCTGAGTTGTCGTGCTGCTGGTCGGTTGCGATGGCATGCATGGTTTCATTCAGCTGATTAAAGTCGGGTGGCAGAGTTACCCCAAAGCGTTGCGCTGTTTGCAGAAAAGCAGCGCAACGCTGGAAGGGTGAAAAAGCTGCTGCGCTGGGCGCCAGGGTATGGATGCGTTTAACAGTCTCAGTTAGCAGGCGCACATTGTCGGGTGTGCGAAAAGTAGCCACATCCCAGTGGCAGCCATCCACCCAGCGCGTTACCAGGTGGCCTTCCGGCATGAGAAAGGCCACCAGCTTCGGCGCGATCCCTGCAGCGGCTGCTGCTTGCAAGCCAGCGATTTCGTGCTGGCGGTTGATGCCCAACTGTTCGGTATTCTGGCCGCTGACACGCAGCACGAATCGCTCGCCATCCACACTAACGCGATAGTTGACGTTGGTAAGACCGGCAAGACGTTCAACCTTGATTTCTTTTGCGCCCTGCCAGGGTTGGATGCGGGCGATGATTGGCTGCAAATCATTCATTAGGTTTCTCTCCGAGCGCAATCAGGGTGGTTGCACTGTGAAAGCCGATATCCAGCACTCGTTGGCGCAGTTCCTCGCCGCGTGCCTGCAGCGCGGGGTGCCCTTCCGCGCGTTGGATATAGCGCGCGAAAACGGGATCCAATTCGGTAAGAATTTCTGGATCTTTGGGATTCTCATCCGCCTCGGACAGATCGTGCAGCGTCAGCATCTCCAAGCCGAGGCCTGCCACCATTTCGACGAGTTCCCGGCGCTGGTAGGTTTCGCGGTGAACGATCCCATTGACGGTATCCACAGCCGCCCACCAGTGGTGCAGGTGAACGTGCGTCATCTGGGTTTCGGTCTGGCCATCTCGATACATTTCAGACACCAGCAGGTGTCCGCCAGGGCGGAGCACCCGTTTCATTTGACGGAGGACAGGCAACGGGTCGTCGAAGTGGTGGAGCGAGTTCGAGATGCAGACCAGGTCAAAAGAGTGCGAATCAAAGCTAAGGTGCAGCGCATCCTCCAATTCAAAATGAATGTTGGGCCTGTCTTTGAAGGCTTCGGCAAAGGCCGTTGCAGCGCGTGGATTGCTGTCGACGCCGATGATCTCGGTGCTGGCTGGCAAAGCATCCAGCAAAAAGTGGATGAAATTGCCGCTGCCGGTGGCTACGTCGAGCACGCGTCCGCCGTGAAGGTGACCAAGGATATCTTTAGGGGTTGGCATGCTGCTCCTCGTTTTTACACGATCCTATCACTTTTTTGAGAAGAAGATAAAATAAGTTCATGCAAGATGGCGACGAAAAAATCCGGGTCGGTGACCGGGTGCGGATCTTCCTGAACGCTCAGACTTTTGGGCAGGAAGGCTGGTTCACCGGGACGGTGCTGCGCATCGACCCGTATTCGGCGCACCGCAGTTTTCACTGGGTCGAGCTGGACGCCGAATCACAGGCGATTTTAGGCGGCGCGCTAAAGCTGGTCTCGGTGTTCAATCCCAAAAATATCCAAAAGGTTTGAAAAATGCCTAAAGAATACTCCCGCACGGTCTGGTCGTCTGACGAGGGCGATCGGCGTAAAGAAACAGCCAGTTCTGCCAGCCAGAGATCCCTGCCGCCGGGGCAGCAGACCGTTTATTTGCACCGTGAGTCGAAAGGGCGCGGCGGCAAGGGGGTGACGTTGCTGCGCGGGCTGGTGCTGACCGAATCTGACCTGGCCTCCCTGGCCAAAACCCTCAAACAATCAATGGGGGTGGGCGGAACGGTTAAAGAAGGCCAGATCGAAATCCAGAGCC
Source organism: Chloroflexi bacterium HGW-Chloroflexi-6 (assembly GCA_002840685.1). GTDB lineage: Bacteria > Chloroflexota > Anaerolineae > Anaerolineales > Villigracilaceae > UBA8950. Next base: position 196,081 of record PHBU01000006.1, on the reverse strand, counting down.
TGGAGCGCGAGAAGCTTGCCGCGGTGCTGGTCAAGCTCGGATACAAGGTCAAGCTGGCGGGGGGATGATCGTTTTTAAAGGCGCCACGCGATAAACGATGAATGAGCCGCTTTGAATGGGCCGGTCAGCATAGAAAAACAGGGCCAGGTGCTGCGCGCGGAAAGTGATATCCGTTTTTTTGTCTGCCAGCTCATCGAAAAAGGCTTGATAGGGGTTGGATGACTCGATTTTGCCGAGTTCCACGGTCATATGGAAGCGATATTCATCACCGTCATGCGCGGCGGAGGGGTCTGCAACGACCTGCGGCAGTTCGCGGTTAATCTGATTGTGCAGCGCTCGCAGGGCCGGCGTTTCAACGACATGCAGGCCGATGATGCCATAGCCTTCCCAGGCGGAATAGTAGACCGAGTCGAGATGGATGTCAAAGGCTGTGATTTGCGCGGCCAGCGAGTCGAACCAGGTTTCCAGTTTGTCCATATCTTCGAAGCTGAAAGGCTGTTTCAAGCTGACATGCGCAGGCAACAGTGAGCCGAAAAACTCGATTTCGGCATACTGGCTCATCTCGAAAACCATGCGCCGGGCAATATTTTGGGTCGGGAAATCTGCAAGCAGGGCAATCGCGGCCTTCATTGTGTTCATCTCCTGTGGGGCATTAAGAGCCATTTATCAACCACAATTGTAGCGCTTTTCTTCAGGTGGCAGGGCGGCTGAGTTTTTGTTTGTTTTTAGATTGCCAGATGATGAAATTTATTATTGTAGTAATTGTTCGCTCAGGTTGCTATTGGCTTGTGGTGTGGTCAAATACAATGCCAGGCCGACCAGCAGCGCGGCTGCCGCAACAAAGAGAAAGGCCACGTTCCAACGCAAGATGCCGCCAGCCAGCGCCTGGGAAAGCGGCATGAGGGCCATGTTGGCGAACAGGATCATGCTCATCAGACGCCCGAGCATTTCTTTGGGGGTGTTGCGCTGCAAACCAGTAATGAGCAGGATCGAGATATAACCGTTTAGCAAACCCATAATGAACATATCAAGGGCTGCCAGCCAGGTGACGGAGATCCAGCCGAGTGCGCCAATCCCCAGCCCGAAGATGGCAAACAGTGCCACCATCAGAATTTGCAAGGCTTTTTTGCCGGGTTTCGGCAGTGCGCCAGAAAGGATGATCCCGAGCAGGTTGCCGCCCGCATAGCCGGAGATGATGACACCGTAAGCTGCAGCACCTTCCAGGAAACGTGTATCAGCCAGGTAAGGTACGCCTACCACCACCGGGCCTCCAAACGACAGGTTGGCGATGGCGATCACAACGAATACCAGCCGCAGGGTCGGGTCTTTGAGCATGTAGATGATCCCCTCGCGAACGGAAGCGAAAACAGATCGGAAATTGGTCTGGCTGGCAGAACCGTGGATTTCTCCGCCGCTGCGCATCAGCCACAAGGTGACCAGCGAGATGACAAAGGTCAGCGCGTCAAGGGCGATCAGCACGCCGATGCCCAATTTTTCATCGGGGAAGGCGGCGATCAATAGTCCCGCCAGGGCCGGGCCGAGAAAACCGATCAACTGGGTGCTGCCCTGGGTGAGCGAGTTCCCGGCTTGCAGATCTTTTTCGGGCAAGATGCGTGGAACGATCGACATCGAAGCCGGGCCGAAAAATCCCCCAATCGCACCGCCCACCAGTGTGTAGACATAGATCATCCAGACTTCGAGCGTATTGGTTAAGATTTGGGTTGCCATCAATGCAGAGATCAACAGGCGCAGGATGTCTGCAGCGAGCATCACCCGGCGCGGCGAAAAGCGGTCGGTAATAGCGCCGCCAACCAGGGTGAAAAATGCGCGCGGAATGCCGCCCAGGGCCATGACCGCGCCCAGCGCCAGCGGGTCGCCGGTCAGTTTGAGAACCAGCCAGGCCCCGGCGATGGCATGAAATTGGTCGCCGAACATCGAGGTTGCCTGGCCGACCCATAACAGCATGAAGTCGCGGATATCGAGGACGGCACGCATCGGGTTGGTCGTGGTTGGTTGAATTGTGGTTTCCATAAGTCACTGCTCCTTTAGCGCTGATATTACTATGCGTGGTTTTATTCCGCCTGTGAGATAGCTAATGGTCCGCTATCAGCTGGTGTTCGGTTCGCAACCAAATCATAGCCCGGGTCAAATGAAAACTCCCCCGTCACAGGGAGAGTTTTCAACTGGTCAGGTGGACGGGCCTCAAGCGGTTTTGGGGCGCAAGGCGCTGTAAAGCAGGTAGAAACCCGCCAGAACAACCAGCACCGGCCAATATTGCTGTAAATCACCCAGGAATGTATTGACGACAGCCATGATTGCTGCCAGAACGGTGAGCAAGAGCGCCCAGCGTTTGTGATGGCGAAGCCAGACAACGGCAAAGGTTATGGCGATACCGGCGTATAGAATGGCGTTTGGAATGCGGTCATCGTAAGCGGGATCAGGCAAGCCAGGGAGCAGAACGAACGCAGTCAGCAAGCCGGTTGTCGTCAGGATGCCTGCGGGGATGATGGCCCAGAACCTTTCGTCAGGCGCGCGGAAATAGATAATGAAAAAGGGCAAGGCGATGCCAAACAGCATGACGATCCCGGCCAGTTCGGGGCGGGTGCTCATCGCTATCAGCGGCATGAAGCCCATTACGAACATCACGTACGTTACAATCGCAGCCCATAGCGCGCGGCGGGTGGCGTAGACAAAGCCGAAAGTGGCGGCCAGAATGAAGAACAGGGCCGAGCCGATCACTTCGCCGCCAAGATTTTCAGCCGCCAGCAAAACGAAGGTCAGAAAGGCCATCACACCCGTTGGGATGACCGCCCACCAGTTTTTGGCGCGGTCGAGGAAGTAGGCAACGACAAAGGGCAGGCCGATCCCCACAAAAAGCGGAGCAGCCATGGCGGGGTTATCCACATTGTTGGTGGCCATGCTGACGATCAGCGCCAGCCCGCCAAAAATGCCTGCCGGGAATAACATGCCCCAGTTTTGGATGCCGCTCAGGAAGTAGAAAACCAGCGCAATGATGCTGATTGCTGCAAAGACGGTCACCCAGATCATGGGCAGAATATTGTTGAGGTAGCCCTGGGTCTGCGCCAGCGCGATACCGCCCGCGGTGACCAGCAGGATCCCCCAGAAAAGGTTTGAAAATTTTGTGTTCATCGGTTTCTCCATTTCAAATAATGATTGCTTTTATTGTAAGCCTGGCGGGGCTGAGTGGTATTCGCCCGGGGAACGGTTAATCCCCTGGCCGAAAGTACAGGCTTTCGTGAGATGCCGCCGGTTTCAGGGACGGCATTGAGCATCTTCGATGATGATTTCACGTTTATGTTCGCGAGTGAGCGGAAGCGCTGCAAGCAAGAGCAGCAGGATGAGTAATTTTGCGGTGAGCATGGCGTTTTCCTCGATCAATCTTAAACGATCTGTGGAGCGGGGTTCATTTTGTCTCTCTTTCTGATCTTAGTTTACGCTTTGCATGTATTCTGCGCCTCAACCAAGGGGGCAGTGTGGCACTGGTCGAGTGGATAGTGTTTTGGCGTTGCAGGGGCCAGGTTAAACAAAAAGTTCCTCCCGAAGGAGGAACCTGAACCCTGAACCTTTTGTCAGACCAGTTTTTTCTGTATCGCGGTTGTCACTGCTGCCACGCGGTTGTCTACGCCGAGTTTCATCAGGATGTTGCTGATGTGATATTTGACGGTCGATAAACTGACCACCAATCGCTCGGCGATCTCGGCGTTGTTCAATCCCTCGACCATTAATTTCAGCACTTCACGTTCACGCTCGGTCAGGGATTCTGTTTCCTGGGCCTGCTGGCTGGCGCGGACGAGGGCCTGCGCGGCCTCGGGGGAAAGCGTGATCTTGCCTTCTTTGGCGGCCTTGATGGCTGCCGCCAGCTCGCGGGCGCTGACGTTTTTCATCAGGTAACCGACCGCGCCGGCTTTCAGGGCGTTGCGCACCAGTTCATCCTCCTGAAAACTGGTCAGGGCGATGATCTGAATCGCCGGATTCTGCTTTTTGATGGCCTGGGTGGCGGCAACACCGTCCATGACCGGCATCATCAAATCCATCAGGATCACATCCGGTTTCAGAATTCCCGCGCGGACCACGGCCTGTTCGCCGTTTTCGGCTTCACCGATCAGTTCCAGGTCGGGGTTGACGCTCAGGAAGGCACCCAGGCCAGAGCGTACCACGGCGTGGTCATCAACGAGCATGATGCGGATTTTATTTTCCATGATGTTCTCCAAAATCTTATAGACAATGGGCACGACGAACACAAAGGTTTTAAAAATCTTCGTGCTTTGTGTGCCCTTCTTGGTCGACTGGTTTGTTTTCCCAAACGACTGAAATCTGCGTCCCCTCACCGGGTTCGCTGTACATGCTGAATTTTGCACCAATTGTTTCGGCCCGTTCGCGCATGATCTTCAGACCGAGATGGTCTGCGGTTACGGTGGAAGAATCGAAGCCAACGCCGTTGTCGGCCACCGTTAACCGGACGGATTCTCCGCAGCGCAGGGTGACGACTGCCTGGTTGGCTTTGGCGTGTTTGACAACGTTATTCAAGGCTTCCTGGGCGATGCGGTACAAACCGACCTGCACATCTGCCGGGAGTTTGCGTTCGCCCTCGGCGCTCAGTTCAATGTTGATGCGTGAGCGGCCAACCAATGCTTCGGTCAGTTGGCGCAACAGGGTGGGCAGCGGCACTTCGACCAGGGCATTCGGACGCAGTTCCACCAGCAGGGTGCGCATTTCGGCCAGCGCGCCGCGCGTCAGTTGCCGTACTTCATCCAGACGGCGTTTGCCTTCGTCCGGGTTCATCGCCCAAATATCGGGCAAAACATCCGCGATCAGGGTGGTCGAGAACAGTGTCTGGGTCACAGCATCGTGCAGGTCGCGCGCCAGGCGGGTGCGCTCGGCGGTGACGGCATCCTGGGCGGCTTTTTCGCGCAGGCGTTCATTGGCCAGGTTCAGTTCATCGGTGCGTTCGGCAATCCGCTGTTCGAGCAGGCTGCGATATTCAGCTTCCTGGGCGGCCAGCCGTTCGGCGGCCTGTCTTTCCTCGGTGATGTCATCGATGATGCCGATCACCATTCGCGGAGCGCCGTCGGCGGTGCGGGCCAGTGAATCGGTCAGGCGGCCCCAGAAGACACTGCCGTCTTTGCGCACGAAGCGCTTTTCGATGCGGAAGGAATCAATCTCGCCGGTCAGCAATTGGCGGAATTCCTTTGCATCTATCCCGCGATCTTCGTGGTAGATCATGCTGGCAATCGCTATATTTTGCATTTCTTCAGCCGTGTAACCGAACATGCGCAGCATGGCCGGGTTCAGACGCTGGTTTGCCACAAGATGATTGAAACGCGTATCGTCCAGCGGCCGGGACCCATCGCTGCCGAGGTCGACCAGCACGATGCCCATTTCGGCGGCATCGTACAGGGTTCTGAAACGCGCTTCTGATTCGGCCAACGTCCGGCCAGCTTCTTTCTCATCAGTAATGTCTTCGATCATGCCGATCGTGTAGAGCGGTTTCCCATCTGTGCCGCGGACGGCCGAAAAATTGACCCGCCCCCAGAAAATACTGCCATCTTTGCGGATATAGCGTTTCTCCGCGGTATATTGATCTCGCTTGCCTTCCACCAATTCAACGAAGAGATCGCGGTCGAGGTATCGATCTTCTTCGACGGCCAGCAGAGATGGGTTAATGGCCCCTATTTCCTCGGCAGAATAACCGGTCAGGCGCGCTGCGGTCTGGTTGATCTGGGTAATGCGCCGGTCAAGAGACATGACAGCTACGCCCACCGCTGCATTGTCGAACATCGAGCGGAAACGCGCTTCTGATTCGCGCAGCTCGGCTTCAACGTGTAACTGTTCATCGACCACTTTCTGGAGCCGGGCATTTTGCTCGCGCACCGCCCGCACCCGCCACTGGAATCCTGCTGCGACGAGCGAAACCAACCCGAGCAGCAAGCCCGCCTGGAACGGCCAGGTCTGCCAAAACGGGGGCGTGACCGTCAGCTTGAGCGTTGCGCCGGTTTCGTTCCAGATCCCGTCACTGTTGGCCGCCCGCACGCGGAAAGTGTACTCGCCGCCGGGCAGGTTGGTATAGTTGGCGTAGTTGCGCGTGCCGGCCTGCACCCAGTCCTTGTCGAAGCCTTCGAGTTTGTAGGCATACTGGTTTTTATGCGGCGACTGGAAGTCGAGGGCGGCAAACTCAAACGAGATGAAGTTCTGATCGTAGCTCAAGCGGATCGGGCTGCTGGCTGACGGATCGAACGGCTGCGATTCGTTGAAGATCGAAAAATCGTTGATCACTACGCTGGGCGGGTTATGGTTTTGGCGCAGCGCGAGAGGATCGAAGACACTAAAACCGCTGATACCGCCAACGTAGATCTCACCTGTGTTGGGGCTGAGAAAATAAGCATTGGAATTGAATTCGTTGCCCTGCAAACCGTCGCTTTTATCGTAAATTTGGAAGGTTTCTGCTCGCGGATCAAATTTTGCCAGCCCGTTGTTGGTGGTCAGCCACAGGAAACCATTTGCATCTTGTAAAATACCCAAAATAGTGGCATTGCGCAGACCGTCTTTTTCGGTATAGGATTTGAATTCACCGTTCTGGGGGTTGTAGCGGTTGAGCCCAACCTGAGTGCCGAGCCAGACGAGCCCGTCGGGGGATTGATGAATTGCCCAGACGCTGTTTTCGCTCAATGAGTTGGGGTTGGCGGGATCATGCGTCAGAGTGGCGAAAGCCGCTTGAGCGGGGTCCAGGCTGGCGGGTTGGGTGAGGTCGAGCCGGGAAACGCCGCCGCCCCAGCTCCCGATCCATAATTCATCTCCAAGAACTTTCAGCGAAACTGGCGGAGCGCTCATCGGATAGTTTACAAAACCACTTGCGCCGGGGTCGAGGCGCGAGAGACCGGCAAAATTGCCCACCCACAGGCGCCCGGCAGGGTCGCGGGTGATGGTTGTGACCTGGTTTTCGAGCAGGCTGGCAGGGTTGGCGGGGTCGTTCTGAAAACGGGTAAAAATGCCGGATCTCGGGTTGAATCGGTTCAGTCCGCCGCCCAGTGTGCCAACCCACAGCACCCCGTTGGGATCGGCGTGCAGCGACATGACCAGGTCGCTGGAGATGCTGTCCGGGTTATCGGGGTTGGTGCGAAATTCGGTGAAGGCGCCGTACATCGGGTCGAAGCGCGCCAGGCCGTTCTCCCAGGTGCCGACCCAGACCACGCCGTCACTGGTTTCTGCAAAAGAGCCGACGTGGTTACCCGTCAGGCTGCGTGGATTGGATGCATCGTTGCGGTAGGTGCGGAATTGCAGGGTGTCGAGGTTGAGTTTATTGATCCCGGCGCTCAGGGTGCCGATCCAGATCACGCCGGAACGGTCTTGCAGGATGCTGAAAGTATTATCGTTGGAAAGACTTTCAGGGTCGGCCGGGTTGTGGTGGATGCCGGTAAACTGGCCGGGCAGGCCGGGGGCCATGCGCCAGACGCCGCTCGACCAACTGCTTGCCCAGAGCGCGCCATCGCGGTCAAAGGTCAGGTCGGTGATGTTATTGTCGGTGATCTGATTGTCGAAAGCTTCGGCGCTATCGAAATGCGAGCACGAGCCCGTTTTAGGGTTATAACGGTCAAGCCCGCCGCCCGAGACGCCGTAGCCGCCGAAGGCGATCCACAGATTACCATCCGGGGCCGGCAGGATATCTGAAATGTTGGGGGAGGCCAGGCATTCACCGCTGGATGAAAAACGCTGCGTTTTGCCGGTTTGCGGGTCGAACAGATTCAGTCCTGCGCCGGGAGTGCTGAACGCGCCTGTGCCGATCCACAATTTTCCATCATCGGCGGGGGCGATGACCGAAATGGCATCGCTGCTCAGGCTGTCGGCGCGAACCGGATCGTGACGAAAATGTTTGAATGTGCCGGTGGCCGGGTCGAAGCGATCCAATCCGCCGAGGGTGCCAACCCACAAGCTGCCCTGCTCGTCTTGAAAAATATCGGTGACGATCGGGTGACTCAGGCTGTCGGGATTTTCAGGGTCGGACGGGTAACGTGTAAATGTGGAAGTTTTTGGGTCGAAGCGGTTGAGACCGCTGCCCCAGGTGCCTACCCAGAGCAGGCCATCGGTGTCTTCATGGAGTGCAATAATCCCGTTGGCGCTGAGCGAGTTGGGATTATCTGGATCGTGCTTGAATTGGGTAAAGCCATAACCGTCGTAGCGGTTGAGCCCGTCCTGACTGCCGATCCACAGGTAGCCCTGGCGGTCTTGCAGGAGGGCCAGCCCGGCGTTTTGCGAAAGGCCATCATCGATGGTGAGATGCTCAAAGCGCAGGTGCGCACCGGGGGCAAATGTACCGCCCCCAGGCGCGGGCGCGGAGGCGGCAGGTTGGGCAAACGCCAGGGCGATGAGAACGATGAAGGTCAGGGAAGTGGTGAAGCGAATACGCATGATGACTCCTGCAAGGATTTTAGCAAATAGGCTGTGATCGCCCAACTATCATGCGTAATTAGATGAACAGACAATCGTCACATTAATCCCCAAAGCATGTGCCAGACGATATCTGTCCAGAAGTGAACACCGACCGGCGCGAGGAAACCATATTTTTTGAAGTAGTATGCGGCACAATTGAGATCAGGCCATTGAGCAGGAATATCTGGAAGAGCAAAACAGGCGAAAATTGCGATGGGTCGTTTACCCCGAGAATGATCATCAGTGAAGGCAGGTGGCCCGCACCAAAAGCAATGGCTGAAGCTGTACTGACGACCCAATAAACGATGGTTAAAGCGCGCCCTCGCAGGATGACTTTGCCGATCAGCCATGTCCAGAATGAGACGAAGAACAGGCGGAAGATCATCTCTTCGCCGATTCCTGCCGAGATGGAGGCCACGAGTGAAGTTGGGAACGGCGGATGCATCAACCGGCCGATTCCATTGAACTGGCTGAAAATTAGATCACCGATGATTAGCATGATGCCAAGCACACCGCCCGCAATCGCGGGCACGAGAAAACGCTGGCGGTTGGTGACATCTTCTGCCCAGATTTCAGGAAAACCCAGATTGCGCCATAAGATGAGACCGATGAAACCGAGCAGACCATACAGTACTGCCGTAATACCTGCCCCTGCCAGCGCCAGTTGCCAGATAGGAATTTCGGATTTCGGCATCAAAGTCCCGATTTCGCCTTGTGGCAGGACAGAATTCAACGCTGCTGCCAGAGCCAAAATGGCCAGCAGGATAAAAAAGGTTCGGGTGGAACGGGTTTTGCTGTTCATAGGATATTCCTTTTACCACTCTTTGTTCCAGGGTTCGCTTAAATCATACTCTGTGAAGCCCATCGATGCATATAAGGCGCCTGCTGCCTCGGAATACGAGCCAACCGTACAGAGTGTTGCGCCCAGGTTGCGCACGCGGCGCAGACCTTCAGCCATTAAGGCTTTGCCCAGCCCCTTGCGTTGATGGTCAGGGTGGGTGCCGACTGGCTCAAAGGCGGCAGTGCGGGTCACATCGTCGAACCAGAGCGTGCAAAAGGCGGCGAATTCACCGTTTGGGGCGACCGCTACCAGGTCCAGGTCACGGCAATAGAGCGGAGCGCGCTGAACGTTGCGGTACCAGTCCCAGCCCTCGTACTTCTCGTCCGGCTCATCTGGATGGAAGGCTTTCCATGAGACCCAACTGCGCGCCGGGTGCTCGCTTTCATCTCCCAGAGCCCGGATCGTGTAACCATCTGGGGCAGGCAATTTGGGGATGGGCAGGTACATATCACGCCGGCGCTGATATTCGGGATGTTTGCCTTTGGTGTAGCCGCGCCGCGTGAGCAGGTCTTGCCGGATAAAATCGCTGCCATGCACCCAAAGAGTCAGACGCTGATTCCCCTCGGCCTGCGTTGTGGCGAATTGGGTTTCGGCGACCGACATCATATCCACATCCAGTTCGGGGGTGTGGAAAGCTGGATGGACCTGCAAAAAGGCCTCGCCGGCCCCGTCAGGGTGGAGCACAGCTGCCAGTCGGCCTGAGTCCGTTTCCCATAAAAAAACCGCCGCTTCGAGGTTGAATTTGAAAATATTTTCGTTGACATGCCAGCGCCAGTAATCCCAACGGTAAAGCGGCCAGACGACTTCCCGGCGGTCGTTCAGCAGGTATACCTCGCGCAAGAACTGGCGGATTTTCCAGTGATCGTCATCGTTTTTGTATTTTCTCAGGGTGAGTTTCATAGTTCCATGATAACCGCTGAAAACAAAAGACTCCCCCATCTGTGGGGGAGTCTTACCCTGGTCAAGTGGACAGGTCTGTCATTAGATCATCAGGTAAACGCTCAGCGCAGAAAAATCCATCAGGGTATGGACAACGGCGAAGTACGGGAGCAGGCTGGGGCGTAGTTTGATCATCAGCCCGGCGTAGAGAGCAAAGGGCAGGTACATCAATCCGCGCCAGAGCAGGTAGTTGCCATCGGCGATGAAGGGCAGAAAGCAATGTTGTAGGCCAAGAAAGAGTGCGGCAACCAGAAAACCGAGCCATCCGGGGGCCGGGCTGGCCTTTTCACTGAACAGGCGCGGCATGACGTAGCCAAAGTAGGTTGGCAGTTCTGCCAGGCCGATGGTTAGCGGAAAGAGAATTCCGAGTATCAGCGCCCAGCTTGGGATGGAGCGAAAAAGCATATTGATCGGGATCATCGGGTCGCCGAAGATGGCTGTCCCCAGAAAATTCATCGGAGCGGCCGCGAGGGGCAGGCCGATCAGGCTGGAGCCGAAAAACCAGATCAGGTCGGTTTTGACGGTCTCGCCTGAAAAGCGCAGAATGTCGAAAAAACGTTTTCCTTCGATGCGGAAAACCAATACCAACAGGGCGATAGATGCCAGATTGGCCAGGATCGGGAAGAAAATCCACCAGCGGGCAGATTCGGCCCAGGCTTCGTTGGTTCCGTTTAAGTACAGGAAGATGGCGATGAGTGCCTGGGCGCTGATGAATAACACCGAGCGGGAAATCAACATTAGCCAGGGCAGGGCAGGCTTGGTGTTTGCCATATCTTATTCTCCTTGCGCCAATATTTCTGCGCGTTCTTTGACGGTGCGGAGCATACGTTGTTCCATGATGAAAGCGATCGGGTGAACAACGTCCCAGATGCCGCCGATCATCATGGTCCGGGTCCGCAGAACGAGGCGGGTGGAACCGTCGTTTTGTGGGATGAGAACGAATTGGTACAGGTCAACCCATTCCCCGTTTTCCTGGTGACCCATGATGATCGCCCGATTGGGGTGGAGCTGGGCAACGATGTAGGGCGGCGGAGCAAATTCTCCAGGGCACATTTTGACCTCGTCGCCCACCGTCAATCCCTGCCATTCATCGTGGATGCGGTCGGCGTTGGTATTGGGGCAGTTCGCCAGGGTTTCAAGCCAGTCGTAGCTGTACCAGCCACCCTTGTCTGCCCCGATTTGCAAAAGCCAGGGGTAGATTTGTTCTGGTTGGGCCTGGATGGTAATGGCGCGGTTGAGAAAACTGGCTGGGTTCTTAACAAGTTCATCACCTGGGAAAGTGGCCTGGATCTCGGCATCGGTTGCGCCCCAACGATCCATCCAGGGCGTGAGTAGAACGGCGGTGATGACAACCAGGGCAACCAGCCCGGCAAAAATGGCGATGAATTTTAGGAATTTTTTCATGGTTTTGTTCTCCTAGGCAAGGATCGTTCTCTGATTTACGTTTTTGAGCAGCAAGACGGCCATTACCAGGTTCACAGCTGTGATGACCAGGAAGGGAACCACGATGGTCAGGCTGTCAGGCACGCCCTTTAGCGACATGTTGATGCTCATGACACTGACCGCCAACCCTAATGTAATGGCTTTTAGCACAAATACGGAAGACAGCAGGTAACCCCACGCGTTGCGGCGCAAGAGCAGGATGCCAGCCAGAACCGCCATTGGTACGATCAAGCCCAAATCCATGAATTGGATGACCAGTGTGGTGGTGTTTTCCAGGGCAGGAGTCTGGTTCTGGGAGAGCGGTGTGATGATACGCGCCAGCCAGGCCAGGCCGAGGAAGGCGGCTACCACAAATTCCAAACCCGCAATCCAGGCGCGTGGCAGTTTCTGTGAGAAATGCCCGGGCAGGCTGATAAGGTCAAACGACATCATGCTTAAAATGAAGGCAAACAGGCTGAGAGTGAACAGCGCCACATAGACCAGGAACAAATGGTTGTACGAGGTCAGCGTGGACATGGACAGGTAGGTGTACAGAAAAAAGCCGAGCGTGCCAGTCAGGAGCAGCCGTCCGCGCAGGGAGCCGCGAGAAGCCCAAAGGGCGGAGAAGGCCAGCAAGGGTAACCCGACGATCAGCGTAATCAGGTCGTTGCCTTGCATTTGGGCTGCGGAACTTACCGTATCGTAAAAATACAGTCCGCTGCCGTTGATCGTGACGGTTTCTCCGCGGTGGTTGGTGTACGGGAATGGTTCGCCGGGGGTTGGGTCGAATAACCCAAAACTTGCGGCGATCAGAGCAAGCACAAAAATAGGCGGAATGAGCCACTTCAGGGCAGGTTGAGATTTCATGGTTTCTCCGGTTTTTTGTAATGTTGATTGTTTAAATGATAATTGGCGGTAATTTAAAACTCCCCCGCCGCTGGGGGAGTTTTAAACTGGTCAGGTGGACAGGCTCTTGTGCCGGCACTAGAACAAGCGCGCAAAGCCCGGGTAAGCCACCAGCGGGATCAGCTCAAAAGTGATCAGTCCATGTTTTACCAGGGGTAAAGTTTCCAGAACCTGGCGCGCCGATTCGACATCCTGCGATTCGAGCACCAATACTGTCTCGTGGCGGTCAGCGCGAAAGTAGAGATCGCGGAGGATGCCCTGCTGGTACAACTCCCAGGCCTGGGCGGCTTCGGCGCGAGCAAGCTGCTGGAATTTCTCTGGCGTTGCGCCATCGAGTTCATGTTCAAGCGCAAGGATTTTCATTTTGTGCTTCTCCCATCAACAAGTGCGAAACCTTTGGATCAGTTTTTCTACAATGTCCTTACGGCTTGGGATGCGCGGCGAAGAACTCCCAAACGGTTTGGGAGATCGGAATAACATACTGTGAAGGCCAACTGTGACCGATGCCATCAATCGCATAAAGCTCGACTGAAATGCCTGGCTTGCAAACACCGTAAGTGGTGTGAGTCAAAATCCCATCCTGTTCTGTCTGTGCTTCGCCACTGCACCCGTCCAGGGTTACCCATGTGTTCAGGCCTTCTTCAACGGGTGGGAACTGGATGCCGGAGCCGCCGCCTTCAAACGGGACAACGCTGTCTTGCATGCCATGCACATGCATCAAAGAGACAGGCTGCTGCGGGGCACACGGCTCATACATCAGCACCCCGCCTGCCGGAGCAACGGCTGCAAAGGTATCCGACATTTCACAGGCCAGGCGGTAAGAGAGCAGGGCGCCATTGGAAAACCCGGTTGCATAGATCCGTTTGGGGTCCACGCTCAAGAGCGTCTCGACGTCGGCGATGATGGCGCGCACGAAGGCGGGTTCGTCAACTTCATTTTGCAAAGCATATCCGCAGCAGCCGCTGGCGTTCCAGGAGCGCGCACTGGATGAACCACTGCCGTTCGGATAAACAACGATGAAGCCGTTCTCATCGGCGATCTGATCGAAGCCGGTGTAATTGCGGGCGCTTGTGCCGGATTCCTGATAGCCGTGGAAAACGAATACAAGCGGCAGCGCCTGCTGGCTGGTCAGACCCTCGGGGATGTGAATGAAATAGCTCCGCTCCATATCGCCGACAGTTAATGTCCGCTGTATATCCAGTGGAGCAATCGTCGGCGCCGGCGTGATGGTTGGGGGAAGCGGTGTATTGGTCGGAACTGGGGTAGCGGTTGCTGCCGGGGTACAGGCGGCCAGCAGAAAAACGATCATCAGTGGGATTATATAAACCTGTAAGTTTTTCATTTGTGTGACTCCTTTTTATGTTTGGTTTTTTTATTGCGCAGCGGCCATATGGATAGTTGTTCTAAACAATTTGCAGTTGCTTGCGGATGAAGCGACAAACTTCGTTCAGAGCCTGAGTTGCCTCGGGGAACATGCCAGCCATCAGCGGGTAGCAGTGGATCATTTTTTCGCCAACGACCAGGGTGGTATCCACACCGGCGGTTTTGGCTTTGGCGGCAAAGCGGACAGAATCGTCGCGCATGGTTTCGTAATCGCCCACATTAATGAAGAGCGGCGGCAAGCCTCGCAGGTCGCCGTAAAGCGGAGAAATCCAGGGGTCGGTAGCGTCATGTTCGCCGATGTAGTATTTGCTGCAAACCTGAGACATGCCGGGCGGCGAGATGCAGACCCTGGCCCGAGTGCGGTACGATTCACCGCTCAGTGTCAGGTCTGTCCAGGGAGAGAGCGCCACGGCTCCTGCGGGGAGCGGCAAACCCTGGTCTCGCACCGCCAGCAAAGTCGCCAGGCACAACCCGCCGCCCGCTGATTCGCCCATGATGACGATATTTTCGGGCAGGGTGCCTTGTTCCAACAGCCAGCGATAGGCTGTAACCGAATCATCGAGTGCTGCGGGGTATGGATTTTCGGGGGCCAGACGGTGGTCAAACATCAGGACGGTGATGCCGCTGGCCTGGGCCACTTTGGCAACCAGGGTGCGGTGGTCGTTGCACGTTCCGCTGATGTAACCGCCGCCGATGGTGTAGAAAATCACCTTGTTTTTATTTGCCCCGGCCGGGATCAGCCATTCGGCGTTCATCTCGGCCAGTTTAAATGCTTCAACCTTCAGGCCGGCGGGGAGTTTGTCTTCCATTTTGCGGTTGGATTCTTCGCAAAGTGTGCGAAAAGCCGGGATGGAGGTGTTCTCGTCCCAGGTTTCCTGTTTCAACCGCAACCGGAACAGATGACGATTTTTCATCATGAAATATAAAAGTTCACTTTGGATACTCATTTTTGCCTTCCTTTTTGTTTATTAACTATTAGCGCCATGATAACGCGGATAGAATTAAAAACTCTCGAGTTTTACCTGGTCAGGTGCAATCTAGGCGTTGATAAACGTGCTGATTTCATCGTTGCAGCGCGGCCATTCTTTGCCGGAGTGTTCAAGCATCAAGGATTGAAAAGGCAGATCGCGTAGAAGCTGAACTTCCAGTTTTTGGCGCATTTCATAGAATTGGATGACACCCTCGAAACCGTTCAACCCGTGTGCTTTGCCAAATTCCTGCCCGGTCAGATACCCGGTGACATAATCGGCCCATTCTTTTGGGCGCTCCGCGCGGACGTGTTCAAGGGCTGCGCGGGGGTTTTGCGGTGCGAGGTAGATCAATCGCGGTTGGAGCGGCTGGATGGCATCTGCCAGCGCCCGAACATGCTGATAAATAGCCTCGACGGGTAAATTATGACGCGCCAGCAAGGTGGTGGTCGGGTTTTGCAGAAAACAACACTCAAAAACATAAGTGAAATCATCGTCAAGCGCGCGGCCAGCAAAGTTTCGCCAGCTCTGGCGCATCAGGCGTTGATGTTTTTCGGCGGGCAAGTCATAAATTTCAAAATGCGCCAGGGCTTCGAACAATGCGTCTGGAGCCTGTTCAGGGTTTTCGTGCTGCATTTTTCGGTAACTGAAAAACCATTCGCCATTTTTCAGTTCGGCATGTTGAGATAGGAAATCTAGGCAGGTTGGAAATTGCTCTTGTAACCCGGCGTATTCGCTTTGCTCGAGACAGGCCACAGATTCATAGTCTGCCGGGTGGTTCCAGTCGCCTTCCAGGAACAGGGCCGGTTGTTGACCTTGTTGCGCCAACCGGTCGCAGACAAAACGGGCAGTGCTGGTTTTTCCCGAACCGGGAATGCCTTCGATGAGTATCAGTTTGGACATAGCTATCTCAATCCCTAACCCGGACAAGCCGGAAAAGAAAACCTTTTAACCACGAAGGTCACGATGGAACACAAAGGAAAACCTTAAAAGCTCTTACTTCGTGCTACTTTGTGCCCTTTGTGTTTAATTTTCTGTGTTATTTGGTGCAAATTTCACTTGTAAGATACTAAAGAGGGTGGTTTTAGCGGCTTTTCAACTGTCCTTGCCTGGCAAGAACACCAATGACCATCAACACTAGCGCCAGAAGCGCATAGATGTGCCACGGGCTTGATGGTGTTGTGCCGACGAAATCAAAGGCCGGGACGCGTTGCAGCACACCGTACATCCACAAAACATAGACGACTTCAAAGGTTTTGCCGGAGCCGGTCAGCACACCCAGGGCCAGCGCCAGGGAGGGGATGAACAACGCTCCCGCCAGCCAGGCCAGCAGGCTGGTAAATTCTCCAGCCGCGAGAAAGCGGATGAAAGCGCCGGAACCCAGCAGGGCGAGAACAGCAAAGGCCGAAAGCCACAGGGCGGGCAGTTGGTTCAAGAGCGGGCGCGGAGCGCAGAAAACAATCTGGCGTGTATCGTGGCGGGCTTCGCGGCAGCCGAGCCCGCTCAGGATCAAGATCGGCCAGGCCCAAGCAACAGCCAGCATCAGGCGGGTGGTGTCCAGATCATTCAGCAGTTGCGCGGCGATCAATCCGCTGGCGATGGCGTACCACCACCAGCGTTGGCCTTTTAGGAACAGTTTCAGTTCGGCCACCAAAAGCGCGTCGAAACGGAAGCGGGATTGGGCGCTGGCGAGCGGGGTCAGGTGGAGGTTGGGGACAGGCTTGGCTTCGATAACGGCAACAGGCTGCGGGGCGGACGCTTCCCGCTTTTTTGTCCTTGAAAGGTGCGAGGGGTTGAAGCGGTCAAAGAAAAGGGCGGCCAGCAGCACCAGTCCCAGTGCCATCAGGATGAAAAACAAGCGATAAAGCACAATTTCACTCGTCCAGGCGAGGCCATCGTAAGGGAAATAGCGTGGCTCGATGCCGCTGGTGATCGAGAAGGCAAACCCGCCCTGGCTTTCGGGGTAGGCGCTTTTGGCGGCCCGGGCGATCTGGTCGCCGATCAGCCGGAACCCGGCAAAATCGAGCAGGGGTTGGTAGGTTTTGCTCTCGATGCTGGGGATCAGGCCGAGCATGAAAACAAAAAAGTAGACCACGTTGCCGAGGCCGCCGCGCAGCCAACTGATGGTTTCAAATAGAACAGCCAGGGCCGCAATCAGCACCATGCAAGGTAGCGCGATCAGCAAAGTCGGGGCGGCCAGCGCCCACAAGTCGAGACTTGCGCCGACCAGCAGGTTCATCAGCACTCCGGCGGCCAGCAGAATTATGAGCATGACTCCCAAAACGGCGAAGTTGCTCAGCCACTTACCGAGCGTGTAGAGCGGGCGGGTCAGCGGCGTGGTCGCCATGATCTGCCCCACGCCGGTTTCGTAATCGCGCGCCACCGAGCCTTTGACTAGGTAAAAGCCAAACCAGCCCAAAAAGAGCGTGGCGGTCATCGCCATCAGCGCGCCAATCCAATGCGAGTTGATCTCGCCTACATAATCGGGCGGGACGCGCAGGATGATCTGCTGGCTGGCGCTGGCATAACCCAGCCAGACCACCAGCCCGAGCATGATCAAAAAACTGTACCGGCGGATGCGCTCGAGAAAATCGGCGCGGATGAGATGATAGAGAGCGTACATGCGGTTTCTCAGCTTTTCAGTTGTCTCTGCCGCCCGAGCAGGGCGAGAGCGAACAAGGCGAGGCTCAAAAGCAGGTAGACGGGCCAGTTCTGCGGTGTGTGCAAGCCGAGATAATCCAGCTCGAGAACTTTGTTCAGCAGCCCGAGATACCAGAAAACCACATAGACCACTTCGAAGGCCTTGCTGCTGCCGGTCCAGACCCCGAGCGCCAGAGCCAGGGAGGGGATAAAGAGCAGCCCCGCCGCCAGGGACAATTGACTCGCGATCTCATCGGCCAGGCCGAATCTGACCAGGGTTCCGCCGCCCATCAGCAAGGCGACCACGAAACCGGCCAGCCAGGCGACCGGGATTTGATTCCACAACGGGCGCGGCGCGGAGAAAACCATTTGGCGGGTGTCGTGGCGGGTTTCACGGTAGCCTAGCCCGCTCCAAACCAGCAGCGGCCAGACCAGGGCGGCGGGTAAAATGTTTTGGCGCAGGGTTTCGAGCGGCAGAAAGAATGAGGCTGCGATCAGGCCAACGGCAACGAGATACCACCACCAGGGCAAGCGATAGAGCAAGAGCCGCAATTCGGCCAGGAACAAGGTTCCAAAGTGAAAGCGTGGGGACGCAGCTGTCAGCGGGGTCAGGCGAACCGTCGGGTTTGATTCTGCCGTCGTCGAGGTCATTTCATCTGACGGACCTGGTTCGTTCACACCCGAGACGGCCTTTTTGCCGCGCAGGCGCGCCCTGGAAGTGTCGAAACGGTCAAAGAACAGCGCGCCGAGCAAGGTCAATCCAATCGCCAGGCCGAATATCGCCAGGCGCGGCAGGATGATTGAGAGAGTCCAGTCTACGCCTGCCCACTCAAAGGGTTGAATCTCCGCCGAAGCGGGCACCATGCTCAGGGCCAGTCCGCCCTGGTAGGCGGGATAGGCGGCTTGCGCGGCGATGGCCATGCTGCTTTTGAAAACGCCAAACCCCAGCCAATCCAGAAGCGGGATCTGCCCGCCAAACATGATCGCAACCATCGCGATGACCATAATAAAGAGAAAAAAATAGACCACATTCCCAAAACTGCCGCGCAGCCACGAAATGCTCTCGAACAAGACCGCCAGGGCTGCAACCAGCGCCATGAAAGGCAGGGCCACAAACAGAAACGGCGCGCTCAAAGCCCAGAAGTCAATCTGTGGGGCTTCGCGCTGGATGAATTGCATCGCAACCGCCGCCAGCATCAGGATCAAGACCAGCAGATCTAGCACCATAAAATTACTGAGCCACTTGCCGAGCAGATAGACCGGGCGGGAGAGCGGCGTGGTTGCCATGATCTGCCCCACGCCGGTTTCGTAATCGCGCGCAATGGAATTCTTGACCAGGTAGAAGCCAAACCAACCCAGAAGGAAGTTGACCACCAGGGTCATCATGCTGCCGACCCAGGCCGAGTTGAAAACCCCGCGATAAGTTTCGAGACGCAAGGTGATTTGGCCGATATTGACCAGGTAGCCGAGATACAGCACCAGCCCAAGCATGATCAGAAAGCTGTAACGCCGGGTGCGCTCGAGGAAATCGGCGCGCGCCAGGTGATAGATCACGTTCATTGCCTGGCTCCATTTTGAGAAACGAGATGGAGATAAACATCCTCGAGACTGGGGGGCACGGGCTGCGCCTCGGGCGAGGGGGCGGACGCGCTCACCACCCGCACCTGCACTCCGTCAGCGCGGCGGACGGTGCCGCTGACAATGTGTTTCTGTTTGAGGGCGGGCAGCGTTTCAGAGGGGACGATCCACTGCCAGACCTGTCCTTCGAGCAGTTGCAGCAGCTTTTCAGGCGCGGCGTGTTGGAGTTTGCGCCCGTGGTTGATGACAACGATCTCGGTGGCGGTGGCTTCCACATCCGAGACGATATGGGTCGAGAGCAGGATGATCCGTTCGCCCGAAAGGTCGGAGAGCAGGTTGCGGAAGCGCACCCGCTCCTCGGGGTCAAGCCCGACGGTCGGTTCGTCTACGATCAACAGTTGCGGATCATTGAGCAAGGCCTGGGCGATGCCGATGCGCTGCTTCATCCCGCCTGAATAGCCGCCGAGCGGGCGTTTGGCGGCATGGACGAGATTGACCACAGTCAACAATTCATCGATCCGGCGCCGGGCAGATCTGGCATCCAGGCCCTTGATCGCGGCCATGTATTCGAGGAATTCCAGCCCGCTCAGGTTGGGGTAGACGCCAAAATCCTGGGGTAAATATCCGAGTACGGCTCGCAGGGTATCCGGCGATTTGACGATGTCCGTCCCGTTCCACTGGATCGTTCCGGCGCTTGGCTGGGTGATTGTGGCCAGCATCCGAATCAGGGTCGATTTGCCCGCGCCGTTCGGGCCGAGCAGGCCGATTACGCCCGAACCCAGTTCCAGATCGAAGTCGCGCAGTCCCCAGAAATCGCGGCGGTATTGTTTGGAGAGTTGAGAGATGGTTAGTTGCATGGTTTCATCCTTCAGAAAGGTGTTCCTGGTAAGGAAAGAGTTTAACGGTCAGCGGTTTCATTTTTGCGCGAACGCTTTGCGGCTGAAGAACAATCCCAAGCCGAGGATGAGATACGCCAGGCCTCCGATCAGGCCGGTGGGCGCCGGGCCGAGCAGCGGGAGGGCCGGTCCTTTGAGCAGATAGCCTGCCAGGGCGGAAGTGCCGTTGATGGCGCCATGTCCAATTGCAGCCGGCCATACGCTGGCGCTGCGCAGGGTAGCCCACGAGAGCAGGATGCTCATCGAGCAGGTGAAAACCAGATACACCAGCGGAAAGGGGAAAGCCGATCCGGAATCGAGCCGGGTGGACAGGAAGAAAAGCGGCCAGTGCCATATGCCGTGGATCAGGCCGACCAGTAACGCCGCCTTGCGCGCCGCAGACGCGTTGGCAGGCTCAGATCCGGCGAAGTGCGCCATCAGCTTGGGCAACAGGTAGGCACGCCAGCCGAGTTCCTCGCCCAGTGAGACCACGGTATTGATTGGGGTTGCGATCAAAACGATCTGAAGCGTGATGGACAGCATCAGCAGCCACGGGTTGATTTCTGCCAGGGCCGGGACGCTGGCGGTCAGTTTCCGCAGCTCGCCCAGGGTGGGGTCAAAAGACTGTGGGAAGAGCAGATAGAACAGCGCGCCGCCGGTCACAGTTGCCAGGAACGGGAAAAGCCAGGTCGCCAGCCAGAAGCGCCAGTTGCGCCGGAAGTTCGGCCGCAGCATGAAGTTTTCCCAGCCCTCCTGCGTGGTGAGGCGGGTGGCGAGGTTGGCCAGCACCGGGGTCGAGATAAAGACCAGATTCGCCAGCATCATTGCCTGGAGTGGATTGGCCTCCCAGAAACCGCTCAGAGCGATGGCCAGGGCCGCAACCCAGGGAATTCCAAATGCAAACCCGAGGAAGATGACGATTCGTTTGATGGTCAGGGAAGTGTTCATGATGATGCTCCTTATATCTTTGCTGCCATGGATGACTGATGACATCATACTCTCACCGATAAAAAAACTCCCCCACCAAGGGGGGAGTTGTGAACTGGCCAAGTGGACAGGTTCAGGGTTGCCGGGCCTGCGCCAGCAGTGTCTCAAGCATGATCTGTGTAAAACGGTCGGATTCAGAGACCCAGGGCGCATGCTCCGAATTTCCATGTGCGGGGCTGGTTCATGGCGCTTTAGGAATGTGAGTTTCCAACGCGAACGCCCATTTCGCTCAGTTCATTAGGCGAGACGTGGTTTTCAAGTGCAGCAGCCGCAAAGATGACCGGGGATAAGAGTAGAAGTGTGAGAGCACAGGCAAACATGGGAGCCTCCTGATCGGTATTCTCTACGTTGATGATATAACCTTCCAAATGAAAACTCCCCCGCCAGGGGGGGAGTTTTGGGCTGGTCAGGCGGACAGGTTATGGCTCAATCCATATGGATTGGATCAACCGGTCCAACTCGTCCAGGTGTGGTGTGAAACTGTCGGAACGTTGAGCATTGAGCAGGTCAGTGACGGCGATGTAGTAGGCGTCCATGTTGGTGGCGGGGTCTGCCATGGATGGGTAGGGGATTCCGCCTGTAGGCAGGGGCGCGCCGGCGTCGCTGGTTTCAGCGAGTACAGCGCTGGTGAGTGGGAAAATAGCCACGATGTAGCGCTCCCCATCGCTCGTTACTCCGATGAAATTGTAGAACAGATCGGTGTTGTTGGCGGATGCCGGGTATTGGGCGTACTCGCTGATGTAGCGAATGCCTTTGCCGTTTTGGAACGCAACCGACTGGATGTGGGCAGCGAACAGGATTTGGGCGTTGAAAAATGGAACGCTGGGCAGTTGATCGAGCGCCGGGACATTGTTTGGGGCGTACAGGTAGTTTTGCAGGCGGTGGATGCTCTCGAAAGCGGCCGGAACCAGTTCAGCGTAGGCCGAAGCCGGGTAAACATAGATGGCTGGCAGGTGGGTTTTGCCTCGCAGGGTGTAGTAATCAGCCAGGCTGACCTGCAAATGGCCGGGAGTTTTCTCCCACCAGGCTGCATTGTCGTTGTCTAGACGCGGGAAGTCTTGACCGTTGGCGCCGCTCGCGATGGCTTGCGGAATGGTAACAGTCAGCGGGCTGTAGGTGACAGTCGTCCCAGCGCTTTCGGGTGGTTGAGCGGTGGTTGGCACTTCGACAGGCTCAGTGACGGTCGGAACGGGCGGGTTGGTGGTTTGGGATTCTCCTGGCACAGCCTGGGTCAGGGAAATGAAAATCTCCGGGGTGGTTGTGGCTGGTTCAGGCATTTGGGTGGCCGGTATAACGGTATTCGCCGCCTGGGTCGCCGGGAGGTCTCCTGGCGCAACCGAGATGGTCATATCGCAGGCCAGGGTTGCCAGGATGAGCAGGGAAACAAACAAGATGATCTTTTTCATGGTCGAATTTCCTTTCAAGCCCCATCATAGTCATCGTGAACAAAAAACTCCCCCGCCGAGGGGGGAGTTTGGCGCTGGTCAGGTGGACAGGTGAATTGGATGACGCCTTCCTGCGTCTGGCACTTATTGGGCCGTGTTGCCCCCATCCACCAGCAGCAAATGCCCGGTCACAAAAGATGAATCGTCCGACGCCAGGAAGAGCGCGGCGCGAGCGATCTCACCTGGCTGGCCGAAACGCTGCATCGGAATATACGAAGCCGATTCGCGCATGGCCTCTTCGAGCGTGACCGGGTCGCTGCCTTCAAAATAACCCTTTTCAAGCCAGCGTTCAACGAAAGTATCACCGGGGCAAACCGCATTGACGCGGATATTCTCATGAGCATGGTCGAGCGCCATGCTCTTTGTCATCAGGGCCACCGCGCCTTTGCTGGTCGCATAAGGCAGCGCGCCCTTGCCTCCGACCACCGCCCAATCGGATGCGTTGTTGACGATCACCCCGCCGCCCACCCTGCGCATTTCGGGGATGACCAGCCGGCACATGCGCCAGACTGCAGTCACATTCAGGGCCATGCTCTGGGCCCAATCCTCCTCGCTGGTGGTTTCGGCGGTGCCTTTGGTCACGATCCCGGCGTTGTTGAACAGGATGTCGATCTGCCCGAACGCCTTGAGTGCGGATTCCACTACTCGCGCGCAATCCCCGGCCAGGGTCTGGTCCGCTTCGACGAACAGGGCCCGGACTCCCCTTTGCCGGCATTCCGCTTCGATGCTTTGGCCCAGGTCCACGCGGCGTCCCGTTAAGACCAGGCTGGCGCCTTCGTCGGCGAAAAGCAGGGCGGTTGCCCGGCCGATTCCGCTCGTCGCGCCGGTAATGATCGCCGTTTTGCCAGTTAATTTGCCCATTGTCTTCTCCTGTCCTGAACCTGCGTTATGGTACAATCTCGCCCGTCATTTCAAAATTTGATGGAGGTTAAAGTGGAACGTTCTCTCGTGCTTGTAAAACCCGATGGCGTCCAGCGTGGGCTGGTGGGTGAGGTTATCTCGCGCCTTGAACGGCGCGGACTGCGCCTGGTGGCGGCAAAATTCTTGCAGGTGCCGGCCGAACTGGCTGAAACGCACTATGCCATTCACAAAGGCAAGCCATTTTATGCTGGCTTGATTTCTTATATCACTGCTTCGCCGGTCATGGCAATGGTTTGGGAAGGCCCGAATGCGATCGCAGCCATTCGCCAGACAATGGGCGCCACCCGCCCCTGGGAAGCGGCTCCCGGCACCGTCCGGCACGATTTCGCGCTTGAGGTTGGCCGCAACCTGACGCACGCTTCTGATTCGGTCGAAAACGGCGAAGCTGAAGCGGCGCTGTGGTTCAAAGCCGAAGAGCTGGTAACCTGGTCGCGCGCCGTTGATACCTGGATCTTCGAAAAGTAGTTTCTTACGATTCCAACATAAGACGGAGGAGCAGGGTCTTGTCCCGCTCCTCCGTCTTTATTTAACGCTCATTTTGAAGAATATTTGGCCGAATGCTTATTGCAGTTTGAGCAGGGTCTTGCCTTCGCGCCAGAGTTCTTCAAGGTTGTAATAGGCGCGTTGTTCGGCGGCAAAAACATGCAGGATAACGTTGCCGCAATCGACGATCACCCAGCCGGCCTCGGCCGCTCCCTGCGGACGGGTTTTGATCTGGTATTTCTGGCGTAACTCATCGCTGACGCCATCGGCCAGGGCGTTGAGCATGCGGTCGCTGCTGCCGGTACAGATGACGAAATAATCGGTAAAAGACACGACGCCTTGTAAATCCATCAAGACGATGTTTTCGCCTTTTTTGTTTTCAATGGCGTTAACTATGGTATGGGCAAGTTCGAGCGGGTTCAGGGTTCACCTCTTTGGTTATGGATCAAGTTTAGCAAGCGGGATGTGCGCAAGGGCGGTATAGCTGGGGCCTTGCGGGCGCAAGTCTGAGCGGAATAGTGTAACACTTTCCACGTTGATTGCACCGAGTTGTCCGATCTGATAGTTTTGCAGCGCCGGTCGCAGTCGGGTCTGGTCGGCGTCTTCGCGGACGCGGCCCAGCGTCAGATGCGGGTTGAAGGGTTTTTCTTCGGCCGGGTAGCCGAGCCGGGCGCAGGCGGTTTCAATGGCGTGAGACAGGTGCCCAAGTTCGGGCGGGGCCTGTATCCCAATCCACAAAACGCGCGGGCGCTTGGGGTTGGGGAAGACCCCAAATCCGCCGACCGAGATTGAAAAAGGCGGTTGTTGAGCGGTGACCGCGGCCAGGGCGTGAACCAGCTCTTGCAGGCTGGCAGCGGATGTCTCGCCCAGAAATTTCAAGGTCAGGTGGATATTGACCGGGGCCACCCAGCGGACGATATGGGGAGCCTCTTTTTGCAGGATGGCGCTATGTTGGGCGATGATGTTTTGCAGGACAGGCGGGATTTCGAGCGCGATGAAGGCGCGGATCAGGCTCATGGCTTGGGTTAGCGATCCCGGAAGACACTTTCGACGGCTTGTTTCAGGTCGAGAAATCCGACCGGTTTGGTGAGGTAGACCGATGCCCCGGCTTCAAGCCCGGTCTTGATGTCGGCCGGCATGCTTTTGGCTGAAACAACCACGACCGGGATCCGCGACAGATCGGGTTTGTCGCGCATGATTTTGAGAATGTCGATGCCTGAGATTTCCGGCATCATCACATCCAGAATGACGATGTCGGGCTTTTCCTGCTCGATGATCGAGATGGCCGGACCGCTGGTATAGCTTTTGACAACCCGGAAGCCGTTGACGCGCATCATTTCGCCGAACATCTCTGCGGCGTCGGGTTCATCCTCGATGACGACTACGGTTTTCTGATTTTCATTCATGCGCTGCATTTCTCCGAATTAGGGTAAAAATAGCACATACTGGCAGAAAAGGCAAGTTAAATGAACAAGTCGATTGCAAGCAGTCAATCACAGTGCGATAATGATGCGTACTTAAATTACTGGTAAATCAGGATAAGGAGAATGATAAATGAGTAACATAGCCATTACCCCTAAACCGCCTTACTTCGCAGTCATATTCACCTCCACTCGAACGGATGGAGATGAAGGCTATTCTGCGATGGCCGATAAAATGGTGGATTTAGCCGCAGCCCAAGCCGGGTTTCTCGGCATGGAATCTGTGCGAAGCGGGTTGGGGATCACTGTTTCTTATTGGGCCAGCCTGGAAGATATTAAGGCCTGGCATAAAAACGCTGAGCATCAGTTTGCCCAGAAAATGGGTTATCAAAAATGGTATCAGGCGTTCAAGGTCAGAATCTGCAAGGTTGAACGTGATTATGATTTTGAACGGAATATCGGCTCTGATTAGAAAGGGGCTTCCTGCTAACCCGGCTGGAACCAAACCTGTTCACGTTTGTTATAATCATCCCCATGTTCAAACAACGAAAATTCCAAATCCTTTTTGGGGCGCTGGCAGCCTTACTGGTTGCGATTGGCGTGTATAACATTCCGTTCGTTAATTCGCGCCTGGCCTGGCGTATTGACAATTTGCGCGCTGAAATTGGCGCGGTTTTGAATCCGCCCTCAGAACAGGTTTTTGTGCCTGCTGCACCGGTTGCGACCAAAACCCTGCCTGCCCCGGGCGTCACCCGCATCTCACCGAACACCGAAACCCCGACCCCTGTTTTGCCAACCGCCGTTCCGAGCGTTACACCGACCCCATTGCCCGAGCGGGCAGACCTGAAAGGCGAGCTTTTCTATGCTGATCAGAAAAACCGCTGGAACTACTGCGGCCCGGCCAACCTGACCATGGCCCTCAAATTCTGGGGCTGGAAGGGCCTGCCCGGCAAAACCGATGATTTGCGCGATCAGATTGCCCAGGTGGTCAAGCCTGGCTTTGTTGACCCGCAAAAGAATTTTATCGACCGCGGCCGACTCGATCTGAATGTTATGCCTTACGAGATGGCCGATTTTGTGATCGAGTATACCGATTATTCGGCCCTCATCCGCCATGGCGGTGAGCTCTATGTGTTGAAGGCTCTGATCAACGCCGGTTTCCCGGTCATCATCGAAAAAGGCTACTACGAACGCGATACCCAGGGCAACCGTACCTGGATGGGTCATTACCTGTTCGTGACCGGCTATGATGACGCTGAGCAGGTTTTCACCGTGCAGGATGCCTATTACCTAGATAATGAAAAGCCGCGCAAAAATGTCCGCATCAAGTACGATGCCTTCTCGAATGGCTGGCGGGCGTTCAATTATCTTTTCATGGTGGTTTACCCGGTCGAGCGCGAACCGGAAGTCTTGTCGCTGCTCGGCAATTGGAGCGACCCTAACTGGGCCTATCGCAATGCGCTCTCTTTGTCCGAAGCGGACATTTCCACCCTGAGCGAGATTGACCTGTTTTTTGCCTGGTTCAACAAAGGCACCAGCCTGGTTCAACTGCAGGAGTACGGACTGGCCGCTGAGGCTTACGACAAGGCCTTTGCTATTTACGCCGGCCTGTCGCAGGAGGGCAACCTGCGGCCTTACCGCATGGTCTGGTATCAGACCGGCCCTTACTGGGCCTATTTTTACACCGGGCGCTACCAGGATGTGATCAACCTGGCAGATGTCACCCTTTCGACGCCTTCTGTTGGCCCAACGCTCGAGGAAAGCCTGTATTGGCGCGCCATGGCGGCCTACGCCCTCGGAGATACTGGCGCTGCCTATGCGGATATGGGCGAGGCTGTTCGTCTGAATCCTAACTTCGCGGCGGCCATTCAACGCCTGCAAGAATGGGGGGGCTAGTCGTGATCAGGATCCTGCATTTCGCCGATGCCCATATCGACATGGCCAATTATGGCCGCCACGATCCGCAGACCGGGTTGCCGGTGCGTGTGCTCGATTTTCTCAAATCACTCGATACGATCGTCGAGACGGCGGTTGCCGAAAAGGTGGACCTGGTCATCTTTGCCGGGGATGCCTACAAGGACCGCTCGCCCGCGCCGACTTTCCAGCGCGAGTGGGGCAAACGTATCATGCGCCTGTCCCAGGCCGGCATCCCGACCATCTTGCTGGTCGGCAACCATGATCTTTCCCCGGCCATCGGCCGCGCCCACGCCATTCAGGAGTTCGAAACGCTGAACGTGCCGCATGTGCGGGTCATTTCGAAACCGCAACTGCTTGGCCCGGATGATTTGGACGGGCTGCCGTTAAATGTGATTGGCCTGCCCTGGGTCTCGCGCTCGGGCCTGATGGCTGCTCTCGATACGGGCGCCGGTGACAGCGCCGAAATTTACACCGAACTCGAAACGCGCCTGTCCCAACTTTTTGAAGAATATCTTGAAAAGGCTGACCCGTCCCTGCCGTTGATCCTGACGGCGCACGCCTCGGTCCAGGGAGCCGTCTATGGCGGCGAGCGTATGGTCATGCTTGGCAACGACCTGGTGCTCTCCGGCTCTATGGTCAAAAACCCCAAACTGGATTATGTTGCCCTCGGGCACATTCACAAGCCGCAGAATCTGAACGGCCCCGGCCCCTACCGCAAGGATAAGACCGTCTACGGTCATCCCCCGGTCATTTACCCCGGTTCAATTGAGCGGGTCGATTTTGGCGAGGTCGCCGACGATAAATTCTTCGTTATCGCCGAGATCGAGAAGGGAAAAACCAGCGTCCACTGGCACAAACTCGACGGGGTGCGTCCGTTTGTCGATAAATTCGTCCGCGTGCAGTCGGGCGAGCACCTGACCGAGGGTCTGATCGCCGCTTTACCGGCCGCAGACCAAATGTCCGGTGCGATCGTGCGCCTGGTGGTCGAATATCCACGAGATCTCGAAAAACTGATCGACGAATCCGCGCTGCGCGAGCACGCCAAATCTGCCCTGGAATTTCATTTTGTCAAACGACCACAGATTGACTCACGGGTGCGCCTGTCTGCCGACCAGTCGATCGCGGCCCTGACGCCGCTCGAACTGCTTGACACCTACTGGGGCAGCCTGCATATCGGTGAGGATGAAACCTCGCGTTTACAGGCGCTTGCGCGTCAGGTTTTATCCGACTCCGGGCCCGAATTCTAGTTCTGGCACAAGCCAACCTGTCACGGAACTGCCATGCAATCTGACCCTGAATCTTCTTATACTCAGCCCACTATTATGCGCTGGATTTATATCTCCCCCCACTTTGACGATGCGGTTCTTTCGTGCGGCGGCCTGATCTGGGAACAAACCCACACCGGCATACCGGTCGAGATCTGGACGATTTGCGCCGGAGATCCGCCGCCCGGGCCGCTTTCGCCGTTCACTCAGGAGATGCACGATTCCTGGCAAACCGGCACGCCCCAGGAAACTGTGGCTTTGCGCCGCATCGAAGACCAGAACGCCTGCCGCAGGGTAGGTGCGCTGGCTGTGCATTTTTCCGTGCCCGATTGCATTTATCGCCGCACCCAGACCGGCTCCCTGCTTTATCCGGACGGTATTTTTGGCGGGCAAAATCCGCGCGATGCGGCCGTCATCGATGAAGTTGTCGGCCTGGTTTCAGAAAAATTGAACCAGTATGATGTGCTGGTATGCCCGCTGACGCTGGGCAGGCATGTGGATCACCTGATGGTGCGCGCTGCACTCGAAAAAGTGGGGCGGCCGTTGTGGTATTACGCTGATATCCCGTATTATTTTAGAGACCCGGCCCAGTTGAGCGAGGCTTCGAGCGGGCTGGCGACCAAGAATTTTTATATTTCTGCTGAGGGTTTACAGGCATGGCAGGAAAGTATCGCAGCGCACAAATCGCAGATCAAGATGCTGTTCGACGATGAAGGGGATATGCGCCAGAAGATCCGTGAATATGCTCAAAAATTTGACGGTTTACACTTGTGGGAGCGGGAGCAATCCTAAAATATTGCTTGATTTCGGATAAAAATCGTGATATATTTAGCCCACGTCTAAACATATTTCGTGTAATTTTCACGTTGCATCCCAAGCTGGGATGCAACATATCTTATAGACAGGGAATGTTATGCCTGCAACATACTTGACCAAAGAAGGTTTCCAAAAACTCCAGGATGAACTCGATTACCTGCGCACAGCCAAGCGCCAGGAAGTTGCCGAACGCTTGCATGAGGCCATGGAGGGCGGGGAGCTGATCGAAAATGCTGAATATGAAGCTGCCAAGAATGAGCAGGCTTTTGTTGAGGGCCGCATTCAAGAACTTGATATTTTGCTTGCCACAGCCCATCTGATCGAAGGCCAGCACGATCCATCATCGGTTGAGGTTGGCGATACCGTCCTCGTTCAAATCGATGAAGATGAACCCGAAGAATATATTATTGTCGGGGCTGCCGAGGCTGACCCACGTGCTGGTAAAATTTCGAACGAATCGCCGCTAGGTAAAGCTCTGCTTCACCGCCACCCGAATGAAGTTGTGGTCGTTGAAGCGCCAGGCGGATCATTCAAAGTTAAATTACTTAAGACGACCTAGAAGACCGGGGCAGTCACATCAGGCCTCGCGCGGGCTCTGCGAATGCAGGGTCCTTTGGCGCGAGGTTTTTTGTTGCGCTGTTCAGGCCCGACCCCCACCCGGCTCCGTAATTCAGGAGAAAATCAGGGCGTCGGCGCAAAAACGGGTAATACAGAAAAGGAAATCTCATGACCGAATACACCCATCTTGAAAAAATCCGTGTTCAAAAAATTGAAGAATTACGCGCTGAAGGCATCGAGCCGTATCCGACCCGCGCCGAACGCAGCCATACCAGCCAGCAGGCGATTGCCGCGCTGACCGCTGCCGAGGCTGCCGCCGGGATTGCTGCTGGCTCAACCACTGGTCAGCCAGCGGTTGAGGTCAGGGTCACCCTGGCTGGCCGTATCCGCGCCACCCGCCCGATGGGCAAGCTGGTCTTTACCCACATTGAAGATGGGACGGGCAAGATCCAGCTTTTCCTGCGCGTTAACGAACTCGGCCAGGAGAAAGTGGATTTCTTCAACAAGATGTTCGATCTGGGAGATTTTATCCAGGCTTCGGGTGTCATGATGCGTACCCGCACTGGCGAAGCGACCTTGCAGGTCCATGATTTCCACATGTTGGCCAAATCTGTCTCACCGCTGCCGGCTGACAAGGATGAAACCCTCGAAGATGGCACCGTTCTGCGGCATGCCGCGCTCGAAGATCCCGAACTGCGCGCCCGCCAGCGCTATGCTGACCTGGCGGTCAACCCCGATGTGCGTGAAACCTTCCGCAAACGGGCCGCGGTCATCAAGTCCATCCGCAATTTCCTGGATGGCAACGACTTCCTTGAGGTCGAAACCCCCATCCTGCAGCCGCTTTACGGCGGCGCGGCGGCGCGTCCCTTTACCACTCATCACAACGAACTTGAGCAGGATATGTACCTGCGCATTTCCTTCGAGCTGTATCTCAAACGCCTGCTGGTTGGCAATTTTGAGCGCGTTTACGAGATCGGCCGCGATTTCCGCAATGAAGGCGTTTCTTTCAAGCACAACCCCGAGTTTACCCAGCTCGAATTCTATTGGGCTTACGCCGATTATTTGCAGGTGATGGAACTGACTGAGCAAATGATCGCCCATGTTTGCGATACGGTTTTTGGCACGCGCAAATTTGTTTTCGACAAAGATGAAAATACGCATTATGAACTGGATTTTTCCGCCCCCTGGAAGCGAGTCCAGATGCGGCAGGGAATCATCGATACGAGCGGCATCGACATCGCGGACTACCCGACGGCTGAATCGCTGTTCCAGGCAATTGTGAGCAAACATCCGGGCAAAAACCCCGACCCGCATGCTGCGCGCGGCAAGCTGATCGATTTCCTGGTGGGTGAGTTCCTCGAACCGACCTTGATCCAGCCGACCTTCCTCTACGATTATCCGCGCGATATTTCGCCCCTGGCCAAATCCAAACCCGGTGACCCGCTGACTGTGGAGCGTTTCGAGGGTTATGCCGCCGGTTTCGAGTTGTGCAACGCCTTCACCGAGCTGAACGACCCGCTCGACCAGGAACAGCGTTTCCTCGAGATGGGCCGCGACTACACCGACGAAGAAGAAGAAAAACATCCGATGGACGAGGATTACCTGCGCGCCATGCGTTACGGTATGCCCCCGAACGGCGGTTTTGGCATGGGTGTTGACCGCCTGACCATGCTCCTGACCAACAAGCGCTCTATCCGCGAGGTTTTGCTCTTCCCGGCCCTGCGCAACGAATAGAAAAATATTTTCTGAGTAACAATGAAAATGCCCGGCCAATGCCGGGCATTTTTTGTTTATGCGGTTTGTTCCTGCGAAAGTTCTGCAAAGGATTTTCGCAATGTTTCTGCCGATTTCTCGAGCAGGGTTTGCTCCTCGGGGGTAAGCTTGGCCTCGGTGATGCGCTTGATCCCATCCTTGCCCAGCATGGCAGGGATGCTGAGACAGACATCACGCAATCCGTATTCGCCTTCGAGCAGAGTCGAAACGGTCAGCACGCTGTTTTGGTCCTGCAAGATCGCTGCAGTGATCCGCACCAGGGCCATCCCGATCGCGTAATACGTTGCGCCCTTGTAGTTGATGATGTGGTAAGCAGACTCTTTGACCTGCCGCGCGATTTCATCTTTTTCCAATTCCCAATTGCCGCAGGTGGCGCATTGCGGACAATACTCCTCGATCGGAATGCCGCCGACATGGGTCATCGACCAGGCCGGGAACTCGCTGTCGCCGTGTTCGCCCAAAATATAGGCGTGGACGTTGGTCACATCCACGTCACAGTGTTTGCTGAGCAGGTAGCGGAAGCGGGAGCTGTCGAGCACCGTGCCGGAGCCGATCACCCGGGTTTTTGGCCAGCCAGAGCGTTTAATCGCTACATGGGTCAGGATGTCCACCGGGTTGCTGGCGATCACGATCACAGCCTTTGAATTCTGGGCAACAATCTTGTCGATAATGCCCTCGATCATGGCTGCATTTTTTTGCAGCAAATTCAGGCGCGATTCGCCGGGCATTTGCTTTGCTCCGGCGGTGATAACAATCACCGCCGCATCGGCATAGTCTTGATCCGTGCCAACTTTGATCTGGATATTGGGGTAAAACGGCAGCCCGTGCGCCAGGTCGAGCACTTGCCCTTCGGCATAGTCACGATTGATATCGCTCAGCGCGATTTCATCAGCAATTCCTTTTTGGGCAAGCGCATAGGCAAAACTAGACCCAACCGCGCCCGCCCCGACAATAACCACTTTTCTCGAAGAAAACATACTGTCCATATAACCTCTCTTTTACCTTGTAAATAAGTTCCTTGTGAAAAATTATACAAATATTGTCCGAATTTGCATAGTTCTGGGCCGTATTTCTAATGAGATGCTTATGACAGTGGTTATTTGTTTCAAAAGCGGTATGACAACGCTATAATAGTACCAGAAGGGTTCATATTTCAGCGTATGTAAATTTATGAATAACAACTGTTCGGCCGATTCCATCACGGATTATCAGAAATATATTTTTCTGGAATATCGCCAAAAATTATTGGGGGTGTTTCTCAAGGCTTGTGGTTGGCTCACTTTTATCCTGTTTTGGGTCAACTTGGTGGAGTGGTATCTTGATCCGCACACCCCCTGGCGCGTGCAAAACATTCTTGTTGATTTGCTTGTATTTGCAGTTCTGTTTTTCTTTTTGTGGATGAATCGCCGTGGCTGGGTGGTTTTTTCAGCCTGGGGAATTTTGTTTGCGGCCATTTTGGTGATTTATCAATCTTATTCGCCGGGTAAACTGACCTCGTCGCTGGTTATGATCACGCTGCCGATCGCATTGTCCAGCTTTTTGATCCATCCCCTGGCATCGTTTCTGTTTGTGGCGGCGTTCCTTGCTTTTTATGTTTTTGTTTATTTTGCTTATCCGGGGGATTTTTCTTTTGATTTGTTTGCAAGTTTAATTTTGCCTGTACTGGCAGGTGGTTCTTACTATATCTCGACTCTGCTTAACCGTACTATTCGCGAACTGATCGTAGCTTATGATGAAACCATTCAGGGTTGGGCAACCGCTCTCGAAATGCGCGACTCAGAAACCCAGGGGCATTCTGCGCGAGTTTGTGAGTTGACCTTGATTTTGGCGCGCAAGATGAAATTTCCCGAAAAAGATTTGATCCATTTGCGCCGTGGCGTATTATTGCATGATATCGGTAAAATGGCCATTCCTGATGCGATTTTGCACAAAACTGACCCCTTGACCGAGGAAGAATGGCAGGTCATGCGCAAGCACCCAGAGTATGCGCGGATGTATCTGGCAAAGGTCCCTTTTCTTGGCCCGGCGTTGGATGTGCCCTTCTGCCACCATGAACACTGGGATGGCGGCGGTTACCCGAAGGGGCTTTCGGGAGAGAATATTCCGCTTAGTGCGCGCATTTTTGCCGTTGTCGATGCCTGGGACGCCCTGACGACCAAACGTTCCTATCGGGATGCCTGGTCGCCGCAGAAAACACTGGCTTATTTGCAAAGCGAAGCTGGCAAACATTTTGACCCGCAGGCAGTTGCGGCTTTCAGCGAGCTACTTCAAGACCCATCACTCAAGTTCAAGGAATAAACCATGCCATCCTACCCTTTCATGCAAGTCGACGCCTTCACAGACCGGCCGCTGGGCGGCAACCCGTGTGCCATTATTTTTGACTGCCAGGATTTGTCTGCTGAGACCATGTTGGCGATTGCGCGTGAGATGAACCTGAGCGAAACCGCCTTTGTCTGGAAAAAACCGGATGGGCATTTTCGCGCGCGTTATTTTACGCCGGCTGAAGAAATTCCGCTGGCTGGCCACCCAACCGTCGCCACGGTTTTTGCACTGGTCGAGAGCGGGCGGCTCAAGGTAGATTCCTATCTCAAAATCCCGCTTGAACTGCGCGACGGGCCGATCGATGTTGAGATTTTTGCTGAAGACGGAAAAGTCGAGCGGGTGGTCATGAGCCAGCGCAAGCCTCAGTTTTTGCGGATTTATTCTCCCGAAGAAGCGCTGCCCGCTTTTGGGCTTTCTCCCGTGGACTTGCTCCCCGGAGCCTGCATCCAGACCGTCAGCACGGGCACGCCCCAGCTTTTTATACCGCTTAAGGGCCTCGACCCCCTGCGTCGGGCGCAGGTCGATATGCAAAAGTTCGCCGAGCTGCGTCAGAACGGGGATTTTTTCAGTGTCCACCCGTTTTGCTTGCAAGGGCTTGAGCGCGGACAAACCTTTGCCCGGCACTTTGCCCTGCTGCCGGATATTGCCGAAGACCCTTTTACCGGCTCTGCGACGGGCGGCATGGCGGCTTACCTGTGGCATTACGGCCTGCTGGCCTCGCCCAGCTTTCTGGCTGAGCAAGGGCATTGGATGCAGCGCCCCGGTATTGGCTCTGTTGAAGTCGTCGGCTCGCGCGAGGACATTGAAACGGTCAAGGTTGGCGGTGGGGCGGTGGCCGTCCTGCGCGGCGAACTGATCTTGTAACAGGTCTGGGACCTTTTTCCGGGTTGAATTTCGCCAAAAACAGTCTAAAATAGTTTATATTGGTAAATCGAGGAGAGAAGAATGTCCCTAACGTTTAATTGTCCCAACTGTGGCGCGCCATTGGATTACCAGGGCAGCGATCCGATCATCCGCTGCCCGTATTGCAGCAGTTCGGTGATCGTCCCTGAGAACCTGCGCGCGAAACCGTCTTTTTCATCCAAGCCCAGCAATTTTACCCTGAGCGGTGTTGGCGACATGGGCAGCCTGATCAACCAGGCCCGGCGCATCAAGGAAGTTAAAGATCTGGCTGAAGCCGGCCAAACAGAAAGAGCGGTCGCGATTTACCGCGAAATTACCGGCAGCGATGATGTTTCGGCCCGTCAAGCGGTTGAAAAGCTTTCGATCGGGCAGCCCATTACCCTGGCAGGGATGGGCCTGACCTCCGCGGATGTCATGTCGCAGGTCAGGATGGCGACCGGGCCAGGCATTCATGTCCAAACCCTGGATGCCAAGTCATCCCAGCAGGTCGGGCGTTGGGTGGGTTGCCTGGTGACGATCCTGGTGCTGGGAATCCTGGCAAGCGTGCTCGTCCCGGTTGGGATTGCGCTGGTCGGGACATTGGCTGCCGTAAACAGCGCTGAAGAGATGATCCCCTCTGATTTTCCCGGCCTTGAAGAACTGCCAATCCCCTTCCCGCTGGAAGAGGCAGTTGCCGGTTTTGCTTCGCAGGAGCTGGCTTTTGGCGGCGAGGGAACCGGCCCCGGCAAATTTGGCGATGTGCGTGCGATTGCGGTTGACCCGCTCAGCGGAAATATTTACGCGGCCAATTATGACGATGGCCGTGTGCAGGCTTTCGATGCCCAGGGGAACTTCCTGACCCAGTGGGTTATCCCGGAGCAGAACAACGTAGACCCGTATTTTGACAAAATGGATGTTGGCCGGGATGGCACGATTTATATCCCGGTTTCCGGCAAGATACTCAAGTTTGACAGCCAGGGCAACTCACTGGGCGTGATCCAGCATAGCGACTATCGCTTTGAAGATGTCGATATCGCTCTGGATGGTTCGATGGTAACGATTGCCAATGGGGAGGATATAATCTGGCTGAGCGCCGATGGACAGGTGACTCAGGCTGTGGAAGCCGCTGTTTCAACCGTTTCGGGCGACTCTGAATTGTCTGCCAATGTTGCCGTCGATGGCTTGGGCACGGTTTATGTGCTCGGCCATTTCAACAACGCCGTTTTTATCTTTGGGCCAGATGGCAAATTTATCAACCGTTTTGGCAGCGATGGCGATGAACCCGGCCAATTCCGCGCGCCTCAGGCGATCAAGGTCGATGGGCAGGGGCGGATCTTTGTCAGCGCCTCGCAGGGCGTGCAAGTTTTTAGCAACGACGGCCGCTATTTGGACGTAATTAAGATGAAGTATTTTGCCTATGGCCTGGCGTTTGACGACCAGGACAAGCTGTATGTGACCACCAACCAGAAGATGGTCGAAAAATATCAAGTCAATCAATAGGAGTTATTCATGTCTGAGCCAATCAATTGCCCCTCCTGTAATGCGCCTGTCGATATGCCCGCCACGGCCTGTCCGTATTGCGGCGCGGCCCTCGCCGCCGCTGACCCGCGCAGCGCGCCCACCATGCTGGCATCCGCTTCTGCTCTGCCGCCACTGCCGCGCTTCGAGAGCAGCGCCGCCGCAATGGATGAGATCAAACGCTTCCTGCGCGCTGGCAACAAGGTCGGGGCCGTCCAGGTTCATCGCGAGTATTTCAGCACCGGCTTGAAGGAAGCCAAAGACGCGGTTGATGCCATCGAAAGCGACCTGAAATTTCAGGATGCTCCTCCTGCCCCCAAGCCTGTCGTCGATGACGAACCGCCGGCGTTTGCCCGCCCTGAGTCTCCTGCGGTTGCTGCGGCCACTCCGGCAGCGGCCTCGTTCGACGCGCCTCAGCAACAGCCCCCGGCCTGGCGCAACTGGGCCATCGGTTGCAGCGTGGCCTTTGTTTTGTTTTGCTGCCTGTGTGTAGTGCTGCCAACCGTGTTATATATGATTACGGGGGCTCAGTCCGGCGGGTTTTAGTTGACCCCATTCAAAGCTTAAATTTTGCAGGGCGAGATATGTTCTCGCCCTGCTTTTTTTCTTTAGGGGGTTAGTTCTGAAGGCACAAAACAGGGTTGGTAATCATTGCCCACGATCAAAATATAGTCAACCGGGCTGTCGCTGTCTGTCGCGGTTACCAGCGAGGTTTCTGGCAGCCCCAGCACGGCCAGCAGGCTGGAGGCGCGCTGGGGGTCGTGATCATCGCTCAAGTCAAGCAGCATGGTGGCCGCATACTGGCGGTGGTCTGCCTCGCCGATCGAGGTTTCATAACCGGCGTAGTTCAAGCGTTCGGCGGCCAGCGTTTCCCAGCCGTCGTTGTACGAGCCGTTTTGGACTTCGACCGTGAAAACCTGGCGTTCTTCCTGCCGGGCAGAGGGGGAGAGCGCTTCGGCCAGCATGGCCTGGATGGCTTCCGTGTTGGGCAGCAGGACGTATGCCCCCCCGGGGGTGATCCAGGATGTGACCAGGTCGCCAGCCACGTAATAACTGCGAATGTCGGCATTATTCAACTGGAATGCCAATGGCGCAAGCGCGAGCACGTCGCCCGGGCCTACATCGGTCTTGATGGATGAGTTCAGGTCATTGTAAAGCTGAGGCAGGCTGGCCAGGGTATTGGTGCTCAGGGTTTGCTTGTAAATGGCGCGCAAAACTTCCTGCTGGCGGCGTCCGCGGTCGAAATCGTTCGATTTTTGGCGCGAACGGGCATACCAGAGCGCCAGGTCGCCATCCATGTGGATGATGCCTGGCCCAACGGTATAAAGCGACCAGTTGTCTTCGTATTCCGGGTCAAAGCTCGGGTCGATCAGGTGCCAGTCGGTGTACGGGCAGGCGATCGGCAAATCGACGCCTCCCAGAGTATCCACGATTTTGCGAAAGCCGTCGAAATCAACCATGGCGGTCTGGTCGATGGCCAGCCCGAAATTGGTCAGGATGGTATCCTTTAGCAGCCCAGGGCCGCCCCCCGGGTAATCATAAATCTCCCCGTATTGATAGGCTGTATTGATCCGCTGCAAACCTACGGTGGGGATGTTGACCCACAGATCGCGCGGGAATGAGATCAGCGAAACCTGCCCATCCCTGGGCCGGATGGCCGCTACAACGATCGTATCGGTGCGATACGATGAACCGGGGCGCAGATCAGAGCCGAGCAGCAGATAGACCAGCGATTCTGGCGCATCCAGCAGGGGGGCGGGGGTCTCGATCACCGCCAGGGTTGGTTGGGCGGGAGGCGGCGTCTCGGTCCAGATGGGCGTCAGGGTAGGGACGAGGGCCGGCAAAGTGGCTGTTGCCAGGATGGCCTGGGGAATGGCATCGTCAGCCGCCATCTGGGGTTGGAAAGGGGTCGGTGTGGCGGTGGCATTTGCCGGGGCGGTAACAAAATAATAGGCTGAATAAGCCTGCGGAGGGGGAGTCCCGCAGGCTGTAAGGATCAGACTGATAAGAATGATAAAGAAAAGCGTTTTGCGCATGGGAAAAAACACAGTGACGGTTTGCGCCGTCACTACTTACGGGGTTGGCGTTGCTGTCTGGGTTGGTGGTGTGGTTGCGCTCGGCTCAGGCGTTGCGCTTGGCGCGGTTGTCTGTGTTGCGGTTGACGTGGCTGTTTCTGTGATCGTGCCAGTCGTTGGGCTGGATGTGGCGGTTGGCGTGTGCGTTTCGGTGACCGGTGTCAGTGGCGTAAAGGTCGCCGTGCTGACCGGCACGTTTGGCACTCTTAGTTGTTGCCCCGCTATGATTGAGGACGAGCCTCCAAGGCAGTTGGCTTGTTGCAGTTGCGAGATACTGACCCGATACAGCAAACTGATGCGATACAGGGTATCGCCAGGTTGAACGATGTAAATGATCCATCCCGCGGGTGCGCCGCATGCAATTGCGGTGCTCGTTGGCAACGGTGGAACGTATAAATAGGAACCGGCAGCCAGTTCATCGCTTACCAGGCAGTTCGCCCTCTGTAATTCGGCGCTGCCGACCCGATAAGTAAGCGCAATTGAAGCCAGCGTATCGTAGGGTTGGATGGAAATCGCAACCCAGCCCGCGGGCGGCAGACAGGTTGTCGGCGGCGGGGGCAGCGTGTTGGTTGGGGTGGCTGTTGGCCCTTCGAGTGAGGCGCTTGTGGCGGTTAAGCCGTCTGGCAGGGTCAGCAACTCAAGGGTCGGATAAGCGCTTGGCAGGGTCAGGGTTGCGATCGGGGTCGCAGCAATTGCCGGGATCATCCCGCCTTCGGCCATCGCCAGGGCAAACCCGCCCAGCACCAGCCCGACGAATAAAACCCCGAGTAAAAAGCCCCCGCCCAGTTGGCGTAAAGCCCCCATTTTAAGCCTGCGCTTCTACTTCAGGCTGCCGAATGGGCAGTAACACGCTGAATGTTGAACCATTGGTCATTTCTGTATCCACCCAGATTCGTCCGCCCTGAGCTTCGGTCAGGGCTTTGGCGATGGATAAACCAACCCCGGTATCCCCAACCCCCTGAATGAGCACATTATCGGCGCGATACAGG
This sequence comes from Chloroflexi bacterium HGW-Chloroflexi-6, assembly GCA_002840685.1. Taxonomy (GTDB): domain Bacteria; phylum Chloroflexota; class Anaerolineae; order Anaerolineales; family Villigracilaceae; genus UBA8950. The sequence goes on along the minus strand of PHBU01000006.1, from coordinate 156,712 downwards.
CGTGAGAAAACCCGGTCCATGTCTTCAGCGGGGATGCCGCCGCCGGTGTCTGCAATTTGCAGCAAAACGTAATCTTGTTCGTTTTGGCGTTCGGTCCTGACGCGCAGGGTGACGCTGCCTTCCACCGGTGAGGCTGCCCCGGCGTTTTGCAGCAGGTGGATCAGGATTTGTTGAATGGCTTCTCGGTCGGCCTGGATGGGCTGGAGCGCTTCTGGCAGGTCGATGCGCAGGCTGATGTTCTTCTCGCGCAACTGGCTTGAGGTATAAGCCATCGCATTGTCGATGATCAGGTTCAGGTCAACAGTCTCTGGCTTAAGCGACATCAAACCGGTTTCAAGCGTGGTGATCTGGATCAGATCATCGATCAGGCTGCCGATCCGTTCGGTGGATGCCTTGACGCGCTCGACGAATTTTCGTTGCAGCGCGCCCAAAATACCAACAGATTCGCCCAGCATCAGGTCTGTGTAGCCGATGATCGAAGACATCGGCTGGCGGAGTTCCTGGGCGATCGAGGCGATCACTTCGGCCTGGTCGGTTGATAACTTGCCGCTTGGCCGTTTTTCCAGTTCGAGCAGTTTGATATTGGCGTCGGCCAGTTGGTTTTGCAGGCGGGCAACTTCGCCGAGGGTTAGTTTTAGTTCATTTTCGTAATACTCGTTACCAGCGCCTGATGAGCCATCTGATTTTGCTTTTTCCAGACGCGATTTGAGCTTTTCGTTCTCGATCCGGATCGCTTCAAGGGTTTGGACAGCTTCCTGATAGTTTTGTTCCATCTCGCCGATGTGTGCCGCTTTTGCTTTGATGGTTTCCATCTCGGCTGAGATTTCGGCATTGCTGGTCTGGATGCGCGCCAACTGGCCGAGAGTTTCCTCCGCGCTTTGGCGGGCCATGTCGCGTTGGTGCTCGATCGCTGAGATGCGTCGTCCGCGCTCGATGATCGGCACAAACGAAGTTGAGATATTACTCAAGAAAGTCTGATCGTCCGCGTTCCACAGGCGGTTTGAGTAGGGCGAAAGCAACAGCACGCTGCCCATGGTTCCCTGGTCGTTCGTAATTGGAACGTTTAGCAGGTTACCCGGGTTGCTCAAGCCAAGCATATCGCCCAAGCCTTTCAGATCAGAAGATGTTGTGCTGGCTGGCAAGCGCAACGGACGGCCGCGCAAAACAGCGTTCGCCAACATCGGCACACTGTCTTTGTTGATCAGTCCGCCGTCCAGGTGTTCCTCGCGGATCAAATCATAACCGCTGGCGATGAACAAAGTATTTTTATCGTCGCCCACAAAAAGCAGAAAACACAAATCGGCCAGCATGGCCTGGGCTACGGCCCGGGCAATATGCTGGTTGATCTTGCTGGCATCCACTTCGGCGGCCAGGGCGAGCAGGGAACTGAGCGTTTTGGGGTCTGTGCTGTAGCGTCGTCGTTCCCGCAAGGACTGGCTCGGTCGATCCGTTCCGGCGCTTTCGGCTATATTTTTTTGGAAAACAGCGATCGTCTGGTTGTTGGGTCCGGAGGTCGGCGTCGGGAAGCGATTGGGCAGGGTCAACAAAATCGGATAAGCTGCCATGATGAATAGGCGCACAACCCCCGAATAATCGCCAGTGCCTGTCCAGAAACTGTCCAAGATAAAACCGCAGGCGGTTAAAATGAGCACGGCCAGGCCGCTCCCAAACCCCAATGGGCGGCGCACGAGCAATAAAATGATGCCCAGCCCCAATGCCACCAAGATGGCGACATTCCAGGCCAGGCTTTGGGGCGAGATATTAAAACTGATCTCTTCTGAGATACCGGCCTGTGACATGACCCCAAAGGCCAGTGCGGTCAGGGTTAGCAGGCTCAAGACAGTGATCGTTGCATCCCACGGTCGGTTTGGCTCAGGGAAAGCCCACATCCAGGTGATCCACAAGATGCTGAACAAAATCACAGCCCGGTCCAAGCTTGGTAGAATCTGCCCTGCGGCGAAAACACCCTGCCAGGCCAGGCCGCTGGCTGCAAACAACACAACCTGTCCGAAGAGTAATAAACTTAAGCCAATTACCATGCGCCGGACTTGTGGATATCCCGTAGCGCGTAATTGGCTGATTGCGCTTTGCAGCGCGCCGGTAATAGAAAAAGCCAGCACGAGGTGGTAAACAAGGTTACCCGGTGCATTGGCAAGTAAAGTGAAAATCTGTTCGAAAAACGGCATATTCATTCCCTGAAATTATAGCACGGCTTGAGAGCCGCTGACGCAAGATAAGGAGGATATAATAATACTTGAATGAAAAATAGTTTCCGTCCTGCCGTTTTACTTCCCCTCATTTTACTATTATTTGTCACCCTTTTCCAATCTCATATTTCCGGGTTGGAGAGAACTGCCCAGTTCCAGGCCGCTTATCGCTTGCAGCCCTGGCGGCACGACTTGCTCGAAAAAGCTGGCTTGTCCGCTACCCAAAAAGGGGATTTTTCAGGTGCGATCGATCTTTTCCTGCAGGCCCGCCAGAAAGACAGCCTGACCCAAGCCGGGCAGTTGGCGCTTGCCGATGCTTACATCCAAACCGGTCAGCCCGACTTGGCCTTGCGCGAATGGGAGTCGCTGCTTGAGAATGGTTTGCAAGAGCCTCGCCTGATGCTCAAAATGGTGCGTCTCTACCACCAGCGTGCTGATTTTGGCCGAGAAACTGAATTGCTTCAGAGCGGCATTCAGATTGCGCCTGAGCTTGCGGAATTTCACTGGAGGCTTGGTCTGCTCAATATGGCCAACTCTCCACTTGCGGCCCTTCCGTTTTTTGAACGGGTTCAAACGCTCGACCCTCAGCCTGGCTACCATTTAAAGGAACTGATCCTGGCCCTCGATCGGGCCTCGCTTGGAGATTCCCTTGCTTATCAGTTGACCGTTTCAGCCCAGGGGTTGGCAGCCATTGGCGAGTGGCCTCTTGCTCAAACAGGCCTCGAACGCGCCGTTGCGGTTGACTCCACCTATGCTTCGGCCTGGGCTTTGCTTGGCGAAGCCCGCCAGCAGACCGGTTCTGACGAGGCGCTGCCTGCCCTGGAACAGGCCCTGCGGCTTGATCCTGACTCCGCAACCACCCACGCCCACCTCGGCCTGTACTGGCAGCGCCAGGGTGATTACTTAAAATCTACTCAGAACTTTCAGCAAGCCTTGCGCCTGGAGCCTGCAAACCCGGTCTGGTTGATCAACCTGGGCGAACTTGCCTTTCGGCAGGGGGATGTTCCCGGCGCTCATGCTTATTACTTGCGCGCTGCTGAAATTTCGCCCGCAAACCCATCCACCTGGCGCGCGCTGGCTCTGTTTTGTCTGCAAACCGAAGGCTGCCTTGAACAGGACGGCTTGCCCGCCGCCTACAAAGCCCGCAGCCTTGGTGAGGATGATTGGCGCAATGCTGACGCCCTCGGCCAGGTTTTGATGGCGCTTGGTCAGGTTGAAAGCGCTCGCGCCGCGCTGGTCAGTGCGGTTGAGCTGGCTCCTGCTGAGCCTGCTGCGCGCTTTCATCTGGGCTTGCTCTACCTGCGCAGTGGGGATCTCCAACTGGCCCGTCAAAACCTGCAAACTGCGCTGGATCTTGATCCGCAAGGTCCGCTTGCCGATGCCATCCGCAATGTGATTGATCGTTACCTTCCATGAACAACAACTTTGCTCCAAAAAAAGTTTATTGACATTCGCGCCTGCATCATCTAAACTATTTTCATGCTTGCTCGCGTTTATTCCTGTGCCGTGATCGGGCTCGATGGTGTCATCATCGAGGTTGAAGTCGATTACACCAATGGTCAGCCTGGCATGACCATTGTCGGGCTGCCCGATGCTGCCGTCCAGGAAAGCCGTGAGCGCGTCCAGACCGCTGTCAAAAACGCCGGCCTGCACTTTCCCCGCCACCGAATTGTTGTCAATTTAGCTCCGGCCACCGTCCGCAAGGAGGGGCCGGCCTACGATCTGCCGATTGCCCTCGGGGTCATTCTACTGTCCGGTTCGCTGCCGGCTGCCGTCACCGAAGGCACACTGGTTGTCGGCGAGCTCTCGCTGGACGGCGTTGTCCGTCATGCGCGCGGGGTCTTGCCAATGGCTGCCGCAGCCCGCGCCAACGGCTACGCGCGGATGTTCGTCCCTGAAGCGGATGCCGCCGAAGCGGCCTTGATTCCCGGCCTGGAGATTTACCCCGTCAAAACGCTGGCGGAACTTTACAACCATCTGGCGGGCCGCCGCTTGATCGAGCCTTTCCAGGCCGTCAGTGAAGAAACCGTCCCGCTCTTCCTCCCGACCGATTTTGCCGAAGTCAAAGGACAGGAACACGTCAAGCGCGCCCTCGAAGTGGCGGCCGCCGGTGGGCATAATTGCCTGATGGTTGGCTCACCTGGCGCTGGCAAAACCCTTTTGGCGCGCGCCCTGCCGGGCATCCTGCCTGAAATGAGCATCGAAGAGGCGCTTGAAGTCACAAAAATCTACTCGGTTGCCGACCAATTGCCGCCGGGGACGCCGCTCATTCGTCAGCGACCTTTCCGCTCGCCGCACCACACCATCAGCCACGCTGGCCTGGTCGGCGGTGGAAACATTCCGCACCCCGGCGAAATCTCGCTTGCCCATCGCGGCGTGCTTTTTCTCGATGAATTTCCCGAATTTAGCAGCCGCGCCATTGAAGTCATGCGCCAGCCGATGGAAGACAAAGTTGTCACCATCAGCCGCGCACAGGGATCGCTGACCTTTAGCGCCAACTTCCAGCTTGTCGCTGCAATGAACCCCTGTCCGTGCGGCTACTATGGTGATAGTCAAAAGCCCTGCACCTGTGCTTCTTCGATTGTGACCAAGTATCAGAAGCGGATCTCAGGCCCGATGCTCGACCGGATCGATATCCACATCGAGGTGCCGCGCGTCAACTATGAGAAACTCTCCAGCGACCGGCTGGGAGAGCCTTCAGCAGCCATCCGCGAACGGGTCCAGGTTGCCCGCCAGCGCCAACTGGAGCGTTTTTCCGGGACGAGCGTTATCTGCAACGCCGATATGCGCGTGGCCGAAGTGCGCAAATTCTGCAAGTTGGATGAAACTGGCGACAACCTGGTGCGCGCCGCCATGAGCCAGCTCAATCTTTCGGCGCGCGCCTATCACCGTACCCTGAAATTGGCGCGGACGATTGCCGACCTGGCTGGCAGCCCGGATATCCAAACCCCGCACGTGGCCGAGGCCTTGCAGTACAGGCCGAAGGTGATGCACGGTGCGATGTAATGAAGCAATGAATATTTAGTAATAATAAACGCGGCCGACAGGTTGCGTTTATTATTAGGCTGGTTTTGGGGGCAGGAAGATACAATACTTGTTTTTGCTCGAACGGGAGAGTAGTTTACTTTGCAGGCGCATAAGCCGGGATGGGGATGGTGAGCGCCTGGCCAACCTGCAGATGTGCCAGTTCTGGGCCAGGATTGGCCTGAATGATACTTTCCAACGTTGCCCCAAAACGGGCAGCCAGGTCGGGCAGCGTATCGCCGGGGCGCACAATGTATGCGTATCGGCTGCCCGCCTCCAGACCGCGCTTGCGCTGCACCTCGAAGCCGTTTTGGCCGGTTAGCCCCAGGCGGGGGTCGCTCCATTCGTTGTAGATAATCCCCGCGCCCAGGGCGAGCGGATCGTACAGCAGATAGCGCTGAATTAACATCGTGCCCCACAGTGGGTTGCCCCAAGACTGGGACTGGTTGGTGACGGTGTAGGCGCGCCCCTGCGCGTCTACCTCGGTGACGATAAACATATGCTCGAAACCCCGCCCGCGGGCATAGGTATACACAAAATCAGCTGGCTGCAGCGGCCAGGCTTTAAAGTCAAACTCTGCCAGGGGAGTAGCAAAGCGAAAGACCTCATAATCGCGCTCGGAAAACAGGCTCCAGGGGCGGCCATTTCCAGACGGGCGCGCCACCCAGTAGGATTTAAGCTCCTGCACCGGGCCAACCTGAGCAGGTAGCAGGCCCGCATCGCGCAAAATCGCCGCAGAAAGCGGTCCGCACACATTCCCAGCAGATTCGTTCTGACCATCCAAAAACTGCAGGCTGCGGGCGATCCGCTCGGCATCTTCGGGATAGTCTGCCTGGTACTCCAGGGCAGACTGACGCAGGCGTTCCTGCCAGGCCGAGCCTGCAGTTGGTACCGGCGTGGGCGTACGCAGGTCTGCGTAACTTGCATCCAGCATCCAGCGGCAAATCAGTGGACCGCCGTGGCTGTCACGCCCGGGGTCGCTGCTGGAAATGGGTAGGCCGTCATTGCCGCGCAGGTAACCTGCGGGACCGGTGATCTGCTCTTGGGCGGCGGGCGAGAGTTCGCCATCCCCGATGGCGATCGCATGGATGTGGAAGCCTGTTCCCAGTCCTGTTTCATCCTGCTGGCGCAGCCAGGCTGCAAACCCAACCGTGCGCAGCGCCCGGATGAGCGGCTCAATTTCGGTGTAAAGAATGTAAGATGAATTGGGGCGGTTAACCGAGATATCCACTGCACCACCGCCGCCATGGCTCCCTTGGTCGTTGTCACTGTAACTGCCCAGTATGATGGCATTTCCGGCCACATCGATCTCACCGCCGTACAGCCGGGCGGCTTGCTGGAGCATAGCATAGGTGCGGGTGTTTAGAGTGGAATCGTTGATGTGCACCCGGCTGTAATCGTCAGGCGGCTGCCAGCAGCCAGCCGGTTCGTAAAAAACAGGCGCGGGCGTGCGGGTTGCCTCCAGGGTGGGTGGTGGCAGCGCTGGGGCCTGAGCCGGCGCTGCAGTCCAGGATGGAGAAACCACCATGACCGCACGCAGTGGAACCGGAGCGAGCATTCCAGCCGGCTGGCAGGCTGCCAACCCCAACAGCAAGCTGGCCGCCAGAACCCACATATGCTTTGTAAAGCGATGATTCACCATTCGATTACCAATGGATATACACGAGTGTACCGACCTGCGACCAGTTGTAAAGCCATTCTGCTTCTTTGCTATCCATATTAATACAACCATGACTCATGCGCGTTCCGAAATTATGGTGCCAATAGGTGCCGTGAATTGAGAAATCACCATCGTAAAACATGCTAGATGGCACATTGGGTAGATTGTAATCAGAGCCTTGCATATCAATGAAAGGAAATTTGGCATAGACATGGTACATTCCAGTCCGGGTGGGGTAGAGAACAGTCCCGGTGGAAACCAGGAAAGAACCCACCAACTCATCACCCTCAAAGGCATACAGCATCTGATCGCCGAGATCAATGTCAATCCAGTGCCCTTCAATTCCGGCCAAAGCCACGGGGGGCGGGATGACTCGGGGAGGCGCTGTTTTAACCGGCAGGTAATTCACTAGTCTCCCCGCCAGATCCACCCAGTCTCTATGGGCCCAGCCTTCCAAGCCATCGGATGTTTTCACATAAAGCCAGGTGTTATCACGCAGCCGGCCCAACAGGGTCAGTTCTTCGCCATAAGTGAGCTTTCGCACCACGACAGCCTCCACGTCTGGGGCGGCGCGTAGATTGACAGGCTCGCCGCTTACCCTGCCTGTGAGGGTAGGTGTTTCAGCGGGAGGCGGCGTTTTAACCAGCAAGATCTCAGTATTATTGCCCGCCAGGTCTACCAGGGCTGTGGAGACCCAGCCATCCAGGCCTTCGGATGTTTTCACATAAAGCCAGGTATTATCACTCAACCGGCCTAAGGGCACCAGCAGTTCGCCAAAAGTGAGCTTCCGGACTTTTGTAAAGTTGCTTTCAGGGCCAGTGCGTAGATTGACAGAGTAACCGGATACCTTAACCGTTGTTTCTGGGGTTGAGGAGGTTGCCGTGGTTTGGATCGTTGTTGGTTCGCTGGTGTTGGTCGCCTTTGCCGTTGCCTGGCTGGCGCTGGTTGCCGTGGCAGGAGCGGTGGGTGTAAGGTTTGGCAAGACCAGTAAATTCCCGAGGACGGGTGCATCGGAACTGTGTGCCAGCGCCATCCGACTAGCCAGGGTAGCCCACATTCCCGGTGCGGCGAGCAGCAGGGCGGTCAATAAAATGAGGCTGAGAATCCAGCGGTTCGCTAATTTTTTATTACTTGGCAGGGGTTGGACCCTTTCCGTTGTTATGGTCATTAAGAAGTACCTCCTGAGGTTGATGCAGTGGTTGGTAGATTTTTAAGGCGTCTTGCCAAGCTGCTTGAGCAAGGCCACACTGGGCGCGAAACCCGGGTGGTATTCCAGGCTGGCGCGCAGGTCAGTAATAGCGCGGGTTGTATCGCCAAGCGCAACATAGGATAATGCCCGCCAGTAATAGCTTTCTTCTAAGGCTGGCTCAGACATGTATCCCAGTGTCTGGTTTGCCAGGTTGATGACATCCTGGTAGCGCCCCGAGGCGTAGTATGCCTCGTAGGGGCCAGTCTCATACCACAGGATGCGGTATGGACGATAATCATCCTTGATATCCGGATATATGCTGAAGGCTGTATCGAATGTGGTGGCAGCGGCACTGTAATCCTTCAGGGATACCTGGCTGGTGCCAGCGTTGAACCAGGCGAAGAATTGATCGCGTACGTCGGTCAGCGAGACGGTTTCCTGCATCGCGCGGTCATATGCGCGGCGATATGCCCCTGCCTCAGTCGCCAGCGGACCCAGCGCGTGGAGCACTTCATTTTCCTTTTCCGGCGGGTAAACAACAATGAATACAAAATTAAAGGCTCGCCAGTCCCGCTCCAGTTCGCTGTAAGAAAAATCAAACCCAATGAAGGAATCCCATTGATCTACAGGAATCTCTCCCCCCCACGGGGCATAGCTCATGAGATAGGAATCCTGGACAGTGAGGATCTGTTTCTCATCATCATAGCCAACCACCAGATTGTAATGACCCATCCAAGGTTCATTTCTCAAACTATACGGCTCGAAGCTTTTTTCGATCATCACTGGAAAACCTGCATTGAGCAGGTTTTTAATGGTTTGCAGGTCACCGCCATACCGCCAGAGGGCATGCTGTGCGGTGTTTTCGTTGACAAAATCCACCAACTCGTAAGGCATCACATTCACATCCTTCGCATTGGGCCTGAGCACTTTTGCTGCCGCGATCTGATCTTTGCCCCAGCCGTAATAGGAAAGATACATGGAAAGAGTAGCCGGCCCGCAATTGTTCATAAATTGACGTTCTTTAGTAATGCCTTGCAGTAAGATAGAAGATGGCAGTGATGTGGGACTAAGGTTTGGAGTAAAGGGGACTTCAGGGGTGGCTTGGGATGGGATGAGGTTAGGCTCAGTTGTAGGTTGATGAGCAGGGCCGCCGGCAGTGTTTGCGGCTGCGACTGAAAGGGCCATACGATCATCGCCATGTGTGGATGGAACAAAAACTATTTCACTGGGCGGATATAACCAGTATTTGACTGCCGTGTATGCCTGGTGGAAATGATAGGTTACCCTGGGCCAGATCGAGGGCAGGCTCGCCACCCCTGCCAGCAGGATCACGACCGCCATCACGATGATTAACCAGGTTATTTTTCGTTTATTTTGCACAATGACTCACCCTCCGCTGAAAAATTTTCGAAATATGATTGTATATAGCCAATCTTATAATAAATGTTCTCCGGCTCCATCATCACATCAGGGGATGTTTATATCCGCCACTTGGGGGGGTGTTTCAGAAAAGTGGATGCGATTAATCTGATGTTGTGGACAATAATCCTAAATTAATGCAACTGATTGAAACATGTTTTCAATGTCGCCTTTTTATCATTCACCCAACAAGAAAAAAGCGTGCTATTGTAGGCATCTCTGCCCGTGCGGCTATTGGCGCGCACCTACCACCGTCCCCTGAAGTTGGCGCGGACGGATTGCCGATCTGGCTGGCAGTCCGGATATCCAAACCCCGCCCGTGGCCGAGGCCTTGCAATACATCCGGGTTTGTCATCATGCAAAAGCATCTCAGGCTATGCCTCATACCAAAAACGCCGCCCAATTCAGGGCGGCGTTTTGAATGCTTTTTCTTTTACTTTTACCCGCCAGCGCGGATGTAATGCTCCAGCTGTGAGATGATGAATTCGCGTTCTTCGATGGCGTTGCGCAGCACATCGCCGATCGAGATGACACCCAGCAATTCGTCGCCTTGCAGCACCGGTAGGTGGCGGATACGTTTCTCGGTCATCAGCGCCATGCACTCTTCGATGGGCTGCGTCGCGTTGACGTAGAGCACCTTCTCGGTCATGATCTCATGCACCTGGGCAGTGGCAGATGTTTTGCCGAGCCGGTCCACTTTGCGGACGATATCGCGTTCCGAGAGAATCCCGGCGATTTTGCCCTCTTGCATGACAAGCAAAGCGCCAACGTTGTTCTCCGCCATGACTTTGATGGCTTCCAAAACGGTTGCATTGGGTGTGACCGAAACGATAAAGTCTTGGCGCTTCGATTTTAGTAAGTCGCGGGCGATTGCCATAGCTGCCTCCTGGTGGGATGTTATGGAATCAGTTTACCCACATTGAAAGCGACTGTCAACAATGTGAAAATTCTCACGGCACGAAGGTCAACTCGACGGTCATACCCCAGCGCAGGCGTTCGTCAGTTTCGTTCAGTTTGATCTTGACGGTGTAGAGCACATCCCCGCCCTGGGTGCGGTACGACAGACCAACCTGCTCGACGACGCCATTCAGAACCAGCTCGCCCAGCGCATCGGGCCGGACTTCAACGGTCTGGCCTTCGCTGACGCGCACGACTTCGAGTTCGTTCAGGTCGCTGGTTTCGATCATCCAGGCGCTGAAATCGGCCAATTGCATGGCCTGGTTTTCAGGCCCAACCATTTGCCCAACGGTCAGGTTAACATCGGTCACGATGCCGTCGAAGGGCGCTTTCAGGTCGAAGTTATCCAGGTTGGATTGGGCAGCGGCGGCCTGGGCTTTAGCGTTGGCGAGGCGGGCTTCGAGCAGGGATTTTTGATCGGGGTCGAGTCCTTCGGCGCGCTGGTCGTAGACTCGCTTGGCTTCGGCTTCATTTGAAAGGGCGGCATCCAGTGCGGCACGCACGCTATCGCGTTCACGGACGATTTCTTCGCGTTTGCGCAGGGATTCGTTGTAATCTTCCTGGGCTTTTTCGAGATCATCTTCGGCGGTTTCGCGCTTTGAGTTGTCTTTGTTCAGGTCTTTGTATTTATCAAACTCATCCTGGGCATCTTCCAGGGTTTCTTCTTTATCCTGGACATCAGCATCGGCGTCTTCGATCTTATCTTCGATCGCGGAAACATCGAGCTTTTCCCATTCGCGTTCGGCATCAGCGCGGACGATCTGGGCCTGCAGGTACAGGTCCCAGGCCTCGGCGCGAGACAGCCCCTCGGCGCGGGTGAACTCATCGTACGCCTGTTGAGCGGAGGTCAGCTCCAGGTTGGATGCGGCCAGGGCGGCCTCGGCCTGTTCACGGTCCGAGAGACGCGCCAGCACATCCCCGCTTTTGACCGACTGGCCTTCGCTGACCAGGATCTCCTCAACGGTGCCGCGTACGGCAAAGGTCAGGGCAACATCGGCGGCAGGGACGATCCGCCCTTCGGCGATGACGGTCTCATCAGCCACAACTGGCACTTCGGGGGTGGCAGAGGGCTGAGCGCCGCAAGCGGCCAGGCTCAGGGAAAGCAGGACAAGCAGGGAGAAGAGTATTTTTTTCATAACGTTCCTTTTTAAATTTGAGAATAATTTTATTCGTACGCCAGCACTTCGCGGATGGTCAGGCGGGCGGCATTGCGAGCAGGGATGACGCTGGCCAGGGCGGATAGCACGAGCACTACACCCAACCAGATCAAATAACCGACAGGAGTAAAGACTACATCGATGGGGGTCTCAAAAACTGCCAGACTTACGATTAAGGAGAGTAAATAAGTAATTGGAACTGCCAGAAATAACCCTAGCACCCACGAGATACTGCCAATCACCACGCCTTCGATGATCACCATGCGCATCACCTCGCTGTCTGCTGCGCCGATGGCGCGCATGATGCCAATTTCGCGGGTACGTTCAAGCACATTCATGCCCATGGTGCCGGTCAGGCCCATCGCGCCCACGATGGCCGTCAGGATCGCCATCAGCAGCAGGAAGATCACCAAAATATCGAGGCTTTCGGTGGCGTTATTCAGCGCCGAAAGGCCGGGCCGCGCCTGGCGCAATTTATAGCCGGCATCGCGGAAGTGTTTGTCGAGCATTTCGCTCATCTGAGCCTGGTAGGCTTTGTCGTGGCGGTCTGTCACCACCCGGAAGGAAACCGAGCGCCCGGCCAGGTTGGTCTCGCGTGAAAAATGCTCATAGGTGCCGTAGGCGATCAACCCTTCGCGGTCGATAAACTTGAAAAAACCGACTACTTCCCAATCCTGTTCGTTGCCGCCCGATTTGACCCTGAGCGAATCGCCCACTTTCAGATCGGGGAAACTGCGCAAAATACCTTCGGTAATCGCGATCGAGCGCGTATCGCCGGCTTGCAGCCAGCGCCCGGCTACCGGCTTGGCATCGACCATCTTGCTTTCGGCAGGAGGGGCCAGCACGGTCAGGTTTTCGGCGATGGTTCCATCGGGGTAGAGCACTTCGGCGGTAGCAAAGGCCCAGCCTTCCACCTCCATCACGCCCGGCACCTGGCGTGCCACCTGTTCGATCTCGCTCAAACGATAGGGCTGGTCAAAATCAAGGGTCACGTCGGCTACAAAATAATTGCCAACGTTATCCATGTAATCAAAAAGGGTTGCGCGCACATTGAAGACGCTGACAAAAATCGCTCCGCCCATTGTTAATGTGAAAAGCGTCAGCATCAGGCGGCCTTTGCGGCGGAACGTATTTCTCAGCGAGATCAGCAGGGGACGCGGGAAGTGGATTCCACGTTTGGCGAGGGCCACCGTTGCCCGGTGCTGGAAGCGGTCGAAAGCCGATTCGCGCGGTGCGCCACCCGCAGCCTGCCCGCCGCCATCCGAGGTTGTATCCCCGCTGATGGCGCTCAGGACCGTGATGCGCGAACCGTTAATGACCGGCCCAAACCCGGCCAGCAGCGGGACGAGGATCCCGACCGCGATCTGGATATAAAACGCAAGTGGCACGATGCGGCGGCCAAGCAGCGTAAACCCCAGTTTTTCGGCGATGAAATTGGACAGTTCATAAGCGCCCCATCCACCCAGGGGGACGGCCAGGGCCAGCGCCAGCAGCCCGAAGGCCAGGATCAAGACCAGGTACATGCCAAAGACCTGGTTGCGCCGTCCGCCGACCAGTTTCATCACGCCGATGTGGCGCAGGTGCTGATTAAGCAGGGCTGCCAGGGTGTTGGCGATCAGCGAAGAAGACAGGAATACGATCAAGACGCCCAGCGCCAGCAATATGCCCAGAACGGCGTTGACCGTTGAAGCCAGCGGATGTTCGTTGGTCAGCGCTGTGCGCGAACGCGCAACCGAAACGCCGCTTTTTTCGATGCGGTCTTTCAAATCTGCCGCCACTTTGCGGATGTGGGCGTCATCGTTTTCGTTCTCGCTGACGGTGGCGTAAACCCGGTTGAAAGTATTCGGTTGGCGCAGGGTCAACAGCGTATCCATCGAGATATAAACGAAGGGCGGGGCCAGAAAGTCATCTGCGCCGGTGGTCGGGTCTTGCGCAATGCCGACCACTTTTAGCGATTTGGTTGAGCCGTCGGGTAGTTCAAAAACCACCGATTCACCAACCGTAATCTCAAATTCTTCCAATACCTTGCTTTCGAGCACCACCTCGCGCTTGCCGGGTATCGTCAAGCCTTCCAGCGGCGTCAGCAGGTTGATCTTGTTCTTTTCAAAATCATCAACAGCGACAATGTCGAGCGTTGTCCATTTGCTGCTGTCTTCGCGCCGCGCGCGGATGTTGAAGACCCGCCGCCCTTCGACTTCAGCGATGCCGGGCGCATTTTCGATGGTAGCGAGGAAATCGCGATCGAAATCATCCATGCGCAGCTCGATGTTGGCCGGTTTGTTGGCGGCATAGCTGGCGCTCATATCATTTTCAATGATGACATACGCGCCCGAGATCACACCGATCGAAAAGACCCCGACGGCGATCGAAAAGACCACCAGCAGGGTGCGGGTCCAGTTATCAAAAAGATCCAGAAATATCTTGCGCCAGCGAGGTCTCATGGTGGTTATCTCCCCCGCCGGTCGGCGGAGCGGTTTTCTTCAAGGCGGCGCTGAACGATCTTGCCGATCGTCTCTTCGGTCAGGGGCGATTGTTTGAGCAGATCGAGGAAAGTTTCACGGGGCAGCACCAGCACTTCGGCGGGTAGATCGCCTGTTGCACGCACACTGGCGATTGATTTTCCGCCGCGCAGCAGCTCCACTTCCCCGAAGAATTGTCCCGTTTCGAGGCGCGAAATGACCACATCCTCGCGTTGTTTCCCCGTCAGGACAATTTCCACCGCGCCGGCCGTGATAATGTAGAACTCGTTAACGTGCTGGTCGCGCTGCAATACGGTTTGGCCGGCTTCGATGCGCCTGCGCTGCGCCGTTTTGGTGACCGACAACATCTGACGGTGATTGAGCAGCGGCAGGGCCTGGGCGACAGCTTCATCGACCAGTTCGCCGTCCGAAATAATGATCGTGCGCGAGGTGCGTTGGGTCAGGGATGGATCATGCGTGACCATGACGATGGTTTTGCCCTGGTCTGCCAGCGATTGGAACAGGTTGATGATGATATCTGCCGAGCGCGAATCGAGGTTGCCGGTTGGTTCGTCGGCCACCATCAGCGGCGGATCGGTGGCCAGGGCGCGGGCGATTGCGGCTGCCTGCTGCTGGCCGGTGGAAACCGCCGATGGTAATTTGTTGGCCTGTTTTTCCAGCCCCACCAGGGTCAGCAATTCCATGGCGCGTTGGGGGCGCTCGTCAAAATCGTACATGTTGACATAATCCATCGGCAGCATAACGTTTTCGAGCAAGCTCAGCATTGGCAAAAGCTGGAAGAACTGGAAAACGATGCCCATGTTCTTGCCGCGCCATAGGGAACGCTGTGATTCGTTCATGCGCGCATATAGATCAGTGGCATTGACCACCACCTGTCCGCCGCTGGGGTGGTCGATGCCGGTCATCATGTTCAGCAGGGTGCTTTTGCCGCTGCCTGATTTGCCGACAATCGCGACAAACTCACCCTTGTTGAGGGTCAGGTCAACCCCTTTCAGCACGGTGAATTCACCGGCGGCATTCTTGAAGGTTTTGACGACCTTGCGCAGTTCGATCATCGGAGTTGCACTCATCGCTTCTCCTTCTTCTCGCCGGATTTTTTCTTGCTGTCTTTCTTTTTGTCTTTTTTATCTTTTTTCTTTTCTTTTTTCTCTTTTGGCCAGGCCCTCAATATGGGGCCTGATTCTTGTTGAAGCTCTTCCTCGGCGGACGGCTGATCTTCCTGGCGATGATCTATTTCTTGCTTGTTTATTTGTTTCTCATCAGCTTTTTTTTGCCCAACTTCGTTGAAAGCGCCAACGGTCAAACGTTCAATTCTCTCTGAGACGATTTCACCATCTGCGATCACCAGGTGGCGGCTGAAGCGCGGAGTCAGGCCGCTGTCATGGGTGACCATGACGATCGTTTTGCCTGCCGCGACAAGTTTTTCAAAAACATCGAAAATATGATCTGCCGTCACCGAATCCAGGCTGCCGGTTGGTTCGTCGGCCACCAGAATGGCCGGATCGTTGGCCAGGGCGCGCGCGATCGCAACCCGCTGCTGCTGCCCGCCTGAGATGAAGGCCGGCAGCTTTTTGGCGTGCTCCTCGATCTCGACCAGGCGCAGCAGTTCCATGGCCCGCTCGCGGCTTTTACGCGCAGAATACAACCCGCACAGATCCATCGGCAGCATGACGTTTTCGAGCAAGGTCAGCATCGGCAGCAATTGGAAAGACTGGTAAACCACGCCCATCGTCTGTCCGCGCCACAAGGCCAGCGCGTCTTCGTTCAGCTTATGGATCGAAACCTCGCTCCCCGCGCGGACGGTGACCTCGCCGGATGTGGCGTGATCGACGCCGGTCAGCATGTTCAGCAGGGTCGATTTCCCGGCCCCGGACTTGCCAACGATCCCCAAAAATTCACCCTGCTGGATGCTTAAATCGATCCCGCGCAGGGCCGTGAAATCTCCGGCCTCGCTGGAGTAGACTTTGACAACCTGGCGTAGTTCGATAAGCGGTAGCTGACCCACAATGCCTCGCGAAAATAATAGACTTTGTCCAAAAATAGACAATGTCTATTATAATGTGACTTAATCGCCTGTCAAGACAGGTTGAAATTCTCTAGCGAATTTCTAATATGAGCTGATCATGGAAAAACCCAAAACCGACCGGCGTGTAATGCGCACGCGCTCCGCCTTGCGCCAGGCCCTGATGGAACTCATCCGCGAGAGGGGCTATGACGCCCTGACCGTTGAAGAGATCACCAAACGCGCCGATTTGGGGCGAGCCACTTTTTACCTGCATTACAAAGACAAAGATGACTTGCTGTTGGAAGAATTCAGCCAACTTGCCCAGGAGCGGGTGCGCGCCTTGTCTGAAGTCCCGTTCTCGGTCTGGATTCCCG
Source organism: Chloroflexi bacterium HGW-Chloroflexi-6 (assembly GCA_002840685.1). GTDB lineage: Bacteria > Chloroflexota > Anaerolineae > Anaerolineales > Villigracilaceae > UBA8950. The sequence goes on along the minus strand of PHBU01000006.1, from coordinate 140,240 downwards.
GCCCGGAAGATGATGTTATTGGCGGCGCAAATAAGCCTATTCAACCCTTCCTGATGGTTTTCCAACATGTGGCAGACAACGCAGAACTATACCGCATCCTGCTCAAAAACCAGTCTTCCAACCGGATTGCCGGACGAATTAGAGAGATTTTGATTGAGTCGATCAATGAATTTGTGCAAACCAAGGCCAAAACAGACCCGATCCCGATCCTGTTTGAAATCCCTGTCGAACTGTTGGCAGCCTATTTTAATGGGGCGCTGGTCAGCAGCATCGATTGGTGGCTGGAGAATATGGAACAGGTTTCGGTCGAAAGCATGACGCGCATGTTCCAGCGTCTGTTCTTCCCTGGCGCGCGCAAGATCATGGGCCTGAATGGATTGCAGGACGGCTGATCTTATTCTTTCGGCTTGTAGACCCAATCCCAGTTGGTGCCTGCCGCGCCGGCATCGTAGGCGCGCTGGTCGATGAGATGCAGTTCGGCTGCCGATTTTGGCGAGATCAACGGCACGGGGTGGCGGCGGTAGAAAGCGCTGTACAGCTTGCGGGTGGCGGATTCGTCCCAGGCGTAGGGCAGCTGGTCGAAGCGTGAAATATCCATCGGACGGGTGTAGCCGCGCAGTGCTTTGAGCTTGTCAACGCTGTAATAGACTTCAAAGAAGCTCATCGCCAGTTCGCGCAGCGAACGATAAACCGGTTCGCGGAAGCGCAGCCAGACGAAATTGGATTTGGCGATTGCGCCCCAGCATCCGTTGCGGCGAAAAAGCGCCAGCACATGATCATCATCCAGCTTTTGGCCGTTTTCGTCGACTGCCGGAACCAGGTCGATCAGCAAGCCCGGCTCTCCCAAACGGCGCAAGGCCAGGGCCGCCAGCAATCCGCCGTCGAGACAGTGGCACTGTCGGTCGCGCAGCACATCCAGCGGGGACCGGTCACGGTCTTCGCCGACATAGGGAACGCTGTCCAAAAAATGCTGGATCTCGATCGGGCTGTTCAGCCCGCGCCAGGTGCTTGCCAACTCCGGGGAAAGCCGGGATTCGAATTCGCTCAATAAGTTCATCAAAATGCTCCTTTGGATGCGTTATTTTATCCTGACAATCTTATTCACAGCACTTCTGATAGCTTTGGAGAGTGCCCCATGCTAAAATCACAAACATGTCCATGAAAAATTCACTTAAATTCAATGATCTTGCGCCCGACCTGGAAGTGCTCGACAGCGAAGGGCAGCCCATTCAACTCTCGTCGCTCTGGCAGGCGGGGCCGCTGGTGCTGGCTTTTACGCGCCACTTTGGCTGTCCGCAGTGCAAAGAGATGATGGATGAACTTTCCCTGGCCCAGCCGCAGCTCCAACAAAAAGGCTTGAGACTGGCGATCGTCACCCAGGGAACCCCGGAGCAGGCCAAAGCCTTTTGCGCCGAGCGCGCCCCCGGCGCGACCTGCCTGGCAGACCCGGAGCGGATCGTTTATGCCGCTTACGGTCTTGCGCGCGGCTCGGCCTGGCAGACCCTATTCTCGCCCAAGATCTGGGCCTCGAACCGGCGCCTGAAGCGCGAGAAGGGTTTCAGCCCCGAGACGCCGCCCAAAGGCCAGGATGCCTTTGTCATGTCCGGGACCTTTATCGTTGGCCCGGACGGGCGCATCCGCCTGCCTTATTATTATGAAGACATTGCCGACCATCCCTCGATCGACCTGCTTTTACACGGTCTGATGGGCATGGACTGGGGCAAACCACTCGAAGGGGCCATTACACCCGATGAATAATATTTCTCTGGCTGCTTATCTCTCGTGGCAGGAAATCTGGCGCAACCGCGGACGGTTTTTGCTCGTCAGCACGGTGATTGCCCTGATTACCCTGCTGGTTCTGTTCATTGCCGCCCTCGGCGAGGGCCTGGGCAATGCCAACCGCCAATATATTTCGCGGCTGGATGCGGAACTGCTCGTCTTTTTGGAAAAGGCTGATTACATCATTCCCGGCTCACGGGTCGAACGTTCCACGATCCGGGCGCTGCGGCGCGTCGAAGGCGTAGCCGATGCGGGTGGGATCGCCACCTCGAGCACTGCCATCCTGCTCGACAACGGCGAGGTGCTCAAGGTTTCGCTGCTCGGCGTCGAAGCGGGACGTCCCGGCGACCCCGGCGTGACCGATGGCCGCGCCTTGTTGGGCGAAGATGCCAAGGAAGCGGTGGTCGACCTGAACGTTTTGCAGCGCTCGGATGTCAAGGTCGGCGATCTGATCACCATCCGCTCGACACAGGGCACCAAAGACCAGTTCTTTACCCTGAAAGTGGTCGGTTCGACCGATGGACAGTTGTATACCTTCCAGCCCTCGATCTTTGTGCCGTACGGAACCTGGGACCGGGTGCGCACCAAATCGGATGCGGAACTCGACCGGCCCAGCTCGACCGTCAATGTGGCGGCGCTGCGCCTCGAGCCGGGCGCGAACCCCGAGTCGGTGGCGGCTGCTATCCGATCGCGCGTCGATAATGTCGAAACGGCCGATATCCAGACCACGATCGAAAATGTGCCGGGCTACTCGGCCCAGCAAGGCACGGTCCAGACCCAGGCGGTTTTCACCCTGCTGATCGGTGTACTGGTCATTGGCGGTTTTTTCCAGATCCAGATCTTGCAGAAGGTGCCGCAGATCGGCGTGCTCAAAGCGATCGGCGCTTCGAACGCGATGGTCGGCGCGGCAGCCGTGATGCAGATCATCATCACCACCACGCTTGGGGTGGCGCTGGGCAGTTCGCTGGCCTTCCTGTTTTCGCTCGGGTTCCCGCCCACGGTGCCGATTGTCTTTAACGGCGTTAATTCAGCGATCGCGATTGCGGCCCTGTTGTTGATCGGCCCGGTTGGTGGATTGGTCTCGATCTTCTACGCGGTCAAGATCGAGCCGCTCAAAGCCCTGCGCTTGTCGTAGTTGCGTGGAGTCCAACGACTCCTGTTGATTGTCATTTCGAGCGACAGCGAGAAATCTTAACCCATGCAAAAGATTTCTCACCGCTACGCGGTTCGAAATGACAACAGTGGATTGAGAATTTGGACTCCGTATGAAAAGGTATTTTTATGACTCTTGCTCTTGAAGTGAAAAATGTTGTCAAAACGTTCCAGTCTGACTCCGGCGAGATCCGCGCGGTGGACGATGTCTCGTTTGCCGTGGAATCGGGCGAATTTGTGGCCCTGGTCGGCCCCAGCGGATCGGGCAAGACCACCATGCTTTCGATTTTGGCCGCCCTGCTGACCCCGACTGAAGGCCAGGTGCTGATCGACGGCGTCGATTTGGCCCAGATGAGCGAAGCCGAACGGGTGGTTCTGCGCCGCCAGAAGATCGGTTTTACGTTTCAGTCCAATAACCTGATCCCGTATCTGACCGCCCAGGAAAATGTCGAATTGATGATCCGCCTGAACAACAAGTTCGACCGCGCCGCGAAAGTCCGCTCGGCCGAGCTGCTGGCGCGGCTCGGGTTGGGCGAGCGCCTGAACAACCTGCCGGCCCAGATGTCGGGCGGACAGCAGCAGCGTGTAGCCATTGCGCGCGCCCTGATCCACGCCCCGACGGTGGTGCTGGCCGACGAGCCGACCGCCAGCCTGGACACCGAACGCGCCTTCCAGGTTGTCCAGACCTTTGCCGCCCTGATCCACGAAAACAACCGCGCCGGGATCATGGTCACGCACGACCTGCGCATGTGCAAGCACGTTGACCGCATTCTGCAGATGCGCGATGGCAAACTGGTCCAGATTTATGATACGTACGAAGAGATCATGGCGCTGGCCAGGGGCGAGTAGAAGTTAGGCGGCGAAGAGTGAAACGTGAAAGAGAGACGAGAAAACCCGTCTCTCTTTTTTATATGTGATTTAGTTTTATTTTGACCCGGGCAAGCCGGAAGAGAAAAATCTTCACCACAAAGGTCACGAAGGGGCACAAAGGTTAACCACGAAGAACAAAAAATCCCAGTTTTCTTCGCGCCCCTTTGTGTTCTTGGTGTCCTTCGTGGTTTAAGTTCTTAAAAACTCTGCCGTCTTGTGGAGCAGGGTATCTGGGCTGTCGAGCGCTTCCTGCACAAGCGTTTCTGCCACCGGCGACGACAGGTGAACGGCGTTGGTCAGGATCTGGGCGCGGGTCTGGCTGTCAGATTCAGTTTGGAAGGCCCGCAGCAAAACTTCTCCGGCGCGTGGGGCGCGCGACCAGGCCAATAACATGCAGGCGCTGACTCGCACGGCGGGCAGGCTGTCGCCGAGCGCGCTTTCGAGGGCCGCGAACAGCCGTCCGCTGTTGCCGTTGCCAAGTTCCAACCCGAGGTAATTGGTGGCGTGGAAGAATCCGCGCAGGGTCCAGCGCAGAGACTCGCCGCTCGAAGATTCGATCAGTTCGGCAATCTCATCAAAACAGCTTTCGCGCGCCAGCTCGACCAGCGAGAGCGTGGCGGCATATTTTACATTATCGTCCGGGTCGCTCATCGCGGCCCGCACCAGCGGGATGGCCTCGGGTGCGTCGCTGGCCCCGAGCACTTCCAGCGCCAGGGCGCGGATCTCGGCTGAAGCAGCGCGGACCGCCAGCGCCAGCACTGGCACCGCTCCGCCATCCGGATGGTTCTGCAGCCCCCAGACGGCTGACATGCGCATCGCGTCTGAGCCGTTGCGCAGGATCTCTGTCACCTGTTGATAGGCCTCCGGCTGGCGCATTTTACAGAGCGAGTAGATGGCGGCTTCGGTGACGCGCGCATCCGGGTCGGCCAGGCCACGCCGGAAGAGGGGCGCAGCGCTGAACCACGAAAAGCGGTAAGCATGGCGGATGACGCTGGCGCGCTGTGGGGCTGTTCCCGTTTTGAGAACGTTCTCAAAGACCAGCCGCGACTCGCGGTCATTGCGCCGCGAGAGCATTTCGGCGGCGGTATAACGCACCATGCAGTCGCTGCTGCGCAGGGCAGCCGAGAGCGCCTCGATCGAGGCCTGAGACGGGTTGAGCAAAGACAGGATGCCGCCCAGCCCGGCCAGCGAGATGCGGAATCCGCTGCCGGCTTTTTCGGCCAGGGCGGGCAGGCTTTCGCGATCAGATTTGGGGTCGTTTTCGGCTTCGACTGACTGGTCTTGGATCAGTTTTTTGCGGGTCTGCAGGTCCGTGACCGAGAGGCGCAGTTGACGCCCGCCATCGACCGAGAAGGATGCCGCCAGCCGGGCCTTGCCGGGTTCGCCTGGCGGGTCGAGCGGGATGATTACGCGGGCCAGCAGGCGCAGGGCGTTCGTGGCCTGGGCGAAGAAGACCGGCTGTCCGTTCTCGTAGCGCACTTCGACGGTATCGGCCGCATCCGGGTTGATCTGCCCGATCTCGAGGCTGATCTGGCGCTGCTGCGGGTGCGCGGCTGACAGGTGGACCGTGACCGGCTCGCTGGACGGGTATTTGCTGCCCATCGGGATGATTTCCTCGAGGCTCAGGGTGGCCTGTTCGTCGAGAATGTTCAGGCCGAAACCGTGCGCAAGCTGGTCGTCCAGGCCGAGCCCGGCTGAGACCAGCAGCGCACCCTCGACGACCGCCGTAAAAGGTTTGTCGGCGCGGATGGAGGTGTTCTCGACCGACCATGTTTGGGCCGGCCAGGCGGGCATATCCGTCAGGCGGCGCCGTCCGCCGGTGACCGCCCGGAAGTAACTGTCGATATTGCGTTGAACAGAGGGGATGAGCGAGGTGCCGCCGACCATCAAGATGTGGCCGATGTCTTCGCGGTAAACGTCTTTTTGGTGGGCCAGGCCCATCACTTTTTCGAGCGCCCCGTTCAGGGACGAGAAAAAGCCGCGCTTTTCCATCAGCGCTTCGAAGTCGGCCCGTGTCAAGCGCACGCTGTGAGTTTGGCCGTCATCTGTGCGGAACTCGATTTGGGTCTCTTCCTGTGCGGAAAGCGCGATCTTGGCCTGTTCGCAGGCGGCAAGCAGGGCCTGCCCGGGTTCGTCTGGGGCGAGACCGGCTTTTTCCAAAGCCAATTTACCCAGCCAGATGTCGATGTCGCTGCCGCCCAGGGCCAGGCCGGTCTTGGCGATAACCTGCGCCAGACCGCTTTTGCCCGCTTTGGGCCGGTCTGTGAAGAGCACCTGTCCGGTTTTCTCACGGCTTTCGGGCAGGCGCACCAGCGAAAGGTCGAGCGTCCCGCCGCCGAAATCGATCACCAGCACGATGGCCCCCGGTTCGGTGACGGCGTATCCCAGCGCGGCGGCGGTCGATTCGTCCACGATCCGCACCCGTTCGGCGAAATTGCCCAGGGCGCGCCGCAGCCAGGCGGAATAGCCGTCGAAGGAGGCCACCGGCACGGTCAGGACGAGCTGCTCGATCTCATCCGCCTGAAAGGGCAGGGCGGCCAGCAGAGTGTCCAGAAATTGTTTGCCGGCATCGAAATCGCTCCACGGGACACCGTCCAGAATGCGGGCGGAGGTTCCGTTGGCGCTGATGCCGCGCTTGAAGTTACGGAAAAGGCGCAGGCCCTCCAGCGGGAAATCTGCGGCCAGCACAGACTGGCCGATCAGCACCTCGGCGGCGCGCCCATCTCGCACGTAGAGCAGGCTGGGGATCAGCCCCGGTTCCGCGCCGAAATTGTTGCTCAGGTTGGGGATGGCGACCACCTGACCCGCCTGGCGGGTTGAATCCCAGCGCGCCAGCAGTGAATTGGTTGTTCCGAAGTCGATGGCTAGTTTGATTCCCATGCGCCGATTGTAATACAGATCACAACCTGGGGGATGAAAATTTTATGGGTGCAATGCTCGCGCAGGCCAGCCATGCGAGGTGCGAATATGGATGTGTTTTATAATGCGAGGCGGAGCGACCCTATATGTCAGTTAATAAAACAAACATAAAAGATACATCAAAGAAAAGCCGCCCACTTGGCGTATGGGCGCTAACCATATTTGGCTTGGTTTTTGGAGGAATTTATCCTTTGTCTTTTGAACCATTGGATTTATTGATGGGCTATACAGCGTTTTATGGTACTAAAGATATACTCATTATCAAAATAATGGCACTTTTGAATGTGGCTATTATTATTACCAGTATCTTAGCCTGGAAAGGTTCGAGAATCGGGCAATTATTGTTTTTAATTTTCATCACTATACTTTTCGGATGGGGTGGAATAGTTTCATCTTCATGGGGTAGCCGTATTCCCAGATTAAGTGATGTTCAAAGTTGGCTCATGTACATAGTAGAGTTTGGGTTCCCTGTTTTTTGTGTTTGGTATTTTAACAAGCCTTCTACGAAGGAATTTTACGGAAAAGTTGAGAAAATGGTAAGGTGAGGTTCTTGCTAGATAAAGAACGAGTTTGCCGCTTTTCAATTGATCTATAGGTGGAGAAAATATGCTGAATAGAATTGGACAACGCAAAACGATCTTTTTGCTTTTGATGCTCATGGGGGTTATCGGCGCTTGTAATTCACCCTACACCACACCTGTCCAAGTAGTTAACACCTTCACGCCATCTCCAACGGTGGATGCAACCCCAATCCCTGCGTTACCGGCTGAAACTTCACTAGCGACAGAAACACCTGCTTTCTCTCCAACCCTGGCGGCCGGCTTACCCGAAAGCCCAACCGAATCGACCGATCATGCCGGGCGGTTTAAAACGATCATTGTTTCCGATAAAGATAGCTCGGAGATCCTGCTTTTTGACTCGAACGGCAAAGCAATCGATGTTTATCAACTGGATGGACAGAGTTACACTCCCTTGCTTGCGGAACAGGTATCAAATCATTGCGGCTTGGTGGCATTGGTCAATACACCAACCGGCCATAAGCTGATTCAATTGGATCAACGCGGCGAAATTGTGCAGGAAATATTTTCCTTAAAGAATGACGATGCGGACAGCCTGAGATATTTACCCATGATCTCAAAGAGCGGGGAGTTTGTGGCTTATGTTGTTTATTCAGGGGAACTTTATTATGATTCTGCGCAGTATCAAGATCTGGAAGTTGTAAAGCTGGATGACCCTGAAAAACCAATCAGGCTTTCATCTCACGGCGGCGCATGGAAGGAGGGCGGATCATGGTCCTTGGAAAGTGACCAGATTGCGTTTACAGATTACGATGATAAATCGATCATTCAGGTTTATGTGGCGAAAATACCCGATCTGGAGCGAAAGAAAATAACGGACTTTACCAGCCAAGAGTTAACATCTGGCCCAATCACCTGGTCCCCGAGCGGGAATAAAATGGCGGTTACGCTCGGAAGCAAAGAGTACGGCCAAGAAGTATGGATAATTCCCCTGAATAGCGCTGCCTATCGATTGAATTTGCTTGAGGGAAGGAAGATCGCAGTCGGTTCGGTTTTCTGGAGCAAGGATGAGTCCGGGTTGATGTTATATGTTCAGGATTATTCGAGCGATCAATCTGGATTGTATTGGTTTGATGTCACCACCAATACATTGTTACATGTTTTGACCGACCAAGATGCATCCCAAATCAACCCCAAAGCCAATTCATTCGCGCACCCATTCCCATTAAGTAGTGATCTTTCCGAAATCGTTTTCTATAACAGTATGGGCGAATGGTATTTATACAATACGAACAATGAACAAATCGAAAGCGTACCCTGGCTTAATGGTCAGCAATGGGGAAGTCATCTAAGCGTAACCCTGTTTAGCGATGTTATTGCTGCTTGTAACACATAATTTGTGTATTTCATACTGCGAGACATTGGGGCAAATACTCCTACGCTCGAGAAAATCCGCTCAAATCACTAAATTTTATACTGAAGAATCTTGTGGAAAAAACTATGCAATTCATTAAATATTTGATACTGACATCCCTGACTTTATTGGTTTTTATTATGATTTATTTATTCCCGTATAGGTATATTGATCAAGTTGTATGTTTACAGGAAATATCTGGCAGGCTCGAAATCGAGCCCACTTATGGAGCGGTATATCAATATGCTAGAAGTTTTCTTGTTGAAGGTACTGATCGCCAAGAAATACTTGCTAAGCTGGAAACAATTGGAAAGCTAGAAATCAAGGGAGGATCTGGGATAGGGTCACCAATTGATCGCATAAAAATTGTTTTTTGTTCGCATCCATTAAATAATAATATGGTGTTATATGCTGAGTACACTTATGGAGGCGCATTAATTAATTATTGGTTTGAGGAATGAATTAACCTTACCAAAGATCGTGCGAGTTTATTGCTTTCTGTCCGTTGCGGTGGCAGAGAGATAGCGGCTATTTTCAATAGCGATGAATAGAAATAGTTCAAAGGGAAATATGTTGAAGAACCCCAAAGAGCGCTTTTGTTGTTTGTAATTTGGTTGGTAGATGTTTCCAGGGCAAATCAACCATACGTTACTCCCTGAGAAGTTGCGGAACGATTGAAAGGATCTCGATCATGAAACCACTATCTTTATTTTCTCTTTTCTTGATCCCGGTTTTTGCTTTGGCTGGATGCAATCCTGTCGTTACACAGGTGGCCAACTTAAACGAAACTAAAGTGGTAGAACCGAGTTTAACGGTCGTTCTAAGTCCAACTTTCACCACGTCTTCCATGCCCACGCCACATCCTACGCTGAGTCGTGCTGAGGCTGACCAGATTATTGCAAAACTGATGAAGGAGAATGGCAACTGCTCGGCCCCTTGTTTTTGGGGCATTACTCCTGGTTCATCCAGCTTGGCCGATTCTGTGGGATTTATCACTGCTTTGTCTAGCTCATTCGGTTGGGATGTATTTACTCAGACAAAAAATTCAGAAACATCTTATAGTACAGACTTTACTCAGAAAGAGAACATGGCTATAGGTATAGCTTTGCTTGAGCGGGATGGAAAATTGCTTAATATAACCGTTCAAGTTCTCGGCTTGTTGGACGAGAATATCAAAAGTGATGATTGGTTAGCCTTTCGACCAGAAAGCCTGATGAAAACATACGGAGTCCCTAAGAAGGTTGAAATTTACTTATCACAAAGCCCTGTAGCATATTCATATGGGATAATCTTTTATTATGACCAACTAATTATTGAGTACCATAATGGCGATATCATTCCCTCAAAAAATACGCGCATTTGCCCTTTGAGAGAACACGAAACAAAAAGTTTCTATTTTGGGGTGGGGAGAGAATTTGAACATACTCCAATAGGAGGAAAAAACATTGAAGAACTCACTCAACTCTCTGTGAACGATTTTTATAATATATTGACAGGAGACCCCCAAAAAGCGTGCTTTAATGTTAATTTTGACGCTTATCGCAAATGAATATATTTAAAAATTTGGCTAAAGTTAAACGTTTTCCTGGATATTTTCGAAAGCGAGTTTGCCGCTTTCCCTCCGTTGTGGTGGCAGAAACCTTGCCCGAGCTACAAATGATGTTTGTATTCAGACATATAAAAAAGAGAGACGGGCTTTTACGCTCGTCTCTCTTTCATCGTTTCCTTGTTGCTCAAAAACTAGCCTGCCAGGAACCCCATCACCTTACTTTTAAGGGCCGGGGCCGGGGCTGCGCCCACGTGGCGGCTGACTTCCTGTCCGCCTTTGATGAAGAGCAGGGTCGGGATGCCCATCACGCCGTACTTCATCGCCCACTGCGGGTTCTCGTCGGTGTTGACCTTGGCGATCACGATCTTCTCGCCCTGTTCCTTGGCGATCTCTTCCAGGGCCGGGGCGATCATCTTACACGGGCCGCACCAGGGCGCCCAAAAATCCACGACCACCGGGGTGGTCGATTTCAATACTTTTTCTTCAAATTCTGCATCAGAAACATGAATCGGTAGGGACATTTTTTTACTCCTTGAATAAAATAGCAGCAATTCTTTGATGCGCCACAGGCAAAAAAGTTTCATCGCCGCGCTCATTATAGCATCAAGGTTTGACGAACTCGAAAAAGATAATAGAATGTTTACAAAATACAAACAAGATTGCGCTTAAGGAGATCCCTGTGAAAAAAACTCAAGGCTTGCTTTCCCGCCTGGACGAGATCGGACAGTCCCTCGCAAGATCGGGCCACGCTCTGGCGCTGATCGGCCTGGGCTCTGTCGGCACCGAACTGCAAAGGCTGGATCAATACTCTGACCTCGATTTCTTTGCGATCGTTGAACAGGGCCATAAATGGGGGTTTATCAATGAACTGGGCTGGTTGAGCGAGATCAACCCGATCGCTTATTGTTTCAAGAATTCGCCCGATGGCTACAAATTGTTGTTCGAAGACGGCATTTTCTGCGAGTTTGCTGTTTTTGAACTGGCCGAGCTGGCTCACATCCCCTTCGCGGCCGGGCGCATCGTCTGGAAACAGCCCTGGGTGGATGAGTCGATCGCCTTTCCCGCCAGGCCGACTGCTGCTCCGCAGCCTTCCCCTACCGAGTGGCTGGTCGGCGAAGCGCTCACCAACCTCTACGTTGGCCTGGGCCGTTACCGGCGCGGCGAGAAGCTGTCGGCTGCGCGCTTCATCCAGAACTATGCCGTCGACCGCATCCTTGACCTGGCTGCGCACATCGAAGCGGAACAACCCGCTTTCAAAGATCAGTTTGCCAGCGAGCGGCGCTTCGAGCAGCGCTTTCCTGAGATCGCCAGGCGGCTGCCGGGGTTTGTCGCCGGCTATGGGGCCAGTCCGCAGGCGGCGCTGGCGATTTTGGAGTTTTTGGAAAGCCATTTTGAAGTCAACCCGCCAATGGCCAAAGCCATCCGCGAGCTGTGTGTGGATTGAATTGGATCAAGCCAGTGGTTTTTTCTCAGGCCAGGAGAGCAATTGAATCACTTCCTGTCCATTTTCAGCAACAGCCCTGTTCAGGCTGGCGGCGGTTTCAGCGTTCATCGGCAGGAAGTAGCTTAAAAATAGCTCACCGTACGGGGTGATCGTTACTGCCGAAGAGATCATCAGCGAGAGTGCGCCATATTTGGGATGCTGTGACTGGATTGGGGTGCCGCCGGTTTCTTTATCCTCATCCAGAGTGGAGGCGCGCCGCCAGTAGCGATCGAACAGCGGATAGTGGGCCGGGTTGTTGAACTCTTTCATCAGGGCCTGGTAGCGCGGCCTGGAACGGTAGCGCAGGCTGCCCTCGCGGAAAGCGAGAATGGCATCCAGCGCCGATTGGCTGAACTCATTTCCAAAGGCCTGTTGGCCTTGCAGGGTTCCGTACATGTAATGCAGGTTGTTAAACCCGCCTTGAAAGCTGGTCATGGCTTTGAGCGCGTTGTCATCCAGTTGGAAGACATCCAGAGTTGCCCGATTGACTGCGATAATGTCACCGTAACAATCGCCAAGATGGACCGGCAGATAGATCTGACCCATCAGCTGCAACAGATTTTTGAGTATTTTTCGCGCATCGAAAACGCTTGTTTTGCTTTTCGGCCCCGGTTGGCGGACGATTTGTTCCTGCTCCAGCCCACAGGCCCCCAGAAAGAACTCGCGCCGTTCGAGACTGGTCAGGTGCAGCACATTTGCCAGGCGGAACAGGGTCTCAGGTTCAAGGTGGCTTTTTGCGCCGCGTTCGATGTTGCTCAGGGTGGCGGTTTCCAACTCGGCCTGTTCGGCGAGTTGGGCCTGGGTCAGCCCCATATCCAGGCGCAGGCTGGCGATCAGTTGTCCGAAATCTTTGCGGTTCATAGAAATTTCTCCGTGCAAATGACTCTTAAATTTTTAAGAGTCTACCACGAAAAAATTTCCTTGACTTGAGATTATGATTGTGAATAATGGTATTAAGTACTTGTACCTCGGACTTTTGGGGAATGCAGGGGAAGAGGTATAAACAGGTGGACGAATTCCGTCCACCTGTTCATTTTTAACGGTGACGGCGTTCCAGTTCGGCGCGCACCTGGGCCGGGCTGATCCCGCGCGCGGCCATCAGCACCAGGGTATGGTAGGCCAGATCGGCGATTTCTTCAACCAGGCGTTCGTCCTCCTGGGCCAGGGCGGCGACAACCACTTCAACGCCTTCTTCTCCGACTTTTTGCGCCATGCGTGGCAGGCCCTCGTCGAAAAGGGAATTGGTGTAGGAACCGGGTTTGGGGTTGTTCTTGCGGTCGAGCAGAAAGGCGTAAAGATCGTCAAAGGTCATGGATTGTCCCTAATTTGGAGTTTATTTCCTCTATTTTACTTGCTTTCATCCCATCAATAATCATGTAAAATGAGGGTATCCATCATGAATGTTATTATCAGACAGCACAGGCCCAATGAGCATTGAAATCAGCCGGCTAGAACAGGCAATCGCAGCTCTGGAATCCCAGCGTGCCACGTTGGGCGATTCTGTTGTCGATGCGGCCCTGGTGCCCCTGCGCGAAAAACTGGCCACTTTGCACGCCTCCAGTCAGGAGGCGGTGGACGAATCTCAAAAGCGCAAGATCCTCACTGTCCTGTTCGCCGACCTGCCTGATCTGGCTGCCCTGGGTGAACGCTATGATCCTGAAGATATGCGCGACGCCACCAATGCCCTGTGGGACCAGCTCGATTCAGCCATCCTTGGGCATGGCGGGCAGATCGACAAACATATGGGCCACGGGGTTATGGCTTTGTGGGGGGTCGAAAGCATTGCTGAAGATGATCCCGAACAGGCCATTCGCGCCGCTCTGGGGATGAAGAACATCCTGTATGAGGCCTGCCAGGCCTCCAAGATTTTTGCCAGCGAAAACATCAGCCTGCGGGCAGGCATCAATACCGGTCCGACGATTGTCGGGCAAATGGGCACAACCGGCGAATTTACCGCGATCGGCGATACGGTCAACCTGGCGGCGCGCCTCAACCAATCGGCCGAGGCCGGGCAGATCTTGATCTCATCTGATACCTACCGGTTGGTGCGCGGTATTTTCGATATCGAAAAGTTACCGCCCATGCGCCTGAAAGGCAAATCGGAGCAGGTTCAGCCCTATAGCATTTTAAGCGCCCGTCCGCGCGCGTTTCACTTGATCACGCGCGGTGTGGAAGGTGTCCAGACGGATGTGGTTGGCCGCGAGACGCAACTGGCCCAGATGCAGGCGGCCTACCAACAACTGTTTTCAGAGCGCCAACCGCAACTGATCAATATCATTGGCGAACTGGGTCTGGGAAAAAGCCGCTTGTTTACCGAATTCCTGACCTGGACAGACCCCCAGCCCAACGATTATTTCCTGTTTCAGGGCCGCTCTGCGCCTTCGCAAATAAATGCGCCTTATGCCTTTTTGCGCGAGATTTTTGCCTTTCGTTTCCAGATTCAGGAGAGCGACCCGCTTGCGGTTGTTTTTCAAAAAATGGAAAATGGCTTCAGGAGCTTTATTTCGGACGACCCAAACCTTGAAGAGAAAGCCCATATTGTCGGTCAATTGATCGGCTATAACTTTAGCGAAAGCAAGCATTTACGCGGGCTGCTGGCCGACCCGGTCCAATTGCGTAACCTTGGTTTTGCCAGCCTGTTGCGGCTGGTCAAGAGCGCGGCGCAGGTTCATCCGCTTATCTTCGTTCTGGATGATATTCAGTGGGCCGACAACGCCTCCCTGGATGCCATTTCTTATCTTTTCAAAAATCTAGGCCAGGATGTGCCCGTTCTGGCAATTTGTGCGGCCCGCCCCGAGCTTTATGAGCGTTACCCGAACTGGGGCAGCGGACTCCCGAATACCGTGGTTTTGCAGCTTGAGCCGCTCAGCCGCGAAGACAGCCGCACCCTCGTGCGCCAGATTCTCAAAAAAGCCGATCCGCTGCCCTCGGCTTTGCGCGAACTGGTGGTTGGCGGCGGTGAGGGCAATCCGTTTTATATTGAAGAGCTGGTCAAGATGCTGATCGAAGGCCGGGTGATCGAGATCGACCAGGAACCCTGGCGCGTGGACCTGGCCCGGCTCGACAAACTCAATATTCCGCCGACCCTGGCCGGGGTCTTGGAAGCCCGCCTGGATGCCCTCGATTCCATGGAGCGGACAGCCTTGCAGCGCGCTTCGGTCGTTGGACGCATCTTTTGGGACCGCGCCCTGGAGGCGCTCAGCCCCGAGGTGGGCAGCGAACGGGAGCGTTTGCAGGCCTCACTGGCCACTCTGCGCTCAAAGGAATTGATCTTTAGCCATCCGGTCTCGGCTTTTTCAGATACCACCGAGTATGTTTTCAAGCATGCCTTGTTGCGCGATGTAACCTACGAAACCGTTTTGAAACGCCAGCGCACCCAGTACCATCAACGGGTTGCCGAGTGGCTGGATCAGATGAGCGGCGAGCGTCGCAGCGAGTATCTTCCGATCATTGCCGATCATTATGAAAGCTCAGGCCTGAATGACAAGGCGGCAGACATTCTGATCGAAGCCGCTGAAAAAGCGCTCGGGTTGAGCGCTTTCCCCGAAGCATTTCGCTTCTTGCAGCGCGCCCAGTCGCTTCTGTCACCCGCCCGCGAAAAGGATGATGCTTTCATCCACCTGAAAATAGGTGAAGTTTTCTTTCGTTCCGGCGAATTTCCGGATGCCATCAAACATACCGACATCGCGATGGAGCATTTCCAGAAACTGACGATGGGCAGTCTGCTTTTGCGGGCAATGATGCAGCATGGACAGATCAAAGTTGAAACCGGGGCATATGCTGAAGCTGAGCAATCCTATGAAGCTGCGCTGATGATGGCGCGCGGCACGGGAGGCGCACTGATGGCCCAGGTTTTGTATGGACTGGGCAACGTTCACTGGCGTTTGGGTAAACTGCAATCGGCCAACCAATATTGCGAAGAAAGCCGCGCCCTGGCTGAAAAAACTCAGGATATCAACACGCTGCTGCTGGCGCTGAACCGGCTCGGGGTGCTGGCTGGTCTTTCGGGCGATGCGGTTCGCGAGGAGTCTCTTTATCGACAGGCTCTGAGCCTGGCTCTCTCGGTTGGGAATCGAGAGCGCGCAGCGGTGATCCTTAACAACCTGGGTGCCCTGGCCGATGAGAAGGGCAACTATACCGGCGCGATGGAATATTACCGGCGAGCCATCCCGATGGCTCGCGAAATCGGTTCACAACAATCGATGGCTTTATATTTGCTCAATCTTGCCAACAGCCAGATCCGCGCCGGCGAATTGGAAAATGGCCGCGAGAACCTGCGCGAAGGGTTGGCGCTTGCGGGTCATATCGGTGCCGCTCCCTGGACGCTGATTGGGATCATTTTTTATGCCCGCCTGGAGGCTGCCCAGGGCAATCTTCCGCGGGCGCTTGAGTTGCTTGGTTTGGCCGAGCATCATCCGGCTCACAGCCTGGACCATCAACGCCTGGCCGAGCAAATGCTTAATGAATGGAATCTGGATGAGACTGAAATTATTACAGGAATGGCCCGCGGCGCGGCCCTGGATTGGCAAGCCAGTCTGATGCAATTGCTGATGACCTAGAAGATCACTATGGAAGAAGCCCTAAAACTACAACAAGCCATCCAGGCCCTCGATTCTCAACGCGCCATCCTTGGGGATGACGTGGTCGAGGCTGCGCTCGGCCCCTTGCGCGAGCGTCTTTTAAAGTTGGAGACGCCTCAGCCCGGCCCGTCACAGCAAGCCACCCAACAGCGGCGAATTGTCACGATCCTGTTTGCAGATGTCAGTGGCTATACCGCCATGTCTGAGCACATGGACGCTGAAGATGTGCGCGATACGATGAATGCCCTCTGGCAAAAATTGGATGGCGTTATCTTGAACCTGGGTGGAAAAATCGACAAGCACATGGGCGATGGCGTTATGGCCCTGTGGGGCACAGAAGAAACCCGCGAAGACGATCCTGAGCGGGCGATCCATGCCGCGCTGCTGATGCAAAATGCCCTGAACGATTTTAAGCCCGAGATGCCAACCGCCAGTGGTTTGAAAATGCGCATCGGTTTAAATACCGGACCGGTCTTGCTAGGCTCGATCGGTTCACGCGGTGAGATGACTGCCATCGGTGATACGGTCAATGTGGCCGCGCGCCTTGAACAGACCTGCCCGGCCGGCTCCATTCTAATTTCGCACGATTCTTACCGGCATGTGCGCGGCGTATTTGAAGTCGAGTTCCAACCACCGCTTGATGTTAAGGGAAAATCGGAGCCGCTCCAGACTTACCTGGTGACTGCGCTCAAACCGCGCGCCTTTCGGTTGTATACGCGCGGCGTTGAAGGGGTCGAAACCCGTATGATCGGCCGGGACGATTCGTTCGCGCGTCTGAAATTTGCCTTTGAAGATGCGCTTGTCGATGGCAACCTGACGGTGGCCACGGTTACCGGCGATGCCGGGATCGGCAAAAGCCGCCTGTTGTATGAGTTCAATACCTGGGCCGAGGTCCAGAAGGTTTCGTGGTGGGTTTTCAAGGGCCGCGCCAGCCAGTCCATGCAGAATACGCCTTATGCCCTGCTGCGGGATATTTTCTCGACCCGTTTTGAAATTCAGGACAGCGATTCCCTGACAACTGCCCATCTCAAATTGGAACGAGGCTTCGAAGAATTCCTATTAGATGTACCTGATTGGCGTGAGAAGGCCCATGTCATCGGTCATTTGATCGGTTTGAATTTCTCTGAAAGCCCGCATTTGCGCGGTTTGTTGAATGACCCTCGCCAGTTGCGCCAGCAGGCCCTCTTTTACCTGACCCGTTTTTTTCAATCGATCTGTTTGCAAAGCCCGGCCTTAATGATGCTGGATGACCTGCAATGGGCCGACAGCGGCTCACTGGATGCTCTGCAATATTTGTTTACCAACCTGCCTGAGTCCACGCCGCTCATGGCGCTGGTGATCACCCGCCCAACTTTGTTTGAACGTTACCCAAACCTGGGCAGGGATATCAAAAACCTGACCCGCATCCACCTGCATCCGCTCAGCAAAAACGACAGCCGTTTATTGGTCAACGAAATTTTGCGTAAAGTGCCAGACCTGCCAGATGCCGTGCGTGAATTGGTGGTTGGCGGCGCTGAGGGTAATCCCTTTTACGTGGAAGAACTGATCAAGATGCTGATCGATCAGCGGGTCATCTACACCGGCGATGACCAATGGCGGGTCGAGCCCGGACGCCTGGCCTCGGTCAACGTGCCGTCCACGCTGAGCGAAGTTTTGCAGGCCCGTCTAGACAGTCTGACCATCCCCGAGCGGCTCACCATCCAGCGTGCAGCGGTGGTCGGACGAATATTTTGGGATCAGGCTATTTTAAATTCCAGCCCTGATGTGCCCGACTACGAGATTTTGGAAGCCTTGCAGACTTTGCGCCGCAAGGAGTTGATCTATGAGCGCCGTCCGGCAGTTTTTTCGGGAACGCGAGAGTACACTTTCAAGCACAGTCTTTTTCAAGAAGTGACCTATGAGACCCTGCTAAAACGCCAGCGCACCGGGCTTCACATGCTGGTTGCGCGTTGGCTCGATCAGGCCAGCGGAGAAAGACGCGGCGAATACCTGGCTCAGATCGGCGAACACTATGAAAAAGGCGGTGATTTTAACCGCGCCGCTGAAATATTTTCGCAGGCCGCCGAACGCGCCCTGAGTCTTTCTGCCCTTGCGGAGGCCCGCGGATTCTTTGAGCATGCCATCAGACTGCTAGAGCATCCCGACCAGCCGGTGCGCGACATCATCGAAATGCAGATCGGGCTGGCCGATGCCTGTTTGCAGCTTGGCGAACATCTCCAGGCCCGTCAACATGCCGAAACTGCCGCGTCCCTGGCCAGCGACATGCAAATCGACATTTTGGTTGCTGAGGCGCTGGTGCAGTTAGGCCAGGTTGCTTCCTATTTAGGCAATTATCAAGATGCCTATTCCTATTTGACCGGGGCGCTCTACCTGGCCCGTGAGGAAGGCAATCAATCCACCATGGCTCGCGTGCTGGTTGGCCTGGGCAGTGTCGAATGGCGCTTGGGCGAAATTGAGAGCGCCCGCCTGCATTGCGAGGAAAGTTATCAGCTTGCGAGCCAGACCGGTGATACCACCACCCTGCTGAGTGCTCTCAATCGATTGGGAGTCATCATGGGCGCTTTGGGCAGGCCCGCTGATGAGGAAAAATACTATCAGCAGGCATTAAGTTTGGCCATCTCAGTCGGCAATCGCGAGCGGGCGGCTACGGCTCTTAACAATCTGGGCGCGCTTGCAGGTGAACAAAACGAATGGCAAAAATCATTCAATTATTACTTGCGCGCCCAGGCAATTTCGCAGGAAACCGGCGCGAAGCACGGTGAAGCCTTGCATCTGATCAACTTGGGTCTGGCTGCGATCCAGTTGGGGCGGCACCAGGATGCTTTTGCATACCTGCGCGACGGCGCAAGGCTGGCCCTCGAAATTGGCGCGCAACCGGTACTCGTTTCGGTAATGCTTTACCTGGGCATTTTGAAATTGGCGCAGGGTGATCCCGAGCAGGCCTTCGAACTGCTTGGTCTGGCGAAAACGCACCCGGCCTGGGACAGCGAGAACGAACGAGAGATGAACATCTACCTGGGCGAAGCAACTTTGCAGGCCGAAGCGGCTCAATCTGCCATGCAGCGCGGACAAGCGCTGGATTGGGACGCCACCCTGAATGCAATCCTCACAACATCATAAATCAGGAGAAATTTTTTGGAACCTTTGGAAATTACCATTGGGAAATATTTACGCCACTGGGGCCTGAAACTGGCCCTGGCCGAATCTTGCACCGGCGGCCTGGTCGCGGACCGTATCACGAACATTTCTGGTTCATCGGATTACTTTTTGGGCGGGATCGTTGCTTACGCTTATGAGGCCAAGGTGGCCCTGCTGGGCGTTTCGTGGGATACCCTGCATGAACATGGCGCTGTCAGCCGCGAAACCGTCATCGAAATGGCGCAAGGTGCGCGCATCGTTCTTGGCGCCGATCTGGCTCTCTCCGTGAGCGGGATCGCCGGGCCGGGCGGCGGCTTGCCGGGCAAACCGGTTGGCTATACCTGGTTGGGCCTGTCCACCTCCGAAGGCGACTGGGCGCGCAACTTCACCTGGACCGGCGACCGGATTGCCAATAAGGCCGCTTCGGCTGATGCAGCTTTGCAATTTCTGCTTGACTACCTGAAAAAATCCGCATGAAAACGCTTGTTCTGATCTCTGCCAACAGCGAATGGCGCGCCCTCAAGCAAATTCTGCTCGGGCGCGAACTTCAGATCAGCTCGACCCCTTATGGCGAAAGCTTCGATCTTCAACAGGAAAACTTTCAACTGGTTTTCGTGCATGGTGGCTGGGGCAAGATCTCGGCTGCGGCAACTGCTCAATACGCCATCGACCGCTTCAGGCCAGATTTGCTCGTCAACCTGGGCACCTGCGGTGGGTTGGATGGATGCATCTCCTCGGGCGATATCCTGCTCGTTGAGCGGACCATTGTCTACGACATTATCGAGCAAATGGGCGACCCGCAGGCCGCCCTTGAGCATTACACTACCGAATTGGATCTGTCCTGGCTGGCAGGTTTCCCCTTGCCCGCCGATGTTCGGCGCGGACTGTTGGTTTCCGCCGATCGCGACATCCTGTCCGAAGATGTTGCCATGCTGATCGCGCGCTACCAGGCCCCCGCCGGAGATTGGGAAAGCGGCGCGATCGCCTGGGTTGCCGCAAAAAACCGGGTGCGCTGTCTGATCTTGCGCGGGGTGACCGATATTGTCAGCCCGGACGGGGGCGAGGCTTATGGCAATATCGACCTGTTCCACCAGCGCACCACGAGCACCATGGCCCGTCTGCTTGAGATCCTGCCCGGGTTTTTATCACACTCTGCGCTTGCGTCGTAAAGCCTTTTTGGTGGTTTTGGCTGCCGGGGCCGTCGCTGCGGGTGCAGGAGCGATCTGATATGCATCGGGAAATTTCAGTCCGGGGATGGTGATTGTGTTGTTGCGGGCCATCAACATTATCAGCCCGGCCAGGCCCATCAGCGCTGAAACCAGCTGCGAGGTCGTCAGGAACGTTCCAGCGATCACTGGTTGATCGGGCCTGAAGAACTCGATGAAGGTCCGACCTGAACCGGCCAGCACCAGCCACCAGGCCAGCACAGCGCCCGGTTTGAACTTTTCGGGCCAGCGCTGGGCGGCCCACAACAACAATCCGCCCACCACGAAATTGTAGATCATTTCATAAGCAAACGTCGGGTGGAAGCGGGTCGTTTCGACCGGATATTTAACCAGGTCGCTGAAAACGTTAATACGGTGGAAAGCGTCGATCGAAATCCCCCAGGGCAGGGTGGTTGGCTGGCCATACAACTCCTGGTTGATGAAGTTGGCCGGTCGGGCCACGGCTTGGCCAATCAGGGTGACCGGGGCGATTGCATCCAGAAAGAGCCACATATCGAGTTTGTAGTGCCGGGCGTAGAAATAAAGCGTGATGACACCAAAAAGCAATCCGCCAAAGAAGTGCAGGCCGCCTTCCCAAACCGCGAGTATCTTGCCGGGATTTTCGAGATAAACCGGGTTGCCACCCAGGGTTGCATTGACAACATACCACAGGCGCGCGCCAAGCACGCCGATCGGCAGCAGCCACAGCAGGGCATTCCAGACGTGCTCCGGGTTTTCGCCGCGGCGTTTGATCTCGCGCTCGGCCAGCCAGGCGGCGACCGCCACGCCCAGCGCTACCAGTAAACCGTACCAGCGTAACTCGATCACGCGGCCAAAAACTTCAAAAGAAAAGAGTACAGGATCCAAGATTTGCCTCCGTAATGGGAATTGGCCTGAATTATACCTGCCAGATCGATGAATTTTTCAAAAGAGATCAAGACAATAAAAAAGGACTGCCTTTTGGGCAGCCCTTTTTGTCTTTTTAGTAGTCCATCCCACCCATGCCGCCAGGGGGCATGGAAGGAGCTTTGTCCTTTTCAGGGACATCGGTGATCAAGACTTCGGTGGTCAGCATCATCGCAGCGATGGATGCGGCATTTTCGAGAGCGCCGCGCACCACTTTGACGGGGTCGATAACGCCGGCTTTGATCATGTCGGTGTATTCACCGGTCAGAACATTGTAGCCAATGTTCTTGTTCTTCTTCTCAACAGCCGTGCGGCGGACGCCATCGATGATGACGGAGCCGTCCTGGCCAGCGTTGGCGGCCAGTCTGCGGATCGGGGCTTCGAGTGCCTTGCGGACGATGCTGACACCAACCTGGGCATCTTCATTGTCCATCTTCAGGTTATCGAGGGAGCCGGAAGCATTGATCAGGGAGATTTCACCACCGGGGACGATGCCTTCTTCGACAGCGGCGCGCGCAGCGGAGAGAGCGTCTTCGACGCGGTGCTTCTTCTCTTTGAGTTCGGTTTCAGTCGCGGCGCCGACGCGGATGATGGCAACGCCACCGGCCAGCTTGGCAACACGTTCCTGAAGTTTTTCGCGATCGTAATCACTGGTGCTCTTGTCGATCTCAACGCGGATCTGGTCGACACGGCCCTTGATGAGGGCGGCATCGCCCTTGCCACCGATGATGGTGGTGTTGTCTTTGTCAGAAACAACCTTTTCAGCGCGACCAAGGTCGGCGATGGTGGCAGTTTCGAGCTTGCGGCCGGTTTCTTCGCTGATGACGGTACCACCGGTCAGGATGGCGATATCTTGCAGCATGGCCTTGCGGCGGTCGCCAAAGCCGGGGGCTTTGATGGCGAGCACGTTCAGCATACCGCGCAGCTTGTTCAGAACCAGGGTAGCGAGGGCTTCACCATCGACATCTTCGGCGATGATGACCAGTTCGCGCTTGCCAAGCTGGACGAGTTTTTCGAGAATGGGGACGATGTCCTGGGCGGCAGAGATTTTCTTCTCGTTGATGAGAATGTAAGCATCTGCAATCACAGATTCCATGTGCTCGGCATCGGTGATGAAGTAGGGTGACAGGTAGCCACGGTCGAACTGCATACCTTCAACGTACTCGGTTTCGAACTGCATCGATTTGGATTCTTCAACGGTGATGACGCCGTCTTTACCGACTTTGTCCATCACGTCGGCGATCAGGCCGCCGATTTCGACATCAGCCGCGGAGTTGGTCGCAACCGAGGCGATTTCTTCCTTGGTGTTGATTGAGACGGCCATTTCGCGCAGGCCGGCAACAACGGTGTCGGCGGCTTTTTCGATACCGCGTTTGAGCAACATCGGGTTGTAACCAGCGGCCAGAGCCTTCAGGCCTTCGGTCACGATGGCGTGGGCCAGGACGGTGCTGGTGGTGGTGCCGTCACCGGCGATATCATTGGTTTTCTGGGCAGCTTCCTTGAGAAGCTGAGCGCCCATGTTTTCAAAGGGGTCTTCGAGTTCGATTTCTTTGGCAACCGAGACGCCATCATGGGTGATGGTGGGGGAGCCAAATTTGCGATCGATTGCTACATTGCGGCCCTTGGGGCCGAGGGTGGTCGCAACAGCGTTGGCAACCACATCCATGCCGTTCTTGAGCTTGCGGCGAGCTTCTTCGGTAAATACGAGTTGTTTAGCAGCCATAGATTATGTCCTCCTTAGGGGGATTACTTGCCTTCGACAATTCCGAGCAGATCAGTTTCACGCAAGATGAGCAATTTCTTGCCATCTATCTTGAGTTCGGTCCCGGCATATTTGGCAAACAGGACTTTATCTCCAACTTTTACATCCATGGCGATGCGGTCGCCATCTTCATCACGCTCGCCGGGACCGGCGGCAAGGATAACTCCTTGTTGGGGTTTTTCTTTGGCGGTGTCGGGTAACACCAGGCCGCTCGCGGTTGTTTCTTCCTGCTCGGCAGGTTCAACGACGACACGGTTGCCAAGGGGCTTGATTGAAATGCTCATGCGTACCTCCAGACAAAATTTTGGTTTAGAGAATGAATTTCGACAATTTTTTAGCACTCATTTAGCTCGAGTGCTAAAACAAATGATACTCTCCCTGATAAGCCCCGTCAAGAGGAAGGTTTTAATTCTTACGAAATTCTGACATACACAGAATTGCTTTAGGGTTCGGGGGTGGGGATTGGCGTTGCTGTTGCGCGTACGATCGGGGTGGCATCAGCAACGGATTGGCAAATGGATTCGCCATCCTGGATGATGCTCAGAACGGTTGAGTCGCTGCCGAAAGGTGAATTGCGGATTTCGCTGAAAATCTCGCGCGCTCTCGGGCAATAGTTTTCTTGCGGACGGCTGATCGCGGCCAGTACGGACCCGTAAGTGTAGTAATAGACCAGCGTATCCGAAGAAAGCGCCATGCCGGTGACCGCTGTTCCGGGGTCGCCTTCGGCGCAGCCATTGCGGGCTTCGCAAGACTGGGCGGCGGTGCAGCCCTTGATAGCGCATTCCAGGGCGGGGATGGAACCTTCGTAGTTGCGCGATTTGAAGAACACGATCCCCAACTGGCCGTAGACATCTGCATTGCTTGGGTCGAAGCTGAGCGCTTTTAGCACGTTACGCGAGGCTGCAAAGTATTCACCCATTTGTGAGTAGGTTTTGGAGATCGACAGATATGGTGTGGGGTCTTGCACATCGATTTGTTCGTTTGTGTCTGCGGCGCGCGCAAAATATTCGAGCGATTTTTCAAAGAGCAATTTTTGTTGGTCGCTTTCTGGGGGGGCCTCAGACGCCAGGTGGCGGTAAATCGCTCCGGCGCGCAGCATCAGGAAGGTCAGGTTTGGGTTAATTTCGATGGCCTGGTCGTATTCCTGGATGGCGCGATTATAAAGAGCCTGTGTTTCAAGCAGAAAAGCATAAACGCGGTGCAGGTCCATGAGATCTTCACCGCGGTCAAGGGCCTGGGCCATGTACTGTTCGGCCTCGGCCAGGCGGTACTGGTTGGTTAAAATTTCGACATAAAAAACCAGGGCCTGGGTGTTGGTGGGATCCAATTGCAGGGCACGGGTCACTTCCTGCTCGGCTTCGACCAGCAGGCGGTCATAACGTTCAGTGTCCGTGTAAAAGTATTGATTGGCGTTCCAGGTCAGCACAAAAGCGCGGATGGCGGCCACCGTGCTGTTTTCAGGAGCGATCTCTTTGGCGCGGTTGATGGAGATCAGCGCCTCCTGCAGCAGCGCCAGGCGTTCGCCGCCAACGAGCAGGGCGGATGAGTAAGCCTGAATGCGCGCCATTTTTGCCCAGACATCGGCATTTTGCGGGTCAACCCGTGTGGCTTCGCGGTAGGCTTCGATCGCGTTATCCAGATCGCCGGTTGTGAAATAGGCATCTCCCTCTTCAGTGAGTGAGAGGGCCGAGCGTGTTGCGGTTGGGGTCGGGGCGCCGGCCTGTTGAATTGCGCCTGCTTCAATGCTGCGTAAGAGCCAGATTGCCCAGAGCAACATCAGCGCCCAGAAGAAGATGCGGTAAATATTGGTATTGGTTTGGCGCCGAAACAGCGGACGCCTGGATGGGATATTCATATCAAACTCAAGGGGTGGGGGAACTCTCGGGAGTTTCGCTGACCGGGGCTTCCGTCGGAGATACGCCTGAGAGACTTTCCGAACACAGGCGCAAGCCCTCGGTGGCGTTAAAGACCGCGTCAGCGTCTCCGGGGATCGAGGCAACGATTTGTTGGAAGATGGGAACCGCTTCGCCGCAGCGTTCGAGCCTCAGCAGAGTAAACGCATAGATGTAATAGTATTCCGCAACCCGGCCGGCTTCCAACGGGATTGGCTCAACCTGTATTTCTTCGTTATATATGCCGCCATTTATAACGTAGCTCAGACTTTCAAGCGCTTCAGGCCACTTAACGTTGCGGTATTGGATGATGCCCAGGTTGCCAAAGTAGGCTGTTGTTTGGGGCGCGTCCTTGATGGCTTGTTCGGCGTATTGTTCGGCTTTGACGTACTCACCTGTCGTCAGGTAGATGCGTGCAATGATCGAATCAGGGACGGGGTCTGAGGGGTTGAGGGCATTGGCGCGGTTGAGCGCATCGAAGGCTTTATCATAGACACCCAGCAGACGGTAGGTGCGTCCCAGGGCCAGGTGCAGGTCGGCAAGATTTTTGTTAATTGCAACTGCGGCTTCATACTCAGCGATGGCTTCGGGGTAGTTGCCGGTTACTTCCAAAACATAACCACGCGCGCGGTGCGCTTCCACGGTGCCTGCGCCCAGGCTGCGCGCCACATTTGATTCTTCAGACATTTTTTCAATAACATTGATTGGGCCGGTTCCATTAACGTATTGATCGGCCAGCAATTCGGCATAATAGGCATGCGCCAGAGCGTTGTTCGGGTCGAGTTCAAGGGCGCGCGTGATCGAGGCTTCGCCGGCCAGGAAATCTCCTTGCGAGGCCAGCGCCCAGCCGCGCACTGCATGAGCGGTAGCGTTGTTCGGGTTGAGCAGCAGCGCATTTTCTGCGCTGACCTGGGCCTCCGCATAGCGCCCGAGAAAAACCTGGATGCGCGCCAGGGTCAGGTAGGTGACCGCATCAGACGGGTTGGCTTGCAGCGCCGCCTGGTAGGCTTCGGCTGCCTGGGCCAATTTTCCATCCCGATAGAGTTGTTCAGCCTCGGAGATGTAAGATTCCGGGTTGCGGGTGGGGGTGGGCGTCATCGAACCGGGCACCGGGATGGTTGGAACGATCATGCGCTCGAAATAGAAAGCCGCGCCGATCAGCGCAACCAGCATAATGACACGAAACCAATTGATCGGCTTGCGCCGTTTTTGCATAGACCATTTGCTTCCACGTAGATACATAAATTCATCATACCATTGCGAATTAAGCCCCGTCAAGCCAAGAGCGGCAAGATTAACCGCATTCTTATCGAAAATGTCGGTCGAAAAGCACCAGTTTCTTGCCCAAAAGGCTGCTTGCATATAGAATGAAGGCATGCGTTTTGATGTTTTTACTCTTCTGCCCGAGACTCTCAACCCTTACCTGAGCGCCAGTATCCTTGAAAAGGCCTCTGCGCGTGGATTGATCGAAGTCCACCTGCACAATATTCGCGATTACACCCATGACCGCCACCACACCACCGATGATACCCCCTACGGGGGCGGGGGTGGGATGGTGATGAAGCCTGAACCGGTCTTCGAAGCGGTCGAAACGGTCCTCGGGAGTCCGCCTGTGTGTCCCGTCATCCTGCTCACCCCGCAGGGACGGCTTTTCGATCAGAAAATTGCGATAGAACTGGCTTCCCACCCACAGATCGCTTTGATTTCGGGGCGTTATGAGGGTTTTGACGAGCGTATTCGCCAGAATCTTGTGACGGATGAGATTTCGATTGGGGATTATGTGCTGACGGGGGGCGAACTGCCCGCGTTGATCTTGATCGATGCTGTCTCGCGCCTGCTTCCGGGGGTGTTGGGCGACCCAACCGGGGCTGTGGATGATTCTCACGGCCTGGGGCTGCTCGAGTATCCGCACTACACCCGCCCGACAGAGTTTCGCGGTCAGCGTGTGCCAGAAGTCTTGCTTTCGGGCGACCATGCCAAAATCGAAGCCTGGCGGCGTGAACAGTCTTTGCGGCGGACCCTGGCCAAGCGTCCTGATATGCTCGAGAAGGCCGAGCTGACCGCGGCGGATAAAAAAATCCTTCAAAAGATCAGACAAGAAGAAAGATGAAAGAGGCCTGGTAATCCTTTCATCTTTCTTCTTTCTTTGCACGACTTGAAATGCTTGAACCTATTTACAGGAGACCTCTATGAAATTCAATTACGGTAAGATTTTCCTGCTCGGTTTTGGTTTTTTCGGTGTCAGCGTTATCTGGAGCGTGTACAACGCTTTTGTGCCGCTTTTTCTTGAGTCGCGCTTCGGTTTGTCGCCGGTATGGATTGGTTTTTTTATGACGCTCGACAATATTGCCGCCCTGCTCATTCAGCCGCCGGTTGGCGCGTGGAGCGACCGGCTACGTACCCCGCTCGGGCGGCGTATTCCGTTCATTCTGATCGGAGCGCCTGTTGGGGCGATTGTTTTCGGCTTCATCCCGCTTGTACAGGTTTTGCCGCTGTTTGTGGCTTGCACAACCACGCTCTTGCTTAGCATGGCTTTTTGGCGCACCCCGGTTGTCGCACTTATGCCCGATGTGACCCCTTCGCAGTTCCGTTCTCAGGCGAACGGTATCATCAACTTCATGGGCGGCATCGGCGCCATCATCGCCTTTCTGGTTGGTGGCATGCTTTACGATATCGATCCTGCTTATCCGTTTTGGCTGGGTTCCGGGCTGGTCATCCTGGCGGCCGTGCTGGTTTTTATCTTTATCAAGGAACCGAAGGAATACGAAGCCTCTGGCGTCAAACCCAATCTGTTCACCAGCCTACGCGAAGTGCTGCAAGACAAGGATAAAAGTGCTTTGCGGCTTTTCCTGGCTATTTTTGCGTGGTTTGTGGGCTACAACGCGATCGAGGCTTTTTTTAGCCTGTACACGGTTAACCATCTTAAACTGGCCGAATCGGATGCTTCGCGCCTGCTTGGTCATCTCTCGATCCTGTTTGTTCTCTCGGCTTTTGGGGCGGGCTTTATCGGCTCACGACTCGGGCGGCGTGTAACCATCTCGGCCGGTTTGATTGTGCTGGGTAGTATGATCGCTTCCATCTACTTGTTGCCCGCTGAAACATTGATCACCCAGCTCGCGACCTTGCCTGTTTTGGGAACGGTGCGTGTCGTGAGCCTGTTCCTGATGGGCTCGGGCTTTGCCTGGGCGCTGATCAATATCAATTCTCTGCCGATGGTGGTGGATATGGTTGAGAATGCCCGCACCGGAACTTTTACCGGCCTGTATTATCTTTTTTCCACCCTGGCGGCGATTGCCGGTCCGAACATCAACGGCTGGATTGTGGAACTGAGCGGACGCGATTACAGCGTTGTGATGCTGGTTGCTCCTTTCTTTATGCTGATCGCCCTGCTCTTGATGTGGGGCGTTCGGCGCGGCGAGGCTCAGCTAGCGGCATGACCAGGTTGCCGGGCTTTTCTCTGCACCTTGCGGGGATTGTGCTGGCCGTGCTTCTTTCCGGCTGCGCTGCTCCTGTTGCATCCCTGCCTGATTGCCAGGCGGGCGAAGTGATTTGCGTTGGGTTCGTAACAGATGTTGGCGGATTGCAGGATTATGGGCTGAACGAGCAGACCTGGAAAACCCTGCAGGATGCGCGCGCAGATGGGATCGTCATCGATGTCATCGAAAGTGTGGAAGTGCGCGATTACCGCAAAAATATTGCTTATTTTGCGAATCTTGATTATGACCTGATCATCACCAGCGGATACGATCTGGCAAAAATCACGCTTGTCATGGCAGATGAATACCCCAACCTGTCTTTTCTGATGCTCGGGCAGGCCCCGCCTGAAGAAGAAGCCCCGCCCAACCTGGCGGGGGTTATTTTCCCTGAGGAGCAGGCCGGGTTTTTAGCC
The DNA here is from genome assembly GCA_002840685.1 of Chloroflexi bacterium HGW-Chloroflexi-6. Lineage (GTDB taxonomy): Bacteria > Chloroflexota > Anaerolineae > Anaerolineales > Villigracilaceae > UBA8950. Next base: position 111,184 of record PHBU01000006.1, on the reverse strand, counting down.
GGCTCTTTTGCAGCATCTTTCAGTGAGACAGGGATTGTCGGCGCTGTATTTGCCCACCCTGAGATCCCATCTGTAGCTGCGTATGCGCGCGGGTTTGAAGCTGGTGCGCAAGGGGCTCAGGTCGAGATGGTGTATCACGAGGATGAGGATTTTGCCAGTTCACTCGATGCTCCGACTTGGGGGGCAGACCAGGCCTTTTTCCTCGAACAGGCCGGAGCAGATGTTTTGTTCGCTTACGGCGGTCAAACCGCCATTTCGGCGCTGGAGCAAACCCGCGGGCGTGTGATCGGTGTCGAAGTTGATCTGGCGCGGCGTTTCCCTTATTTTCAGCACCAGGTTATCGCCAGCATCGTGTTTGATCTGTCCGTTTTAAAGGAAATTGTGCCGGAGGGGCAGGTCAGCCAGCCGCTGTACGAGGCGGGCTACCAGGTGATCTGGGGAGACATTCCCACACCTGAAGTTGGAGAATAAAGCCAAATTCAGGCTGTCTTTAGGATCCCTGTAATGATGTTGTGACAAATGTCGTGACGGGATTCGCTTGATTAGAGTTTGGATTGGATATATACTGGCAGTATCGGGTTGCTATTAAACCCGGATTTTTAACCTTTCTTTCTCTTGGAGGAGAAAACAATGAAACTCATGTCCCGTATTTTGGTTGTGCTCATGCTCGCTTCGGTTTTGCTTGCTGCATGTGCCCCCGCCGCCACACAAGAAGTAAAGTTCAAAGTCGGTCAGGTGACCGACCTGGGCGGTATTGATGACAAGTCCTTCAATGCGAGTGCTTATGCCGGTATCGAACAGGCTGTAACAGAACTCGGCATCGAAGGCAAGTACCTGGAATCACAGGGTCAGTCTGATTATGTCAAGAACATTCAACAGTATCTTGATGAAGATTCTGACCTGATTGTGACCGTTGGCTTCTTGCTTGGTGTGGATACCGCTGCTTCCGCCAAGGCCAATCCCGATGTCAATTTCGCCATTGTTGACTATGGCTATCCTGACTGCTGGGAAGGCGCTGTGGTTGGTAAAGACTGCGGTTCCGATGTCGAACTGACAAATGTTCGTGGTCTCGGCTTCCAAACCGACCAGGCCGCTTTCATGGCTGGTTACCTGGCCGCTGGCATGACCAAGACCGGCAAAGTCGCCACCTATGGTGGTATTCCGATCCCGACCGTCACCATCTTCATGAAGGGTTTCGAAGCCGGCGTCAAGTATTACAATGCCCAGAAGGGCACCGCTGTGGAAGTTTTAGGCTGGGACTCTGCTGCCAATGACGGCGCGTTCACCGGCAACTTCGAATCCACCGACGACGGCCGCAACTTCGCGACTAACTTTGTCCAGGAAGGCGCTGACATCATCCTGCCCGTCGCTGGCCCCGTTGGCCTCGGCTCCGCTGCCTATTGCCAGGAAACCAAATCCTGCCTGATCATCGGCGTGGATGCGGACTGGTTCGACACCGCCCCCGAATACAAGGAAGTTCTGCTGACCAGCGTCTTGAAGAAGATCAACGTGGCTGTCTTTGACACCATCAAAGATGCCCAGGCTGGCACCTTCACCGGTGGCAACGTGACCTACACCATCGCTGATGGCGGCGTGGATCTGGCCCCCTTCCATGAACTGGATGCCCAGGTTTCTGCCGAAATGAAGGCTGAACTCGATGCCATCAAGAAGGCCCTGATCGACGGCTCCCTGACCGTTGACGGCGTTTTGGCCCAATAAACAATACAGTCCGGTACGTTAAAGCCGGGGATGAAAGTCCCCGGCTTTTTTGCTTAAAATCTGGTCTGGCGGTTGGTTGTTTTTTCAACCATCGGCTAAAATAGCCTGGCAGTCATCAACACACGAAGGAGCGTGCCTTTATGACCACTGTTTTGGAGTTGCGCGGCATTACCAAGCGTTTTCCAGGCGTACTGGCCAACGATCATGTTGACATTTCGCTTAATAAGGGAGAAATTTTAGCCCTGCTGGGCGAAAACGGCGCTGGCAAAACGACCCTGATGAATATTTTATATGGCCTGTACCAGCCCGATGAGGGGCAAGTTTTGGTTAACGGCCAGGAAGTAGAAATCAAAGATCCCAGTGATGCCATTGCGCGTGGAATTGGCATGGTACACCAACATTTTATGCTTGTGCCTGTCATGACCGTCACTGAAAATGTCATGCTTGGGGTAGAGACCACCAAAAACGGTATTTTCTTGGACAAGTCTCAGGCGGCGAAACGTATTCGCGAAATTTCGGAACAATATGGCCTGGAAGTTGATCCCGATGCTTATATTAAAGATCTGCCGGTAGGCACCCAGCAACGGGTAGAAATCATCAAAGTTTTATATCGCCATGCAGACATTCTGATCCTGGATGAACCAACCGCTGTCTTGACCCCGCAGGAAGTGGAAGGCCTGTTCAGAATTTTACGCGCTCTGATCGATAGCGGAAAATCGATCATTTTTATTACCCATAAACTCAAAGAAGTATTGGCAATGGCCGACCGGATCGTTGTTTTACGCGGCGGTCGGGTGGCGGGCGCTGCAATTCCTGACCAGGTTACACCTGAACAACTGGCCTCGTTGATGGTCGGGCGCGATGTCACATTGATCGTCGATAAGGAAAAAGCCCAACCCAAAGAGGTGATGCTCAATGTCAAGGATCTGTATGTCAAAGACGAGCGTGAGCACCTGGTGGTGAACGGGGTCAGCTTCGATGTGCGCGCCGGTGAAGTCTTGGGCGTGGCCGGGGTGCAGGGCAACGGGCAGACGGAATTGGTCTATGCCCTGACCGGGCTTTTGCCGATGGAAACAGGCCAGATTATGCTTGACGGACAATCTCTTGCGCACGCTACCCCGCGCCAGATCCTCGAAAAAGGAGTGGCCCACGTCCCTGAAGATCGCCAGCGGCACGGGTTGGTGCTTTCTTTCCCGATTTACGACAACATGATGCTCTGCACCTATTACCAGCCGCCTTTTTCGAAGGGTATCGTTTTACAGGAAAAAGTCATCCTGGATACCGCGACCAAACTGACCGGGCAATTTGATGTGCGCACCCCGAGTATTAATGTGGCGGTCTCTACTTTATCGGGGGGCAACCAGCAAAAAGTTATTATTGCGCGCGAACTGTCCCGCCCGATCAAGCTGTTGATCGCTTCACAGCCCACCCGCGGCCTGGATGTCGGTTCGATCGAATACATCCACAGCCGTATCATCGAAAAACGCGATGACGGTGTCGCAGTTTTGCTGGTTTCATCTGAACTGGATGAGATCTTGGCTCTTTCCGACCGGATTGCAGTGATGTACAAGGGCCAGATTGTTGATATTTTGGATGCTGACAGCGTTAACAAAGAATATTTGGGCTTGTTAATGGCTGGCATGAAACCCTCCGATGCGGCCAGTAAGGCGAAACCGGGCGAAAAAGTAGTGGAACGCGTCTTTTAGGAGGCATGTGTGAGCGAAACGAAGCAACAACCCACGGCAAAACGAGGCTGGCTTGCCAAAGTGCGCGAGGCTGCGCTTGTGCCTGCGCTGGCAGTTTTTACCGGCCTGTTGATCGGTGCGATTGTAATTATCGTCAGCGATGCGGATGTGATCGCCGCCTACGGAAATTTTTTCAGCGATCCGCTTAAGGCGCTGGCGCTGACCTGGAATAGCATAGCAACTGCTTATGGCGCGCTTTTTGTTGGCTCGTTTGGCAGTTTTGACCGCCTGGTGGAAGGGATAAGCGTTTTCTTCTCCACTGGCGAAACTCGCGAACTCTTGCGTGCGATTTATCCGTTTACGGAGAGCCTGGTCACGGCGACGCCTTATATTTTCACCGGCCTATCGGTGGCGATCGGTTTCCGCGCGGGCTTGTTCAATATCGGCGCGGAGGGGCAGTTCTTCATCGGCGCGCTGTGCTCGGCTTATGTGGGCTACAGCATTGTCGGTCTGCCGGCTTTCATCCACCTGCCGCTGGCTTTGCTGGCAGGCGCTGCGGGCGGAGCGTTTTGGGGTGCCATCCCCGGCTATTTGAAGGCCAAATTTGGCGCGCATGAAGTGGTCAATACCATCATGATGAACTGGATTGCTTTCCGCTTGAGCGATTGGCTCTTGACTGGTCCGATGAAGGCCTCCGGTTTTCGGCCGGTAACCCCTAATGTGGAGCATACTGCCGAGTTGCCGAGACTGTTCGCCGATCCGCTGCGTTTCAACTGGGGCTTTATCCTGGCTTTGGTGGTCGCGGCCCTGGTCTGGTGGCTGCTCTTCAAAACCACGATCGGTTTTGAGCTGCGTTCGGTGGGTAACAACCCGGATGGCGCCAAATACGCCGGGATGAGCATCACCCGCAATATCGTGCTGGTGATGACGCTGGCGGGTGGCCTGGCAGGGCTGGCCGGTTCGGCCCAGGTGCTGGGCGTGGACCACTGGGTGGGACAGGGATTTTCTGCCGGATATGGTTTTGACTCGATTGCGCTGGCTTTGCTTGGCAAGAGCCACCCGTTGGGCGTGGTGGTGGCGGCCTTATTGTTCGGCTTCCTGCGCAGCGGCGCAACCCGTATGCAGTCGATGGCGGGCATACCGATCGATATTATTTCGGTCATCCAGGGGCTGGTGATCATTTTTGTTGCCGCTCCGGCCATCATCCGCTGGATTTACCGCATCAAAGTAAAAGATGCAGATTCCGATGCCACCGTGCTGACGCGCGGTTGGGGCAAATAGGGAGGTGATCTGATGACAAAAGAACAGAACAAAGCTCTGGAAGAAATCGCCTTCCGCCGCCTTCGCATTGGCTACGGGATCGCCTTGCTCGTGGCTGGCCTGCTCATTTTTCTGCTGTTTGGGCTGAACACCCGGGCCGGTCTTGACGCCACTTTTGGCATGAACCTGTCTGCTGCGCAGGCCATTATCATCCCGGATATTGTTTTGCCGGCCCAGGCGATGGTTTACGCGCTGGCGATGATCACCGTCTTTTTGGGAGCGTTCCAACTGGCGCGCGGCATCCGTTCGACGGGCACGCTGATCGGCGTGCTCGCCTTTACCTTTGTTTTCGCCTTCCTGACCTGGGCCTCGCAGGGCAACTCTTTCAACCTGGTTGGCATGTTGAACAGCTCGATCGTGCGCGCCACGCCGATCGCCCTGGCCGCGTTGTGCGGGGTGATTAGCGAACGCACGGCGGTCGTCAACATCGGTATCGAAGGGATCATGCTGATCGCTGCCCAGACTGCGGTTGTCTCGGCCAGTTTGTCGGGCAATTTGTACGTTGGCCTGCTGGTTGCCATCCTGACCGGCGGACTGGTTGCCGCTGCTCATGCTTTCCTGGTGATCAAGTTCAAGGTTGACCAGATCGTGAGCGGCGTGGCGATCAATATCTTTGGGGTGGGCATCACTTCGTTCATTTCGTCCCGCTTCCTAGAGAAAGCCTTCACCAATCTCAATAATGCTGGAACCTTCCCGATTGTGCCGATCCCGATCCTTTCCCAAATCCCGATCCTTGGTCCGGCGCTCTTCGAAAATAACATTGTCGTTTACCTGATGCTGGTGATCGTGGTCGTCATGCATGTTGTCCTGTTCTATACCCCCTGGGGCCTGCGGACTCGCGCTGTCGGCGAACACCCCAAGGCTGCGGATACGCTCGGCATCAACGTTTATTTCATGCGCTATGTCAATGTCATCATCGGCGGCATGATCGCCGGCCTGGGCGGCGCCTATTTCACGATCGGTGCGGTTGGGCGATTTGACGAGGGCATGACCGCCGGCAAGGGCTTTATCGGCCTGGCGGCGATGATTTTCGGGAACTGGAACCCATTGGGAGCCTTTTTCTCCTCGATGATTTTCGGTTTTGCCGATTCTCTGCAGGTCAAGCTGCAAATTTTGAGTGTGCCCATCCCGTCGGCCTTCCTGCTGATGGCGCCTTACATCGTGACCATGATCGTTTTGACAGGTGTCATCGGTCGCTCCACACCGCCCGCAGCAGATGGCGACCCTTACGAAAAATAAGTAATTTCATTTTTTGAAATAACTCCCCGGTTTGCTGATGCGCCGGGGAGTTTGGTTATAATGACCGCTAACGATTATGGAGGCAGGTTATGAAAAAGGTGATGAATTTCTTACTGTTGCTGGCCCTGTTGCTGCCGTTCAGCGCGGCCCAGGCCCAGGATTCTGCCAACCCCGAGAGGGTCGTTATTCCCGGAACCATTCAGTCGGAGTTGGGCTGCGCGAGCGACTGGCTGCCCGATTGCGAGAATACTGCTCTGGTTTATGATGCCGAAGATGATGTCTGGCAGGGGACTTTCCTGATCGAACCGGGCAACGACCAGGACGAGAAAGGTCCGCGCTATAAAGCTGCCATGAACGGTGGCTGGGGTGAGAATTACGGTTTGAACGCCACCGCCGGCGGGGCGGATATTCCGCTGGTGGTTGAGCAGGCCACCGAAGTCAAGTTTTATTATGATCATAAATCTCACTGGGTGACCGACAGCTTCAACAGCGTCATCGCGGTCGCGGTGGGAGATTTCCAGCAAGCTTTGGGCTGTACAAAGGACAATGACGCCACCTGCCTGCGCTCCTGGCTGCAAGACCCGGATGGCGACGGGCTGCTCACTTTTTCAACCCGCCAATTACCTGCCGGCGCTTATTCGGTGGCAATTGCCCTGTATGAAGACAACCAGCAGGTGGCCGTACAACCGAGTGAATTTACGGTCAAAAACGATGGCGATGAAATATATTTTGGCTTCGATTCTATCAAAGGAGAGTTACTTGTGAGCAATGAGGGCGCGCCGCGCGGCAACATCAGCACTTTACGGGCCTACTGGGTCAGTCAGGGGGCCATTCTTTGGAATGTGCCTGGTTCCCCGAAATATAGCTACAAGCTGCATTATGCGCCCCAGGGCGGCATCACCCTGGGGGTAAATGGCATTCAAGGCGCCGATGAACTCGCGCTGACCTACCAGCAGGGTGGGCCGGGAGATGAGATTTTCGAGCGTTTCCCGCACCTGACGGGCTTGACGACCCTGACCTTATCCGACGCCGACCAGGCGCTTGTCCCTGAAATGCTCAAGGGCCAGGTGGCCGTCTCAGCCTGGGACCAGGACGGTAAACTGGTCGATGCCGCCGGGCTGCAGATCCCCGGGGTGTTGGATGACCTGTATCGCTACGATGGAGCGCTCGGGGTAAGCTGGGAAAAGTCCCGGCCTGTGATCCGCGTCTGGGCGCCGACCGCGCAAAAGGTGAGTCTGATCCGCTTTGTGGATTCATCGTCAGATGCCGCTGAGACCCTCTCGATGTCCTATGAAAAAGAGACCGGTGTCTGGAGCGCCACCGGTGAGGCAGATTGGAAGAACCAGTTTTATTTGTTCGAAGTCCAGGTCTACGTTCCTGCGACCGGAGTTGTCGAGAAAAACCTGGTGACCGACCCGTACTCGCTCAGCCTTTCGACCAACGGACGCCGCAGCCAGATCGTTGACCTGAACGACCCGGCCCTGAAGCCTGCCGGCTGGGACAAATTGGTGAAACCGCCTTTGAATGCGCCCGAGGATATTGTTCTGTACGAGCTGCATGTGCGCGACTTTAGCATTTCCGACCCGGGCGTGCCGGATGAACTGCGCGGAACGTTCAAAGCCTTTACCGTTTCTGACTCGAACGGCATGAAGCACCTCAAGCGGCTGGCGGAGGCCGGGCTGACGCATATCCACCTGCTGCCGGCCTTTGACGTTGCCAGCATTAACGAAGATAAAAGCACCTGGAAGAGTGTCGACCAGGCTGCACTTTCAGCCCTGCCCGGCGCTTCGGACGCCCAGCAGGCGGCGGCTGGCGCGGCAGTCGGCCAGGATGGTTTCAACTGGGGCTACGATCCGCATCATTACACCGCCCCCGAAGGCAGTTATGCCACCAATCCGGATGGCGCAACCCGTGTGCTTGAGTTCCGCGAGATGGTCCAGGCGCTTAATCAGGCTGGGTTGCGCGTGGTCATGGATGTGGTCTACAACCATACCAATGCCAGCGGCCTGAGCGCCAACTCGGTTTTGGACAAGGTTGTGCCGGGTTATTACCATCGTTTGAATGCTGAAGGCAGCATCGAGCGCAGCACCTGCTGTGAAAACACGGCCAGCGAGCACTATATGATGGAAAAGCTGATGATCGACTCGGTGCTGACCTGGACAACGGCCTACAAAGTGGATGGCTACCGTTTCGACCTGATGGGTCATCATATGCTCTCGAATATGACCAACCTGCGCGCCACGCTGGATAGCCTGACTGTGGCTCAGAATGGCGTGGATGGCAGGGTCGTTTATGTTTACGGTGAAGGCTGGGACTTTGGCGAAGTTTCCAAGAATGCACGCGGGACGAACGCCACCCAGATGAACATCGGCGGGACGGGGATCGGGGTCTTCAACGATCGGTTTCGCGATGCTGCGCGCGGCGGGGGGCCTTTCGGGGCGTTGCCTGAGCAGGGCATCCTGACCGGTTTGCTGCTCTCCCCCAATCAGTATGAGAGTCGTGATCCGGCCAGCCAACGCGCCAAACTGAATGAGTACACCGACTGGCTGCGGCTGGGCCTGGCGGGCAACCTGGCCGATTACACCCTGGTCAATGCCGATGGCTATGAAGTGCTGGGCAGATCGATCGGTTACAACGGCAGCCCGGCTGGTTATGCCCGCGATCCGCAGGAAAACATCGTCTATATTTCAGCGCACGACAACGAAACCTTGTGGGATATCATCCAGGTCAAATCGCCTGCCGCGTGGACGATCTCGGAGCGGGTGCGCATGCAAAACCTGGGCGTCAGCCTGGTGATGCTTTCGCAGGGGGTGCCGTTCTTCCATGCCGGTGATGAACTGCTGCGCTCGAAATCGCTCGACCGCAACTCGTACAACTCTGGCGATTGGTTCAACAAACTCGATTTCACTTACCAGACGAATAACTGGGCAGTCGGCCTGCCGCCTTCCGGCGATAATGCCGATAAATGGGACATTATCCGCCCGCTGCTGGCCAACCCCGATCTGCAAGTCAGCCCGGACGACATCCAGTTCTCGCTGGCGAATTTTGAAACCTTCCTGAAAATCCGCAAGAGTTCGCGGCTCTTCCGCCTGCAAACTGCGGATGAGGTCAAGGCCCACCTGACCTTCTTCGGCATGGGCAAGGAGCAGACTCCCGGCCTGATCGCTTACTGGCTGAAGAACGATGGCGCAGACAGCATCAATGATCCCTTCAAGCATATTGTTGTAGTTTTCAACGCCACGGGCGAAGCCCAGGCGATCGCGCTGGAAGCTGTCAAGGGCCAGTCGTTCATGCTCCATCCTGAATTGCAAAACAGCGCGGATGAGATGGTCAAGAACGCAGTTTTCGAAAACGCGACCGGCCGCTTCAACGTTCCGCCGCGCACGACGGCCGTCTTTGTGGTTGATAATCCTGATTGGGACCCATCTGAGGCTGTTGAGAAAACGGGAGCCGCGCCCTCGAACACGCTGGCTCTTGTGGCCGGGGCTTTTCTCGCCCTGCTCGGCGGCGCAGCGGCTCTGTTTTTTGGGATGAAGATGAAAAAGCAGTAATCAGTGATCCGTTTTTAGTATTCAGTAGTAAACGAGGCTTCTGGTGAATGATTGCCAGAAGCCTCGTTTTTTGGCTTTCCTTTGCTGGTATTAATCAAAAATGTTCGTTTCTTTACGAATTTTTGCTGTGATTTCATCCCGGTTTTCCAGATATGGCGACAATATTAACACTGGTCTCATTATTCCGAACATCTTCCCGTGTAAAGCGTTGATATGTAAGCCATTTAGTAAATTCAATCCAGGTCTGTGCAGTATTAAGAAAGTATAGTTGCCGCGAGTTGTAATTTTTTGTATTTCATCCCACTTGAAGAAATCTTTTCGTATTCCAAACATGTATTTGGAGTGTATTCCTTCCGTGGTTATTTTTAACGAAGGGAACAGTTTGAAACAAAACGATGATACATATACCCCAAACCCAAAAAACAACAACCAATTAGCCAGGAACCTGAAAACAAAACTTACCATCATTAGCAGATCGGGCTGTTTTTTTGCTTCAAAAATAATGTCTGGTAGTACAACAATTCCGTAAACCGGCGCAAGAATCGAGTAGCAACCCAATAGCCATACGAAGCCAGAAAATATGCTTTTTTGGTGTGAGTACATAATTTTTCCTTCTAAATCACCTTAGCCTGCATTAGTCTGCCGAAAGCCGTTTTGGCCCTGGGCCTACCCTATTCAGCAAGAAAAGTTTACTTGTTATTCTTCGCCAAATACCTCGGCTGGGTCAGCACTTCGGGGCGCAGGATATCGTCGAGTTGTTCCTGAGTTAACAGACCCTTCTCGAGCGCGATCTCAGCCACGCCGCGCCCGCTGGCGTGGGCCTCCTTGGCGATGGCGCTGGCGTTTTCGTAGCCGATATACGGGTTGAGCGCGGTCACCAGCCCGATCGAGTTGGCGACCATGGCGCGCAGGTGGGCCTCGTTGGCGGTGATCCCGCGCACGCAGCGCTCGGCCAGGGTCAGGCATCCCTGGCGCAGGTAGACCAGGGAGTTGAAGAGGTTATGGGCAATGATCGGTTCGAAGGCATTCAGTTGCATCTGCCCGCCTTCCGCCGCAAAACTGACCGTGATATCGTTGCCGATCACTTCAAAGGCAATCTGGTTGACCACTTCGGGGATGACCGGGTTGACCTTGCCTGGCATGATGCTCGAACCGGCCTGGACGGCCGGCAGGTTGATCTCGCCGAATCCGGCCCGCGGCCCGGAGGAGAGCAGGCGCAGGTCGTTGCAGATCTTCGAGAGTTTGACCGCGATCCGTTTCAGCACACCCGAAAGCTGGACAAAGGCCCCGGCGTCCTGGGTGGCTTCAACCAGATTTTTGGCGGTGCTGAAGGCGATCCCGCTGATTTCAGCCAGATACTTGGCGGCCAGGGGCGCATACTCGGGCGGGGCGTTGATGCCCGTGCCGATGGCCGTTGCCCCCAGGTTGATCTCCTGGATCAGCAGGGCCGCTTCGCGTAGCCGCTCGCGGTCTTCTTCGAGCATGACGGCATATGTGCTGAATTCTTGTCCGAGCGTCATCGGAACGGCATCCTGCAGTTGGGTGCGTCCCATTTTCAAAACATTGGTAAACTCATCCGCTTTTTTTGCAAAATCGACGCGCAGCGCTTCCATCGCATCGGCCAGGCGTTCGATCTCAAAGCGCAGCGCCAGTTTAACCGCTGTTGGGTAGACATCGTTGGTGCTCTGGCTCAGGTTGACGTGTTCGAGCGGGTGCAGGAATCCGTACTCGCCGCGCCCGTGCCCCAAAATTTCCAATGCGCGATTGGCGATGACCTCGTTGGCGTTCATGTTGGTCGAGGTCCCGGCCCCGCCCTGAATAACATCCACCACGAATTGATCGTGATAATTCCCGCGCCGGATATCCTGACAGGCTTGCACAATCGCGCTGGTGCGCTCATCGTCCAGTTCACCCAGCTCGTTGTTGGCCAGGGCGCAAGCCTGTTTGACGCAGGCCAGCGCCGTCACCAGGCTGGGCGAAGACTGGATGGTTGTGCCGCTGATCGGGAAATTCTCGATCGCGCGCAGGGTGTGGATGCCGTAATAAGCCTCGGCAGGAACCTGGCGTTCGCCGAGCAGGTCGTGTTCAATTCGGGTGGCAGAAGGGGATGTGTTCATGCCCAAATTGTACACGTTCCGACCCAAATTTACAGGATTGGGTTTTCTGCTATACTATTTTCATTCCAGACAGGAGCGCCGAGATGCCGAAAGCCTTCCAGGATTACTACCCCGAAAGCACTGCCCAATGTTATGGTTGTGGCCGCTTGAATGAACACGGCCACCACTTCCAAACTTTTTGGGATGGCGACGAATCGCTGACTCTCTACACGCCCGATGCCCATCACACCGCCGTGCCCGGTTACGTTTATGGCGGATTGCTGGCCTCATTGATCGACTGCCACAGCACCGGGACCGCCGCTGCGGCCTTATACCGCGCCGCGGGCCGCGAAATGGATACACTGCCCGCGATTCGTTGTGTGACCGCCTCGCTGCATGTCGATTATCTTAAGCCGACTCCATTAAATATCCCGCTCGAAGTGCGTGGGCGTGTTAAAGAAGTTCGAGGCCGCAAGGTGATCATCGAATCGATCGTTTACGCGGCTGGCATCGCCACCGTGCGCGGAGAAGTGGTTGCTGTCCAGATCCCGGATGACTTTCTGACGTAACAATTTTGTCGGTTTTGACTTGTGAAAAAATATGCTATAACATTTTGATACAAGGAGAATATTTTTATGTTTTTCCCTACTGATTGGAATCTGATCAATATCCTTTTTTATAGCGTTTTTGGCATTTTTGCTGTGTTGCTTGGCTTTTTGGATTATTTTGAGGTATTGGCCATGCGCTACAGCAAGTTCTCCACCGGAAAAGGCGTGCCGTCCCGCTTGGGGATGTTCATCCTGTACTTTTTGCCGGTCATCACCACCACCGTTTTTGCCCTGCCCTACCTGGGCTCGGCCAGCCTGCCCCAGTGGCTGGTTTTTGCCGCGGTGTTCATCCACTTTGCCAAACGGACCTATGAGGTTCTGTTTGTGCACAATTATTCCGGCACGATGCAGCCGTTCACATTTGTGATCATTGTTGTGACCTATGCCCTGATCGCCGGGCTGATCAGCTCCCTTAACGCTCAGGCCGTTGCCACGGTGGACGCGCTCTCGATCATTGGGATCGTACTATTTGTGATCGGTCAAATTGGCAATTTTTACCATCACAAATTGCTGGCCGATCTGCGCAAAAATGCAGAAGGCTATCACATCCCGCGCGGTGGCTGGTTCGAGCAGGCCACCTGCCCGCATTACTTCTTTGAGTTGTTGGCCTGGCTCGGCATTTTATTGCTCTCGCGCCACTTCTTTACCCTGTTGGCCTTTGTCGCCATGCTTGGCTACCTGAGCGCCCGCAGCTTCAAGACCCGCCAGTGGTATCAGAAGCGCTTCCCGGATTATCCCAAGGAACGCAAGAATATGATCCCCTTCGTCTTCTAATGTTGCTATGAAAGATTGATCTTCCCGTGCGCCAGTTCTTTGACTGGCGCATTTGTTTTGGCATGGCCATTTCTGTATTTGTTGTATACTTTTAATCAAAACACACACCGGTTTGATTGCTTGGAAAGGATGCCTGTCATGCGAAAGCGCCATCCCAAAAAACGCGAAACATCACCCCGCCTGATCAACGAGGATTGGCTGGCAGTTTTTCTGGCTTTTCTGATCTTCCTCCTGGCAGGTTTGGGGCTGCTCGGCCCCAACGGCTTAAATATTACATTTTGAGAGGGATGGGATAAACATGGCTCCGGTAAATAAACATGCGACATTTTCCCAGCCCAGCCAACTGCCGGGTTTTTTTGCCGGGCTGGCAATCGTTCTGCTGCTGGCCTGGCTGGCCTGGCAGGTAACTACAAGGGTCTATACGATTCAGTTGCCTTTTGGAATTCCCGGCAAGGCCCTGGAATATCCACTCTGGGCAGCTGCCCTGGGGGTGGTTGGCAACTTCCTGTTGAAAACATTTAAAATTCACGAGTATGTGCGCCCCGGTATCCGCAGCGAGCTGTTCCTGAAGATCGGCTTGATCTTGCTTGGCGCGAGCATCAGTTTCACAACCCTGGCTGCCGCCGCGGGCGGCGCAGTGTTGCAGGGTGTGATCATGATCACCAGCGTTTTCTTTTTTGCCTGGTGGCTGGGCGGAAAATTCCATCTCGATGATAAATTGCGGGCTGTGATGGCCACCGCCCTGGCGGTTTGCGGCGTTTCAGCGGCGATTGCGGCAGCCGGCTCGGTCGTGGCCAAGAAGGAACAGGTCGCATATGTCACCACCCTGATCATCCTGTTTGCCTTGCCGTTGATGGTTATCGCTCCGTTGCTGGCCTCCTGGCTTGGCCTGCCGCAGGATGTGGCGGGGGCCTGGTTTGGCGGGAATATCGACACAACCGCGGCCGTGGTTGGCGCGGGCACAATTTATGGCGAAGAAGCCCAGACTGTGGCCTCGATCATCAAAGCAACTCAAAATGCCTTCATCGGCCTGGTAACATTTTTTCTGGCCCTGTATTTTGTGGTGGTTGTCGAGCGCAAACCGGACGAGCGCCCCAGCATCAGCCTGGTGTGGCAGCGTTTCCCGAAATTCGTGCTCGGGTTTGTGTTGGCTTCCGTTTTATACACCCTGGGCTGGATCGACGGGGGCAAGGGCACAGTCATCGAAGCCATCAAGAACTGGTCTTTCCTGCTGGCTTTTGTTTGTATGGGGCTGGAAATTTCAACCGGGCAACTGAAAGAAATGGGCTGGTCGCCGGTGATCGTTTTCTTGCTGGTGACCTTGTTTAATACAGCACTGGCGCTGGCTGTCGCCTGGGTTATTTTTGGGATTTTATGGCCTCTGGGTTAGTTTGCCCGGATCAGGAATGGAGCGCGCTGATGAAAAAGATTCTGATGGTCGAAGATATTCCAGATAACGCCGAACTGGCCCGCAGGATGCTGGTTACAGCCGGTTACGAGGTTTTTCACGCTCCCGATGCTGAAACCGGCCTGCAAATGGCGCTGGATGTACACCCCGACCTGATCCTGCTCGATCTTGGCCTGCCTGATTATGACGGTCAAACCCTGGCGGGTTGGCTGCGCGCCGCGCCCGAAACGGCTCAAACCCCGATGGTTGCTTTCACGGCCTGGCCCGAAGAGACTGCCCGAAAAATGGTGGAAAGTTACGGTTTCGACGGTTACATCGGGAAGCCGCTTGTCAAAGTCAATCATTTCATCGCTCAAATTGCCTCGTTTATCAAATAATCCATATGCATCTAACTATGCCAGACAATACAATCGTGCTGACTCCGGCCAGCCAATATACCATTCAAGAATTGACCGATATCTACAACCGGACTCGCGTTGATTACATGGTCCCCATGCCCATGAATGCGGCCCGTCTCGAAGAATACATTTATACCTATGATGTAGATCTGGAGCATTCGTTGGTGGCTACGCATGGTGATGACATGCTCGGCGTGGCGATGTTGGGCGTTCGCAAAGACCGGGCCTGGGTCACGCGCTTGGGAGTGATCCCCGATACGCGCCGACGTGGCACGGGCCAGGCCCTTACCGCCGGGTTGCTCGAGCAGGCGGAAGCGCTTGGGGTTGGGTTTACGATGCTTGAAGTTATCAAACACAATGAGCCGGCCCATCAATTGTTTTTGAAACTGGGATTTTACGAAGTTGGTGAACTGCTGGTTCTGCGCCGCTCGCCCAACCTTCCTCCGCCGCAGCCGATTGTGGCAGATGCCGAACGATTGGAGCGTGCCGAAGCCCTCGACCTGGTCGGGCGCGATCGCGGCACCCAACCCTGGACGAATCAGTCAGAATCGCTGTTCAATGCCCAGGATGTTTCTGGTCTGCGCTTAACCCTGATCGATGGCAGTCGTGGCTGGTTGGTTTATCAGCGCCAGAAATTCACACTGACCCGTTTTGCCTATAAAACTGAAGTGGGTGACCCGGTGATGTTGGCCTGCGCATTTCTCTCGCACCTGCATCACCAGTACCTGCGTCTCGATACCCAACTTGAAAATATTCAGGTTAATGACCCACACCTGCCGGCCTTTTTTCAAATGGGTTATGTTGAATCCTTTCGGCGTATCGAAATGTGGCGTGGTGAGCCGCCTGCCAGCCTGCGGGAAAAGCCCCAATCTGGCCAACGAGTTAAGACTTCATAACAAGATGGCTCTGCAGCATCGCTAACAGTTAAAATTCATCAATCCCCATTCTCATGAGGCCCAATCATGGAAAATCCAGAAAAACGAGCCCCAAAGAACAGGCCAGAGAAAATGAAAGATTTGTTACTCTTGGATTCCTTCCCCGTTGCTGCGCTGGTCATCCGCCCCGACGGTGAAGTTGTATGCGCGAATCAGCGCGCCCAGAACCAGCTTGGACTGAACACGGGGAATAATATTGTCAAATATTACGAAGATCCGCAAGAATATGAACAACTTCTGGAAAAAATCAGCGAGAGAGGCTTTTTGGATGACTTCGAACTAAAAGCGCGTGCCGACGATGGTGCGCTGCTCTGGGTGATCGTTTCAGCACGATCTCTTGAGTTTGAAGGTCACCCGGCGTTTTTATGTTCCGTTGTAGACATTACAGCACGCAAACAAGCCGAACAGGAACTGGTACTCAGCCAGGCAAAGCACCTGGAGGCAGAGAAAAGTTATCGAAACCTGGTTGAGGCCCTTCCTGATATTGTTATTCGCTTTGATGCCGATTTTCGTCACATCTTCGTATCAGAGAATGTTGAACAAGTGTCGGGGCTGGCTGCTTCAGCGTATATTGGTAAAACGCACCAAGAGATGGGCTTTTCTGCAGAACACTGCAAACAGTGGGGAGATGCTCTTCAGTCTGTGTTCGAGACCCGCGCTGCCTGCGCCATCGAGTTTTCTTTTGAAGGGCGAGGCGGCGAGATTATTTTTGATTGGCGCCTGATCCCTGAATTTAACCAACAAGGTCAAGTTGAAACTGTTTTTACAATTAGCCGGGATATTACCAGGCAACGCCAGGCAGAAAAAGATTACAGGATGGTATTCCAAGGCATGGAGGAAGGTTTTTCCTTGCACGAGATCATTCTGGATGAAGATGGTCAGCCGGTTAATTATCGCTTTTTGGCAGTGAACCCGGCCTTTGAGAAGTTGACCGGTTTGAAGGCCAGTCAAATTATAGGTAAAACCGTTTTAGAAGCTTTGCCCGGGACAGAAAAATATTGGATCGAAACCTTTGGCCGGGTGGCAATCACCGGAGAGTCTGTTACTTTTGAGAATTATTCAGCCCCTCTAAAAAAATATTTTCTTGTTACCTCGTTACGTTATGCGCCGGGCCAATTTGCCGCCATCTTTTCTGATATTACCGTGCGCAAACGATCAGAAGAGAAGTTGGCCCGTCAGTCGGCTCGTATCCATGCCCTGTATCGCATCCAGCAGGCTGTTATTAGCAGCCTCGAACTTGAGCAGGTGCTAAACTTGCTGGTGCAGGAAATCGTCGAGCAACTTCAGGTGGATGCTGCTTCTGTTTTATTGTTTGATCCGCATACACAGACTCTTGGTTTTGCCGCCAAGCAAGGCTTTAGCACCGAAGCGTTGCAATTTACCAGACTGGCTCTTGGTAAGGGCTTGGCAGGCAAAGCCGCTTTGGAACGAAGAATTGTGCATGATGTCAACCTGGCAGAGACCCCTGTTCTGTCACAGGCGATCGCGCGCGAAAACTTTGTTACCTATTATGGCATTCCATTGATCGCAAACGATACCCTTCACGGGGTTGTTGAAATCTTTCATCGTTCAGCGCTAACGCCAGACCCGGATTGGTTGACTTTCCTTGAGGCGTTGGCTGACCAGGCGGCTATCTCGATCGATAATGCCCGTTTGCTTGAAATGACCCGCCAGAAGCTGAAAGAGGCCAATGCGCTTTTTCGCATCAATCAGGATTTAATTGCAACGGTTAATGCAGACGAGTTGATGCAAAATGTGGTTGACCTGCTTCAGGAGAATTTTGGATATCATTACGTTCAAATTTTTGTAGCTGAATCGGCAACGGGTGATTTTGTTGTGCGTGCCGGCAGCGGTGCACTGGGCAGGGAACTCAAAAGCAAGGGCTATCGTTTGCCCGCCGGAGAAGGTATTGTTGGTTTTACGGCTGAAATTGGTAAACCCTTTTTTACCAACGATGTTGACGAGGTGATTTCTTTTGTGCGCGCTCCGTTTTTGCCTGAGACAAAATCTGAGCTGGCAGTGCCAATCAAGATCGGCAGCGAATTTTTGGGGTTGATCGCTGTTTACCAGGTTCCTCCCGGTTTTCTGACTGAGAATGATTTGCAATTGGTTTCGGCTGTTGCCGACCAACTGGCATTGGCTTTGCAAAAGGCAAACCTGTATAACGATTTACAAGAATCCTTGAGCCATGAGAAGGCGATTCGTTCCCAATTAATTCACAGCGAAAAGTTGACAGTTTCTGGTCGTTTGCTGGCTTCGGTGTCGCATGAATTGAACAACCCGATCCAGGCCATTCAAAATGCACTGTTCTTGCTCAAAGAGGAACGTGGCATTTCTCCGCAGGGAAAGCAGGATTTGGAGATCGTCCTTTCAGAAGCAGAACGCATGGCTTCGTTGTTGGAAAGACTTAGAACAACATACCAGCCAGCCAGCTTTGAAGATTTTAGACTGGTTCAATTGAACGATGTTATTAATGATATTTCAAGCCTGGTTTGCACTCATTTGAGACATAATGGGATCGTTTTTGAGTTTCTCGCGGAAACTGATCTTCCGATGGTTCTTGGGTTACAAGACCAACTCAGGCAGGTTTTTCTCAATTTATTTTTGAATGCGGTCGATGCCATGCCATCCGGAGGTCGGTTGATTGTTGCCACCCAACATCTGGCTGAAACCAGGCAGGCGCTGATCACTGTTTCGGATACCGGCCCAGGCATTGAACAGGCGATCTTCCCCACCATTTTTGATGCTTTTGTAACCAATAAAGAACTGGGCACTGGCTTGGGATTAACCATTTCGCAAGAGATCATCCAAAAACATGGCGGCCGCCTGACCGCCGAAAATAACCCTGACCACGGGGCAACTTTTTGCATCTGGCTGCCGATTGACGAAGGGCAAAGCTTATGACCAGCACCGGAAAAATTCTGATCATTGACGATGAACAGGCTTTGCGTCAGACTTTGGCGCGTGTTTTGCAACAGGCCGGGTTTGAAGTCACAACGGCGGAACACGGCGAACAAGGGTTGGCTTTTCTACAAGCAAACGAATTTGACCTGGTTTACCTGGATATTCGTATGCCGGGCCTGCCAGGTCTGGATGTGCTTGACGTTATGCGCACCCGTCACCCAGGCATGGCGGTTGTCTTGTTTACCGCTCAACCTGATTTGAACTCTGCGGTTGAAGCCCTGCGGCGTGGGGCGACCGATTACCTTCTGAAACCGCTTAAGCCTGAAGCTATTATTGAACGCACCCGCGCTATTCTTACCACCCAGCAAAAAGAACGCCGCCGCCGCGAGATCCAGCTCCAGATCGAAGCGCTCCAGGCGGAGTTGAAAAGCCTCGATAGCGAAGAGCGTGATCCACAGCCCGCAGCCTTGCAAATTGCACAATCCTCTGAGCGTTACCTTAAACGCGGCCCACTTGTTTTGGACACTTTTACCCGCCGGCTTTCGCTTGGGGAAAACAGCATCAGCCTGACGCCGACAGCGTTCGATTTCCTGCTTGTTTTGGCGCGTCATGCGCCGGATGTGGTCGATTATCAGACGCTGGTTACCGAGGCTCAGGGCTACCAGATCGATGCTCGTGAAGCACAGGAGTTGATCAAGTGGCACATCCACCATATTCGTCAGGCGATCGAGACTGATCCTCGCAACCCGGTGTATTTATTTAATGTGCGCGGTGTTGGGTATCGCCTTGTTGCAGATTGATCGTCATCATAATCGTTGTTTATTTTTTCGAAAAACTGCTTTCAACCCGGAAGCAGTTTTTTGTTTCTATTCTGCTCGTGATCGCAACAGTGTGCTTGTGTGATTACGGGGATGCCAACTTTTACCAACTCTTTTGCGCAAATGCCAATCGCACAAATTAAAGAAAGTCGGTCAAAATGAGAGAGATGGAAACTCAAACGATACCCTCTAATTCTGGCCTATTGCGCATCCTGGTTGTGGACGACCATCCCAGCACGGCTGTCACCCTGGCGCGCGCTATCTCGCAACTCAGCCCCCGGCTTGAGGTGATCTCGGCGATCAGCGCAGAAAATGCGCTTAGCCTGGTGCACGACAAGCCTGTCGATATGCTGATCACAGACATGATGATGACTGGCATGAACGGCCTGGAACTGGTCGAAAAAATGCAGTCTCACCCGGCTGGCCGGCCAGCTTATGTCATGCTTGTGACAGCCTACGATGTTCCAGGTCTGAAAATCACTGCCCGCCGCTTGCATGTCAATGAGATCATCATCAAGCCGGTTCGGCCTGAGCGGGTTTGTCAGCTTGTCGCAAAAGCCATGGAAGATCTCGGGGGAGAAGCTCCCTCACAGATTCCAGAGACAAAAACGGTTTTGAAGATACTGGTGGCCGATGATTTGCCGGATAACGTTTCCCTGCTGACGCGTTACCTGACAAACGAGGGCTATGCATGCATTTCAGCCGCTGACGGGGCTGAAGCGCTTGTCAAGGCGCGTACTGAGTTGCCTGATATGGTTTTGCTCGACATGAACATGCCCGTGAAAGACGGTTTCCAAACCTTGCAGGAGATCCGCTCCGACCCGGCGATTGGGCACATCCCGGTCATCATCCTGACTGCGGCCCGGCTTGAAGCGATGGATATGCAATCGGCTCTCAACATGGGCGCGGATGACTACGTGACGAAGCCCTTCGACCGCCGCGAACTGCTGGCGCGCATCCGCACCCGTTTGCGGGTCAAGGAAGCTGAGGACGTCATCCGCCGCCGCAACAAGGAACTTAATCTGCTGCCCGAAATTGGACGCGAACTGAGCGCCCGCCTGGATGTCAACGAACTGACCGAGGTGATCCTGCGCCGTACCGTTGAAACGCTGGGTGCGCTGATGGGGCATCTCATCCTGATGGAAGAGCGTGGCTCGGTGCGTAAAACACATCATGTTTCAAGCGCAAAACGGCAGGCCGGGGGTGAATTGGAACTCCCTGATCTCAAACCCATTCTGGCCCAGATCAAAGATACCAATCAGGGGTTTGTGATTGGCGATGTGCACAAAGATTCCCGTTGGCCTGTTTCTGCGGGTGATTTAACCCGATCGGTGGTTGTGGCGCCGATGCTTGGCCGTTTTGGCTTGCTTGGTTTGCTGATTCTGGCGCACGAAAGCGCCGGTTATTTCTCTCTCGAACACATGTTGCTCTTGCAAGCTCTGGCCAGTCAGGCAGCGATTGCCATGGAAAATGCGCGCATGGTTGCCCGGTTTGAAAAAATGCAGGCGGAATTGGTCTCTGGTATTTCGCAAGATATGTCAGAACCGCTGGCTATCATCAAGAACCTGGGAAAATTGGTTGAGCAGGTTGGCCCGCTCAGTGACAACCAAAAGATGTACATGAAAAGTATTCTTGCCGCCACAAACACAATCGATGGCCAGGTAACAAAATTACTCGATGTGGCAAAGCATGATTTGGCGACATTCGCCGCAACCCCTGCCCCAAAACAGAAAGCAGCGTGATTCATATCAAAGCTGTTTTTTTATCATCCCGTAGCAGGCATCAATTTTTGTTTATGTCAGTTATGTTAGTTAAACCAATCATTGGGTAGAACTTAAAAAGATGAGAACTGGAGTTTCAAGATGACCGAATCGAAAAATTCTTACTCTGGAAATATGCCGGGCGGCAACCAGCAACGAGATGTGGATCGCTATGCGCTGATCACTGCTGGTTTGATGGCGGTAGCAACGGTTGCCATCATCTATTCTTATGGCATCCCCGATTCTATTTATAGTGCTACCTATTGGGCCGCCCTGGTTTCTGTGACAGCGCTTGTCTGCATATGGCTTAACCGGCGCGGGCAGACAGATCTGGGGCTTGGGCTTTTGATCGGATCCATTCAACTGGGTATCTTAATGCCCTCATTTGAAAACAGCGGATTGGCCATCGGATTTGCGGCGATCGGCTTGATCACAACCTTTAGTTTTTCCCAACTGCTAAAATCTCGTCGTTTGGCAAACTTTGCGGTTGTTTTTAGCATTGCCACGGCTGTCTCGCTTTTGTACTTAGATTTATTCGAGCCTTTTAAACGCATTCCGAACCCAAATGTACTGGCTACCTGGATCATTACCGGTGGCGTTGTTCTGGTTTATGCCATTATTGTTTTGCGACGCTTTCCAACCTATAGCCTGCGCAGCAAATTGCTGGTTACGTTCATTGGTGTTACCGTGCTGGCAACTGGCGCGCTGGGCCTTTATTCTTATAACTCAACCACAGAAATTTTGCAGAATGGCTTGGAACGCGAGCTCAAGCAGCATGCTGATGGTATTGCCTTCCAAATCGGCGACTTGTTGGATAAGCAGATTAACCTGCTGACCGTTCTGACTCTTAACGAAGTTTTACAACAGGATATCCAGGCATCCAATGCAGCCTATCAAGGCGGCGCGGCTGCAATCCAGGCCGAACTGGCCGCCAAGGATGAGCAGTGGCAGGCCGCGGATGCTGCCGGCAACAATGCAGACCCCCTGGTACGCGAACATATGACGAGTGCGACAGCGTTGGACCTGGCTGAATTCCAGGCTGTTTACCCGGCCAACCTCGAAGTTTTTATTACCGATCTTTACGGCGGCCTGGTGGGTACATCCAGGCGTACTTCTGATTATTACCAGGCTGACGAAGCCTGGTGGCAGGCAGCTTATAACAATGGGCAGGGTGCGATTTACATCAGCTCCCCGAGCTTTGACCAAAGTGCAGGCGAACTAAGCCTGTTGATCGCGTTACCGATGCGCAATCGCGATACCGGCGAAGTAATAGGCATTTTGCGCACAACCTATCTTTTGTCGGTTGTAACCGATATTCTTTCCGAAAAGATCGGGGAAACAGGCGAGACCGATCTCTTCTTTCCAGGCGAAGCAATCTATCAACTCAGTAGCGGTGAGTATGCTGAAGTGACGCCCGAGGAGTTTGAGCAAGTTCAGGCGATTGCCAGCGAGGGAATCACAGAGTCGGTTTATGGTGGTTTGCAGAGTGTTCTTGCCAGGGCGCCTCTTCAGGCATCAGAAACGAACCCGGCGATTGATGGCCTGGGCTGGATCGTGGTTTTCCATCAGACGCAGCAGGAAGCCTTTGCTCCTGTGGACCAGGAACTGCGCGGCATCATCGTCTTCATCGTGGTGGTTTTGATCCTGGCTGTTCTGGCCGCGTTTGGGGTTTCGCTGATCGTCATCCGCCCAATCGTTCAACTGACGGCGACTGCCCAGCAAATTTCGGCGGGCAACTATGAAACCCGTGCTGAAGTGACCTCTTCTGATGAGATTGGTACTTTGGCAACCGCCTTCAACATAATGACTTCGCGGCTGCGTGAGTTCATTGGCACGCTTGAACAGCGCGTATCCGATCGTACCCGGGCCCTGGCGATCTCAGGCGAGATCAGCCGGCGGCTCTCAACCCTGCTCGATCAGGACAAACTGGTGTCAGAAGTGGTTGAACAGTTGAAGTCCGGTTTCAATTATTACCATGCTCACATCTACCTGCTTTCAGAAGATGGGCAGACGCTTAATCTGGCGGGCGGTACCGGCGAAGCGGGTAAGATTTTGTTGGCCCGCAAGCACGCTCTTCCGTTAGGGCGTGGTCTGGTTGGCCGCGCTGCCGAATCAAAAGCTGTCGTCCTGGTCCCTGATACTCTTCGAGAAGCCGAGTGGCTGCCCAACCCACTACTGCCGGATACAAAATCTGAAATTGCGGTCCCCATTTTGCTGGGTGAACAAGTGCTGGGTGTTTTGGATGTTCAAAATGATGTGACCGGTAGCCTTGGGCAGCAGGATGCTGACCTGATCCGCACCATTGCCGACCAGGTGGCCATTGCGTTGCAGAATATCCGCTCGTCAGAAGCGGTTGCCAAGCGTGCTGCAGAACTGCAAACGGTGGCAGCCATCAGTACCTCGATCTCGACCATCCAGAATGTGGAAGAAATGCTTCAAACGGTTGTGCACCTGACCCAGCGCCGGTTCGGTTTGTACCACGCCCATGTATTTCTTTATGATCAGGCTGCCGACGAACTTGCGATTACTGCCTGCGGTTATAAAGAAGGCGATGAGCACGAGGGCACGCATGGCACCACGGTTATCCCGCTTGCGCAAGAACAATCGCTGGTAGCGCGCGCTGCCCGTACCCGACAGCCGGTTATCGTCAATGATGTGCGCAGCGACCCGGGTTGGTTGCCCAACCCGCTCCTGCCAGATACCTCGGCGGAGTTGGCTGTGCCGATGATCGTAGGTGGCCAATTATTGGGCGTGCTGGATGTGCAGTCAGAAAATATCAATGTCTTCACTGAAGAAGATGCCAGCATTCAAACTACCCTGGCTTCCCAGGTTGCGGTTGCCCTACAAAATGCCCGTTCATTTGCCCAAACCAGGCATCAGGCTGAACGTGAAGCTGCGTTGAATATGCTTACGCAAAGAATTCAGGGTACAACTTCGATGGAAGAAGCATTAAAGATCGCTGCACGCGAACTTGGTCACTTGTTGAATGCAAAAACGGTTGTGAATTTGGAATCTACAGGCTTGAAGACAAACGATAAGAATGTTGTAGGTACAGTGGAAAACCCATCATAGAAATATGGGTGATTGGCAATTTTGTGAACTGTACAGCATTTCATTCGAGGATAAAAAAATGATGACAAAAAAATCAAGGATCACAAGCATCTCAAGCTGTCTTCGCTCATTACTTTTTGCAACAGTTTTGGCTTTGCTTGCTTTTGGCGCTATACATCCATCCCCAGCTGTAGCCCAGTCTGCGCGTAAACAAGTTTTGTTTATAAATTCCTATCATCCGGGTTATAAATTTTCAGATGATATTACGCGTGCGCTGTCAGAGACTTTTGCTGAGCAAGGCAACATTGATTTGCGTATCGAATATCTGGATACGAAGCGTGTTGATAATGCCCAATATTTAGATCAGGTTAAAAAACTTTATCAAACTAAATATAAAGATGCTCGACTTGATTTGATTTTGTCATCGGACGATGCTGCTTTGAACTTTTTGTTCAAAAATGCAGATAGCCTGTTTCCGGATGTGCCTGTGGTTTTTGTCGGTGCCAACTTTTTTGATAATTCTCGCCTGGCTGGTTATGAGCGTTTCACTGGTGTCAGTGAAGAGGCAGATATCTCCGGAACGCTGGATGTTGCTCTAAGTATTCATCCTAACGTTAGAAAAGTTGTGGTTGTCAATGACACAACTACTACAGGGAAGATAGTTCATGAAATCTTGGAAGATGTGATTCCTCAGTATCCTCAAATCACTTTTGAACTCCTTGAGGATGTTACGATTCAAGAAGTTCAGAGTCGTACTGGCTCTTTAACATCAGACACGCTCGTGTTATTAACAATTTTTTCTCGAGATAAAGCTGGGACATTCTTTGAATATGATCAATACACTACCCTTGTTGCTCAAAGTAGCGCTGTGCCGGTTTATGGCACCTGGGATTTTAGCCTGGGGTATGGGATTGTAGGAGGTAAACTGACCAGCGGTTATACAGAAGGGCAACGGGCTGCAAAAATGGCGATTCGCATCTTGAATGGCGAGTCTCCGCGAACTATTCCCGTGGAAAAACAAACTCAAAGTCAGTACATGTTTGACTACAACACTCTGGAAAAATGGAACATTAACATATCTCGTTTGCCAGAAGGCAGCTTGGTGATTGATCGCCCGATTTCCTTTTATGAGCAAAACACGGGTCTTATCTGGACGATTATCATTGGTTTTGTGCTCATGTTATTTGTCATCGCTTTTTTGCTCGTCAATAACAACCAGCGCCGCATTGCCCAGGAACAACTTGTGCTGAGCAACAAGGAATTACAGGATACCCAGATTTCCCTTGAACAACGTGTTGCAGATCGTACCAAAGCCCTTGCAACTTCTTCCGATGTTAGCCGCCGTCTCTCCACTATTTTGGATAAGCCAACGCTTGCAAGAGAAGTGGTGGAACAAGTTCAATCCGCTTTCAATTATTATCATGCTCACATCTACTTTTTTGATGATGACAATGAAAATTTGGTGATGGCCGGGGGGACTGGAGAGGCTGGTGCAGCGATGCTGGCCAGTGGACATAGAATTCCAAGAGGCCGCGGCCTGGTTGGACGGGCTGCTGAAACCAATGCACCGGTGCTTGTTGCGGATGTATCCCAGTCGATTGGTTGGCTGCCCAACCCACTTTTGCCAGAAACGCTATCAGAAGCAGCTGTCCCGATTTCGATGGGTAACAAGGTTCTGGGCGTTCTGGATGTGCAGCATAATGTGGTCAACGGCCTCGATGAAAACGATATTGCCCTGCTGCAATCACTCTCTGGCCAGGTTGCGATTTCTTTGCAAAATGCCATCTCTTTTGAGCAATCGCGCTCTAAGGCGGAGTTGGAAGCTCTCGTAAACGTTATTGGGCAAAAGATTCAGCGTACTGCTTCGATGGAAGAAGCCTTGCAAACAGCTATTCGCGAAGTTGGTTTGGCGCTTGGTGCTACAAGTGTGCGCGCCAGTATTGGCCTGGATACCAACCCGGCTGATCAAGCCAACCAGAATTAATTCGATCGTGAGAATGGGAGTTTCAAAATGACTCAATCCAATCCAATATTAACCCCTGAAGAGCTTGCTGCCCAAAACACCAAAAAGGTAAACAGCGTGTTTCGCGTGGCGATCATTATGCTGGTTGCGGCATTCACGGTCGAAGCATTTTACTTGTTCCTTGCTGTGCAAATGGGCGCGTGGCAGATGTACGCCCTGGCCGGTGTGATCGCGTTCTTTTGCCTCGCAAACATTGTTGCGCTTCCCCTGATTCGGCAGGGACATGTGGAGACTGGCAGTTGGCTGATGATTGTGGGTATGTTGATCGTATTCCCTGCCGCGGGTGCCCTGATCTCAAATATCGGTATTATTTTTGGCGGCGCGCTGATTTTGCTGACAATCACTGTTGCCGGGCAAACCCTGCCTCCTGCCCAGGCGAGAAATGCGGTGATCGCCAGCATTGCCCTGGGAGTTTTGGCCGCAGCGCTCGACTTTATAGGGTTGGAATATCGTTTATTTGTGCCTGAAATTCAGATATTCTTGCCGGTCATTACCGTGGTTATTCTATTGGTGATGATCGTCTTTCTGTATTTCCAATATCGCGAAACCATTGAATCCAGCCTGCAATTAAAGATCACAATTTGGATGGGCCTGACCCTGGCGGTAGTTTCTACCATTCTGGTTGCTTATTCGGTGATCACCTCCCGCCAGGAAGCCATTCGTTTTGCTGAAAGCGATGTTTTGTCTGATGCAGAAGCGCAGGCAGGGTTCATTCGCGCGGAAGCGGAAATCCCGTTGGATACAGCCCGCGCCCTGGCGCAGGCCTTTACCGCTGTTGCCGATTCGGGGGCCAACGCTTCCTTGAGCCGCACCCAGGTCAATGCCATGCTGCGCCAGGTTTTGATCGAAAACCCGACTTTTCTGGGCACTTACACCCTTTGGGAGCCGAATGCTTTTGACGGGCGGGATGCCGCCTATGCCGGAAAACCTGCGCACGATGAGACCGGCCGCTTTATCCCCTATTGGGTTCGCGGCGACGATGGAAGTCTCAGTGTTATTGCCCTTGAGCAGTATGAAACCCCTGGTATTGGTGACTGGTACTTGTTCCCGCGCTTGTCAAAAAATGAAGTTGTTGTTGCCCCGCTTATCTACCCAATTCAGGGTGTCGACACTGTGATGGCCTCGTTTGTAGCGCCGGTGGTTTATCAGGGCAAGTTCTATGGCATTGCCGGGATCGATTCTCCGATCTCTTTTGTTCAGGAACTTGTTGACTCGATCGATCTCTACGATGGAACAGCTCGTGCTGTTTTGTTCACTTCTTCCGGAACGTTGCTTGGTGTCAGTGGCCAGCCTGAACTGGTAACCCAATCGGTGGATCAAATCTATCCTGATTTTGCAGAGTTTCAAGATCGTATTGCAGCAGGCGAGTCTTTCTTTAACAATACTCCTGATGGGCAGTACCTGCGCGTTTTTGCGCCAGTGGACCTGGGACGTACGGGCACTCATTGGTCATTTAGCCTGATCATCCCGGTATCAAAGATCACGGCTGAAGCAACTGCGCTGGCTGCGCGTGAAGCAGCGATCAGCGCTATTCTGGTTTTGTTGGCCCTGGCTCTGCTCTGGTTCTTGAGCGGCCAAATTGTTCGCCCAATGCGCTCCCTGACCGAAGTGGCGTTTGCGGTTTCTCAAGGTAACTTGAATGTTACGGCCGACGTACAGGCGAAAGATGAAACCGGCGTATTGGCAAATGCTTTCAATTTGATGATTTCCCAGTTGCAAAACTTGTTCGGGACGCTTGAACAACGTATTGCACACCGCACGCGCGGTTTGGAGTTGGCCGCTGAAGTAGGCCGTTCGGTTTCTCGGGTACGCGCGCTGGATGAGATGCTGCGCGATGCTGCTGAAATTGTCCGTACCCAATTTGACCTTTACTATGTTCAGGTATATCTTACAGACGCCAGCCGAACGAACCTTGTTTTGCAATCTGGCACAGGCAAGGTTGGTGAGGAACTCGTTGGGCGTGGTCACCGCCTGCCGCTGAACACAGCTTCCATTAACGGGCGTGCTGCGATCGAAAAGCGTTCGGTGGTTGTGTCCGATACCGCTGACAGT
Source organism: Chloroflexi bacterium HGW-Chloroflexi-6 (assembly GCA_002840685.1). Classification (GTDB taxonomy): domain Bacteria; phylum Chloroflexota; class Anaerolineae; order Anaerolineales; family Villigracilaceae; genus UBA8950. The sequence continues at coordinate 82,843 of PHBU01000006.1, read as the reverse complement.
CCTTCATTCCGGCCCAACCCACTCTTGCCTGAGACTCGTTCAGAAATGGCGGTGCCCCTATCGCTCGGAGATCAAGTAGTGGGTGTGCTCGACCTGCAAAGTGCCGAAGCCAACGCGCTTAATCTGGACAACCTGCCGGCTTTTGAAGCCCTGGCCGGGCAGATTGCGGTTGCCATTCAAAATGCCAACCTGCTTGAACAAGCTGAGCAAGCCCGCGCCGAGGTTGAGATCCAGGCCCGCCGCCTGGTGCGCGCTGGTTGGCAGGATTATTTGAACGCCATTAATAAGCCTGAACAAGCCGGCTTTGCTTTTGAGAAAAATGAGATCGTTCCGCTTGAAAATTCGGAAGCCTTGCCCGCTGAAAACCAGGCTGATTCGCTGGCTGTGCCGATTTCGCTGACTGGCCAGAAGATCGGTTCCCTGGTTGTTGATATGGAACAGGAACGTCAGACCCCTCAAACTGTTGAGTTGGTTAATATCGTTGCCCGCCAGGTTGCCCAACAAATCGAAAACCTGCGCTTGTTGGACACTGCCGAGCGCTACCGTTTTGAAGCTGAAGAATCCACCCGCCGCCTGACTCGTGAAGGTTGGGAAGAGTACTTCAAGGCCAAGTCTGGACAGAACCTGAGTTATTTATATGATTTGAAAGAAGTTAAAGCGCACGAACCGGGCGATTCTTTTGACACTTCTACCGCATTTTCCACCCCGATCAAAGTGCGCGATGAGACCATTGGCAATTTGGCCGTGGCTGGGCTTGAAGAATCTCCGGACGCCGAAACGCTTGCTCTTATCAATGCGGTTTCGGAGCGTTTGAGCGAGCATATTGAAGGCTTGCGCCTGCTCGAAGAAACCCAGCTTGGCCAGGTGGAATTGACCAAGCGCGCTCGTCAGCTTGCGGCTGTATCTGAGATCAGTACGATCTCCTCCCGCGAACTGGACATTGAAAAAATGCTCGCCACGGTGGTGCACCTTACGCAGCGCCGTTTTGGTCTATATCATGCACATGTCTTTACCTACAATGAAAACAGCAAAATGCTCGAGATTGTAGCTTGCGGTTATAAGGAAGGCGATGAGCATGAAGGTACGCATGGCACAACCACCATCCCGCTTGATCAGGAACAATCGCTGGTTGCGCGAGCTGCCCGTAACCGCGCCCCGGTGGTGGTCAATGATGTCCATTCCAGCCCGGATTGGTTGCCCAACCCACTCCTGCCAGATACAAAGTCAGAGTTGGCCGTCCCGCTGGTGATCGGTGATGAAATCTTGGGCGTGCTCGATGTTCAATCGGACCGCTTGAATGCTTTCAGCGATGAAGATGTCAGTATTCAATCCACCCTGGCGGCGCAGGTTGCGACAGCCCTGCAGAATGCGCGCTCTTTTGCCCGCGCTCAACGTCAGGCCGATCGCGAAGCAATGCTCAACGCCATCAGCCAAAAGATTCAAAGCGCCACTTCAGTTGAAGCCGTTTTGCAAATCGCGGCTCGTGAATTGGGTCATGCCCTGGGTGCGCCTCGCACGATTGCCCAGTTGAGCATGAAAGAAAACAAGTAACCGGATAACAGGCCAGGAGAATTTGCATGCCCAACCACCAATTCCAAAAACGGATTGATGCGCTGTTCTCGGATATCGAGCATCTTGCGACCCACCCGCAGCTCGATGTGGCTGTCATGCGCCGCGAGTTGGAACAGCTCAAGCTGCGGGTTGCCGAGATGGAAAACCAGGTTCAGTCCAGTGGCTTTGTTGGTGAGTCGGTTCAGCCTGCGCAGGATGAATCCTTGCCTGTTCATGCCCGACCCGTCGCGCCCATTCTTTATGAAAAAGAGCAGGTTGGCTTTGCTTATACGGGAGAAGATCTAGAGCCGATAAAGGATTCGATCTTGCCAGGGCTGGATGTGCGCGATGCTTTGCTGGCTCAATTGACCGAAACCGATAAACCGATCGGTACAGTGCTGGTGGAACCTCCATCTGACCGCACCTGGACAACCGACGAGGCTGAACTTGCCAAAGCTGTAGCGCGCCAGATGTCGCTCCAAATTCAGAACCTGCGGCTTCTGTCTGCTGCCGAGCGCTCGCGCGCAGAAGCCCAGGCAGCCACCCGGCGTTTTGCCCATGAGAGCTGGGAATCGTTTCTGGATGGCATTCAGCAAAGCGAACGGGTTGGCTATGTTTATGACCAGAATGGCGTTGAGCCTTACACAGACTTATCCCCGGCAGATGCTGACTATGACGCTAGCGTGTCTGTCATGGAAGAACATATCGGGAAGCTATCCCTGAAATCCAGCCCGGGCAGCCCGCTGACCGATGAAGACAAATCCATGGTTTCGGCTGTAGCGCGCCAGTTGGGCCAGCAGGTTGAAAACTTGCGCCTTTTGGCCGATGCCTCGCGTGCCCGTGCTGAAGCCGAAGAAGCCACGCGCCGCATGGCGCATGACAGTTGGAAAGCCTATGCGGAAGGCAAGGAAGAATCGGCCCTGGGCTTTATCTATGATTCGAACCAGGTTTTGCCGCTGACCGAAACGCCTGCCGACATCAGCCTGTCTCATGCGCTGATGGTGCGGGGCGAGACGATCGGCCAGATCTCAGTGGCCGGTCTTGCCGAAATTTCACCTGAAGTCGAAGAGTTGTTGGCTGCGATCGCGGCCCAAACCAGCGTCCACCTCGAAGCCCTGCGTCTGACAGAAGAACTGCAAAAGCGCGCTGCCGAACTACAGGAACTCGATCGTTTGAAATCGGCTTTCCTGGCGAACATGAGCCATGAGTTACGCACCCCGCTTAACTCCATCCTTGGCTTCTCTGATGTCATGCTGGAAGGCATTGACGGTCCGTTGACCGAGTACATGGATAACGATCTGCGGCTGATCCAGAAAAATGGACAGCATCTTTTGCACCTGATCAATGATGTTCTGGATATGGCCAAGATCGAATCCGGACGCATGAACCTGCACTTTGAGAAAGTCCGGATTCATGAAGTCTTCGACGAAGTTGCCAGCATCACATCCACCCTGGCCAATGATAAGAACCTGGGCCTGTTCGTTGAGCCGGACTCGGATGAAAGTGTGGAAATTTTTGCGGATGTCACCCGCGTTCGCCAGGTGATGATCAATCTGGTCAATAATTCGCTCAAATTCACCGAGAAAGGCCAGGTGACCATGCGTGTTGACCGGGTGGATACTGATAAGATTATGATCCGTGTCAAGGATACCGGCATTGGTATCCCGGCGGACCACCTCGAATCTGTTTTTCAGGAATTCTCACAGGTTGACACCTCCACCACTCGCAAGGCCGGTGGCACTGGCCTGGGCTTGCCCATCAGCCGCCGTTTGGTTGAGATGCATGGCGGTCGAATGTGGGCTGAAAGCAGCGGTATTGCAGGTGAAGGTTCAACTTTCTTTGTTGAAATGCTGCTTGAAGCAAAAAGCAGTCAAGACCTCGAGAAAATGGTAAAGTAGCATGTCTATTCCAAAATTCTTAGAATGTGCTGTTTGTAGTCACCAGCAGCCTTATGAACCCTTTGTCCCGGCAATTTGCAGTCAGTGTGGTTCGCAGTGGCTTGAAGCTCAGTATGATTTTGATGCTTTCAAGCGTCAAATTTTGCGTGGAATGCCGGGCAGACAGTTCAACCTTTGGCGCTATCAGGATATTTTGCCCATCGACAACCCTTCTGCCCTCGATTTATACCCGGCAGGCGGCACCCCGCTCTGGCTTTCCCAGCGTTTTGCCCCGCCGCTTGGCAATAACAATGTTTACATCAAGGATGAGCGCTACGGACCGACCAGCTCTTTCAAGGATCGCCAGGCGGCGGTCGCGGTTGCGGCCATGCTCGAAGGCGGCGTTAAAGAAGCCGTGATCGCCTCGACCGGTAACGCAGCAGTTGCCTACGCGGCAGCCTGCGCTCGGGCCGGGATTAAGTTGTGGGTTTTTATGACCAGCCTCGTGCCGCAGGAAAAGCTGCGCGAAGCGGCCCTTTTCGGCGCGGAAGTGATCCGCGTCAGCGGTAACTACGATCAGACCAAGCAGATTGCCGCCCAGTTTGCCCAGCGTCGCCACCTTCTGCTGGATCGCGGCGCGGGTTCCGTCCCGGCCCGTGAGTCGATGAAAACCATCGCCTATGAAATGGTCGAACAACTTGGCTGGCGCGCGCCCGATTGGTACATCCAGGCGGTCAGCGGCGGACTTGGCCCTCTGGGTGTTTACCAGGGATTCAAGGAAATGCTTGCCATGGGGCTTATCGACCGTGTGCCGAAGCTGGCCATCATTCAGGCTGAGGGCTGTTCGCCGATGGTCAAAGCCTTCAAAGCCGGTAAGGATACTGCTGAACCGGTTATCCCCGATACCTGCATCATTATCCTATCGACCGGCGACCCTGGCAAAATTTATACCTATCTGTGGAACCTGACCAGCCAGTTTGGCGGGACGATGGAATCGGTAACGGATGCCGAAGCCTTTTCTGCCATGCGTTCTCTGGCAAAAAGCGAAGGCATGGCCGTCGAACCAGCCACCGCGGTCGCTTTTGCTGGGCTGGAGAAAATGCTGCGCGAAGGCATTATTTCTCCCGATGAAACAGTTGTTGTTAATTGCACCGGCCACACTTTCCCGGTCGAAAAGCATGTCCTTGGCGACCAGTGGGCAGTGGATGTTCACTTGAGCGAAGGCCAGGCGGCCGCTCCGCACGAAGGTCTGCAGGCCGCTCTCGAGAATCTGGACGAAAAGGCCACCACCGTTCTCTTGATCGACGACAATGACGATGATGCCTTGCTGATCCGCCGTTTGTTGGAGGCGCGCAAGGCCTATCGCGTTTACCACGCCAGGGATGGTTGGGAGGGGCTTTCACAGGCCCGCCAAAAACTGCCCGATTTGATCGTTACCGATTTGACCATGCCGGGCATCGACGGATTTGGTCTTGTCGAAGAGCTGAAACTCGACCCGCGTACTCGTAACATTCCAATTGTCGTGGTCAGCGCCAAAGACATTACCAACGAAGAGCGCAAGCGCTTGAATGGACACATCCAGGCCGTTTACCAAAAAGGTTCCTTGCCGCCCCGCAAATTTGTCGAACAAGTTGTTCATACCATTGAAGATGAAAAAAGCGAAGACAAAAGAGGTTAGCCATGGATAACAGAATCCTTTATGTTGAAGATAATCCAGACAATATGACCCTTGTCAGGCGGGCGCTTGAATCTCGCGGCTATTTTCTTTTGTGCGCTGAAAACGGTTTGGATGGCATTGCTGTTGCGGAACGTGAAGATGTCAATTTGATCTTGCTGGATATTAACTTGCCTGACATTGACGGCTACGAGGTTGCGCGCCGTTTGCGCGCCAGCAGCAAACACGAGTTGGCCCATGTTCCTATTATTGCCGTTACTGCCAACGCCTTAAAAGGCGATGCCGAACACGCGCTCGAGGCAGGCTGCGATGTGTATATGTCTAAGCCGATCAACATTCGCGAGTTGTGGGCGCGGGTTGAAGCGTTTGTGCCTTCGCCAAAATAAAAATACTCGGTTATCATAGAAATATCCATGCGGCCATGATAACTTCCCCGAAATCCGGCACAGATTTTTCTTATATAAGCCACCTTGCCTGCTCTGATTGCGGCAAGGTTTATTCGGCAAGCGAACTCAACACCTATTGCCTCGACTGCCAGTCGCCGCTGCTTGCTCATTACGATCTGGACGGCCTGCGAAAGAGCCTGCGTCGGGAAGATTTTGCCACCCGTCCCTGGGGCATGTGGCGCTGGCACGAACTTTTGCCTGTCCGGGCTGCTTCGCATTGCATCACGCTCGGCGAGGGCGATGCGCCGCTTTTGCGCCTGCCGAAAATTGGAGAAAAGCTGGGTCTGACCAACCTTTTTCTTAAAGATGAAAGCGGCAACCCGACCGGTTCGTTCAAGGCGCGCGGGATTGCTGTCGCCATCTCAAAAGCCCGTGAATTGGGTGTCCGCAGGGTGATCATTCCGACTGCCGGCAATGCGGGTGGCGCAATGGCTGCTTATGCTGCCCGGGCAGGCCTGAAAGCCCACATTTTCATGCCGAAAGATACCCCGGTGGCCAACGTTCAGGAAAGCCGCATGGCCGGAGCGGAGGTTGTTCTTGTCGATGGGTTGATCAGCGAAGCGGCGGGCATGGCTGGTGAAAAGGCCCGCGCCGAGGGCTGGTTCGATCTTTCCACTTTTAAAGAACCCTACCGGGTCGAAGGCAAAAAAACTATGGGATACGAACTGGCCGAAGCCTTTGGCTGGACCCTGCCGGACGTGATCATCTACCCCGCTGGCGGCGGAACGGGCCTGGTCGGGCTATGGAAGGCTTTTGCCGAACTGGAAGCCCTGGGCTGGCTGGAGAATGCTCAACGCCCGCGCCTGGTGGCCGTGCAGGCCAAAGGCTGCGCCCCGCTGGTAAAGGCTTTTAAAGCCGGAGCCTCTTTTTGCGATTTCTGGATTAATGCCCATACAATTGCCGCCGGTTTGCGCGTTCCCAAGAGTTTTGCTGACCATCTCATCTTGCGCGACTTGTACGAAAGCCAGGGCACGGCCGTCTCGGTCAGCGACGAGGCCATTCTGGCCGCACAGCATCAGATGGGCGAGGATGAAGGTGTTTTTGCCGCGCCAGAAGGGGCCGCCACCCTGGCCGCTTTGATCAAATTGAAGCAGCTAAAATGGGTCAAGCCCGACGAGCGTATCGTTCTATTTAATACAGGGTCGGGACTGAAATATCTTAGTTGATTGCCTGAACTGCCCGTTCTTACTTTCATACAAATCATTAACGCAACTTTTTCGGGGGGCGAAGCATCTGATAAGTTAAAATAGGTTCGTTCCGAAATTTTGCTCCCTAGAGGTGATCTATGTTCAATTTGGGTAATGTTTCCGTGCCATCTTCAGCGCAACAGGGCGAAAAGCGGCATGTCAAAGTGCTGGTGTTGGGTTCCGGCCCGGCCGGTTTATCTGCGGCCTTATATGCAGCTCGCGCCGAGTTGGAACCGGTGGTTTTAACCGGTATGGAACTGGGTGGCCAGGCTGGTTTGACCCATACCATCGAGAATTATCCCGGCTTTCCAGATGGTGTTGGCGGTCCGGAGTTGGGTGAGTTATTCCAGAAACAGGCCGAACGCTTCGGTGCAAAGGTTGAGTTTGACACTGCCGTGTCTGTTGATCTTTCGGCGCGGCCCTTCAAGGTAACCACCGAGAACGGCGAATACCTGGCTGAGACGTTGATCATCGGCACCGGGGCGCGTCCCAATCATTTGGAGATCCCTGGCGAATATGAATTTACCGGGAAAGGCGTTTCGTACTGCGCAACCTGCGATGGCTGGTTCTTCAAGGATAAAAAGGTTGTCGTGGTGGGTGGCGGCGATTCGGCCCTCGAAGAAGGCCTGTTCCTGACTCGTTTTGCCTCGTCTGTGACCATCATCCACCGCCGTGACAGTTTGCGGGCGGGCAAAGTGCTCCAGAACCGGGCGCTTAATAATCCCAAGGTTAATTTTGTCTGGAACACAGTTGTGACTGAGGCAGTTGGCCCTGACAAACTGAAGCACCTCAAGCTCAAGAATGTTGTCACCGGCGAAGAATCAACCCTTGAAACCGATGGTTTGTTCATCTTCATTGGCCATACCCCCAATACCCAGATGTTCGAAGGCCAGTTGGAAATGCGCGACGGCGGTTATATCGTTTCGAACCATTTGATGGAAACGAATGTGCCGGGTGTTTTTGTGGCCGGCGAAGTGGCTGATAACCACTTCCGCCAGGTGATCACTTCGGCAGGAATGGGCGCTGCGGCTGCGATCCAGGCCACTCATTTTTTGGAAAAAGTGTCAGCCGCGGAGTAGGGACCGGGTTTGAGAATTATGTTTAACGGCCAGGCAGGCGTCGGGTCTCGCCCTGAGCGCCCAGTCGAAGGGTAGCACGCTCCAGAGGAGACTTGCGCAAAAGGTTGCGACAAGTCTCCTTTTTTTGTTACAATGAAGGGGAATTTGAGTCCCAAATTCCAAAAAATTCGCCAAAAAGTTTCACGGAGGAATAATGACTGCCAAGATTTCCATCATTGGCGCCGGCATGACCGGCGCTACCACTGCGCACTGGCTTTCCGAGCGCGAAATTGCCGACATTGTACTTGTGGATGTAGTCGAGGGCATGCCACAGGGCAAGGGTCTGGATATGCTTGAAGCGATGCCGATCATCGGCAGCGATGCCAGCATTTTAGGCACGAATGATTATGCCGATACCGCCGGCTCGGATATTGTCATCGTGACCGCTGGCCTGGCGCGCAAACCGGGCATGAGCCGCGATGATCTGCTCAAGGTCAATGCCGAGATCGTTGGCAAAGCGGTCACAGAAACCCTGAAATATTCCCCGAATGCGATTTATATTATTTTGACCAACCCGCTCGATACCATGGCGTATCTGGCGATGAAGGTTGGCAACCTGCCGCGCGAGCGTGTCATTGGCCAGGCCGGGATTTTGGATTCGGCCCGCATGCGCGCCTTTGTGGCCCTTGAAACCGGCGTGAGCGTCGAGAACATCAATTGTTATGTGCTGGGAGGCCATGGCGATGAGATGGTTCCGCTAACGCGCCATTCGAACATTGCCGGCGTGCCGCTGCGCGATTACCTGCCCGCTGACCGGCTCGAAGCCATCGTCACCCGCACCCGCAAGGGCGGTGCGGAGGTGATCAACCTGCTTAAGACCGGTTCGGCCTACTATGCTCCGGCGGCGGCCTGCGCCCAGATGGCCGAAGCCATCTTGAAAGACAAGCACCTGATCGTACCTTGCGCAGCTTATATGCAAGGCGAGTATGGCCTGAACGATATGTTCTTTGGCGTGCCTGTCATGTTGGGCCGCAAAGGCCTCGAGAAAATTGTCGAGTACAGCCTGGATGAGAATGAAAAGGCTGCCTTCGATACTTCTGCGGCGGCGGTCAAGGAAACCCACGAAGCGCTCAAGAACATCGTTTCTCTTTAATTTTTCGGCCCATCAATCCAGCCCTTCTGTGCCAGGCAAGTTTCGCGTGGTTCCGTTCAGGGCTCGGCACGCGCAATATGATTTAGGAAAACCCAATTTCCTACCAAAGGAGCCAAAGATGATTCTGCACGACAAGATTTCTGCACAATTGCCTGCGTGGCGTGAACGCATGAAAAGCCTGGCCAAGGAACATGCGGATGTGGTGGTCGACCAGGTCACGGTCGGACAGGTCGTGGGCGGGATGCGCGACATCAAGAGCCTGGTGACCGATATTTCCTACGTCGACCCGGCAGAGGGCATCCGTTTTCGCGGCATGTCCATCCCTGAAGTGTTGGCCGCCCTGCCCAAGCCGGATGGGGCCGAAATGCCCTACGTTGGCGGTCTGTTTTACCTGCTCTTGATCGGGGCAGTCCCGACCAAGCGTCAGGCTGAAGCGGTCGAGAAGGAATGGGCCAAACGCGCCAAGGTGCCGGCCTATGTCTTCAAGATGCTCAAGGCCATGCCCAAAGACACCCACCCGATGACCCTGCTCTCGCAGGCGGTGTTGGCGCTGCAAAATGATTCTCTTTTTGCCAAACAATATCACGAAGGCATCAAAAAGGATGCTTACTGGGAGCCGACCCTTGAAGATGCAATGAACCTGACCGCCAAATTGCCGGTCATCGCAGCCTTCATTTATCGCCTGAAATACAAGGATGGCGGCGTTCCCAAATATGACCGCAAGCTCGATTATGGTGCGAACTTTGCCCGCATGATGGGCGTTGAAGATGAAAAAGGTTATGCCGACCTAGCGCGCCTGTATTTCATTCTGCACTCTGACCATGAGTCGGGCAATGTTTCGGCCCACGCCACCCACCTGGTCGGTTCGACGCTTTCGGATGCCTACTATGCCTTCTCTGCCGGCCTGAACGGCCTGGCCGGTCCGTTGCATGGCCTTGCCAACCAGGAATGCCTGGGCTGGCTGATCGATGTTCACAAAAAACTTGGCGGCGTCCCGTCCCGTGAGCAGCTTTACCAGTTCGCCTGGGACACGCTCAACGGCGGCAAAGTCATCCCCGGTTACGGTCATGCCGTGCTGCGTGTGCCTGACCCGCGTTTTACGGCCCAGATGAGCTATGCCAAGGCTCACTTCCCGCAGGATGAACTTGTCCGTTTGGCGGATATGGTTTTCGATGTTGTCCCGGCTGTTTTAAAGGAGCAGGGCAAGGCCAAAAATCCCGCTCCGAACGTGGATGCGATCTCGGGCACGCTCCAGTATTACTACGGCGTGCGCGAATTCGACTTTTACACTGTCCTGTTTGGGGTTGGGCGCGGTTTGGGTGTGATGGCCAACCTGGTCTGGGCGCGCGCCCTTGGCCAGCCGCTCGAGCGTCCCAAATCATTGAGCACCAAAATGCTCGAGGATATTGTTGCCAAGGCTGGGTAGTGCCAGAATTCAGTCCCTGAGCGGAGGGTCGAGTAGCCCGGAGTGACAACGAAGGGCGTATCGAGACCTGAAGTCGAAGGGCGATTCTAAAAGGGACTTTCGGGTAGCACCCGGAAGTCCCTTTTTTCGTATAATACAGGCAGAAAGGATTTACAAGATGATCACCTGCCCCTGGTGTGGAACCAACTATACGGAATTTCAATCCAACTGCCGAAATTGCGGCGGTCCGCTGCCGATCCCCCCGCGGCCTGGCGTTGCGCGCGAAGAGCCGCTGCTTGCGCCTCCGCCTGCTCCCCGCCCGATCGCCGACAGCTTTGCCTGGAAGTTGGTCTTCAGCGATGGCTGGTTCATTGCCGGGATGGTTTTTGCCATCCTCGGCGGCACATTCACCTGTGTTGGGCTGGGGATGTCTTTGGCGCTGGTTACCTTGCTGATTGGAATCCCCTTTGCCCTGCTGGGATTTGCCTTCCTGGTAGGCGGCGGCGCTGCCATCTACTGGCGCTACCAGAAAGCCCGCACCACCGTCCGGGTTTTGCAGGTCGGGCAGGCCGCGCGCGGAGAAATTGTCAGCGTGGAACAAAACTATAATGTCCGGGTCAATCAGCGCCACCCCTGGCAGATCGTTTACCGCTTTCAGGCCAACGGACAGGGTTATCAAGGCCAGGTTTCAACCTTGAATACGCTTGACAGCGCCATTCAGGCCGGTAATGCAGTTTACGTACTCTACCTGCCGGATGCGCCTGAAAACAATGTCATTTACCCGCACCCCTGAGTTTGTTTTTCAGAATCAAAAACGCCGGTTTGTATGCAACCCCGGCGTTTTTCGTTTAAAACAGAAGCTGCAGATCAGGCGGTTTCTTGTTTTCCGGCCCGCCAGTCCTTGATGATGAAGGGCAGGTATAAGATCAGGAACATGACCAATCCGATCAATTGAACCACCAACAGGTACCAGGGCCAGGCGGGCATAATATCGAACAGGCTGGCGGTTTCGGGTTTATGCATTGTGAACATGTAATTACCGCCAACCAGCCAGTTGATGCCGGTCACGATCAGCATGTAAATATTGCCGCCAATAATGACTCGTTTCATGGAGCCCCAGGTCGGGCGGAAACCTTCGACCGTGGTCATGTAAATGGCGGCGGTCACGATCAGTCCGTGTGAGATGAAGGTCTGAAAGAAACGATAATGCGGGTAGCCATAAATTCCCAGGTCGGGGGTCAGAATGGCTTGCAGGGCCCCGCCAATCCCCAAAAAGTACATGTATTCATAAATGGTTTTATCGCGGCGAACCAGCATCCAGCCGCCCAGCCAGACCAGGATGCTGCAAACATGCAGCGGCAGCATGGTTTGAAGATCCCACTTTCCGATCGAGGCGTTCCACACATGCCAGCCGATTTCATTCGCCCACAAGACCAGAGCCATGACCAGGGCAGTCTGTTTTCTTAATGCCGGAGATGAATTTCTGAGCCGCAACAGGGCAATATTCAACGCAATCAGAATTGCCATCGCAAGCAGGTGTTCCCTGCCCATGAGAGTGAACGGACTTCCGCTGAAGTCTTTTGCGAAGAAAAATTCCATGAAATTCCCTCTTTTCGCAGACTGTTGGATGACTGGCTTACTTTTTTAGCTCTTTGACGGCCCAAATTTCAACTTGTTCATTTTTCCCGCGGATGGAGACCGGCCCGAGGTTGATCATGTTGAATTCGCCGATGTGGTTTCCGAGCGCGAAGCGGGTGCGTTCGCTGATCAGGATGTTGTGTTCCGGGAATTGCTTATTCAGGCCATCGATGCGCGCAGCCAGGTTGACGGTATTGCCGACGACGGTGTATTCCTGCCGTTCGCGCGGGCCAACGGCTCCGGCCAGTGCGCTGCCGGTGTTGATCCCGACCCCGACCCGCAAGGGCTGCTCGCCTTTTGCTGCCAGGCGCTGGTTCAGGCTTTTTAAACCGGTTTGAATGTCCAGCGCCGTCAGGATTGCGTGGTAAGCGCTGTCGTCCAGTTCGTGCGGCGCGCCGTAGATGATCAGGGTGCTGTCCCCGCCAAATTTATTAACCATCCCGCCGTGTTTTTGGGCAGCCTGCACCACCAGCGGCAAAAACTCGTTCAACATGGCAACCACTTCTTGCGGTGTGTGTTGTTCTGAAAAATCGGTAAATTCGCGGATGTCACAGAACAGAACCGAGACGACCCGGTTCTCACCTTCGAGCTGGACTTGCCCGGTGCGGATGGCTTCCGCAACTTCCTGGCTGACAAAACGCCCGAACATATCGCGCAGCCATTCGCGTTCTTGCAGGCCGATCGCCATGTGATTGAAGGCTTCGCCAAGGCGCCCAATTTCATCGCGCGTGCGCGGTTTAACCTGAACATCCAGCTTGCCGTCAGCCATTTGTTCTGCGGCATGGGCCAATTCCTGGAGGGGTCTGGTCAGATCCCGTGACAGGATGACGATCAATCCACCCCCGATGATCAGGGCTACCAGGGCCAGGATAACGCCCTGAATGGTGATCGAACGAATTTTTTCATCGAGAGCCGCGGTTGACATGCCGGTTGCGATGGCGCCAATACTCTGGTTGCCAAGCCAGATCGAACTGCCGGTCAGCAGCTGTCCATCCTGCCACTCGCTGTAGACTTCTTCCCTGGGGATGGCGATCATTTTTTGACCGAGCGGGTCGATTTCAAGCGAGAAGGTTGCAATTTGTTCGGTATTTGAATCGACCAGTGTCCGGCCGTTGCTGTCATAGACTACAAAAAAGGTGACGTCTGGATCGTCGCGCAAAACGCGCGCCAGATCGATCAATTCGTCGAGTTCAAGGCTGTATAAGGAGTCTCGAATACTGAGAGTGGTGGTTTTCAGAAACAGGTTGGCCTGTTCCAGTAATTCTTGTTTGAAATTATCCCGTTCGCGTTCGATCGACAGTGCCGTTAAAGCCAAAACCGTACCAATGACAAGCAGGCTTGTCAGGCTGGCGATTTTAGTACGCAAGGACAGGTTGTTCAGGTAACTGCTAAATTGCATTGATCACCATTATTCTGGAAGTTGAATGCTCTGGACGATTTCCATCATTTCGCGCATTCTTTTAATGGCGACATCGATGCCTTCGGGAAATTCATCAAATTTGGTGGTCAGGAAGCTTTCAAGCGCAACCTGCCCGGTTTCGGATTCGTCCATGCCGATCAGGGCGGTTTTGATGGCCTCGACCAGCGGTTGGTCGAGGGTCGGGCTGGCGATTACGATCTGGCGGGGAGTGGTCTCGGTGCGGGCCAGCACAACCAGGTTGGCGGTAACGTCGGCCGGGAAGGCAACATCGAAGCGATAGTCATCCACCACGCCGGCGGAGGCAAACCCGTTCAAAACCCACTGCAGGGTATTTTCATCGTCATAGCTGAAAACAAAACCGACTTCATCGCTGGCTACCGGCTGGTTGTAATCCTTTTTTCCGCTTAGCATCAGGCCGTTCTCCATCAAGTGAACTGCCGGGAGCAGGTATCCGGATGTGGAATACGGCGCATCCATCACAACAATGTGACCCGCCAGTTGGTCCACGGAGGTGATGCCACTGTCTTTGCTGGCAAAAATGACGGCATTGTATTTTTCAACACCGAACTTCCAGCGACGCAGGATGATCTGCGCTCCGGTTTCATCGCTGATCAGCGTGGCCGGGTAGGTGCTGTCGAAATACAGATCGACTTCCCCGCTTCTGAGCAGCTCTGTCATTTCTTCAATCGATGATGCCACGCGAACCTGTCCGCTGGTGATGCCGTAATCTTTCAATTGGCTGGCGAGATAGTCCGCAACAGGTTGTGCGCCTTCGATCACTTCAGCAGGGTCGTCAGAGATGTCTCCGAGAACGATTGGGTTTTCTACGATTGCGGCGGTGGTCGCTGTTGGCGCGGGGATTTCAGTGTTTACGACTGGTTGTGGGGTGGCCTGAGGAGCGCAGGCTGAACTGACAAGCAGGATGAGAATGCATGTGAAAATAAACCTTGTTTTCATGATACCCTTTAAGTTGATAATTGTTTGAACAAAAGCGATTGCAACCGATTTTTGTAAATTATACTTGCTTCGTGTTGATTTCCAACACGATAACCTGGCAAAATCATATTGGTACACCCAACATTATGGTAAGGCTGGGGATAAGCGATACCCTGAGCCGAAATTTGAAAGTTGAACTGATGCGAGAATTTCCTTTACAGGCGGACAACCTGACCTTAAATATTGCCGAAGGCCCGGCAAACGGACCTTTGCTCCTGTTGCTGCACGGATTTAGCAACCGTTGGCAGGTCTTCCAGCCTATTTTGCCGGTTCTGGCCGAAAAATGGCATGTCGTTGCGTTTGATTTCCGCGGGCATGGCAAGTCAGACCGCGCTTCCGGCGGATACACGGCGGATTTTTTTTACCGGGACGCCGAGGCGGTGCTGTTCCATTTTGCCTCGCGCAGCCCCGCCGTTTTGATCGGACATTCGATGGGCGGGTCGATCGCCCTGCACCTGGCCCAGAATTACCCGGAGCGGGTGCGCGCTGTTGTGACCGGGGACACTTCCTTCGATCTTGCCACGCACATCGCGATGATGAACAGCCGCCGCCAGACCAAGCTGTTTGGCCTGCGCCGCAAACTGGCCGGTCGGCCTGTCGATGAATTGTTGCGGCGTGGATTGCTGCCCGAAGGGGCCGTCGAAATGTCCCAGCTTGACCCGGCGGTGATGAATTATCACGCCGAGGGCCGCGTCGAAGGTTTCTTTGCCGATGTGGACGATGTTGATTTCGCCAAAATCCGCTGCCCGCTGCTGCTGACCCAGGCCAGCCCCGAAAAAGGCGGCTTGCTGCAGGATGTCGAAATCCAGCCGGTGCTGGCGGCGCACCCGCAGTTTCAGTTCATGCGCTTCGAGACCGGGCATGATCTGGAAATCGAGAAAGGGCCACAGTCGCCGTTCTGGCAGTCGGTGCTGGAATTTTTAGAAAGTAGACAGTAGAATAGTTACCACTTTCTATTATCCAACCAGCCCATGAAAACATCCGATTTTAACTACGAACTCCCCGACTCTTTCATCGCCCAAACGCCGGTCGAGCCGCGTGATTCTTCGCGGCTGATGGTGCTTAACCGCAAAACCGGCCAACTGGAACATCGCATCTTTCGCGAGATTGTTGATTACCTGAACCCCGGCGATCTGCTGGTGGTCAACCAGACGCGCGTCATCCCGGCCAGGCTGCCAGCCCGAAAGGAAACTGGCGGCAAGGCCGAGATCCTGCTCCTGCGCCGCGAATCGGATCGGGTTTGGGAATGCCTGGTGGGCGGCAAAGGCCTGGGAGCCGGGAAACGCCTCAGCCTGGCTGATGGCCTCGAAGCGGAAGTTGTCGAAGTTTTGGAAGGGTCCCGCCGCCGGGTGCGGTTCGATGAACCGGTCGAGAATCATCTCTCGTTAGACGGGCAAATGCCCCTGCCCCCGTATATCCACGAAAAGCTGACCGACCCGGAGCGCTATCAGACGGTCTACGCCAAAACGCCTGGCTCTGCCGCCGCGCCGACCGCCGGCCTGCACTTTACCCCGCGCCTGATGGATGAACTGCGCGCGAAGGGCATCCAGTTTGCTGAAGTGACCCTGCACGTCGGGCTGGATACGTTTGCGCCGGTCACTGAAGACAACCCGACTGAGCACAAGATCCACACCGAGTGGTGTGAACTTTCGCCTGAAACAGCGGCCAAAATTAACGCCACGAAGCTGGCCGGGGGGCGGGTGATCGGGGTTGGGACAACCTCCGTTCGGACCCTGGAGAGCGCAATGGTGGGACGAGATACTATCTCGTCCTACGCAGGCCCGACTTCGATCTTCATCCTGCCTGGCTACCAGTATAAAGTGGTCGATGCCATCATCACCAACTTCCACCTGCCAAAATCAACTCTGATCATGATGATCAGCGCCTTTGCCGGGCGCGAGACTGTTTTGAATGCCTACGAAACCGCCAAGCGTGAAGGCTATCGCTTTTTCTCGTTTGGCGATGCGATGTTTATTTCGTAGGGGCGAAGCACTGCTTCGCCCCTACCGTTAACAGGAGAAAGATATGCCCGATTATTTCACCCTCGGTGTTAACTACTGGCCGCGCCGCAAAGCCATGTACTGGTGGTCGCAGTTTGACGCCGCCGAAGTGGACGATGATTTTTCCCTGATCGCCAGCCTGGGGCTGAACATTGTGCGCATCTTCCTGCTCTGGGACGATTTCCAGCCTGACCCGAACAGCGTCGATCAAACTGCCCTGGCGAACCTGGTCAGGGTGGCCGATCTGGCCGAAAAGCACAAGCTCGGCCTGGATGTAACCTTCTTTACCGGCCACATGAGCGGCCCGAACTGGTCTCCGCGCTGGTTGCTGCAAGAGCGCGAAGGGTTCTCTTCCCCGTATTTTGGTTTTATGCGTCAGGTGGTCAGCCAGGGCAAGATCGTCCCGGACGGCAATTACAACAATATGTTCAGCGACCCGATCGCGCTTGGCGCGGAGCGTTTGCTGCTGACGACCGTTGTCCGCGAGTTGAAGGGCCACAAAGGCGTTGCCCTGTGGAATCTCGGCAACGAACCCGATCTGTTTGCCTGGCCCGAAGATGCCGCGCATGGCCGGGCCTGGGTGCGCGAAATGACAGGTTTGATCCGCGAGATCGATCCCGCTACCCCGGTGACCGTTGGCCTGCATAGCGGCGATCTCGAGAGCGACACCGGCCTGCGGGTTGGCGATGTTTTTGCCGAAACCGACCTGGCCGTAATGCACGCCTACCCGATGTATACCGAATGGACGCGCGGCCCGCTTGACCCTGACCACGTTCCCTTTATGACGGCTCTGGCTGCCCACCTGGCGGGCAAGCCCGCCCTGATGGAGGAGTTTGGCGGCTGCACCAACCTGAAGGGCAAACCCTCCGAAACCTGGGAGTGGCAGGCATATGGCCTGGACCGCACCCAGTTCATGGCCTCTGAAGAAGATTTTGCCGAGTACATTCGCCAGGTGCTGCCGAACCTTCATGATATTGGCGCAACCGGGGCGATGATCTGGTGCTTTGCCGATTACGCTGAAGAACTGTGGGATATTCCGCCTTGCGGCGAATCGCGCCACGAACGCCACTTCGGCCTGGTCCGCCCCGATGGCACCCTCAAACCCCACGCCGAAGTGCTCAAACAGTTTGCCGCGACCCGGCCCGAAGTTAAGCCGATTCCCGACTACGCCAAATTCCCTGGCCTGACCGGCGAGCAGTATTACGAGAAGAAAATATACGAAGAGATCGGCGCGCTGTACCAGGGTTATCTCAAGCGCAAGGGATAGGTCTGTCAGTCCCGGCTGATTTTTTGCAGCGCCTCCAGGGCTTTGCCAATCCCGTCTTCAGCCCGAATTTTCTCGCCCAGTTCTGCCGCTTTCCGGTGGATTGCCGAACTATCAACGCCTGTGTGAATGGCTTCGCGCAGGCGTTCGACATTCAGGTCCTTGAATCGAATCGGCTCAGGCCCTATGCCCAAATCCGCGATTCGCTTGCCCCAATAAAATTGGTCGAAGACAAAAGAAACCACACAGGCCGGCACGCCAGAGCGGAATCCGAAGGCGGTCGTGCCTGAGCCGCCGTGATGGATCACCATCGCCATACGCGGAAACAGCCAGTCGTAAGGGGCATAGTCGATTTTCAACACCGTATCGGGCAGGGGCTGGCTGCCCAGGCCACCCCATCCGGCATGCAGGATGGCGCGCTGTCCGCTTTGTCGCAGAGCCTCGAGGAGGATAGCAGTTGTTCTTTGTGGGTCTTTTACCGGCATGCTTCCGAATCCGATAAATACGGGCGGACTGCCGCTTTCAAGAAAAGCCAGCAGGTTGGCGGGGGGCTGCCATTGCCTGTCCTGTGGGAACCAGTACCCGCTGATGGTAATGTGCTCATTCCAATCCTCTGGGCGCGGGACAACCTGTTCACTGAACCCGTTCAGGATCGGGTAACGGCGGGTGCCCAACTGTCCGAAATATCCCCCAATCGGCAGGGTGGGCAGACCCAGGGTTTGCCTGCGCCAGCGGTTGATGACCGGGCGAAACATCTGCCAGGCCATTTGTTCGCCAAAATAATAGGTCGCCTTGTTGTAGCCCGGCAACGGCAGGCGAGGAAACCCCATCAGCGGCAAAGTGCGGGTGCGGGCCAGCGGGATGACCGCCGCCTGCACCATTTTGATGCCATATTTTTCGGCCAGGTCAAATCCATACAACCCGGCGGGCAGTTGGTTCAGGATCAGGTCGGTTTCACCCAGATGCGGCGCGGATAGATCGCGGGCGTAGCCTTCTGCTAGTGAACCGAAGGAACGCATGATGGATAGCATATCCGTGCCACCCTTGGCGACCAGGGCCTGCGCGTCTCCCCGGATGGGGTGAAATTCCAGTTCGTTGTCTTTGGCGAAATGGACAAAATTTTCAAAGGTGATAAGGCGAACCTGGTGCCCGGCCTGTTTCAAGCCGATGCCGAGCGCGGCATAAGGCTGGACATCGCCACGTGAACCCAGGGCAAGGATGGTGATGTGCATGGCGTCTCCTTTTTTCGATTGTATATCACCCGCGCAGGAATTGATACAATAAACATATGGAACTTAAAAATCTAAATGCAGAGATCATGAGTTGTCGTAAATGCCCACGCCTTGTCGAATGGCGTGAGCAGGTTGCCCGTGAGAAGCGCAAAGCCTATCGCGATCAGGAGTATTGGGGCAAACCCGTCCCTGGATTTGGCGACCCTGCCGCGCGTGTTTTTGTGATCGGCCTCGCTCCCGGTGCGCATGGATCGAACCGCACCGGGCGTCAATTTACAGGGGATGCCTCGGGCAGTTTCCTCTATCCGGCCCTGCACCGTGCGGGATTCGCGAATCAACCCGAAGCCCGCTCCCGCGACGATGGGCTGATACTTGCCGATCTGTACATGGCCGCCGCCGCGCGTTGCGCCCCGCCTGACAACAAGCCCACGCTTGAAGAGCTTGCCAACTGTCAGCCTTACCTTGAGCGCGAACTGGAACTCATCCAGCCCAAAGTGATCGTTGCGCTGGGTCGGATAGCATTTGAGAGAGTCCTGCGCATATTCTCAATTCGTAATCCTGGTTGGAAGTTCGCCCATGGCGCGCTTTTTCCGCTGCCAAATTCTGTATTCTGCATTCCGAATTCATCATTGATCTGTTCCTATCATCCCAGCCAGCAAAATACCCTGACTGGAAAACTGACGGTCGAAATGTTCGACCAAATCTGGGCGCAAGCCCGTACCTTATTGGAGACCTAGGGCTTGCCGTCCTAAATCTCCGGATTTTGGACAAACCATGCAATATCTGAAGCGTTTCCTGCTGATTGTTTTTGTCATCGTTTTTCTATTGAGCGCCGGTTTTGTGGCCTGGGCGCTCAACGCCGCGCCTCCTGGCCAGGCTGCCCTCGCCGCGCTTGTTTCAGATGGGCAGGTGACCGTTACCCAAACTACTGATTACATCGCTTTTCAACCCTCCGCAATGCAGCCTTCAACCGGATTGATCTTTTACCCCGGTGGGCGGGTGGACTATCGCGCCTACGCTCCGGTTTTGCATCAAATCGCTGCGCAGGGTTACCTGGTTGTCCTGGTGCCGGTAAACCTGAACCTGGCCTTTTTCGAAATCGAAGCCGGCGCACCCGCCTTGAAAGATTTCCCGGAAATCCAGACCTGGGCTGTGAGCGGACATTCCCTGGGTGGGGTTGCAGCTTCGATTTTCGCGGCAAATCACCCCGAGATACGCGGCATCGCCTACTGGGCCTCGTATCCTGCCGATAACACGCTCAAGAACTCAGGGCTGAAAACACTCTCGATCTACGGCACACTGGATGGTCTGGCAACCTCTGAGACTGTTGAAAAAAACAAGACCTTAATGCCGACCGATGCTATTTTTGCTCCGATCGAAGGCGGCAACCATGCTCAATTCGCCGATTACGGCCTTCAATCGGGCGATAACCCTGCCGAGATCAGCCCCGAAGCGCAATGGCTCCAAGCAGCCGAAACGATGGTCACGTTTTTGGCGGGGCTGGCTGAGTAGTTTCCATCTCCCTATCTGAACCTGATACTATGAAACCCTGGCAGAAAATCATCCTGACCGTTTTTGTTATCCTGCTCCTGGCTTTGCTGGTCGGCCCCTTCCTGGTTCCCATCCCGCCGCTGGAGGGGACTCGCCCTGAGCGCGAATTGGCCGACCCGGATAGCAAATTTGTCGAAGTCAATGGCCTGAGCGTGCATTATAAAGAAATGGGCGCAGGCCAGCCGGTCTTTATCCTTCTGCACGGCTTTGGCGCATCGGCCTTCTCGTGGCGCGAAGTGATGGGGCCTTTTGCCGAACTGGGACGTGTCATTGCCTACGACCGCCCGGCCTTTGGCCTGACCTCGCGCCCCATGCCTGGCGATTGGACGGGTGAAAACCCCTACAGCCCCGAAGCGCAAGCCGCGATCGTGATTGGTCTGATGGACGCCCTCGGCGTCGAGAAAGCCATCCTGGTTGGCAACTCGGCCGGCGGGACGGTTTCCGTGTATACTGCCCTTACCTACCCGGAGCGGGTTAGCGGACTTATTCTGGTCGATGCCGCCATCTATACCGGCGGCGGTTCCCCGGCCTGGGCGCGTCCGCTGCTCGGGACGCCGCAAATGCGCCATCTCGGTCCGCTCCTTGCCCGCCAGATCGCTTCCAGCGGCGACGATTTCATCCGCACTGCGTTTCACGACCCGACCCTGGTCACGCAGGATATTTTGGATGGCTACCGCAAACCGCTTAATGCCAACAATTGGGATCGCGCCCTGTGGGAACTGACTGCCGCCAGCCATCCGCTTGGCCTGCCCGAACGGTTGACCGAGCTCAATTTGCCGGTACTCGTGCTGACGGGTGATGACGACCGCATCGTCCCCACTGAAGAATCTCTCCGCCTCGGCGCTGAAATCCCCGGCGCGAGCCTGGTAGTCATCCCGAATGCCGGGCACGTGCCCCATGAAGAAAAACCGGATGATTTCATGCAAGCTGTGCGCGACTTTCTCGATGGTTGATGCTGACAAGGATATGCCATGAAAATCTTTACCATCGCTCCCGATTTTGAATTGCCTGATTTCGAAGGCGATCCCGTCCGGCTTTCGAGCTTCACGGGCAAGAAAAATATCGTGCTGGTCTTCCTGCGCGGATTCATGTGACCCTTCTGCCGCGCCCATCTCGCGCGCTTGCGCGACGAGTATGCGGCCTTCACCGCGCGTGACGCGGAAATCATCTGTATCGGCCCGGATGGGCGCAACGCCTTTCGTCATTATTGGGAAGAGAACAAACTCCCTTATATTGGTCTGCCTGACCCCAGGCACAAAGTCTCTGACGTGTATGGCCAGGAATGGAACCTGTTCAAGCTGGGCCGCGTCCCGGCACTGATGCTGATCGATAAAAAAGAACAGGTTCGTTACCAGCATTACAGTGACTCAATGGCCGACATCCCTGAAAACAGTTTGATCCTGGGGATGCTCGATAAAATTAACCACGGTTTGTAGGGCCGCAGCACTGCTGCGCCCCTACAGCCAACCCCCAATCATAAAATGACCCAATCCCCTGGCTCCATCGCTTTACTTGGTTCTGGCGAAACATCACTGGCAGGCGGGCGTATTTTTGAAGCCCTTGCCGCCCAGCTTGGCGCACCCTTACGGGTTGCCATCCTCGAAACCCCGGCTGGTTTTGAGCTGAACGCCTCGCAGGTTGCCGGACGTGTTGCTGACTATTTGAAAATCCGCCTGGGCAATTTCAAGCCGGTCATCGACGTCGTCCCCGCTCGCAAAAAGGGTTCCGCTTTCAGTCCCGACGATCCCGAGATCCTGGCCCCGCTTTTGCAAGCCAACCTGATATTCATGGGGCCGGGGTCGCCCACCTACACCATTCGTCAATTGCAAGACAGCCTGGCCTGGGAACTGATCCGCGCCCGCCATCGCCTCGGCGCGGCCCTGGTATTCGCCTCCGCTGCCACGATCGCGATCGGCGCCTGGGGCGTTCCGGTCTACGAAATTTACAAGGTCGGGCAGGATGTCCACACAGTGCCAGGCCTTGATCTGTTCAAATCCTTCGGTCTGCCGATCTCGTGCGTCCCGCACTGGAACAACACCGATGGCGGCGCGGACGTTGATACCTCGCGCTGTTTTCTCGGCATGGAGCGGTTTGCCGAATGGTGCGCCCAGCTGCCATCCGAAAACACCACTCTCGGGCTCGACGAGCATACCGGCGTCATTCTCGATTTTCAGAAGCGCCAGGGCATCATCAGCGGAGTCAGCTCTGTCTCGCTGGTGCGCGAATGCAACCCGAAAATTTACCCGTCCGGCTCATCTTTTTCCTTCGATGAACTGGGATTGGGTAGTCTAGCCCCCCTGGGTGATATCCGCCCGGATGCCTGGCAGATGGCGACCAGCGTTTCTCTGCCCGAAGAAGTTCTCGATGCGCCCTCCCCGGAGTTGGTCTCGCTGGCCGAGCAGCGCGAAGCCGCTCGAAAAGCCAAAGACTGGTCGCGCGCCGACAGCCTGCGCCACCAGATCCAGGCGGCGGGCTGGATCGTCACCGATACCCCTGAAGGCCCGCGCTTATCCAGGGCTTGACCGGCTTCCGTTAATCGGCTAGAATAGCGCTCCTATCACTCATTTCACTTCGCACCCCAGCCTCCCAGGTGGAGACTCTGGCGCGGGGCGAAAATTTCAATTTTAATACGGCCCATGTTCGAGACTCTGACCAATCGCTTAACCCAGGTATTTGACGGCCTACGCCGCCGCGGGAAACTCTCCGAGGCAGACGTTGATGTTGCCATGCGCGAAGTGCGCCTGGCCCTGCTCGAAGCCGATGTGCATTACAGCGTGGTCAAAGATTTTGTGGCCCGTGTCCGTGCCCGCGCTGTTGGTGCGGAGGTCTCGAAGGCTCTTAATCCCGGCCAACAGGTCATTAAAATTGTTCACGAAGAACTGATCACAACGCTGGGCGAGCCTGCCCCGCTGAATCTGAGCGGACCCAAGCCGCGCGTGCTGATGCTGGTCGGTTTGCAAGGCTCCGGTAAGACAACTGCTGCCGGTAAACTTGCCAAACTGCTGCGCGGCAAGGGTGAGCGTGTTATGCTCGTGGCGGGCGACCCTTATCGTCCGGCGGCTGTTCAACAGTTGCAGAGCCTGGGCGAGCGGATTGATGTGCCTGTAGTGGCCGAAAGCGGCGTCAAGCCGCCTGATCTGGTCGCGAAAGCCTTCGACCAGGCCCAGAAGGGCGGTTATACCGTGATGATCATCGACACGGCGGGCCGCTCACAGTTGGACAACGCTCTGATGGACGAGTTAAAGGCCATCATCCGGCGCGTTCCGCCTGTGGAAACCCTGCTCGTGGTCGACTCGATGATCGGTCAGGAAGCCCTGCACGTTGCCGAAGGATTCCGCGATACCGTTTCCATTACCGGTCTGATCCTGACCAAAATGGACGGCGATTCGCGTGGTGGCGCGGCCATTTCCATCCGCAGTGTTACCGGCGTGGCGTTGAAGTATCTCGGCACCGGTGAAAAGCTGGATGCGCTCGAAATTTACGACCCCGGCCGCCTGGCCTCGCGCATCCTTGGGATGGGCGACGTGATTGGCTTGATCGAAAAGGCTGAAGCCGCTTTCGACGCCGAAAGCGCCCAAAAACAGGCCGACAAGATGATGAAGGGCCAGTTCGATCTGGAAGACTGGCTCGACCAGATGCGTCAATTGCGCAAGATGGGCCCGCTCTCGCAAATTCTGGAGATGCTGCCTGGTCAGTTGGGGCAGGCTGCCAAGCAGGTCGACCCGAACGATGTCGAAAAGAATTTCAAGCACATCGAAGCCATCATCAACTCGATGACGCGTGGCGAACGCCGCAACCCCGATGTACTCAATGCCTCGCGCCGCCGCCGCATCGCTGCGGGCTGTGGCATGGAAGTGCAGGACGTCAATAAATTGGTCAAGCAGTACCGCGAGACCCAAAAAATGATGAAGATCCTGCAAAAATCTGGCATGAAAGGCCTGCCCAAGATGTTTGGCGGGTAGCCCTAAAAACTAAGTTAAATCATGTAAAACCGAGTGGTTTTGCATTGAGCTAAGATAACCCTGGTTATCGTCAAAATAACAAACCGTATTATTCAAGGAGTAAGTTAAAATGGTTCGTATTCGTCTCCGCCGCATTGGCCTGAAGGCCCAGCCTTCCTATCGTATCGTCATCGCCGACAAGGAAGCCCCCCGCGATGGTCGTTTCATTGAAATCGTCGGTTTCTACAATCCCCGCACCCAGCCCGCCACGATGGACATCGATGAAGCCAAAGTCTTCGCATGGATGAGCAAGGGTGCCCAACCGACCGACTCGGTGGCCCAAATTTTCAAAACCACCGGGACCCTCGACCGGTTTGCCCGTTTCAAAAAAGGTGAAGCGCTTGAGACTCTGGTTGCCGAAGCCGGCGCAGCCAATACCACGCGCGGCGCTGGGGTCAAGACCTCCAGCAACTAAAGCGTTGCAGAAAGGCTTTGCATGAAAGCCCTGACAGAATATATAGCCCATTCCCTGGTTGAGAACCCTGATGAAGTTGAAGTAACCCAGTCTCGCCAGGGCAACCGGGTGCGCTTGCAATTGCGTGTTTCAAAAGATGATATGGGACGTGTAATTGGTAAAAGCGGGCGGGTGGCCAATGCCATTCGCATTCTATTGCGCGTTGCGGCTGAACGTGAAGGCCAGCAGGTAACGCTCGATGTGGTGGAACCCTGATGACCGTTGAAAATGAGCCAGTAAACCCTGGCCAGACAAGCTCGCCCGCTTCTGGCGAGCTTGTGTATTTGAGCGTTGGTATTTTGCGCCGTCCGCACGGCCTGAGTGGCGAGCTTTTGATGGATGTCCTGACGGACTTTCCGCAACGGCTGAGCGTTGGTACGCGTCTGTTCGTTGGCGAAAAGTATGCTCCGATGACGATCGCCTCGCTGCGTGGCCACAATGATGGTTTGCTGGTCCGTTTCCGCGGCCTGGATAACCCCGAAGCTGCCGGCAAATACCGCGGCAAAACGGTTTTTGTCTCGGCAAATGACCGTCCGGCCTTGCCTGAAGGTGAGTTTTACCACCACCAGGTGATCGGGTTGCGGGTCGTCAACGAGGCGGACGAAGAACTCGGTAGCCTGTCTGAGATCCTTGTAACCGGGGCCAACGAGGTTTACATCGTCAAACGCCCTGATGGGCGCGAATTGTTGCTGCCGGCCATCGAGGATGTCATCCTGAAAATTGACCTTGAAGCCGGGTTGGTGCGTGTGCGCCTGCTGCCTGGTCTGGACGAATAAGCAGGGGTTTAATCCGGCCTGCCATGTCTGATACAAAATTCCGGGTTGCGTTCACGTTGGTCAAAGGCATCGGCGCAGTGCGTTTGCAAGCCCTGCTCGACTACTTTGGTGATGCTGAAACAGCCTGGAATGCCTCTGCTTTTGAGTTGACTTCTGCGGGGTTGAGCGCCAAACTGGCCGCGCGGACGCTCGAAATCCGCGCCAGCCTTGATGTTGACCAATATTTTGCCGGGATCGAATCGCAGGGCATTAACATTCTGACCTGGGACGATCCAGACTATCCGGCCCATCTCAAGCAAATTGACCAGCCGCCGCCGATCCTGTACCTGCGCGGAAACATCACCCCGGAAGATACCTGGGCGGTGGCGATTGTTGGCACCCGCGCGGTGACAGCGTATGGCCGCCAAGTGACCGATGAAATTGCAACCATCCTGGCCCATAACGGTGTGACCATTGTCAGCGGGCTGGCGCGTGGGGTGGATGCTGTTGCCCACAGCGCCGCGCTCAAGGCGGGCGGCCGCACCCTGGCCGTGCTCGGCTCTGGTGTCGATCGTATTTATCCTCCGGAGCATCGCAGTCTGGCTGAGAAGATCATGACTCAGGGCGCGGTCATTAGTGATTACGCTCCCGGAACCCCGCCTGAAAGCGCCAACTTCCCGCCGCGCAACCGCATTATCAGCGGCCTGTCTTTGGCAGTGGTGGTTATCGAGGCGGCTGAGACCAGTGGGGCGTTGATCACGGCTTCTTTTGCTGCTGACCATGGGCGCGAGGTCTTTGCCGTTCCGGGTAATATTTTTGCCCCACAAAGCAAAGGCACCAATCGCCTGATTGCCAATGGGGCCAAACCACTGCTGGCAGTTAATGACATCCTTGAAGCGCTGGATCTGACCCGCAACATCGAGCGCCGCGAAATTCGCAAAGCCTTGCCAACCGATCCAACCGAGGCCGCCCTGTTTCAATTGATCGGCGCCGAGCCTCTGCATGTGGACGAAATCCGCGCCCAGACCGGCTTGCCGATCGATCGCGTTTCTGCAACCCTGGCGATGATGGAACTCAAAGGCATGGTGCGCCAGGTGGGTGGGATGCAATACGTGGCCGTGAGGGAAGAATCTGCGCCGTATAATACCTAAAACAAAATCGCTCTTGACAATGGGTTTACAATAAAAAAATGAGTAACTACGAACACACTTATGCCGTCATAATGGCGGGAGGGGGCGGCACGCGGCTATGGCCCGTTTCGCGGCGTAATCGTCCCAAGCAATCCATCCCGTTGATTAGCCACGAAAGCCTCTTCCAGACCACGGTTCGCCGGTTGGAAGGTTTTATTCCGCCCGAACGTATTTTTGTCGTCACAGTATCTGAACAGGCTGAAGAACTGCGCCAGCAAGCCCCTGAACTGCCTTACGAGAATTTCTTGCTTGAACCTGCCCCGCGCGGGACGGCCTCGGTGGTTGGGCTGGCAGCGGCGGTCTTGCAGCAGCGCGACCCGCAAGCGGTGATGGCGATTCTGCCATCCGACCATTTCATTCGCGACCGTGACCTGTTCCATTATATTTTACGGGTTGCGGTGGATGTTGCCCAAAGCGATTATCTGGTGACGCTTGGCATTGCGCCGACTTTTCCGGCCACCGGCTACGGTTACATTCAGCGCGGTGCGTTATTGCCCGAGAACTTTAATTATCCGGCTTATGCCGTTTCGCGTTTCAAAGAAAAACCCGACGAAGCGGCGGCGCGTGACATGATAAATTCTGGCGACCATTCCTGGAATTCAGGTATGTTCATTTGGAAGACCGAGCGTATTCTGGCTGAATTTGCCTTACAGATGCCCGAACTGAAGATTACACTCGATCAGATCGCTGCCGCTTGGGATACACCTGCCCGCGCTGAAACTTTGGCATCACTCTGGCACACGCTTAAGAACGAAACAATAGATTACGGTATCATGGAACATGCCGGGCGCGTGGCTGTCATCCCGGCCGCTGGCCTGGATTGGAGCGATATTGGCTCATGGGATGCGCTATTTGATGTTATCATGCCCGATCAGTATGGCAATGTGATTGCCAGTGGACAGTTGCTGCCTTTCGATACGCACAATTCATTGGTTTATGGCAATGGCGACGGACGGCTGTTTGTCACCATTGGTTTGGATAATGTTATCGTGGTGGATACTGGTGATGTGTTGCTGGTCTGCCAGAAAGATCGCGCCCAGGAAGTTCGCCGGGTGGTTGAAACCTTGAAAAACTCTGGTCGGGAGCAATACACTTGAAGCACCCGGTCAGTTATAGGAGATGTTAATGCAAGCTTATTGCATGAAATGTAAAGAAAAACGAGATATCCAGAATGCCCTGGCGACTTTTAATGCTTCCGGGGCGCCGGTTACGCGCGGCGTCTGTCCTGTGTGTGGCACAACCATGTATCGTACCGGTAAAACGGAAGCCCACGAGGGGCTGGTTGCACCCGAAAAACCCGCCAAGACCCAGTCCAAAGCCAAAAAGGAAGAAAAACGATCGGGCAAGCTGGTCATCGTCGAATCACCGGCCAAGGCCAAAACGGTTGGGCGTTTCCTGGGCAAAGGCTATACTGTCCGCGCGTCGGTTGGGCACGTTCGCGATTTGTTGCGCTCACAGCTTTCAGTCGATGTGGATAATCATTTTGAGCCCAAATACCGCGTGCCTAACGAGAAAAAAGATATTGTCAAAGAACTGAAAAGACTGGCAAAGGGCGCTCAAGAAATTTACCTGGCAACAGATCCTGACCGCGAAGGTGAAGCCATTTCCTGGCATTTGATGGAAGCGGCCGAAATCGACCCTGAGCGCGCAAAACGGGTTACTTTCCATGAAATTACCGCCCCGGCGATTGCCGAGGCTTTTAGCCATTCGCGCCACATTGATATGGATCTGGTCAATGCCCAACAGGCCCGGCGTGTGCTTGACCGCCTGGTGGGATACTCCATCAGCCCGATCCTGTGGGAGAAGGTGCGCAGCCGCCTTTCAGCCGGACGTGTGCAATCGGTGGCGCTGCGCCTGATCGTAGAGCGTGAGCGCGAGATCGAAGATTTCATTCCGCAGGAGTATTGGACCATCGAAGCGGAACTTAAGCCTGAGGGTGGCAAGCAATCCTTTATCGCCCGGTTAAGCAAAATAGAAGAGAAAGATGCCGAATTTGGCACCGAGTCTGATGTCCGCCCCATCCTGAAAGATATGGAGACGGCGACTTATGAGATCAGCAAGATCAAGCGTGGTGAGCGCCGCCGCAAGCCTGCTGCGCCTTTTATCACATCCACGCTTCAGCAGGAGGCTTCGCGCAAACTGGGCTTCACTGCCAAGCGCACGATGGGGCTGGCTCAGGGCTTGTACGAAGGCCAGGATGTGGGTGAGGGCGGTAACACTGGCTTGATCACCTACATGCGTACTGATTCAACCAACGTTTCTGAATTGGCGCGCAAGGAAGCCCGCGATTATATTGCCAAACGCTATGGCAATGATTTTCTGCCTGGCAGCGCGCCGGAATACAAGACCCGCGCGATTGGCGCGCAGGAGGCCCATGAGGCCATCCGCCCGACTTCGGTCATGCGCGATCCGGAAAAAATGAAAGCGTATCTTGACACGGCCATGTTCAAGCTTTACCAGTTGATCTGGCAGCGATTTGTGGCATCCCAAATGGAAGCGGCGCTCTATGATACGCTGTCTGTCGAGGTGCTTGGCGCAGGTTCGCGCCAATACCTGCTGAGAGCGACGGGCTCGGCGGTTAAATTCCCTGGGTTTTTGGTGGTCTACGAAGAATCGAAAAATGAAGATGTACGCGATGAAGATGCGGATAATGTTCGCATCCCGACCAATATTGCTGAGGGACAGCGCCAGGCCTTGATCCGGCTGCTGCCTGAACAGCATTTTACCCAGCCCCCGCCGCGCTACTCCGAGGCTTCGCTGGTGCAGACTCTTGAGTCGTTCGGTATTGGCCGCCCTTCGACCTACGCTCCGACGATTTCGACCATCCAGGAACGCGGATACGTCAGCCGCATCGATAAGCGCCTCGAGCCGACAGAGACCGGCGGGTTGGTCAATGACTTGATGGTGAAATATTTCCCCAACATTGTCGATACCGATTTTACCGTCCGGATGGAGGAAGACCTCGATAAAATTGCCGAGGGCCACGCCAACTGGGTGACGGTGATGGATGAGTTCTACCGCCCGTTTGCAGAGACGGTTCAAAAAGCCCAGACGGATATCCCGCAGACCAAAAGCGGCCCCGAACCGATCGGACGGAATTGCCCGAAATGTGAAAAAGAGCTGGTCATCCGCTACGGACGTTTTGGGAAATTTATCTCTTGTTCCGGCTTCCCCGAATGCCGCTATACCGAACCCTGGCTAGATAAAATTGGCGTGAGCTGCCCGAAATGCAAGGGGGATATGGTCGAGCGCAAAACCCGCAAAGGCAGAGTGTTCTTTGGTTGCGCCAATTATCCCGAATGTGACTTCACATCCTGGAAGCGCCCACTGGCCCAACCCTGTCCATCCTGCGGCGGAATGCTGGTAATTTCCAACAAACGCGAAGCCCAGTGCATCGATTGTCAGGAAAGCGTCTTGCTGGACGCCGTGCTGAACGAATCTTGAGCAGAATCGCCCATTTATTGACAAATTCGTCAACTTATGGGCGTTTTCTTGTATAATAGATAATATGTTCGTTCCAAATTGAAAGGAGCGTTATGGAACCCATTTTGAACTTTTTCAAGGAACGCCCGGCAATCGCTGCCATTATTACTTTCGCTGTTGGTTTGTTACTGGGCTTGCTTTTGGCCTGGTATCCATTTGCTGTGACATGGATTGACCAACCTGTTGATAACCTGCGCGCTGATTTGCGCATGGAATATATGAGCATGACGGTTGATTCTTTCCGGGTCAATGGCGATCTCACCTTGGCGACCAAACGCTACAATGATTTGGGTGCTTTTGCTTTTCAAACCTTTCAGGATTTGAAAGCAAACCCGGGCAAGGTTGACCCGGTCCTGCTCCAAATCTTTGAGACCCAGATGACCGATGCCGGCGTAATGAAACCAACTGGCGATGCGCCTACCCCGACAACGCCAGGTTTTTCGCTTGGCACCGCACTGTTGTGGGGCGCGGTGATCGCGCTTTTGCTGGTTGGTTTGGGTGCCGGCTTCTACCTCTTTCGGGGTGGTACACGCCGTTCTGGCGCGCCGCTGACTGCTGCTCAGCAGGCTGCTGATATGAGCCGCTCCGTTGAGAAAACGGATTATTCTGCTGTTGCTTCGACTCCGCCGGTTGCCCAGTATGTTACCACCTACGTTTTGGGTGATGATCTTTTTGATGACTCGTTCAGCATCGATTCGCAGGCGGGTGAATTCCTTGGCGAGTGTGGTGTGGGGATTTCGGAAACGATCGGTGTCGGCGACCCCAAAAAGGTGACCGCTTTTGAAGTTTGGATGTTCGACAAGAACGACATCCAAACGGTGACCAAGGTTTTGATGAGCCCGCACGCCTTCAATGACCCCAGCTTCCGCACCAAACTTGAGTCGAAGGGCGAGATGTTCTTGGTTGAGCCTCACAAGCAGATGATGCTTGAAACCCAGACTCTGCAAATGGTGGTGACGGTTGTTGACTCTCAATTCGGTCAAGGCGCCCTGCCTTCCAATAGCTATTTCGACCGTATCACCCTTGAACTGGCGATCTGGTCAAAGTAAGGCCTTTGTACAGACAAAAATACCCCGGCTTTTTTGCCGGGGTATTTTTTTATCAGATTGGGGATTGAAACTACTCGATTTTTAGGATCTTTAGCTGAATTTTTCCGCCGGGTGTTTCCGCATCAACCACATCGCCGACTTTGTGATCCATCAAGGCGCGGCCGATTGGCGATTCGTGTGAGATCTTGCCATTGCGCGGATCGGCTTCTTTTGCGCCAACAAGGTAGTAGACTTCCGGGTCGAAATTATCTTCCTGGATGGTGACCGTGGCGCCAATGAAAACGATCTCACGCTTGACCTTGCTGTCCTCGACGATGATGGCGTTTCCCAGGATATGATCCAATTCCTGGATGCGCCCCTCGAGAAATGCCTGGTCTTCTTTGGCTTTGTGGTAATCTGCGTTTTCAGAGAGGTCACCCATCTGGATGGCGTCGCGTAAACGGTTGGCCAGGGCTTCACGCTGCGGACCTTTCAGGTCGATCAGTTCTTCTTTGAGGCGCGCGGCGCCTTCGGCGGTCAGGTAGGTAGGTCCGGGTTGGGTCATTGTATGGCTCCTGTAGAAAACATTGAAGGTCGCAGGTGAAAGTCGGGCCTGCAACCTTCTACTTTCATCCTGTCAACAGATTATGGTTTGAGAAATGGATCGAACAATCGTTTGTGTTCTTCGACGGCATAACGGTCGGTCATGCCGGCAATATGATCGCAAATAGTGCGTTCCAAGCCTCGAATGGAGATGTTCTTTTGCACATGATCTGGCAAAATGGCTGGCTCTGAGCAATACGCCTCGAAGAGTTCGCTGATAATTCGCTCGGCTTTGACTGCCATGCGCACCACGCGGTAGTGCCGGTACAACTTGTTGTAAAGAAAATCTTTCAGTTCGCGGTTGCGACGGCGCATCTCTTCGCTATAACCGATCACGTTATAGTTTAGTTTTTGTACTTCCACCGCCGATTTTGCGCCGCTTTCTTTCAGGCGGATATCGGTGGACTGGGTCATGTCGGTTACGAGCATTCCCACCAGTTGGCGGATCATGCGGTGACGTTCCATCTCTTCCAGTTGCGGACCGCGCCATTTGAACGATTCGGCCAGGATCTCCCAGAGCGCGATCCCTTCCAGCATGGGCGGGGTAATCATGCCAGAGCGCAACCCATCGTCCAGGTCGTGGGTCGTGTAGGCCAGTTCATCGGCCACGTTGGCGATCTGGGTCTCTAGGTTGCCGCGCAGGTCGGGGTTGAAGTCGCGCGCGTCTGAGATATCATACTCTGATTCGTGCTTGACAATGCCCTCGCGCACTTCCCAGGACAGGTTCAGGCCGGGAAATTCCGGGTAGCGCTGTTCGAGCTTGGTCACGATCCGGAACGATTGTTTGTTGTGATCGAATCCGCCAAAATCTTTCATCAGGCGGTTCAGGGCGATTTCGCCGGAATGACCGAAAGGGGAGTGGCCCAGGTCGTGCGCCAGGCAGATCGCCTCGACCAGGTCTTCGTTGCCGCCCAGGGCCCGCGCCAGAGTGCGGCCGATCTGGGCAACTTCAAGGGTGTGTGTTAACCGAGTGCGGAAGTAGTCGCCTTCGTAGTTGATAAAAACCTGGGTCTTATATTCCAGTCGGCGGAAGGCAGTCGTATGCAGGATGCGGTCACGGTCACGCTGGAAGGATGTGCGGTATTCCGGTTCACCATCCAGATAGGCGCGGCCTTTGGTATCCATGCTGCGCATCCCGTAGGGAGCCAGGGCCTGGTTTTCCAACTGTTCCAACGTCAGACGGTCAAAATACATAGGTGCTCTCTTTTTGAGACAGGCAGCGGGGGCTCAAAGAGTCCCCGCTAGAGTGGTATTTGTGTGGGGCGAGAGGGGGTCGAACCCTCACGATATCTCTATCGGCGGATTTTAAGTCCGCTGCGTCTGCCGATTCCGCCATCGCCCCGGCCGATTAATTGTATCCCAAGTATACCTTACGTCAAGGATGCATGGTGTTGGCGTTTTTGCCTTATAGCAGCACGCGCGAACTGAAAATTTACAGGGATTTTACAAGCCGCACATACTGAGGTAACACCTGCCTCCTAAAATAGCAGTAGTTCATTCAAACAAAAGGAGAAAACATGAACAATAAACTTTTTAAACTGATTTCTGTCCTGGTGCTGATGGCGCTCTTTGCCGCAGCCCTGCCCACCCAAACGGCTTTTGCTGCGGGCTTGAATCAAGATCAACAGCCTCCTGAGCGGCGCGGGGCGCAAGTTGTCGAGCGCAGGTTCAAGCTTGAGCAGCGCCGCTATGATGGTCAGGGCAAAGCCTTTGAAAAATCGGCCGACCTGCTCGAAAAAGCCCAGGAGATCATTGATCGGGCCGCCGAAAACGATCTCGATACCAGCGCCG
Organism: Chloroflexi bacterium HGW-Chloroflexi-6; assembly: GCA_002840685.1. Classification (GTDB taxonomy): domain Bacteria; phylum Chloroflexota; class Anaerolineae; order Anaerolineales; family Villigracilaceae; genus UBA8950. The sequence continues at coordinate 49,085 of PHBU01000006.1, read as the reverse complement.
CCCAGGCTGCTTTGGACAGCCTCGAAAAAGCTGTCGAAGGTGTGCAGCCGCTCTATGACCAGGCGGGTGACCTGATCGATGCTCACGCCGGTTTTGACGCTGATGGCAAAGCCGCCGACATCGAAGCCGCCGCTGAAACTGTGGAAAAAATCCACAAGCTGCTCGATCAAGTGCGCGACGATATCCATGATGAGCGCGAAGCCCTGCAGCATGCCTTGTGGGATCTGTTCCAGGCTGGCCTGAAGAAATAGGCAGATAAAAAAGCCCTCACCCTGAAGTATGACGGCAACCAGGGTGAGGGCTGACTGAATTGGAAGGGGTTGTTTGGGCGCTTTGCAGTAAAATCGAAACATCTCAAACAGGAGAAGATTCCCATGACCCGTACCGTAATCGCAACCGAAAAAGCCCCCAAGGCGCTTGGCCCGTATTCGGCGGCCATCCAAACCGATCAGCTTGTCTTCTGCTCTGGCCAGACCGGCATCGACCCGGCCACCAACGAACTGGCCGCGGCCGATGTCGAATCCCAGACCCGTCAGGTGCTGACCAATCTAAAAAATGTACTCGAAGCGGCCGGCTCCGGGCTGGATCTGGTTGTCAAAACCACTGTCTTCCTGCGCGATATGGCCGATTTCCCTAAGATGAACGCCATCTACGCTGAATTTTTCCCGGCCAACCCGCCGGCCCGCTCCACCATTGCCGTTCTCGGGCTGCCGAAGAATGCCCAGGTTGAGATTGAAGCTACTGCTTTGAAACGCTAGGTTTTGATGACCGCCGCAACCATCCTGCTGGTCGACGATGAACCATCCATCCTTCAGCTCTCGCGCATGTACCTTGAACGCGAGGGCTTTCAAATTCAGACCCTGGGTGATGGCGCCCAGGCTTTTGAAGCTGTGGGTCACATCAAGCCTGCCCTGATGGTTTTGGATGTCATGTTGCCGGGGTTGGATGGTTTCGAGATCTGCCGCCGCCTGCGCGCGGCGAACAACCAGGTTCCGATTATCATGCTCACCGCGCGCGATGAAGATATAGACAAGATATTGGGCCTTGAACTGGGCGCGGACGATTACCTGACCAAACCTTTCAATCCGCGCGAACTGGTGGCGCGAGTCAGGTCGATCCTGCGGCGGGCGGATCAGCTTGGGACTCCCGATTCCGCTCCTTTGCGTTTGGCTGATCTGCTGATTGACCCCGCCCGCCGCGAGGTGACCGTGAACGGGCTTCCTGTGGAGCTGCGTACCCAGGAATTTGAGCTGCTCCACCTCCTGGCGCAAAACCGCGGGCTGGTGCTGACTCGCGAAAAACTTCTCGAAAAAGCCTGGGGCTTTGACTTTTACGGCCAAACCCGCACCGTCGATGTGCACATTGCCCAATTGCGTCGTAAAATCGCCGCCAGCCAGGTCAAAATAGAGACTGTGACCGGTATCGGCTACAAACTTGTCGTGTAGCCGCTCTTGGCAGGAGAATCGCCCTAGATGTTTTCATCCCTGCGTTCGCGCTTATGGTTGAGCTATGCCCTGATGATTGCCACAGCATTGCTGGCGATCACGGTTGTTTTCTTTTTCTATCTGCTGCGCAACCCCCCGGCCTATCGCCAGATCTCCATCCAGCTTAATTTGGTGCTCACTGTGCTGTCGAATCGCAGTGACGGCTGGTCGAGCCTGCCGCCTGCCCGTTTGCAGAAGATTTTTGGCGAGCAGGATGAACTTTTTGATGTTCGAATCTTGCTGCTCGACCCTCAGCGCAATTTGTTGGTTGACTCGCGCCAGGGAAAAAGCCCCGCATTGCTGCATTCCCGTTTGGTGCGGGTGGCGCGCCTGACCCAGATCGTTGAAGATGCCGATGGTCAGCGTTGGTTTTCGCTGGCGCGCAGGCTGCCAGACGGCAATTACCTGGTCGCGGCGGTTCCTCGCCCAACCGTTTCGGCGGTTTCGGTTTTGACCGACGAATTCCTGCCGCCGATTTTGCTAGGTGGGTTGGCTGCGCTGTTTTTGGCGCTGATCCTTGCTTTTGGCGTGGCGCGCTGGGTGGCAGACCCGCTCCAGAGGTTGGTCACTGCTGCTGGTCAGTTCCCGGCGTCGGGTGCGGAGCCGCTTCCGCTTGAGGGGCCGCAGGAAGTGCGGGAGTTGCTCAATGCCTACAATCGGATGACGGCCCGGGTCCAGTCCAGTCAACAGTCTCAAAAAGATTTTGTTGCCAATGTTTCTCACGAGTTGAAAACGCCGTTGACCTCGGTCCAGGGTTTCGCTCAGGCGATTCTGGATGGCACGGCGGACACTCCCGCCGCCCAACGTTCTGCCGCCCAGATTATTTACGATGAGGCCGGGCGGATGCACCGCATGGTGCTCGACTTGCTCGACCTGGCGCGGCTGGATGCCGGGACGCTGGACTTAAAGCGCGGCGTGGTTGATATTTCGGCTTTGTTGCAGAGCATGCTTGAAAAGTTTGCGCCTTTGGCCGGACGCAGGGAGGTCAGACTTTCCTTCTCAGGCTCGAGTTTGCCGCCCATCCCGGGCGATGGCGATCGGCTGGCGCAGGTTTTTACAAATTTGATCGAGAATGCGCTCAAGTTTACGCCTGCCGGTGGGCAGGTTGGTTTGAGCGCGAAAGTGGCCGGGGCGTGGCTGGAAATTGAAGTTTCTGACAGCGGGGCAGGCATTGAGCCTCGCGCTTTGCCACACATTTTTGAGCGTTTTTACCAGGCAGACGCTTCGCGCCGTGGCGGCGAGCAACACGGTGCCGGATTGGGCCTGGCGATTGCGACTGAAATCGTGCGGGCGCATGGTGGTAAAATAAGCGTTCAGAGTTCACCGGGGCAGGGAAGTGTCTTTTTTGTTTCGCTGCCGCTTGTTTCACCCGACGCTTCTACCCTTGTGTACAAGAAAAGATAAATGCTCCCCACTGTTTCGCTGATTGTTCCCTGTTATAACGAGGAAAAACGCATCCGCAATTTATTGGATGCGCTTTTCGCGCAGACTTATCCATTGCAGCAAATGGATGTGACGATCGCGGATGGCGCCTCCCAGGATGGTACGCGCCGGGTCATTGCTGATTTCGAGCGCGAACATCCGCAATTGGCGATCAGGGTGGTGGATAACCGCGCCCAGACCATTCCGGCGGCGCTTAACCGCGCGATTGAAGCTTCAACGGGCGAGATCATTGTCCGCCTCGATGCGCACTCTGCGCCGTACCCCGAATATGTCGAGAAATCGGTCGAGGCGCTGCTGGCTGATCAGGCTGAGAATGTCGGCGGGGTTTGGGAGATACAACCCGGTGCGGATGGCTGGCTGGCGGCGGCGATTGCCGTTGCAGCGGCGCACCCGCTTGGGGTGGGCGATGCGCTTTATCGCCATGCCAGGCAGGCAGCTTATGTCGATACCGTTCCGTTTGGGGCGTTCCGGCGTGTTTTACTTGATAAAATCGGCAAGTTTGATGAATCTCTGCTGACCAACGAGGATTATGAGTTTAACGCGCGCGTGCGTCAGAGTGGCGGGCGGGTCTGGCTTAATCCGCAGATACGGTCCGTTTATTACGCCCGGGCTACCTTGGGCGCATTGGCGCGTCAGTACTGGCGCTATGGCTTGTGGAAGTGGCAGATGCTGAAGCGCTACCCTGCGACCCTTCGCTGGCGGCAGGCCTTGCCGCCGCTTTTCGTGCTGACTGTGCTGGTCTCTCTGGTTTTGGCTGCTTTCCTGCCCTTGTTTGGCTGGTTGTTGGCTTTTATCCTGAGCGCCTATTTCGGTATTTTGCTTGCGGCTGGTGCGTTCAAAGCCACTCGCGTAAATAAAATCTCCCTGGTGCTAGGTTTGCCCTCGGCAATTGCCACCATGCACTTTTCTTGGGGGCTTGGCTTTTTGTGGAGCATTTTTTTTGGAGTAAAACAACCCTGACATGGCCACTGAGAATTTGAAACAACCTCTGCTCCGTCTGAGACCGAGTGAACAAAGGGCCCTGATCTTTTCCGGGGACTTGATCGTTGCCCTGATCGCTTTCTTTGGCGGGGTCTATTTTTGGGCGATAGCAGACCCTTTTCTCGACTTTTCCTTCGAGTTTTTTCAGAAGCGCGTGCAGGGCTGGTATTACCTGTTACCGATCATCTGGTTGGTAATGCTGGTGGAATTGTACGATCTGCATCGCGCGGCCAACTGGCGCAAAACCTTGCGCGGGCTGATGTTTGTTGCTGGCATAGGATTGGTTGGCTACGCCCTGATCTTTTTCACCACTGAGGAGCCAAATTCGCTCCCGCGACGCGGTGTGGCTGGTTTTCTTGTCTTTGCTTTTGTATTAACTTTACTTTGGCGTTTGATTTATATCCGTTTTTACACAACCCAGGGGCTGATGGGGCGGGTGCTGGTGGTTGGGGCAGGCGAGAACGGACGCACCCTGGCACAAATGTATAAATCCATGAACCCGCCGCCCTTCAATTTTATCGGATTTATCGATGACGATCCCGAAAAAATAGGTTCATCCCTGGAAGGGTTCCGTATCTTTGCCGGCAGTGATCGTCTGCTCGAACTGATTGAAGGGCTTAATATTTCAGACGTAATTGTGTCGGTTACCGGTGAAATGAAAGGACAGACCTTCCAGGTTTTGCTTGATACCCAGGAGCGCGGCGTGGAAGTGACCCGTATGCGCACTATTTATGAAGAACTGCTCGGGCGCGTTCCTATTCATCACCTCGAATCTGATTGGGTTATTCGTTCTTTTGTTGACGAGGCTCGCGCCAGCGGTTTTTATCTGCTCGCCTCACGCTTTTTGGATATCCTTGCTGCCCTGGTTGGCTTGTTGATCTTTGCAATGATGCTGCCTTTCCTGGCCCTCGCGATCATGCTCGATGATGGCTGGCCGATTTTCTATACCCAGACCCGGCTCGGGAAGGGCGCGCGTATTTTTGAAATGCTCAAGCTGCGCACCATGATCAAGGATGCCGAGGCTGATGGCAAAGCCCAGGTTGCTGAAGAACACGATCCCCGCGTCACTCGCGTTGGCAACTTCCTGCGCCGTTCCCGTCTCGATGAATTTCCCCAGTTTTGGAACGTTCTGCGCGGTGAAATGGCGATGGTTGGTCCGCGTGCCGAACGCGCCGAACTGGTGCAAAAATATCAGAAGCAAATCCCCTTTTATCGCGCCCGGCTGATGGTCAAGCCCGGGCTGACCGGCTGGGCCCAGGTCAATTATGGCTATGCCGCCACTGTCGAAGACACCGAGATCAAACTCGAATACGATCTGTACTACATTAAGCACCGCTCCATTTGGATGGATATTCTCATTATTTTGCGGACCGTCACCACCGTTTTGGGGCGGCGCGGGAGGTAATTTATGAAAAAATATTTGGTGACCGGTGGCGCCGGTTTTATTGGCTCACACATCGTCCGCGCCCTGCTGGAGCAGGGCGATTTTGTGCGGATTTTGGATAACTTCTCCTCTGGCAAGCGCGCCAATATTGCCGGTTTGAATGCCGAAATTGTCGAAGGCGATCTGCGCGACCCGGCCAAGGTGGCCGAAGCGGTTCAGGGTATTGAAATCATTTTCCATGAGGCGGCTTTCGTTTCCGTTCCACAATCGATGGATGAACCGATGACCTGTTTCGACATCAACCAGCGCGGCACCGAGTCGCTTCTCGAAGCGGCGCGCAAAGCGGGTGTAAAGCGGGTCGTTCTGGCATCCTCCGCGGCGGTCTATGGGGATCTGGACTCCATGCCGCTCGAGGAGCATTTCCCGCTCAGACCGCTTTCCCCTTACGCTGTTTCCAAACGCGTTGATGAACTCTACGCTGAAATGTATACTCGCTCCTTTGGCATGGAAGTGGTTGCCCTGCGCTACTTCAACGTTTACGGGCCGCGCCAGCGCCCCGACAGCATGTACGCTGCCGCCGTGCCGATCTTTACCCGGCGCTTAATCGACGGCAAACCGGTCACCATCTATGGCGACGGCGGCCAGACCCGCGACCTGGTTTACGTTGGGGATATTGTCCGCGCAAACCTGGTGGCAAGCGAGCACCCTGCCGCACCGGGTCAGGTCTTTAACATTTGCAGCGGCGATGAAATTCGTGTGATTGACATCATCGAAAGCCTGATGGATTTCTTCCCCAACGCCCCCGCGCCCGAGTTCGCTCCCGCACGCGCTGGTGACATTTATCGCTCCTTGGGCAGCCCCGCCAAGGCCGAGAAAATCCTCGGCTTCAAAACCCAAACCTCGCTGGAAGATGGCTTGCGGGCGGTGGTATTACAAATGCAGAATGCGGAATGATGACACTTACACCGCGCTGCGGATGCAGTGCAGGTGATACAGAATGTTTCATTCATTATTTTGCATTCTCCATTCTGACTTTTGAATTTCTCTATGCGCTTTCGTAACCGATATGTACTGTTAAGCGACATTTTGCTCATCATCGTTGCGGTGATGGGCAGTTATGTTTTGCGGCTTGAACTGCTCGAAGATTTTCTGCGCTATTACTGGCAGGGAGCTTTGTGGTGGATGGCGATTGCCTTGATCGTCAAGCCATTGGTTTATTATTTCTTTGGTCTGTACCGCCGCCTGTGGGTTTATGCCAGCATCAGCGAGTTGAAATTAATCGCTGCCGCGGTGACGACTTCATCCCTGCTGGTGGCGGCAATTACCTTGAGTCTGTACTCGTTCCAGGTTTTTGGGCCGGGTTTTTCACGTTCAGCATTAGCGATCGACTGGCTGCTTTCGTTGGTGCTGGTTGGCGGGGCGCGGATTGCCTTGCGGATCGTGGCTGAATCGGCCATCCCGCGCGCGGACGGCAAACGTCGTGACGTGCTGGTCATCGGCGCAGGCGATGCCGGGGCGCTGGTAGTGCGCGAAATGCAAAAGAGCCGCCAGATGAACATGAACCCGGTCGGCTTTCTGGATGATGACCCGGCCAAACGCGGGCAGATTTTGCTTGGCGTTCCGATCATTGGCGCATTGCAAGATCTTTCACACGTGCTTGATATCACCCACGTTGATGAAGTTGTGATCGCCATCCCGACCGCGCCGGGCAAGGTGGTGCGCCTGGTTTCGGACGTTTGCCGCCTGAAAGGCATCCCTTTTCGCACCATGCCGGGGATTTATGAACTGCTGGGCGGCAAGGTCAGCGTCAGCCGCCTGCGTGAAGTTGATATTACTGACCTGCTGCGCCGCGAACCGGCGCGCATTCACGAAGAATGGATTGGACAGGCGCTCAAAGACAAGCGCGTCCTGGTTACCGGCGCGGGCGGCTCGATCGGCCGCGAGTTGTGCCGCCAGATCGCGCGTTGGAATCCTGCCAGCCTGGTTTTGCTCGGCCACGGTGAAAACTCCATTTTCGAGGCCTTGCTCGAACTCAAAGCCGATTATCCGCACCTGAAACTTGACCCGGTCATCGCCGATGTCCGCGACCATCAGCGCCTGGATGCCGTTTTTGCGGAGCACCGGCCCCAGGTGGTGTTTCACGCTGCGGCCCACAAACATGTCCCGTTGATGGAGATCAACGTCGAGGAAGCGGTGGCGAACAACATCCTCGGCACCCAGAACGTTGTTGAAACAGCGGACAGGCACAGGGTCGAACGCCTGGTGTTGATCTCCACCGACAAAGCCGTCCACCCGGCCAACGTTTACGGCGCGACCAAGCGCATGGCCGAGATGATCGTCCTGGATGCTGCCCGGCGCACGGGCAATGCTTTTTCGGTGGTCCGCTTTGGCAATGTCTTGGGCAGCCGCGGCAGTGTTGTGCCGCTCTTCAAGCGCATGATCGTTGCTGGCGGTCCGCTGACGATCACCCACCCCGATATGGAACGTTTTTTCATGACCATCCCCGAAGCCGTTCACCTGGTTTTGCAGGCCGCGGCGATGGGCGAGGGCGGCGAAGCCTTTTTGCTCAACATGGGTGAGCAGGTCCGGATTTTGGATCTGGCCGAAGATCTGATCCGGCTTTCGGGCCTGGAGCCGGGCCGCGACATCGAGATCGTTTTTACCGGCATCCGGCCTGGCGAAAAGCTGCGCGAGGAGCTGTGGGAAGGCGGCAAAACCTACGACAAAACCGCCCATCCAGACGTTTTCCGCTCAATGAGCGAAGATATGGTCGACGAGCTGACGGTGCGCACTGCGTTGGAGCGTTTTTCTGCGCTTGTGGCCTCCAGCCAGCCCGAAGCGATCATCGACCTGCTCGATGAAGTTGTTCCCGGCTCGGCGATTCGCGCCAATATCCGCCCAAAAGATGTAATGGATGTGGTGTAGCCGGTTGAATGTTGAACGAAGGTCGAGTGGCGTGGATGCTTTTTCCGCGCATATCGAGACCGGATATAAGTTGTCTGAAAGTTGTATAAATGCCCCAAGTCTCCTTTGAAACCTGGAAAGAATTCATTGCCTGCCAACCCAACCCTCACATTTTGCAAACCGCGGAATGGGGAGAATTAAAGAGGGCTTTTGGCTGGAATGTGGAACGGATTATCTCGGGCGAGAGCGGAATCCAGATCCTGTTTCGTAAACTTCCCTTAGGTTTTACCGTTGCTTACGCACCGAAGCCTGTTTCCGGTTTCGAGAAACTTTTGCCTGAAATCGACTCTGTCTGCCGCAAGCAACGCGCTGTTTTCCTGAAAATCGAACCCGATTGCTGGGATGATTCTGCATCACCTACACTGCATCCGCAGCGCGGTGCAAGTGTCCGCATTCCGCATTCCGCATTCCGCATTTCCCCCCACAACATCCAGCCGCCGCGCACGGTTATTGTCTCGCTCGAAGGCTCGGAGGATGAAATCCTTGGCCGCATGAAGCAGAAGTGCCGTTATAACGTGCGCCTGGCCGAGAAAAAGGAGGTCACTGTCCGCGCTTGGGACGATCTGGACGGGTTTCACCGTTTGATGGAAGTCACCGGCGGGCGGGATGGGTTTGGTGTCCACTCTTTGGCATATTACAAAAAGGCCTACGAACTGTTCCACCCCGGCGGGGTGGCCGAGATCCTGGTGGCGGAGTTCGACTCCAGGCCGCTGGCCGCGCTGATGGTTTTTGCGCTCGGCGGGCGCGCTTACTACCTGTACGGCGCTTCGACCGACGAGGAGCGCAACCGTATGCCGACTTACCTGCTCCAGTGGCGGGCGATGCAGTGGGCCAAAGAACGCGGCTGCACCGAGTATGACCTGTGGGGACTGCCCGACGAAGCCGAAGAAACCCTTGAAGCTCAGTTTGAGTCTCGCTCCGATGGCCTGTGGGGCGTCTACCGCTTCAAACGCGGCTTCGGCGGCCAGGTCAAGAGAGCGGCCCAGGCGCTGGATCGGGTTTATATGCCGTTGCTGTATTGGATATATCTAAAACGAATGGGGAAACAGGATTAATCTCCGGCTTGTATCAGCGCAACTGGGGCGAAATTCTTGCGTATTCAAATCGTGTTCCTTCTTTATTCCTGGCTCGTCAGGTAAATATGTGTGAAGAACAGGCAATCCTGAAGGAAAACCTAAGCCGTCACAGGTTATTTTTCCCAGATGATTTGAGTTTTAATCAAATGGGTGAAATATCTCCGCGACAAATCAGAGGAGTAAAGCTGTCTTTGTGGTTTTGGTTTGCTGGCATTGCTGTTTTTCTATTCATGTTTGTTGTAATTTTTGTTATAGGAGCAAAGATCAGCTTTTCTGCCCAAAAATCTGAAGCGCCTTTCTTTATGATTTTCTGGTTTGTGTTTTTTTTGTTGAACGGCTATCTTTGCTATAGCAATGCGACACCGCATTTGAATGATTTGCGCGAAAACAGGGTTCAAGTTGTTTCGGGGAAACTGATAAAACATCATACACTAGTGAGTACAATAAGGAGTGGAAGTAATTTCTATTGCACGATAGAGATCAGAGGCCAGCAGTTCTATATTTCGCTGTCCGCGTATAACGATATTGCAGAAGATCAAACTTATCGCTTGTTCTATTTGCCACACTCACGAAAAATTCTGAATCTGGTTCCCTGGCCATATTAGCCAGATAATTATAAAAGGCCGGAAAGTCACCCAGACTTTCCGGCCTTCAACTTTACACACTTCAGCCCATCGACAGGCTCAGGGCAAGCCTTCAACATTCCTTACGGTCGGACGTTGTATTGCCCTTCCGCCACCCACTTGTAGGTGGTTAGCTCGGGCAGACCCATCGGGCCGCGGGCGTGCAAACGCTGGGTCGAGATGGCGACCTCCGCGCCCAGGCCGAACTGGCTGCCATCGGTGAAACGGGTGCTGGCGTTGACGTAAACCGCCGCCGAATCGACCTCGGCGATGAAACGGGCGGCGTGCTCGCTGTTTTCGGTCAGGATGCCGTCCGAGTGGGCGGTGCTGTGGGCGGCGATATGCTCCATCGCTTCATCCAGCCCATCGACAACTTTTAGCCCAAGCACAAGCGACAGCCACTCGGTGTCGAAATCGTCCGGGCCGGCGGGTTGGACAAGGCTGGGGTCAAAGCCGGTTAAGTGGGATGCGGCAGCCGGGTCGGCGCGAAAGGTCACCCCGGCCGGGGCGAGATGTTCGACGATCTGCGGCAGCATTTTGGCGGCGACGGTTTTATGGACCAGGACAGTATCCAGCGAGTTGCACACGCTCGGGCGCTGGACTTTGGCGTTGTAGATGACCGGCAGCGAGGCCTCGAGATCGGCGCTCTCATCGACAAACAGATGACAGATGCCGATGCCGCCGGTGATGACCGGGATCTGGCTGTTTTCGCGGCAGAAGGCATGCAGTTTGGCTCCGCCGCGCGGGATGACGATGTCGACGTACTCGTGCAATTTGAGCAGTTCAAGGATTAAGGCCCGGTCGGGGCTGTCGATCAACTGGATCGCGTCGGCTGGCAGGCCTTGCGCGGCCAGCGTCTGGCGGATGATCTGCACCAGGGTGCGGTTGCTGTGGATGGTTTCCTTGCCGCCGCGCAGGATGGCCGCGTTGCCGGTCTTGATCGCCAGCCCGGCCACATCCATGGTCACGTTGGGGCGCGACTCGTAGATGACGCCCAGCACCCCGAGCGGCACGCGCTGTTTGCGCAGGCGGATGCCATTGGACAGGGTGCTCTCATCGAAGTGCGCGCCAACCGGGTCTGGCAGTTCGACCAAATGGCGTAAGTCGGCGCATAGTCCATCGACGCGCTGATCGTTGAGCAGCAGCCGGTCGATCAGGGCCTCGCTCAAGCCGTTGGCGCGTCCTTCGGCCACATCAAGCGCATTGGCCGCCAAAACCTCGGCGCGCGTGCTATTCAAGGCTTCAGCCAGGGCCAGCAGTGTGGCATTTTTTAGATCTGTGAAGGTACGGGCCAGTATTTTTGATGCCGTTTTGGCGTGACGGCCGGTTTCGATGAGCATAAATTTTCTCTTTCCAATAAAAAATTGATCGAAGGTAGGGGCGCAGCATTGCTGCGCCCCTACAAAAGCACCAGATCATTCCTGTGGATCACTTCATCTCCATAGTGATAACCCAAAACGGATTCGATCTCGTCCGAGCGTTTGCGCAGGATGCGGGCCAGGTCGCGGCTGTCGTAGTTGCTGATGCCGCGCGCCAGTTCGAGCCCCTCCGCGTTGGCCACCCGCACCACGTCCCCGCGCCGGAAGGCTCCGCTTACAGCGGCCACACCAACCGCCAGCAGGCTGCTGCCGCGCCGCAGGGCCTGGGCAGCGCCGTTATCCACGCTTAACAGGCCGGGTGCGCGCCGCGCCGAGAGAATGTACCGTTTGCGGGCCTCGACCGCGTCTGTGACCGGCTCGAACCGCGTGCCGATGCGTTCATCGTTGACCAGGCGCAGCAACACATCCGGTTCTTTGCCGTTGGCGATAATGCAGGCCGTTCCCGAGCGACGGGCCAGGTCCGCGGCCTGGATCTTGGTCAACATCCCGCCGGTTCCCAGCCCGGATTTCGCCCCACCCGCGGCCTGCCAGACCGCTTCGGGAATGGAGTCGCCGCTGATGGTTTGAACCAATTCCGCATTCGGGTTGCTGCGCGGGTCGGCGGTGAACAGCCCGTCCTGATCGGTGAGCAGGATCAGCACATCGGCATCGATCAGGTTGGCGGCCAGGGCCGAAAGATTGTCGTTGTCGCCAACGCGGATCTCCTCGGTGGCAACGGTATCGTTCTCATTGATGATCGGGATGACATTTTGCTGCAACAATGCCACCAGCGTGTTGCGCGCATTCAGATAGCGCCGGCGATGAGAAAGGTCTGAGCGGGTCAGCAAAATCTGGGCAACGGTCAGGCCGTACAGCCCGAAAATCTGCTCGTAGAAGGCCATCAAACGCGGCTGGCCGATGGCCGCCAGCATTTGCTTGGCCGGGATATCTTTGGGGAGCTGCGGAAAGTTGAGCTTTTCACGCCCGGCGGCCATCGCCCCGGACGAGACCAGCAGCACCTGATGCCCCCTGGCTTGCAACTGGACCATCTGGCGGGCCAGGTCGATGACCAGCGGCGGCGAAAGGCGGGTGGTGCCGTTGGTGAGTGTGGATGTACCCAGTTTGACAACGATTCTCATAATGGGGCAAGATGATACACCTGTAAGGAGAGTTGTCAAGGTATGGGCAAATATTCTTGATACAATAGCGCCCTATGATACACAATCCCTGGAACGAGACCATCAGCCAACTTCCCAACCCGCACTTCCTGCAAACCTATGAGTGGGGGCAGGTCAAGGCCAGATATGGCTGGGAACCGATTTATCTCGTTTGGGACAATACAGGATTTTCCGTTTCCTTGCAACTTTCCAACTTTCAACCTTCAACCGTTAAAGCGGCGGCACTCGTGCTGAAGAAGACCGTACCCACCCGGGGCCTTGCTGCCCGTTTGTGCATCCTGTACGCACCGAAAGGCCCGCTGCTCGATTGGGGCGACGAAGCGCTTCGGACGCGGGTCCTCGACGATTTGCAGCGTTTTGCCCGCCAGCAGGGAGCGATCTTCCTGAAACTCGACCCGGACGTGGTGCTGGGAACCGGCGTCCCTGGGACAGAAACCGATCGCGCGGAAGCGGGCGGCGAGGCCGTTCGCGCGGATCTGGTTCGCCGCGACTGGCGATTCTCTGAAGATCAGATCCAGTTCAAAAATACGGTCATACTCGATGTCAGCACCTCCGAAGAAGAGATGCTGGCGCGCATGAAACAGAAAACACGCTATAACGTGCGTCTTGGCCCGAAGAAGGATGTTGTTGTGCGCGTAGGCAATGAGAGCGACTGGCCGATGCTTTACAAAATGTATGCCGAAACCTCGGTGCGCGACGGCTTTGTCATCCGCGATGAGGGCTATTATCAGACGGTCTGGGGCTTGTTCAAAGGCATGGCCGAGCCGTTGATTGCCGAAGTGGATGGCGAGCCGGTGGCGGCGGTCTTCCTGTTTGCTTTTGGAGGGCGGGCCTATTATGTTTATGGAATGAGCCGTGAAGCCCACCGTGAGAAAATGCCTACCTATTTGCTGCAATGGGAAGCGATGAAATGGGCCAAGGCGCGCGGATGTTCGAGTTATGATCTGTGGGGTGCGCCGGATGTTTTCGATGAGAGCGACAGTATGTGGGGGGTCTTCCGTTTCAAGGATGGCCTGGGTGGGCAGGTGCTGCGCACGCTCGGCGCCTGGGATTTTGTACCCAACCCATTCTGGTATGCGATGTATACAAAACTCGTCCCGATGTTGCTGGGTGTAATGCGCTCACGTGGCAAGGCGCGCACCCGGCAGGGTTTGGGCGGCTAATTTTGTCCCCGTTTTGTTTGGTGATATACTGATTTTAACTATTCTCTGGAGGTTGGTGATGCAAATTGTGACGGATACCGGTATGGATATGTATTTACCGCCCGAGTTGGTTCCTGATGTGGACATCCATATTGTGCGACATACAATTACGCTGGATGGTCAGACTTATACCAGCGGCGGTACGATTAGCGCAGCCGAGCTGCAAGAAAAGCTGCTGCGGACTTCAAGTTTTCCGATTACTTCTCAGCCCGCGGCCGGGGACTTTGCCGCCATGTACCGGGAATTGGCCAAAACCGACCCTGATATTTTATCGATCCAGATGTCTTCGGGCTTGAGCGGCACGTTAAATGCGGCCAAGGCCGGGGCCGAGATGGTGCCTGAAGCCAATGTGACGATTGTCGATACCAAGACCCTGTGTGCAGCGCTCGGCTGGCAGGTGGCGGCGGCAGGACGCGCCTTGAAGGCAGGCTGGTCCAAAGAGAAGATCATCGAACTGGTTCATCAGATTGGCGATGCCACCGAGAGCATTTACACCATCGACGATTTGAAATATTTGATCCATGGCGGGCGCATCAGCCACATGCGCGGCCTGATCGCCTCGATGCTCAGGATCCGCCCGTTGATCGGGGTTGAAAAAGTGGGCGGAACATACGCCCAGATGGGTATGGCCCGTACTTTTGATAGGGCCTTGCAAGGGCTGGTGGATATCATGCTCAAAAAGCACAAACCGGGTACCGAACTCCGCGTGCAGGTTTTGCATTCCTACCACCCAAAAGCAGCCGAACACCTTGTGGCGATGATTGACCCGATCTTTAAATGCAACTGGATGCCGGTCCACCTGATGTCACCGGCTTTGGCGGCTCATACCGGCTCGACGATGGTGGGTGTGGCTTTTGCGCCGCAAGCCGTTTTTGAAGGCCTGCCTTAAGTTTGGCCTTGTAAAGAATAGCGAATAACACGAATTACGCGGGGTCTGGCAGATTTTTAAGAAAAATCTGCCAGACCCCGCGTATTGATTTTACGCTTTTAGTGCTATGGAATGGATTATTCGCGCACGTAAATCGGATTACTGAAAATCCAACCGCGCTGTTTGCCAAGAAACTTCAGGTAGGCTTCGACGCGGTAGATGCCCGGTTGGGTGGTGATGTGTGAAAGGGCTTCCTGGCTGTTCCACTGCCGGATGACTTGCCCATCTTTGAGCAGGCGGCCCTCCGCGTTTTGTGGCAGGCGCACCTGCAAGGTTAGGCTGCCTTCGGCGCTGATCTCATCGCCCATCAGGGCCGTTTTTTCGCGTCCCTGGGCCGAAAAACGGAATCCGCGCGCGCTGGCGGGCAGGTCATTGGCCACGAAGCAGTGTCCGGCGGCCAGGGCCTCGTAAATCATGCGGGCGTCTTCTTCCAATTGACCGGTCAGTGGGGTGGGGGTGAAAATGTGGGTATTGATTGTTTTGAAGTGCCATTCGTAGGGGAAGACCGTTCGTTTGAACGGCCCCTTCGAGATGTGCAGGGCGTGCGCGTCCGAACCGCCGATCGCGACCAGGCGGCGTCCCTGGTTGAGCAGCGAGTCCCAGCGCGCCAGCAGGGACGGGTCCGGGCCGTGCCCGATGAATTGCGGAAAAAAGAGATGGAAGATGGCGTGGAAAATCGTCGGGCTGTGAGTCTTGAGTTCGCTTAATCCGTTCCACAGTTCGATGCCGTTGTAGCCTTGAACTTGCCAATCGACCCAGTCGATGGATGTTTCGCCGATGACCGGGCAGGCGGCATCGGTTGGGTGGGCCAGGAAGGACAGGCCTCCTGCGCGCCGGGCATTGTCTATCAGAACCTGGGGGTCGTTGGCGTAGGTTGCCAGTTCGCGTTGGGCGTTGAAAACCAGCAGGTGGTTCTTCTGCGGCTGGCGCGCCTGGTCGTGGATTTCCTCGTCAACCAGCAGCAGGCAGCGTTGTTTGCCGTTACGGAAATAACCCTGGGCTTCTTCGACCAGCACATTGTGGTCGGTGACGATGATCACATCCACCCCGGCGCGCAGGGCAGCCTGACCGATATCGCCGTGGCTGCCGGTCCCGTCTGAGTAACGTGTGTGCATGTGTAAGTTGACGATCAGTTCGTGCATAGGTCCCTTTTCTTGTTTTCAGGGCGTGATTATCCCACAAATTGCATTTATTTTGCGGTTGGTTGGGCCAAAAGGCAGTATAATTTCAGCTTCGAGGAACCATTATGCCCACTATTTATCCCTTTACTGCCATTGTAGGCCAGGAGCGCATGAAGCGCGCCCTGATTTTGAATGCTGTTGATACCCGCATCGGCGGGGTACTGATCCGCGGGGAGCGCGGTACCGGCAAATCGACCGCGGCGCGCGCCCTGGCGGCCCTGCTGCCCAAGGTCAAAGCGGTCAAAGAGTGCCGTTTCGGTTGCGATCCTGACCAGCCCAATGCCTGGTGCACCGAGTGCAAGGAACGCGCCTCCGATGGCCGCGACCTGCCTTTCAATATCCGCCCGATCCCGTTTGTTAATCTGCCGGTCTCGGCTACCGAAGACCGGGTGGTCGGCACGCTCGACATTGAGAAAGCCATCCAGAAGGGCGAGCGCCATTTCGAGCCTGGCGTTTTGGCCAATGCCAATGGTGGCTTGCTTTACATCGACGAAGTCAACCTGCTTGACGATCACGTTGTGGATCTGCTGCTCGATTCTGCTGCGATGGGCATGAACATCGTTGAGCGCGAGGGAATTTCCTTCTCGCACCCGGCCCGTTTCATCCTGGTCGGCACGATGAACCCCGAAGAAGGCGACCTGCGCCCGCAGCTGCTCGACCGTTTTGCGTTTTCGGTGGATATCACCGGCATCCGCGACACCCGTGAGCGTGTAACCATTATGGAGCGCAATATCGGCTATGAAGCGGATGCCAGCACCTTCCGGGATGCCTTTATCGAAAAAGAAAGCGATCTTTCGCATAAAATCGAGTTGGCCCGCAAGCTGGTTGGGCAGGTCACCTATACCAAGCGCGATATGCTTTCGATCGCCGCCCTGACCTCGTCCCTGAACGTGGACGGCCATCGCGCCGACCTGGTCATTCTCAAGGCCGCCCGCGCCCAGGCCGCTTTCGAGGGCCGCACCCATATCACCGATCACGATATTGCCCTGGCGGCCGAACTGGCCCTGCCGCATCGCATCCGGCGTGGCCCGTTCCATCAGGCTGAGATCACCAGCCAGCAGTTGCAGGAACGCATCGAGCAACTGGCCGGGCAGGCCGTTCCTGACGATTCAGAGCAGGATTCTGGCGAGCCTGAAAACACGCAGGAAAAAAAAAGTCGATCCTAGAAAACTCGATTGAAGACGACTCGTCCGAAGCGGGCACGCCTGAACCGGCCCCGCAGGATGTTTTTGCCAACAACAACGCCAACTGGTGGGATGGCGGCAAAAAAATAAAGACCGGCGAGACCTTTGCCCCGCGCAAGCTCGACACTCCTCTCGATAAATTGACTCGTAAAAATGCCGGCCGTCGCTCGCGGACTCGTACAGACCGCAAGCGAGGCCGGTATATTATGTCGCGTCCGGCCAATGGTAATACGACCGATATCGCCTTTGACGCCACCATTCGCGCTGCCGCGCCTTTCCAAAAACGGCGCGAAGAACAGCGCAAGCACATGGCTTTTGCCATCCTGCCGGGAGACTTGCAGCGCAAGATCCGCGTAAAACGCATGGCGAACCTGGTTCTGTTCCTGGTGGACGCCTCCTGGTCGATGGCTGTGGCTGAGCGTATGAACGCCACCAAGGGTGCGATCCTCTCGCTGTTGACGGACGCCTACCAGCGCCGTGACCGGGTTGGGCTGATCGTTTTCCAGAAAGACCGCGCCACGCTTGTTCTGCCGCCCACCAATTCGGTCCAACTGGCCCAGCGTGCGCTGATGGATATTCCCGTTGGTGGCAAGACCCCGCTTTCGGCGGGTCTGCTGATGGCTTACGATGTGCTGATGCGCGAAAAACGCCTGCACCCCGATGTCCAGCCGCTTTTGCTGGTCATGACCGATGGCGCGGGCAACGTTTCGGTTGGGACGATGGCCCCGCAGGAAGAATCCTTCCGCTTTGCGGAAGGGATCGCCGCCCAGCATGTGCGCTCGGTGGTGGTCAATATGGAACATGCCGCCTTCGATCAGGGTCTGGCCCAGCAGCTGGCCGATCATCTCGAAGCGCCCTGTTACAGCCTGGGTGAGATTAAGGCTGAAAATCTTTATCATACCGTGCGCGAACAAATGAACAGCGCCGGAACAAAACGTTAGGAAAAAATGATCCGCTCATCGTTGACAAAATATGCCTGGTTGTCGATTGCCGCCGCCATTGCAACCATTGCGCTCAAGGCCGGGGCTTATTGGCTGACCGGCTCGGTTGGTTTGCTTTCGGATGCGCTTGAATCCGTTATTAATCTGGTGGCGGCGGTTATGGCGCTTGCCATGCTGACGATCGCGGCCCGCCCGCCGGATGAAAGCCATGTTCACGGGCACGGCAAGGCTGAGTATTTTTCCAGCACGGTCGAGGGTGTCTTGATTTTTGTTGCGGCTGGCGGGATCATGTACACCGCCATCGAACGGCTTTTTAATCCGCGCCCGCTTGAACAGCTTGGGTTGGGTCTGGCTGTTTCGCTGGTTGCCTCGCTAATCAACCTGGCTGTTTCCCGCATTTTGCTCTCGGCTGGCAAACTTAACCGCTCGATCACCCTTGAAGCGGATGCCCATCACCTGATGACCGATGTCTGGACTTCGGTGGCGGTCTTGGGCGGTGTGGGCGCAGTCTGGCTGACAGGTTGGATGTGGCTGGATGCTGTGGTTGCGATTGGCGTGGCCCTCAACATAACCTGGACAGCCTTTCAACTCATTCGCCGCTCGGTCGAAGGCTTGATGGATGCATCTTTATCGGATGCTGAAGTGAAGCAGATCGAGGTTGTTCTCGACCAATACCGCCAGAAAGGTATCCAGTTCCACGCCTTGCTTACCCGCCAGGGGGCCTCACGTCGTTTTATCTCGGTGCACGTGCTTGTGCCAGGCGAAATGACCGTTCACGATGCTCACCATGTTGCCGAGGAGATCGAAACTGACATCCGTCAGGCTGTGCCAGATTCGGTGGTCATCACCCACCTCGAGCCGCTCGACGATGAGATTTCGCTGGATGATATTGCCATCGACCGTTTGTGATCTTCCTGTTTGTATCCTGTTGAAAAGTGACCGTCACCTTCAAGGTAACGGTCACTTTTTTTTACTTACTCGACAAACTTGTAGCCCTGCGCTTCGAGATACTTGCGTTCTTTTTCCTTATGGATCTCAGCCAGCTTGCCCTTGATCCCGAGCCATTCCGGCCCATCGAGCGGATACCAGTGCAGCGCTGCAAAGGAGATCAGCAGTAAAATGCCCGGAACCAGCACCCAGCCGAGCAAAATGCCGGTTTCGGCGCTGGCCGACTGCAACCCTTTGGCCAGGGTTTGATCGTAACCGAAGGCAGTCATGATGCTCAGCATGACCCATTGGGCAATGCTGATGGCCGGTTTGGTGATGAAACTGTTGACGCCCGCGTACATTCCTTCACGGCGCAGGCCGGTGCGATGTTCGTCCATATCGACCACATCGCCGTTCATCATCGGGATCAGGTACATGCCGCCCGCAAAACCCAGCCCGAAAAGCAGAAAACCGATCGTCGCGGCAATGGTGTTCTGTCCCAGGACAACAACAATGAAGCAGCCAATCGCAAAAAGCAGGCTGAACAGGCGCGTGCTGAGTTTGACGCCCCACGGTTCGCGGCGATTGATCCACAGGAAAACGCCGCCGATGATGCCGCCGGCCAGGGCCGCATAGAGTGGGGTGCGGGCCACATCGATTTCATCGAAGTAATACCACAAGCCCTGCATAAGCGAGGTCTGCACGAACATGATGGTGAAACTCATGACTTCGAAGATGACGAAAGAACGGTTGGTGAAGCATTCCTTGAAAGCGCGAAAGAAATCAAACTGTTCGTCTTCTTGCGTGTAATGTTTTTCTTTGTAGAAGAAGGTGCTGGCGTAGATGATCAGTCCCATCACAACTGCAAACAAAACCATGAACCAGCGGAAGAAACTGATTCCGGCCAGGTCGCCGATTTCGGGTTTGATCGTTCCTTCGATCGCCAGCGGCACAACGATGGTGAAAACCATGAATATGATTTTCCAGACAAAGATGCTCGAACGGGCCTTGTTTGAGATCGCCACTTCATAGGGCATGATGTACAGGCTGGTCGCGATGGCGGTATAGAGCGTATCAAAAACGAACAAAACCAACAGCATTTGCAGGAACAGACCAACCTGGCTGTTGACGCCGGGCACATCCAGCCAGAACAAGGCGAAGGCCAGGATGAAGATCGGAGTCCCGTAGCGGATGTAGGGGATGCGCCGCCCGAGCTTGCTTTTGGTGCGGTCGCTGATGTAGCCGAACAGCGGATCGTTGACCGCGTTCCAGATGCCGAACAGCAGCCAGACAATGCCGGTATAGCTGGTGGACAATCCGCGGATGTTGACGAAGTAGTACGTCAGGGCTCCAGCGGCGACCAGCGCTTGCAAAATAGCAACCGAGGCGTCGGCCAGCGAGATCCAGATCCGGCTGGCGAGTGGGACACGTTCTTCTTGCAGGGCAGAAGTGCTCATGGGTAGGGGGTCTCCGGGGTGGGGAAGAGTGAATAATTATTTTCCATTTTACACCTAATTGTGACCGGTAACATTATGAGTTTTCTAGAAAATTGGATTTTTACGTTATCGCTTTCGCTGGGTTATAATACGCGGCGTGAAAGCCTTGCGCCTGACCCTTGCGCTGATTTTTCTGGTGGCCTCCCTGGTTTTGCTGGCCTGGGGATTTGCCCCCAACCGGCGCGAGGTGCGCCGTCAGCCGATCGAGCCGACCCAGATGCAGTTGCCCACGCCACAGGGATTCGCGCCCGCGCTATGTTTGCTGAGGGCAGATATTCACCTCGAAAATCAACAGACCGCAAAGATTGCGGCCTGTTTTGTCTTAATCTTATAAAGGAGATCTGCCAGGGTGACCACACTTTTCTTTGCGACCGATATTCATGGTTCGGATATTTGCTGGAAGAAGTTTCTGAACGCCGGCAAATTCTACGGGGCAGATGTGCTCATTCTTGGTGGGGATATGACCGGCAAGGCGATCGTGCCTGTCGTGCGCCTGGGGGCCGAAAAATATAATGTCACGCTTTTACAGCAGAATTTTGAGATCAACAGCGCAGACGAGTTGGCCGAAATGATCAAACGCATCCGCAGCCGGGGTTATTACCCGTACCAGACCGACCCAGACGAGTTGGCCGAACTCGAGCGGAATCCTGAGCGGATCCACGAGATTTTCATCGCCGAAGTTTTGCGCGTTGTGGCCGAATGGCTCGAAATTGCCGAGATCAAACTGGCCGGCAGCGGGATGCGCGTCTATGTCGCGCCCGGCAACGATGACCAGTTCGAGATCGATGAGCTGGTGCGGGCTTCGAAGCATCTCACCCTGGCAGAGGGGCAGGTCATCGCGTTGGATGCGCAGCACGAGATGATCTCATCCGGCTGGTCGAACCGCACTCCCTGGAACACCTATCGCGAAGAAGATGAGTCTGATCTGGCCAAGCGCTACGCCGCCATGATCGCCAATCTGAAAGATCCGCGCAACGCCATTTTTAACATCCACGTCCCACCCTATAAATCCAATCTTGACGAAGCCCCCGAACTGGATGAAAACCTGCGTCCCAAATACGCCGGGAATGCTCTCAAACCGGTTGGTTCAACCGCCTTGCGTGCCGCGATCGAAAAATACCAGCCGCTGCTTGGTCTGCACGGACACATTCACGAGGGGCGCGGCCACAGCCGCATCGGCCAGACCCTGTGTATCAATCCCGGTTCGCTCTATGAGCAGGGTGTCTTGCAGGGTGCGTTGGTCAAGTTGGGTAAGAACAAAATTGAAAGCTACGTGTTGACCCAAGGGTAAATTGCTAGGGCATGGCAGCTGGGCGGACGATAAAGCCCATCCCAGGCTCCGCTGCGCATCCGCTCAATCATATTCAAAGGAGTTTTACTATGTCTGATTTGTTTATCCGTAAAGCCACCGGCCTGGTGCGTTCCTGGTCCGTGTTCGACGCCTTTGTTTATGCGTTCTTCTCCATCAATCTGGTGACGCTCGGCCTGTATAGCTTCAGTCAGATGTACTACTTCGAAGGCGGCCTGATCTGGACGCTTTTGGTGAGCGCCTTTTTTATCCTGTTTGAAGTCGTTGTTTACGCTTCGCTGATCGCGGTCATGCCGCGTTCCGGCGGCGATTACGTCTGGCAGAGCCGCATTCTCGGTGGCGGGATCGGTTTCGTGCTGGCGATCACCGGTTGGTGGTTCATCCTGTGGCTGTGGGTGCCGCTCTATGCCGACATGCTGCGCCATATTGTCATCACGCCCATTCTGGGCCTGCTTGGCGCGAAGGATGTTGCCCTGTGGTTCGGTCAGACTTCGCTTGGCCTGTTTACCACCGCTCTGATTACACTTGCCATCGTCACTTTCTACATTGTGCTGGGTATGAAAAAATATGCCCAGGTCCAGAAATGGTGTTTTTACGGCGGCATTCTGGGATTGGTGATCGTGCTCGGATTGCTGCTCTCCTCCTCACCAGAATCTTTCAAGGCCGGGTTTGAATCCAACGCCACGGCTCTTTTCGGGGCGGCCCCGGGTGTTTATGATGCCACCGTCGCCGCCGGGCAGGAAGCCGGAGCGGCCCTGCCGCTGACGGGCGGCACGCTCAACCTGGTTTTGCTGACGCTGCCTTATATCGTCTTCTTTAACTTGTGGCCGAACTGGGGCGCGACCCTCTACGGAGAAGTACGCGGCGCAACCGATTTTAAGCGCAACTTTGCGGGCATGGCTTCTGCCCTGCTGGTGACCACCCTGCTGGGAATCGCCATCCTGTTGGCCATCTCCAAGACCATCGGCTGGGACTTTTACGTGCAGGCCAACGGCGCCTGGTGGAATTACGCCTGGGGCTTTAGCGAACAACTACCGCCCCTGCCGATCTGGCCTTACCCGGCTTTGCTGGCCGCTTTCCTGACCGATAATCGCTTGATCCAATTGCTGGTGGTCGGGCTGATGAGCCTGTGGTGGTTCGGCTGGAGCGGCACGGTCTTCCTCTCCTCGACCCGCGTTGTCTTTGCGGCTGCCTTTGATCGCCTGCTGCCCGAAAAGGTGGCCGAAGTGGACGAGCGCACCGGCACACCGGTTGTCGCCCTGCTGCTGATGGTTGTCCCATCGATTGTGGTTTCTTTCCTGTTTGCTTACAATATTTTTGACTTCCGTTCCCTGACCCTGGCTTCAACCCTGGTGATTGCCGTAACCTATTTTGGCACGACCATCGCCGCGATCGTCCTGCCTTATCGCAAGCCCGAGCTTTATAACGCCTCGCCGATCGCCAAATTCAAAATTTTGGGCATCCCGTTGATCACGGTGGCGGGCGTCATCTTTGGGACTTTCCTGGGCTACCTGCTCTTCCAGTGGTTGTTTGACCCGAATGCCCTGTATGGCATTGGCTACAGTATCAATGAAAATGGTTATAAAAACGGCACTTCGCTGATCTTCATGGGCGCACTATATGCCGTTGCAACCGCAATTTACTTCGGATTCAAAGCCTACCGCAAGCGCAGCGGGCTTGACCTCGATAAAGTTCACGCCGAAATCCCGGTGGAGTAGCCTGCCCATGGAACATGCTGAAATTGTTGCCGAAATGGACCGCATCGTCACTGCCGCCCGCGCGGAGCAGATCCATCTGCGCGTCATCGGAGGCCTGGCTGTTCATTACCACAGCCAACGCGTACGCGGACACGCGTTTGTGCGTGATTATGCCGATATCGATTTTGTCGTCCGCAAACATGACCGTCGCAAGCTGGAGCCTTTCTTTAAAAACTTTGGCTATGTCGGCGACCGCAACTTTAATCTGGTCAACGGCGACCGCCGCCTGCTCTACATCCATCCCCTGACCGGGCGGCACATCGATATTTTTGTTGGCGATTTCGAAATGTGCCACAAACTGCCCCTGCGTGACCGCCTCGACGCGCACCCCGTCACGGTTCCGTTGGCTGAGTTGCTGCTCTCCAAGACCCAGATCGTCCAGTTGAATCGCAAAGATGCTCTTGATCTGATTGCGCTCTTGCTCGACAACGAACTGAGCTTTCACGATGAAACCAAGATCAACCTCGACCGCATCCTGCGCCTGTGCAAACGCGATTGGGGCCTGTACAAAACCACCAGCATCAACTTGAAGCGCCTTGAAGAAATCCTGCTTCACGAAAACCCAGGCTTATCTGAAGAAGACACCAAAATCGTATTAAATCGCATCGGTCACTTGCGCAAAGCCCTGCAATCCATGCCGACCGACATCTTGTGGAAAGCGCGCGACCGCGTCGGCACCCGTCTGCGCTGGTATACCGAAGTCGAGGAGATCGAGCGCTAGCTTTTATGGACTCCAACGTCTCCTGACGTTGGAAACGATCGACGTTGGATGCTAAAAATGAAACCACTCTTTCGTTTGTTCTGGATATTGCTTGTTTTGACCCTGGCTCAACTGGCCTGCGGACTTAATAACCCCGCCTCGAACCCGGACTCGCCAGCTGCCGAGGCGCCCCCAGCCACGCTTGCTCTCACGCAGGAGGCCATCTTCCCGACTGAGACCGGCTTGCCGCCGCAGCCCGCTGTTGCCGAATCGCGCATGCTGACGGTGGAATTCCCCCCGCAGATCCGCGCCGGCGATTCAGATTTGATCCGTTTGACCCTCGAAGTGGATGAGCTCGGTAACCTGACCGCAACCGCTGAAACAGCCGGGAATGTCACCCAGGGTGAGGTGGTCCAAATCCCGAATATTTACGAGACACATAATATCGTCGCCGAAGCGCGCCTCGATATGGCCGGCGTGGAAATCAACCCAACCGGGACGATCAGCGAATCTCTGCGGCCGGGTCAGCCGGTGACCTTTTACTGGAGCGTGCGCGCCGAGGAGATAGGCATTTACCGAGGCACACTCTGGTTTTACCTGAACTTTGTCCCGCTCGCTGGCGGCCCGGAGCAGCGCCAAGCACTTTCCGCGCAGAAGATCGAGATCGAAGCCGTCAATTTCTTGGGGCTGAAAGCTCAGCCCGCCCGTTGGCTGGGAGCCGCCGGGACGCTCTTTAGCGCGGTCCTGGGCATGCCATTCCTCGAGGGGACTCTAAAGTGGCTGTGGGGCCGGGTTAGAAAGCCGCAGCAAGTTCGTTCCAAACGCGCCCGCTAATCCGAATTTTCTTGCTGATCGCTGTAGAAAATACTGAATCCGGGTATTTTTTTAGGTTGGCAAACAGATTTGTTAGGTTGCCCCTTATGGTAAGAAAGAGCTATCGACGTTTACGATAGTGCTATACTATATTATAGAGACATCATACTATTTAAATCAGTACTCCAATAAAAGCGAGACAAATATGAGACAGTTTCTTTTTTTCCGAAAGAAAAAAAATAAAAAAGCTCAGGGTGCGGTGGAATTTGCACTTATTTTACCGGTTCTTTTGCTGCTCCTGTTGGGCTTGATCGAGACTGGCCGGGTAATATTTTATTATAGCGCTGTCACCAATGCGGCGCGCGAGGCTGCCCGCTATGGTTCTGCGACAGGCCTGAATGATAATGGAAATTTCCATTTTGAAGATTGTGACGAAATTATTAATGCAGCGGTTCGGGTTGGGTTTATCGGCAGCGTCCAACCTGGGGATGTTAGTGTTACCTTCGATAGCGGTCCTGGAACCGCAGTTTTAGGTGGTTGCCCCGGTAATTTTGCTGGGGCTGCCTCTCAACCCACCAACGCCTCCATTCAAACCGGCTCGCGGATCGTGGTTGAGGTTGAAAGCCCGTTTGATACGGTTATTCCAGGTCTGATCCCCTATGAGAACCTGGCCATTCGGGCTGAAAGCTCACGCACAATTATTCGAAGCGTCAATATTGCTGTCACCTCGGGCGCACCGGCTCCTACCAACACGCCGGCCCCCACCAGCACCTTTACCCCATCGGCCACCAACACCCCAACCCTGACTTTTACCCCATCCAACACACCCACCCTTACCCCCACGCTTGCGATAAGTTATACCCCGTCCAGAACGCCTACCATCACTTTCACACCCAGTTTTACGCCAACCAATACGCCAACCTTAACCCCCACATTCACGCCACAGTGTTTTGTCGATGCCGATATGATGGTTCAAGGTAGAACATCGGGTAAATCCGATTTCACGCTGACTTTCACCTTGAGCCAGCCGTCCGTCAATTATTATCTGAATACCATTAGTGTCAGCACGGGCACCCAGACCAATATGACCACTATTCAGATAAATGGCGGCCCCAATTATGCCAGTAATAACCCAACCAATACCACTCATGCCTTCACGCTCTTATATATCCCCATTCAAAGCGGTTCGAATACGCTTTATGTTAAATATGATGGCAATCTTGGGACGAGTGGTCACACCAGCGCGGTTAACCTTAACTTTTGGAATGTCGAGGGTATTTCCCAGTGCACTCAGGTCATTTGGCCATAGATCAGGTTTGAAAAATACTTCTGCGAACGCCATACAGGTAGATCATTAAGAGTATGCGCTTCGCTTCGGATTTTTGAAATAAATTGAAAGGGCAACTCCCATGAAACGTATACAGTACTTCTTTCTGATCGCATCTTTGATTGTCCTGGTAACGGCCAGCGTTATGATTGGCCGGGCCTCGGCCCTGCCAATGGCCGCAACCGGCTGCTTCACGGACACGAACGGCCATTGGGCCGAGCAGTTTATCTGTTGGATGAAGATCAACGGCATCTCGGGCGGGTACCCGGATGGCACTTATAAACCTGCCAACAACGTCACTCGCGCTGAACTGTCCGTCATGCTCCAAAAACAGGTTCAAATCCCGCCCGAAACCGGCGACACTTTGATCAGTGTTGGCCCAACCGGCTGGATGCCGATTGTAGAAGCGTTGGGCGGGAATAATTACGTATTGTATTCGTCCAACTCTTCCAAAATGCGCACCAATGTTGTCGGGGCCAAACAGTTCTTTGCAACTGTAAATGCACCCGTCGCAATGTATGGACGCCTGACCACTTTCAAGGGTGCTAAATTGTGTTATACAGCCACCAGCCAGGCCCAACTGGCGGTGGCGACTGTCATGACGGTTTCGAATGAGAACAATGGTCAGGGAACGCCGGCCAGTTCAATTGTTGATAATGTAGTTCGACAGAATGAAGCGTGCAATACCTACCTGATCAGCAGCCCTGTCAATATGAGTTTTGGCGAGCACGTTGCCATTGTGCTGACGATTAACTTTACCGATATCGCTGCCGATTTCAAGGTCAGTTCGGTAACTTTTATTTTTGGGCCAAGTACCACCAAAACCACAACCATTACCGCTGGCATTGCCTCTCCTGAAGAAGCCCAGCAACCGATCATGCCGCTGTCAGATTTTCCGGAGTGGTTTGGTTTGGATCAGGGAGACTAAGAGAGTCTCGGGCAGTTAAAGTTACCGGTAGTATGAACGATGGAAACTGGTTGGATGTTCTGGCTGAAAAATGATTGGCCGGTTCACAAGTGAAGAGGTGCATTATTATGGTTGACAAGAAACAAAAATCGCGCTCCGAAAAAGGACAAAGCCTGGTTGAATTGACCATCTCGCTGGTGTTCATTCTGATCATTCTGGCGGGTGTTGTTGATTTTGGTATGGCCTTCTTCTCATGGGTTGCCATTCGTGATGCTTCGCAGGAAGGCGCGATCTATGGCGCAGTCTGCCCGAACAACCAAGGCGCCATTACCACCCGCGTTCGAAGCGTTTCAACCACACCTGTTGATCTGGCTGATACTACCCGCGTGCGCATTTTTATTGCTCCCATCGTCAACCCTGCCGCCCCGGCTTCAGCTGCGCTCGGCGGCCCTGGCAGCGCGGTCACGGTCCTTGTGGAATATGATTACCAGTCGATCACCCCTGGTCTTTCCGGCTTTATTGGCGAGGACGGGTTTATCACAATTAGCGCATCTACCACTAATACCATCTTGACTTCAACAGATCCAAAATGTCCGTAGTCTTTTGTAAAAACAGCTAAAAGTTATACCCGTAGAAGGAGTTTGACATGAAAACCGAAAAAGGACAGGCTTTGATTTTGATTGCCGTTGGGCTTGTTGCCCTTCTGGGCTTGACAGCCCTGGCCATTGACGGCGGCAATGCGTTCGCAGACCGCCGCCATGCCCAAAATGCAGCCGATACTTCTGCCTTGAGTGCCGCTTTGTCCAAGATCAGCAGCCAGGATTGGCAGCAAGCAGCCCTGACCAGGGCCGCAGACAACACCTATGATAACAATGGTGTCAGTAATACTGTTACTGTGCATAGCCCCCCCATCGAAGGCAGATATGCTTCGGATCCAAATAAAAATGAATACATCCAGGTGATTATTGTATCGAGGGTGGACACCTGGTTTGCCAGAATTGTTGGCGTAGATCATATTAATAACCGGGTGTTGGCGGTTGCCAGGGCCAAACCGGCCAAGCCGTTTTATGATGGACACTCGGTTGTTGCTCTCAGCCCGGGAGATGGAAAAGACAATACGCCTGAGATCAAATTCTATGGGTCGGCTGTTGAAGTTGGCGTTACAGGCAGCGGCATTTTTGCCAATTCCAGCGATGGTTGCGCAGTGGACACATCTGGCAGCCCGGACCTGACCGCGCCTTATATCAACTCGCCGGGTACCGTCTGCGGCGTTTCGGGGATTACCACCGGCTCAGGCACACAGTATCCCTTTCCTCCCGACTACTCTTACCTCGACGATTTATGCAGCAAACCCAACGCAGTTAAAGTCAATGGCGATTTTCCAGGATCAACCATCAATAGTAATACAATTTATTGTATTACTGGCGATTTTAAGATCAACGGCGGCGACTACTCAGCAACAAATGTGACTTTTGTGATCGGGGGAGGAGTTAGCATTTCAGGTAATGGAACATTGAACCTGAAATCCCCCCCGAATTCGCCTCTGTTTTACCTGCCTTATGCGGCATCCAAGGTCAATAACAACAAGTATACAGTGACCATTAACGGTAACTCGAATATGGAACTCGTCGGACAGTTGTTGGCCCCGGCTTCGCATTGCAAACTTAACGGAACGGGAGCGACAAACCCATTGAGTGGACAGGTAATTTGCTATACCATTGAGTTGGGTGGCAACTCCGATGCGGTTGTAATCTATAATGACATCGATAACATGGATGAACCGCCACAAATTGAGCTCACTCAGTAACATCGGGGTATAAGAAGCACAAGCCTGCCCCTAAAAAGCGGCAACAACTTCAAGATCTGTTCGCACTTCGCAGCCAGATCTTGAAGTTGTTGTTTTAATTTCAATATTGTAAGGTGCCACTATGAAAAATTTAGAGTATTATTACGATTGGTCTGTTTTATAAAAATGAAATACGAACTTTAGATAAGAAGTAAGAACCTTAAAAATTCTTTTTGTAGTATTTAAAGACGGGGAAATCTTATAAAACATCCTTGATGTATTTATTATCCAATAACCTTTGAAATTATTTCGTGTTTCCCGAACATTTTTTTATTTCAGCCACCTAATCTCTGTTTTTTATGAAAGAAGGAAAACCCAATGAAATCCGAACGAGGACAAGCCCTTATTCTGATCGCCCTGGCGATGATTGCGATGTTAGGCCTGACCGCCCTGGCCATTGATGGTGGTATGGCTTTTGCAGAACGCCGGTCGGCTCAAAATGCTGCCGATAATGCCGCTTTGTCGGCCGCCTACAGCCTGGCTGCTGGTGGAACAAAAGCGCAAGCCGAAGCGGCGGCGGCAACCATAGCCAATGGCAATGGCTATACTGATGTCACAATCAACATTCCGCCTTTGTCTGGCCCTTATCAAGGCAATGGCGAATATGTTGAGGTGATCATTAATAGCACCACTGACACAGTGTTCGCTTCATTGATCGGTGTGGAAGAAGTTGCCAGCACGACCGGTGCTGTGGCGCGCGGCAGGCCCCAACAGGCAGGGACCCTTGCGCATGGCAATGCCATTATTGCGCTAAAAGAAACAGGCAAATCTACCATGCTCTATAATGGTGGTGCCAACGTCACCGTGACAGGTGGCTCAGGCATGTTTGTCAATAGCAACGATGCAGATGCTTTGTTTTTTAACAGCAACATTACGGTCAGTTCCCCGGGCATGACCGTTGTGGGTGGCTACAAAACCAACGCAAGTTTCCCCTGGTTGAGTGCCATAAAGACTGGCCAGACCAGCCAGAAAATTCCTTTGCCCCCGGTATCACTGACGGGTAAAATTCCAGCCATTCCTGCCGCTCCAACATGCTCAACCAATGGCACATACAGCACCAGTGGCAATGTGACCACCTTTACCCCGGGCAAGCACAACAGCATTATCGTTGACAGCGGTAAAACAGCCAAATTCAAGCCGGGTGTCTATTGTCTGAATGGAAATTTCAACATCAACGGCAGTGGTATTGTTAGTGGTGAACCCGGAGCGATCAAGTTTGTGCTTTCACAAAGCCTGAATTTAGGCGGTGGCCCGCACACCTTCGATAATGTTGAGTTCTACAGCACCAACGCTAGCCTTGTTTTGCAAAATAAAGGCGATACGCTTACTGCCAACCGTATTCGATTTTATGCAACCGGCAGCGGCCAGGTGATCGTGAACGCCAATGCAACCTTTAAGGCAGACGATGCGTTCTTCTATTTTGGAACAAGTGATTTCAAATGGAACGGCAACTCGACGATCAAGCTCAAGGCGCCCCCTGTGGGTGACCCATTTGCGGGTTTGTTGATTTACATGCCTTATACCAACACAACCAGCGTTGAAATCAACGGCGGTTCAACGGTGGATATTACTGGCACGATCATGATTCCGCATGCCGATTTGACGATCAATGGTGGCGCGAACATGAACGCGGTCAACAGCCAGATCATCGCCTATACAACTAAATTCAATGGCGGTGGCCAAACCAATGTTGAATTCAATGCCGATGAGAATTACTCACCCGCCGAACCTCCAATCGTGGAATTGGCACAGTAAAGATCTTCAAGAGCGTACGGTGGCTGGCCAAAACGGCAGCCACCGTTTTTTTTGTTGTTACCGGGCAGCACAAGCTATTGCAGTGGTTCTCACTGCACCTCTCTTATTTTCTAAAAAAGCTTTAAAACTTCTACGAAAAGCCGCCAGCTTTTCTATGCTGGATAACTTTTTAGTATAAGAAGATCTGGGGAAATGCGGCCAATTGTATAATTTTTTGGAATAAGTTGTTGCTTTTGCCATAAGTTTTTCAAATACATGACAAATATCACCTTGAAATGATACAAGCGTAAATTCCTTTGGTTTTGTGCTTGTGATAAAATTCTAACGTTCGTTTGTGACGAAAAACCCAATCTGCGCGAGGAGAATTTATGGAAAATCCGTGGGTTTATCTTGGCCTTTTCCTGATCGTGGGGCTGCTGATCCCGGTTGCCGCAATTGTCATGTCGGCAATTTTGGCTCCCAGAAAGCCCAACCCGATCAAGATGAGTACCTATGAATGCGGTATGGAGACGGTGGGCGACAACTGGATTCAGTTCAAGGCGCAATATTACGTATTTGCGCTGGCCTTCCTGATTTTTGATGTGGAAACGGTATTCCTGTTCCCCTGGGCGATGTCCCTGAACGTGATGCCGCTTTTTGTTGCCGTGGAAGGTGTTATTTTCATTCTCATCCTGCTTGCCGGGCTTTATTACATCTGGCAAAAAGGGATGCTGGATTGGGTTTAATATCCCTTTGACAAGAAAGGCTGATAGGATTTCCTTATCAGCCTTTTCGTTGTTATATAGGAGCATTCAATGGAATTTCTGTCAGATCCAATCAAAGTAATTTACGAGTGGTTGATGCTGACCTTTACCGGCTGGGGTTGGGCGGGTTGGGTCTCTTCTTTGGTCATCAACCTTTTGGCTATCGTCGGGTTTATCTCGGCGATCATGGTGCTCGACATCCTGCTGGTCTGGGTCGAGCGCAAAGTGGTGGCGCGCTTCCAGGACCGCCTCGGCCCGAACCGGGTCGGCCCGTTCGGTATTTTCCAGCCCTTCCCGGATATTATCAAGCTGATCCTGAAGGAAGACATCACCCCCGAAGGTGCGGATCGAGTGCCCTTTAACCTGGCCCCGATCCTTTCGCTGGGTTCGGTGCTCTTTCTGTGGGCGGTGGTGCCGCTGGCTTCGCGCATTTACGGCGTGGACCTGAACGTGGCCCTGCTCTACCTTGTGGCAGCGGGGTCGATCGGTACGCTTTCGATCATCATGGCGGGCTGGGCTTCGAATAATAAATATGCCCTGCTCGGCGCATATCGCATGGTTGCCAACATGATTTCGTATGAAATCCCGATGGTGGTGGCCTTACTGATCCCGACCGTGTTGGCCGGTTCGATGAGCTTGAAAACGATCACCGAAGCCCAGTCTACGAACGGCGGAGTCTGGTTTGTGCTGGTTTCGCCGCTCGGCGCGCTGATCTTCCTGATCGCGGCCATCGCCGAACTGGGACGCTCGCCCTTCGACTTGAACGAAGGCGAATCGGAGATCGTTTCCGGTTACCACATTGAGTATTCGGGCATGAAATTCGGCCTGTTCTACGCTGGTGAGTTGCTGCATGCCTTTACCTTCGGTGGTTTCGTGGCTGCGCTCTTCTTCGGCGGCTGGCACGGCCCCTGGGCAGAGCAATATCCGCTTTTGGGTGCGTTTTATTTTGTGGCCAAGGCCATGTTTGGCTATTGGGTCATCATGTGGGTCAAATACACTGTGCCACGTATCCGCATCGACCATATGCTGGCTTTCAACTGGAAATTCCTGACCCCGCTTGCTTTCGCGCTGTTGATGGTGACAGCGGTGGTTCACCGTGTCCTGCTCGATGTGCCGACTTGGCTTTACGTGGCGGGGATGTTCCTGTCGAATGTCATCCTGGTCTGGATCACAGTCGAAATGCTGCGGGCGCAGGCGCGTCGTGAGCGCGAGGCGAAGGCCTCCGCCCAACTTGCTGCCGCGGATTAGGATGAAAAGGACTGGAGATTATGACTGCTGAACAAATCATCTTTTTCCTGACCGGCGCGCTGATCCTTGTTTCGGCGCTGATGGTTGTCACGACCCGCAATCTGGTTCATGCGGCCCTGTGGCTGGTTTCGACTCTGTTCGGGGTGGCGGTGCTGTTTGCTTCGCTCGACGCCACCTTCCTGGCGGTTGTGCAGGTGGTGGTTTACATCGGCGCGATTGCGATCCTGTTCATCTTCGCCGTCATGCTGACCCGCCGCAACCTGCTGGACAAGGTTCCGCAGACCAACGCGGGCTGGCCCTGGGCGGCGCTGGTTGCCATTTCTGCGTTTGCCGGGCTGGTTTTCCTGGTCGGGCAGATGCCCAATGCAGGCGCGCAAAAAAATGTTGTTTTCGGCGACCCGCTCATGGCGCTTTCGCTGGCGCTGGTTTCTCCCGACGCCTACGTGCTGGCTTTTGAAGTGGCGTCGATCATGTTGTTGGCGGCGCTGGTTGGCGCGGTCTACATCGCGAATCGCAAATAGGAGGCGCGCAGATATGGTTCATCTATCCTGGTATATCTTCCTTTCGGCGGCGCTCTTCAGCATTGGCCTGTATGGCGTGCTGGCGCGCAAAAACGCGATCGCGATTTTGCTTGGCGTCGAACTGATGCTGAATGCTGCCAATATCAACCTGGTTTCGTTCTGGCGCTATGGCAACAATGCGCTGATGGGCGGGCAGGTTTTCTCGATCATTGTCTTTGCCGTTGCCGCCGCCGAAGTTGCGGTGGGACTGGCGCTGGTCATTGCCGTCTACCGCAGTCGCAATACGATTGTGGCCGATGAACTCGACCTTTTGAAGTGGTAGGAGCGAACGATGACGACAGAAACACTACTTATCTGGCTTCTCCCCCTGCCGCCCCTGTTGGCATTTTTCTTGATCGTGCTTTTCACCAACAAGAACAAGGCTCTCAGCCACAGTATTGCGGTTGGCGCAGCCCTGCTTTCTTTCTTTGGCAGCATGTATGTTTTCATCAAGGCCCTGGGCATTGAGCACTTTGGTGAAGGCGAGCATGTTTTTCATTCCTTCACCAACTGGCTGCCGACCGGCGACACTTTCCTGAAAATCGGCGTCTTGATCGACCCCCTTTCGGCGGTGGTGCTCTTCTTTGTGGCCTGGACCGTGCTGATGATCTTCATCTATAGCGTTGGTTATCACAACTTCGGCCAGCCCAAAGGCGATCATGACCATCCCGGTTTGCCGCCGCATGGCGCAACCGTCACCGATGAATACGGACACAAGCATACTGTGCTCTCGGTTGAACCGATGTACAGCCGCTTCTTTGCCTTTATTGGCCTGTTCGCCTTTGGTATGTACACCCTGGTCGTTTCGGACAACCTGCTGACCATGTTCGTCGGCTGGGAGATCATGGGCCTGTGCTCTTACCTGCTGATCGGCTTCTGGTTCGCCAAGCCCTCGGCCCGCGCCGCGGCCATCAAGGCCTTCATGACCACCCGCGTTGGCGATGTTTTCATGCTGCTCGGTATTGCCTTCCTGTATCAGGCCACCGGCACGCTCAGCTTCCGCGAAATTTTCACCCATGAGATGCTGGCTGCCCTGGCCGGTACCATGACCCCGGTCTTCGGCCTGTCCGCCGCCGGGTTGATTGCCATCCTGCTCTTCATCGGCACGGTTGGCAAATCGGCGCAGTGGCCGCTGCACATCTGGCTGCCCGACGCGATGGAAGGCCCGACCCCCGTTAGCGCCATGATCCATGCGGCGACGATGGTTTCGGCCGGCGTTTACGCCGTGCTGCGCATGTTCCCACTGCTGACAGCAGGCTGGGATCATCACAGCCTGACCCCCGAAATGAGCGTGGTGGCTTTCATCGGCACGTTCACCGCCATTTTCGCGGCGACGATTGCCCTGGCGCAGAACGACATCAAAAAAGTGCTGGCCTACTCGACCATCTCGCAGCTCGGCTTTATGATCGCCGCCCTCGGTATGGGCGCTTACATCGCTGCTGCTTTCCACCTCGTCACGCATGCCTTCTTCAAAGCGCTGCTCTTCCTCGGCTCCGGCTCGGTCATCCACGGCATGGAGCACGGCGTCTTGCACACCGGCAACCACAAGGTTGACCCGCAGGATATGTTCAACATGGGCGGCCTGCGCAAGAAAATGCCAATTACCTTCTGGACCTTCCTGATCGGCGGATTTGCCCTCTCGGGCTTCCCGCTCATCACGGCTGGTTTCTGGTCGAAGGACGAGATCCTGGCTGATGCCTTCGCGCACGGACACTGGACGATTCTGGCCACCCTGTCGGTGGCTGCGCTGATGACGGCTTTCTATACCATGCGCCAGATCACCCTGACCTTCCTGGGCGAGCCGCGCACCAAGGAAGCCGAACACGCCCACGAAACCCCGTGGACGATGACTCTTCCGCTGGTGATCCTGTCGGGTTTTGCGATCAGCGCCGGCTGGGCTGGCATCCCCGAGCAGTTCCCCGTTATCGGCGGCCTGATCCCGAACTGGTTCCACGAATTCGTCGGCGGAACCCTGCTCGAACATCCCAAAGCGGTTGAGTTTAGCTTTGTGCCTTTGGGTATTTCTGTGCTGGTTGCATCACTCGGCATCATCTTTGGCTGGCTGGTTTACAAGGATGTAGAAGCTGGTCAACCCGACCCGCTCCAGAAACCGTTTGGCCCGCTGTATGCCTTCCTGCAAAACAAGTGGTACTTCGACGAGTTCTACGCCTTCTTTGTCGTCAAGCCGGTCATCTGGCTTTCGGAAGTCTTCACTTCGCAGTGGATGGACAAGGGCCTCATTGACGGCATCCTGCACTTCATCGGCAAAACCCCGATCTGGATCGGTGATTTCTTGCGCAACAAGTTCGACAAGCCGTTCATCAATGAATTCATTGGCGATGGCACGGCAACGCTCTTCCAGAAAGCCGGGCACGAATTGCGCTACACACAAACTGGCCGCATTCAGAGTTACCTGATTGCCTCGGCTTCCTTCCTCATCGTCCTGTTGGCGGTGTTGGCTTATTACTTTTTCCTTGCCTAAAGGGAGTGGACAATGGACTTCATTAGCACTCACCTGTTGACAACCATCCTGTTTTTCCCCGTCCTGGCGGGGCTGGCCATCCTGTTCATCCCCAATGACCAGGCCAAGGCCATCCGCTGGACGGCTTTCCTCGCCAGCCTGGTTCCTTTGGGCCTGTCGGTTTGGCTGTGGATGAGTTTCAACTCGACCGCGCCAGGTTTCCAGTTCGAAGAACAGTACACCTGGTATACCGCCATCAACTCGACCTTCCACCTGGGTGTGGATGGGCTTTCGCTCTCGATGGTTCTGTTGACCACCATCCTGACCCCGCTCGCCCTGCTGGCTTCGTTCAGCATCAGCGATAAGGTCAAGGCTTATATGATCCTGTTCCTGTTGCTCGAGACGGGCATGCTGGGCGTCTTCATGGCCCTCGACCTGCTGATTTTCTTCGTTTTCTGGGAAATTGGCCTCGTCCCGATGTACTTCCTGATCAACCAATGGGGTTCGGCCAATCGCAACTACGCTTCACTCAAGTTCTTCATCTATACCATGGCCGGTTCGCTTGGCCTGCTGCTGGCGATCCAGATGCTGGGTGTTCTGTTCGGCACTTACGATATTGTTGCCCTGGCTGAACGCTGGACAACGATGGAGGCGACCACCCTGCTCGGGCTTTCGACCGGCACGGTCAAAGCGGTTGCTTTCTGGGCCTTTGTTGTGGCTTTCGCGATCAAGGTTCCGGTCTGGCCCTTCCACACCTGGCTGCCGGACGCCCACACCGAAGCCCCCACAGCCGGATCGATGATCCTGGCGGGCGTGCTGCTCAAATTGGGCGCGTACGGTTTCCTGCGCCTGGTGCTGCCGTTCTACCCGCAAGAAGCCGCCCAGTTCGCTGGCTGGCTGGCCTTCCTGGCGGTCATGGCGATCATCTTCGGCGCGTTTGGCTCTTACGGTCAGACGGACTTCAAACGGCTGGTGGCCTACTCGTCCATCAACCATATGGGATTCGTCCTGCTCGGCATCGCCGCCGCTGCCAAGGCGGTCGGTACACTCGATGCGACCATTGCCTTGAATGGCGCAGTCCTGCAAATGTTCAATCACGGCCTTTCGGCGGCAGGCATGTTCTTCCTGGTCGGTGTGATCTACGAGCGCACCCACACCCGTGACCTGCGCCAGCTTGGCGGTCTGTTCCCGCTGGTTCCGGTGTACGGCACCATCCTGATCTTTACCAGCATGGCTTCGCTCGGCTTGCCGGGCCTAAACGGCTTCGTCTCTGAGTTTTTGGTGGTGCGAGGCGCGTGGGCCATCATGCCGGTTTATACTGCTTTTGCCATGCTCGGCCTGTTGATGACCGGCGCTTACATCCTGAAAGGGATCAAGCAGGTCTTGCACGGACCGCTCAATGAGCATTGGGCGCATGGCGAACATCGCCTGACCGAAATCAACATCCGCGAAATCCTTGTCATGGCTCCGCTGATGGTCTTGATCCTCGTCATCGGTATCTGGCCGATGTGGATTTTGGATGTCATCAATAAAGCCATGATGATGTTGTTCTAGCCGAGGTGCGCAATGCAATTTCCAATTCTTAGTGTCATTGTCTTTACCCCACTGGTCGCCGCGCTGATCATCTTCCTGATGAACGGCGAGCGCAAAAATGAGATCCGCGTCACGGCCCTGGCCGCTGCGATCTTTGCGCTCATCCTGTCGGTCTGGGTCTATTTCTCTTACGACCAGGCTGCAGCGGGCTACCAGTTCATTGAAAAGGTTGACTGGTTGCCGGTGCTGGGCATTTCCTACCATGTTGGCGTGGACGGGATCAGCACCCCGCTCGTCCTGCTGACCGGTCTGGTCATGTTCACCGGCGTCCTGATCTCGTGGGGCATCGATGATCGCCCGCGCGAATTCTTTGCCTTCCTGTTCCTGCTGGCGGGCGGTGTGTTCGGCGTCTTCGTGGCGCTCGACCTGTTCATGTTGTTCTTCTTTTACGAGATCGCCGTTTTCCCGATGTTCCTGCTGATCGCCATCTGGGGCTGGAAACAGACCCGCGAGTACGCGGCCATGAAACTGACCCTGTACCTGTTCCTGGGTTCGGTCTTTGCCCTGGTCGGCGCGCTGGCCATGTACTGGCAGGTTGGCCTGAACACCGGCGTCTACAGCTTCGACATGCTTATGATGGAAAAAGCCGGCGCAATGGCCGGGATGGTCACCATCTTTGGCTATTCGATCCCTTTCCAGGTTTTCTGGTTCCTGCCGGTCTTTCTCGGCTTCGCCATCCTGGGCGGTATCTTTCCCTTCCACAACTGGTCGCCTGACGGTCACGTCGCCGCCCCAACCGCGGTTTCGATGTTCCACGCTGGCGTGCTGATGAAGCTGGGCGCGTTTGCCGCCCTGCGGGTGGGCATCATGCTTCTGCCCGAAGGCGCGCAATACTGGCAGTGGCTGATCATGGGCCTGGCGCTGGTCAACGTGGTTTATGGCGCCTTTATCGCCATGATCCAGACCGATTTCAAGTACATCATCGGTTTCTCCTCCGTTTCACACATGGGCCTGGTCATGCTCGGCTTCGCCACCCTCAACCGCGAGGGCATGGTTGGCGCAGGCTTGCAGATGTTCTCGCACGGTGTGATGACGGCCCTCTTCTTTGCAGCCGTCGGCATGGTTTATGACCGCGCCCACACCCGCCAACTGCCCGAACTGGGCGGGATGGCCAAGCCGCTGCCCTGGGTCGCGATCGCTTTTATTGTTGGCGGTCTGGTCTCAATGGGTATGCCCGGTTTGTCCGGTTTCGTGGCTGAATTCCCCATTTTCATGGGTGTCTGGAAAGCCCAGTGGTTGGTGGCTGTGATCGCCTCGCTTTCGATCGTCATCACCGCAGCCTATGTGCTGATCGCTATCCGGCGTGTTTTCTTCGGAGACATGCCTACGGAATTTGAAGGCCACATTCACCCGATTTCTGTTCTCGATAAAGTAGCCCTGGTTACGCTGTGCGTGGTGATGTTTGCCCTGGGCATGTTCCCCGGTCTGATGGCCCCGCTGGTCGAAGTCGGCGTGCAAAACGTGCTGCGACTTTTGGGAGGTGCATAAATGAATGTCAATTTACTGGCAATCCTGCCTGAAGTCTTGATGCTGGTGCTGGGTGTTCTGATCCTGGTTCTCGACCCGCTCTGGAAGGATGAGAAGCGCCGCGTGAACCTGGGTTGGCTGACCGCGGGCGGCCTGTTCGGCGTCCTGGCCATTAGCCTGTTCCTGGTCCGCCCCGGGGCGGAAGGTGTCCTGGCCTGGGGCGGCATGGTTCGTTTCGACATGCTGGGCTACGCCTTCAAGTTGTTCTTTATCTTCGCCGCTGCCATCACGGCCCTGTTCATGATGGATATCGAGCAGCTCTCCCGTCGGGCCGAATCCTATGCCCTGCTGCTGGCTGCCACGATCGGTATGAGTTTGATGGCCTCCGCCTCGGATCTGGTCATGCTGTATCTGGCGATTGAGACCACCTCCATTCCGCTCTACGTTTTGGCCGGGTTCATGCTCGACGACAAGAAATCCACTGAAGCCGGGTTCAAATACCTGCTCTTCGGCGCGATGACCTCTGCTGTCCTGCTCTACGGCCTAACCCTGGTTTACGGCTTCGGCGGCGCGACCGGTTTCGACGATCTTTCCAGACAATTTGCCTCGTCCACCCCGTTTTCGGTCGGCGTCTTGCTGCTGCTGATCGTTGGGCTGGGCTTCAAGCTCTCGCTGGCCCCCTTCCACTTCTGGGCCCCGGATACCTACGAAGGCGCCCCCACCCCGGTGGCCGGCTTCCTTTCGACGGCTTCCAAAGCTGCCGGTTTCGCCGTGCTGGCGCGTCTGTTTCTGACTACTTTCGGCTCATCAGCCGATGAATGGCAAATGCTGCTCGCGGTTTTGGCGGCGGTAACCATGATCCTCGGCAACCTGGTGGCCCTGGCCCAGAAGAACATCAAGCGCCTGTTGGCCTACTCCTCGATCGCCCATGCCGGGTACGCCCTGTTGGGTGTCATCGCCGCCTCGTCGTTGGGAGTGGCCTCTGCGATTTTCTACCTGTTGGCCTACATCCTGACCAACCTGGCCGCCTTTGGCATCATCGCCATCGTCGGGCGCGCGATCGGCACGGATGACGTCCGCGGCTACGATGGCCTCAGCCGCCGTTCACCCTATCTGGCGCTGGCCATGCTGGTGGCTTTCCTGTCGCTTTCAGGTATGCCGCCTTTCGGCGGTTTTGTCGGCAAGTTTCTGGTATTCTTTGCCGCCATCCAGAGCGGTTGGACGTGGCTGGTTGTGATCGGTATCATCACCTCCATCGTGGGCGTTTACTACTACCTGACGGTCATGAAATACGTTTACCTGTACCGGATGGAAGGTGAAGACGAAGCCGCACACCCCATTCAGATCACGCGCCCGCACCTGGTTGCGATTGCCGTGTTGACGCTGGGCATCATCCTGGTCGGTACACTTTTCGCCCCCTGGTTTGGTCTTTCCACCGACGCCGCGGCCAGCCTGTTTATCAAGTAAAGACTGATTTTCGAGTGCCACCCTCCGCCAAAATGGGGAGGGTGGCCTGCTTTTTGTCCGTAAAAGTCCCCGGCGAGAGCGTCCGTGCAGTCGAAAACCGGCCTGAGCCTATTCGCCCATTTCTAATCTTCTTTGTGCGGTTCTGTACTGGACTTCGCAAAAGCCCTTGTGATATAATCCGCAACGCATGAGCCAGCCAACCAACCAGAACAACAATGCCTATAATATGACCCTGGCTACGGTCGTAGGCCAGGTCGGTTGCCTGACGCCCATCATCCTTATCGGTGCGTTGTTTGTGGGGTTGTGGTTGGATAAGGTTTTTGAAACCAGGCCTTTGTTTACGATCATTTTTATTGTTGTCAGTGCTCCGGTTGCGGTTGTTGCCTTGATCTATATCGTGCGCAAAGCCACAGACCGGTTGAAGCCCGTCTCTATGAAAACAGCCAATTCTTCTGAGGAGGAAGCAAATCGTGAGTGAAAAACCCAAGAACCGAGTGTGGGCGCGCTGGGTTGTACTTGCGGCGATTTTGTTGGGTGTATTCCTGTTCTTCCAGTTTGATATCTTCGGTATCAAAGTTGGTCTCGGAATCATCCCCATCATGCCGCACGTTTATCTGCCTGGCGAAAAATTGACTGAACAGCCATGGCTTGGCGGGTTCTACCCGACCAATACCTTTGTTGGCATGATTCTGGCCGACATTATTGTTTTTGCGATTGCCTTTGGTGTCGCGCGCGGCGCCAGCAGCGGGAAAATGGTATTGACCGGCATCTCTGGCGCGGTCGAAGCCCTGCTGGAAATGCTCTACGGGATTACCGAAGGCACCGCCGGCAAGTGGACCAAACAGATTTTCCCCTGGTTTGCCACGATCACCTTGTTGGTGCTGGCTGCCAACTGGTCTGGTTTGATCCCCGGCAATGAAACCGTCGGCATTATCCACGAATACGAGGGGCATGGCTATGCCTTGAAGCAGGTTGGCCCCTTTACAACCATCTGGGATGAGGGCAAGGTTGAAGGCGCTGAAGGCGAAGCCCATGGTGAGAGCTATGCCGTTATCCCTTTCATGCGCCCTGTTTCGACCGACCTGAACTTTACCTTTGCCCTGGCTGTGGTGGCAGTGGTTATGATCCAGGTGATGGGCTTCCGCTCGCAGGGTATTGCCTATCTGTGGAAGTTTTGGAATACAGGAAGTTTGTTCAGCAAGCCGATCTTCGGCTTTATCGATTTTGGCGTTGGTTTGCTTGAACTCGTTTCAGAGTTTTCCAAGATCCTGTCTTTCGCCTTCCGTCTATTTGGCAACCTGTTTGCAGGCGCGGTGCTGATCTTTGTCATGGGTTCGCTGACCAAGGTTTTCGCCCCGGCCATGTTCTATTTGCTTGAATTCTTCGTTGGCCTGATCCAGGCCATCGTGTTTGGTATGTTGACCATGGTTTTCATGTCTCAAGCCACCCAGGGTCACGGCGAAGAACACCACGAAGAAGCGCACGCGTAAGTTTCGGGCGAGAGTTTGCCCGGGTTAAACACCATTTCATTGTGGCGCGATTTGCTCAAGCAAATCGTCCCGCCCGAAAACGACTAACGGAGGATTATCTACTATGGATGCTGAAGCTGCAAAATTGATTGGCGCCGGTCTGGCGATGATTGGCGCGATTGGCGCTGGTGCTGGTATCGGTATTGTTACCAGTGGCGCTGTTCAGGCCATGGGCCGCAACCCGGATGCCACTGGCACGATCCAGACCAACATGATTCTGGGCATCGCCTTTGCTGAAGCCGTCGCCATTTACTGCCTGGTGGTTGCGCTCCTGATTTTGTTCGTCTTCTAGAAGACAGGAGGACGCATTGGAAGCATTAGGTCTTAACCTACCCTTTTTCCTGGTCCAGGTTGTCAACCTGATCATTGTCTACACCGTCGTGGTCAAGTGGGTTGTTGGCCCGATTTCAGGCCTGCTTGAAAAACGCCGCGCTACGATCTCGCAGGGTCTTGAAGATGCCCGCGAAGCTGCTGAAGCCCGCGCCAACGCCGAAAAGGAAGCTGAGAAGATCATCGCTGAGGCCCAGACAAAAGCCGCCGCACTGGTTCGCGAAGCGACCGAGCGCGCCGAAGCCGCTGGCCGTGATGTGAAGGCTGTCGCCGAAGCTGAAGCCGGTAAAGCCCGCGAAAAGGCCCTGGCCGAAGTCGAAGAAGAACGCAACCGCATCCTGGGCGATCTGCGCGGACAGGTGGCTGCTCTCTCGATCGCTGCCACCCAGAAATTGATCGGCGAAGCCCTGGACGAAAAGCGCCAGCATGCCTTGCTCGAAGAGTTCTTCTTGGGCGTCAAGGCCGGCAAAGTGCTCGTTATGGAAGGCGCCAGCGCCGCCGGGCAGTCTGCCGAGATCACCAGCGCCCTGCCGCTGACCCCCGCCGAGCAGGAATTGGTCAAGAAAGATGTGCTCGCCAAGTCTGGTGCGGTCGCGGTCACTTTCCGCGTTGACACCTCCATTCTGGGCGGTCTGGTCATTCGCGTTGGCGACAAGGTGCTGGATGGTTCGGTTGCGGGCAAGCTCGAAGGCCTGCGCGCTAGCCTGCGCTAAATTTTTATCTATAAAAGCT
This sequence comes from Chloroflexi bacterium HGW-Chloroflexi-6, assembly GCA_002840685.1. Taxonomy (GTDB): domain Bacteria; phylum Chloroflexota; class Anaerolineae; order Anaerolineales; family Villigracilaceae; genus UBA8950. The sequence goes on along the minus strand of PHBU01000006.1, from coordinate 6,191 downwards.
GAACTGACAGGTCGGGAATTTTCCCGGCCTGTTTTTATTTTGCCGGGTGGGGGCTTTTATGGTAAAACATCCCCATGACCACACAAAAACTTCTCTCAGATCTGTTTGCTGAATTTCCTTTGACCTATTCCGGTGATTTTGGCGGCGACCCACCTGTCGGCGGGGTGGTGATCGATTCGCGCAAAATTCGGCCGGGTGACGTGTTTGTTGCCATGCCGGGCGGCAGCGCGGATGGGCATAAGTTCATCCCGGCGGCCATCGCACAGGGCGCGGCGGCGATCGTCGGACAGGAGCAAATGGATGGGCTGTCTGTGCCTTACCTCCGCGTGGAAAACGCCCGACAGGCGGTAACCTATCTCGCCTCGGCCTTCCACGATTATCCCGGCAAAAAGCTGACCGTGATCGGCGTGACCGGCACGGACGGCAAAACCACCACCAGCAACCTGCTTTACCACATCCTGCTTGCGGCCGGCATCAAAACCGGGATTATCTCGACGGTCAATGCGGTTATCGGCGGCGAGGAGCTGGATACCGGTTTTCATGTCACCACGCCAGACGCCCCGGACGTGCAGCTGTATCTTGCTAAAATGGTTGCTGCCGGGCTGACGCATGTTGTGCTCGAGACAACCTCGCATGGACTGGCTCAGTTTCGGGCGGATGCTTCGCAATATGATATTGCGGTGGTAACCAATATCACTCATGAGCACCTCGACGAGCATGGCTCGTATGAGAATTACCGCGCCGCCAAGGGCCGCCTGTTCGAACTGCTGTCCGGGACGCTTGAAAAAACGCAGGGCAATCCGCGCTTGGCTGTTCTCAATCGGGATGATATTTCTTATCCATTTCTGGAAGCGCTCGTCCAATCGAAAATCAAAGATCGGCAACCTGAAATAAGGCGGGTCTGCTACGGCCTAAGCTCCGATGCCGATATTTATGCCGAGAACATCCGCTATGAGCCTTCCGGGCTGGTTTTTGACATCTGTGGACGTGATTTTGCGGTGCGCTCTGCCCGATCGAACCTGGTCGGGGCTTATAACGTCTCGAACTGTCTGGCGGCTTTTTCGGCGGCGATGGTTGGCCTGGGCATTGACCCGCAGACTGCTGCAAGGGGGATTGTTGCCCTGCCAGGCATCCCTGGGCGCATGGAGCGCATCGACCTGGGCCAAAACTTTACCGCCATCGTCGATTTTGCCCACACCCCCAACGCCCTGAAAGTGACTCTCGAGACCGCCCGCCAGATGACCTCCGGCAGGGTGATCGCGGTCTTCGGCTCGGCGGGCCTGCGTGATCGCGAAAAACGACGCATGATGGCCGAAACGGCCGCCCAACTGGCAGATATCTCGATTCTGACGGCGGAAGACCCGCGCACCGAGTCTCTGGATGGGATTTTGGAAGAGATGGCGACCGGCGCCAAAAGCCAGGGTGGGCGCGAAGGCGAGAGCTTTTATCGTATCCCTGACCGCGGCGAAGCCATCCGCTTTGCGCTGCGATTGGCCCGTCCTGGCGATCTCGTGGTCTCCTGCGGCAAGGGCCACGAGCAGTCAATGTGTTTTGGCACGACCGAATACTTATGGGACGACCGCACCGCCATGCGCGCCGCGCTGGCCGGTTTTTTGGGTGTTGACGGCCCGCAGATGCCCTATTTGCCCACGCACGAAAAATAAGCGATCGGTTTCGTTTCGTCAAAATGTTATAATTTCAAACGATGAAGCTGCCAGCGCGTCAAAAAATCCCGATCCTGCTTGTTGGTTTTTTTACCATCGGCATTCTTTTTGTGTTGGCGTCCGGGTTGGGGTCTTTGGAGTTTTCTCCCGGAATACCATTTTCCATGCTGGCTGAGGATGCCGCGAACGATGCTCCATTGCGTTACCGGCCGCCGCAATTGGCGCTGGTGTTTGCACTGGTCGTGGCGGCGCTGATTGTTGCCCTTGTGGGTTTGTTTTTTATGGCAAAACCCCGCCAGAGAAAATTCATTTTGGTGCTTGGCCTGTTGGCCATTCTCATGTTTTTTGTTTTGTATGTGTCCACGTATCAGGATACGAACGAGGTTGTCCTGACGGAGCAGGTTACGCCGGCGGAAGATGTGCCAGCTGATGAGTTGGAGTTGGATTTGCCGCAGGAAGAGATTGTCCCGCAGGTTTTTGAGCGGCCAAGCATTTCCCCCTGGATTTCATTTGCGTTCTCGTTGGTTCTTGTTCTGGCACTTTTCCTCCTGGTTTGGATGATATTTCGGGCGCGGGCTGAAGGTCAGGGCCATCTGATCGCATTTGCCGAGATTGCCGAGCAGGCGGTGGATGAGATAAAGTCTGGCAAGGATTGGGGGGATGCGATCGTGAATTGTTACGCTGGCATGCTCCAGGCGGTGAGTGAAAGTCATCACATGAACTTTCTGGAGAGCAGCCTGACTCCTGCTGAGTTTGTGGCTGTCATGGTCAAGGCGCGCATGCCAGCGGCTCCTGCCGAGCGCCTGACGGTCTTATTTGAACGCGTTCGCTATGGCGGCAAAACGGCCACACAAGCTGAGATCGATGATGCCGTGGCTTGTTTGAATAAACTGATTATTGCCTGCCGGGGTTCCGCATGAAACTTGTCAGGGTGGTTTTAGGGGTTGTTTTGCTGGCTTTTGCCGTTGTTCTGGCGCTGCTGATCTCAGGTTTTGTCCAGGATGGCCTGCTCATGCCGGTCTTCAGGTTCTTCTGGCTTCTCCGAGGCTATCTTGGGGCAATACCGCAATCCGCACTCTGGGGTTTTGCCGTGATTGTTGTTTTTAGTATTGCCCTGTGGAGCCTGGGCACGGTGCGGATTGCTTTTCCGTCAGATTGGACAAGGCCACAGACAGTTCCGGGGGAAGTTCACCAACTTGCTTTCTGGTTGAGACGCATCAAGCGCGGGGCTTATCAGCGCTGGTTTGTGGCGCGCACGTTTGCAGACCTGGCCATTGACATCTTGCGCGCGCAGGGAGTTCAGGTTGAACGTCGCGGGCATCTTTCAGGACCTGGCTGGAATCCACCTGCTGACATTCAAAAATACCTTGAAATCGCCGTATACTCCACCCCGGCATCCTTTGGCCGCCAGGCAAAACAGGCTGGCCTCGAAACCGATCCGGAACCACAAGCCGTTATCGAATATCTTGAAACCTATATGATGGAGACATCCAATGAGCCTTGATATCGCCCAAACTTCTGCCTTATGCCATCAGATCATCGATGAAGTCGAACGCGCGGTTGTCGGCAAGCGTTCTTCCCTGGAAATGATCATGTCTGCCGTGCTGGCGGGCGGCCATGTTTTGCTCGAGGATTATCCCGGCCTTGGAAAAACGCTGGTTGCCCGCTCTTTTGCGACCGCTTTGGGTCTGGACTTTAAACGAATCCAATTTACGCCGGATCTGCTTCCGGGCGATATTACCGGCGGCTATATCTTTAATCGCAGCGAGAACCGTTTCGAATTGAGGCCGGGTCCCATTTTCGCGAACATCATCCTGGCGGATGAGATCAACCGCGCCTCGCCCAAGACCCAGTCGGCTTTGCTGGAAGCGATGCAGGAAGGACAGGTGACGCTAGAAGGCGAGAGTATGGCCTTGCCCAAACCCTTCCTTGTGCTGGCGACCCAAAACCCGATTGAATATGAAGGAACTTTTCCGCTGCCCGAGGCCCAACTCGATCGTTTTATGCTCAAACTTTCGGTTGGTTATCCAGACTTGAACGAGGAGCGCGAGATTTTGCATCGCCGCCACGCCCGCAAACAGGAAGAAGTAACCCTGACCAGGGTCACCGATCCGCAGATGGTGCTCGAAATGTGCCAGGCGGTGGAAAATGTGCATGTTGACCCTGACCTGCTGGGTTATATCGCCGAAATCGTACAGGCAACCCGCGCCGACCGGCGAGCGGCCGTTGGAGCCAGTCCGCGCGGCTCGTTGGCGTTTCTCAAGATGGCCTGCGCGTATGCGGCTCTCTCGGGGCGCGACTTTGTCTTGCCTGATGATATCAAGCGTTTTGCCCGCCCGATCCTGTCCCATCGCATCGTCCTGCAGCCCGAGTTCTGGCTCACCAACCAGGTGGCAGATAGGGTTGTGGATGAAGTTATTGCGCGGGTGCGTGTGCCGGTGCTGAAGTAAACCGGGCTTGGATCACATGAGTCGCGCTTTTCTCGTCTCCGCGCTTGCGTTTCTTTTTATTGCGGTCGGGCTGGCCTCTCTCGAAGCGCGCCTGCTGATCCTTGCCCTGCCGCTGGTGATTTATCTGGTTGCCGGGTTGTGGAATGCTCCCGCAGAGCTAAACCTGACGATCACGCGCAAGATGAGCGCCTGGCGGATTGCCCAGGGCGAGAGCGTGCAGGTTACCTTGACAGCGACCAACCACGGGGCGGATTTGCAAGAGGTGTTGATCGAAGACCTGCTTCCGGAAGGGATGCAGATCGCGGATGGTTTCCATCGTCGTCTGGTGAGCATCGCTTCGGGCGCATCCGTTTCCTGGACGTATGCTCTGACGGGCAAGCGCGGATATTACATGCTGCACAGGGTGCGCGTGACTGCGCGTGAGCCGTTTGGATTGGCGTCAGCTTCGCAGGTTTTGCCGACTGATGGGCAGTTGTTTGTCGTGCCGCCCGTGTTGCGCTTGCGCCATATTCCCATCCGCCCGCGGCGCACACGCATTTTCTCGGGTTCCATTCTGGCCAGACAGGGCGGCCCGGGTCTGGAGTTTTTCGATGTGCGCGATTACCAAACCGGAGATTCTTCGCGTAGCATTAATTGGCGCCTGACCGCCCGCCATCCCCAGGGAATTTATTCCAACCAATACGAACAGGAACGCGTGGTGGATGTTGGCATCATCCTTGATGGCCGCCGCTGCTCGAATGAGATAGGTGATCGGTCCATCTTTGAGCATTCGGTAATGGCTGCGGCTGCGCTTTCGAATGCCTTTCTCTCGGCAGGCAACCGGGTTGGAATGCTTTTTTATGGCAAACAAATCCGTTGGACCCTGCCCGGTTATGGCAAGATCCAGGGCGAAAAGATTTTGCACGATCTCTCGGGTCTCGAACCTGGCGAGTCGCAGAACTTTAACGAACTCCACATCCCCCGAAATCGGTTTCCGACCCGTTCACAGCTTGTTTTGGTCAGTTCGTTGATCCCTGATGATTTTCGCAGTATTTTTGATCTGCGCTCACAGGGATACGCTGTCCTGGTGGTCAGCCCCGACCCGGTTTCTTTCGAAATTTCGGGAGGAGCTTCCTCAGACAGTTTGTCTCTGGCCTTGCGTATTATTCAGATTCGGCGGCAGTTGTTTCTGGACCGTTTGCGCGGGATCGGCGTGCCCATCGTCAATTGGGATGTTTCCCTGCCTTTTGAGCAGGTTGCCCGGCGCGCCCTGGAACGCCGTCAGATCTTCCACGCTGGGGGCAGGCTGTGATCCGAATTCTGGCCTTTATCTTTTCTCTGGTCTCTGCGGCCTTGTTGGTTTTGGCTTTTGTTCTGGCTGATTTGCTCTGGCCCGCTGTCCTCCTGGGATTGTTTTTTGCTTACTTAACCTACTCATTCCTGCGGTTGGCAAGCTGGGTCAATACCGCTGGCTTTGTAGCGATTTTTGTATTTGTCGGGTTTGGCATTCTTGGGGGATATCAGAGTTCTGACCAGACGATTAATTTTTACCTTTTGTTATTTTCCGTTTTGTTTTCGCTGGCCGGTTGGGATTTGGCAGATTTCGATGCCCGCTTGCGCAGCTCAGACTCTGTAGACCTGCCGCATTCGATCCGGGTTCGCCATTATGTCCGTCTGGGCCTGGCCTTGTTGACCGGCCTGATCCTGGCCTTGTTGGCCTACCACTGGAAGCTTTCTTTGCAGTTCGGCTGGCTGACGATCCTGGCCCTGCTTGGGGCGATTGGTTTGGGATTCATGATCTATATGCTGTTAAATAATCAGGGTCAAGACTCTTGACGGCGGTCTTTGGGTGAGTAAAAAACTATCAAATCAAAAACGAAGCAGAATAAAATATCCTGCTTCGTTTTTGATTTGAGTATTAACTTGTACTGATTTTATTTGATTAACTGTGGTTTCCGATCCAGTCGCCACCAGCCAATAAGCGGCCCTGAACCTGTCCGATCCAATCACCACCAGCCAACAAGCGGCCCTGAACCTGTCCGATCCAATCACCACCAGCCAATAAGCGGCCCTGAACCTGTCCGATCCAATCACCACC
>PHBU01000019.1 GCA_002840685.1 Chloroflexi bacterium HGW-Chloroflexi-6 | reverse complement strand
AGTAAAGCCGCGCGGGTTCTGTTTGTATTAAGTGATGCCTGTTTTTTTATCGTTGAGCCTTTCGCACCCTACAGATCAACCCCGGCCAATTTGCCTCGTTATCTGCTTTTCTGGGTACGTACAACGGGTTTTTAGTATCGCTGGCAGTGACTCCCGCAAGCCCGTTCTGGGCTGCCAACGGACGTTCCCACATGACGACGCTGAACGAAACGTTTTGTCTTAGTCATGGGAGGTGGTTTTTGTTGTGTGCCAACTTCGGCACTTTAACAACAAAAAACGCCGACTCTATTGCGTTGTGACTCCACCCCATGAGCATGAGGCCGCCACCGTAATAAATAAGCCAACGTTATATGAAGCACGTATTGTATTGTGAAGCACGTATGCCCTAAATGGGCAGGTTTTATCTGGAAGACTCAGCTGCCAGAATTGTGACGAAATCTTAGCACAACTCTCGAAAAGATACTGTCATACAACAAAACTAACCAAATTGAAAAGTCGCCGGGCTACCCCAGCGACTCAACCGCCCTTTCCAGATCATGTACATCCGGAGCAATGTACATGCGGGTTGTGTTCAGGTTGGCGTGCCCGAGCAAGGCCGCCACCTTCTCCATGCCAACGTTCTGGTTGGTCAGGTTTTTGGCAAACGTGTGGCGACAAATGTGGGCAGTGAACTCTTCCAGCCCAGCTTCTGCCGCATAGCGTTCCAGGATACGCTGGACACCACGCTTGCTCAACCCTGCCTGCTCTGCCTCGACCGCCACCCAGACACTGTCATCTTTTGTTTCTGGACGTACCGCGAGCCACTCCTGCAAGACCTTGCGCGCCTCGGCATTCAGCGGGACATTGCGCTGTTTTTCACCCTTGCCATTCTGCACCAGGAGCGAACCTTTGCGTTCAGAGAGTTCCAAATCCCCCAGGCGCATCGAGACCAGTTCATTCAAGCGCAGACCGGTATTGAGCAAAAACAGGACGATCGAAGCATCCCGGCGGTGAGTAATCCAGCGTTTGGAATAGCGTAATTTGGAGATTTGCAAGTCGCGCTCGATCGCGCGCTGCAGGGCATACTGTTCCGACTTGTCCAGCCACTTGGGCGCGCTCGCCACTTGCTTGACGGATTTGACGTACAGGGTCGGGTCGGTGTGGATCAGTCCGCTTTCCTGCGCCCAGCGAGCATAAGCCGCAATTGCAGATAAGTGCCGGTTGATTGTGCTTGCCTTGCAGCGCTTAACCGTCAGCAAGTCATTTTTATACTCTTTGATATCCGAAGGAGTTAAACGAGCTGGCGCAAGAATCTCCCCGTTTTTGTGCTGGAACCAGGCCGCAAAATGCTCCAGGTCAGCCAGGTACCCACGTTTGGTATCTGGAGAATAATCGCGCTGTTCAAGATAATCAAAAAAACCATGTTCAAGAGTCATACTGAGTTCATTCCCTTTCTTGGGAACCAGAAAATTGATTGATTTTCTGGTTCCCACTTATTTTAGAAAGTCGTCGATGGCAGATAGCATCTCTTCATCGATTTGTTCATCGTCTGCCTGGTTGAAGAGCGACCCGCCGTTGCGCAGGACAGATTTCAGTGCTGTAGCGCGCTTGCGAGCTGGCAGGCTGCCCAGGAAGGCGATTAAGTCATCGTCTTCACCCTCCCGCAAGCGCAGGTGGATGTGACACTCCCAGGCCGAGGTCGTGGCAGGTGGGCGTCCGCGTGTCATTACTTGGCCTTGCGCGTCTGCTCGAGCAGGGTCAGGCGGTACAGCCCGCGCGCGATGGCCTGCACCGGTTCGTCCGGGATGTAGGCCTTACCGCCGAAGCGGTACGGCAAAGTGTCCTTAAGCAGAATGGCTCCACCGCCCATGATTAAAACTGCTGCAAAACGCTTCCAGGCCGTGCCCCACTGGCGTTCGATGACACCGGTCACTTCGCGCTCCCAGATCGGCAGGGCCTCGCGGATGTTCAACTGCCCGGCCCGCAGCTGGGTGTCCAGCTCACCCAGCGAGTACAGCCGCTGTCCATTGACGATCTCTAACAGACGGCGCACACCGGATGCCGCGCCAGTCGTGAAGCGCTGGACGGGGGTGCGATCGCGCACCACCATCAATTCCACCGTGCCAAAGCCAACCGTGACCACACCGACTTCACCATTGAAAGCACCCTTGCGTTCGGCGATAAATTTCCCTTCGGCGTTCAGCAGGTAATCGAACAGGCCGCCCGTAACCTGGCTGGCTACTTTGACCTCGGCGATTTGCAGGCTGTAGTCTTGGCCATCTGCCGTCCAGGCATGAGAGCCGCGAATCCAGCGCTTCACATTCTCGACGTTCTGCTCGGCCTGCTCGCCGGTCAGGACTTCATTCGGCAGACCAACCACCACCGAGAGTGGGGCGTTGAACGCGCCAAAGCGCTTCTGATAGCGGGTCAGAGAGCCGTGCAGCAGCACTTTCATTTCGGGCGTGCCATTAAAGCGATCCACATCCAGGTTTTCAACCGGGCGTCCATAGTCGTGGGCGTTCGGCCCAACGTAGAACTGGCCGTTCTCGTTCTGGATGGCCAGCGGGGCCTTGGCCTTGCGCAGGCCCATCGTGTTGAGCACTTTCTGGCTGCCGTTGGTGGCAACCTGCGAGACAATTTCCAGGCCGCCGTTCGCGCCATACAACTTGAAGGCACCATTTCCGGCATCAATGCCGAGGGGGATAAGATTGTTTTCCATGGTTATTTCTCCTTATTCCGGGTTTGAAGGTGGTTTGACGTTACCGGGCCGGGTTTGACGGGGCTTGACCGGCTTGACGGTTTGACATAATTTCGACCAATTTGGCCGTGATATAGCGGGCATTGTCTCGTTGTGGATCGCGCAAAACCCAACCTCGCAATTCCCACGTTTCGAGCATCTGGCGGGCCGCCCGTTCGCGCTGCCCCCACCCCACCAAAATGGGGATGGATAGCCGCCCATTAGTCTCGCGTTGAGAACGGGCAAACAGGGTGCGTTCAAAGTCGTTCAGTGAAGGCAACAACTTCTGGCCCTGACCCAGCGCAGATGACTCGACAAAGTAGGTCTGAATGGGCCCATGCCGGTTGCTGATCGCCAGCCCTGGCCGGTTCTCCGGGATACGTTCCGCCCGGTTACAGCCCATCCGTTCGGCCATCTGGGCGTTGCCCACCCGAAAACAAAGTGTCAGACCCACCTGGTCGCGGACGGGGCCGAGAATGTCCTTGGTGAACTCCTGGGCCGCAAAAACAAAGTGGATGCCGAACTTGCGTCCGCGCCAGCCGAGCGTGGCTAGGGCCTGGCCCATCGCGCCTTTCGCGCCGCCCAGGGCAGTTAGCACGCTGCTGGCTTCATCCAGGACAACCAGCATTCTGGGCAGCGGTTCTTTTCCCTGCTTCACCATCAAGGCGTTGTATTCGCTCAATTTCTGTGGGCGTTCGGGCACTTGCCTGAACAATTCGGCGCGCCGGTCGCACTCGGCGATGGCCTGCTCGATCAGCCCTAGGGCTTCCTGCGGAGTGCTGGCGATGGGTGCGGCCAGGTTGGGGTGACTTTCGAGCATTCCGAATGTCGTTTGATCGATATCCGAGAGCAAGATTTTCATTTCGTCCCGGATTGCTTGTGTAACCAGGCTTTGCAGGAAGATCGACTTGCCCGAGCCGGTAGCACCCAGAACGGCCAGGTGCAACAGCGTTTCCCACTCCAAGAGCACCGGCTGGCCGCTGAAGCGCACCCCAACCGCCAGCTTGCCGCGCGGGATGTCCAGGGGCAGATCGACTTTGCGGGGCAACTTGGGCAAAGGCGAGAGCAGAATGACATAACGGATACCGGAGTGGTTTGAGAGATAGACCGGTAGACCGCCCAGGTCGGTGCTCAATTGATGCAGCAAATCCGCGCTGACATAAGCACTGTGGTCTCCAAGTTTTGCGGTGTCGAGTACGGCGATCAGCGGCGTCAGCCCAGCCAGGTGGGTAATAAAAAAGTCGCTAAAGGCGGGTGTCAGCTTGCGGCGGATCAGGGCGTTCACAAGTTGGCGCGAGATGGTCTCGGCCAGGCGCATTTGGCGGTGGGAAATCTCTAGATTATTCGTCATCGGTTTCTCCTTGTGCTGTTAGGTCGGTCTCGATCGCGTCCCGCACTATTCCAGGGATGACATCCCCCAGCAGTGGGCGGGCTTGTTCGGGCGGCAGCACCCGTATCTGAGCGGTGGGCGGCAGGATGTTCTGTGCGGCCATCTTCTGGGCGAGTGCTTTGCGTTGTGGTGTCTGCCCCTGGCTACCGCGAGTGGCCAGGTCGATCATCTGGTCACGGGCAGTGGTGGCAGACTGGAGTTCCGGGGATGTCAGGGCCGGGATTTGTGGTTTGGGACCGGACAGATCCACCAGCGGGAAGGGGTTGCGATCGGCGTCGTACACCTTGCCATCGATGATCAGCAGGGGTGCATCCCCGCGCGGGTCGCGCTGCACCGGGCGGACTTTGCTCCAGCGCCAGGCCATCACCAACGTGAAAACCAGCGCTACGATCAGAGCGCCCCAGGGAACCACTGCCTGCACCTTGTTCATCATCCGTTCGCGCTCGATCGCCAATTCGACACTCACCGCTTCCCCGTGCAGGGCGGTGGCCTGGGCCGCAGCCTGAGCGGATTCAACGGTGGCGGTGAAGTTCGGGGTAGGCGTCCATGCCTGGGCGGTGGCCGTTCCGTTCGCCGAGGTAACAGTCTGCTCAACCGCGGCGGTGGCTGTCCAGCCGATGATTTGCCAAGCTCGTTCGGTGGCTGTCTCGATGGCCTGTTGGGTAGGGGCGTAGGCGGTGGCAGTAAGTTCCGCTGAGATTGCCTGGGATGTTGCCTGCATTGCATCCAGCGTTGCCTGGGCCTGAATATTGCCGAGTGCCAAGTCGTACACGTTCGGGGTGACGGTTGGCGTGGTCAGGCGCGCGGGAACATAATCCGCTGTATTGGCACAGGCAGACAAGAACAAGGCGAGCAGGGGCAGGCGCAGTTTGGCGAACATCACATCATCCAAGAGATCGTGTCTTCATCTTCGAGCAAAGCTAAATCAGCCTCGTATCTGGAGCGAAACAACATGTCTGACTCGGGGTCACTCTGTTTTTGCATGGCTTGGAGTAGCAGCATCGTGAGCATCGCGGGCAGCAAGCTGCTCAAATCCGCCTGGGGCACCTGGCTTGTGTTTGGCCGGGAATTCCCACGTTGACCTGCTGGTTGCCTGGCGTGCAGCAGCAGGTAGGCGATGATGGCAATGGCTACCAAGAGCACAATCGCGAGAGTGACAATCACGACCAGGTTGCCGGTGCTGGCGATCTGCGCCGTCCGGCTGGCTTCGATGGCCGCCTGGGCCTGCTGGGCGGTAGCATAGGATTGCGACATGGATGAGAAACCAAAGAGCAGCGCGATTATGAATAGGATCAGGATAAAAAATACGGTCATTTGCTCCTCGCTATCTAAAACAAACTTACCTATTGTGTCACACAATATCTTACAGCAAGATGAAAATATAGTCAAGCAAATAAAAAAGAACTTCCTGATTATTCAGGAAGTTCTACTGAGTTCGGCGTGGATCGTGTTTATTCATATTAGATGTTCGTGCAATATACTCGTCAAGAGATTTTTTTTGCACGAGCCAGGTGCGGCCAATTTTTATCCCCATCAAACTGCCTTCGCGCATCATCCGACGTACATGCTCGACATGGTAGTTTAATTTTTCTGCCGCTTGAGAAGTTTCAATGTACTCCTTCAGGTCTGGCATTTTGATACTCCCTGAGATTTAAACAGGGAAGGCATACGAACTACCCTCTCAAGTTTTCATTACATAATTGATGAGTGCCCCCACGGGAATTCGAATCCCGGTTTGAGCCTTGAGAGGGCTCCGTCCTGGGCCACTAGACGATGGGGGCGTCTTGAGCGGGCTGTATTTTATCACTGCATTCACATGAAGTCAACAAGATGTGATTTAATAGTATCCATGCCGCCCATCACCCGCCTGTTCGAAAAAGCCCTCTCGCCCCGCGCCCACCTGCTGGACGAAAAGCATCAATCTGCCCTGCGACTGTTCAACGGATTCACCGAAGGCGACCCCGACCTGGTGGTTGACTTGTACGCCCGCACCCTGGTTTTCAATAATTACGCCGAAGTGCCCATTCTCGGCATCTCGGCCATCCGCGAGGCGCAGGCTTTCTACCTTGAAAAATTGCCCTGGGTGCAGGCCATTGTGCTCAAAACCCGCCAAGGTACCACCCGCCAGGAAAAACAAGGCCTGCTGCTGCACGGCCAGGTGCCTGACCGCAAGATCCGTGAAAACGGAGTCTGGTACTCCGTTGACCTGACCATGAACCGCGACGCCAGCCTGTACCTCGACACCCGCAACCTGCGAAGCTGGTTAAAGGAAAACATGGCCGGCAAAAGCGTGCTCAACACCTTCGCCTACACCGGCAGCCTGGGTGTGGCCGCCATGGCCGGGAAAGCTGCGCGCGTTGTCCAACTCGACCGCAACCGCGATTTTCTCAATCTGGGAAAGGCTTCCTACACCCTGAACGGCTTCCCAATCGTTAAAAGCGACTTCGTCAGCGCCGACTTCTTCCCAGCGGTCAGCCGCTTCAAACGCGAAAACCAGACCTTCGACTGCGTCCTGCTCGACCCGCCTTTTTTCTCGTCCACAGCCAAAGGCCGCGTGGACCTGGAAAACGACCCGGCCCGGCTGATCAACAAAGCCCGTCCGCTGGTCAAGAGCGGTGGATGGCTGGTGGTCATCAACAACGCCCTTTTTGTCAGCGGAGCCGATTTTATGGAACTATTGGACTCGCTCTGCCTGGATGGCTTCGTTTCCATCGAGCAGCTGGTTCCGGTCCCCGAAGATTTCTGCGGACTCCCCGCCGGCCGGGTCGCAGGCCATCCAACCGATCCGACCCCCTTCAACCACCCGACCAAGATCGCCATCCTGCGCATAAAACACGCGGAAAAACAGTGAACAACCCTATGACTCTCATTCTCATTCGAGGCGGGGGCGACCTGGCAAGCGGAGTCGCCCTGCGCCTGCACCGCGCCGGTTTTCAGGTGCTGATCAGCGAGCTCGAGCAACCGCTGGCCGTCCGCCGCGCGGTTTCTTTCTGCGAAGCAGTCTACGAAGGCCAATGGCAGGTCGAGGAAGTGACTGCCTTGCGGGTCGAAAGCGAAGCGCATACCATCGCCGCCTTCGAACAAGGCCAAATTCCAGTTATTGTCGACCCCGACCTTGCCAACCTTCCAACGTTCAATCCTTCGACAGGCTCAGGGCAGCGCCTTCAGCTTTCAGCCGTTATCGATGCGCGCCTGCTCAAACGTCCGCCCGAACCGTTGACAATTTCCACGCCCCTGCTGATCGGCCTCGGCCCGGGCTTTATCGCGGGCGAAAACTGCCAGGCCCTGATCGAGACCCAGCGCGGCCACACCCTGGGGCGAGTGTTCTGGCGCGGCGCAAGCAACCCCGACAGCGGCCAACCTGACGGCGAGCCAGGCCGCGTCCTGCGGGCCCCGGCAGACGGTCAATTTATTGGCTACGCGCAAATCGGGGAGCATATTGAACCAGGCCAGGTGATTGCCGAGGTTGCCGGGCAGCCAATAAGCGCCCCCTTTGCCGGCGTCCTGCGCGGCTTGATCCGCCCGGGACTGGTTGTTTCACGCGGCCTGAAAGTCGGCGATCTGGATGCGCGCGACAAACGCGAATACTGCTTCCTGGTTTCAGACAAGGCCCTGGCCATCGGCGGCGCGGCACTGGAGGCGATTTTGGCCTATCAGACCTTGAACGACGGGCGCTAACCAGCCATGCTAACACTCGCCAAAGCCTTGAGAGTAACCGGCGCGCAATCGATCGCCCTGGTCGGCGCAGGCGGCAAAACAACCGCTTTATTTAAACTGGCCCGCGACCTGGCGCCGGCGCTGGTCACAACCAGCACCCACCTGGGTGCCTGGCAAACATCCCTGGCAGATGCGCACCTGACATGGCAGGCGGGTCAACCCATACCCGAAATTCCAGCGCAGGGAATAACGCTGATTACCGGCAGACTTGACCAGGAAAGCGACCGCTACGGCGGCCTGACCCCGGAACAACTGGAGCATCTGCACCAGTTTGCCGGGTTTCACGATCTGCCATTAATAATAGAAGCGGATGGTTCCCGCCAGAAGCCGCTCAAAGCGCCGGCGGAACACGAGCCAGCCATCCCGCAGTTTGTTGAACTGGTCATAGTTATGGCAGGCCTGAGCGGGCTGAACCGGCCGCTGGACGAGGGAACAGTCCACAGGGCAGAGCAATTTACGGCACTGAGCGGCATTCAGATCGGCGGGAATGTTTCAGCCGCGGACCTGACGCGGGTGCTGAATCAACCGCAAGGCGGGTTGAAAAACGTCCCGGCGGGAGCCAGGAAAGTTGCGCTGCTCAACCAGGCCGATACCCCGGAGTTGCAATCACTGGGCGGGGGTATGGCAACAGCGTTACTCAAAAATTACGACAGCCTGCTGGTCGCCAGCCTGGAGCAGGATAAAATCCATGCCGTTCTTGAGCCGGTGGCGGGCATTATCCTGGCCGCCGGCGAGTCAACTCGCTACGGCAAGCCCAAGCAACTGCTCGATTTTCACGGCCAGCCCTTTGTGCGGGTTATCGCCAAAACCGCCCTCTCGGCCGGGCTTTCACCGGTGGTGATTGTGACCGGGGCCAACGCGGACGAGGTCGAAGCGGCCGTGCGCGATTTGGATGTAATGATCGTCAGAAATGAAAATTGGAAAGAGGGACAGGCTTCATCGATTCGAACGGGACTGAATCCCCACCCGGCCCTGCCTGCAGCGGGCCACCCTCCCCCAAATTCGACTGAAGTTCGTCGAATTTGGGGGAGGGCCGGGGAGGGGGCCGCTATCTTCCTGCTCGCCGACCAGCCACAGGTTACACGACACGTGCTCGAAGCCTTGAAAAGCCGCCACGCTGAGGGGTTGTTCCCGATTGTCGCGCCACTGATCGCCGACAGGCGCGGAAACCCCGTCCTGTTCGACCGGGTCACTTTCCCAGACCTGCTCAAGCTAAGCGGGGATATTGGCGGGAGGGCGCTCTTTCGTGAATATCCAGTCGAGTACATTCCCTGGCACGATGAACAGTTGTTATTCGATGTCGATAACGAGGATGATTATCGCAAGCTGTTGGCCTGGGGAGTGGAGGACTGACAAATGGAGAGAGCAAAAATAACCGCAATTATCCTGGCGGCCGGGCTTTCGCGGCGGATGGGACAGCCCAAAATGCTCTTGCCCTGGGGTGAAACAAGTGTGCTTGGGAAAGTGCTGAATACCCTAACCCAGGCTGGCCTGGAAGATCTGATTGTCATGAGCGGCGGGACGCGGCAGTTGATCGAGGCCGAGGTGGCGCGCCTCGCCACAAACGGATTGCCAGTGCGGGCAATCTTCAACCCGCAGTACGAGGCCGGAGAGATGATGAGCAGCGTCCGCGCAGGGTTGGCGGCGATCGGCCCACAGGCAGAGTACGCCCTGATCGCGCTCGGAGACCAGCCCCAGCTGAGCGTGGAATCCGCGCGGCGAGTGGTCGCAGCGGCGCAACGGTCCGACGCGCAGCTTGTCCTGCCCAGTTTTGAAATGCGGCGTGGGCACCCCTGGCTGGTGCGGCGAGATCTGTGGCCGGAGTTAATCTCGGCAGAAACGGGCCGGGCCTTCCTGCAGGCGCACGCATCCAAAATCCTTTATGTTGAAACCGACGAAACTGTTATGAAAGACCTGGATACGCCTGAAGACTACCAACAAGGCTTGAATAGGGTCTAGAAAAATGCTATCCTTAATCTGGACGCACGAATGCGCCCGGGAGGTGTGCCATGACAGACCGTGAATTGATGATAGAACGAATTCAAAACGCGATACAGGCCCTCGACCGCGCCCATGCAGCCAAAAGCGATCTACACAAGGATGTCAACACAGAGAACATCGAAGCTTTTCGGGCCCACATGCAGGATCTGTACAATGAACTCGATGGAATAAAGAGAGCCCTGGAACACCAGGCGCTGTACGGGGAAGACGAACTGATCAACCTGTTCAGTCAGTTATTCAGCGGCAAACCAACCCCCTACCGGCATGTGGCGGAAGTTGAGCATAAGAAGTAAAATACAACCTCGGCAAGATAAAAACAGAGTGGCGATTTACCTTCTCGTCACTCTGTTTTTTATGCGGTTTTGTGGGTTTACATCAAAATTTGCAGGAGAGAAATGTGAAATATTTCATCATCGTCAATCCCATTTCAGGGCGCGGGTTGGGAGAAAAATCCATCCCACGGATCAAGGCTTTTTGCGAAAGCCGCAGCATGGACTATACCCTGGTCTGCACTGAGCGACCCTGGCAAGCCGCAGAGATGGCCGAACAGGCTGCACGCGAACATTACGATGTGATGGTTTGCGCCAGCGGGGATGGCACTTTCAACGAAGCGCTCAATGGACTGATGCATGCCCGCGCGGCAGGGTTCAACCATACGGCCCTGGGTGTGATCTCGATCGGGACGGGCAACGATTTCGCCGGAGGGGTCGGCATTCCGACCACGCTCGAGGAAAGCTTGGAAACCCTGGCCCTCAACAAGCGCCGCAAAGTGGATATCGGCAAAGTTTCCGGCGGAGATTACCCCGAAGGCCGCTATTTCGGCAATGGGATCGGGATTGGCTTCGACGCGGCAGTTGGTTTCGCCGCCCTGCAATTACGTTTCCTGCGCGGGCTGCCCGCTTACCTGATCGGGGCCATCCAAACCGTGTTTTTCTACTACAAACCACCTCGTTTGAAAATTGTCATGGACAATGAAACCATCGATCAGCATTCGCTGATGGTCTCCGTCATGAACGGCCAACGCATGGGCGGGGGATTCCGCATGGCGCCCAACGGCGACCCGCACGACGGCCTGTTCGACCTGTGCATCGCCGAAACCGCCGGAAAGCTGCGCATTTTCGGCCTGATCCCATTATTCATTCAAGGCAAGCAGGAAGGCCAGCCCGAGATCAAGATGCGCCGCTCGCGCAAGGTGACGGTAACCGCCATCCAAGGCGATTTTCCAGCTCATGCCGATGGGGAAACCCTGTGCCTGAATGGCAAAGAATTGGTTCTCGAACTGATCCCCGATGCGCTGGAAGTCATCACGGCAAAGGTATAATCGGCCCATGAATATTGCGCGCTGGATCGTTACTTATGGATGCAAACTCGGCCTGGAAGTAATGTGCCGAATTCGCAAAGAAAACTGGGAAAGTGTCCCGAAAGAAGGCCCGCTGCTGGCCTTTGCCAACCATACCGGCATGATCGAAGCGCCGGTCATGTACACCCAACTGCAACCACGCCCCAAAGTCACGGCTTTGGCCAAGGTCGAAACCTGGGATAACTGGTTCCTGAACTGGGTTTTCACGCTATGGGAGATCATCCCCATCCGGCGCGGCGAAGCCGACATGGACGCCCTGCGCAAAAGCCTGGAGTTGATCGAAAAAGGCTACATCCTGGGCATTTCGCCCGAAGGCACGCGCAGTCGCAGCGGCAAACTGATCCGCGCGCACGGCGGAGTGGCCATGCTGGCGCTCAAAAGCGGCGCGCCGCTCATCCCTGTGGCGCATTGGGGCGGCGAAAATTTCAGCGCCAATCTGAAAAAGTTCAAGCGCACCGACTTCAACATTCGCGTGGGCAAGAAGTTCTATCTCGATGCGCACGGTGAGCGGGTCTCAAAAGAGATCCGCCAGCAAATGGCCGATGAGATGATGTATCAACTGGCAAAATTATTACCAGAGTATTACCGGGGGGAATACAGCGACATCGAGAATGCGACCGAGAAGTATTTGCGGTTTGAATAGAAAAAAGTGGAAAGTAGATGAAACTACTTTCCACTTTTTTCTATTTTTTTCGCGATTGCGCGGTCAACTTTGCCCATCGGATACTGCAACAATTCAGTAATTTCGACCCATTTCAGCAGGGAATCTTCGGGGATGTGGATCAGTTCACAGCGCCAGGGGATTTCCGTCAGCTTGAAGTGGGTGTAAGCGTGGCGGACCTCGTCCATGCGCGCCATCGGATTGACCCTCAGCCTGTATTCCGTTTCAATGGCGGCAGCCAGCGCCTCGGGGGAGTCCGCGTCCACTTCGGCGGAGGGGAATTCCCACAGGCCGCCGAGCAGGCCTTCAGCTGGTCGCTGTTTCAGCAGGGTCTTTCCATCCGCGACCAGCACCGCCGCGGCTTTGAGTTTATGCGGGACCGGGGCTTTCGGCTTCATCATCGGGCGTTCATCCTGTACCCCCAGAGCGCGCGCCTTGCACAACTCCGCAAGCGGGCAAAGCAGGCAAAACGGATTCTTTGGCAGGCAGACAGTCGCGCCCAGATCCATCAGGGCCTGGTTATAATCGCCCGCCCGGCCAGGTGGAACATGTTTTTCAGCCAGGGCCCACAAGATCTCTTCACCAGCGGGGCCGTCAGCCGGCGCAGAAACATCAAAGACACGCGCAAAGACCCGTTTCAAATTGCCATCCAGGGTGGCAATATCCTGCCCGAAAGCGATCGAGGCGATGGCGGCGGCGGTATAACGCCCAATCCCGGGCAGTTTGCGCAGTTGGATCAGGTCTCCCGGCAGTTGACCGTTATGGTCACTGACAACGATCCTTGCGGCTTTGTGCAGATTGCGGGCGCGGCTGTAATAGCCCAACCCTTCCCAGGCCGAAAGCACAACCTGCTCGGGGGCTTCGGCCAAAGCGCCAACAGTTGGGAACTGGCGCATCCAGCGCTCAAAATAGGGAATGACCGTTTCGACGCGAGTCTGCTGGAGCATGATCTCGGAGACCCAAACCGCATAAGCATCAGGATGCCCGCGCCAGGGAAGGACGCGGGCATGTCGGTCGTACCAATTCAGGATGCGGGACGAAAATTCACTCACTGCTAGAACTGAAATCCACCTTTGGCCTGGATGAGCTTGTAGGAATAATTCTTGACGTAGTCAAACAACTGGTCGCGCAGCGCTGTCCACTCGCTCGAGTTGAGCGTGCGTTGGGCATTGGGCAGGTCAGGGGCCAGCATGGCAACCTGAATTTGCGGATATTCTCCATAGATGGTGGCCCAGGCCTCGATAGGTTCGAGCCCCATGCGCTGCACACCGGGAATGAATTGCCCGATCACAAATTCAAAATATTCCTGCTCGCGCTCAGGGGCAATATCCCAGGTCATGAGGAGTTTTACCGACATTTTGTTGGTCTCCAAGATTAGCTACTCGCCGCTTCAAGCACAACGACTTTGGTTTCATCGGGCAGGCTGGAACGGGTAACCTTGAGCGAAGCAACCGGCTCAAGAGCAGTCAGGCCCATTTCTTTCAGGAACTTTGAGAGCGGATCGAGTTCCAATTTGCTTTTCTCGTGCGCATAGTGCATCGGGATGACAATATCGGGCTCGAGCAGGCTGATGACCTCGGCGGCCTTGGCCGCATGCAGTCCATTTCCGCCGCCGATCGGGACCAGCACGACATTGACCGTGCCCAACGCTTCGACTTCGGCCTGGGTCGGAACCTGGCGCATATCGCCAAGGTGGGCGATCGTAATCCCATCAAAATCGAAAACGTACAGAGTATTGCGCGGCTTATCGGCCGCTGCTTTTTTACCGTTGGCATCTGTCTGGACGCCAGTAATGAAAACACCGCCAATTTCATACTCACCAGGGTTGTCGATATGGTGCATCGTGCCTTTAACCGCGCTGACAAAGTTGTGACCGGGGGCCTCGTGGCTTACGGTGACGATATCGGCGCGCAGTTTGAGCGGTTCAAAGCCGACCACGTCGCTATCGAAGGGGTCGGTAACGATCGCGGCCATGCCGCGCTCGATCATGCGAAAACAAGAATGTCCGTACCAGGTAATTTCCATATCTAAGTGTTCGTCCTCCGGTGAGTAATTATACCTTTAGTCCGCTGAAAATTCGAACGCGATTACCCGGTGAGTAATTAAATGATGAGTTAGTGAAGTCACGCGTGCTATAATAGGAATGGATATTTTGAAAAAGGAGTATCTTATGACTGAAAAAACTGAACGCGAAAGTAAATTCAAGAGCCGCATCCCTGAAGAGACCCGTGAGCACTACCGCAATGCCCGCGAGGAGATGCGCAAAGGTCTCGAAACCCTTTTCCCTGCTGGCTTCATCAAGCACCACCGCGCCGCCCGCAAAGAAGTCCTGTTGGCCTGGCGCAGCATGCTCGACTCTGTTATCGAAAACATCGACGAAAAAACCGCTTAACTTTATAGATTAAATCAAAAGACACGGAACCGGTTGGTTCCGTGTCTTTTGATTTATAAAATCTTAGCGGCCGCGGCGGGGCGAAAAAAGCACCCAGAGCAGCACGATCCCCGCAAAAATCAGCAGCGTTTGCCCAAAAACCAGATTGCCAGCGGTGTAGAGAAAAATCCCACCCAACAAAAGCGCTGAAAAAATCAGACTGCCCGAGAGCCGGTCCACAGAGCGTTCGAGCGAACCAAGCTGGCGCGTCACCTGCGGGGAGCGGATCAGCAACCCCTCACGCTCGGTTTGCGCCAACACCCGGCTGGCCTGCGAAGGCAGGGCGATCAATGTCTTGGCCAACTCTTCGAGAGTCTCCAGAACCAGATCAAGACCGGAACCGCCTTCTTCGGCGACCAGCTTTTTGGCATACGGGGCAAGCTGGTTCCACAGGTTGAAGTTCGGGTCGAGCCCGGTGCACATGCCCGAAAGAATCGCGACCGTGCGCACCAAAATCAGCAGGTTGTTTGGGACCTGAAAAGGCATTTCAAGCATCAAATCACGGATGCGATGCCCAATATCATGAAATTCGTGCAGGCTGACATTGCGCAACTCACTCATCGACATGCCCCAGAAACGCTCGAAAACCATCGACGAGGCATTTTCGAGCGCTGCGGTATCCGCGCC
Source organism: Chloroflexi bacterium HGW-Chloroflexi-6 (assembly GCA_002840685.1). GTDB lineage: Bacteria > Chloroflexota > Anaerolineae > Anaerolineales > Villigracilaceae > UBA8950. The sequence goes on along the minus strand of PHBU01000019.1, from coordinate 70,494 downwards.
GGGCAGCAAGAAGCCGAGGGTCTGATAAGACTTGATCAATCGGGCAGAATCCTGGGTACCAACGGCGATAACCGTCTCGCGCAACGCGGCGCGCAGGTTTTCGGGTAAACGGCCGACCATGCCGAAGTCGACAAAGGTCAACTGCCAGCCTGGGGAGCCGCCCTCCGTAGGTACTGGGGTCACGAAAAGGTTGCCCGGATGAGGGTCGGCATGGAAAAAGCCGTCGTCGAAGATCTGCTTAAGGTAAACATCCAACAGCCTGCGCGCCACCTCCGCCCGGTCAATGCCCGCCGCGGTAATATCGTCATAATCCGTGATCTTGATCGCGTATACATTTTCCAGGGTCAGAACACGCTGAGTGGAGCAGCTCCAGACCACGCGCGGCACATGCACTTGCGGGTCATCCTTGAAATTCTCAAAAAACGTTTCGGCGTTCTGCCCCTCGAGACGATAATCGATCTCATTATTGAGCATTTCAGAGAACTCGCGCAACAAAGCGGGCACATCAGCATGTTCGCGGACGGGACGATAATACATCAGCCAGCGCCCCACGATCCGCAAGGCGGACAGATCGACAGAGACGATCTTTTCGATATTGGGCCGCAATACTTTGACAACCACATCTTGGAAGTGCTGCGCTTCGGGTTCGTCGCCCCTTAGCCTGGCACGATGAACCTGGCCGAGCGAGGCGGCTGCCAGCGGAGTCTCGTCAAACCAGGCAAATTTTTCAGAGATGGGGACTTGCAGTTCTTTTTCGGTTTGAAGCCTGATCGCCGCAAAAGTTTCCGCTGGAACTTCATCCTGTAAATCGGCCAGGGTGTCGGTCACTTCCGGGGGGAGGATATCCAGCCGCGAAGACAGGAACTGGCCAACCTTGATCATCACCCCACCCATTTTTAGCGCCAGGCTGCGGAAGCGCTGCGCTTCGCGCCGGAAGCGCTCCGAACGGGTGCTGCGCGTCTGGGAACGGAATCCGATCTTTGCCAGGATCAACTCCCAGCCTATAAAACGCAGAAAGACCCCCGCAAAAAACCACAAAATATGAAAGAAGCGGGCGCGCATACGAGGTGTCTTCATTCAGGCTCCAAACCTGTCAGCCAACATCCAACCCAGTCAGACGGGTCAGGACTCGGTGAAAGAAAAGAAAGGGCACGATCAGGATCAGGTGAATGGTGACACTAACCACCAACACCAGCGCCGTACCTCGAAGAAACAGATTCAGGGGCGGCGCCAGGTTCTCCAACATCCACGGGCCGGCGCCGGCAAGAATGAGCAGCACAAAAAAGATACTGACAACCACAATCGGCGGGGTCCAGGCGTGGCGGTCCGAATCAGAGGGCATCATCGTACTGGAAACGGCAAAAGCAAGATAGAACCAGAGCCAGAAATCGGGCTGGTTGGGCAAAGCCGCCAACGCCATGAAGAATAAATTCGCCTGGCCGTTGCGGAAAACATCCCACATGACGGTCATTTGCAGCCGGTCAAGCGCGATCCAGGCGATGAAAAGTGTGCCAAACAAAATCGGCGCAGCCCCGACCAACGAATCACGCACAAAATCGGTGCGCTCGGTTTCGACATATCCCATCTGCAGGCGGCCATCTGGCATCGGATCCGGGATGAGCGAAAACCGCCCGGTGCGCACCTGCAAAATTTTTGCCATCAGAAAATGGCTCAATTCATGCAGAAAAACACCGGGCAAAAATAACAAAGCAAAAATGACAATGGTGATGCCGGGATGGCGGGTAAGAATCAGGAAAACCGTCTGAATTTCGTAATGCATCCTGCGCTGCAAAAACGATAAAACTGCCAGCGCCAGTGCCAGCCACAAAAGGCCATCGAGTGAAGTCAGGAACAAAGGCATCTGAAAAGCTGTTCGCTACCCAAACAAAAAACGCCGCAACTGGTAACAGCAATAATGTAGCCAGGTGCGGCGTTTTCTCATGACAAGTTACAGAATTAAATAGTAGGAACCTGTTTATCGGCAACGGTCTTCCGCCACAACAAACCGCCGAGTGCGCCAAAGCCTGCCATCAGACCGATATTCAGCAAGCCAATGCAGACCGACCCGCCGATCTGACCAACCCAAATTAAGGCCGGGTCGATCGGTTGGGTTCCAAAAAGATAACCAGGGTTAAATTGTGGATTTTGCAAAACGATGGCGTTGATCAGAGCCGCCAGAAATTGAGCGAAAATGGCTATCCCGCCCGCCAAGGCCCCGGCCAGCGCACCGCGCTTTAATGCATCTTCGGGCAAGGGTTTTTCAAACTGACCTGCCAAATAACCCGCGCCCAAGCCTGCGAAAAGCGGAAAACACAAAGCGCAAAACGGGCTAAGGATGGACGATGCCATCAAAACCAGCACAAAAAGGATTGCGCCAACGATCAGCCCAGACTTTACCATCTTTTATCTCCTCTTGATCTTATTTGGATGCCGCTTCAGCGATCGCAATAAAATCATCTTTCAGGCTTGCGCCGCCAACCAGCGCGCCGTCGATATCAGGCTGCGAGAAAAATTCTGCGGCATTGGCGCCGGTCACCGAGCCGCCGTACAGAATGCGGATCTTGTCCGCCGCTGCCTGCCCGAACAGTTCCGCCAGTAACGCGCGGATCTGCCCGTGGACAAGCTGGGCGTTCTCACCCGAAGAGGCCAGCCCCGTCCCGATCGCCCAAACTGGCTCGTAGGCGATCACCAGACTGGGGGCGAAATCCGCTTCGACACCTTGCAGCGCACCCAGAGTCTGGCGCCGCACCACTTCCGCTGTCTGGCCGGCCTTGTTCTCGTCCAGCGTCTCACCCACGCACACGATCGGAATAATTCCGTTCTTCTGGGCGGCCAACACCCGTTTGTTGACGGTCTGGTCGGTTTCGCCAAAATACTGGCGGCGCTCTGAGTGCCCCAAAATGACATATTTGCAGAATTCCTTGACCATCGCCGGGGCAACCTCGCCGGTGAATGCGCCTTTTTCTTCCCAGTGCATGTTCTGCGCGCCAAGGCCAATATCGGTGCCGCCGAGCAGGTTTGCCACAGCCAACAAAGATGTGAAAGGCGGGCAAATCACCTTCTCAACACCTTTTACGGCTTTCAGGCCAACGCCCATGATCGAAACCAGTTCGCGGGCTTCTGCCACGGTTTTGTTCATTTTCCAGTTTCCAGCAACAAAAGGGGTTCTCATAGTTTCCTCGCAATCAATCGATAATTTAATCGCCAGAAGCCTGGCGGTCTTGGTCAGGGTAATTTCGCCGCAGGAATTATAGCCGAATTTACCTGTATACTTGGCGAATTACAGCAGGTATAATTTAATCAGACATAAACAGGCCGAATAAAACGGAGGATCAATGGATATCAATTTCTATGCAACCTTGCGCTTGATCACCGGAAAAAAGACAGTGCCACTCGATCTGCCTGATCAGGTAACCGTGCGCGAAATGCTGGATGCGTGTTTCGTACTCTACCCGGCCCTGCGCAAAGAGTTGATGAACGGCGACGAACTGCACGGGCATGTCCACGTTTTCGTTAACGGGCGGGATGTGCCATACCTCGAAAAAACCCTCGACACCCGCATATCCAGCCGTGACAAGCTGGATATCTTCCCCGCTGTCGGCGGCGGATAGCAGGGAATTGGTCAGTGGATCTTAAAGCGAAAAAATAGGTCAAAAACACTGATCTCTGAGTTAGGAGAATTACGCAAATGACAACCATCCAATCGGAACATTTTACAAAAGCCATCTTGACGCTGCTCGACGAGACCTTCGACAACGTTCACGGCGCTTATCTCGACAAAAACACATCCCTGTTCGAAACCCTGGCTGGCATTACAGCGCAAGAGGCCTCGATCCCGGTCGGCGGCAAGTGCGCCACCCTGGCAGCCCAGGTTAAACATGTTGCTTTTTATCTGGATGTTGTCGATAAATCCGTGCGCGATCCCTCTTTTCCGCGGGTCGATTGGGGCGAAATCTGGCGCACGGTGAACACCGTCACGCCCGAAGAGTGGCAATCCATTCAGGATGAATTGCGCGCTGTCTATGAGCGCATACAGGCGTTGATCCTATCTGTGCCCAACTGGCCCGGGGAAAGGGAAATCGGCGGCGCAATTGCCATGGTCGCCCATACCGCCTACCATCTCGGGGAAATCCGCCAGGCTTTATGCATTTTGCGGCAGTGATCCATGAAAACCGTTATCCGTGAAATGCGCGGCATTCCCTATTTTTTACTGAAGGAATACCTGCAGGAACTGGGCGGAAAGTTGGTTGCCGCAGATGTGGTTGCGGGCGAGGGTTGGTCGGTGCGGCTGGAGAAGATGGAACCGTTCCGACTCAAGTCGCTTTCTGTTGGGCAAACCCGCCTGACAATGGAGATCCACGAAGATATTTACGATGATTTCATGGCTCGTTTTTCGATGAAGACCTTACGAGCCGGAGCCTGAGTAAGCCATATCAATTTCCTGCCAAGTTTGGGTGATTAAGATATTGTAGGGTAAAAATGGTAATTCTTGGCCATTTTTACCCTACAATATTTAAAAAGATGGTGGTGACGATCCCCAACTTCTATTTCATCATAAAGCAGGCAGTATGTTTCAAGTGACACCGATTGTCTCAGTTTTATTCATCACAACTTTGATCAACTTGATTGCCACCATTATTAGCTGGCAAAGGAGAAAAACAAAAGGCGGGTTGTATTTTGCACTCGGCATGACGGGGCTTACGCTTTGGACACTGGCCGCCGGATTGGATTATGCCGCCATATCAATTCCGCTAAAAGTATTTTTTGCCACAGTTGAAGCCTGGGGTTATCTTTTTGCGCACCCATTTTTTACGCTGTTTGCCATCTCCTTTGCAGGTCATGATGATTGGATAGAAAAAAGATGGGTCAAGTTCCTGTTTCTTTTCGTTCCAATCATAAGCATTCTTTTGATCACAACCAACAGCCTGCATGGATGGGTATGGCAGGCTGTTATACCAAACCCGGATAATAATATCGCTGTTTTTGAGCACGGACCCGGGTTTCCCTGGATATATGTTTCCAGTTACTTGATGACATTGGTTATCATCGTGAACTTATGGTCTGCATCTCGCCAGGGGTCAGAAATTTTGCGCCGACAAGGGCATTTGCTTTTGTATGCAATATTATTTCCGCTTGCAGCCAATCTCGTTTATCATTTTGGGATCGGGGGTGCAAAAGGTGTGGATTGGACATCCATCACATTCTCGGTATCAGGCTTGTTGTTTTTGCGGGCGCTATATGGAACTCATTTACTAAACCTTGTGCCGATTGCGCGCGAAAAAGTTGTAGACAGTCTGGGAGACGGACTGGTTGTACTGGATGCGCAAAACCGCATTATCGATATTAATCTGGTGGCGGCAAAAATACTCGATGCTTCACCTGAAAGCCTGCTTGGCAAAGAGCTGACACAAGTTGCGCCGCCAACCGCACCCATTGTTAAGCAACTGTCTGAGAAAGAAATAAAAACCGAACTGGAGTTTGGCAGCACAGACAAGCGTTACTTTGATATTCTAATCTCCCCATTACAAGATAACCGCAAAGCCATTGTTGGACACTTACTTATATTTCGGGATGTTACCAACCGCAAGAAAAATGAAATGCGTCTTTTGCAACTGACCCAGGCGGTGGAGCAAAGTCCAACTTCTGTGTTGATCACAGACCTGCAGGGAAACATTGAATATGCCAACCCGCACTTTGCCACGTTAACGGGTTATTCCCGAGAAGAAGTGATTGGAAAAAAAACAAGCATCGTCAAATCCGGCGAGACGCCAGATGCCATTTACCAGGATATGTGGCAAGCCATTCAATCCGGGCAAACCTGGCAGGGTGAGTTCCTGAACAAGAAAAAGAACGGAGAATTGTATTGGGAACATGCTGTTATCGCGCCTGTTCTGAGCCACGATGGCGATATTTTCAACTTCATCGCGATCAAAGAGGATATTACTGAGCGAAAGCAGATCGAATTGACTTTGCGGGTAAGCGAAGAACACTTCCGTCAACTCATCATGTCTGCGCCAGACGCAGTCTTTGGCGTAAATGAGAATGGAAACATCATATTTGCCAATCTTCAGGCAGCCAACCTGCTTGGGTACGAAGATGATGGATTGACCGGCAAGAATATCGAAATTCTGGTGCCTGAAATTCTGCGCGATAAGCATGCCCTGCATCGCGTAAGTTATTTTGCCAGCCCGCGCACTCGCAGCATGGCAATAAACCTGGAGCTAAAGGCATTACACAAAAATGGCAGTGAAATCCCGGTTGAGATCAATCTCAGTCATTCCATCACGCAAACAGGCCCGCTGGTAATCGCTTACATGCGCGATATCACTGATCGCAAACTGGCAGAAAATGCCCTGCGCAATGCCAATCAACAACTGGAAGCCCAACTCAAAGAAATTGAATCCTTGCAGGCTACGCTTCGCGAACAAGCCATCCGCGATCCACTGACCCAATTGCACAATCGCCGCTATTTGAACGAAGCCATTGAGAAAGAATTCTACCAGGCTCAACGTTTATCAGAAACAATCAGCATTGTGCTGCTCGATATTGACCATTTCAAAGCCATCAATGATCGTTACGGGCATGCAGCAGGTGATGCCTGTCTGGTGGCCCTGGCAAATTTACTTCAACAGTATTCTCGCAAATCTGATATTGTCTGTCGCTACGGAGGAGAAGAGTTCATACTTGTCTTGCCAAACACCAATCGTGAAGGCGGCGCCCTGCTTGCAGAAAAACTCAGGCTTCTGGTTGAAAATCAAACATTCACCATTGATCTTCAAGAAATAAAATTCACGATTTCCGCCGGTATTTCCTTTTATCCAGAACACGGCACAGATTACAAGGAGATCATCAACAAAGCAGATGATGCGATGTACAAGTCAAAACGCGATGGTCGTAATCGTGTCACCATATGGTCAGAAGCAAACGAAACAACAGGCTAAGATCATGGTTGTGATCAAGAATCGAAAGAGGCGCGTTGTCTGGAGGCGCCTCTTTCGATTCTTGTTATGCAAAATGGATATAACTGGCTAGGCAATTCCCAGTTCTTTCAGCTTGGCTTCGGGCACAACACCATTTTCCCAACCACGGACTTTGTAATATTCTTCGAGCATCTGGTCCAGTTCACAGACATGGCCCTCGGAGCCTGGCATGGTCGAGGGTTCAGTGGTGAAGCGCTTGGGCAGGGTGTCGGAACCTTCCTTGAAGCCCACCAGGTTATTAAAGCGGCGTTCAAGGTTATAGATGCGCTCGCCGGTCTTAAGGACATCATCCACAGTAAAGGGGATGCCCACCATCGCAGAGTATTGCGCAGCGTACTCATCCGCACCCTGGGCAAAAGCGCTGAACTTGCACAAATCCATGCTATCCGAGAAAGCATGGATGTCCTGGAAGATCTTGACCAGTTCGCCCTTGCCCTTCCACTCCAACGGGTCGACCTTGAGTGAGCCAAAGGGCATCACACCCAGTTCAGCAGCGGGGGTGTAGGCGCGCAGGTGGCAGGCGCCGCGATTAGATGTGGCATAGCCCATGCCCATGCCTTTCAGGCCGCGCGGGTCATAAGCCGGAATACCCTGGCCTTTAACGGTCATGGCCAGTTCGGGGTGGCCAAAATATGCAGCGGTTGCGTTGGCGCCGTTGGCGAGCACATCGCCCAATCCTTTTCGATAGGCGATCATCTCAGCCGCCTTGGTCATGCCATCCGGGTCGCCCCAAGCAATTTTCCCCGCGCCATTGGTATAGCCTTTTTCGCTGGCTTCCATCCAGACTGAGATTGGGTGGCCGACTTCGATGGCATCAAAGCCATAGTCGTTGGCCAGGTCGATCATCTTGGCAACTAGGCGGGCATCGCTATTGCCGCAGTTCGCGCCAACCGACCAGCACGGTTCGTACTCGACCGATTCCATGCGCAGGCCCTTGTATGGCCCATCCTTGACTTCGACTTCCTTCTTACAAGCCACCGGACAAGCATGACAGGTCGGGTCGTTAACCAGCAGGTTTTCCTTGACATATTCGCCTGAAATCAGCTCAGCCTTATCCCCGTAAGAGGTAAACATGCTGTTATGAGCCGGAAGAGCTCCGATGCTATTGGTAATATTCATCAGAACGTTGGTGCCATAAACCGAAAGGCCACCCTTACGCGGGCTGGTGATATTCTCTTCGGCCATAATACACTCAAGAGCGCGTTTTCCGGCGGCCTTCCAGGCCTCGCGGTTTTCGGCTTTGGTGATTTTCTTCTCAGCTTTAATGACAATTGCCTTGAGATTTTTTGAACCACCGACACAACCTGTACCGCCACGGCCGCTGGCGCGGTCATTTTCGTTGATCCAACACGCAAATTTGACCAGGTTCTCCCCGGCCGGGCCAATTGTGATCACGGTCAGATCTTTCTCACCGTATTTCTCCTTGAAATGCTTGATCGTATCGTGAACCCCTTTCCCCCATACTTCGCCTGCATCCAAAATTTCAAACTGATCCTCGTGGATATAGACATAGACCGGCTTATCGGCCTTGCCCTTGAAAAGCAAACCATCGTAACCGGCCCAGCGCAGGCGCGCCGCACTCCAGCCGCCGTGATGGCTGTCAGTGATGGTGCCGGTCAGCGGAGATTTGGTCACAACAGCCATACGTCCGCTCATGTTGGCTTCAGAACCGGTCAACGGGCCGTTCATAAAACACAACAGGTTGTCCGGCGAAAGCGGATCAACCTGCGGACCATTTTCATAAACAAATTTTACACCAAGGCCACGACCGCCAATATACTGGCGCGCCCAATCTTCTGGCACAGGCTTGAATTCAACCTTTTTTGTAGTCAAATCCACATGGGCAAGTTTATTTGCGTAACCGCCAAGCATAGTAACCTCCTTTGGTGAATTAAGCGATGTTATAGGACAAGTCACAATGGATAAGCGATATTAATTGTCAACAACATAAGCATAGCATTCCCAAAAATGGGAGTCAATTTATTAAGTTTTTTCTTAAGAGTGACTGGTTGTTATTTTTCAGAATCAAAAGTGAGACTACTTGAAAGCAGTCTCACTTGTAATAAAGATGAAAAAAATCAAAAAGCTGTTCTCAAATACATCTAATTGCTTTGCTTCTGGGCAATTCGCACCGCCACCTTCTGAACCAATGTAGCCACTCCACTGGCTGGGTTGATCAGAGTGCTGATAGCAATCTCCGCTACATCCGGAACAAGGCCAGCAACATTTCTGACAATCTCTTCAACGCCTGATTCGTCATCTGTATCGGTCTTGGATTCCAGGGCTTTAATATTTTCGATTAATTTTTTCTTTTCATCTGAATCAGGAAGCTGCCCAATATGCTCATATAGCACCGCCAGCATACTGGCTGTTGCCACAGCTTCAGGCTGAGCAAGGCCAGGCGTAGATGAATCGGCAACAGAAACAGGAGATTCTACGACTGGCGAAACCGGTTCAACAGCAACTGGTTGCTGCTCTGAAGCCACAATAGGGATCGTCGTGGCAGTAGTAGTTGTGGTAACCACAACCGCTGACTCAGGGCTAAGCTGGGATTGCTGCACAGCGGCGATCTCAACTGCATGTTGCTCAAGAATCGCTTCACGTGTTAAGCCAGCTTCGAGAAACTCCCCACAGAATCGGCATTTTTTCGCGTTGGGTTTGATCATCTCCCCGCAAAACGGACAGGAAATATCAACTGACATTTCTTCCTCCAAGTTTCTCTCTTGATGTGATAATTTGGGCAATTATACACGCATTGCTGTGGATTGCGCGCAGCGTAAACCAATTATCTGAATCAATTCCGTACTATTTTTTCAACTTCTCAGTATACTGCTTGCGGAATTTTGCCACTTTCGGCGCGACCACCGCCGCGCAGTAAGGCTGGCCGGGATTGTTGGCGAAATACTCCTGATGATAATCTTCGGCGGGATAGTAATTGACCAGCGCAGAGACCTCAGTCACGATCGGCTTTGGCCACAGGGCTGCGGCGTTCAACTCGCGGATGATCTCATCTGCGGTTTGTTTCTGGGCATCATCATGATAAAAAATAGCTGAACGGTACTGCGTGCCCACATCTGCACCCTGACGGTTGAGGGAAGTCGGGTCATGGATGCTAAAGAAAACCCGCAGCAGGTCAGCAAACGAGAGAAGTTGTGGATCAAATTCTATCCTCACCACTTCGGCATGACCGGTCATGCCGGTGCAAACCGCTTTATAGCTCGGGTTCTCGACCGCTCCGCCTGAATAACCCGACTCGACCGAGAGAACCCCCTTCAGGTCATCGAAAACAGCTTCGAGACACCAGAAGCATCCGCCGGCGAGAGTTGCTGTTTGAGTTTTTGTGTCCATATCTTGGCTCCTAAAGTGATTTCGTATGAAAGTGGTGCTATAATTTTTACGTTCCAAATTTATCTATTTTCCAAGGAGAAACCCATGAAAAAAAATACTTTATTCATATTCGTCATTCTCTCCATTTTTGCATCCCTGATCGGGACCGCAGCTGCGCCAATGGCCGCCCCGGCAAAAGCAAAAATTGAAAAGGTGACCCTGGTACAAGCGACTTTTATGGAAGAAAAAGGCATGATCTTCAAATTCAAAGTTGTGGGAACTTTCACAGAAAAAGAACTAAAAGGTTCATTGCTTGTAAAAGGTAAAAGCATCAAACTACGGTGCCGTTATAACGCAGGCGCTGATATTGTTCAATGCACAGCGCCAGGCGGCACTGCAACCAATTTCGCGGGGAAGTCAGCTGTCGTTTCTTTGAATGGGTTCAATTTCTGGGTCAAAGTTCCATCAAAAAAAGAGTGCCCGACCTGCGGGTAATGAAAAACACTGAATAAAAAATGGGCGGCCATTAGCCGCCCATTTTTTATTCCCAAATTAGACAGCCGGTTGGGCTTCGGATTCGGCTTGCGGCATTTCAAGCCGCGTCAGTACCACCTCGCCGTCGATATCAACACCGGTTTCGATGCTGTCACCATCGACAAAGGTACCAGCCAGCAAGGCGTCAGACAGTTTGTCTTCGACCCGCATCTGGATCACGCGGCGTAGGGGGCGCGCACCCATTTCGGCATCGTAACCCTGCTCGGCAAACAGGTCAAGCGCTTCGGGGGTGGCGGTCAGGGTGATATTGTGCTCCACCAACCGCGCGGCAACCTTGCTCAACTCGAGCCGAACGATCTGCTTGATATCGTCCCGGTTCAGGGCACGGAAGATGATGGTGCTATCGACACGATTGATGAACTCTGGCCTGAAAGCGCGCTTGAGCGATTCGTTCAGTTTTTTGCGCATCTCATCATAAGTAACTTTTTCTTCCACCAGTTCGTCCCGCTTCAGGTTGAATCCAAGCGAGGTCTGGCGCTTGATCAGGTCAGCGCCAACATTGGAAGTCATAACGATGATCGCGTTGCGGAAATCGACCTTGCGACCCTTGGCATCTGAAAGATGGCCTTCTTCCATGATCTGTAAAAGCATGTTGTGCACTTCAGGGTGCGCTTTCTCGATCTCGTCGAAAACCACGATCGAGTATGGGCGGCGGCGCAGGGCTTCAGTCAACTGACCGGCGTCTTCATAACCAACATAACCAGGAGGCGCACCAACCAGACGGCTGGCTGTGTGGCGCTCCATAAACTCGGACATATCCAACTGTATGGCGGCATCTTCACTGCCAAACATGAATTTGGCGAGGGTCCTGGTCAGTTCGGTTTTGCCAACGCCGGTCGGGCCGAGGAAGATGAATGATCCAATGGGTCGCTTGGGATCCTTGAGTCCGGCACGGGCGCGGCGCACGGCGCGTGAAATGGCATCGATGGCCTCGTCCTGGCCGATGATGGATGCCTTGAGTTCATCCTCCATGTGCAGCAGGCGCTCTGATTCTGCCTGGGCAAGCTGCATCAACGGCACACCCGTCCACATCGAGACCACTTCGGCAATATCCTCGGCGGTCACCACCGGGCTGTTGGCGCGATCCCACATGGTACGCATGCGTTCCAGTTGATTCTCGATGGAAAGTTCCTGAGCTTGCCACTGCTGGATTTCTTCAGTGTTGGCTTCTTCCTGAGCCAGAACGCGGTTCTGGCGAACTTCCCGCAGCTGGGTGAACAGGTCTTTGGCCTGCTTGGCAGCCGGAGATTTGTACATGCGCACCCGCGACGAGGATTCGTCGATCAGGTCGATGGCTTTGTCGGGCAGGAAGCGCTCGGTAACGTAGCGGCTCGAAAGGTGGGCCGCCGCTTCGAGGGCTTCATCTGAAATAACCAGTTTGTGGTGCTCTTCGTAAGCGCTGCGGATGCCTTTCAGGATGGCGATCGTCTCTTCTTCGGAGGGTTCGTCAACCTGAACCGGTTGGAAGCGCCGCTCGAGGGCCGCATCCGATTCGATGTGTTTGCGATATTCGTCGAGCGTGGTCGCGCCGATAACCTGCAACTCACCGCGCGAAAGGGCCGGTTTGAGGATATTGGCCGCATCAACGCTCGAGCCGGCCGCGCCAGCCCCAACCAGCATGTGGACTTCATCGATAAACAGGATCGAGCCGGTCGCCTTGAGTTCGTCGATAACACGCTTGAGGCGCTCTTCGAACTGGCCGCGATACATGGTTCCGGCCACCAGCGAGCCAACATCCAACTGTAAGACGCGTTTGTTCATCAGCGGAGCCGGGACCTCGCCCTCGATGATACGCTGGGCCAGTCCTTCGACGATGGCGGTCTTGCCAACGCCGGGTTCACCGATCAGGGCGGGGTTGTTCTTGGTACGGCGCGCCAAAATCTGAATAACGCGCTCAATTTCCATCTGACGGCCAATGACCGGGTCCAGTTTGCCCTGTTCAGCCTTGGAGGTCAGATCGGTGGCCAGTTGGTCGACCAGAGGCGTCTTGGCGTTTTTTTCCTGTGATTTGGAACCCTGGGGTTCGCGCCCGGCCCCACCAGCGGGAGCAGGCGGCGGGGTGGCCGAGGATGATTCTTGCAAAATACGGCGGGTCTGGCGGCGGATCTCGTCCGGGGTCAGTCCGAGGCGGCGCAGGGTTTCTGTCGCCGTTCCTTCAATTAAAATCAGCCCAAGCAACAGGTGTTCGGTGCCGATGTAATGATGCCCCATACGGCGGGCTTCCTCGACAGCCAACTCAAGCACTTGCTGGGTGTCAGCCGCGAGCTCGATGCGCTCACCGGGAGGGTTGTGGCCTTCACCGGTCAGGCGCATGACCATTTCGCGCACGCGCGGGGCTTCGAGTCCCATTTCTCGCAGGACTCGGCCGGCAACGCCGCCTTCTTCTTCTATTAATCCAATCAGCAGGTGTTCGGTCCCGATCAGGTTGTGATGGGCGCGTTCGGCTTCCTGATGAGCCAGGCTCAATACGCGCCGCGCTCGTTGTGTAAAGCGGTCCATGCCAGCCATAATTTTTCTCCTTACCCGGCAAATTTGCCAGGACATCAATCAGACAAGAACTGTCTGATTGCATTTTACCAAAAAGCAAGCAGCCAAGGCATATGAATATGATAAGAGTTTGCAATCGCCAACTTACAAAACTCTTAGACCACAGCGCCACAGAGTGTAAAAATCCCTGTGGCGCTGCTACAAACTTTTATGCCGAAATTCTTTTCTCGATCGCCGCTTTGATCCTGTCCATCAGCGGCTTGTGGCGGACAGGGTCAAACTTTGGGACATCATCCCAGGGGTAAAACCAGACTGGGCCTTTGCGGTATTGATCGGGTTCGGCCTCGTAGCGCGGAACGATATGGGCGTGCAGAGCGGGTTCGCTGTTGCCGAGGATCTCGTAATTGATGCGCCAGGCGCCGGTCACTTCGAGCAGGGCGTCGCCGATCAGGGTCATATCGCGCAGGAAGATTTCGCGCTCGCGAACGGACAGATCATTAACGGAGGCGACAACCGGGTCGGGCAGCAGCAGGCAGTAGCCATTTAGCACCTGGTGGTCGCCAAAGACGGCCCAGCCTGATTCCATTTGGCACAGAGTGGTTGGGTTTTGGCCCTGACGGGCCTGTTCGACGCGTTGGTGAATGAGAGTGGTCATGTTTTTCGTAGAAAGTGAAAATTGAATTTGAAATTTTACAGTTGTGTCTTTGCAAAACACGCTCAAGGCGGTTTCATGCGGAATTATTTTGGCATATTATCTCATGGAAACAGGCCCTAAAAATCAGGGGAGATAAGCCTTTAACGTATGGCAAAAATCAGACTGTTGCGTAATTTCCGGTGATCAATTCCGTTGCGAGTATTTTTACGGGCAAATCACTCACCGACAGTTTCGAAGAGGGGGTCAGGCAACACTGGAAAGTTCAACCCAAGAAGCGATTCGAAAATAACGCGCACACGCGCCAATAAACGCCAGGAGATGCGATACCAGGCTTTAAAAACGCCCCCAAACGGGAGATAGATACGCAGCCAGTAAATGGGATAAGCTATAAAAAGAACGGCAAACGCAAATGCAACAACCATCAAAGCGGCAGCCAGCCCAAACGGAAGCAGGAAAGGTGTAACCAAAAAGGCCAGAAACTGTAATCCTTTTTGGCTACCATCGCGCTTTTGCAGGATAAATCCAACCAACCCAGGGCCGAGAAACATGTAAACCGGCATCAGGTACAAAACCGCGATAAACATGATTATTACTGTATACCATGGCGACTCTTCCATCCAATTCCTCCCTGAGCTGCACTCTACCAAGATTATTCGCGTTTGATTATACGACTAAAATTCCAAATTTCACAATCGCTTCAACCACTGCACGAGCATAAATAATTGGTAAAGAAACACCCAATTGACCGAATCTCCTATTGACATCTACCCGCATAAGGAGGATGATAGGACCACCTTGCAGAACTGTAAGGCAGAGTCTACTTATCCGATTTTCAACCGCCAAGGAGAGAATTAAATATGAAACGCTCGGCCATTTTTGTCAGCATTTCACTTATTGCAGTTGTGCTGTTGAGCCTGATCGGGGCTTCGCAGGGTTACACAAGCCCCAGCCAGGCCAACGATAAAGTGCGCGTTCTGGTTGAGTTCACGCCCAACGGCAAAGGCGCAGCCCAAAAAGCACTCAAGAATGCTGGCGCTGAGTTCCATTATGAATTCGACGAGTTGAACGCTTTCGCGGTCTCGCTGCCCTCCGCCGCGCTGGAAGGCATCAGCCACAACCCGAACGTAGTCCTGGTCGAGGAAGACGCACTGCGCTTCCCGATCGGCATTATGAAATCGCAAGAATCACTCTCCCTGCCCGTCCAGGAAGTGCCTTACGGCGTTGACATGGTCCAGGCCCGCGATGTCTGGGATGCAGATCGCAACGGCGCAGTCGATAACGGCGCTGTGACCGCTTCCAACCGCAAGATCTGTATCATCGACTCGGGCTTCTACAGCAGCCATGAAGACTTCCAGGGAATCAGTGTAGCCGGGTATAACGGCAACCTGCCCTGGAACCAGGACGGCTCCGGACACGGCAGCCATGTCGCCGGGACCATCGCCGCGGTCAACAACGCCCTCGGCGTGCTCGGTGTGACCCCCGGTACTGTCCAACTCTACATCGTGCGCGTTTTCGGCGATGACGGCGCCTGGGCTTATTCATCGAGCCTGATCGACGCCGCTTACAAATGCCGCGATGCCGGCGCCAACATCATCAGCATGAGCCTGGGTGGCGGCCGCGCCAACAACACCGAAAAGAATGGTTTCGCCAGCCTGTACAACACCTACGGCATCCTGTCGATCGCCGCAGCGGGCAATGATGGCGTCAGCACACTCTCCTACCCCGCTTCCTACGACAGCGTCGTTTCGGTCGCCGCAATTGACGCCAACAAAGTCGTCGCCGACTTCTCGCAATTCAACAGCCAGGTTGAACTGGCCGCTCCCGGTGTAGGCGTTTTGAGCACTGTTCCCTACCAGGACAGCACTTCCATCACCGTCAGCGGTGTAACTTACAGCGCCGGCCATGTTGAATTCTCCGCGCGTGGCAGCGCCAGCGGCGCACTGGTCAACGGTGGTCTGTGCGACAGCGTCGGCTCTTGGAGCGGCAAAGTTGTGCTCTGCGAACGCGGCGTGATCTCCTTCTACGACAAAGTCATAAATGTCCAGAATGGCGGCGGCGCGGCAGCTGTTCTTTACAACAACGTTCCGGGCGGCTTCCTCGGCACCCTGGGTGAAGGCTTCTCTTCCAATATTGTCGGTATCAGCCTGAGCCAGGAAGACGGCCAGTATTTGGTCGCCAACAAACTCGGCCAGAGCGCGACAGTCTCCAGCACCTACACTGCGCCCGCCAGTGGCTATGAATATTATGATGGCACCTCTATGGCCACCCCGCACGCATCCGCTGTTGCGGCCCTGGTCTGGAGCGCTGACCCAACCGCTACCAACGCTGAAATCCGGGCTGTCTTGCAGCAGACCGCTCAAGACCTCGGCACTGCTGGACGCGACAATTACTACGGTTTCGGCCTGATCCAGGCCAAGGATGCGATCGACGCCCTGACCGGTGGCGGCGGCGGTACGGATGTTGTCGTCCATGTGGCCGATCTCGATGCGATCAAAACCATCGCGAAGAGCAACTGGAAAGTCACCGTGACCATCAAGGTCGTGGACGCCAACGGGGCTGCCGTCTCGGGCATCAAGGTCGATGGCAAGGTCAACACGACCAACCTTTCCTGCACGACCGGCACGAACGGACAATGCTCGGTGACCGCCACCCTGAAATCCAACGTTTCGACTGCGACCTATACCGTCACCAACCTGAGCGCTGCCGGCTACGTGTATAACGCCGCCGCCAATAGCGACCCGGATGGCGATAGCACTGGAACCAGCATCATCGTCAACAAATAGCACAAAGCTCTCTGAAACGCAAAACTGCCAGGACTGTAACAGTCCTGGCAGTTTTTATTATGGTTTGAAGCCCGGCAGTCTTAGAATGTGACCCGCGCCAGCGCAAACTTTTCAACCTGGCTGCGGACGACTGTCACCCCCAGCCCAGGCCGGTCGGGAACGGTGATGGTGCTATCCGCGTTGAGCGTGAAAGTTTCTTCGGTCAGGTCTTCGTGATAGTAGCGCGCCGAAGCAGAGATGTCTCCGGGCAGCGAAAAGTTCGGTAACGAGGCCAGGGCCAGGTTCGAGGCGCGTCCGATATTGGTTTCAAGCATCCCGCCGCACCAGACGGGAATCCCGGCCTGCTGGCACATCTCGTGGATCTCGATCCCCTGCGCCAGGCCGCCACAGCGCGCCGGTTTGATGTTGATCACGCGGCAAGCCTGCATTTCGAGGGCATAGCGGGCGTGGCGCGGGCTGACAATGCTCTCGTCGAGGCAGACCGGAGTCTTGAGCAGCTTTTGCAGGCTGGCGTGGTCCCAAATGTCGTCTTCGAAGAGCGGCTGCTCGATCAGCAACAGGCCCAGCTCGTCGAGCGGCAGCAAAGCCCGGGCCGTTTCAAGGGTGTAAGCAGAATTGGCATCGACCTGCAATTGGAGCTGCGGGAAAGCGCGGCGCACAAGCGCAGTGTCGCCGAAGTCGCGCCCCGGTTTGATCTTGAGTTTGACACGTCGATAGCCATCGGTCAGATACTTCTCGACGGTCTGGAGCAGGATCTCGGGCGAATCCTGCAACCCAACCGAGACCCCAACCGGGACCTGGGTTTTTATCCCGCCAAAGAGTTGGCACAGACTTTGACCCTGACGCTGGCCGAGCAAATCCCAGAGGGCCATCTCGACCCCGGCTTTGGCCAGTTGATGCCCACGGATGTTGGCTACACGCTGCTGAAAATCGACAGCATCAGCAATATCCTGCCCCAGGGTCTGCGGGATTACGAAATCCATCAAAATATGCCAGGCCGTGCCGGAGGTTTCGTAGCAGTAGCCTGGGTCGCGGTCGGCGACGCACTCGCCCCAACCGGTCAGCCCCTCGGACTGGATTTCGATCAGGATGCAGTCGCGCTCAAAAATCCGCCCGAAGGAGGTTTCGAAGTGGGCAACAAGCGGCATGCGCAGGTGGTGCAGGGTAATCTGTTCGATCTTCATGGCTGGGCCTGCGCTTTGAAGGAGGCCAAAACCTCGGCGGTGACATCCTTGCCGCCGCTGAAGTTGGTCCACAATGCCATCGGGGTGTAGATGAAGCCCCAGGGGATGCCCCACCAACCCAGGAGGAGCGAGATCAGGCTGAAGATCAGCCCGCGGGTGATGCGGCTTTCCTGGGCGCGGATAAAGTAAATATCCGAATTGCGCCGAAAAGTCATGATGAGGATCGAGATCACATACTGGTAGCTTACGAACCTGCCGCCGGAGCTGATTTCCTGCTGTAAGTGTGACCCAGTCTGGATCTCTTCGAGGCCGATGATCTTTGTCATTTTTGAATTCCTTTCACTGACAGGTTTCTCAATCTGAGTTAATTCAGCTTCCCAGAATGGGATCGAATAAATTCAGGGATGCGGCGATCGCTTATTTTCATATCTTCCCTAACGGGTTCGCAATTATTCGACAAACCCGAGGCGGTTTAAGGCAAGGCTTTTTCCCGAATCCGTCTGGAAAGAACTTTCAATCTTTTGCCTGAGATGCTCCGCATCGCTGTCCTTTTCTCCGTATTCAAGGCCATCCAGAAGATCTGCATCCCAAAGAATTTGAAAATCCAGATCGTCGATCTTCGCTGGTGTATGGTGGTTACCGGTGATGTATTCCACCCGCACAATAACGGCCTCATCGACGCCTACACGCTGCAGGATATCCTTCGCAACGGCAGGCCCTTCAATTTCCTGATAGCACCCGTCAAGCGAGCCGTATTTCTTCAGAGCCCTGACCGCGCCGATGTCATGCAGGATCGCGGCATAAGTCACGACTTCTGCCGCACGTTCACTGACGCCTTCTTTGGCCATAATTTCATCCGCATTGGCCAGAACCCGCATTGTATGCGCGATACCATAGGGTATTTCTTTGAAAACCAGTTCCATTTCAGCAAGTACTCGTTCACGCAGCATAAAACTTCCGCTTCTCCCAACGGCAACTCATCGAAACATTCGAATGATGATAAAGATCAATAACGTCACCAACCCGCTCAAGTAAATCCAGCGGATATATTTTCGCCGGTTCGCTATGCTTGAGTCCAACAATTTGCTGGTTGCGTAGAGAATGACCACATCGGTCAACAGGAATGGGAACAGGTAAATCCAGCCCAGCCAGCCCGACAAAAACGGCAGGCTGCTGGCGGCGACCACCAAAAAGAAAATCCCTGCGCTGATCTTCAATGCCGGTTCGCGGCCAAAGATCAAAGCCAGCGAACGGGACCCGGATAGGCGGTCGCCTTCAAGGTCCATCGCATCGGCCGCGATCTCTTCGCCCAGATCGATCAACATGACCCAGATCGCGAAAAACCAGACGATCGTTTCGAAGGGTTTGCCGGCCGAGATGCCGCCAAAGATAAAGGTCATGCCGACCGAAAAAGCGACCATCAGGTTGCCAACCAGGCCGGCTTTTTTAAAGCGCCAGTTGTAAAGAAAACCGACCGCCCAGACCAAAATAACCACCAGCAAGGCCTGCGGGCTGAGCAGGGAGGCTGCGGCAAACCCCAACAGCGTCACAACAACCGAGAGCGCAACCACCTCCCGTTGGGTAACCAGCCCGGCCGGGAGCGGCCTGTCCGGCGCGTTGATCTTGTCGCTTTCGAGATCAAAATAATCATTCAGGATCAAGGAGGTGGCCGAGATAAAAAAGACGCTCAGAAAGCCGAGGGTTACTTCTGCCGGGGCTGGGAACCTGCCCAATGCCAACAATTCCCCCAGCAGCACGCAGACGCCCGCCGTAAACGGCAGTTCAAAGCGGAATAAGCGCAACAGGCCTAAGACTTTTGAACGAGACACGAGCGTATTTCCTTGCACAGTTATCCAGTTTCACGATTGAATCTCAAAGCATCAAACTTACCTCGGTAGCGTTGAACAAACCAATCATCCAGATACGGCAGATATTCGATCTGCAATCTTGCAAACCCCGACTTCATCAACCGGGAAAAAGCCATTATGGCAAAACCCATGGTTGCAGATCAAATACTCAATACACTTGGTCAAGCAGCCTTTGCCACCATTGCATTCGCATCGAACATTTCCTTGACCGAGGGACGCACCAGGGTAATGATGGTAAAGACCCCCAGCACGGTTCCAAAGGGCGTGAACATACACTGGATGCCAGCCATGACCAGGCAAAACATATAGTTCTTTCGTCTGGTAAGAAATACACCCGCCAGGATGACGCAAATCGCAAAGGCCCAGCCAGCAACGATCAAACTGCCGCCAATCAGCACGAAGAGAAGCCCAATAAGCACAGGCGGCCCACCAGCGGATCGATCGGCAAAGCCTGCAACCATGATAAAAATTCCAGCGATCAGATGGATGATCGGGAAGCAGGCAAACAAACCCGCCAGCCCACCAACCACATAATGAAAGATCGAAAGGTATTTCAGGTATTGCTCATCCTGGTTTTCGTTCATCGCAGCCTCACTCCGCCTCGCTCCGCTTGACGCCATCCACCAGCGTGCCACAAAAGGGGCATAAATTCCACGAAAGTTCCATCAACTTGCGGCAAAACTGGCAAGATTTGCCAATCCTCGCGCAGACCATCCCGGCTTTATTTTCTCGGCCACACAAAGCGAAATATAAAATGAAATAGCACAAACACAACGCGAAATATCGCAAAAATACCCAGGGCCAAAACCATCACAACCATCAATGCCGCGAAAAACCCTGCCACCGGCCAAAGCGGAGGCTGGGTATCGAGGTAAACTCCGAGCCCGATATAAAGGAAAGACAGCATTCCCAGCAACCCAATCACCCCAATGACTCGCGCGGGTTTGCCCTGAATTTCATCGGCACGAAAAGCGAAGACACCGCGCAAGGCCGCCTCACCAAACATCCAAAACACCCGAAGATATAAAGCGGCCCCCAACAGCCCGGCGCAAATCGTCTGAGTAACTTCTTCGCTGATCATTTAAATCCTTCGGTTGCCACCGGCCCGCAGATGGCTTTCAATCCACCGATGAAGGAAGCGCATCTTCTTCCCGGCGCACCCCCTCGACCGGCGTGCCGCAGAACGGACATAAATTCCACGAAAGTTCCATCAACTTATTGCAGGACTGGCAAGATTTACGCAGTTTGGTATGGCAGCTCGGGCAGGCCTGCCAATCTTCACGCACACGCCGTTCACAGCCGGGGCAGAGCGCCTGGTCTTCGATCGACGCCAGCAGGGCTTCCTCTTCCAGTGTGCGCTGGTACTCTTCCTCGAGTGTGCGCTGCGGGCGCAAGATGAGATAAACCAGCACACCCGGCAGGTTCAGCACCGCCACCACCGCGACCGCCAAAATTTGTGAAAGCGGGTCACGCGCGCGGCTGCGGATGTCGCGCCAGGTCCAGACGACGAGCGAAAGCCACAAGGCCGCCAAAAACGCCCCACCAAAGGCCACCACCAGCAGGATCAGACTGTTGCTAAAAGTTGGGTCGAGGTTCATAATGAGTTCTCCAGGTGTTCTGTTGGTCTCGATACGCCCCGCAAAGTGCGCGGGCTACTCGACCATCCTATTTTTTCAATCTCCGATAGTCGCCGTCGCGGAGGGTTACGCCCAGGGCATCGAGATGCTCGAGCAGCGCCAGGGCATACTTGCGGCTGGTGTCAAACAGATCGCGCACCTCCGCTCCCGTTGCCTGGCCTTTTTCGGCCAGCAGCGCGCGCACTTTCTCAACCATCTGCTCGTAAACCGGCTTGCGAAAGACCACATCCTGCCCGACCGCGTACAACTCGCCCAAGTCAAGCAAGGCAGTGTAGATGTCTTCGCCTACGTCTGCCACCGTTTCCTTGACCGAGGGCGGGCTGTAAGGAGTCCCGTCAAAGCGGCGCAGGAGCGCACTCACCCTGGCCTGTTGACTCTCCGAAAAGCGGATCTCATGCCCCGGCCGCGCCAGCCAACTACCAGCTTCGACCACTTCGGTTGCAATAGCCAACTTCTTGACGATGGCGTTGAAAACCTTGGCCGGCTGTTTCAGCTTGCTTTTGAGTTCCTCGCGCGGCATCCCCTTCCGCAGCGGGTAGCTTTTGTGGTAACCGGTTAGCGAGTCCAGCGCGGCAGCCTTGAGACTCTCCCAGAGCGGGGCAGCGATAAAGAGCGTCAGCGCATCTGGGGCGGTTTTTCCATCCTCGAGCGCCAAAAGCCGTTCATCGGCGATTAACTCGTCGATCGCCTCCTGGGCCGGGGCCAGTTCGAGCCGGGCGCGGGCCGCCATTTCCTTGAGCGGGGCCGCTCCGAGCGCCAGCGCAGCCTGGAAGAAAACATCGGCCGGCGTGCCTTCGAGCAGGGCAGACAGGCGTTTAAGCACAGACTCGTCCATGCGGCGGTGACGGGCCTTGGGCTGCGGATCAACCACCAGCCCGCCGCCCAAGGTCTCAGCCGGGGAGGGAAGGCGAATGATAAAGCGGTCGCCGCGCACGGCCACCAGCGGGTCGCGCAGTTCGAGTTGGATCCAGCCTTCCTGGCCAGGTTCAAGGGCTTCAGCCCCCAACAGGCGCAAGTGGGCAATCGTTTCGGTTGTACCGTGAAAAACTTTAACTTCGGTGGCGTGCTTGAGCGGCGCGGAAATATCCTTGAGCAGGCGCAGGCGGGCATCGATGCGCCGGGTGGATTTATACTGCCCGGGTTTTGCCAGCACTTCGCCGCGCGTCACATCCTCCAGCGGCAAGCCGGAGACATTGACAGCTGTGCGTGAGCCGGGCAGGGCGGTTTCTTCTTTTTTCTTGTGGGTTTGCAGTCCGCGGATGCGGCCGCGTTCGCCGGAGGGCAGCAGTTCGACTTCGTCGCCGAGCGAGAAATGGCCATCGCTGAGAGTCCCGGTCAGCACCGTGCCAAAGCCGGGCATGGTGAAAACCCGGTCGATCGGCAGGCGCGGGCGTCCCAGGTCGAGACGGCTGGGCCGGTCGGCCAGAATCGTTTTCAGCGTTGCCAAAAGTTGATCGAGACCGAAGCCGGTCCGGGCGGAGACGCGCACCAGCGGGGCCTGCGCGAGCACGGTCCCGGCCAGGGCGCGGCGCACATCTTCTTCGAGCAGGTCCAGCCATTCCGCGTCGTCGATTAAATCGACCTTGGTGATGACGATGATGCCGGTCTGGATCTGGAGCAGGTCGAGGATGGCGAGGTGTTCGCGGGTCTGGGGCATGACGCCCTCGTCCGCGGCGATGATCAGCAGGGCAGCGTCGATGCCGCCGATGCCGGCCAGCATGTTTTCAATGAAGTCGCGATGACCGGGCACATCGACGATGCCAATTTCCTCGCCGTCTGGCAGGTTGAGCCAGCCGAAGCCGAGATCGATGGTCATCTCGCGCTCCTGCTCTTCCTTGAGCCGGTCGGGGTGTGTGCCAGTCAGGGCAGCGATGAGGGTCGATTTACCGTGGTCAACGTGGCCGGCGGTGCCGATTACGCGCATTTATGCTCCAATATCAAAACGGAGTCCAAAGTCTCCGACTTTGGCGCAAAATCGGGAGATTTTGCACTCCAAATCAAGTTAGCGGGAAGGGCGCGCGCGGCCAATGACGCGCTCGTAGCTGCTGAGCCACTCGTGCGTCCAGTTCATCAGTTCCTGCAACTGGACTTCAGTGATCTCATTGGTTTGCTGGAAGGTATCCTGCATGGCCTGCAAAACATCGCCAACTGCGGCAACGCGCTGGTTGATCTTTTCGAGCTCTACGCGCACGTCTTTCTGGGTTTCGTCCTGAGTCAGCGAGTAATTGGTCCAGCGTTTCTGATCATCCGATTTGAAAGTGACCCACTCCTGCCTGAAGCGGTCTTCGGCCAGGCGCTGGATCTCGGTAATTTCTTTGATACGCCGTTCGAGGCGGGTGTTGATATCATCGAAGGCATCCTGTGAACGTTTGACGGCGCGCTGGGTATCTTCAAGCTGCGAGATCTGGGCGTCAAGGTTGCTGGTCTGACGCGAAAAGGCATCGAAGCGCGTCTGCCAATCCTTCCACGAGCGGTCGCGGTCGATGTCGGCCAGGCTTTGCTTTTCGATGAACTCCATCTGGGCCCGACGGCGATCGGCCTCGCTGGCCAGGATCTCGTTGATGCGGGTATCGAGCATGCGGAATGAATCAGCGTTGATATCGACCCGTTCGCGGGCCTCGTCCGAGCGCTTGCGGATGGCGATCATCTCGCCCTGCAGGTCAGCCAGGCGTTTGAAATCCTGCTTGCGAGCCTCGTCCACCAACCGCACCGAACGGCGGATCTCTTCGTCGGCATGCGGAAACTCGCTGATGCGTTTGTCCAACTCGGAGATCGAGCGCATCAGACGCGATGAATCTTCTTCGCGAGCCTTGAGCCCCTTTTTGAAGTCATCGAGCACGTCGAGCGTTTTGCCCATCTCGATCAGGGATTTGTTGATGTTTTCAACCTCGGTCCGGCGGCGGGCTTCGATCTCACGCTCATGCTTCTCGCGTCGTTTTTCAACATCTTCAATGGCCTTGGTAACTTCAGCGCGATACTGAGCGATCATACCGTCGAATTGCTCAAGGCGGGCAGCAGAAGAGGAGAAACGCGTCAGGTCTACGGCAACTTCCTTGATCTGGTCACGCAGCAGGCCAAAATTTGCTTCATAGCCACCGATCTGCTGCTGCAGGTCCGCGATCACAGTGTGGTCTTTGCGATGCTCTTTTTCAAGCCATTCGAGGCGTTTAACGATATCTTCTAGTTCCATGCTGGGTTGCTCCGGGGGATAAAATCAGCGTCTTGAGGCGCTGCTTCAGGTGATTCAGGGGTTTTCAAGTTTCGCCAGACCGGCAAAAACCATCAGTATAGATTATAGCACGGGGTATTTCAGCGGCGGAATTTCAGAACCAGCGCCAGAACTAGCGTGAGATCTGGCTGAAGAGACTGCCCAGGTTGGCGAGCAAAGGCGCCGCCCACTGCGGGAAAAACCCGGCGGCAAACAAAGCCAGCAGCCCCAGACCGATCATCACACGCTGGGCCGGTGTCTCCTGCGAGGCCCATTCGATATTTTCAGCAGACATGCTCAAAACGGCCAGGCTGCGCAGCGCAGCGATCCACAGACCGAGGCTGGCAAGGCCCATCGCCGCGGCCAACCCCAACCCCTGGACAGCCAATTCCTGCCAGAGTACCTGACGTACCGGGAAACTGGCCAGCAGGGGGACTCCGCTCAGGGACAGGATCGAAATGAAAACGCCCATCGTTGCAATCGGATAGCGACGCGCCAGCCCTTGCAAAGACTGGTAGCGCAGATCTTCGGCGGCCTCCCGCAAAACGGAAAGCGACATGGCCCAGGTGCCGTAGGCCAGGGCGCGCGGCACGATCATAAAGAAGACGATCTGCAAGCCAGCCATACGGTCGGGCAGACTGATGGCCACCAGTGAAAACCCGATCTCGGCCACGGCGGCATAGCCAAAAATGCGCCCGGCGTGGCGTTGGAAGGCCGCCCAGACACCCCCCGAAAGAGCAGTCAGCAGGCCGATGAAGCGCAAGACTTCGAAAAAACCGTCCGATTCGCGGATCCAGGAATAGCGATCGACAAAATTAAGGGCAAACAAGAGTGCAAAAGTGGGGAAAGTCGAAAGGATAAAGCCAACCACATAAGGCGCATGCTGCTCGGCCAACATCGGCAGCCAGGTCGAAAGCGGAAAAATCGAGAGCAGGAAGGAAAATCCCAGGCCAAGCAGGATGGCTGCCTGCAAGATGACCGCCAGGTCGCGCGGACCCGCCTCGACGCCCGAGAGCAGGAAACCCGCGAACAGGATGAAAGGCATCGGCAGGGTCTGGTAGATCAGGAAGCGGATCAATCCGCTCCCGGCCGGGCGGCCCGGCTCGGCCAGCATGAAAACCGAGAGCAGCACCGCGCCCTGGATCAAAATCGCCGCATACAAAAACGGCCGGATTGCCAGCGAAGCGGTCAGGATGGCGATCGACATCAGTCCAAACGATACCAGCCGCCGGGCATTGCCGGTTGCCAGTCCGCCAAAAAACCAGAAAGCGCCAACCGCATACGCCAAAACCAGCACGATCTGGGCGGCGGGCGTCAGGCTGATTTGGCGGCCCAAGAGGGTCAGGGTCGAATCAATGCGCAGCGAGAAAAAACCAAAAACGTTGATGGCCGTGTCGGTTGGCACAAGCAGTGCCAGCACTGCCAGCGCGGCAGAGAACAATCCGCCCAGCCAGGCCACCAGGCGCTCGCCCGGAAGGAGCAGCAGCAACACGCCCAGGGCCAGCGGCAGGCCGATCCAGATCAGCGGCGCGCTCACTCGAGGCTCTCCTCAGCCGGAGTCAGCTGCAAGGTCAGCAGGTAAGAACCGGCCAGCGCAATGCCGAGGGTCGCCGCAGCCAACATGGCCGTTACCAGCACTGAATTATCAAGTGGGGCGGAGAGCAGTTCGAAGCCCGAAAGCACCGTCAGCAGTCCAAGCGTGGCGCGGAACGGCTCAACCGTCATGCCGAGTTGCAGCAAGCCCTGGCCGATCAACATCAGCGAAGCCAGCACCAGCGGAAAGCCCGCATCCGGAATCCAGTCATTGACCACCAGCACACCCTGAATGACGGCCCCCGCAACCACCAGCGCCAGCAAAAACTTAAAGATACGACTCGACTGCACCGGCAAGAAGTCTGCCTGGTTGACCAAAGTCACACCCAGGATGGCCGCAGCCATCCAACCGGTGACGAGTTTGGCGGCCGACATGGTCAGCGGCCAGTGGATCAGGAAAAGCAAAAAGATCGCCAGGTACTGGGCCGCCAAAACACCCAAGCTCCAGCGCCAGTCACGGCTCAGGAGCAGGGTAACGGAAGTAAACAAAACCAGTATGGCAGCAAACCAGCGTAAAAATTCAAGCATCAAGGCTTATCCATTACAAAGAAATTTGCTGGAACCAGATGATCAGCAAGACCAGCACCAGCACGGTCCACAGCAGACCGCCGTCACCTTCGAGAAGGCCCGAAATAAAATCGACCAGACGGCGCAGACCGCGATACAAACCCCACAGCCCGGAGGCAAAAGCCTCCATTCCGCGCGCCAAGCGGGTCTCTTCGCCCACCCCACCAGGGAGTTTAATACGCTCGGTCTGCGCGCCATACTTCGAAATGCGCCACCAGATCAATAAAGCGACCAAAAACAAGCTCCCAACCACCAGGGAAACCAGCCAGACTCCTACCTGCATCACCCCAGGCCAACCCCACAGGCTGAGCAGGACGATCATGCCTGCCAAAATCGCCAGCCCGAGCGGGTAAGCCGACTGGGCCCAGCGCGGCAGGCTGGCCAGCTCGCTTTCGCTGGTATGCCAGAGATGACGCACGAAGCCAAGCGCCAGCATGACCTGCCCGGCAACAGCAAACGGCCAGAACAGCCAGTCCACCGGCGCGGCGCCCAGCCAGGTGGTGGCTGTTAATGTAAAAGGCAGCGAGAGCAACCCCAGACTGAAAACACTCAAAATCAGCGTAAAAATCCGCTGGCGGGATGAATAAAGGAAGGTCAGCCCACCAAACAAGATCAAAACCACACCCCAGGCAGCGCTGCCGAGGGGGCTGCCGCGCAAAGCTGCCAGCACCGACAGGGCTCCCATCCCGATCAGCCAGTACGGGCGGCCTGAGAGTTCGTCGGGGGCAGCCAGCCATTTCCAGGCGCCATACAGGAGGGCCATGATCAAAAGCGCCTGCAAGAACGGAGAAATTCCCTGCAGAACCAGGCCGGCGGGAATGCGCGCCAACAAAACCAGACTCGAAGATGCTACCGCCAGGCGCAAGACCGTCCCCATGCCGCGCCGCAGGGCCGGTTCACTGCGATAAGTCAGATGGAGCGGCAAAACGCCCAGGCGCAAGCCGACCGCCAGCAAGAAATACAAACCTGCCTGCGGCGAAAGCAGCCCAAAAGACGACAAAGCCATGCCGTTGGTGACGCTGGCCCACAGGGCAAAGCCCGTCCCCAGGGCGCGCACGCCAAACGAAATCACCGCGCGCTCGCTCAGGCTGGGTTGGCGCGCCAGACGCAGGGTGTTGAACAACTCCAGCAGGTCGAGTCCCGTCCAGACCAGCACCAAAGTCAGCGGGTTGGCCGAGACAAAAGCCAGCATCGCCAGCGCCGTCAGGCCGAGCGTCCCGATCCAGGCCGATGGGCTGACCCCGGTCGATTGGGCCGGGGCAGCCAGGATCACGGCCAGGGCCAGCGAAGCCAGGGCCAGCGCATAAGCCCAGCCGACCTGGTCTGCCAAAAGGAGCGGCGAAACGGAGAAAAGCCCGACCGGCTGCCAGACATTTTCAAAGACAAGCGCCGGCAGGCCTGTTTGCCAGGCAAAAATGCTGCCCCAGGCCAACAACGCGCCCAGGGCCGCCGCCAGCCAGGAATATGAAAAAGGACGCCGCAACAGGTGCAGAATCCCTACCGCCAGCAAAGCCACAAAATAAAGCCCAAAGGTTAGAAAAAACAACATGATGCGTTTATTTTATCATCACCCTCGCGCCGCGCCCAAAATCAAGCGAAGCGCAATGCCGATGGTCACCATTTGAGAGCGGGGCGGGTATAATCACGCCATGACCACCTCCCGGCTCAAGACCCTGCTGATCGTCATCTGGGGCATGCTCTTCATATTATTGCTTGCGGCAATCTTGTTTTTCTGGACGCAAAATGGGGGTCTGCCCGCGCCCGCACAGGCTTCGGCAGCCGCAACGTTACCGCCCCCCGGCCAGCCCAGCGCGGAACGCCCGACCCCCAGCCTGACGCCAACCCAACGAGTTCTCTCCACCCCGACGGCTTTGCCGAGCAACACCCCGGCCGCGACGATCGCGCCATCCCTACCGCTGCAGCTCCCTGACAATTACGATCCCTACACCGGCCTGATCCCGGCAGATGCTTCGCGCCTCGAACGCAGGCCGATCGCGGTTAAGATTACCAACTTCCCGCGCCGGGTGCGTGACTATCAGTTTGGCCTGACGCGCGCCGATGTGGTCTATGAATATTACATCGAAGACGGCCTGACGCGCTTCATCGCAGTCTTCTACGGGCAGGATGCCGAAAAAGCCGGGCCGGTACGCTCCGGGCGCTACTTCGACGAGCACATCGCGCGCATGTACCAGGCTTACCTGGTCTTTGCCAACGCCGACGAACGAGTCGAAGAGTTCCTGCTGAACAGCGAACTTTTACATTACCTGTTTATACCAACCGGCAACAACTGTCCGCCGCTCTGCCGCGACACACGGATTAACGATTACAACAATTTCTTTCTCGATACCGCCGGGCAGACCGAGTATACGCGCAAGATCGGCCACGATAACGCACGCCTGGCGCTACGCAGCACCTACTTCGATCTGCTGGCCCCGATCTGGCCGCTCCAGGTGGACGAGATTACGGTGCGTTACTCGATCTACAGCTACCACGTCTGGCGCTACGATCCACTGCGCCGCCTGTATGCGCGCTTCTCAGATGCCGCCGACGCCGAAAACGTGGCCGCAGAGATCTACCAACCGCATATCGACATTCTGAACGGCGAACAAGTTTACGCCGCGAATGTGGTTGTGCTGGTTGTTCCGCACAACTTCAAAACCGAATTCGACCGCGCAGACCAGGTTTTCGACATCCAGCTGCTCAACGAAGGCCAGGCGTATGTCTTTCGCGAGGGCCGGGCAACCGCCGCCATCTGGCAGCGCGACGCACTCGAGCAGCCCATCCGCCTGCTGGATATCAACCGCAACTTGCTGGCGCTCTCGCCCGGCAACACCTTTTACATCGTCATCAATCCCGAAACCATTCTGGAACAGGGCGAACACAGCGTGCGCTTCAGCTACAGCATCCCAGCCCGGCGCGCCACGCCCACCCCGACCCCGCCCGGGTTTATCGCCAGCCCGACACCCAAAAAACGGAATTAAAGACCCAAGGAGGAAACATGTGCGGACGATTTACCTTAACCGTTGACACAGCCGACTTGCAGGAAGCCTTTGCCGGATTCCAATTCCCGGCCAACGTTGGGCCGCGTTACAACATCGCTCCCAGCCAGCCGGTGCTGGTTCTGCCCAACGACGGCACAAAGCGGGCAGATTTCTTCGTCTGGGGGCTGATCCCGGCCTGGGCAAAGGACCCGACCATCGGCATGCGCATGATCAACGCCCGCGGCGAGACCCTGGCCGAAAAGCCCTCCTTCCGTGGTTCCTACCGTTACAAACGCTGCCTAATCCCGGCCAGCGGGTTCTACGAGTGGCAGCAGGAACCCGGCGCGCGCGGTAAAACACCCTATTACATCCGCTTGAAAGACCAGCAGCCCTTCGCCCTGGCCGGGCTGTGGGACGAGTGGCTCGGCCCGGACGGAAGCCAGCTGAAAACCTGCACCATCATTACCACCTCCCCCAACGCTCTCGTCAAAAAAATCCACGATCGAATGCCGGTCATTTTGCGCCCGCAAGACTACGCCGCCTGGCTGGCGCCCGAAAGCCGCCAGCCGCAGGAACTCAACCCCCTGCTGGCAGCCTACCCGGCCGAGGAGATGGAAGCCTACCCGGTCGACAGGCTGGTCAACCAGGCCCGCCTCGACTCGCCGGAAATGATCCGCCCCGCCCAGGCTGCCGGATGAGCTTTCGGGATCATTTCTTTGAGCGCTTTCCGGCGCTCTCTTCACGCGATTTCGTCTTGTTCTGGGTGGGCCAGTTCATCTCGCTGACCGGCACCTGGATGCAATCTACAACCCAGCCTTACCTGGCCTACCAGTTAACCGGGCGGCCCTTCGACCTGGGATTGATCGGCTTTGCCGGAACGCTGCCGACCCTGCTCCTGGCCCTGCCGGCAGGGGTCTGGATCGAGCGCCACGACAAGCGCAAGATCGTGATCCTGCTGCAAGCTGTGATGATGGTTCAGTCGCTAACCCTGGCCTTCCTGACCCTGAGCGGGCTGATCCAACTCTGGCATATCGTTGTGCTGGCGCTGGTGCTGGGTGTCGCCAATGCGGTCGAGATCACCGCCCGCCAGGCGATGCTGATCGAACTGGTCGGCAAGGGGCCCCTGCCGAATGCGATCGCACTGCAAGCCACGATCTTCAACGCCGCGCGCGTGCTGGGCCCCTCGCTGGTGGCGCCGTTCCTGATTTTTATCAAAAACAACGGGGCCGGCTGGGCTTTTCTCGCCAACGGAATCTCGTATTTATTCGTGATCATCGCCCTGTTCTACGCCCGGACCCCCTTCAAAGAAGCGATCGTCGCCAAACCGCAAAAACTGCTCGAAGGCCTGCGCGAAGGACAAAAATACATCCTGTCAACCGCCTCGGTGGGGATGCTGATCTTGATGGCGACCATTGTCGGGCTGATCGGCTTTCCCTTTATCCAGCAGATTCCGGTCGTTGCGCGGGACGTGCTGGCCCAGATCGGGGATACGGACGCAGCCGTGGCGGCCCGCAACAGCGCGCTGTACACCTTTCAGGGGATCGGGGCGCTGATCGCAGCGATCACCCTGGCAGCTTTTAATCCGCGCCGCAAAGGCTGGCTGCTGACCTTCGGGCAGGCGGCCTTCATCTTCGGCCTGATCGGCCTGGGCCTGACCCGCAACGTAACCTTGGCGCTGGTGCTGATGGTGCTGCTCGGCTGGGGCACGGTCACGCAACTGGCAACAATGAACACCTTGATCCAGCTGCAGGTTCCCAACGAGCTGCGCGGACGGGTTTTTAGCACCTACCTGTGGGGGCTGCAAGGGATCGCGCCGTTCGGCAGCATCCTGATCGGGGTAATGGCCCAAAGCTGGAGCGTACCCATCACCGCCCTGGTCTGCGGCGGGATCGCGCTGCTGGCGATCGGGGGCATCCACCTGTTCAATCCGTTCATCCGTGAGACGGTCGGGTAGGGTCTCGATACAGGGCTGCGCGCCTACTCGACCGGCACAACCCAAAAGAGTTGTCATTTCGAGCGTGGTGGTCGAGTTTATCAAGATCCGGCGACATCGTGCCCGTAGGGTAGAAATCTTGCACTTTGGCACAGATTTCTCCTCGCTATCGCTCGTCGAAATGACAAGCGAGCGGTGTAGCGCGATTAATCAACGTTTAAGGCATAACTTGACGGCTTTCGAAAAGCCATGTTATGATGACCGTAACAGGTAAAAAATGAGCGAAGAATTCCAGGAAGTGGCCCCGCCCACAAAAGCGGTGGAAGAATCCCAGATCGAACAAAATCCCCGGCAAGACAGGCAAAATAAGACAGGCTGGCTCGAAGCCCTGGCGCGGCTGGGGCTGGGCGACGCCATTCTGCGAATCGCAACCGGCGGGTTGACCTTGCTGGCCCTGGCGGCGATCGTTGTCTTGCTGCGCGTCTTTTTTATCAGCACGCCCCAAAACGCCCGGGCCGGGAGCCTGCCCGTCGAAACGGAAGCTGCTGCGAGCGCGATCAGCGCCGCGTCCATCCCGCAAGCGGAAGGCGCTTATCGCGGCATCGCGCGCATGGCGCTGATCCACACCATCATCCCCAACCGGCCGCGGACCGAGATCAGCACTTATACCGTGGTGGCCGGCGATACGGTCTTCGGGATCGCTGAAAAATACGGGCTGAAACCACAGACGATTCTGTGGGGCAATTATTACACCCTGCGCGATGACCCGCACCGGCTCAGTCCTGGACAGGAACTCAACATCCTGCCGGTGGACGGAACCTACTACGAGTGGCAGGCCGGCGACGGCTTGAACGGCGTGGCGCGCGGCTTGAACGTGACCCCCGAAGATATCATCAACTACCCGAACA
Organism: Chloroflexi bacterium HGW-Chloroflexi-6; assembly: GCA_002840685.1. Lineage (GTDB taxonomy): Bacteria > Chloroflexota > Anaerolineae > Anaerolineales > Villigracilaceae > UBA8950. Next base: position 37,828 of record PHBU01000019.1, on the reverse strand, counting down.
ACAAACTCGACCCGGCAACGATCGGCGATTACGCAAACCCGAACATCAAGCCGGGAACCTGGCTGATCGTGCCGGGCGGCTCACGCGAGTTCATCTCGTGGAGCGCGCCGATCGGCGTGACCCGCGATAACCCGGCCGTGGCGCGCCAGTTGGGGCCGGGAGCCTGCGGCGTGATCACAGACGGCGCGGTCGGTTACGGCTACTTTATCTGGCCCGCGAACAAACACTACCTTTCGGGCTTCGACTATTCGCCGGAGACCAACCATCTCGGGCTGGATATTTCCGGCTCGATGGGCGAAGGGCTGTACGCGGTGGATGCCGGGGTAATCGTTTACGCCGGTTGGAACGATTGGGGCTACGGCAACATGGTGGTGATCGACCACGGCAACGGCTGGCAGTCGCTGTACGCGCACATGAGCGCGCTGAATGTAGTCTGCGGCGAAAGCGTGGGCCAGGGCGCAGTGATCGGTGCGATCGGCAGCACCGGGCGCTCGAGCGGCGCGCACCTGCACTTCGAGTTGATGAACAGTTCGTATGGCAAGGTCAACCCCTGGCTGTACCTGCCGGCGCCCTAAAAATCACGCCTTGCCAAAGGCCGGAACCTGTCTTATAATTCGGCCCGCACGTGAAAAACGGGCGCGTAGCTCAGTTGGTTAGAGCGCATGTATCACACACATGAGGTCAGGGGTTCGAGTCCCTTCGCGCCCACACAAACAGAAGACCGTGGCAGCACGCCGCTCCCGGTCTTTTTTGTTTTAACTGACCCATGCGAAAAACGGGCACAGCTCAGTTGGTTGGAGCAAATGGTTCACACACATGAGATCAGGGTTCGAGTCTCGCTTGTCCTGTGGGTCGCGCCCACAAAAAAATACCGAAGCAATAGCTTTGGTATTTTTTTGTTTGGTCTGTTGTGATAAACGATTAAAGTTGCTCGGCTTGTCTTGATTGCGCAAAGCCAGAACACACTTTAATACAAGATGAAAGTATCACAAACCAAAATAAATTATTCGAACAAGATTTAATACAACTAGAATAGCCAGAAAAGTACCGAGTAGCTGGGTAAATAAAGCCCACATTCCACACCCCTCTGCTCGTATTTTCGGTAATTATTACGGGGCGGGTCATGGGTCAAAAATGTGCTTTTCAGGCCATGATTTGAGCTTTGTAATGGCTATCAGGCGCTCACATAGAGAAAATAAGCGTAATTTTTCATTGCCTGAAGCGATTTAGGCATCATATCCAAAGGCAAGATCATCGGTGATGGGCAGGCCGGGTGTTTGAACTATGTCATTTTTCTATATTCAAGGCCGTGCTCCCTGCAATAATCAACCGAATGGCTCAGATTGACCAAATTATCCGAAAAAGCGATGAAAGGGTGCGGAATGTAGGATAAAGAGTCATACCAACGGGCATTATAAAACATTAATCCGAAACCTTCGGTTGCGTTGGTTGTGGTGGGGTTGTCAATATCACTACAGTTTATAGAGAAGCGAGCAAAGAGAAAAAACTAATGCCAAAAACTACAGCACTAAGCACCAATAAGAGTAGAAGAGCTAATCCCAAAATAGGTTTTTTTTTAAACAAATTCAAATCGTTCCATAACGACTTACTGGTCAGGTAAGAAACAATAAATATCAATATACCCAAACTCAAAGTTAATATAACTAGTAAAACAGGTAATTGTGGAGGCCAAATTCCCGTTTTCCATAAGTCATAAAACTTCTCCAGCAAATAATAAATCAATACAGCAGTTAACATACTAATAGGCCAAAAATGCGGCTTCTTCATGGGATTAACAAGCCTCCTCCCAATAAGCCATTTACGTATTCGGCTTGCTTTTGCGATAATAGGATTTTTCCTTTATATCCTTGGATTTCGAATATATAAAATGTATTAGTCATTGGAATCGTTGTCGTCATGGGTTGGTCACTTCCCGGTGTAATTGATTCTGTCACCGTAGTTAGGGAAACATTCAATGAATCTTCACCTTCGGTATAGCTAGTGGCAGTGTCAATAGCAGAACTAACGGCACTGTACGCCTCAGCATTTGCGTGATCGGCAGCTTCGGCTGCAACATAAGACCCAGCGGCTACCGCACCACCTGCTGCAACACAACCCAAAGTAGCCGCACTGCATCCCAAAGCAGCAGGAACCGCATAACCGACAGAACCTGAAATAGCTATCTTAGCTGTATCTTCAACAAAGCTGCTTTGATTATTTGCGGCGTCAGATAAAGCCGTGGAAGCTGCAGCTAGAGCAGGTGTACCAGCATTGGCATCAGCTTCTGTAATTTCTTTCTGAATATCCTGACTCAACGTATATTCATTATGCTCAACACCTCCATTTTGATAAGGTGCATAACCACAATAACCATTTATATAATCATAACAGCCTCCAGGTGTATTGGGTTCATGTCCACTCGGATCCGTATACTGGAGCGGGTTATTATTTACATATGCATATCGGTCTAATCCTTGGACACCATCCGGGATGATCGTGTCCGCCTGGGCGAAGCGTCCCAGGGCGGGGTCGTACCAGCGGGCATTGTAAAACATTAATCCGAAGCCTTCGGTCGCGGCGGTTGTGGTGGGGTCGTCCATGTACGAGCGCTGACCGGTGAAGGTGTAATCCGTGGGCAGGCCGGGAATCATATCCTTGGTCCACGAATAGCGGACTTCGCCCCAGGGCTTGTAGCGCAGTTCGGAGGTTTTCGCTCCGGTTGAGTCGGTGGTGATGCTGGTCGAGCCGAGGTGGTCGGAGAGCAGGTAGGTCGGCTCTTCGCAGGTTGCACCAGAACAGTTCCGCATGGCGATGCGGGATGCTCCGGCGAAGTAGTATTTGGTCCAAGTGCCGTTGTAGTTAACCGGGTCAGTGGTCGCCACCAGCGTATTGGTTGCAGTGGGTGATGGCACCGGCGTTGGCTCGGGGAAAGACAGGGCGCTTTCCGCGGGACCAGTTGCTGTGCTTCCATTGGCTATCGCCCCGGCTGTTTTGCTCAACCAGATGCGGTCAACCACCGTTCCGTCTTCTCGCATCCACACATAAAAAGTGTACACTCCGGCAGATGGAATATTCACCTGGGTGGGAACCCCGTTGTAAAGATTCCGCCAGGTAAAGGATGAGTTTCCAAAAACATCCAGCCCTGAACCGGCATTCGTTGTCACGGCAACATTATTAATACCCACATGAACTGAATCATCCGACCCACCTCCATAGCCACGCAAGTACACATAATAGGTTCCGGATGTCTGGAAACTAATCCGATAAGTCAGTGCCGGGCCGTTGATTTGCAAATCTGTCCTCACGCCGGTATTGGGCAGGGCCTGCATGGTTCCAGAGCCCACATAACCGCCAACCTCCGTAACAGTTTGCCAGGCGTGGTTGATGGCGCTACCTGTGCCAGATATCCTTCCCGTATAATTTTCTGCTTCGATAACAACAGAACCACCCTGTTCTACAAAGTAACGTTCAGGATGAGGCGTGCTTTCGCTGAGAGGAGGCGAAGGCACAAAGGCTCGCCCAAGTTGAATGGAATCAACGCTGAAAGCGCCAGTAGAAGAACCGGGGTCAAAACGGAGTTGCCTTAAAGTTCCCGTCCAATCTGGCAGGGCAGACATGTCAATCACATATTCCGTATAGTCAGAATTGGGAACTACTAGGAACAGCTTTGACTTGCTCTCACTAAACGCCTGGCTGGTGTTTGTTGTAAAAAACAACTGGGCCGATGTACTATTGGTGGCATTCTTCAGGCGGATTTTTACATGTTTATCGTTGGATATATCAAACCCTAAATTGTCCGTTGACAAGATGAAAGGGCCGTTACCGGTAATATCTCCGCCAATATACCCGCCCGCTTGCCATCCAAAGTTCGAGACATGCGAACTGGGCTGTCCCCAGCCTTCGGCAGCAGAATTAAATTCCCAATCAGGGTCCACACCAATTCGAACATAATCCACCGCAAAAGAGCCTTGTAAGGTGACAGGGTCAAATCTCAACCTTCGCAGCGTGCCTGTCCAACCTGCAACACTCGACATATCAATTGTGTATTCCGTAAACCCTGAATTGGGCTGGATGGCAAACACTTTGGACTTAGCCTCATTCCACGCGGTATCGGTCGTGGTAATGAAAAATAACTGGGCCATTGTGCTGTTGGAGTAGTTTCGCATCCGTATTTTGATAATTTTATTGTCAGTCATACTAACTGACAGGTAATCTGCTGAAAAGAGATACGGGTCAGTCCCGATAATGTTACCGCCCAAGTAGCCGCCCGACAGCCAGGTAAGGCCAGAAATATGAGAATTTGGAGCTCCCCAACCATCAGTTGTGGTGGAAAATTCCCACGAGCGAGAAGGCTTAAACGGCATCGGAGAAAAATCTATCGGCGTTGGCGTCGGGGAAACTATTGGCGTCGGCGTTAGCGGCGCAGGCGGCGTCCCCTGGGTCGGATTTTGAATCTCTACAGGCCCCAAGAAGTAGGTTGTTCGCCCGTCCTCGTGAGAAACCACGCGCTTGCCATCGCCATCAAAGACAAATTGGGCGATGGTTGTGTTGTTTTTCTTGATTTCCACAAGGCGGTTTTCGGCATCGTAGAGAAGTTCATACTGGCCGTTGTTGGCAATATTTCGGAAGCGCTGGTTACCGTTGAGATCATAGATGTAGGTGTTGTCTCCCATGGTTGTCGCAGCATGGGCATGGTTCGGGTCGCCATAGATCAAGGACTCCCCAGCCTTGCTGGCCAGGTTACCGGTCAGGAGATCGTAGGTGTAGATTTCTTCCTGGGTGGTCTGGTTGGGATGCGAAAGGGTCCAGCGGGTCAGGCGATCAAGGGCATCGTACTCAAAAGATTGGGTTTCGTTGGCAGTAGTCGAATCGTAAATCTGGTCGATATTGCCAACCTGGTCGTACTGGTAGGACAGGTTTTGCAGCCCTCCTGTGACAAGGCTTTGCAAGCGGCCGCCCTGCTGGTTCCAGGCGTAGTAGTTATAGGTTTGCAACAATCCGTTGCCCAACGCGCGTTCAGTCATGCGCCCGGCAGAATCGTAGGTTGTAGACTGAACGTAGTTGCTTGCGCCAATAACGCTTTTCAGGAGCAGATTATCATCGTAGGTGTTTTCGACAACCTCCCCGTCAGGGTAGATCGTGCTTACCGGCAGGTCAGCGCTATTGTAGGTCCACTGGGTGATATAAACCTGGCCGGCAATGGTTTTGATCTCGGAAAGCACCCGCCCGCGCGAGTCGTAAACCCAGGCGGCCGAGCCACTGGCGTCGCTCATGCCAGTGCGGCGACCCTTGCCGTTTGGCCCGGCATCATAAGTGTAAGTAGTGTTGACCTGCTGCTCAGCCTGCGTTCCACAGCCCGCGCCGCTGCTATTCTTGGCAGTCAGGCGGTTGAGCAGGTCATAGGTCAGGGTTAGGGTGCAGCCGCGCGCGTCGGTCTGGCCTGTCAGGTTACCGAGGGCATCGTAGGCATAGGTCCATCCCCAATTATCATCTTCCAATATCCCGGCTTTCCCCATATCGGGGTCATCCATGCCTATCTTTTGACCAGCCATATCATACTTAATTTTTGTGGTTGCGTCGCCGCGTGTGGCGCTAATCAGGCGGCCCAAAACATCGTAAGTATAGTGAACTGCCGGGCCGCTATCCAAGGGCGGGGTGACGGACACCGTCCGCCCCCAGACATCGGCTAGGCTGATGGTCGTTCTGCCAGCGGGATCGGTAACGCTGGTAGCCAAGCCGTTTGCTACGCTTCTGGTCAGCGAGCCATCCGGGCTGGTCACTTCGCTGATTTTCATCCCGTTTTCGTAGCGGGTCTCGCTGGTGGTATAGACCGGGCGCTCGTTGGGGCCGTACGGAAGGCTTTGGCGGGTGACGGTCGGGCTGTCGAAAAGGGTCTGGGTGGTATTGAAAAGCGAGAAACTGCCATTCAGGCTGTTCCCGGTTTCGGTCTTGAACTGGCGCCCCATGCCGTCGTAATAACGCCGCTGGGTCAGGTAGTGCGAATCTGCGACACGCTGGCTGATTTCGATGCGGAAGGGATTGGCCAAATCAAAGTAGTTAATCTCGATGGACGGGTTGGCGGAATCATCCCCCGGACGAATCAATTTGTTCATGCGCCCAAAGATATCGTAAGCGGCGCTGGTTACCGCGCCATTTAGGTCGGTTTCGCTGAGCGGGACGCCCAAGCTGTAGTTATAGCTCCAGGTCACGGTCTGGTTGAGCGGGTTGGTGCTCGAAACAGGGTAGGTATGGTAAAGCGGATCGTATTGAGTCGTAGTCGCAAGTCCGCTGCCGGACGGAGGCGTGTTGGCCGTGCCATAAGTCGACCACAGTGTCTGGCTGATTTGGTTGCCCCAGCCATCATAAGTATAGGATACCTGGCTGAAACCGGTGTTGCGCGAACGGACAGCGGTCAAAACCCCCTGAGTTGGCACAGTCTGGTAATCACCCAAGTTGTAGTCGTATAAGTACAGATTGCTGCCAAGCACATTGCCGCCCGCATCCAACTGGCGGATGCGCCCGGGCAGGCCAACCAGGTAAACCCCATTGGTATTGGGGGAATAATTTGTTTCCGTGCGAATATGATTCACCCAGGCTGAGCCGTCCCAAGATTGGCTTTGCAGTCCAACCTGGTTACCATAAGTCTCTTCGTAGGTATACTCCTCACGCGTGGCGCGGGACGAGCCATCGCTGGCGTAAACCCAGTTTTCCTGGGCAACCGTCCGCACCCAGGCACCGAACAAGCCCCTGTAGGGCGGGCAGGTTGAACAATCTGCTTTCCTCGGGGCATTGACCGAGTATGGGAAAGTGCTGCTATCATAGAAGAAGAGTTGCTGCGATAACGGGTTATCACCGGAATCTTTCATTGTGACCGAAATCGGGCGTCCTTTGCGGATGTCATCCTGATAATATTCGGTAATTGTTTTCAGACCGTTCGGGCCAATTTCCGTCACCCTGCTGTGCCCGCGAAACTGGGAGTTAAGCAGTGTAAATTCCCTGCAGCTCACATCATCTTTATATAGCCAACTGCTGTAGGGCTCAGTGGTTTGCAGCGGACAGTAGGCAGTCGGATCGACCAGCCCGCTGTGATTAACCGCTGCGCCTTCATAGGTATAAGAAAACGGATATTCATGGCCACGCCCATCGAAAATTCGTTTCTGCGTTACCCGATAAAAGGCTGGCACCAGTTCCAACTTGACCCAGGAAACTCCAGACCAGTTGGATGTGCCCGTTGCGCTAATCAATATTTCCGCCTTGTTGCGATCAGCAGCTAATTTGAATAGATTGCCGCCAGCCATGATGGGCTGCTGTGGCTCAACACCGTCCCAGAATCCGTACGAAATTGTATTGTCATTAGCAGCAATACTCCCGGAAACGCGGTAAAAACCGCCTGGTCTTATCTGGGCCTGGAGTTCCGGGGTATTACTGACAACAAGTCCTCGAATATCCAAAGTGTATCGCTGTGCGCCACCCAGCCAATTGCACGTTGCTGATCCTTGACTCTGAAAGACATCTATCCGCTTGGAGTGTCCATCGGGCTGGCAGGAGCGCATAACCTGAAGATCTTCCAATAATTGATCATCGCCCCGGTAGCCCAAATCCAGAAGGGTGTTATACCGGGGAGCATGTTTGTCGGAAACCCAAACATCATACTCAAACTCAACTACACCGCCATAGCCATTTTCGGCCCGCATCAAATGCATATTGTTGATGTCACCATTAATATTAGCACTCACTAAATCAGCATCATAATAAGTAAAGGTATGGGCGGGCAAGGCCTGTGCACCGTTCAGGCCAAATTCCTGCACTTTTTCCAGCGTGCTTGTCTTCCCGCCGGCTGTCCACACAACTCCCGGCCAGACCAGGTTGGGGCTGTCATTGCCGGCATAAGTCAATTGGTAACGCCGAATAATAGTCTCAAAAGTGCCGTTACCATCAGAGTCTTGCTCGACATAGATATTCGAAAGCCGTTTGCGCATGAAACTTTCGTGTGCGCCCGGGTTGGCCAAACTAGCTTTGTAATCGGCACGATCTGCTAAATCGAAGCGAACGCGATAACGGCTATGCGAGTAAACGATGGTCTGCGGGTAGACCGCAGTATCAGTAAATGTTTCACCCGTTGACCGACATGCTTCATGGGTGTTTGAATATTCTTCATATATAAATGTTTTTGTTTCTTTGGCGTATGTATACGTTAATTCCTTGCCATAGATGTTACGGACCCGCGTAAGATGCCACTCATAAGTTAGGTGGGCATAATTGCCGCAGTAAGTTTCTGGGTCGTTATTTTTTCGGCCAATAAAATATGCCGCTTTGGCTGTGTACTCAAAGTAATAGGTATTGCCCACCTTATCCTTCACCACCCAGGAATCCGGATTTTCCAGCTTCTCGATCTTCCAGAAGTTCTCATCGGCCAGATGGTAGCCGTTCTCATCCTGAATCAGCATCGAACTGACCCCGTTCAAGGTCAGAAAGAAAGTGTCATCCTTGGTGTTGCTGGTTGTGCCTTTGGTATTGCGCTCAATCATGCCGGTATCCAGTGACCAGCCCATGCCGACCCAGGAAGCCTGGCTGAAGCTGAGAGCCTGGTCAACCGCCTGGCTGTTATAGGTTAAGGCCAGGCTTGGCTGTAAACCGCCCGGGCCAGGCGGCACTTCGATGGGCAACGCAAAAGTGCCTGCACCAGTAAAGCCGGAAACCTGGAAGCTATCCAGGGTTGGCAGGCGTGAAGCCTGCCAATTGTGAATATCAACATCAAAAACAGTGAAGTGCGTGGTCGAAGCATACAGAGTTTTAGTCTCAGTGTTAACTGATGATGGCAGAATTTCCCATTCACCGCTTTCTTCGTTGTACCAGTACAAAGCAAGATCAGCCGCCTGTGATTCGCTGACATTCAGATAACTGTAGTCGACCTCGATGCGCACTTCATCGGAAAATTTTGAAATCTCTTTCCGATTGTTTGCACTACGCGCGTTGATCTCAAAAGGTTGCCCACTCAGGCTGTGAGGCGGCATCGATTCGGGCAGAGGCCGGTGGATGAAAACCTCGGCCGATTCGCTCAGGGTATCCTCCGAGAAGGTGACCTTGACCTTGCCGTTCAGCCCTGCGACCTTGCCGCCCGCTTTCTGGATTTCCAGCTTTTCGATCAGGGCGATCTGGGCCTGCGCCAGCGGTTCGGCATCCAGGTATGTCATTTGATCTGCGCCTGTGTCCTGCGGCAGCAGCAAGGCCTGGATCAAAACCGGCATTTCAGCGTTAGGGTCAACTTCCAAATGCAGAATCCCTTTTTCTTCTGCCGGGATACGATAGATTTCTGTTGATTTTTCCGCATCCAACTCTTGTTTTTTGTCTGCTTTGATAGCCACGCCATATGGTAGAGCAAAAACCAGATCAGCCCCATCCAGGCCATTTCCTATTACCTGCCATTGCAGGTTGACCTGGCCGCCCGGGCTGATGAATTCGGGATTGGCTTCCAGCAAAATTTCATACTGTTCACCGACCGGTTGCGCATTGTCGGTCTGGGTCGGGATAGGCGTAGCAGACATTTCAGGCGTGGGCGGCAAGGGTGTTTCAGTTGGCGTAACCGTGACTGCCGGCGTTTCAATTGGCGTAGTTGTGGCTGTCGGTGTTTCGCTGAATATTACAGTTGGTTCATCTATTGTCGGGGTTGGTGTCAGCTCAGGCGTAGACTCATCTTGTGGGGTTACTCCCACTGCTGGCGTGGTTGTTGCGTCTTGTTGCAAGCCAGCCTGTTTCTGGCTGATAAGAGCGGCCTGGCTGGCTTCTTTGGCCATGGCATCGATTGCCGGGAAGAAGGACTGTAAAACGAGCACAACCAACATTGAAAGATGAATCAGCTTTTTCATTACCACACCTCTTGGTTAAAACAGAAAATTCGGGCAAGCATACGGTAGGATTCCCGCTTACGGCGAAAACCTAACAGAAATGCAAACCTTAATAGTTTATTCTATTTTTCACAAATTACAACTGGAAGAAATACCGGTCTTTGACCTCGAACTTATTCGAGGTTCTCTGGCGCATGCTGCGCAATCCAGGCAACAGCCTCGCCGCGCGTACTTACCCCCAACCTTTTCATGATCTCTGTCATGTGATATGCCACTGTTTTCGTTGAAATCCCAAGTTCCCGGGCAATCAGTGCATTTTGTTTCCCTTTTGCCACAAGACAAACCACATTGCGTTGCCGCTCGGTGAGACTTTCCCATTTGGCCCCTGCATCTCTGCGCCAAAGCGTTGCCCGGCTGTACTGCTCCTGACTAAAAAGCAGTTCCCCTTCTACTGCCCGCCGAATGGAACTGATCAAGGTATGCTCAGACTCTTGCTTGCTTAAGAAGCCTGCCACTCCGGCATCCATCATCGTGGCAAGATACGAATCGCGACTATGGGCGGTCAGGATAAGGGTAACGATTTTGGGATATCGCTCGCGTACCCAACGTTCAAGCTCGCTCGGCCTTGGCCCTGGCATCTGCAAATCGAGCAGGAGAACGTCGGGTAATAAGGCTCCAACTAATTCCTGTACTTCAAAACCGCTGCAAGCCTCGCCAACAATTTCGATATCAGGGGCAGTTTCGAGGATCTTCCGAATCCCCGCTCGCGTTACTGGATGATCATCCGCGAGCATGATTTTAATTTTTTTATGCGATTGCTCAGTAGTTGTCGTCATATTCTCTCTTATCCTTTATCCCTTATTAAGATTGTACACGGATAATCGATGAAATGTCCATACAATTCTTTTTTATAACTGGTTTTGTAAATTATCCGTCCAGAGCAATGAATTCAGCATAATCTTCAGGGATCGGAATTCCAAACTGCCGGCAAAGCAATTTGACATCGTGATAATCGTTCTCATCGAGCGGGTAGCCGGTGTGGAACTTGACCATCCATTCGGGGGTGATGCACCTGACCGGGAAGCCATCAATAATCCCCGTTCCTTTAAGTGAGTCATACGGATACGGCACGCCAAAGGTGATGTTCCCATCCGCGTCAAACGTGCAGGAATGGAAATCGATCAGGCGTCCGTGTTCATCACCCATAACAAAATTACAGTCGCGGGTATCGTCGCGCGGAACATCCTGGTAGTTGCGGGCTTCGAGCAAAGCCCGGATTTTCGGCACGTCGGCGTGGTCAACGGCAATATCGAGGTCGGCATGCAGGCGGGTCTGCCTGCCCAACAGGGCGTCAACGCCCCAGCCGCCATCGATGCAAACCTCGATCCCGTTCTGGTTGAGCAGTGTCACAAACGCGATCACGTCGGCGGCGGTCATTTCAGGTTTTTTTGTTGTCATCAGAATCTCCGGGGGCGCTATAAGAGCGGTCCGCCCCTGACCATGTCGTTACAGCGGACGCAGTCCGGGTCGGCGCAGTGGGTGATCGATGGGTTTTGCAGGATGGCCTGCGCCAGGGTGTCAATAAAGCCCTTAAACGGGTAAACCTTCCAGGCGCTCTCTGCAACCGTGGCGTTCAGCTCGAGGTTTTTTAGAGGCGGCTGAAGGTTGTTGAAACCGTCCGAGCAGCTGCCGACCTCGACTTCGAGGGTTGAACCGTCAGCGTTTTTCGCCCAACGCCTGAACAAACGCCTGCCGGCTTTTTCCTCGGCAAAATGGATCGGGGTGGCGGAGGTCAGATCGACCCCCACCAGCGCGACAAAGGCCGGCTGCCGGGCATACACTTGCTTAAGCGGGCCATACACATTCATGGGATTTTGCGCGCCGATGATTTCATCCGCCAGTGGGCCGAGCGCTGCAAAAGAATTGAGCGGGTGCGCGCCCCGCGCGGTTCCGCGCATCTGCAGCAGCCTGGCCGGGATCGCCCCCATCTCGCGCGAGATCATGCCACTGCGCGGGTTATAGGTTTGGGCGGGTCCAGCCTCGAAAACCTGGTTCGGATCGAAGCCATTCTGAAGGATGAGTCGCTCCGGCGGAGGCGCAACTTCACAGTCGTAGGTAAAGGTCGGGACAACCAGGGTACAGTCCGCCTGTAAAAACGCACGGATAACCGTCTCGGCGCCTCCATCCACGTATCCGAAAGATCTTAACGATGAGTGCAGGCAGACAATGCTGCCCTGCATACCAAGAGCAGAAATGGTTTCAGAAATTTGAGCAGATGAGGTGGGCCTGTTCATATCCAATAGTTTATCACCGCAGAAAACAAAATCACAATGGTATAATCGCGGCTATGCCTCAGTAGCTCAATGGATAGAGCGCCTGACTTCGGATCAGTAGGTTCCGGGTTCGACTCCTGGCTGGGGCACTAGATATGGCGGTCTTTTGACCGCCATATATCATATGTAGGGGGAAAAGGGCCTTTCAAGCGTAGATCGTTGCAACTGTTTTGTTTCGACATTTAAGCTTGGGCTTGCTCCGCATCGATTTTCCGCACTGAGAGAGATCGCACTCATCACTTGAGCAACATCTTCGAAACCACCTGAAAGAAGGTGAGCATACGTCTCTAAAGTAATCCGAGGCGATGAATGCCCCAGGTAACGCGAAACTTTGGTTGTTTTACTATTGTTGAAAGATCGCGGGGTTGTACTGTCGGGCCGCCAATTGTAAAAAAAAATAGGCAGAGTTATCGTAAAGTACAATGAGTTGCGTGAAGTCGCTCCCGTAACAGCAAGGGAATTTCGTTTAATTTAGTGTGATTTGGTGAGGGGTCAAGCAAGTGAAAATACCAATCGCTAAAATTCCTTACTCATCAGTTATTTACTGTAGACCGGCAAAAAAACCGTAAATGTACTCCCCTGGTCTGGTTCGCTCGCAACCTCAATCTTACCGCCATTGGCCTCGACCAGTTTCTGGCTGAGAGCCAGTCCTAACCCGAGGCTTTTGGCTTTGGTGGTGAAGAGCGGCATAAACAGTTTCTGCATATTTTCGGGGGAAATACCGGTGCCGTTATCCTTCACTGTGATTGCCACCGCTGGGTCTGCGGTGTGAATCACCGCCAGTTGGGCGCCGATTTCCAACTGGCCACCAGACGACATAGCCTGGTTGGCATTTAGGATAAGATTTCCCAGAACCTGTTCCATTTGGAGCAGATCGGCATAAACTTTAGGCAGGTCGGCGGGTAGGTTAAGCGCTACCTTGATCAGGGGCGGTTGGGGATGACGTTCCATGACCCGCTGAACCAGTTCAGGGATGGAGACCGGTTCCGGGTCCGACGAGGGGATGACGGCAAAATCCAGCAGGTCAGTGATGATTTTCTGCGCCTCGTGGGCCTCCTGTTCAATCAGCCCGTGGTATTGATCAATTTTTTCGTTTTTCTCGGGTTGGATTAAGTTCAAGTAATAGACGGCATTCTGGATGGCAGTGAGTGGGTTGCGCAGTTTGTAAGCCACCCCGCTTGCCAGTTGGCCGAGAACCGCCAGCTTCTCCTTCAGGATGAGCTGTTCCTGGGCTTCGCGCAAATCGCGCGTACGTTCTACGCCCCGCTCTTCGAGGGTTGCATTCAGTTGGCGGATTTCATTCTCCGCCTGCATTAATTTATGGATGTCGGTGCAGGTCCCAAACCATTTGAGCACCTGACCCTCCGCATCCACCAACGGAACGCCCCGAATCAGCCACCAAGTGTACGTGCCATCGGCACGGCGCAAGCGGCATTCTAGGGAATATTCGGAGAGACTCTTCGTCGCGCTTTGCCAGGCCTCCCAGGCACGTGGTTGGTCATCGGGATGAAAAGGTTTATTCCAACCATCCCCGTAACTCTCATCTAGAGTCAGCCCCGTGTAATCCACCCAGTGCTGATTAAAGTAAATATTTTTGCCGTCTGGTTGACAAACCCAGACCATCTGAGGCATGGATTCAGCCAGCATGCGAAATTCGTTTTCGCTCTTTCGCAAGGCATCTTCCATCTGTTTGCGCTCGGTGATGTCGGTGAAAACCACAATCGCCGCAACCACTTTCCCAGAGTCATCCTTGATCGGAGCAGCGTTGCCCAACACAATGCGGTCATCATTACTGGCTCGCCGCACAATAAACTCCCGGCTGTTTGTTTCGCCGAACATCACTGCGCGAGCCAAAGGCACTTCATCGGTTCTTAAGGGTCTGCCATCCAGATCGAGCAATTGCCAGCTGGCGGCATATTGGTTGATCCCGACCCCGTCAACAATGGATTGACGGTCGCTGCCACGGATGCGCAGGCTGGCATTGTTAACGAAACGCAGTGTCCCGTCTGGCGCATCGGCAATGGCAATGCCGGCAGGACTCTGATCCAGCGCGGCTTGAAGCAGGGCGTGGCTTTTATGTAGTTCATTCTCCGCCCGCCTGCGCTCACCGATATCAACCAGCACAACGCGGCAAGTTTCGTGCTCTTCATCGGTAATGACGGCTTCAAGATGCACCCAAAGCGGCGCAGAACCCGCCTGCAAAAGCTCGATTTCGCAGACCTGATTTTTCCCACTGCTAAAAACCTGATCCAGGAAAGTGCTCAAGATTGGACGGGATTGGATGGCGGCAAAGATTCCCAAACGCCGTTGGAGCAGTTGGCCGCGCTCCAGGCCGAGCAGGGCGGCCCCTGCCAGATTAACCTGGTGAATCGCGCCATCCCGTGCCAGGGTTAGATAGCCCACCGGCGCAAAATCATATAAAGCGGTATATTGACGCAGCGCCGCTTCAGTCTCGGCCCGCGCCTGTGCCAATTCCTGGTTCTGCAGCTCCAACTCGATCTGATGCACCTGAAGTTCGTGCACCAAACGCTGAGTCTCAATCTCGGTCGCAGGCATGCTGGCTTTTTTCTGTTGGCCCAGGCTTGCTTCGGCCTGCTGACGTAATTCAGTTTTCTTCATGGCGGTTCCTTTTCGTCAGCATTAGTCAGATATCAGCGGCAAATCGCTGCTCACCGAATACTACTCCCTGGCTTTGCGGCTGGTAATATCATCCACTTTGGCATAGCACAGTTTATTCTGCCCGTTCAAAGAGTCAACGATGGCTTCAATCTGCAGCCAGACTGGAGCAGATCCGGCTTTCTGAACGGCGACTTCGCAGACTTCTTTGCTTCCGCTTGTAAACACATTATCAAGAAAGGTGCTGAAAGTTAGGCGCGATTCTGGGGAAACAAACAAAGCGAAGCGTCGTTTGATCAGTTCGTTAAGCCCAACGCCCATCATTTCTGCCCCGGTTGAATTAGCGCGGCGGATCGTCCCGTCTCGCGTTAGTGTAAAGTAACCAACCGAAGCAAAGGCGTACAGTTCAGCATACAGGCTGAGTGTCGCTTCCAACGCCGCGTTCGCTTGCAACAGTTCCTCGTTCTGCATCTCCAGCTCAATCTGGTGCACTTCCAACTCGTGGATCAGGCGCAGGGTGTCGGTCTCTGTTGCAGAAGATTTCTTGCGCATGCTCAACTTCTCTTCGGCTTGCTGACGCAGGTTTTGCCATCCTGAAGGAACATCTGTACAATGTGAGTTTATGGAAGGGTCGTTTATTTTCATGGCCTACTCCTTTATTGTCCCGTTGCGAGGGGATTGCTTCGGGCAAACCTGCCACGCTCGCGCCATGCGGTCTGTGCAGGGAACTTCGCGAGGTGTGCGGGCGGTGCCAGAGAGAACAAGTGCGCTCTCACAATGGCATTTCACTGATCACTTCTTCAACTTAGCGGTCAATTTCTCAAGATAGGCATTGGCGATCACCAACTCGGCGGCGCGTTTTTCCTTTTCTGCGTTTTGGAAGGCAAGCTCCTGGTTGGCGATGAGCAACTCGGCGACAAGTTTATCTTTGCCTTCCAACTTCTTGACTTCAGTAATATCGCTAAACGTGATCACCACGCCGTCGATCATATTGTCCAGGGTACGGTAGGGCAAAATGCGCACCGTGAACCAGGAACCTTCTGGGGTGGCTATCTGTTTGTCCACTTTGACCAGCGTTCGCAGAACTTCACGCGCATCCTCGGCCAGTTGCGGGTAGAGCAGCGCCGAGGCGATATCGGTGATCGGGCGGCCTACATCGCTGGGGATCAAGCGAGTGATCTGGCTCGTCTGGCTGGTGAAGCGCCGCACGCGCAACTGATTATCCAAAAATAAGGTGGCGATGTCGGTACTGTCGAGCAGGTTCTTCATATCGTTGTTCGCGTGAGAAAGTTCGCCCACGTTCGCTTGCAATTCGTTATTGACTGTTTGCAACTCCTCGTTCATCGATTGCATCTCTTCTTTAGATGTGGTCAATTCTTCGTTGGCAGATTGCAGTTCTTCGTTGGTTGATTGCAACTCTTCGTTGGCTGATTTGAGTTCTTCCTGCGAGGTTTGCATCTCTTCACGGATGGATTGTACTTCCCGACGCGCCTGGTTGAGTTCGCGCTCCAGTTCATCCAGGCGCGTTCTTTGCATTGAGCCTCGGCGCGGCTTGTCGCTTGCCTTGGAAATCACATTAACATCCCGAAAAACGATCAGCACCATCCCTTCCAGGGCATTCTTTTCTTGGATGGGTTGGATGGTCACCTCGATGTTTTGCGCACCGCCATTGGTGCCGACAACTAGATTCTTGAGCGTGACCGTTTCTTTTTGGCGCAACGCTTTTTGAAAAACACCTATCAGTTCGTAGCGCAAGCCTTCGCGCGCCATCGCAAAGATATTCCAGTTGGCTTTTCCAGCCGCTGGCTCCAGATATTTTCCCGTGTGTCCGTTAATGTAAAGAATATCACCTGTTTCGTTGGTCAAGACTGCCGCGGGGGCATAGCTCTGCAAGATCAGGCTATCAGCCAAAATCTGTAGATTGACAGTTGGCTTTTCTTCTCTCTCGATCTTGCCCGATCGCCCCGCAGTAGACAGGATCGGAAAATCAATCGCCCGCTCCGCCAGAACCGCTTCCCGCCGCCGGTAGATGCGTATTTTGGCATCCAGCGCAACGAACAGATCATTAAATCCGCCGATGGTTTCAGAATTTCCCAAAAACAAAATTCCGCCCGGGTTCAGGCTGTAGTGAAAGAGAGGCAGGAGTTTCTTTTGCAGTTCAGGTGTCAGGTAGATCAACAGGTTGCGGCAGCACAAAAGATCGAGTTTGGTAAAGGGGGGATCCATGATCAGGTTCTGTTGGGCAAAGATCACCATCTCGCGGATCTCTTTATTCACCCGATAGCCGCGCTCGGTCTGGACGAAGAAGCGCTCCAGGCGTTCGGGCGAAACCTCGGCCGCGATATTTACCGAATAGAGACCCTCGCGCGCTTTTTCGATGGTTTTCGCATCCAGGTCAGTGGCGAAGATTTGCAAGGCAAAGTTTTTCGTTAATTTCTGCGGCTTGATCGAATCCAGCGCCTCTTTGAAAAGCATTGCCAACGAATAGGCTTCCTCACCCGTCGAACAGCCCGTCACCCAGGCGCGCAAAGTTTTCTCGGGGGCACGCTCCGCCAACAGGACGGGCAGAGCCACGGTTTTTAGCTCTTCCCAGGCGGCCGGGTCGCGGAAAAAGCTTGTGACCCCAATCAACAACTCGTTGAACAGTATTTCCACTTCCCCTGGATTTTCACGCAGGTAGCGCACATACGCGGCGATATTTTCCATGTGGTGCAAGCCGATCCGCCGTTCGATGCGTCGATGGACGGTCGTCTTTTTGTAGAGCGAGAAATCGTGCCCGGTTTGCGCGCGCAGGAGCAGTAGCACTTTTTCGATCGAACTCTTCGCCTGGTCTTCATTCAGTAAACTTGGCTGGGTGAAGAGCGGCGCGTGGTGCAAAAAGGCGCTCAGGCTGGCGGGCAGTTCGTTGACCGGCGCGATCACATCCGCCAGCCCGGCGTCAATCGCGCTCCTGGGCATCCCGTCAAATTTGGCCGTTTCGGGTGACTGCACAAATACACTGCCGCCCTTTTCCTTGATGGCGCGCAAGCCGAGCGTACCGTCTGAGCCCATCCCCGAAAGGATCACACCCAGACTGTGTTCCTGCTGATCTTCTGCCAGCGCGCGGAAGAAAAAATCAATCGGCAGGCGAAGTCCGCGCGGTGCAAGCGGGATGAATAGATGCAGAACGCCGTGCAGGATCGAAAGATCTTTGTTGGGTGGAATCACGTAAACGCAGTTCGGTTCGACCCGCATCCGATCCTTTATTTGAAAAACCGGCATGGGTGTTCCGCGCTGGAGCAGTTCCACCAACATGCCTTTGTAAGTAGGGTCAAGGTGTTGAACGATGACAAACGCCATGCCGCTCTCGGCTGGCACATTGGCAAGGAATATTTCCAGCGCCTCCAGTCCGCCCGCCGAGGCCCCAATCCCGACGATCGGGAAAGTGATTTCAGGCAAAGTATCCCTCCTTATTTTGGGGATAACCTCACTCGACAGGCTCTGCTGTTTCTTTTTAGTTTCTGGGATTTCAGACTGCGCTGAAAGTTTCTTTTTTGGAGACATCCTGAACCTCATCTGAAACAAAATCTGGATCCCGAGAATATCATTTTTTACAGCAAGATCTAATTCCATTGTACATCTATAGTTTGATTTTCTCTTTACGGATAACCGCAATAGCTTCTTAAGTGGCCATCATCTCACCTTTCGTCTTTATCGAAGACTGTTCTGTGCTACGTGTTCGATAGCATCAACTCACTCCAGTACATTGGCTTCGAAGACGATTCAAAATGATACAGAAACCCTGACCGCAGACTAATGGAAGTTCCAGGACTGGTTTCGGTATACAATGAAGCTATGGAAATCAGCAACTAAAATCGGAGGCGCAATGACTGAATGGCATACACTTGATACGCAGGATGCTATCCACCAGATCGACAGCAATTTGGAAAGCGGTTTAACTGCTGCGGAGGCTGCCCGGCGGCTCGAAGAATACGGGCAGAACGAACTGGTCGAACGAGCAGGCAGAAGTGCCTGGTCTATTTTGCTTGAGCAGTTCACCGGCATCATGGTGGTGATCCTGATCATTTCCGCGGTCATCTCCGCGGTTCTGGGGGAGACGATCGATGCGATCGTCATCATGATCATCGTGGTACTAAATGCCGTGCTCGGTTTTGTCCAGGAGTACCGCGCTGAAAAGGCGATGGCAGCCCTAAAACGGATGGCTGTTCCACACGTCCGCGTCCGGCGTGATGGCCGTTTGCAGGAAGTCACTGCGCTTTCGCTAGTCCCCGGCGACATCATCCAGTTGGAAACGGGCAATAGCGTGCCAGCAGATGCCCGGGTTCTGGAATCGGCCAACCTGCGAGTCCAGGAATCTGTATTGACTGGAGAATCGGAAGCAGTCGAAAAGGATCCATCTCCACTAACAGGGGAAAATCTTCCTTTAGGTGACCGAGTCAACTCCGTCTATATGGGTACGGTTGTTACCTATGGTCATGGCATGGCCCTGGTGACGGATACCGGGATGAAGACTCAACTGGGGAAAATTGCCGATATGCTCCAGTCTGTCGGCAGCGAAAAAACACCACTCCAAAGAAGACTCGAACAACTTGCCAGAGGACTGGCGGTTGCCGCCCTGGTTTTGGTTGCGGTGGTCTTTGCCCTGGGACTATTACGCGGTGAGAACTGGATCGAACTGTTCAGCGTGGCTGTTGCAATGGCAGTCGCTGCAGTTCCGGAGGGGTTGCCTGCGGTGGTTACGATTGCTCTGGCGCTTGGCGCGCAGCGCATGCTCAAACGTAATGCCCTGATCCGAAAATTGCCAGCCGTGGAAACACTCGGTTCGGTAACCGTCATCTGCTCTGATAAGACCGGTACACTCACCCAGAATCGCATGACCGTTACCTTCGTGGATGTGGCGGAGAATTCGCTTAACCTGCAGGCACGTTTACGCAGTTTCAGCCCAACCGTCAGTCGGGAAGATCCTGTTGAATCCCTACTTCAGGAAAGTCCGCCCATCGTTTTGACATTGGCGGGCTGCGCTTTGTGCAACGATGCCGTGCTCGAGGCTGTTTCGGGAGAAACGGGAACGTTCTCAACGGTTGGCGACCCAACCGAAGGTGCACTGGTGATCGCCAGCGCGCGGGCGGGATTATGGAAAAAAGATTTGGAAGCAGCTTTTCCTCGTGTCGCCGAACTGCCATTCGATTCAGACCGCAAGCGGATGACAACTGTTCATCGCCCCAACCCTGATCTGGTTCCTGCACTATTGAACCCTTATCAGGATTCCCGCCCGGATTTTTTTGAGCCGGGTCATTATCTGATCATTACCAAGGGCGCTGTCGACAATCTGCTGGAAGTGTCCACTCAGGTTTGGGCGCGCGGTGAAACAGAACCTTTGAATGAGACCTGGCGTGATCGTATCCTGGAGGCGAACAACAACCTGGCCAAGAATGGGATGCGGGTACTGGGTCTGGCATTCCGTCAGAGTGATGCGGCTGAGGCGGCCGAACGCGATCTTATATTTATCGGCATGGTGGGCATGATCGACCCGGCTCGTCCCGAGGTCCAGGAGGCTGTAAAGGAAGCCAAAGCGGCCGGGATCCGGACCGTGATGATCACCGGGGACCATCCCCTGACTGCCGCGTATATCGCCGCAGATTTGGGAATCGCTGAGAAAGGGAAAACACTCACCGGCCGTGATCTGGATGATATGACCGTTGAACAACTAGAAGCGGTGGTGGAAGACGTGCCGGTGTACGCCCGCGTTTCTCCCGAACACAAGCTCAAGCTGGTCCAGGCTCTGCAGGATCGCGGGCACATTGTCGCGATGACCGGCGATGGCGTCAATGACGCACCCGCACTCAAGAAGGCGGAGATCGGTGTAGCCATGGGCATCACCGGCACCGATGTGACCAAAGAAGCTTCTGATATGATCCTGCTGGACGACAACTTTGCCACCATTGTCGTCTCTGTGAAGGAAGGCCGGCGGATCTACGACAATATCCGTAAGTTCATCAAGTATACGATGACCTCCAATGCCGGGGAAATCTGGGTGATGTTGCTTGCGCCGTTCATTGGCATGCCGCTGCCGCTTACATCACTGCAAATTCTGTGGGTCAACCTTGTCACCGATGGATTGCCCGGCCTGGCGCTGGCGATAGAGCCAGCTGAGAAATCGGTGATGCAGCGGCCACCCTATCCGCCTCGCGAAAACATTTTTGGGCGGGGAATGGCGCGTGACATCCTGTGGATCGGCCTGTTGATGGGGTTGGTCTCTCTCGGCGTTGGCTTCTTGTATTATCGGATCGACCCGTCAGCCTCCCCCGCTGTCTGGCAAACTGTTACCTTTACCACGCTCACTCTGGCTCAAATGGGAAATGCACTGGCTACTCGCTCAGATCGAGATACGCTGTGGCAAATTGGCCTATTTTCAAACAAAGCCATGCTGGGTTCCGTGTTGTTAACGTTTGCCCTGCAATTGGCTGTGATCTATGTACCGTTCCTCAACCGGGCTTTCTCCACAACCCCGCTCAGCTTGCGCGATCTGCTGATCAGTATTGGCTTTGGCACCATCGTCTTTCTTGCCGTTGAATCATTCAAGTGGATTCAGCAACGGCAGAAGAAACAGTTGTAGCTCGCCAGTTTAACCCTTGATGCTCTGACGAAATTTTTACTTGATGATTACGTCATCAAGCTGTTTAATGCTGCAATCCCAACGGGATTCGACCTGTACTGGCTACTTTAGCACAGCCTGGCTTGGCACATAAAAGCCACATTGACCAAGTCGATATCTTTGGAAACATACAGGTTGTGGCTGTAAAAAGGAACCACCGAGCCGCCTGAGAGCGCCACGTCGATCCCCTGTTGGCGCAAGTGATCGTGGACATAGACAGCTAACTCAATCTGCGTCATTTGTGAGATTGGCTTCATCCGGTTTTCCTCGTCTGCGCGGACGGCGACGGTTCATCGTCAAGTCTGTGCGCATGATTTCTGGGTAAAAGGTCAGGGCTTTGGCCAGAAGGGCTTGCAGTTCTGCCAGGAAGGGATAGCACGGGTTGAAAACGTACAGGCGCGTGCGCCCCACCTTGCGGCTGACAAGAATGCCCCCAACTTCCAGTTTGTCGAGTTGTTTCTGGATGCCATACAGGTCAGTTTCAAAGAACGGGGCAATCTCGCGGGCATACCCCTCGTCACGCGCCTGGTTGAAATTCAGGGCTCTTTCAGCATTAGTTGATCCGAGCAGACTGGTACTTTTAGCCCCAAAAGGGCTCCCATGTAATGAGCCAGGCTTTTGCAAAGCACCCTGTGGGTAGCTCGTTGGCGAATCTGCAAAATCACAGCAAAACCGGATTTAGACGCAATCGCCCTGCAAGAAAACCCTTTCGACGCTCAATCGCATACTATAATGAAGACATGCAGATCACAGAGCATCCTATTTCAAGGAAACATCCATGAAAAGAAATACTGTCATCTTCCTATTCATCACCATCTCATTGATACTCTCCGGCTGCGGACAACCCAATGCCGACCCGCAGGTCACCCCCACCGCTGCGCCCACCGCCGCTGAAACAGCGACCCCGCCGCCCACAACAATTACACCCATTCCAACACCATATTTTGAACCGTATTTCGAGCCCATCGTGCGCTTCACCAGCGGGCCAAACCAGCCAGAAACCCGCGAGTTCGAAACCGGCACGGAACAGATTTTCGCCATCTGGAATTACACCAACATGAAACCGGGAATAACCGTCCGCAGGGAGTGGTACCTGAACGATCAACTCTGGCTGGTGCGCGAAGAACCCTGGGATTTTGACCAATACGGCGCAAACGGCACCATCAGCGATATCTCGATTTACGATTTCGATGCAGGCTTGCCTGCCGGCAAATATGAAGTTCTCCTTTACATCAACAACCGGCCTCAATTTCTGCCCGACCCCGGCGTTCGGGAAAGCAACTTTAGCATCCAGGACAGCCCGGCCAACCCGATCCGCCTGCTCTCGCCAAATGAAGAATTCGAAGCAGTTCTTGAAAACCGCCAGAGCACAGTGGTTATCCGGGATAAAAAAGGTGTGGTTGCCCAGCTTTTCAACGCCCTTAAAATCAGCCAAATGACCTGGTTCCCGGATAACATCCACCTGGTTTTCACCAACAGCGACCATTCAGGACAGATTGGCACATCGACAATCGGGATTGAACGAGAGTTGCTACTGGCCAACATCCAAACCGGAGAGCTGCGCCCATTGACCGAGGCTGATTTTCCATTACAACATGCCATGGTTTCGCCGGATGGGCGTTACGTTGCCGCTCTGCTAGGCGACGGGTATTTCGATGCTTGCATGTCTGGCTTCGAACTGGTCTTCTTTGAATTGGATGGAAAGTTGGAAGTTACGCGCACCTATCGAACAGACGCATTTGCCAACTTGCTGGCGGATCTTGAGTATTATCCAAACTTCAAAAAAGGCGAACATTTTGGCGAATGGGCAAGCCCAACCCAGTTCAAATCATCCCTGGTCTGGTTTTGTGTTATGGATGGGAATAACTACGATGGGATGTATACTTTTGATTTACAAACCTTATCCGCCGAACACAGCGAAAATCAACCCTAGGAACGCCTCGCAATGACACAAGATTCCTTCACCTACAACATTACTGCCCGCTGCGAAGCGCAAAAAGCCATCCGCTTGCTGTCTGAATTCAACCAGCACAGCGACCTGCACCCGCTGATTATGCACGTTGAGCGGGTCGAGGCCCCGCAAGGCGTTTTGCGCCGCTACTTGATTACCGACCAGCTCAAATGGGGACCATTTGCCTTTAAAATCCGCTACCGGGCTGACATTTTGCGCGTAACGGATGATGAAATCCTGACCGAGGCCTTCCAATCGCCGAACACCACGGTCACAAACCAGACAACCCTGACACAGCATGGCGATGAACTGCATATTCAAGTCAAAATTACGATGCAAGCGCCGAGCCTGTTGTTCGGGTATGCGTTTCACCAGGCCCAGACCGCGCATTTGGAAATGGCCCGGCGAATTGAGAAGGCGCTGACGGTTTAACAGCATGCCTTACGCGAAACTGTATTATCATTTTATCTGGGCAAAATAAACTCAATTCAGGAACTATCAACAACGAGATTCTAAAATGATCAAAACATATTCAAGGATTCTGATAATAACTTTGCTCGTCGGTTTTATGTTGCTTTTTACATCCTGCAATGCTAATACTTCAACTTCAACGCAAAATGCAGATACAACAGAATCGGCCATGAACCTAATAGAAATTTTGGCCACGCAAACCGCATCAGCGTCAGTTGCCATGGAAACCCAAATGGTCGAACGACAAAAAATTCCCATCATGGAAAAAGTGGTTGACTTGCTGATCATTTTGCCTGACAACTCTTGGGTAATTCTCTCAAAAGATGATATTGCAAATTTGCCTTTAACTTCAACGGAAGAAAATAACCAGGGATCTAATAGAATTAGCCTGACTGCCATTGTCGAATGGGCAAAAATTTACGATTTTGCGCAAATAAGTTTGTTCGGTTCAGAAGGAACACTAACAGTATCGCGAGAGAACATCCAGCAATTTGGTCTGATATTGTTTTCAAGCCCGGATACAGAATATTATGGAAAATACTCGCTAGATGGTGGTGAGTGGCTGGGAGCCATTTCGATAATAAAATTGGAAAAGTGATTTTCTCTCTGAAAACTGACCATATTCCTATGACCCTCACCCTCCGCCCCTCTCAAACCTCCATCCTGCGCTATCGCGGCGGGAAAATGGGTATTTCTGCCGTGCCAGGAGCAGGCAAGACCTTTACCCTCTCGGCCCTGGCCGCCCAGATCATCACCAGCGGCGTGCTCAACATCGACCAGGAAGTGCTGATCGTGACCCTGGTCAACTCGGCCGTCGATAATTTTGCCAACCGCATCGGCGGGTTGGTCGAACAGCGCGGGCTGATCCCGCATCTCGGATACCGCGTCCGCACCCTGCACGGGCTGGCGCACGATATCGTCCGCGAGAAACCCTCCCTGGCCGGGCTGGAGGCGCACTTCCAGATCATCGACGAACGCGAGGCCGAGTTCATCCGCAAAGAGGCCGCCAACGCCTGGCTTTCCTTGCACCCTTACGATCTCGAAGACTATTTCGATGCCTCGCTCGACGATTCCAAGCGCGACTGGGTGCGCCGCAGCCAACTGCCCGAACTGATCCACGGTCTGGCGCTGGCCTTCATCCGCTCGGCCAAGGACCGCCGCCTGACCCCCGAAACCATCCGCCTTCGCCTGGCAGACTCCCCTGAGCTGCCGCTGGCCCGCATGGGAGCCGAGATCTACGCCGACTACCAGCGCGCCCTGGCCTATCGCGGCGCGGTCGATTTTGACGATCTGATCCGCCTGGCCGCGCACGTGCTCGAATCCGATCCCGACTACCTGGCCCGCCTGCAATACCGCTTCCCCTACGTGCTCGAAGATGAAGCCCAGGACTCGTCCCGCATTCAGGAAGAGATCCTGCGCAAGATCGCCGTCAACTGGGTGCGCGTCGGCGACCCCAACCAGGCCATTTTCGAGACCTTCACCACCGCCAACCCGCAGCTGCTCAAAGATTTCATCGCCCATGAAGCGGATAAAAAGGAGGAGCTGCCCGTTTCCGGGCGTTCCCAGCCCCACATCATTGATCTGGCGAACCAGTTGATCGACTGGGTGACGGCTTCGCACCCCGAGCCTGCCTGCCGGAATGCCCTCAGCACGCCCTACATCCAGCCCGCTGCCGCTGACGACCCGCAGCCGAATCCCGCTCCGGAGGCCGATGCGATCCGCATCGTCAACAAAAAGCACACCCCCGACGAAGAGATCGAATCGGTCGCCAAATCGATCGAAAAATGGCTGCCCGAGCACCCCGATTGGACGGTGGCCGTGCTCGTCCCGCGCAACGCCCGCGGCGTGGAAGTGGTCGAAGCCCTGAAAAAACGCAACATCGACTATATCGAGCTGATCAACAGCACCAATACCACCCGCATGGCCGCCGGCGCGCTGGCCAATGTGCTGACCTACCTGTCAGACCCGGCCTCCGCTTCCAAGCTGGCCAAGGCCTACCAGGTCTGGCGGCGCGCCTGGCGCGAAGACGATCAACAGAGGGGGCTTTACACCCGCGCCGCCGAGCTGTTGCGCAAGGCAGGCAAGGTCGAAGAGTATCTCTTTCCGGCGTTGGAAAACACCAGCGAATGGCTGGCAGGCGTCGGGGAGTCCGAACTGGCCCTGAATGGCCCCGAAGCAGCAGATGAAATCCTGCTCGAACTGCTCGCCTTCCGCGAAGTTGTCCGCCGCTGGCAGGGGACAACCCTGCTGCCCATCGACCAGATGATCCTGACCCTGGCCCAGGAACTTTTCAGCGAGCCGGCCGATCTGGCCCTGGCGCACAAGCTGGCACTCGTCCTGCGCCAGACCGCCGAAGGCCACCCCGAGTGGCGCCTGCCCGAACTGACCGCCGAGTTGGGGGTCATCGCGAAAAACGAACGCCGCTTTATCGGTTTTTCCGAAAACGATTCGGGCTTCGACCCTGAAAAACATCGCGGCAAGGTGGTGGTGACCACCATGCACAAAGCCAAAGGTCTCGAATGGGACCGGGTCTACCTGATGTCGGTCAACAACTACGACTTCCCCTCCCTGCAGCCCTATGACCGCTATATTTCTGAGAAGTGGTTCGTGCGCAGCGGGTTGAACCTCGAAGCCGAGGCCCTGGCCCAACTGAATGCACTCTTCTCGAGCGGCGAATATGACTGGTACGAAGAGGGCGCGGCCAGCCTGCGCGCGCGGGTCGATTACAGCCGCGAACGCCTGCGCCTGCTGTACGTTGCCATCACCCGCGCCAAACGCGACCTGATCCTGACCTGGAACTCCGGCCGCCAGGGCGACGCCCAGCCCTGCATCCCGGTCCAGGCCCTGGCCGGGTGGCTGGAAAGCAACCAGTAGGGCAATATTCGGACAAGAAAAAGCAAAACTCGGAGAACGAAAATCTCCGAGTTTTTGATTCCCATCGCAACCCCGGCCCAGCCAGACGCGTAAGTCCATGTGTTGTGAACGAAAACAACCTTTGGACGTATAATTCGGGCTAATCTTTTCGTTCAGGAGCATTAATCTATGTGGGAAACCCTTAGTACCTGGTTGACCAGGCGTTTTAACAGCCCCATCCCGGTCTTGTTTTTTATACTTGGCGCTGCCTTGATTGTGATCGAGGCGGTCGAAGTCCGCCTGCCCGACGGCACACATGTGCTGCGGGTAACCGAATTCAGCGCTTTCGTGCTCGGGCTGGGCATCGCGATGGTTGTCGTCTCAGGCCTGTTCCAAATTTTTGACCGCAGCACGCCCCAGGAGAGAAAATCCAGGGAAACCGATTTGCTCGAAACCCGCAAATATGCCACCATCCGCGAGATTTTGCAGGCCTACGTTAACCTGCCCGGCGGCCTCGATTTTGCAGCCTGCATGTACAAAGACACACTTTACCATTCAATCAGCGATGAGCAGCTTTCGCGCCGCCTGCTGCACCATCGCGTTCATCACAGCGTCGAGGAGCAGGCCAAATATTTTCGGGAGCTGACCAGCGAAGTGCATAAGTTCACCCAGTCTGCCGGGGAGCGCATGAAAGCTCTCGACCAGGGTATTTTGTTTCGCGCAACGTACGATGTGGAAAAAGGCGGCATGTTCTACACCCAGATCAGCGAACGCTGTTATATTGTCAGCGGCACCCTCGATCAGGACAGCATGGACAACAACACAGCCGACCTTGAAATGCGCTCGCTGGTAAAAACCGCCGAACAGCATATCGCCCGTCTCGAAAATCAATGAGTCTCTCCTTTCGAAAGCAGATCCTCTACCCCCTTCTTACTGCGCTGCTCGGTCTGGGCCTGGCCTCGCTGGTGGATATTTCTGACCTGCCGGCCCAAGCCTGGTACGAACCTTTCACCTACACCCTACTGGCAATCGGACTGTACGGCAGCGTTTATGGTATTCATCGCACTGAACTGAGCGCGCATCGCGAAATCGTTTTGCGCGCTGTCACCATCGGCGTTTTGCTAAAAATGTTGATCATCGGCGGGCTGTTCTATCTTTTTACAGGGAAACTGACCGCCTTTTTGCTCGGGCTGGCTGTTGCCCAGATCGACCCACTCGCGGTGGCAAACCTGATCCAGGGGCGCGATCAAAAGTTATCGGATCGCGCCCAAACGATCCTGGGGGCCTGGTCTTCTTTCGACGATCCGATGACGGTCCTGCTTTCGATTTACGCGCTGTATCTCTTCCTGCCGCACAACGCAAACGCCAACCTGCTCGAACTTTCACTGCCCTTCGCGCTGGGTCTGGGCCAGAACCTGCTCTTTGCCGGGCTGGTATTCGTTCTGTCACGCAAGGTCAAGAACCATCCGCTGGCTCAACTGCTCTTATTAGGGACAAGCTTCGGAATTGCAATCGCCTTCCAGTGGATGCTCGGCATCGCCCTGATCGGGCTTTTTCTGCGCCCCGAGATCAGGAAACTGCCCCAAATTATTTCGGGCGCTTTTTACATCTCGCTGCTCCTGCTGGGATTCCTGCTCATCAACGGAATTTCATGGTTTTCCGGGCTGATCCTGGGGCTGGGAGCGATCCTGGCCCAAATCATTGTCGGCTTTCTGCTGACCCACGGACTGCCCCGCGCTGAGCGTTTTTACCTGGCATTTGCCCAGCAAAACGGAATCACCGCCATGATCCTGGCACTGCTCTTTGAGAAAAACCTGCCTGGCACCGTAGCCATTGTTGCCCCGGCCATCCTGTTTATTAATCTCGGCTATTACCTGACCAATAAATATATTCTTGGTTAAGAATACTGCCCAAAATTCCGGTTTTGTCCTTTATAATTATTGCAATGAGATCGCAATGGATTGAACATAAAGGGAAAAAGCTTCTCTTAATCAACGTCGCAAACCTGACCCACGATTATGACACGCTCAAAAATGAACTGGAAGCGCTGATTGTCTTGCTGAGCGCTGAACCAAAAAATTCAGTTCTGGCAGTAGCGGACCTGCGTGGCACACACCTGAACAACAACGCCTTGCTGACGCTGATGAGTAACGCGCCAATGGCGGCTCCCTATTTTCGAAAAAGCGCCCTGGTTATCGAATCCAACTATGCCCGGCGCATTATTCTCGATTCGCTTGGCCAGTTCGTTGGGCATCTGCCAAAAAGGTTCGAACACCTGGACGAAGCAAAAGACTGGCTCGCCAGCGAAGAAGCGTAAAATCAAGCACTCTTATTTTTGCCCGGAGATATGATTCTCCGGGTTTTTGATTCCCGGCAGGGTGCGCAATCGAGAGTGGGCTATAATCCTTGGATATGAAAAACCGTATCCTGCGCTCCCCCGCCGATCTTGATCCTGCCGATATCCATGAGTTGTATACCAATTTTAACGCGCCCATCGCCGGGCTGGATTGCGGCAAAATGTGCGCGCCACACAACCCGACCGGCAAACCTTTCTGCTGTGACATTTGCGCAGCCGTCCCGGCGGCCCACACCAGCGAGTGGAAAGCCCTCGAACCGGTCACCGATCTCTGGCATCCGTGGCGCGGGGATGAGTGCGCCGAAGACCCCGCCACCGCGGAAGACCGTTCGCGGCTCGAAGCCTCCGTGCCAGACGGGATGATCCTGCTGGCCTGCCTCGGGCCGCAGGCCTGTCAGCGCCCGTACCGTCTGTTGAGCTGCCGCCAGTTCCCGTTTTTCCCGTATGTCACCTCCGACTACCGCTTCCTGGGCCTGTCTTACGACTGGGAATTTGAAAACAGCTGCTGGGTCATCAGCAACCTCGGGCAGGTCAGCGAGGCCTACCGCGAAGAATTCGTCGCCACCTACGATAAGTTGTTTGCCCTGTTCCAGGATGAATTTGACAATTACGCCGCCCGCTCCGAGGAAATGCGCGAAGTTTTTGCCGAACAGCGCCGCCGCATCCCGCTCCTGCACCGCAACGGCGGATTCCACCTAGTCAGCCCGGGCAGCGAACGGCTGCAGCGCGTCGACCCGTCGCGCATGCCGCAGTTTAATCCATACAAATAAAATCAATAAGCACAAAAAGCCGGTTGACATGTGTGTATAGGGGTGTGTATAATGATTTACAAAAGGAGTTCCCATGGCAAACTTGCAGCGTGTAAACCTGATGCTCGCCCCCCAACAGCGCGAAGCCCTCGAACGCCTTGCTCAACAAAAAAAACGCAGCGTCAGTGAATTGGTGCGTGAATACATTACGGCCGGCTTGCGTGAAGAAAATGCTCCGCAACGCGAACGCCTTCAGTCGCTTGAAAATGCCCGTCTGCTGAAAGAGCACATCCTGAAGCGCCGCAAAGGCCAGCCCGTCACCGATATTTCACAGGTTATTGAGCAAATGCGCGAGGAGCGGGGTCATGAGTTACTGGGTC
This sequence comes from Chloroflexi bacterium HGW-Chloroflexi-6, assembly GCA_002840685.1. GTDB lineage: Bacteria > Chloroflexota > Anaerolineae > Anaerolineales > Villigracilaceae > UBA8950. The sequence goes on along the minus strand of PHBU01000019.1, from coordinate 7,619 downwards.
ATTGATGCAAACATCGCCATCCGCACTGCTCTGGACATGAACGAAGCGCTGGATAACTTTTGGAAACGCATCGATCAGGAACAGATCAGCCCTTGTGCGCCGCGCCTGTGGATGAGCGAGACAACCTCTGCCATCAGATTCCTTCTTGCGCAAAAACAAATCACGGCCGATGAAGCCGGGCAAGCAATGCGAACAATCCATGGCCTGCGCGTTGAAATCATCGACGAAGACGAAGAAATTTGCCTGCGAGCGCTCGAACTGGCAGGCAGGCTAGGCCAGTCCAAAGCTTACGATGCCATTTACCTGGCGCTGGCTGAAAAATTAGCGGTGGATTTTTGGACGGCCGATGAGCGCTTGGCACAGCGGGGACAAGATTTGAAACTGCCCTGGATTCACGCGATTGGCGAACTCAATCCGGCTGTTTAGGAGTGCGGTAGATCGTTGCCAGGCCGGCCGTGGAGGTTTCACGATAGAGTGACGGCAGGGCATGGCCGGTCTCGCGCATGACTGCCACAACTTCATCGTAGGAGATGCGATGACTGCCATCGGTGAACAGAACGTAGTCGGCGCAGTTCAGGGCCTGCCCGGCGGCGAAGGCGTTGCGCTCGATGCAGGGGATTTGCACCAGCCCGCCAACCGGATCACAGGTCAGGCCCAGGTTGTGTTCCAGGCCCATTTCGGCGGCATACTCAACCTGCCGCACCGTTCCGCCCATTAGCTGGGTGGCCGCCCCAGCCGCCATGGCGCAGGCCACGCCCACTTCTCCCTGGCAGCCGACTGCCGCCCCAGAGATCGAGGCATTGTGCTTTGCCAGGTTGCCGATCAACCCGGCGGTTGCCAGCGCGCGCAAAACCGACTCGTCTGAGCATTTCAGCACCTCGCGCTGGTAGCGCAAAACCGCAGGCAAAACGCCCGAGGAGCCGCAGGTCGGCGCGGTCACGATCTTGCCGCCCGAGGCATTCTCTTCCGAAACGGCCAGCGCATAGGCCGCCAGAATGCCCTGGCGCTGGAAATGCGAACCCGACAACTTGGTTTTGCGATAAAAAGACCAGGCTTTACGCGCAATTCCCAACCCGCCGGGCAAGACGCCCTCGGCCTGCAAGCCGCGCTCGATGGCCGCCTGCATGGCATCCCAGACCAGTTGCAAATGTTCCCAGATCGAATCCCCTTCACACTCTTCGACATATTCCCATAACGACTGGCCGGACTGTTTGCAGCGCGCCAGGATGGCATTCATCGTTGTCAGCGGATAAACCTGCGGCGATTTCGGCAGCTGTCCGCCGTCGCTCAGGGCGCCGCCGCCGATGCTGTAGACGTCCCAGGTTTCGAGCAGCGCCCCGTCCGCCGAGAAAGCTTCGAAGCGCATCCCGTTCGGGTGGTCGGGCAGCTTCTCGTCTGGTTTCCAGACCAAATCCAGTGCGCCCGCCGGGAAAACCGCCAGCACCGCCAGATCGGTCAGATGTCCCTTGCCGGTCGCCGCCAGGCTGCCAAACAGGGTCAGCCGAAATAAAGAGGCATCCGGGTGGCGCCGCAGGAAAATCTCCGCCGCGCGGCGAGGGCCCATGGTATGGCTGCTGGACGGGCCAACCCCAATTCGAAAAAATTCTGTGAGCGATTTCATGCCAAAAGTGTACCAGATTGCGGGCGTGAAGGGTACAATTCTTGCCAAGCAAGCCACCCCACAAAAAAGAGAAGATCATGCCCAATCCCATTCATCAATTGACCCTGGACGGCGAATCGCTGACCATTGAAGATGTGGTGGCCGTTGCCCACCAGCCTGAAATTCAAGTATCGATCAGCGCAGAAGCCTGGACTCGCGTGCGGCGCGCAGCGCGGGCCGTGCAGGATTTTGTCGCGCGCGGCGAGATCGTCTACGGCATCACGACCGGCTTCGGCGCGTTCAAGGACAAGATCATTTCGCCGGCCCTGGTCGAGCAGCTTCAGCGCAACATCCTGGTCAGCCACGCGGTCGGGGTCGGGCAACTGCTGGACCAGCCCACCACGCGCGCCATGATGCTGATCCGTGCCAACACGCTCGCCAAAGGGCACTCCGGCATCCGCGAGGAAACCCTGCGCCTGCTGCTCGAACTGCTCAACCGCGGCGTCTACCCGCTCATCCCGGAGCAGGGATCGCTCGGCGCGAGCGGCGACCTGGCTCCGCTGGCGCACATGGCCCTGCCGCTGATCGGCGAGGGCGAAGCCTTTTACCACGGCGAACGCCTGAGCGGGGCCGAAGCCCTGAAACGGGCCGGGCTTTCTCCAGTAACCCTGACCGCCAAGGAAGGCCTGGCGCTGACCAACGGCACAACCCTGATGAACGCGCTGGGTGTGCTGGTCACGTATCAGGCCGAACAACTGGCCACCGCCGCCGACCTGGCCGGAGCGCTCAGCCTGGAAGCCATGCACGGCACGCCGCGCGCCTTCGACCTGCGCATCCACGCCGCCCGCCCGCATCCGCGCCAGATGGAGTGCGCCGCATTCATGCGCAAACTGATCGAAGGCTCGACCTTTACCCGTCCGGACGATCCGCTCAACGTTCAGGATGCCTACACGCTGCGCTGCATCCCGCAGGTGCACGGAGCCGTGCGCGATGCGATCGCTTACGCGCGTTGGGTGATGAGCATCGAGTTGAACTCGGTCACAGACAACCCGCTGATCTTCTTCGACAAAAACGATAATGCGGAAGTCATCTCAGGCGGCAACTTCCACGGTGAGCCGCTAGCGATTGCCATGGATTACCTGTCGATCGCCCTGTCCGAGTTGGGAAATATCTCAGAGCGGCGCATCGCCCGTCTGGTGGATGCGGCCAGCAACAAGAATGTGCTGCCCGCTTTCCTGATCGACGAAGGCGGGGTCAACTCGGGCTTCATGCTGATCCAATATACCGCCGCCGCGCTGGCATCCGAAAACAAGGTGCTCTCGCACCCGGCCAGCGTCGACACGATCTCGACCTCGGCCAACATCGAAGACCACGTCAGCATGGGGCCGGCCGCCGCCCGCCAGGCGCGCGAGATCGCCGGGAATGTCGAAACCATCCTGGCGCTCGAGCTGCTCTCCGCCGCGCAGGGCATCGACTTCCGCCGCAAAATACTCGGCCCCGAAGCAAAAATGGGACAGGGCACAGCCCCGGCCTATGCCTTGATCCGCCAGCAGATCGCCTTCATCGAAAGAGATCAAGTCATGTATCCGCACATCGAAACGATGCGCAAGCTGCTCGCGGATGGCAGTCTGACCGAACATTTGCAATAGCCAGGTTTTGTTGTCAAAAAGAAAAATTCATCGTATCGTGTTGCATAGGCAGAATACAACAAGAATTCTGTGCCGCCATTATGCAAACACAATCGGTGTAAAACATAATTGGGCAAGCAAATTCATTGAAGGACAAACATCATTATGAACTTTGAATACATGCTATGGCTGGGAGCTGGGATGCTTGGAGCATACATTCTTAACCGAAATCCAGGCAAGTTGGTATTTGGCAGAAATTTTCAAGGATCAATGATTAGAAGCGCATTATCAGTTATTGTCCTTGTTGGGGTCATGTCAGGTCCATTACTCTTGGTCTTAGCATTGTTGCTACCCCCGAAGAAACTTTGTCCTTCTTGTTATTCCGCTGTGCCGCAAATAGAAACCATTTGTCCCAACTGCAGTGCTTACGTTCCAGATGTACAGCCAAAGTCCAAAACTGCAAAGGAAGAACTCACCGAGAGCAAGCTTTCTCATTTTTCTCCAGAAGTTCAGGCAGCTGTTCAGAAGGGCTATAAAGATATTTCTTTGGTTAGTTTGTTTCTGCTGATTGGGCCAATCATAGTAGGTTTGATATTTGGCGTATACGTAATGAAGGAGAGTGATACAGGCACGGTAGTTATGTGTGTAAGCATGCCATTGGGATTCATTTTGGCTGGGTTATGGGGGGCGTATGCCGTACCAAGGTGGCGCGAGTGGGCATTGAAACAACCAGGAGTAAAGCCCGATGAATTACAAAAAGCGGCAGAGGTCGCAACCTTGGTTTGGCCGAAGGGACACTTTTTTGAAAAGCTGGAGTTTAAGATAAGAAAGAAGTGATTATTCCAAACCTGCCTGCCCACCGATTAACAGCAGTGTCAAGGGATGAGCAAAAAAGTAAATGAAAAAGGCTTTGCATCTGGAAAAAGATGTCAGGCCTTTTTGCTGTCCTCATGAAACAGAAAATTCCCGGCAGGACGATTGCATCTAAATTTAGATTTGCTGCGATTTTGCAGCCAACGGGCTACCCGCAGGGTGCTTCGCAAAAGCTCTGGCTCATTACATGGAAACCCCTTTAGGGCTATAAGCACCGGTCCGAAGGCGGTGCGTCGAGTTTATCGAGACAACTTTCATACCATGAGTAGCAGCTTTAGCCGCGCCGATACCGGCAAAAATGGATGATTTTCAACGAAAAAATTAGGCGCGCTTACCATAAAACATCTTCATGAACATTTGTTTCATGGTAAACTGACAATATGAATTCTCTCGTTGTCATCGACCTTGAAACCACCGGGTTGGACCCGCAAAAAGACACCATTATTGAAATTGCCGCAATGCGTTTTAACGGCAATCGCATCGAAGATGAGTTCGAGACGCTCATCAATCCCAACCGTCACATCCCTGAAAATATCACCCAACTGACCGGCATCGATGACGCCATGGTGCGCAATGCACCGCGCGTGGCGGATGTGCTTGGTCATCTGGTCGATTTCTGCGGCGACCTGCCGATCTTGGGGCAAAATGTACGTTTCGATCTGGGATTTTTGCGCCGTCACCGGGTTTTGACGCTGAACGAGGCGGTCGATACCTACGAAATGGCCTCGGTCATGCTGCCCTCGGCCGGCCGCTACAACCTGGGGGCCTTGGGCCAACTGTTGGGGATTCCCCTGCCCGCCACCCACCGCGCCATGGACGATGTGCGCGTGACCCACGCCGTTTACCTGCGCCTGGTCGATATGGCTGCGCAACTGCCGCTCGACCTGCTGGCCGAAATCGTCCGCATGGGAGAACCGCTCGAGTGGGACGGCAACTTCGGTTTCCAGGAGGCCCTGCGTTTGCGGGCCAGGGAACCGGTCAAGGCCAAACGGGTCAAACCCGGCGCATCGGGGCCGATCTTCGCTGAAGGTGAGTCCGCTCCGGCCCGCCCGGTTGGCCCGGTCAAAGAAGTTATTCCGCTCAATATCGACGAAGTGGCCTCCATCCTCGAGTATGGCGGGCCCTTTTCCCGTTATTTTGAAGCCTACGAACAGCGCCCCGAGCAGATCGAAATGCTGAGGGCGGTCACCAATTCGCTTTCCTACAGCCAGCACCTGATGGTCGAGGCCGGGACGGGCGTTGGCAAGTCGTTCGCCTATCTCGTGCCGGCGGCGCTGTTTGCCATCCAGAACAATACGCGCGTGGTGGTTTCGACCAACACCATCAACCTGCAAGACCAGTTGATCACAAAAGACATCCCGGCTGTGCGCGAGGCGCTCAACATCCCGCTGCGCGCGGCGATTTTAAAAGGACGTTCGAATTACCTGTGCCCGCGCCGCCTGGACATTATGCGTCACCAGGGGCCGCGCAACGAGGAAGAAGTGCGTGTGCTGGCCAAGACCCTGGTCTGGACGCTGAGCGACACCAGCGGCGACCGCGGCAACCTGAACCTAAACCGTCCGCAGGAAAAAGATGTCTGGATGAAGCTCTCGGCAGAAGACGAGGCCTGCTCCGGTGAGAATTGCGCCGGCAAAATGGGCGGAACCTGCCCCTTCTACCGCGCCAAACAGGCCGCCCAGGCCGCGCATGTTCTGGTGGTCAACCACGCCCTGCTGCTCTCGGACGTGGCCGCCGAGGGCAAGGTTTTGCCCGAATACCAGTACCTGGTGATCGACGAAGGCCACCACCTGGAGGCCGCCACGACCGGGGCGATGTCTTTCCGCATGAGCCAGGCCGATTTCGAGCGCCTGGTGCGCGAAGTGGGCGGTTCGTCGAGCGGGGTGCTGGGCAATTTCCTGCGGGTCGCGACCGACCTGGTGCGCCCCTCAGATTTTGCCGCGCTGGCCAACATGGTCCACCGCGCTTCAGACCTGACCTTCAGGCTCGAGAACCAGGCCCGCGATTTCTTCTACGGGCTGATGGAATTCATGCAATATATGCAGGAAGGCCGCCCGCAGAGTCTGTACGCTTTTTCGACGCGCATTTTGCCGGCCACGCGCACCGCGCAAGGCTGGGACGCGGTCGAGATCAGTTGGGATTCAACCGGCGAAACCATGCGCCTGCTGATCAATGTGGTTGGCGATGCCTACAAGGCCGCCAGCGAATTGTATGCCGACGGCATTCAGGAGATCGAAGACCCGCTCGGCTCGCTCAGCGGGCTGTATCGCCGCTTGGTGGAAGCCGAAACGGCCATCAGCGGCATGATGCACGATCCCAAACCCGAAACGATTTACTGGGTCGAGATCCAGCCGCAGAACAAGCGCCTGACGCTCAACACCGCTCCCCTGCGGATCGGGCCCTTAATTCAAAAATATTTGTGGCATGAAAAAGAAGCGGTCATCCTGACCTCGGCCACCCTGACCGCCGCCGGTGATTTTGGCTACGTGCGCAACACCCTGATGGCCGAGGAAGCCGACGAACTGACCCTTGGCTCGCCCTTCGACTACGAAAACTCGACCCTGCTCTTCATCGGCAAGGACATCCCCGAGCCGAATTCTCCCGGCTACGAACAGGCCGTCAACCGCGCCATCAGCCAGACTGCGATTGCCAGCGGCGGACGCATGCTGGCGCTGTTCACATCTTATGCCCAGCTCAAACGCGCCTCGCAAGCCATCGGCCCCTATCTGCGCGACCAGGATATTCAAGTCTACGAGCAGGGTGAGGGCGCTTCGCCGCAGGCCTTGCTGGAATCGTTCAAAAACACCGACCGGGCCGTGCTGTTGGGGACGCGCTCTTTCTGGGAAGGCGTGGATGTGCCCGGCGAGTCGCTGCAGGTGGTGGTGCTGACAAAAATCCCGTTCGAAGTGCCCTCCGACCCGATCATTGCTGCCCGCTCTGAGACGTTTGACGACCCGTTCGGCGAGTACCAGGTGCCCGAAGCGATTCTCAAGTTCCGGCAGGGGTTCGGACGCCTGATCCGCTCCGCCAGCGACCGGGGCGTGGTCGCCATCCTCGACCGGCGCGTGCTGACCAAGCAATACGGGCGGCTGTTCCTGGGCTCCCTGCCACAGTGCACTGTCAAACAGGGTAACGCCACCGACCTGCCCAAGTTGACTGAAAAATGGCTGGGATTATAAAAAGAAGAAAGAGGAAAGAAAACCAATCTTTCCTCTTTCTTCTTTAAAATAGAAATCTCTGAGTCGCCCTACCGGACAAACTTCGTGATAGCTTGTCATCCCTGCCACTGCCCTTGGACAGGCAACTCAGGGGGCATGTGTTCGAGCGCAAAAAAAGTTAGTTCGCTCAATATTTATTGCTATGGAAAAAGGGTGGTCAAACTTTGGCATTGAATGAACATATTTGGTGCTCCAAGCCAAATTCCTAGGGTCTGTATGCAAAATACAAAATAGTGGTTAAATTGTCGCCATGACAAATCGAGGCGACTTGACCAATGAACAATGGGAGCGAATAACACCACT
>PHBU01000005.1 GCA_002840685.1 Chloroflexi bacterium HGW-Chloroflexi-6 | reverse complement strand
GATCCAATCACCACCAGCCAACAAGCGGCCCTGAACCTGTCCGATCCAATCACCACCAGCCAATAAGCGGCCCTGAACCTGTCCGATCCAATCACCACCGGCTAACAAGCGGCCCTGAACCTGTCCGATCCAGTCGCCACCGGCTAACAAGCGGCCTTGGGTCTGTCCGATCCAGTCGCCACCAGCGATTAATGCGGGTTGATTAAGGTACGAACTACTTAGCGCTACAATGGCTGTTAGAACGAGCAAAACAACAATTGCAATTACATGGAACTTGCCGAACTGGAATTTATACATAGTTTTCTCCTTGAATAGAATTAGGTGAACCCAAAAATGATTGCAAATTTTTATTGAAATAACTGAGAGTGGCTTTTTGGTTGCAAACCCCCTTGTTGCACGATCGTTTTTCTTAACAATTTAATTATATTATTAGGCTCGTTCTTAATTTCATTATGTTTATTGCTTTTACTTATTTTTTATTTTCCAGAAAATTAGCAATTACTTGCCTAATGTAAAACGAGTTGGATCATCCATAAAGCTGGTCCAGGTCAGGACTTTGCGCGGGGTGAAAACGAACAAACCGCCCTCGTTCCATTGGTCGGGTTCCGGCGAATAGCCGAACTGGGTGTATTTGGCGCGGTAGGCTGCGGCGATTTTGTTGGCCAGTTCCGGGGATGGTTTCCCCGCTTCGCCGGCGGTACCCTCGATGATCAGGGCCTGGTCGCCGCTTTCGAGGTGCAGCGCGGCCTGTGGATTTTGGGCAATGTTGCGGGCGTGACGGGTTTCGGGCGAGCCGTCGTAGTAGATTTTACCGTCCACGTAGACTGCCCAGCGTGGGATGACATGCGGGCGGCCATCGGGATAGACCGAGCACAGCCAGTAGTTTTTGGCTTCGCTCAATCGTTGTTCCACCGCCTCCCAGGCAACGGTCTTGGTCGGGTTTTCAACATATCCCGCCGGGAATTTGGGGCGTGAGATTTTGGGAGTGGTCATGGGTTCCTCCGGGGAAGGTGGTTATCCTGGCGCAAAAGTGCCGAGATCGGCTCTCTCAAGCCAGGTTTCAAGCGGGCGCGATTGGATGATGGATGGTTCGGCGTAACACTGCTGGAAGCATGAATTACAGGCCACCGGGGCCTCTCCGTAGCGCTGGCGGGCGGCGGACCAGGCCTCTTGCCAGGATGAGAAATCGAGCAGGTTGATCTCTCGCCCGCCCTGTTCGCCTCCTGCTTTGGCGATCGGTCGGCAGGGATATTCCAGCTCACCGCCGGGCAGGATACGCGGGATCAGGGTTGGGTAGCAATCGTATGGTTCGAGGGTGGCAAGTGTTCTCAGGTAGGCCAGGCTGCCCATGATCGGCGCGCCGTCCCGTTTGAGTTGGATCAGTTTTTGGATGAAAGCCTGGTAGGCGGGCGAAACTGTCAGCTCGTAACGCGGCCAGTTGTTGACCGATTGGGGAGAGAAGGAGATCCAGGTTTTGTTTTGGATGCAGAAATCGATCAGGGTATCGAAAGTGGAGAGCGGGCTATCCGGCTTTTCACTTTCCAGGTTTTCAGGGGTGATGACCGCGTTGAGAATTAATTTGAAATCGTGTCTTTCCTGCTCTTTTGCCGTTTCACGCACGATCTCGAGAATCGATTCAGCGTAAGATTTTGGCATGTTTAACGCAGCCCAGGCTGCCGGGTCGAGCGAGTCGAGGCTGATAACCAGCCGGTCGAGCAGGGGCAAGATCTCGGGGTGGGCGGGCAGCAGGGTTCCGTTGCTGATAACGGTCAGGGAGCGAAAGCGAAGCTCCTGCTTGGCGAATTCCAGTAAATCCAGCAGGTGCGGCGCGAGCAGCGGTTCGCCGCCGGTCAGCCATAGCGCATCTGTGCCGCTGCGGATAACGCGCAGGATGTGTTGGGCGCGTTCAAGCGGTTGGTGGGCTGCCTGCGAGGGGTTGCGCCGCGCGCCGAAATCTTCACAGTAGGCGCAATTCAGGTTGCATTGAGCGGTGACGTAATAAATTGCCATGCGCGGGTCGAGATTGCGCTGGCCGCTGGCAATTTTGGCGAGATTGGCAATATAAGACATGGAAGAAAAAGCCCGGTGAATGCCGGGCTTTTTGGTTGCTTATTTCTTTTTCTTGCTGGCTGGCTGATGATGGTGAGCCGGTGCAGCAACTTCGTAAGCCCCGTGCAGCTTGACCGGGTCGCTTTTGGTGCGCATGCGCAGGTTGAGCATTTCGACGAAGACCGAGAAGCCCATCGCAAAGTAAACGTAGCCTTTTTCGATGTGCTGGTGCAGGCCTTCGGCGATGAGCGAGGTGCCGATCAGCAGCAGGAAGGAGAGCGCCAGGATTTTGACGGTGGGGTGGTGGCCGACAAAGTCGCTGATCGGGCCGGAGGCAAACAGCATGATGACAACGGCGATGATCACGGCGGTGATCATGACTGCCAGTTCGTTGGCCATGCCAACGGCAGTAATGACCGAATCGAGCGAGAAGACGATATCGAGCAGGCCGATTTGAATGATGGTGGCGATAAAGGTTGGGGCCGCTCTGGTGCTGCCTTCGCCGTGCTTGCCTTCCAGCTTGTCATGAATTTCATGGGTGGCTTTGGCGATCAAGAACAGACCGCCTCCCAGCAGGATCAAGTCGCGGCCCGAGATGCCGATTTCAAAAATGGGCAGGGTAAAAAGCGGTGTTTCGAGTTTGATGATCCAGCTCAGTGAGAGCAGGAGCAGGATGCGGGTGATGAGTGCAACGCCCAGCCCCATTTGGCGGGCTTTGGCGCGCTGGTTTTCTGGCAATTTATCGGCCAGGATGGAGATAAAAACGATGTTGTCGATGCCGAGTACGATTTCGAGCACGGCGAGCGTCAGCAGGGCAATGCCATTTTCGGGAGTGAATAGATTTTCCACAGACTGTTTTCCTTTGGGTGGGCAAAATAATGTTGAATTTTACTTGTTTTTGAAAAAATATGGGATTTGCTTCGCGTAGGCACAAAGAAAAGCCTGTTTTTTGGTGGCGCGAAACATCTTGACAATAAATATTAACTCGTTTATTATTTGCAATAAATACTAACTCGTGTATCAATTATTTTTTCACCCATCACACTGACCATGTCCATTCGACACGCTCTCCTTGGATTACTTGCCCAAAAGCCACGCCATGGCTACGAATTACGCGCTGCCTTCGAGGCGGTGGTCGGTGGCGCGGAAGCCTGGGATGTTAAACCTGCCCAGATCTATACCACTCTTGATCGCTTGGATGAAGCCGGACTGGTCGAACGCCAATCTGACCTGGGAGAGGGCAGCGAACCCGCCCGCCGGGTTTACGCCCTGACCGATGCCGGGCGGACGTCGCTCCACGAGTGGTTTGCCTGCGCGGTGGATAACCAGCACCAGCGCGATGAGTTTTTCGTCAAGCTGATGGTGGCGCTTTTTTCAGGCGAAGGCAACCTGGAAAAGATCATGCAAACCCAGCGCAGTCATTTGTATAAAGAAATGCATGCCATGACGGCCCTGCGCGACGGCTACGATGCGCTGGTTGGAATGGCGCAGATCCTTTTGCTTGATAAAGCCATTATGCACCTCGAGGCCGACTTGCGCTGGATGGACATCACTGAAATGCGCCTCGAAGCCATCAAAGGCCAGCCTTTCCCTGAACCGGAGATCCGCCCGAGAGGCAGGCCGCGCAAAGGTGACAAAGGTTCGACCTATCCGCCGCCGGCTTCCAGCAATCAATAATTTACGTTCGTTTTCTGGTTTTTTTTATCTTTTAACCTTTAACTTTTTATCCTTAATTTTCAATCTTAAACCAATTATGAAAAATCTGACCGATAAAACCATTATCATCACCGGCGCGAATTCCGGGATCGGAAAAGCCGCTGCGATTCAACTTGCCCGATTGGGTGCAACCGTCATCATGGCCTGTCGCTCGGCTGAACGCGGCGCACAGGCGCTGGACGATGTTCGTAAAGCGGCGAACAGCGAGCGGGTGGAACTGCTGCGCGTCGATATGGCCTCGCAGGCCTCGGTGCGCCAGTTTGTGGCTGAATTCTCCAGCCGCCACCTACGCCTGGATGTTCTGATCCATAATGCCGCCAATTTCGACCACTCGCAGACCCAACCTGTCTTGACCGAGGATGGTGTCGAAACGGTTTTTGCCACCAATCACGTCAATATTTTCCTGATGACGCAGTTGTTGCTTGATACGCTTAAAGCCAGCGCCCCCAGCCGGATTATCACGGTTGCCAGCCAGGGACTGATTACGTACCCGTTCATCGATATTGAGTTCGATAATCTGAACGGCCAGAAAAAGTTTTCGATGCAGCATGCTTATTACCATGCCAAGCAAGCCCAGGTCATGTTTACTTTTGACCTGGCCGAGCGGCTGAGGGGCGCGGGCGTGACCGTCAACTGTGTGCGCGTAGGCAATGTGGCCATCCCCGATGAGCGTCTGACGCATCTGCCCAGGTTCCTGTTCAAGCTGTATGAGATGAAGCGCAAATTTGCGCTGACGCCCGAAAAAATGGCCGAGACTTATACCTGGCTCTCGGCTGACCCGGCGCTGGCAGCCGTAACAGGTGGCTACTGGGATGCTCCCAACAAACCTGCCAAAGCCAATAAAAATGCCTACAATCTCGAAACCCAAAAGCGACTTTGGGATGCCACCAATCAATTGATTAGAAAGTAGCAATGCCATGACCATCATCACCACGTCCAATCTGACAAAAATTTACGGTTCCGGCGCGACTGCCGTGACTGCGCTTGACCATGTTTCCATCTCCGTTCAGCCTGGCGAGTTTGTTGCCATCATGGGGCCCTCGGGCTGTGGAAAATCGACCCTGCTGCACCTGCTTGGCGGGCTCGACAAAGCCACCGATGGCAGTGTGCAGATCGATGGGCACAACTTGAACGATCTGAACGATGACGCCCTGACCGAGGTCCGTCGGCGCAAGATGGGCTTTGTTTTCCAGTTTTATAATCTCATTCCGGTCATGACCGCTGTTGAAAATGCCGCCTTGCCGGTCACGCTTGACGGGTTGAAACCCGTCGAAGCGCACAAAAAAGCCGCCGAATGGCTGACCCGTTTCGGCTTGGGCGACCGTCTCAGCCACCGGCCAGACCAGTTAAGCGGCGGGCAGCAACAGCGCGTTGCCATCGCCCGCGCCCTGGTGGCTGAACCGCAGCTGATCCTGGCCGACGAACCGACCGGTAATCTCGATACCAAATCCAGCGACGAAATCGCCAGCTTGCTGCGCCAGGTTTCCAAGCAATATGGCCGCGCTGTGGTCATGGTTACGCACGATCCGCGGATTGCCGCCTACGCCGACCGCATCATCTTCCTCAAAGATGGCAAAGTTGCCGAGGAAACAATTCTTGAGAAGAAGTCAAAAACCCATTAACTGTGAAGACCGCAAAGTTTTTTGGGGCAGTCTTCCCGGTTCGTTTGGAAAGTAGAAAGTTGTGACCACCATGAATATCCAGCTTACTCTGGCTTATCGTTATCTTTTGGGCCGTAAACTGCGCACTTCGCTAACCACCATCGCCATCATTTTTGGTGTGCTGCTTATCTTTGGCATGAATACCGTTCTGCCGACCATGATTGCCGCGCTCCAGGCCAACGTTCAGGGCGCGGAGGGCAATGTCGATTTCACCATCACCAGCGCTGCAGGCGGATCCTTCGACCCTGTCGTGGTTGAGAAGCTCCAAAATATAGACGGCGTGCGCGCTGTGGCGGCTTCGCTCCAGCGCACCATCAACCTGCCGGCTGATTTTGTGGATGGTGACCTGGTTCGCCCCGATACATTGGTCGCCGTCAACCTGATCGGCATCACCCCTGAGACGGCCCGCGCGCTGCGTGCCTACCCTGTTGTTTCGGGCCGTTATCTCGACGATTCTGACAACGCCTCGGCCGTCATCACCCAAACCCTGGCGGATGCCTTTTCTGTCAAAGTTGGCGATACGCTCCTGCTGCCCTCCACCGCCGGGATGACTGAACTGACTGTGGTCGGCCTGCTGCCCGGACGGATTGCCCCTGGCAACGAGGAAGTGCTTGTTCCGCTTGCGCAGGCCCAGCAGATGACCGGCGATCCCGGCAAAGTCAACATCCTCGAACTGAATGTGGAAGCTTTTGCCATGCAGGAGCGCCGCGCCGAAATTCAGGCCAGCATTGAAGCCGCTCTGGGTGAAAACTTCCGGGTCGGTACCCTGGTGGCAGGCGATGAACTGTTCGCCACCATGGAATTGGGACAGATCGCCCTGAGTATTTTCGGGGCCCTGGCCTTGTTCATGGGCGGATTTATCATCTTCAACACCTTCCGTACTGTTGTCACCGAGCGCCGCCGTGATATTGGCATGCTGCGCGCCCTGGGCGCCACCCGCCGCACCATCCTGGGCATGATCCTGGCCGAAGGCTTGATCCAGGGCTTGCTCGGCTCGGGGCTCGGACTGGTTCTAGGTTACCTGATGGCGGCCGGTGTTATCAAGCTGGCCCAGGGGCCGATGAGTTCCTTTATCAACCTGCAACTCGGTTGGCCGGTGATCTCTCCAGGACTGATTCTCGTTTCGGTGCTGGCTGGTGTCGGCGTGACGGTGCTGGCCGGGCTGATCCCGGCCTTCGCGGCCAGTCATGTTACCCCGCTCGAAGCGCTGCGCCCCACAACGGCGGAAGCGACCGTAAAACGGCAGGCAGGTTACGGGTTCCTCGTTGGCATATCCATCGCTGCCCTTTCGGTTGCGGCGATTTTTTCCGGCCAGGCCGCCCTGATCATCCCTGGCGGCTTGTTCTTCCTGCTCAGCCTGGTGCTGATCGCCCCGGCCCTGGTGCGTCCGTTTGCCAATGTTTTTGGGCGTCTGGTGGCGCTGATCTATGTCCGGCAGGGGATCGGCGGTCTGGCGCAGAACAATTTGAGCCGTCAGCCAACGCGCGTTGCGGTGACGGCTTCGGCCAGCATGCTTGGCCTGGCGGTGATCGTGGCCGCGGGTGGGCTGGTCTCGAGCATGACCGGCATGTTGGGCGGGATGATCCACGACAGCCTGGGCAGCGACTACTTGCTGGTTCCGCCTTCGATCGGCGTTTGGGGCAGCAACGTGGGCGCAATGCCTGAGCTGGCTGAGAGCTTGCGCAGTGTGGACGGTGTCGAAGCGGTCAGCACCTTCCGCTACGGTACTTCGAACAGTAGCGGACAGGCGATCTCGCTGATCGGTATCGAGCCGGTTGCTTTTCAGAAAGTCAGCGGGTTGCAATTTACCGATGGAAATGAATCGGCTTATGACGAACTGACCGAAGGTCGAGTGATCATTGTCAATGGCGCTTTCCTGATCGCCACGCAAACCAAAGTGGGTGATTCGGTCGAACTGCTGACCCCCACCGGGCGCGTCTCGTATCGCATCGCGGCGGTCGCGATCGATTTGCTCAACGCCAAGCTAACCACGGCTTATCTCTCGCAGGCCAACCTGCAAGCCGATTTTGGCACGACCGAAGATGTTTTCTTGCAGCTTGATTTGCAGGAGAACGCGGACCACGAGGCGGTTGGAACGCAGATCAAGGCCCTGGCGGCAGAATATCCGCAGTTCAAGGTCATTTCTGGCGCGGATTACTATTCTTCGATCATGTCGATGATGGATGCTGCATTCTTTGGGATTTATGCGGTCTTTGCCATTCTGGCTTTCCCCTCGCTGATTGCCATGCTCAACACCCTGACCATCAGCGTCATCGAGCGCACCCGTGAAATCGGCATGCTGCGCGCGGTGGGCAGCACCCGCAAGCAGATTCGTTCGCTGATCGTGGCCGAGGCTCTGCTGCTGGCCGCCATCGGGACGGCCTTTGGTATTCTCGGCGGGCTGTATCTCGGCTATGTTTTTGTGACCGCGATTGGGGTCATGTTCCCGATGGGCTATTACTTCCCCTTGAGCGGTATCCTCGCTGCGATTGCGATCGGCCTGCTTTTCGGCGCACTGGCGGCGATCATCCCTGCCCGTCAGGCCGCCGGGATGAATGTGGTCGAAGCGTTGCGCTACGAGTAACTTGAAAGGAGAATAAATCATGGATGCGAAAGATCCAAAAATCAAAAAAGGCGCGTTGCGCTGGCTTTTGCGCGAAACCATCGGTAATTTGGTTCTGATCCTGATTTTGTTTGGCCTGGTTGGGCGTTGGGATTGGTGGAATGGCTGGGCGCTCTCGGCGATCTACATCCTGTGGTCGCTGGGCAGTATCATCTTCATCCTGCCGGTCAATCCGCAGATGCTGGCTGAACGTTCGCGCCCGCAAAAAGGCGCAAAAAAATGGGATCTGGTGATGGTCTCGATGATGGCAGTTTTCTTGTTTGCAACCTACATCGTCGCCTGCCTGGATGTGCGCTTCGGTTGGGCAACGCCGTTCCCGCTTTGGGTTCAAATTACGGGTTTTGCGGCCGCGGTTCTCGGCTACGATGTCATCCTGATGTGGTCAATGGTCTCGAACGCCTATTTCACGGCCATCATCCGCATCCAAAGCGATCGCCAGCACACGGTTGCAACCGGCGGGCCGTACCGCTTTGTGCGCCATCCCGGCTATGTGGGAACCATCCTGTGCTACCTGGCCACCCCGTTTTTGCTGGGTTCCCCCTGGGCTGTGATCCCGGCCGTGCTGGCCGCCGGCGTATTGGTTGTTCGCACTGGCCTGGAGGATAAAACCCTTCAGGCTGAACTGCCGGGCTATCAGGAATATACCCAACAGACCCGCTTTCGGCTGATCCCGGGAATTTGGTAACCCAAATACGCATACTGCCGACAGGCAGTGATGATGATTGAAAAGGTCCCGCCCCGTGATTTGGGGTAGGACCTTTGTTTATATGGTGATGGTAATCCGTTTTGCGTTAATCGTTTTTCTTGTCCGCCTTACCGCCTTTGCGCCGGTTTGCAATCAACAGCACGACTGCCCCAATGCCTGCGGTGATTCCACCGTTGATCGACCACTGCGGATCCCCGGTCATGAAGCTGCCAGGTAGAATATTGATCCCTTGCAGGAACCAGATGCTGCCTGACAGGATCAGCAGAATACCAATAATACTCAAAACAAGTTTCATCTTTTTTACCTTTTCAAATATTCAGAATGTGGACAGGCTGCTTTGCCATCCATTTTGGTAGCAATGCCACCAAATTCTCGCTCAGGCTAATTGCGCATCCAGCACCTGGCTGACCGAGTTGAGCAGCACAGGATCGATCTGTAACGAACGGGTGGTCAGTCTATTGTCGGACGGTATCACGGTCATCGTTTGGGCGGCTGATTCGAGCCAGTCCACAGCCATGGCGGTCGAGATTTTACCGGTGTCGATGACCAGGTCAAAGGCTGAGGCCGAATCCCAGTACCCGGCGTGGACAGATTCGACGAAATCCCGGCGCATTTTGTCGCTTTCACGCACAAATTCCTCGGCGTGGGGCAGGCTGCTGAAGACCTGGTTTTCCATGACACGCTGAACACGCAGCGGAAACGGCCCCTGGATGCGTACGTTCAACACGTCAGCGTAGCCCTTGAGCAGGGCAAAGCCGCCGCGTCCGAGCAGGATGACGTTGCCATGATAAACCATCGTTTCGACAACGCGGTTGAGAAAATTGACCATTTCGCTGCGGCGCGGGTCGAACTGAGCCCAGAAGCCCGAAGCTTCATAGGTTTCTTTGAAATCGATAAACCCGAATTGGAGAAAGACTTTTTCGATCGTGTTTTTATCCACCAATTGATAGCCCAGCCTCTTGGCGGCTTGTTCTGCAATGGTATCGCCCTTGCTGCCGATCTCGCGGGAAATGGTGATCGCTGGCATAAGTACCTCCATTTCTGATCTTACCTGGCGCAGGTTTTGTCAATTTCAGTATAGCACTTTGAGTTGCTGTGTTCAATGAATTTTCAGTGTGCTGGTTGGATAATAAAAATCCCCGTTACGAGCGTAACGGGGATTTGGTTGTTCTGTGAGTCTTACTTGTCTTCGGCGATGCTCTTGCCGCTGTACTTCAGGGCCACGTGGCCGGCGGCCAGGCGAGCGATCGGCACACGGAAGGGCGAGCAGGAAACGTAGTTGTTGCCGATGATATGGCACCACTCGATCGAGTTGGGATCGCCGCCGTGCTCACCGCAGATGCCCACTTCGAGTTCGGGGCGGGTCTTGCGGCCATCGTTGATCGCCATCTGCATCAGGCGGCCAACACCCTCGCGGTCGATGGTCTGGAAGGGGTTCTTGGCCAGGATGCCCTGCTCGATGTAAGTGACCAGGAAGGCGCGCTCGGCGTCATCGCGGGAGTAGCCGAAGGTCATCTGGGTCAGATCGTTGGTGCCGAAGCTGAAGAACTCAGCCAGGCCGGCAATTTCACCGGCGGTGACAGCAGCGCGCGGGATTTCGATCATTGTGCCGAATTTGTAATCGAGCTTGGCGACTTTCTTTTCCGCCAAGACGGCCGCAGCGATGCGGACGAGGCGGGGCTGGATCCATTCCAGTTCCTTGACGGTGCCGGTCAGCGGGATCATGACTTCGGGCTTGACGACGATACCGCGCAGGGCGCAATCGGCGGCCGCTTCGAAGATGGCGCGGACTTGCATTTCAACGATTTCGGGCATGGCGATCGAGAGACGAACACCACGCAGACCCATCATCGGGTTGGATTCGTGCAGGCTCTTGATGGCGACCAGCAGGGCTTCTTTTTCGGCCAGGCCGGCGGTCTCACCCTTGACGCGCATGGTGATGACTTCTTCGAAGAGCTTCTCTTCGTCGGGCATGAACTCATGCAGTGGCGGGTCGATCAGGCGGATGATGACCGGGTAGCCGTCCATGGCTTCGAACAGGCCGTCAAAATCCTTGCGCTGGCTGGGCAGCAGCAGATCGAGCTGCTTGGTGCGTTCTTCACCGGTCTTGGCCAAGATCATCTTCTGGACGATCGGCAGGCGTTCCGGTTCGAAGAACATGTGCTCGGTGCGGCACAGGCCGATACCAACGGCGCCATAAGAACGGGCGCGGCGGGCATCCTTCGGATAATCGGCATTGGCCCAAACCTGGAGGCCACGGCTCTTGCGGCCATCCGGCAAAACGCGGACGCCATCGCGGGCGGCGATTTCATCGGCCCAGGTCAGCAGGGTCAGCAGTTCGGTCTGTTCTTCAATGGTCGGGGCGCTGGTCGGGATTTTGCCTGCATAGACCTGACCGGTGGTGCCGTCAACCGAGATCCATTCGCCTTCTTTGATGACGGTCTCGCCGATGGTCATGACGCGCTTCTCAAGATCAATCTTGATCGCGTTTGCGCCAACGACGCACGGGATACCGAACTGGCGGGCCACAACGGCTGCATGGGAGGTCGCGCCGCCTTCGCTGGTCAGAACGCCCTTCGAGGCGATCATGCCGTGGACATCATCCGGTTTGGTGAACGGGCGCACCATGATGGTGTCCTGTTTGTGTTCTTTGGTCATCTTTTCGGTCAGGTCGGCATCGAAATAAGCCTGTCCAACCGCAGCGCCGGGGGAGGCGTTCACGCCTTTGGCGAGGAATTTGCCGGTGCTCTGGGCTTCCTTCTTGGCTTTGTCATCGAACTGCGGGTGCAGCAGCATGTCAACATCTTCGGTGGTCACGCGCAAGACAGCTTCTTCTTTGGAGATCAAACCGTCATTGGCCATATCGACCGCGATCTTGATCGCGCTCTTGGCCGTGCGCTTGCCATTGCGGGTCTGGAGCATCCACAGTTTGCCGCGTTCGATGGTGAACTCAACATCCTGCATGTCCTTGTAATGCTTCTCCAGTTTGGAGGTAATTTCCATGAACTGGTTGTAAACTTCGGGCATCTTGGTGTGCAGGTGCTCGATCGGGTCAGCATTGCGGATACCGGCAACAACATCTTCGCCCTGGGCATTCAGCAGGTACTCGCCCATCATTTTCTTATCGCCAGTCGACGGGTTGCGGGTGAAGGCCACGCCAGTACCAGAGTCGTCGCCCATGTTACCGAAGACCATCGTCTGGATGTTGACCGCGGTGCCGAGCTCATCGGAAATATTGGTGGCTTTGCGGTAGTCGATGGCTTTTTTGCCCATCCAGGACTCGAAGACAGCCTTGGTGGCCAGTTCGAGCTGCTTGTTGGCATCCTGCGGGAAATCGAAGCCGACATTCTTCTTGAAAACTTCCTTGAAGGTGCCAACCAGGGTCTTCCAGTCTTCGGCGGTCATTTCGATATCGAGTTTGTAGCCCTTGGCAGCTTTGTATTCAGCCATCGGGTGCTCGAAGAGTTCATCGTCCAGGTTGAAAACGGTGGTGCCGAACATCTCGACCAGGCGGCGGTACAGATCCCACACGAAACGGGGATTGGAGGTCAGCTTGATCATGCCTTCGACAACTTCGTCATTTAAGCCGATGTTGAGGATGGTGTTCATCATGCCGGGCATCGAGAATTTTGCACCGGAGCGGCAGGAAACCAGCAACGGATTGGATGCATCTCCAAACTTCTTGCCGGTCGCCTTTTCGACTTCTTTCATCGCGGCGAGCTGCTGATCCCACTGTCCTTCGGGGAAACTGCCGGTCTTGCGGAATTCGTTGCAGGCTTCGGTGGTGACGGTGAAACCGGGAGGAACCGGAACGCCAGCGCGGGTCATGTCGGCCAGACCGGCGCCCTTACCGCCGAGCAGGGAACGCACGCCTTCCCAACTACCCGCGTACTTTTCCGCTTCAGCGACTTCTTGAAATAAGTAAACCCATTTTTTTGCCATTTATGGTCTCCTGATGAAATAAGATTATGATTGATCGAATATCGCAAACACCCATTTAATAGGCGTAATTGTTGTTTGGATCGGTTGTCCAAAAACGAGCAAATCCTTAGAAGTTTACCATAAACCGAAAGCCTAAAGCCCAAAAATATTAAAAAAAACGTATGTTTATGATATTACTTAAGTCACATTTGCCTTACTACTTTGTAAATAACTTGCAAGTTATTTGGGTTCGAAATCTGGGATAATGGTTTATTCAAATTTTTAGATTCTAAAAAGGCAGATTATGGCGATAAAAGTACTAATCATTGATGATGACAATGCCATGACCGATTTACTGGGGCTTCTCTTGCAAAGCTATAGTTTGGAAGTTATTACAGCGAATGACAGCCAGCAGGGGTTGGAATTGGTCAAAACTGTAGCACCTGACATCATCTTGCTTGATTTGATGATGCCGGGGAAAACAGGATGGGATGTTTGCCGTGAAATCCGCACTTTTAGCAAAGTTCCGATTGCTGTGCTTTCTGCCATTGATGACCCGGTCATGGTGGCGAGTGCCCTGGATGCAGGCGCGGATGATTATATGGTTAAGCCCATACCGAGTGGCGAGTTATTGTCACATATCAATAACCTTACCCGGCGCGCCGTTGTAGAGAAGAACGGTGGAAAAACCATGATGCATCAAACCGACGCCCTCGTAAAAAAAAGCATCTTATGTATTGAACAAAAACCTTTGCAGGCCTAGGGCCGGATAGTACAATTGCAAAAAACTTCTGGAGACCGCTGTGCAAACTTGTTCGAGATGTAATGCCTCTTCACCAGACCAGACCCTGGAATGTGTCAACTGCCATGTAAGGCTGAGTGAATTTTCTGTTAATGCTGTTGCTCTTAAGAAATATCAACAAAACGAACGTGTTTCTGTGATTCGGATCAATGTCGCGGGGGATGCCTGTCCTTTGTGTTATGAATCGCGCGGCACTTTTGAAAAAAATGCGGTGCCCAGCCTGCCGCATGAAGGATGTTCTCATCAACTAGGATGTCGTTGTTCGTATGCGCCTGTACTCAATGAAATTTTCCCGTGATCGCGGTTTTACATGCAGATGAGACAATCCCTGGCCTTCAATCCAGGGATTGTCTTATCTTAAAGCCAGGCGCCCGCCAACCGCAATGAATGCAATACTTTGTTTCCAAAAGTCGGCGATATAATACAGAAAATTAAATTGTCGGGCCAGTGTTGCAGGAGAAACCATGACTGAGAAGCACAAATTATTTGCCATATGGATCTTGCCGTTCCTGTTCATGTTTACGGCTTGCGCGCCAACCGCCCCTGATCAAATCAATGGCGTTAATCCAGAAACAACTCTCGTACCCGAAACCCTGCCAACTGTTGAACCGGCTGCGACCCTGTCCTCGCTGGAGCAGCATTACGTTCCAACTTATTATTCCCCGTTTTATGGACAAATCATCGAAGATTCAAAATCTGAAAATGGCTTGCTGGTTTATTCGACCCTGGGCGAAAAAAACTGGGCCCCAGCCATTCGCGCATTTCAGGAACATTATCCATGGATCAATGTGGCCAACATCGAATTGGGTGCGGATGAAATTTTTGAGCGCTATACCGATAATATTGATACAAACGTGCGCACTGCGGATATTGTCATATCCGCAGATATGATCAATTGGCAAAATTTTATTGAACAAGGTCAGGTTCTGACTTATCAATCTCCAGAGCGCTCTTATCTACCAGATTGGACAGCAGCGGGGTCGGGAATTTATCCCATTTCCAGCGAGCCCCTGCTGATCATTTATAACAAACAAATTATAGCCATTGCACCCGATAGCATGCAGCAGATTGAGGATTTGGCGAGTGTTTATCAGGTTGAATACCGGGAACTGATCAGCACCTATGATGCTTCAAGTGCAACAGGCCATGCCGTCAACTGGTTTTGGGTAAATAGCAAAGGTGAATCAGGCTGGGATATTCTTAATACGATTGGTAAAACCGCGCCTGTCTTGAGCACGCCCGACACACAGATGTTGCGAGATGTTGCTTCAGGAAAATTCATGATCGCTTATTTTGTTCCTTCGTTCTTGGTGATGCCTTATTTGGATGAATATCCCACCGTGGGTTGGTCTTACATCAAAGATGGTCAGCCTATCTTGATGCAGCAAATGGCGATTACGCAGGCCAATTCCAGCCCTAATTCGGCAAAATTGTTATTGGACTTTTTACTTTCCCAGGAAGGGCAGGTTTCCCTTTCGATGGGAGGCCTGACCTCGTATCGTTCTGATATTTCCGGGGTCAGCGAGCTGCACGTTGAAAAGATTTTCCAACTGCTCGGGCCGGAAAACATAATTTTTTCCTCGTTTGAGCCTGAGTTGAGCGATCCATCGCTGTCTCAGGTTTTTCTCGAGCGATGGCAGCAAGCCATGAACCAAACGCCCTGAACCGCCCATCAAAAAAATAAGAAACCCATAAAACAAACTGTCCGCGCTCTCATGCGGACAGTTTGTTTTATATCTGACCCTTGCACCTGGTTTGTAATTTGCAATCAGACCTTTCTTATCGTAAAATTTGATAGACACAATTCATAAGGAGGATTGCTCATGGCGCAAGCCGCTCAATTAGATCCCCGTTCTATTACCGAGGAAGGTGACTTCCTGCAAATTAAATCTGTCGACCACGTCCACTTTTATGTGGGCAACGCCAAACACACCATGTATTACTGGTGGAAAGGGTTTGGCTTCACCCCGGTTGCCTACTCTGGATTGGAGACAGGTAACCGGGATTTTGCTTCTTATGTTTTGCAGAGCGGGCAGATCCGCCTGGTCGTTTCTGCTCCATACGGGCCGTCCAGCCCGTTGGCGGCGCACCACCTGCTGCACGGGGACGGTGTTAAGCAGATTGCCATCGAAGTGGACGATGTCGAAAAAGCCTGGCGCGAAACCACCAGCCGCGGCGGAAAAAGCGCCTGGGAGCCGCGCGAACAAAAGGATGACAACGGCGTCTATCGCACGGCCGCCATCCACACTTACGGAGAAACCCTGCACGTTTTTGTAGACCGCTCAGGCTACAAAGGGGTTTTTGCCCCCACTTACCGGCCGATCAACGACAAAAAAGCTGAAAGCCTCGGGCTGGCGGCGGTCGATCACATGGTCGGCAACGTTCAACTGGGCAAGATGAACCACTGGGTCAATTTTTACCACCAGGTGATGGGCTTTCGCCAGCTTTTGGCCTTTGACGATAAAGACATTTCGACCGAATACTCGGCGCTGATGTCGAAGGTCATGCAAAATGGTAATGGGCGCGTCAAATTCCCGATCAACGAACCGGCTGAAGGCAAGCGCAAGAGCCAGATCGAGGAATATCTTGATTACTACTACACTCCCGGCGTCCAGCACCTTGCGCTCGCCACCGGCGACATTATCAAAACCGTGCGCCAGCTGCGCGCAAATGGCATCGAATTTCTGCGCGTGCCCGATGCCTACTATGAGATGCTCCCCGAACGAGTCGGCGACATCAAGGAATCGCTCGCTGAGATCAACGAACTCGGCATCCTGGTGGACCGCGATGACGAAGGCTACCTGCTTCAAATTTTCAGCCGCCCGATCCAGGATCGCCCGACCGTTTTTGTCGAGATCATCCAACGCCACGGCGCGCGCGGGTTTGGCAAAGGCAACTTTAAAGCCCTGTTCGAATCGCTCGAATTGGAACAGGAACGGCGCGGGAATCTTTAGCCGGCTGCCATGAAACTCGTCACCTACGTTCATCCCGAAACCCTTCAGGCGCGCCCCGGTGCGCTTATCCGCTTTTCCGCTTCAGAGTCCGCTCGCGAATCTGTGCTTGACCTTGAAGCAGCCTACCGCTGGGCGCAGCGTGGAGCTTCTCCCGCCAGCCTGCTGGAACTTATCCAGGCCGGGCCAGCTGCCTGGGAAGTTGCCCGTCAGGCGCTGGCCGAAGCTGCCGGCGCGGGTGAAACCCAGCGCCCCGGCAGCCATGCCCGCGAAACGGTGCGCCTTCTCTCGCCGATCCAACCCGTCAGCCTGCGGGATGCTTATGCTTTTGAGCAGCACGTCCGCAAGGCGAATGAGAATCGGGGACGGTTGGTGCCCGAAGAGTGGTACCGTTTTCCGATCTTTTATTACACCAATCACAACACTGTGATTGGACCGGACGCCCCCCTGGCTTGCCCCCGTTATACAGCGGCCCTCGACTACGAACTGGAAATAGCCGCGGTGGTTGGCCTGGGTGGCAAAAACCTGAGCGCGACTGCCGCTGCGGACCACATTTTTGGTGTTACCGTTTTCAACGATTGGTCGGCCCGCGACATCCAGCGCGCGGAGATGAAAGCCGGGCTGGGTCCCGCCAAAGGCAAAGATTTTGCCTCCTCGCTCGGGCCGTGTATCGTGACCCTCGACGAGCTGGCCGATCGCGCCGTCGGCCGCCCCGGTGTGTATGACCTGTCCATGACGGCGGCAGTCAACGGTGAGCAGCGCTCCGCGGGCAACTTCAAAGACATCTTCTGGTCTTTCGGCGAGATTCTGGCGCGGGTCAGCGAAGAAGTCCAGATCCATCCCGGTGAAGTGATCGGCTCGGGCACGGTTGGCACTGGCTGCCTGCTCGAACTGACCAAAGCCGAAGGCCCCTGGCTGCAAGCGGGCGATGTGGTCGAACTTGAAATCGAACGTATTGGTATTTTGCGTAATCAGATCATCCAACCTTAGTGTTACAGGAGAAAAACAATGACCATCAGCGATGAAGATATGGTAACTGTCCGCCCGACTGAAAGTTTCCTTTCGAAACAGCAGTTGGTCAACTTCGAGGGCATTTCAGCCCACACGGCCGGCTCGAAAGCGCTGTGCATGCACATGGTTGTTTTCCCACCTGGCGCAAAAGCAGTTTCGCACTATCACAACGGCTACGAAACCGTGATTTACGTTATCAAAGGCCGGGTCAGGACCTTGTATGGGGTCGGGCTGAAGAAGGAAATGATCAGCGAACCCGGCGATTTTCTCTTTATTCCGCCCAATGTGCCGCACCTGCCCATGAACCTGAGCGAGACCGAAGAAGTCGTTGCCATCGTCGCTCGCAATGACCCGAACGAGCAGGAAAGTGTTGTTTTGTACGATCCTAACATTCCATAAAGTGAATATGCAAAATCTGACTTCCAAGGAAATTTGCGTGAAAAAATTTTTCCATGTCTCCATAACCGGCTTCCTTATCTTCACGCTGGTTTCTTGTGGCCTGCCCCAGACTGGAAATTTTCCGACCGGAACGCCCCCCGTTGAAACACCGTTTGCTGCCAAGCCGCCCGCCGAAACCCTGCCGCCGCCCAGCCCCACTGTTGAAATCCAGGCCCAGCTTCCGCCTGCCGATTTTGTCGAACTCTATCGCCAGAAGGTTGATTCGGGAGAATGGAGCGAAGCCCAGGGTTTGATCGAGTTTTTGAAAGCTGCCCGCGCTGAAGCTGAGATCGAACTTCCGCAGGGCTTCGAAGAGCAGGAGTTGAACGGTATCGTCGCATTGGCCCGCCTGTACCTGCAAACCGGCATGGATGAAGCCGCCAGGAACGAGATCAAGCTCCTGCTCGACCTGCTCTTCCCGTCCGAGGAAACGCTGCTGGCCTATGCCATCCCGGAGAGCGAAGCGCGGGTCGGATCGGTTAAGCTGGCTGCTCCCGCACCCCAGGCAGCGGAAAATTGCGCCGAATTATGGTCAACAGGTTTCCCGGCCATTGGCGGCAGCAGCTATCCCTGTTTTTTTTATGGACAGAATACGGTGGATGGGGTGGAAAACCGGGTCTATATGCCACTGGCCTGGCATGGCGACGCCAGTAAAATTGCTTATTATGAATATACCCTGGAGGCCATGCGTCAGGCTGCGCTAACATATCTGCCACATGGCCCCATGCCGCGCACTTATGCTGTTTTTGCCTTTGATCTGGGCGCCGCGCTGGATTTGTACGCCGAGTCGGCCGGACAGGTGGCTGGCGAGGCCTGCCCGATCGTGATTTATCCTCCAGCCCTGTTGATGGAGCCCGGAACCTTCAAACAGGCGATTGCGCATGAAATGTTCCATTGCTTTCAGGAGCAAAATATCCGGCGCGGCGCTGGTTATGACCCTGTGATGGCAGCCTGGTTCGTAGAAGGCAGTGCGGAATATTTTAGCAACCTGGCCTACCCCGAAGTCGATTATGAATATCGCAATATCCAAAAACTCAACGAGCGTTCGCTGACCCTGCCGTTGCATCGCCTGGCCTACGGCAACTTTCTGTTCTTCCAGCACATGGGCAATCAGTGGGGTGATGAAAAAGTCATCGAAATGTTAAAAGCCATGCCGCTCACCGGCTCATTCCAGGATGCTTTGAATGCCATCGTTGCCTACCCTGGCTTGATCGATCTGTACGAGTCTTACGCTCGCGCTTTCCTCGCCAACCAGGTTGCTGATACATCGGGCATTCTTTACCCGTACACGCCGGTTTTTGCCCGGACAACCTTGTTTGGGGGCAGCCAGAACGGTGAGTTGCCGCACAATGCTTTTGTGCTGTACCGCGAAAAGTTTATTTACCAGCCGGGCCGGGAATACACATTTAGCACCGGTATTTCGCGTAACGAAGCACGCATTGGCACTGCGCCGATCGAATTCCCAGCCTGGCAAGCCCCCACCTGGCAGGTGGATACATCCTGTAACCAGTGGGAATACATGACCTACAGCATTGGGGTCAGTGTTAATTCGCTTGGCGGGCTGGCTGATTATGCCGTCAATGCTGTTGAAGTGGCTGCCGACCGTCCTTGCGAACAATGCCTGATCGGCACCTGGAAGCTCGACCCCACCAGCTACCTGCTCTACGCCAACTCGCTTTTCCCGGCGCGCATGGGGGTTGCCCGGGCTGTTGGCTACAATGGCGAAATGTTTGTTGAGTATAACGAAAGCGGCAAAAGCATCAACTCTTATAACAACTTTATCGTTTTCTATAAAGGCAAGTTCCCTGATCCCAATGGCGGCGCTCCCATCCAAGCCAACCTGGAGATAAAATTTCTGCCTGTCAGCAGTGCAGTTGGTTATAGTGCCAGTGAAACAACTCTTACTTATACTGGTTCACGTGGGCGGGTGGAAGCCAAGGGTAAAATGGTGATGCCTGGCAGCGAAACCTTCCCCTACAGTTTTAACCCGGATGCCATGCCAGGCAGTGGAACCCCGCTTAGCGAAAATTATGCTTGCAAAGGTAACTTCCTGGCCGTTATCCCGAATATGCCGCCCTCGGTGCCGAACACTCCCGAACCCATCATCTTCATCCGCTTCTTGCCATGATAACGGTTGTCTATCGAAAACAACCAGAAAGCGAAACCGCAATGAGAAAGCTAGCCTTTGTTTTGTTTGTCTTGAGTATGGCGATCCTGGCTTGCAGCCTGCCGCTTGGCGCTTCGCCGACAGTCGTGCCGGAAATCCCGCCTGTAACCTTGCCGCCAACCGATGAGCCGACAACTACCCCCAGCCCCGTCCCGGTTGCCGGGCCGGGCACTTTCAATATCTCTGTCAGCACCGATTTGGCAGCCGGTTTTATTATCAACGAAATCCCACAGGTGCTCGATGACGGTGGCTCGGCTCCCTGGGGGGTTGCTCCCACCCACTGGGAAGTCACTCTGCCAAACTACCCGCTGCAGGGAAAATTCCACGAGCCGAAGATCTATATTTACCCGGCCCCGGAATTGATGGCGGTTAACGAAGGCGCTGCGCGCAACATAAAATCTCTGCAAGAAGCCCTGGCTGCCGATCCGCTTTCCCCGATCGATCCTGCGATCTTGCCGGGGGTTCACTTCTTCAATGCGGGTTCGGTTTTTAAGTCGAACATCCAAAATTCCCGGCCATTCCAGGGCGGCGATGGCGTGCGCTGGCTGACATTGTTTGCCCAGTATTTTGCGCCGGTCAACAACCGCGAGTTGATTTATATCTACCAGGGCCTGACCAGCGATGGTAAATTTTACGTGATCGCTATTTTGCCGATCACCCACCCGTCCCTGGCCGAAGATGAAAAAATGGATGCGCCCATTCCGGCGGGCGGCATCCCCTTCCCGACCGACCCGGCTGCCGACATGACCGGTTACTACAACCTGATAACCGATATGCTCGATATCACCCAACCGGGTGCGTTTAGCCCCTCGCTTGAAACTCTCGATTTTTTGGTCCAATCGATCAAGATTACACCCTAGTTGATTCGTGGAAGATGCGCGGATGACCAGCCAACCAGAACTCTCGAAACGCGTTTCAGCTGCCAAACGGCGCGTACTGGATGTGATCGTGGGAAGACCCGACACGGCTTTTCGCGCCAGCCAGGTCTTCCAGGCCTATACCGGGCTGTGCGGCGAAGCCGAATTTGCCTATGATGACAACCAGCTCGATGAAGAGCTGGTCGGCCTGCTCGAAGAACAGGCCGAAAAAGTAATCCGCGCCTGGTTGGAACACAAACCTGCAAAAGATTTTCCGTAGTGCCCCTTTGTTGCCGTCGTGGTTAAAGTTTTTCCCCGGCTTGCCCGGGTTAGGAGCATCCCATGCCTTTCTATCACAAGCTCGGACAAATCCCGCACAAGCGCCACACCCAATTCCGCAAAGCGGACGGCGGCCTGTATCGCGAGGAACTGATGGGGTTGGAAGGCTTCTCATCCCTTCAATCCATTTTGTATCACCACTTTTTGCCCCCGCGCGTGCTGCGCGTGGCGGATTTGGGCTCCGCCAAACCGGAATACGCCGACTTCGGCCCCATCCGGCACCGTGCCTTTCGCACCAGCGGACTGGCCTCGGGCGGGGACCCGTTAAACGCGCGGATTGCGCTGCTCGGCAACAATGACGTCACCCTGGGTGTCAGCGTCGCTGACCGGAGCATGGATTATTTCTACCGTAATGCCCAGGCCTATGAAACCTGGTACGTTCACGAGGGAATGGGTGTGCTCAGAAGCGTTTTCGGCAATCTGGCTTATCGCCCCGGCGACTATATCGTTATTCCCTTCGGTGTCACCTGGCAGATGATCATCGATCAACCCAGCCGCTTCTTCACCATCGAAAACCCGAGCCAGATCGAGCCGCCCAAGCGTTATCGCAACGCCTACGGCCAATTGCTCGAACACGCCCCGTATTGCGAACGCGACATCCGCCTGCCGGAAAAACTCGAAACCCAGACCGAACGCGGCGAATTTGAAGTGCGCGTCAAGGTTCGTGACCGCCTGAGCCAGCATATCCTCGACCATCACCCGCTGGATGTTGTTGGCTGGGATGGCTATCTCTACCCCTGGATTTTTAACATCGAAGACTTTGAACCGATCACGGGCCGTGTCCACCAGCCCCCGCCCGTTCACCAGACCTTTGACGGGCACAACTTTGTGGTCTGTTCCTTCGTCCCGCGCCTGTTCGATTATCACCCTGAGGCGATCCCGGCCCCTTACAACCACTCCAACGTTAACTCGGATGAGGTCATCTACTACGCTGAAGGCAATTTCATGTCGCGCAAAGGCATCGATCGCGCCGATATTTCTCTGCACCCTTACGGCCTGCCGCACGGACCGCAGCCCGGCATGACCGAGGCCAGCATCGGCAAAAAAGAAACCGCCGAACTGGCGGTCATGGTTGATACCTTCCACCCTCTGCAACTGACAAAACAGGCCCTTGAGCTTGAAAAACCCGAATACATGGATACCTGGCTTGAAGGCGACGGTGAATAAGATGAGCACTGAACCAAAATTTCAGCAAGTTTGCGAAAAAATCCAGGCCGAGATGAAACGGCTCAAAGTGCCGGGCGCAGCGATTGGCATCTCTCATGCCGGGCAGGAATTCAGCGCCGGTTTTGGCAAGACCAGCCTTGAAAATCCCCTGCGCGTTACACCCGATACGCTCTTCCAGGTGGGTTCGATCAGCAAGACCTTTACCGGAACGATCCTGATGCATCTGGTCGAGACCGGGGATCTGGATTTGGATACCCCGGTTCGCAAGATTTTGCCCAAATTTAAGATGGCGGACCCCGAAGTGGAAAAGCGGCTGACCACCCGTCACCTGCTGACCCACACTGGCGGCTGGATCGGCGACTATTTCAACGATTTCGGTAACGGCGACGATGCCCTGCAAAAAATGGTCAAGAAAATCCGCAAGCTGCCGCAGGTGACACCGCTCGGACAGGCCTGGTCGTACAACAACGCCGGGTTCAATATCGCCGGGCGCATCATCGAAGTTCTGACCGGCCAGCCCTATGAAAACACTGCCCGCGAGATGATTTTCATCCCGCTTGGGCTCGATATGAGCTTTTTCTACCCGGACGATGTACTGATTACCCATCGCTTTGTCAGCGGCCACCAAAAAATTGGACGCAAGGTGCAAGTCGCGCGTCCGTGGGCAATTGGCCGGGCCGGGAACTGTGTTGGCGGGGTGGTCAGCACCGTGCGCGATCTGTTGAGCTATGCCCGCTTCCACATGGGTGACGGCAGCACCGCGCAGGGCGAAGCCTTGATGAAACGCGAAACGCTCGAAGCCATGCGCGCCGAGCAGGTCGATGCCGGCGGGCGCGGCAAGATGGGGTTGACCTGGTTTATCAAACAGGCTGGCGACCTGAAAATTTTTGGTCACGGCGGCGCAACCCACGGTCAGCAGGCTGTTCTAAACTTCATCCCGCAAGAGAATTTTGCACTGACGGTGTTGACCAACAGCGATGAGGGCGGCATCATCACCGACAACGCACTCAAATGGGCGCTGGAAGCGTACTTCGACGCGAAAATACCCATCCCCCTGCCAACTCAAAAAACGGACGAGGAACTGGCCGAGTACACTGGCCGCTACGAACTGCCGCTCTCGGCCTTCGAGCTGGTTGCCAGGGATGGCTACCTCGTTCGCAAGGATATTCCGCGCGGGGGCTTCCCGACTCCTGAAACGCCGGCTGGCCCGGCCGAGCCGGATGTGCGCCTGGCGTTTTACGAAAATGATCGCCTGGTGGGTCTGGATGAACCGCGCCAGGGGGCGCTGTGCGAATTTTTGCGTGGTGCAAACGGCAAAGTAAACTTGATGCGCATCGGCGGGCGTTTGCACCCGAAGGTCGGTTGATGGAAATCACACCAACCTCACTGCCCTGGAATTCGCTTTATAAGATCCTGGTCGGGTCGGTCGTGCCGCGCCCGATCGGCTGGATATCCTCCATCGATGCGGAGGGGCGCGCCAACCTGGCGCCGTTCTCGTTTTTCAACGTGGTCTGCGCCAACCCGCCGACGGTTTTGTTCTGCCCGATGATCCGCGGCACGGATAGTTCGCAGAAAGACACTCTCGGCAACGTGCGCGCCAGCGGCGAGTTTGTGGTTAATATTGTCAGCGAAGACCTGGCAGGGGCGATGAACATCACTTCAACCGAATTGCCCGCCAGCGTGGATGAGTTCGAAGCCGCCGGGTTGGAAAAAGCCGCTTCAACGCGGGTCAGGCCGCCGGGAGTCGCAGCCAGCCGCATCCGCTTCGAGTGCAAGCTCAGCCAGATCCACGAGATCAGCCGCGAGCCGGGCGGCGGCTCGATCGTGATCGGCGAAGTGGTCCACATCCACATCGATGAGAGCGTGCTGGTGGGCGAAGATAAAATCGACCCGGCAGTGCTGCGCCCGATCGGTAAACTGGCCGGGAACGCATACTGCCGGGTGACGGATCTGTTCGAGCTGGTGCGGCCCAAATCTCAGTTGGATTTGCCCAAGTAGGTCGAGATCATGCTGTCGTAATGCGCGGTGGAGGCAAAACCCTTGACCGCTAATTTTTTGCGGGTCTCGAAGGGGATTTCGCCGGCCTGCAGCGCGGCCAGCACTTCGGCGTAGTCACCGGGGTCGCAGACCAGGGTCACGCGCTCGTGGTTTTTGGCCGCGGCGCGGATAAGAGTCACCCCGCCGATATCGATGTTCTCGATCACTTCGGCATAGTTCACACCCGGTTTGGCGATGGTTTCTTCGAAGGGGTAGAGGTTGACGGCCACCAGGTCGATGTAGTCCCAGCCCAGGTCGAGCAGCTGCTGGTGGTCAGATTCGGTCGGGCGCGCCAACAGGCCGCCGTGGACGGCCGGGTGCAGGGTCTTGACCCGCCCACCCAGGATTTCGGGCGATTGGGTGTAATCGGCGACTTCGGTAACCGGCAGGCCGTTTTCGCGCAGCAGTTTGGCGGTGCCGCCCGAAGCCAGCAGTTGCCAGCCGAGCGCGGCCAGGCCGCGGGCGAAGTCGAGAATACCGGTTTTGTCGTGAACGGAAAGAATGGCTTTGGGCATGGGCTGGCTCCTGGAAGTGGGTTATTTTGCAGAATTTCGTGCTAAACTAAAATGCAGTTTCGCCTGTCATTTTAATCGATAACCGTCCATAAGCTAATTGATCCGAAAATGGTGGGTAAAGTAATGGTTGGGGTGCAAACGCGCAAAAATCTTTATCATCATGAAAAAACATAACTTGTCAACAAAAATTAAGATTCTCTGCACCTTGTGTTTTTTGTTTATTTCGACAGTCAGTTGCCAGAATAACTCAACCTCTGATGTTCCGTTGGGTACGCCCGTAAGTATTGGGGATTTTCCTTTGAAAGAAAATTGGCATAGGGACTTTGACAATGAATTACAAGCAATGGCTTTAGGTTCGGGAGTGCTGGTCACTGGACTCACTGACCAAAATGGCGCAGTTATTCAAGCATTTGACATGACTTCTGGCATAAGCCTTTGGAAAAGCAACCTTCACGGGAAAAATAATTTTTTCACCAATATTGTTGTTGTAGATAAACTGGTTTATGTTATTTATCCCCCAAGCGTTTTTGCAATAGATTTAGATACTGGAAAATTAGTTTTCGAAAATGATCTTGGCCTTTTGGGAACTAATGAAATCAAGGCATTCACAGATAAACATATCTTTATGGTTCAAGTCTCGGAAGGAGTATTTGCCCTAGACCGATTTACAGGAAAACTATCATGGCAAGTTCTTCTTGGGCGTGGACATGTTGATGTGTTTTCAGACAATACGAATAAATTAGTTTATATAGTTCATGGAAAATATATCAAGGCAGTTAATGAATTGGATGGTAGCCTTGTATGGCAAAAAGATATAGGTTTTCACGGCCCGGTTGAATTTTATGATAATTTCATGTATTACCCTAATAGTGAGATAGAGAATACTCCAGAAACACATTTACAAGCCGTTAACCTTAACACAAATGATATTTTATGGGATTTTGAATTGACGAGAGAGATTCAGTGTGCCAAAGTAACGAGTGAAAGTATTATTGCTGTCACAGATAGAACAATCATCAATCTTGATAGGTTGTCTGGTGAAAAAGTGTGGGAATATTATACGTCCCCATATATTTATTGTCCGCTAATAATTATAGACAAGGTTATTTATTTAAAGGATGGCTACAACAACCAATTTATCGCTATTGCTAAAGAAAATGGCAATATACTGGGCAAACTGGATTTTGAAGACTCAAACGGAATAGGTTATGCAATACCGGGAGACAATTTATTAAGCTCAACATATCCATTCAATATGTTAGCAGTTTACTTAAAAAACTCAGTTTATGTTTATAGATAAAAAATTCTGCTAATATAGAGAGTAGCCCACCGATTAACGGCAGTGTCAAGAGATGAGCAAAAAAGTGAATGAAAAAGGCCTTGCATCTGGAAAAAGATGTTAGGCCTTTTTATTGTCATCCTGAAGCAGAAAATCTCCGGTTTTTCGGAGCAATGCTTGCCAAAAACCTGTGGTATAATACCGCCCGCTGTAGAAAAAAGCAGCGTAAATGGAGAGGTCGCGTAGTCTGGCTTAGCGCGCTCGCTTGGAAAGCGTGTAACCTGCAAGGGTTCGCGGGTTCAAATCCCGCCCTCTCCGCCAAAGAAAATCCCTGCAAAACTGCGGGGATTTTTGCTTTTTGGTTCGCGCGCCCCCATTCAGGGGATGACATTCAAATCCCGCCCTCTCCGCCAAAGAAAATCCCTATGAAAGCGGGGATTTCGTGTTTTTTGCGCTATGCTAATCTGAGTAATTAGTATATACTAACCAGCGCAATTCGCTTATCTTCACATTAACTTAATCACCAACTACTTTACCGGGAGGTCGGAAATGCTGGCAAGTTTTCTTTTATCGTTACGGGAGGGTCTTGAAGCGGCCCTGATTATTGGGATTGTTCTGGGTGTTTTATTCAAGCTGAAACGTTCTGATCTGAAAGGAGCAGTCTGGCTCGGCGTAGGGTCTGCTGTACTATTAAGCGTAGCCGTTGCCATCGCCCTGAGTCTACTGGGGATGGAATTCGAGGGCAGGGGTGAGGAAATTTTTGAGGGGATTGTCATGTTGCTGGCAGCCGGGGTGCTCACCTGGATGATATTTTGGATGCACAGATCTGCCCGCACTCTCAAGGCCGAAATTGAGACCAAAACCAGGGATGTCCTTCAAGGGCAGAATTCCCAGGGGCTATTTGCGCTGGCTTTCCTGGCGGTTTTCCGTGAAGGTATTGAGTTGGTGCTTTTCCTATTGGCCGCGGGACAAAACTCAAGCCCATTACAGACACTAACCGGGGCTTTGGCGGGTTTGGTTGGGGCAGTAATCTTGGGTTGGCTGCTATTCAACTCTGCACGTAGTTTGAGCCTGCGGAGCTTTTTCCAGGTGACAAACGTTCTATTGATTATCTTTGCTGCCGGACTGGTTGGCGTGGGCATCCATGAACTCAATGAAGCCGGACTTGTCCCTGCCATCGTTGATCATGTTTGGGATGTCAACGGTATTTTGAGCGACAAAAGTGATCTTGGTTTGTTGCTCAAAGCTCTTGTTGGCTATAACGGCGACCCATCCCTGACTGAAGCGCTCGCTTATTTGGCTTATCTGGGTGGCATTTCTCTTACTTTGATCTTGCGCCGCCAAAGCCAAAAACAGATTACAGCAACCGGCGCAGCGGACTAATGCCCTGACTGGCGGCACGTGCGGTTTGGCAGAACAATGCCCTGATGCAAAGCGCAGAACAAAGACCGGTAAACACCAAGGAG
The DNA here is from genome assembly GCA_002840685.1 of Chloroflexi bacterium HGW-Chloroflexi-6. GTDB lineage: Bacteria > Chloroflexota > Anaerolineae > Anaerolineales > Villigracilaceae > UBA8950. The sequence continues at coordinate 233,422 of PHBU01000005.1, read as the reverse complement.
AAATAACCTCATGGAAAAACTGGCGGCGATACCCGCACTGTTGGGAATTTCGTCAAGCTGGATCGTGAAGCCGTCAAGGAGATTTTATCGCTGGCCCAATCGTAGACTCCAAAATCTCGTGACTTTGGAACTTATCGAAATTCATGAGACTTCGACTCTCACAAAAACTTCCAAGTGTACTCGACCTGGAAGGAACGCCCGGCGCTGAACCGCCGGGCTATCTTTACACAGCCCTGCGGACTGGCCGCCTGCAGCGGGTTTGCTCGCGGAAAATGGCAACGCTTTCCGCGTAAAGATGCCAGTTTGCTTGTTCTCCCCTATTTTGGGTTGTGTATGGTAAAACTGCGCTTATGTCATCATCTCCCATCGGTATTTTTGACTCTGGCATTGGCGGATTGTCCGTTTTGCGGGCGGTGCGCGCTTTGCTGCCTGGTGAGCGGCTGATCTACGTTGGCGATCAGGGCCATGTGCCCTATGGGCCGCGCCCGCTGGCCGAGGTCCAGGCCTTTTCGGTGGCGATTACGCGCTTTTTGCTGGGGCAGGGCGCAAAGATGATCGTGGTGGCCTGCAATGCGGCTTCTGCGGCCGCCCTGCATCACCTGCGTGAGACTTTCCCGGATGTGCCCTTTGTGGGCATGGAGCCGGCGGTCAAGCCGGCCGCCGAGCAGACCCACAGCGGCGTGGTGGGCGTGCTGGCGACCCCGGCCACTTTCCAGGGAGCGTTATACGCTTCGGTCGTCGAACGTTTTGCGCATGGCGTAACGGTTTTGCAGGATGTCTGTCCGGGTTTGGTCGGGCAGATCGAGCAGGGTAATCTATCCGGGCCGGAAACGCGCCAAATTTTGGAAAAGGCCCTTCGTCCGATGCTGGCCCAGGGGGCGGATACGGTCGTGATGGGCTGCACCCACTACCCGTTTGTGATCCCGCTGATCGAGGAGATTGGCGGCGGCAGGCTGCGGGTGATCGACCCGGCCCCGGCCGTGGCGAGACAGGTCAAACGGGTGCTCGAGGCGCGCGGCATCCAGGCTGGGGGCAATCAAAAAGCCGGGGTGCAGTATTACACCTCCGGCCCGTTGGACTCTTTCGATTCGCTTTTATTTAATCTGCTTGCTGAGAACGATCATGCCCACTCTCTGAATTGGCATGATGGACAGGTTTACGCACTTTCTTCGGCGAATTCTGCCTGAAAATCTTCTGGGCTGACGCTGATGCCGGTGAAATTGGCGAAAGTGATATCGTCGAAGGTCAGGCGGCGCGTGACCTTGACGCGCTCGAAGAGCGACTGGTAACTGGCCGGGATGGCGGTGTGGGGGTCCAGGCCAAGTTGGCGGGCCAGTTCGCGCACTTCGTCGGATGTTGTCGCTTCGATCTCGATAAATTTCCCGAACGGCATTTCATCGAGCATGATCTGATTTTCCCCCAACTGCCAGATGGCGCGATACTTTTCATAGAGAAAGATCGGCGTGTAGCCAAGAGATTCGATGATCAGGCGGGCCGAATCGAAATCGCCAAGCGTGGTTTCGATCTCGGTCCGCTCGAGCACGCCATCTTTGCGCACACCGGGGCCTTTGTAGGTCATGCGGATGTCATCGTAGCGCCTCAGGCGCAAAACCTGCCCGGTTTCGCTCAGGGTTCGATCGGGGGTGTCGTAGCGCAGGTTGAATTCCATCTGGCGCGTAACGATACAAACCGCCCCCATCTCAAGCAGGCGGGCTTGAATGGGGGCGAGGTCACGCACGCTAAATTTGGCTTCGATTTCCTGATTGTTTTTGCTCATGCCGTTATTTATATCACACTCAGCAGGGTTTGTTTCTGCTCCACCGTCTCGCCCGCTTTAACGCGGATGCGGCTGACAACCCCATCGCGCGGCGATTTGAGTTCGTTCTGCATCTTCATCGATTCGAGGATCAGCAGCACCTGGCCTTTTGTGACTTCCTGGCCCTCTTCAACCGGGATGGCGACCGCCAGCCCCGGCATGGGCGCTTTCAGGTGGTATTCGCCGCCTTCAGCCGCACCGGCGCCGCCAGCTGTGCGCAGGCGTTTTTCGCGTTCGTCTTCCACTTCGGCCTGGTACAGGCGTCCGTGCAACAGAACTTCCCACTTTTCGTCATCAGGCGAAACGTAGGCTTCGTAAGATTTACCGCCGATGATCAGCGAATAAACCGGCTGGCCGCTGACCGATTCGAAATCGACATCCAGAATTTTGTCGTTGATGCGGATATGCTTATCGTCCAGAATTTCGACCGTGAAATCCTTGCCATCTATGGTTGTGATGTATTTCATCGGTGCATCCTTTCCCAGCGCCCAACCCACTTCCAGTTGGATGTGTCGCGCTCGTTGCGTTGAACAAACTGCGCAGCGTGGCGGGTTTGTTCGTGGGCGGCCAGGGTGGCCAATACTGCGGCGATTTCGGCCATGGCCGGGTCGCTTTCATCGTTAATGGCGAAGCGCTCCTCGACGAAGCGCGTGTCGTACTGCCCGCCCATGAAGCGGTGGCTGTCCATCAGCGTTTGGTGGAAGGGGATGTTGGTGCGCACGCCGATGATGCGATATTCTTCGAGCGCGCGGCGCATACGCAGGATGGCCTGGGCGCGAGTCTCGCCCCACACGATCAGCTTGGAGATCATCGGATCGTAGAAGGCTGTAATTTCAAAGCCCGGATAAACCCCCGTATCAACGCGGATGCCGGGGCCGGTGGGCAGCAGGCTGTGGGTGATCTTGCCGGTCGAGGGCATGAATCCGTTATAAGGGTCTTCGGCGTTGATCCGGCACTCGATGGCCGCGCCGCTGATCTTGATGTCTTCCTGTTTGTATTGCAGGGGCCGCCCACGAGCAATGCGGATCTGTTCTTTGACGATATCGACCCCGGTCACCATCTCAGTTACCGGATGTTCAACCTGCAAACGGGTGTTCATCTCAAGGAAGAAGAAATTCTTATCCTTATCCACCAGGAACTCGATCGTCCCGGCGTTGACGTAATCGACCGCCTGGGCGGCTTTGACGGCCACTTCACCCATGCGCTGGCGCAGGTCTTCGTCCAGGAAGGGTGAGGGCGCTTCTTCGACCAGCTTCTGGTGGCGGCGCTGGATGGAGCAATCGCGCTCGCCGAGGTGGATAACGTTGCCGTGTCCGTCGGCCAGGATCTGGATCTCGATGTGGCGCGCGCCTTCGACCAGCTTTTCCAGGTAAACATTGCCATCCCCGAAAGCGGATTCGGCCTCGCGTCGCGCCGATATGAGCAGTGCGGGCATTTCTTCGATGCTGCGCACTTCGCGCATGCCCTTGCCGCCGCCGCCAGCGGTGGCTTTGACCAGCAGCGGGAAACCGATCTTAGGGGCGATGCTCAAAAGCTGCTCGTCGGTCATGTTGCCGACATCTTCTGTGCCTGGCACCACCGGAATCCCTGCCTTGCGGACGGTTTCGCGGGCGGTCATTTTGTCGCCCATGGCTGCGATCGAAGATGGCTTGGGGCCGATGAAGGCGATCCCATTGTCGAGACAGGCCTGGGCGAAATCTTCGCGTTCGGCCAAAAAGCCGTAGCCGGGGTGCAGGGCATCTGCCCCGGATTTCTGGATGATCTCGAAGATTTTGTCGGCGCGCAGATAAGAATCGCGCGAAGGCGCCGGCCCGAGCAGGTAAGCCTCGTCGGCCAGGCGGACGTGTAATGCCTGGCGGTCGGCTTCAGAGTAAACGGCGACTGTTTCCAGTCCCAACTCACGGCAGGCGCGAATGATGCGAACGGCGATTTCGCCGCGATTGGCTACCAATACTTTTTTGAACATGGGGTCTCCATCCGGTAGAGGCGTAGTAGGGGCGTAGCATTGCTATGCCCCTACATAAATATTACAGGGGGATATTCCCGTGTTTTTTGGCCGGGTTGGCATCGCGCTTGTTTTGCAGCATTTCAAGCGCGTTGATCAGCCGGGCGCGGGTTTCGCGCGGCTCGATGACATCGTCGATGTAGCCGCGTTCTGCCGCGACATACGGATTGGCAAATTTTTCGCGGTATTCGGCGGTCAGTTCCGCTTTACGAACTGCGGGATCCTCGGCCTGTTCCACTTCGCGGCGCATGACCACGTTGACCGCTCCTTCCGGGCCCATCACGGCGATCTCGGCGGTCGGCCAGGCCAGGTTCAGGTCACCGCGCAGGTGTTTGCTGCTCATCACCAGGTACGCGCCGCCATAGGCTTTGCGGGTGATGACAGTCAGCTTGGGCACGGTCGCTTCACAATAGGCGTAAAGCAGTTTGGCGCCGTTGCGGATGACGCCATGATGCTCCTGGTTTGTCCCGGGCAGGTAGCCAGGGGTGTCAACAAAGGTCACGAGTGGGATGTTGAAGGCATCGCAGAAGCGCACAAAGCGCCCGGCTTTTTCAGACGAGTCGATATCCAGAACGCCCGCCAGCACCGCAGGCTGGTTGGCAACCACGCCGACCGAGTGCCCGCCCAGGCGCGCAAAGCCGACCACGATATTCCCGGCAAAGCCCTCGTGGATTTCGTAAAACTGGCCGTTATCGACGATCTTGTTCAGGATTTCCTTGACATCGTAAGGCTTGTTTGGCTCTTCAGGGATGCAGGTGTCGAGGGTCTCATCGGCGCGTAAAGGATCGTCGCCAAGTTGGACGAAAGGCGCATCTTCCATGTTGTTCTGCGGCAGATACCCGAGCAGCTTGCGGATCAGGTAAAGCGTGTCGGCTTCGCTGTCCGCGGCGACATGGCACACGCCCGATTTTTCGGCGTGGACGCTGGCCCCGCCCAGGTCTTCAAACGAGACTTCTTCGTGGGTTACGGTCTTGACCACATCCGGCCCGGTGACGAACATGTAGGAACTGTTGCGGGTCATGAAGATGAAATCGGTCAGAGCGGGTGAGTAGACTGCGCCGCCTGCGCAGGGCCCCATGATGGCCGAAATCTGTGGGATGACGCCGCTGGCCAGGGTGTTGCGCAGGAAGATTTCTCCGTACCCGGCCAGTGAAACCACCCCTTCCTGAATGCGCGCGCCACCCGAGTCGTTCAACCCGATGATGGGTGCGCCGTTTTTCATTGCCATGCCCATGATTTTGATAATTTTCTCGGCGTGGACTTCGCCCAATGAGCCGCCAAAGACGGTGAAATCCTGGGCGTAAACGTAGACCAGCCTTTCGTCGATGGTTCCCCAGCCGGTGATAACGCTGTCGCCGATATATTTTTGTTTTTCGAGACCAAAATCATGAGTGCGGTGAACAATGAAAGCATCCACCTCGCGGAAAGAGCCTTTGTCGAGCAGCAGGTCGATGCGTTCGCGGGCGGTTAACTTGCCGCGCTTGTGCTGGGCTTCGGTGCGTTCTGTGCCGCCGCCCAGGCGGGATTGGGCTTTTTTGTCGCGTAGTTTCTGAATGCGCGGATTTTCGCTCATTCTGTCTCCTTGGTAAATAAGGCTTGGATATCGGGCGAGCGCCAAAGCAATACGATCACCAGTAAGAAAATTGTTGAGAAGATTGCGCTAAACAACAGGTTCGGCGCGGGACTTTGCTGGATGAACAAGCGGTCTGTCCAATACCACACCCAATACAACACAGAAATCCCAATTCCGGCACGCACAGAATGCGGCCAGCCTTGAAGAACTTTTAAACAAAAAAATAATCCGGTCAGAATCCAGAAAGCCCCGCTGAGCAGGATATAAACAGCGGGCGCGCCGTACTCGACCAGGGTTTGCCAGTCGAGCAGGGCGCGCACCGTGCGCAGGGTGTTCCAGAGTGTGAAGAAGATCAATGTGGCGCTGAGCAATCCAAGCTGGAAAGAAGCTTTGCTCATCCCTATTCTCCAGGCGCGCTGAAGCGCAGGATCTGCTTGTTGCCGTATTTGGGGCTGCCCTCGGTTTCGTTAACCCAGCCCTGGAACTGATAACTGTAGGGGGCGGTCGAGAGCAACAGGTCGGGGTTGGCAAAGACATAGTTCATGCCGACATTGTCGAGCAGATATTGCGGGGCCTGGTTGGCCTGCAGGGCTTCGAAATAAGGATAGCTGTTGATCAGCCCGTCCATGTTGACGATGGTGCGGTTCTGAATGTAATAGCCAATGTTGCCGCCGCCAGTCATGCCGATGATCGCCCCGGGTTCGGTATTGGCTTCGATCAGGGGCAGGACATCCATATAGGCCGGGTCGCTGGCCGGGGTGTAGGTCATGCGGTTGGTAATCGTGGACGTGAATCCCCAGACCAGCCACAGGCTCAAGAGCAGGGCGGCGGTTCGCAGGGTAACTCGTCCCCATTTTTGCTGGCGCATGCGGGCCGTAACCAGTTGGGTGAAGAGCGCCGACCCGATCAGGATGACCAGCATCTGCATCACCCAGTACCACTCATGGCGGGCCGCATAGGGCATCACCCCGTAGAAGGTTGTGTGCAGGCCGGCAGAGATGGCGAGTGGAATTAATCCCAGCAGGGTCAGGGCATTGGCGCTTTGCTTGCGGTTCAACCCGATCAGCATGAGGAACATGACCGCCAGCGAGGTCAGGATAACCCACAAGCTGAACGGGGTCTGCTCTGAGATGGCTTTTAGCACATTTAATAACATTTCCCAGGGTTGGCTGTGCTGCGGGTCAAGCCCGAAGATATCGAGCAGTGATTTGACCGGGCCGCCGTAGGCGTTGTCGCTCAGCCCGCCCCACCAGCGTTTGATCTGCCCCGAAACGGGCATGAACGTCCCGAACAGCCAGCGGTTGACGAGCATATATCCGCCCAGGGCCAGGCCGATGATGCCATAGTAGGTTAACCCTTGTTCCAACCAGTCGCGCCAGCGCAGGCGGAGTGTTTCCAGCGCAGATTCAGGCTCATTTGCCGGGGTGGTCGGCCACGGGGAGAGCGCCCGATAGCCCCAACGGGAGAGAAGAACCCACAGGGTCATTCCGGCCAGGTAGTAGAGCGGCACAGCGCGCGGGATATTGATCCATCTCTGGCCGATGAAAGTTAATCCAAGAAGAACGATGGTGGACAGACCGACCGCCAGGGCTGTTTGCCGGAGCAGTCGGAATGGCGGAATGGTTTTGGGATGGGCGTACAGGCCGAGAAAAAAGAAAGCCAGGGTTTGGACGATAAAAACCAGCCCGAAAGTTAGAATGGCGCTCTCTGAAAAGTTGGCCAGATAGGTTTTTAACCCGGCGCGCAGAACGAAACCCGTGATGAGCAGGGCCAGCGTGATAAGCATGTCGGCAGGCAGCAGGCTGCGGATGGATGTACCGCGAAAGACAACCCAGATGCCGACAATCAGAACGAGGTAGATCGTGTCCAACCGGCTGAAAAGCACCAGCAGCGCTGCCAGGGCAAGCCAGGTGGTTTCTTGGCGTGTAGCCAATCTGTTTTCTGCGCGCCAGCCAAGTTCATATTTTTGCAGGAGCACCAGAAACAACACGATCGAGAAAGCGGTGATGCCGGTTTCCATGCCTTGCTGGGTGATGATACCGTGCAGGTTCATGTCAAAGGCCCAGAAGGCCGCGGCCAGCATGGCGATCGGTTCGGCAAATTGTTTTCGCAGCAGGCGAAAGAGCAGGATCGACGTTGCCGCACTCAAAACCGCCATGACCACCGTCATGACTCGCAGGGGCAGGATCAGGTCGAAGCGTGCCAGGGCAAAGATCGGAACATTTGCCATCATCCAGAGAGGGTGATAGCCGTTGGTTGGGCTGACGCCGTCAAAGGTCGAGCCGTGTCCTTCTGAGATATTTTGGGCAACCTTAAAATAATAGTAAGCATCGTCGCGGGTAAACCAGCGCTGCGGGAAGTTCTGCGCGGTTGAGAAGGCGGCATAAAGGTGGACACCGATTACGATAACGATCAGGGTGATTTCAAACCAGTGCAGGCGTTTCATTGAGATATGGGGTTTCCTTTATCGATTTTAAGAAATCTCAAGCGTAATTTTGCCCATTTGTGCGCCGCTTTCGAGGCGGGATTGGGCGGCGCGGGCCCCGCGCAGGGGATAGTTGCGATCAAGGGCGACTTTGAGTTTGCCAGTTGTGACCAACTCCATCACGGTCTGGTAATCTTGCAGGGTACCCATGGTCGAGCCGAGGATGCTGATCTGTTTGCCGAAGATGAAGCGGTTGTCGATCTCAAATTTGGGGCCGCCGGTGTTGCCGACCGTGACCAGCCGCCCGCCTTTGGACAGGGCGCGCAGGGTTAGTGGGAAGGTGGTGCCGACGTTATCCACTGCCAGCGCAACGCCCCGCTTGTTGGTCGCCGCGTAAACGGCTTTGCTCCAATCCGCTTCCTGTTCGCGGTCGATCAGAACATCGGCCCCGAGCGATTCGGCCAGGGCAAGTTTGTCGTACCCTGCGCCGACCACGATCACTTGTGCGCTGAGATATTTGGCGATCTGGATGCTGGCGGTGTTGACTCCGCCTGAAGCGCCGACTACCAAAACACTTTCCCCGGCTGCGAGTTTGGCGCGTGTGACCAGCGAGTGCCAGGCGGTCAGATAAACCAATCCGGCGGCTGCAGCGCTGCGGAAGTCGAATCCGTCTGGCAGGCGGAACAATTGTCGGACAGGCAGGCTGATGTATTCGGCGAACGTTCCGCGCACGGTTTCGCCGAGCAGGTTCCAGTTGCGGCACAGGTTGTCAGATCCACGCTGGCACTGATCGCAGGTTCCGCAGCCCAGGTTGGCGTTAATCGCTACAGGGTCGCCAACCTGCCAACCGTTGACTCCCTCACCCAGGGCGGCGATTTCGCCAGCCCCATCCGCGCCGGGGATGTGGGGATATTCCAGCCGGATGCCGGGCCAGCCATTGCGCACCCAGATATCGAGACGGTTAAGGGCCGCAGCGCGTAGGTTTACGAGAACTTCACCAGGTTTTGGCTCAGGAGTCGGAAAATCGCTGTATTCCAGAACGTCCGGACCGCCGTGTTGGTGAAAGAGGATGGCTTTCATCGAGAAAGAGTCAGCTGGCTGGGGTGCTAACCGAGCGGCGAAATAGGCGCGATGTGACCCCACGCCATTGTGGATTCTCGCGCGCGACCAGGATGGTCAGAAGTATGATCGTTGCAATGCTGATTGCCAACCCTGCGCGGTGTAGGATCGGGTCAAAGACAAACAGGTAAGTATGTTCGCCGGGCAACAGGTTCGTACTCAGGTATTTGTTGAGCGGGCTGATCTTTGCTGGCTGGCCGTCTATCAACAATTTCCAGCCGGGGTAATCACTGACCAGCAGGACAAGCGTATCCTGGTCTGGATCTGATTTGCCCTGTACGATGATCTTGTTCGGCCCGTCCAAGCGAACGGCTTGGGTTGTGACCGAAAGGCTATCGGTGGCGCTCAAGGCTGCCAACCTCGGTTTGTTGACGCTGAAAGCATATGGCAGACTGCCCGGTATTTCCCATATCCCGGTATCTTCGAATTCCTGCAGCAATATCCCGTTTTCAGGGGGTTCTTGCAGTAAAGAAACCATGTATTTGGGTTTTGCAAAAAAAGGCGCTTCAGCAAAGGTCTGGATCTGTTTTGTTTTCAAGGTCTGGCTGTAAACGAAATTAATAACGGGAAGTTCCATTTGGTAGGCGGCAGGCAACCAGCGCCACCAGATATATCCATTTCCCAATTGGATGTAATACAGGCCAGGGTCGTAAGCCTTTAGCCATGCCAGTGCCTTGTAAGAACGTTCGTCGATTGGACTGGGGAGAAATGCCATGCTCTGATTGGCGCGAAAAACATCATTGGCGCTCATATACAGGATAACGATCATGACCAGACCGATTGCCTGCCTGAAGCTGAACAAGGTTTTTGATGTTTTTGTGTTTGCGGAAAGTGCAAATTTATATTTGTTGCCCCATCTTCGCAGCGCTCCGAGCAGTGATTGCAGGCAATATGCGCTGACAATCAAGAGCGGGCTGGCGGCAATAATGAGCAAACGATTTGGAAAGCGGAGTCTGTATAAAAATGGCCAAAAATCATAAATGTATTTAAAGAATGAGAACCGGTTTGTACTCCACAAGAGGTAAAAAGCAAACATCGCAAAAGCAATTAATAAAAGCGCTCTTTGTTTGCGATAGCGCAACGCAAACGATGAAAACAAAAACGCTCCAATTGCAAGCGGCCCAATATAATACCAGTTCCACCCATTTTTCGCGCCCATCAGGTTCGAGTTGGACCAGTTGGGATCTGAGATCATGTAATTCATCAGGGCATAATGAATTTGTTGTGAGCCCGATTGTTCCAGATCCTGGCCGGGTTCGCGTGAAACAAGTCGATATCCATCATAAATGGGCAAGGTCATCACGGCGGTCAGGCCAAGGATCATCAATGCGATCAGGATCGCCCGATAGAAGATCAGCGGCGTTTGCTGCCTGCGGGTGAGAATCACTCCTGCCAGTATGACAAAGGTGCCGCCTGCCAGGTAGAACGGATAATAGCCGCCGCCGGTAAAAATTACCATGGATGCGCAGAAGGCTGCCCAAACCATGGATGCGATGTTTTTCTGGTTAAGAGCTTGTAAAAAGCTGGCAAAGGTCCACGGGAACCAGGCTGCACCAACCAGGAGCTCGTACCAGCCTACGCGCCAGAGCAGGGCCAGGCCTCCCGAAAGCATGAACATAACGGCCGACCAAACCCGGAAGATACCTTTCAGGCCGATCACTTTGGAAAAATACCATTGTCCCAGGCCGGCCAAAATGAATGAAATGAAAACCGAAACCTTCATTCCATTGATCGCGCCCCACAATAGAACCGGCAATGTGGCAATTGGCGACCAGAAATGGTTGAGCAAATCGCCCGCGTGCGGGAACCCGGTTTGCATGAAGTGATTCCAGAGTGGAATTTCGCCGTATTTGCGCAATCCATAATCGGCCAAAATCGGCCGAATAGCGCTTTCGTTATGTTCACCACTCTGCTGCAGAATGCTGCTATCGAAATCCAGTAATGCGCCGCTGTAAAGCCAGGCCACCACAAGGATAACGAGCCATTCAAGCACAACCGGGTTTATTTTTCTCACCCGCATGAAAAAACTATTCCCATTCACTTCGCTCAAAAAAGACTGTTTCATAATGCTAACCTTCGATAGGGTTCTTCCATCCTGCATCGATGCATTTTGGGCCTGGTTATATCGCCGCCAGATACGGATAACAAGAATATCTGCCAGGATAGCCAGGCCAACAGTTATGCCCAACCACCAGAGATGAGTCATGTGGTTGGCGATCCCTTATTTGAGTCCTAATTCGTTTCTTGAGATTACCAGCCGCTGGATTTCACTGGTTCCTTCATATATTTCGGTAATTTTTGCATCGCGGAAGTAGCGCTCGAGTGGCAGTTCCTTGCTGTAGCCCATGCCGCCATGGATCTGTACCGCCTGATGGGTGACGAACATGGCTGTTTCTGATGCAAAAAGCTTGGCCATGGCCGCTTCGAGCGAATAACGCCCGCCGCTTTCTTTGGATTTTTCCTTGGCCATGGCGGCGTTATAGATCAGCAGACGCGAAGCTTCGATGCGGGTTTTCATGTCTGCGATTTTGAATCCTGTCCCCTGGAATTGGCCGATCTTTTGGCCGAACGCTTCGCGCTCTCCCGCATATTGCCGGGCCGCTTCATAGGCCGCTTCGGCAATCCCCAGGGCCTGGGTCGCGATCCCGATCCGTCCGGCATCCAGCACGGTCATGGCGATTTTGAACCCCTCGCCCTCCTTGCCCAGTCGGTTTTCGACCGGGCAGCGGAAATCTTCAAAGATCAATTCGCTGGTCGCCGAAGCGCGGATTCCCAGCTTGGGTTCTTTTTTGCCGCGAATCAGGCCGGGCTGTTTGCTGTCGATCAGGAAAGCGCTGACCCCTTTCGATCCTTTTTCAGGATCGGTCATCGCAAACAGGACAATGTATTCGGCGATCGGTCCGCTCGTTACCCACGATTTGCGCCCATTGATAATGTACACGTCCCCCTCGCGTACAGCGCGGGTTTTCATCGTCCCGGCATCCGAACCGGACATCGACTCTGTCAGCGAGTAGGCGCCGATGGCTTGCCCGCTGGCAACCGGGGTAACAAAAGATTGCTTTTGTTCCTCGCTGCCGAATTTCATGATCCCGTGGCAGTAAAGTGAATTGTTGACCGACATAATGACACCGTGCGAAGCATCCACCTTGCAGATCTCTTCGAGTGCCAGCACATAGGCCAGGCTATCCATGCCCGCACCGCCATAGGCTTCAGGGACTTCGATGCCCATGAAACCCATCCCGCCCATCTTCTTGATGGTTTTATACGGAAACTCGCCGCTTTCATCGAACTCGGCAGCGATCGGCGCGATTTCCTTTTGGGCGAAATCGCGCGCAGCATTTTGGATCATCTTATGTTCATCTGTTAATGGGAAAATTGCCAGCTCATTCATCGGTTTCCTCCGAAATTGGCGCAGTCTTGAAATTATACCCGCCCCGGTCACAATTGCGCAGCACGATGTTGCGAATCGGCAGCATCGCCCGGGGATTCGTGGCTGTTGGTGTTCTGTGGCATGCTGCTTGACAGGCATGGAATGTGGGATATACTGACAAAAACCCGTAACCGGTAGCCTGTCGATGCCTGTCTTTCGCCCAGAAGAAATAGAACAATTAGCCAGCCAGATGGAAAGCCAGACCCCCCAGCAGATCATCACCTGGGCTGTCGAGACTTTTGCGCCACAGATCGCTGTCAGTTCATCTTTTCAAACCCAGAGCGTGCCGTTGCTGCACATGGTTTCGCGGATCGACCCCACCATCCTGGTTTTTTTTCTCGACACCGGCCTCCATTTTTGGGAAACACTGATGTTCCGCGAGCGGCTGCAACGCGAGTTTGGCCTGCACATTCAAAATTTGTATGTTGATAAGCAGTGGAAAAACTTTCTGGAGCGTTTTGGACGCAATTTGTATGACCAGGACCCGGACTTGTGCTGCTACATCCGCAAAGTTCAACCGATGCAGAAGGCCATGAAAACCATTCAGGCCTGGATCAGCGGCATTCGCCGCGACCAAACCGAAAACCGTAAAAACGCCAAAATCCTCGAGCTGGAACGGGACGGGTTGTTAAAGATCAACCCCCTCTTGAATTGGACCGGCCAGGATGTCCAGCATTACGTTCACGAGCACAGCCTGCCCGACCACCCGTTGTTTGAAAAAGGGTATCGCAGTATTGGCTGCAAACCTTGCACCCGAGCTGTGCTGCTCGGAGAAAACGAACGCGCCGGACGCTGGTCAGGTAAGGGCAAAACGGAGTGTGGCTTGCATACGGAAATGTTCAACCAGGACGGCCCCGGAAAATCTACCCTGTTAAACGGCTTTATTCTCAACCCCAACCAGGATGAAACCCCATGAGCGAACAAATTACCCAAGAAGTTTTCAACCATCTGGTTGAGCTGGCTGCGCTGGAATTAACTCCGGATGAAGCCGAATACCTGCGCCGCCAGTTGAATAACCAGTTGACGGCGATTGACGATCTGAACCAGGTGCCGCTCGACCCGTCCACGCCGGTTGCCTCGCATGGCGTTCCCTACACCCCGGCCACCTCCGCGCCGATCCGCGCTGACGAGTGGCATCCGCACCCGAACCCGGCCAAGCTGTTGAAGGGCGCGCCCGAAACAGATGGCGGCTACATTATCGTTCCTGAAATCCCGCACCAGGAAATTTAGCATGAAAATCCAAGAACTCTCAGCTCTTGAAATTAGCCAAAAGGTGAAGTCGCGCCAGCTTTCTGTTGAAGAAGTGCTGGATGCCCATCTGGCGCATATCGCTGCCGTGGATGGGATTCCCGGCGCGATTGGCGGGGACTCCGCCGCACAGCCGGATAAAGTTCACGCATTCATCACCCTGACCGCCGAGCGCGCCCGCGCCCAGGCCCGCGCCCTGGATGGAAAAATTGCCGCGGGTGAAGACCCCGGCCAATTGGCGGGCATCCCGGTTACGGTCAAGGATATTTTCTGTGTCGAAGATACCCCCTCGACGGCTGCCTCCAAAATCCTGTCGAATTTCACCGCCCCTTATACGGCCACCGCTGTCGATCGCATGGAGCAGGCCGGAGCGATCGTGCTTGGTAAAGTCAACCTGGATGAGTTTACCTACGGCTCCTCCAATGAATCGTCGGCCTTTCAGCCCGCCCCCCGCAACCCCTGGGACACCTCACGTGTGCCGGGTGGCTCCTCGGGTGGGTCAGCGGCCTCGGTAGCCGCTTTCGAAAGCCCGCTTTCGCTCGGGACGGATACCGCCGGTTCCATCCGTCAGCCTGCCGCATTTTGCGGTGTGGTCGGAATGAAGCCAACCTACGGGCGCGTCTCGCGCTACGGGTTGATCGCCTTCGGTTCCTCGCTCGACTGTCCCGGTCCGCTGGCGCGCAACGTGAGCGACGCTGCCTTGATGCTGGGTGTGATCGCCGGGGCCGACCCGCGCGATGCCACTGCTGCATCTGTCCCGGTGCCGGATTATGTTGCCGAGCTCGAAAAAGGTGTGCGCGGCCTGCGCATCGGGCTTTCCCCCGAATATTTTCAGATCACTTATTTTCACGAAGAAACCGGCGATCTGGAAACTCAGCCCGTGCCGGATGTTATGAAGAACGCTGTGCTGGACGCCGCCGAACGACTTGCAAAAATGGGCGCGGAAATTATTGAAAACGTGCCCATGCCCCACACCCGTTATGGCATTCCGGCTTATTTTGTCATCTCGCGGGTTGAGGCGGCTTCGAATTTGCACCGTTTCGATGGCGTCAAATATGGCTACCGCACCAAATCGGGCGTTGGGGATTTGCGCTCGATGTACCGCAAAACGCGCGGCGAAGCCTTCGGTTTGCAGCCCAAGCTGCGGATCCTGATGGGCATGTACGTTTCCGCTGCCCAGTATAGCGAGCAATACTATAACCGCGCCTTGCGGGTGCGCTCGCTGTTGCGCCGCGACTTTGACGAAGCCTTCCAAAAAGTGGATTTGCTGCTGACGCCCACCACCCCGACGGCCGCCTTTCCGATCGGTGGCCTGTACGGCGACTCGGTTTTGATGCAGTATGCCGACCAGTTGACCGTTCCTGGTAACCACGCCGGCGTTCCGGGTATTTCCATCCCCGCTGGGCTGGATGCGGAAGGTCTGCCGATCGGCATCCAGCTGCTTGGCCCCGATTTCTCCGAAGATGTCATCCTGCGCGCCAGCCGCGCCTATGAACTTGCCACTGAAAATGAAGCTTGGCGCCAAAAACGCCCGGCATTGGGATAGGCCGTGAATGGAAACGGAAACAAAACCCGCAGTTGAAGAACGCACCATGGCGGTCATTGCCCACCTTTCGGCCCTGGCCTTTGGCACGGGCTCGTTCGTCCCGGCCATCTTTTGGGCTGAACAGCGCAAAAAATCGCGCTATGCCTCATTCCAGTCTTTGCAGGCTTATGGTTACCAGTCCCTGGGCTATACCGTTTGGATGCTGGCTTATCTGGCGATCGCTGTTTTTATGCTGATTCTGTTGATCGTTCTTGCGGCAGTTGCTGGGTCCAGTCTGAGTTCGCCCGACACCTTGTTTCTGGTCTGGGTGGTGGCTTTTTTTTGCATGGCTTTTGGTTTGTTTGGCTTATACCTGCTCTTCCCGCTGATCGGAGCGGTGGCCTGTGCTCTAGGTAAGGATTTTCGTTATCCGCTGTTGGGCTCGCGTCTTGCAAAATACCTGGGTTATGACTTCTCCAAACCCGACCAGCCCATTGACCAAACTCATGAAGAGCATTTCGCTGCTTCGATGGGTCATTTCAATGTGATCCTCTTTTTCTGGGGGCTGTTTGGCCCGCTTGCCTTATGGCTGACGCAGGGCAAGCAGTCCGCGTTCCTGAAACTTCAATCTGTCCAGACGGTGGTTTACCAGACCATTGGTTCCCTGATTTATTTTGGAATTTCGCTTGTGGCCAGCGTTATGTTTATTCCGCTCTATGCCGGTGTGATCATGGCCGAAAATGGCATGGCTGGCGAGGCGATCAACCCGGTCACGATGATCATGTTTTTTGTCGGGATGTGCCTGTTCGGACTGATCACCCTGTTTGGCCCGCTCTATCACATCCTTGGGCAATGGGCCGGCTTGCGCACCCTGCAAGGCCATGATTACCGTTACCCGTTGATTGGCCGCCTCATCGAAAAGTGGCTCTCCAAGCCCGAAATATTAACCGAGCAATAAGGATATTTCTATGGATTACGAAGTCGTCATCGGTCTCGAAACCCACATTCAACTCAATACCCAGACCAAGATTTTTTGCTCCTGCAAAGCCGATTCTTGGAATGAAGCTCCCAACACCAACATCTGCCCGGTTTGCACCGGGATGCCGGGCGTGCTGCCTGTTCTCAATAAGGCGGTGGTCGAGAAGGGCGTCTTGCTGGCCGTGGCGATGAATGCCGAAGTGCCGCCGGTTTCATATTTCGACCGCAAGAACTATTTCTATCCCGATCTGCCCAAGGGATTCCAGATCTCGCAATTCGATTGTTCACTGGCCAAGGGCGGCTGGCTCGATTTGCCGATTCCCGCCACCGAAAAATCCGCGGCGTACGTCCGCCGCGTGCGCATTCATAAATTGCACATCGAAGAAGATGCAGGCAAGACCAAGAACGAGACCGTTGCCGGGCTGAGCCGCCGCCTGATCGATTTCAACCGCTGCGGTGTGCCTCTGATCGAGATGGTGACCGAGCCCGACCTGCGTTCTGCCGACGAAGCCGCCCAATACCTGACCCGACTGCGCCAACTCCTGCGCTGGATCGGCGTTTCGGAAGCGGACATGGAAAAGGCCCACCTGCGCTGCGACGCCAACGTTTCGATCCGCCCGGTCGGCGCAGATTATCTCAACACCAAGACCGAGATCAAAAACGTCAATTCCATCGAAGCGGTGCGGACTGCCGTTGAGAAGGAAGTCGAACGTCAGAAAAAGGAATATGACGCCGGGCGCAAGATCCAATCGTGGACTCTGGAATGGGATGAAGACAGCCAGACCCTGAAGAAAATGCGCTCCAAGGAAACCGAAGCCGACTATCGCTACTTTCGCGAGCCGGACCTGCTGCCGGTTTATCTGAGCGAGGCCTGGAAGTCGGAGATCCTGGCCGGATTCCCTGAACTGCCCCTCGAGCGCCGCGCGCGCTTTATCAGCGAGTATGGCCTGCCCGAATACGATGCCGATATCCTGGCTTCCGAGCGCAGCCTTTCGGATTATTTCGAGCGTGTCGTTAGCTCGTACGAGGGCGGCGACCCGAAGCGGGCTTCGAACTGGCTGCTGAACGATGTCATGCGCCTGCTCAATGAGGGCGGCCTGACGGCTGGCGAACTGAAATTAATCCCGGCTTACCTGGCCGAGATTATCAAAATGACCGACAACGGCATTGTCAACAACAACACCGGCAAATCGCTGCTCGAAAAGGTTAACCGCAGCGGCCAATCGCCGCGCGAGATCGTCGAAGCGGAAGGGCTGGCCAGGGTCAGCGATGATTCCGCTATTCGAGCGGTGGCAGAATCAATCGTGGCTGAAAATCCCAAAGAGGTTGAATCTTATCGATCCGGTAAAGTTGGCCTGATGGGCTGGTTTGTCGGGCAGTTGATGAGAAAGATGGGCGGCAAGGCCGACGCTCCCATGGCCCGCGCCATTTTTGAAGAATTGCTATAACAGCCCTGGCATTTTGCCTGCTATAATTAATAGACTTACATAACCTGCGGATAATCATTAAAGGTGACGATCATGGATATGCTTAAGGTGTTCCCTGTCTCCGAACTGCCTGAAGGCGCGCGCCGTGTGGTCAATGTCGGCTTGCGCAAAGTGCTGGTGATCAACTTCAAGGGCGAAATCCTGGCTGTGGACAGCTCCTGCCCGCATATGCGCTTCCCGCTCAAGGATGGCAAAGTCACCGCCGATTGTGGCATTATTTGCCCTTTCCATCACTCGGCATTTGATCTGAAAACTGGCGATGTCAAAGAATGGGCGCCCTGGCCGCCTGGCCTTGGACCAATATTGGGCAAGATCGCCCGCGAAAAAGCCCTGCCGGTTTACGCGACCAAGGTCGAGGACGATTATCTGTGGGTCTCCAAACAGCCCAGTCTCTATTGAAACCTTGAAAAAACTCTTATCTTCCATCTTGTTAATTTTTATCATCGCCCTGGCCTTGCGGCTGGGGCTGGTTTTTGCCATGCGGGCCATGCCGATCGGCCTGGACGATATGTTCCAGTACGATATGCTGGCCCGCTCGATCGTTGCCGGGGATGGTTACCGCTGGTACGCCCAGGATGATCTGCATCTGGTTCAGGGTTATTTCAAAACCCTTGATTTCCAGATCCCTGCCGATTACGACCCGCGCGGCGTGCTGACCTCCTTCCGCCCGCCGCTTTACCCGGCTTTCCTGGCACTGATCTACTTTCTGACCGGTGTCGATGCCGACCGCTTCTTCACCGCCCGGCTCGTCCAGGCTTTTCTCAACGCGGCCCTCGTCCCGTTGACCTTCGTTTTGGCGCGGCGACTTTTTCCCGAAAAACCGCGCGCGGCTATATTCGCCGCCTGGATCGTGGCGCTCTACCCGATGCTGGTCATCTATCCGCTGGCGTTGGCGACCGAAAATCTCTTTTATGTATTGTTTTTGGGATCGGTGCTTTCTCTGACGCTGGCGGTTCAAACCCGTTTAACCCGCTTTTTCCTGCTCTCGGGCCTGCTGCTCGGGCTGACCGCCCTGACCCGCTCCGTGATCCTGGGATTCGGCGGCCTGACCCTGCTTTGGGGCTTCTTCATCCTGCGTGAGCGCAAGAATTTCCTGCTGATGGCCCTGACCCTGGCTCTAACGATCTCGCCCTGGGTGGTGCGCAATTCGATGCTCTACGGCCGTCCGATGGGAATCGAAACTGCCATGGGCTACACCCTCTACGTCAGCTTTCACCCGCAGAGTACGGGCACTTTCCAATACGGCATCTCGCTCGACCTGATCCCCTACCTCGACGATGCCGAACGCGACCGGGTCGGTGTCCAAAAGGGACTCGAATTCATCCAGGCCGATCCGCTGCGGGCGGTAGTCAGCCTGCCGATCGCGCGCGCCGGGCATTTCTTTGGCCTTGAACGCCGTGCTTTGCAGTATTTTTACTCCAATAATTTCTTTGGTTATATTCCCCAGCCCTGGCTTGCGATTGCGGCACTGGTCTTGCTCGCGCCTTTTGTTGTTTTGGTTTGTTCTGCGGCTTTTGGCCTGGCGATCTGGCCCTGGCGGCGAGATTCGATTATCCTGCCGCTGGCAGTGTTTGGCTATACCGCGCCGCATATTGTCTTGCTGGCCGAAGAGCGCTTTCATTACAACCTGATCCCGTTATTGGCGATCCTGGCTGCGTTGTGTTGGCAGGGCGGCTGGAGCGCATTGCGCCAGACCTGGGCCGCCTCGCGCGCCGGCAAGTTGGCCCTCGGTTTGGCTTTTGTGGCTGTTCTGCTGCTGTTCTACAACTGGGGCTTTGAGCTGACCCGTGACTGGCCGCAGCTTTCGCAACTGCTGGCCCCTGGCGGGAACGAAGCTCATTTTCCGTATTAAAAAGCAGGGCGGATACCATCCCGCCCTGCTTTTTCTAAAGTTCTTTTTTGAGAAAATAGCGCTGGTGTCCCTGGGGAAAATCGTCCAGCATGCCAAACACCTGATAACCGTATTTCTTGTAGAAATCTGGCGCCTGAAAACTGAACGTATCCAGATAGGCATTCTTTGCGCCGCGCTTTCGCGCTTCCTCTTCGGCCAACGCTAACAGTTGCTGGCCATATCCGCGGCCGCGCAGCCCGTCTTTGATCCACATCAGGTTTATGTACAGCCAATCCCAATAGGTGGAACCGATCACGCCGCCCACAATCTCCTGGTCGGGCGCGCGGATGACGAAGCACAGGTTTTTTCCATTATCATCACCGGCCTGCTGCGTGTTGTAATCGCTTATGCCGGGGCCAATAATGCCCCAGGCAGGCTCATCCATATAGACGATCTCGTATTCTTCATCCATGATCCTGGTCGAGTCCTTTCTTGCGAATTCGGGTTAGATGGGCAGCGCAGTTGTCAAAGCGCTGTTTTCATTCGGTCAGCATCGTATAATCTTGGGCCGCATAGAAGCGCCCGCTTGGGCCGTTGTCTTCCAGCAGGGCTGGCACCAGGGCTCCGGGCAAAACCGTCTCGACTTCATTGTCCGCGTTCGGGCCACCCAGGTCTGTTTTCAACCAACCCGGGTCGAGATAATTCACCAGCACGTTCGTGCCCTGCAATTCGGCGGCCAGGTCGCGGCTGTATTTATCGACGGCAGCTTTCGAGACGCTGTACGGCGCCAATTGTGGAATATCCTTGATGCCTGAAGTCAGGTTGATGATACGCCCATATTTGCGGATTTTCATCTCAGGTGCAAAAGCATTGCACAGCGCTATCATCGAGAAAAGATTGATCTGGAAGGAGTGCAGCCACTCTTCCGGGGTGATCTCCCAGATCGGCTTCCATTTATTTTGGATGGCGGCGTTGTTGTAGAGAATATCCACCGGGCCGGGGCCGGCCTTGACCGCCTTGATGATGGCTTCAACATTTTCGTTGCTATCCAGGCTGCCTGTGACGACATGGGTCTGAACGTTATAAGCCTTCAACAAGCGCAAAGTTTCTGCGGTGTTGCTTTCCGCGCGTCCGTGCACGATGATGTTGCATTTACGCTGGGCCAGGCCGAGCGCGATCTGCTGGCCAATGCCCCGGCTGGAGCCGGTGATCAGCGCCCATTTGTTCTCGAGTAATTTCATGTGTGTTCTTTCCTTTTGGTGAGTCAGTTAACAGTTGCCGCTATCGCCCCGAAAGGGATACCGGCCAAAGTGGGTAAGTTCCGAAGATAGGCCTCAGCCAGCATCCGCTTTTGGGGGCTGTATCTGCCAGGAGGCGGGTGAAAGCCCTCAAATCTTAATCCATTTTATGGAGTGACCACGCGAAAGCCAATATGCATATCGCCGTACTCGGGCGGGTCTTCAAAATGACGATATGCAGAGCGGGCGACAAAGAATGTGGCTCCCCACCAACCGCCTTTTTCAACTTTTACTTTGCCCGTTGCAGGCCCGCTTGGGTTTTCTGCCGCGCCTTGCGGATGGTCCCCGAGCCAGTCTTGCACCCATTCCATTACGTTGCCTGCCATGTCGAAAGCGCCCACCCAGCTGACCCCGCTCGGATAACTCCCGACGGGCATCAGCCCTTTGCTCTCAACCAAGTTACAGCGGCTGCTGTCGAACTCATTTCCCCAGGGGTAGATCAATGAATCGGGGCCGCGAGCGGCATATTCCCATTCGGCTTCGGTTGGCAGGCGCGCGCCGCGCCAGTTGGCATAGGCTTCCGCTTCATACCAGGTCACGCATGCTATTGGGTTGTCAGGTAGGTTATCCTGACAGTAGCGCGGTAACTGTTTAACGGATTGACGGCTCAACCATTCCCAGCCTTCGACAGACCAGAGGTTTTGGTTTTCATAGCCGCCATCATCGACAAAAGCCTGAAAGGCTTTGTTGGTGACTTCGTATTTATCGATCCAGTAGCCTGTTGTGATGCGCACCTCATGCTGAGGTTGCTCACGGGCAAATTCTCCTAGTACAAAACTGGGTGGGTTGAGAGCTGTCAGTTCCGCGATCTGCGCTTTGTCGCTCCCCATCAAAAACGAACCGGCGGGCACCCATACTTGTTCGATCCCTTTCTGGTCGAATCGAGTCTGGCCGGCAATCGGCGGCATTGCAGTGGGCTCTGGAGTTGAAGTAGGTTCAAGAGTGGGTGTAGTGGTCATTATGACACTCGGCGCTGTCTGACAGCCAACCAGTATAACAAGAAAAGGCAAAATAAAAGTGAGCTTGAGCCAATAACGAAACGAAATTTGCAATGCCACATTTTCCTCCGTTGATAGATTGAGGTCGACCCATGCAATACTTCTATAGTGCCCATGGTCACAAATGCGCAGCATGAAATTGCGCGTTCTTGCTCTTATAAAAAGCGCAATTTGTGAGACTCGGATGAGTATAAGTTAGATTCTTCAGCGTCCGATCCATCATCCAGAAGGTTTGGGAAATTCTTTTGTCTGTGCTGCAGCTAAAATTTGGGGGGAACTTCTTTGTTCTCAGCAACAACCATGCTTATCGCATCCTATTGTTGCAGTTTATTTTACTCACTTTTGTGCTTTAACGTACAAAGAATCACGAATAACATAAATAAATACCGCAGCCTGATCGTGACCTTTCTGATTGATTAAGTAAGAACTGTCTCGAGTCAGGAGATTGTCTGAAGATGATAAAATCCAGCTTTACGGATCATGAAATTTTTACAGGAGAAAACATGGGCATTATTCAGCGATTTCCAGAAGATTTTTTGTGGGGAGCGGCCACAGCCAGCTTCCAGATTGAAGGCGCCACCAATGAAGATGGCCGCGGAGAAAGCACCTGGGATGTTTTCTGCCGTCGCCCGGGGGTTGTCCGCGAAAATGGCAATGGCGATATGGCCTGCGACCACTATCATCGCGTTAAAGAAGATGTGGCGATGATCAAGGATTTGGGCTACAAAGCCTATCGGTTCTCAATTGCCTGGTCCAGAATTTTCCCTGATGGCGAAGGCCAGATCAACCAAAAAGGGCTTGATTTTTACTCTAACCTGGTGGATGAATTACTCGAGGCGGGCATCGAGCCTTATGTTACGCTTTTTCACTGGGATTTGCCCCAGGCCCTTGAAGTCAAATACGATGGCTGGAGAAATAAAGAAGTTGCGCGCTTGTTTGGCGAGTATTCTGGGGTCATGTCTGGGCATTTGTCTGACCGCGTCAGCAACTGGTTTACACTCAACGAACTCGACAACTTTACCCGCATGGCCTACAACAGGGATCGCCATGCTCCGGGTTCCAAGACGCCCGGGGTTGCAGAATCAGATAAAGTTGTCAACCAGGCCATCCATAATAGTATGCTGGGCCACGGTTTGAGCGTTCAGGCGGTCCGCGCCAACGCAAAGAGGCCTGTCCGGATTGGGATTGTTGACCATCCTCCTGCGTGCTGGCCCATTTTCCATACGCCGGAGAATATTGCTGCCGCCAGGAAAATGTGGATCAAACACAACGAGTACAAACTTTTGCCGATCATCGAAGGACTCTATCGACAAAGTTTCATTGACCGAATGGGCGAAAATATGCCCGAATACACAGATGCGGAAATGAAGATCATTGGCTCCCCTTGTGATTTCATGGGGTTCAATATTTATTCAGGTGCCCCGGTGCGTGCCGCGGATAATGAAGATGGCTATGAAGCGGTGGAAATCCCGCTCAGCATGTGTAAAACTTTTATGGGCTGGCCGATCACACCGAAATCGATTTATTACGCGCTGCTTTTTGCCAAGGAAACCTTCAACAATATCCCGATTTATATTGCCGAGAACGGTCTGGCCTGTGACGATATCGAAACAAAAGCTGGAGAAGTTCTCGATATCGATCGGATCGAGTTCTACCGCCAATATCTCGATATGGCTCAAAAAGCCACTGAAGATGGCCTGAATCTGAAAGGTTTCTTCGTATGGTCGCTGATGGATAATTTTGAGTGGTCGGCCGGCTATACCAAACGCTTTGGTATTGTTCGGGTCGATTATTCAACGTTTAAACGCACCCCCAAGCTCAGCGCGGAATATTTCAAGGAAATTATTAAGCAAAATGCCTTGATATAAAGTGTGGATGGGCCTTTGCGAAAAACAACAAGCCCTGACCAGATTTTTTCATGGAATTATGCCTCGCGCGGAACCGTGTTGCTGACGAACGCCAACTGGCTGCCGTCAGGCGACCAGGATGGAACGTTGATCGTGCCCTGTCCGCCGTAGAGATAGGCCAGCACTTTGGGCGTGCCGCCATCCAGCGGCAGCAGGCGCAGGTAGACCCGCTTGGCTGCCGGGTGATCGCCAGGATCCACTTCGCCGGGCAGGTAAGAGATGAAAACAAACGATTTGCCATCCGGCGCGACGTGGGCGAACCAGTTGTTGCAATCATCGTCGGTCATTTGTTCCTGGTTACTGCCATCGGGCCGCATGCGCCAGATCTGCATTCCCCCGCTGCGAACGGAGTTGAAATAAATGTAACTGCCGTCCGGTGTGTATTCCGGCCCGTCATCCAGCCCGATGGCGGTTGTAAGCTGTTCTTCTACGCCGCCATCGATCGAGATGCGATATACATCGTAGTCACCGTTGCGTTCAGCGCAATAAACCAGGGATTTTCCATCGGGCGACCAGCCGTGCAGGTAGGAAGGGCCGATGGGTGTGACCAGCCTGGGCGCGCCGCCCTCCACCGGAAGGGTGTAGATGCGCGAAAGGTGATCGTCCGGGCTGTGATTGCTGATGGCGAGCATGCTCCCATCAAAGGAGAGCACGTGATCGTTGTTGTTGCGGGTGGCGTCGCCGGTATCGATCAGGGACGATGTTCCCGTTGCCAGGTCGAAGCGAAACAAGCGCCCGTGGCTGTTGTAGATCAGGGATTTACCGTCGCGGGTCCAGTTGGGGGCTTCGATAATCTCGTCGGTGCTGTAAATGATCTTGCGCTGACCACTCGCCAGATCCAAAATTTCGAGATGGCTGCCAAATGGATCCGTATCGCGGTTGAAGTCGGCTTTTACGGGCGTGACGATGCGCACATTCTGAAAGATGGCCTGTTCAATGCTATGATCTTCGTGGGAGCAAACATACAATCCCACATAAACATCCTGACCCAGGTCAATATCGGTAACCTGGACAGCGCTGAACGGCTGGCCGTATTGGGCAACAGACATGATGTAGGTGTTGCCTTTGCGCTCCAACTGGATGATATCTGCGCCGGTGAGGGCCGCCTTTATTTCATCCGTCCGGTCGCCTTGAGCGCGCCGGAATTGAAGCGAGAGCAGCCCATCCCCGTGGATCCCGGTGCTGACGTTGGCTGAGCCGGCCTCGAGGCTGGTGCGCGCCATCCAGCCCAGTTTGCGGTGTGGGTTCGCCCCCGCGCCGGTGAATGCCGCGCGCATTGTTACGATGAAGTTTCCGCGCAGATGCTTCCAGATGAAGTGAAAGGCATCCTGGTTTCCCCAAATATTTGCGCCAGCGCTGGCGATACGATAGATTTGTTGCTCAACATCGTAATCACATGAACCGGGGTGATGAACAACGCCAATGTCTGTTTGACCGTCAAACAGACCGAGGGTATTCTCATGCAGCAAAGACATCATGGCAATCTGGTCTCCATATCATGAAATATACAAAAACAGCAAGCCAGAAACCGGACAGGCATCCGGGAACAATGGCGCTGAAAGGTGTTTTTGGGGGCTTGTTCATTTTACACAGTTTTGCGCCTTTGCGTGCAAAGATTTTGTGAAAGATGGTCGGGATGAAAAGAAAAACCCCAGGGGAAGTTTCCCTGGGGTCTTGTCGGTTTAGTAGACCAGCGATTTCTTGTCCGCACTGACACGTTTGCGGAACATCCAGTACGTCCAGCCCTGGTAGACCAGCACGATCGGGACGAAGATCAGCGCCACGATCGACATGACTGTCAGCGTGTACTGCGAGGATGATGCGTTGTAGATGGTCAGTGACCAATCGGGGTTGAGGGTCGAGAGCATCACGTTCGGGAAGGTCATCGAGAAGAACGTCACCTGGGTCAGCACGATATTGAGAGTTACCATGATGAAGGCCCAGCCGTGACTTTTCTGGTTGATGAAATAACCGGCAGCCAGCAGGGCGACCACAGCCGCGATCGGCACAATACCGGGGTTGACAATTCCGCGCGCCCAGAAACCGGCCGCATAGGTGAATACGCCCAGGATGATGTAAAGCAGCGAAGCGGCGATCCACAGGGTTTTGGCAAGTTTATTGGCGCGTTCTTTCAGTTCACCTTCCAGTTTCAGGCCAAGGAAATTTGCGCCGTGCAGCAGGAAGATGGCCACGGTGGTTACGCCGCCCAGCAGCCCGTAGGGGTTGAGCAGGGTGAACAGATTGCCGGTGAACATCATATTCTCGTCGATCGGCACGCCGCGCGCCAGGTTGGCAAAGGCCGCGCCCAGCAAAAGGGCTGCCAGGAAGGAGCCGACCGCGATCATCCAGTCGAAGGTGTTGCGCCACTTGGGGCTGGCATCTTTCGAGCGGTATTCGAACGAAATGCCGCGCAGGATCAGGCCGACCAGCAAAAGGAACAGGGCTAGGTAAAAACCGCTGAACATGGTTGCGTACCAGTGCGGGAAGGCCGCAAAGGTTGCTCCGCCAGCCGTCAGTAGCCAGACTTCGTTACCGTCCCAGGTTGGGCCGACGGTATTGATGATGGCGCGCCGCTCGAGGTCTTTTTTGCCGAGGAAGGGCAGTAGCATGCCCACACCGAAGTCAAAGCCTTCGAGGAAGAAGAAGCCGATCCACAAAACGGCGATCAGGATGAACCAAAGGATTTGCAGGAATTCGTATGACATGATTTTCTCCTTTTGGAGTGCGACGACTCCTGTCGTCGCAGCGAAGTCGGGAGACTTCGCGCTCCGTTTCTCTAGTCTTGCGACCCCACCAGTGCGGGAGCAACATCCACCGATTCGTGCATGGCGGCATCTGGTCCGGCGATGGCATATTTCTTCATCAGGTAGAACATCGCGCCAGCCAGTGCGCCATAGACAGCCACGTAACCGATCAATGAGATCAGCAGGTCAACTGTGGTCAGATTTGGCGAAACGGCATCTTCCACCTTGAGCAGGCCTTGCACGATCCAAGGTTGGCGGCCCATTTCGGTCAAAATCCAGCCGCTGGCATTGGCAATATAAGGCAGGACAAGCACCCACGGCACGAACTTCATCCATTTGGCATTTTCGTATTTGCCGCGCGTGGCCCACAGGAACCAGGCCGCGAGAGCGATCATTAGCAGGCCAACCGTCATCATGAAGCGGAATGTCCAGTAGGTCACAACCATCAACGGTATATAGTCGCCGGGGCCGTACAGGGCTTCGTACTCAGCTTGCAGTTCGTTGACGCCTTTGACTTCGCAGTTGAAATTGTTGCAGGCCAGGAAGCTAAGCACGCCCGGAATCCCAATCTGGCTGGTGCGCAGCGACCAGATTTCGGCTTTACCGGTCAGGTCGCCGATCGTCAGGATCGAGAAATCAGCCGGGGCCGAGGTTTCCCAATGGGCTTCGATGGCCGAGAACTTCATCGGCTGTTCACGGAACATGAACTGTCCCTGTTCGTGGCCGCCCAGGAAAACCAAAACACTGGCGATAATGCCGACCAGGGCTGCCATCTGGAAGGATGGTTTGAAAACTTCCAGATGCTGCTTGCGGATGATGTGGTATGCGCTCACGCCGATGATCAAGAAGGATGCGGTCGCCAAGCCGGCTGAAATGGTGTGCCAGAAGAAAACCCAACCCTTGGGGTTGCTGATCAGGGCGAAGAAATCTACCAGTTCGGCACGGCCATTGACTTCGTTGATGATATAGCCGACCGGGTGCTGCATCCAGCCGTTGGCCAGCAAAATCCACAGCGCCGAAAGGTTCGAGCCGATCGCCGCCAGCCAGATCGCGGCCAGGTGCACTTTTTCGGGCACTTTGTTCTCGCCGAAGATCCAGATGCCCAAAAAGGTGCTTTCGAGGAAGAAAGCCATCAGGGCTTCGATCGCCAGCGGCGCGCCGAATATATCGCCGACATAACGGCTGTACTCGCTCCAGTTCATGCCAAACTGGAACTCTTGCACGATGCCGGTCACCACGCCGATCGCAAAATTGATCAGGAACAATTTGCCCCAGAACTTGCTCATCTTGCGATAGTTCTCGTCGCGGGTCTGGTAGTAGCGCGTTTGCATATAGGCCACAAACCAGCCCAGCCCGAGCGTGAGCGGGACGAACAGGAAGTGGTAAACGGTCGTCAGACCGAATTGCCACCTTGAAAGGGTCATTGGGTCCATAAAAACTCCTTTGAAATCAGGGTTGGAGAACAAAAATGGATGATACCGGAATGCCCTGGCGGGCTTCTTCCGCTAATTCTGAAAAATGGATGGAGGCCATCTCACGGGCCATTGCCGCCTGCACACGTCCCCACTTCGAGCGAACCGGGCAGCGGCTGAGAAAAGGGCAATCGCCATCACCCGTTGGCAGCAAACAGTCCGAGAGAAGCAGGCGACCCTCAAAAGCTTCCACAACCTGCAGCAGGGTGATGTTTTCGGGAGGGCAGGGCAGGCTCAAGCCGCCATCCCGCCCCGGAAAAGTCAGCACCAAACCGGCCTGCGCCAGCTGCGCCACAATCCGCGCCATGAAGGCCTTCGGAATCTGCATCTCGCGCTGGATGGTTGCCGACGAAATACGCGCCGTCTCGCCTTTTATTGCAAGGGCAAGTACGACGCGTGCGGCATAATCGGTTTGGCGGTTGATTTTGAGCATGATTTTCTGTGAGCGAAACGTTTACGGATTTACTAAACCTTTACCGATATTGTAAGCATTATGATATTTTAAGGAACGTGAGAGATGTAATTTTTTATGTGTGATAAATGTAATATATACCCTGATTATGGGACGAAGCATGATGTATTCTGTTCTGATTATATAGAATTGTGTTATTTATCACAAATAGGTCTGTTCATTTTACTCAAACTGGATAGTTTTGGTATTAATATATCGTTAGAGTTTATGCAAATAAAAGTAGCGCAAGAGTAACTCTTGCGCTACAAATGCTGGCGAATTCAATCTTAATCCGCTGTGGCCGGAGCTGCCTGCGGAATGGGCTCACTGCCGTCGTATTGGCGTAGCACCGGCCATTTTGCCATGATGAGAATGGCGGCTACGATCGTTCCAATTCCGCCGCTGATGATGGCAAAGGGCACACCGAACAGGGTTGCCACGATCCCGGCTTCCACTTCGCCGAGCTGTGGACCACCCTGAAAGAAGATCTGGTTGATGCTGGTCATTCGTCCGCGGATGTGGTCGGGGGTTTGTAGCTGGCGGATGGTGTTGCGGATGATGGTGCTGACCGTATCTGCCGCGCCCATCAGCAGCAGCGCGATGAAGGCCAGCACGAAGCTGGTCGAAAGGCCGAAGGCCACGGTTGCCAGGCCAAAAACGATCACAGCGGTCAGGAAAACCGGTCCCTGCTTCCGCAGGGCGGGCAGCTGGCTGATGATGACCCCGGCGGCGACCGAACCCATCGACTGCGCCGAGACCAGCCAGCCGTAGCCCATTTCGCCGACATGCAAAATGTCGCGCGCGATGATCGGCATCATGGTATTGGCCGAAGCAAAGAAGGTGGCGAAGAAATCCATCACCATCGTTGAAAAGATGATCTTGCGCGAAAAGATGAAACGGATCCCATCCCCGATCGCATTCAGGCTGATCCCGCTGGCTTTCTTGAGATCCTGCGGAATGTTTCCGATGGCAAGCAGGGCCAGGATGACCGCAAGGAACGAAACTGCGTTGAAAAAATAGGTGTAGCCCTGGCCAAGCGTGGCAATAACCACACCGCTCAAGACAGGCCCGATGACTGCGCCTGTGTTAAAGGCGATCGAGTTCATGCTGAAAGCGCCTGGCAGGTCTTTGGCCGGGACAAGATTGGGTACGATCGCCTGGCGGGCAGGGCCGTCGAAAGCGACTGCCGCTGCCTGCAAAGCGGTCAGCAGGTAGATGTGCCAGATCTCGATGCTATTGCTAAAGGTCAGCCAGGCCAGCCCGGCGGCGGTCAGTGCCATGCAGGTCTGGGTAACGAAAAGGATCGTGCGGCGGTCGAAGGTATCGGCAAAGACCCCGCCGAACAAGGAGAAAACGATCACAGGCAGGATGCGCGCCAGACCGATAAAGCCAAGCGCCATCGGGTCTGGCGTGCCGGTCAGTTCGCGGATATGCCAGTGAACGGCAGCCAATTGCATTTGTGACCCGGCGATCGAGACCAGCAGGCCGAGCCAGAGCATAAAAAAGCGACGATTTTGAAGCGCAGGTGGAATACGAAAGAACATTAAATTGAACTCCTTGGCAAGTCTGTTCTGCAAAGTTCAAAAGCTATCTGCAGATTTTACTACTGTGTTCGACTATGGGTGTAGCGGCGCAGCTGAGGCCATTGCCGGGCAATCCAGGCTGTACACAGCAGGGTGGCGATCCCGCCGCTCATGATGGCAAAGGGTACCCCGAGAGCCTGGGCAACCACCCCGGCTTCCAATTCTCCAAGCTGTGGTCCGCCCACGATGAAAAGCTGATTGATGCCCGTCATGCGTCCGCGCAGCTCATCGAGGGTGTGCATATTGCGGATCATGCTGCGCATCACGCTGCTGACGGCATCCGCTGCGCCGATCCCAAAGAGTATCACAAAGCTCAGGGCCAGCCAGCGTGAAAGGCCAAATAAAATAGTCAGCAGGCCAAAGGCGGTGACAGCGCCTAGCAAAACAGTGCCTTGCCTGCCGATGTGCTTGAGTTGCGACATCACGAGGGCCGCGCTGACGGCGCCCATCGATTGGGCGGCGGCCAGCCAGCCATAGGCCACCGCGCCAACCTTGAGAATATCCTGGGCTACATAGGGCAGCAGGGTGCTGGCGGATGCAAAAAACGTGGCGAAAAAATCGAGCAGCATGCTGGCCAGGATCAGGGGCGAGGCGGCGATGAAGCGGATCCCGGCCCGGATGTCCTCCCGGGCCGATCGCAGACTGGCAGCTGCCGGGGCGAAGGTCTGGGGCACATCCCCCATCAGTAGCAGGGCAAAAACCACCATCAGGAAGGAAACAGCATTCAGCAGATAGGTATATTCCATACCCCAGTAAGCGATCACCAGGCCACTCAGGCCAGGCCCGAGAATGGTGCCGATGTTGAAGGCAATGGCATGCATGGCATAGGCGCTGGGCAGGTCTTGCGCGGGTACCAGGTTGGGAATTAACGCTTGCCGGGCGGGCAGGTCGAAGGCGTTGGTGGCGGCCAGGATGCCAGTCACCAGGTAGATGTGCCACAGTTCAACTTGTCCGGCAAGCGCCAGCAGCCATAAACCGAGCGCTGCCAGGGTTGAGAGGGCCTGGGTGCAGAACATGATCTTGCGGCGGCTGAAGCGGTCGGCGGCCATCCCGGCCAGCAGCGAAACCAGCAGAACCGGCGCAAAGCGCGCCAGACCGATCAGGCTGATGGCAATCGGGTTGCTGTTCAACTGGCGGATGTTCCAAAAGACGGCCCACAACTGCATTTGTGAACCGGCCTGGGAGATCATCAGGCCGAGCCAGAGCAACACAAAACCGCGATGTTTGAAGGCGGGAGGCAGGTTCATGTTCGCCCAGTTTACCATCTAAAAATTCCTGCCCGTTGTTGTGGCATGCTCTCATCACAAATGTGTAAAGTGGATTATTGCGTTTTGCGCAAGCGGGGAGTGGAGCTTGTGGGGATGGGCATTATATAATATAGACATTCACCACGGTTGCAATGCTTTGTTGGATATTCTTATTGGTTTTGGGATCATATCCCCATGGAAAAATGTGACCCGCCATGCCCCCTGTAAAGCGTTTAACGATTGGTATTTTGGCCGGACAGCAGGTATACGCTGCCCGGCTCAGTCAATTTCTCGGCACCATTTTTAATGGTGTTCTGGCGGCGGCCCGTCAGCGTGAATACAACCTGCTATTTGGCTGCGGAATCAGCCTGCCGGGTGAAGCCTATCGCTTTCGCCCGGCCTGGCCCAGTGTTGCGCCGGATAGCGACTTTGTGCCGGTTGGCCCGTGGAACACGGATGCGCTGTTGGTGGCACTGCCCCTGCTCTCGGCCGAGCGCTCCGAATATTTACGGCAATTGCGGCAACAGGGGTTTCCGGTTGTATTTTTGGGAGCCGGCGAGAATGGTCCGACTGTCGCGCCGGATAATGCGGGCGGCATTGAGCAGGCGGTGGCGCACCTGGCCGGGCACGGACACCGTAATATTGCCTTTATCGGTGGATATGAAAATGACCCTGGCGATAGCGCCGAGCGTTTGCGCGGTTTTCGCAGCGGCATCGAAAAACAAGGTCTGCTTCTGGATGCCGACTTGCTGACCTTTGGCCAACACCATTGGCATGGCGGAAACCGCGCAGCTCGAACTTTGCTGGCATCCGAAAAACCTTTCAGCGCGATCATTGTAAGCAATGACGAATCGGCACGCGGGGCGTTGGCGGCGTTACAGGCTGTGGGGCGCCAGGTTCCCGATGATGTGGCTTTGGTCAGCTTTGACGATAACGTGGATGCGGTCAGCGTTTCACCGGTGCTGACATCGGTCTACTACCCGATGTTTGAAGTTGGTTACGAGGGGGTAGAACTGGCCGCTAAATTAATCGCCCGCGAAGCGGATGATGAAACTTTCGTCAGTATCCCGACCCGGTTGGTTGTGCGCCAATCGTGCGGCTGCCAGCCTGACGCAGCCCGGTTAATGAACGATTCTGAGCTCAGTGCTTGCTTGGATTGGCAGACCAGCCTGGCCAGGCAAATGGCTGCCGCCATGCAGGAAGAAACTCACACACTGGCAGCTCACACTTTATACAGCATGTGCCGCCAATGGTTGGAAGATCTGCTCACCAGCCTGGCAGAGGACGATTTGCACCAATTTCATCGAGCATTTCAATCCTTGCTGGTGCAAACCGAAAACCTGCGCGGCGACACACATGCCTGGCAGGCAGCGCTTTCGGTACTCGATCGAAACCGCGACATCCTGATCTCGAGCACCCAGGCCCGGCCCGCCACCCTGGGAAAATGGCTGCACCTGGCGCGGATCGCCATCAGTGAGAGCGCCCGCCGTATCTATGGGCAATTTACCATCCAACAGTGGATCGATGACAACGTTTCGCGCCTGACTGCTCGCCTGGTTGCCGCAGAAGATACATCCCAGATCGTGGCTGTGCTGAATGACGAACTGCCTCTCACACCCGGCCTGCCAGATTCAGATATCCGGCGCGCGCATGTGGCCCTGTTCAACAGTGAGCAGGATGACCCGGTAGCCTGGAGCACCTGCCTGGCGCAAACTGATTCTGCCGCGATCCACTTTGCCACGCGTAGTTTTCCGCCGCCGGAACTGTGGAAGGCAGATGAACCTTTTATCTTTTTGCTTTTTCCGCTGGTATTCCAGGGTTATGTTAATGTGCCCGGTTTTGTCGCCCTTGAGACGCCGGGGATCTCATCTTACGCGGCCTACATCGTACAAGATCTGGCCGTTGGTTTGAATCGAGTTCAGCTATACCAGGAGGCCACGGCTGCCCGTCAGGCTGCCGAAGAAGCCAACAGCCTGAAAACCCGCTTCCTTTCGATGGTCAGCCACGAACTGCGTACCCCGCTCAGCATCATTGTTGGCTTGAGCGAAATGGCCCTGCGCCAGCAAAGCCCGGGCGCGCCGCCCCTGCCTGATTACTATCGGCGCGATCTGGAACGCATCTATGCCAGCGCCCAACACCTGAGCGGACTGATCGGCGATGTGCTCGACCTGGCAAGCAGCCAGGCTGGGCAGCTCAAGGTTGTGCCCGAACCGCTGGATTTCGGCGACATCTTGCGCCCGATCATTGCTGTTGGCGAACACATGACGATCAACAAAGGGCTGGAATGGGTTGCCATTCTGCCCGCCGAACCGGTCTGGGTGCGCGGCGATCGGACGCGCCTGCGCCAGGTTGCGCTCAATTTGGTTAACAATGCTGTCAAATTTACCGCCCGTGGCAAAATCACGCTTCGATTGGAAACCATCGATGGTATGGCGCGCATTACGGTCAGCGACACAGGCCTGGGTATTCCGCTTGCTGAACAGTCCATCATCTTTGATGAGTTTCGCCAGTCTGAACGCACTTCCGGGCGCGGCTATGGCGGGGTCGGGTTGGGGCTGGCGATCTGCAAACGGCTGGTTGAACTGCACAATGGGCGCATAGGTGTCCACTCGGATGGCATTGAAGGAACGGGTTCCAGCTTTTTCTTCGAATTGCCACTGGGTGCGAAAAACGAAGCATCCTTACAGCCATCGGTTGCCGCTCCGCGAGTGCTTCTGCTTCACGAAGCTTCCGGTGTGGAACTGCCTTTGCGCGCCCACCTGCTGGAGCAGGGATACACCCTGCAAGAAGACTGGCTTGAATCCACGGGCCATTGGTGGCCGCAAGCCCTGGCTGCGCCTCCCGAAGCTGTGGTGCTGAACCTGCGCCCCGATTCAAAACACGGCTGGGAGATTTTCCGTCTGTTTAAGGAAAATCCGGCTACACGTGGGATCCCGATCCTGTTCTCTGCCATGCAGCCCGAAAAACTAGGCGATCCACCCGCAGCCTCTCTGCTCGAGCTTGATTATTTGGTTAAACCGGTGCAAAGTGCTGTCATGGCTGATGCCTTGCAGCGCCAGGGCTTGCAACCGGAAGCGCAGAACAAAACCATTCTGGTCGTGGATGACGAACCTTCCATCCGTGATCTGCATGCCCGTCTGGTACAGGAAAGTATCCCGAATAGCCGAGTCTTGCAGGCCAGCGATGGGCGCGAAGCGCTGAAGTTGCTGCGCGACACTCGGGTTGACCTGATCTTGCTCGACCTGATGATGCCTGAACTGGACGGTTTTGGGGTGCTGGAAGCACTGCGCGAGAACCGATCCACCCGCGACGTGCCCGTGATTGTACTGACGGCCCAACTGTTGAGCGAAGCGGAACTGGCCCGGCTCAACCGCGGCATGACCAAGGTTCTGGGCAAAGGAATTTTTACTCTGCAAGAAACCCTGACTCACATCGAGGCAACCCTCACACGCCAACGGCCAACCGGCACAGATACCCGCCAGATGGTTTGGAAAGCCATCGCCTTTATTCACCAAAATTACACGGAACCGATCACCCGCGAAGAATTGGCGCAGTATGCCGGGGTAAGCGAAGGCTACCTGAGTCGCTGCTTCCAGCAGGAACTCCAGATGACGCCCCTGACCTACCTGACGCGCTATCGCATTCGCCAGGCCAAAGATTTGCTCTCAGAAGGGATCATGAACATCACTGAAGTGGCCATGGCCGTCGGCTTTTCAGACAGCGATTATTTTGGGCGCGTTTTTCGCCAGGAAGTGGGTGTTACACCAAATGCCTACCGGCGCGGTCAGAGATCCAACTCTGCGCCGCCAGACTAGGTCACAATTGTACGAAAATAGGTTCAGATTCTCCGAGTAATCCCGCATGCAGGGTGCTATTCTGATAATGAAAAATAACCCCATTCATCTATCACGATAAGGAGAATTTAACATGAGCAAGTCCCAACTCTTCCCGCGTGTCCTTTTTATCGGTGTAATCTTGATCCTGGTTCTGATGATGGGGCTGCCCACTGCACAGGTTGGCGCGCAAAAAGCTGCTGCCCTGGGTGCGTGGACACTTCATTGGAGCGATGAGTTTAGCGGTACCGGCGCATTGAACAGCGCCAACTGGATATATGATATTGGCACCAGCTACCCCGGCGGCGCAGCCAACTGGGGCACAGGGGAAATCGAAAGCAACACCAACAGCACCAACAACGTTTACCAGAGCGGCGGCTATCTCTATATCAAACCCATTCGTGCTGCAGACAATTCATGGACTTCGGGTCGCGTTGAAACCGTGCGCACCGATTTCGAGGCCCCTGCGGGCGGAGCCATGGCGGTGGAAGGTCGCCTGCAACTGCCGAATGTTACTGGCGCAGCAGCCCAGGGCTATTGGCCCGCCTTCTGGCTGTTGGGAGCTCCCTTTCGCGGCAACTACTGGAACTGGCCCAGCATCGGCGAGATGGACATTATGGAAAACATCAATGGCCAGAACACGCTTTACAGTACCCTGCACTGCGGCGTCAACCCCGGCGGCCCTTGCAATGAAACCAGTGGCATCGGCGGCAATATTTCAGGCGTATCCCCCTCCTTGCAATCCGCATTCCACACCTATCGCGTTGAATGGGACAAAAGCGTAAGCCCCAACCAGCTCCGCTGGTATCTCGACGGCGTGCAATTCCACACGGTTAATGCCAACCAGGTGGATACTGCCACCTGGAATAATGCCTTCAACCATGGTTATTTCATCATCCTGAACGTTGCCATCGGCGGCGGCTGGCCCGGCGGCCCAACGGCTGCCACCACATCCGGTGTTCCCATGGCGGTTGATTACGTTCGCGTGTACTACGCCAACGGCAGCGGCGCCACTGCCACAGCCACCAGCAACAATCCTACGGCAACCCCGGTCAATCCCACTGCCACCTCGGTTAATCCGACCGCGACCAGCAGCACCGTCTACACCAACGGCGTGAATTACGTCAACAGCAACAGCGCCCTGATCTGGCTCAAACCGACCGGTTCCATGGCCTGGGTGGACGTGCACTACAATGTCAACGGCGGTGCGCAGCAGAATTTCCGCATGGTTTACAACAGCGCTACTGCCCGTTGGGAACAGACCGCCACTGGCCTGGCCGCTGGCAATGTCATCAACTACTATTTTACCTACTACACCAATGCTGGTTATGACTCACCCTGGTATGCCTACACTCATACGACTGGTGCAACTGCCACCCCAACCTCTATTCCGCCGACCGCCACCCGCACAGCAGCTCCGGCCACGGCCACCCCAACATCGACCGGCGGCTTTACCTATGGTGTGACGAATCTCAATGCCAGCCAGGCCCGACCGTGGTTCAAACCCTCCGGCTGGGTGGCAGGATACGTAATCCTGCACTATAAAGTGAACAACGGCACTCAACAAAATGTTAATATGAGCTACAACACGAGCGCTGCAGAATGGCGGTACACGATCAGTGCCCTGCAAAAAGGCCAGGTGATCACCTACTTCTACACTTATCAAAAAGCCGGCATCCAATACGATACCGCCTGGTATAGCTGGACCAAACCCTAAACCTGCCCGGGCAAGTTCTCCTCCGGATATAAAAGCTGCGGCCACCAAAATCGGGGACCGCAGCTTTTTCCGTATTTATCGCGCAAAAAAACTGTTTTAGGTTCCCCAATCGCGCAGGTATAAAAAATCATAGCCAACGGTGCGGGTGGTGATCTTGGCGACCGGCGGCATGACCCGTTTGAAGTGGTTGCGGCGGATACGGCGCACGACGGTCTCGACAAACTCGGGCTTGAATCCTGCTGCGATGCATTCTTCCGGGCTGTAGCGGTGATCGACCAACAGGTAGAGCAGCTTGTCGGCTTCCTCGTAGGTGAAGCCGAGTTCCTGTTCGTCGGTTTGTCCGGCCCACAGGTCGGCGGAGGGGGCTTTGTCGAGGATCTCTTTGGGCACGCCGACTTCGCGTGAGAGCTGTCGGATCTGGGCCTTGTACAGGTCGCCGATCGGGTTGAGGGCGTGGGCGCCGTCACCGTACAGGGTTGAGTAACCGAGCAGGATCTCGGTCTTGTTGCCGGTACCGATCACCAATCCCTTAAAGGCCTCGGATTGGTCGTAGAGTGTGATCATGCGGCAGCGCGCCATGATGTTGCCCTTGCGCATGTTTGACATCTCGGGGAATTTTGAGATCAAACCATCCGCCATCTCGGTGATTGGGATGTTAAGATGCGGAATGCCCAGGTCTTTGATGACCAGCATGGCGTGGTCGAGCGAATCTTGGGAGGATGTCTTATATGGCATGCGCACGCAGAGCAGGTTTTCAGGCCCGAGCGCTTCGGCTGCCAGATAGGCCACCAGGGCCGAGTCGATCCCGCCCGAAAGGCCGAGCACCGCCCGGCTGAATCCGGTGCGGGTGATCTCGGAGTGAATGAACCTGGTCAGCAGTTTGCGAACCAGGCTGGGGTTGATGGAAAGGTTTATGTTCATTTTTTGAGTATCCGCTTGAGTTCTTTTTGCATCATTTCAGGGTTTTCGTCGCGCAGCAGCGGCAGGCGGGTGCGCGTGCGGCGTAGTTGGGCCAGGTCGATCTCGCACAGGGTCAGCGCTTCGTCGTTGTAGGCGGCGCGGGCGATCTGGCGTCCATCCGGGTCGTAGACGGTCGAGCCGCCGAAGAAGTTCAGCCCATCCTCGAAGCCGACCCGGTTGGAATGAGCGAAAAAGGAGGTGAACAGCCCGGCATAGGCGCGGTTGATATCCTGTACCCACTGAGCCGAACCGAGAATTTCATCGGTGATGCCGCGTCCCGGTGAAGCGGATGTCAGGTAGAACAGGTCGGCGCCATCCATCCAGAGCAGGTAAGGCGAGGAGACGTGCCAGAAGTCTTCACAGATCAGCGCGCCGACGCGTCCGAAGCGCGTATCGAAAGCTTTGAAACTGTCTCCGGATGCGAAGTAGCGGCTTTCGTCGAAGATGCCGTAGGTCGGCAGGTGGATCTTGCGGTGGATGTGAACGATCTCTCCTCCGGAAAGGTAGGCAGCCGAGATGTAAAACCGGTAGCGTGTATCCACTTCGACAAAGCCGACCAGCAGGTCAAGGCTGTGGGATGCATCCAGCAGCGGCTTGAAAACGGGATCCGCTGCCGAGGCCGGGCGGGCCACATCCGCGGCGATATCCTGCAAGACATAGCCCGTTAAAGAAAGTTCGGGGAAGATCAGCAGGTCTGCGCCAGATTGCGCCGCCTCTTTGGCGAGGATCAGATGTTTTTCGAGATTGGCATTGACGTCGCCAAGTTTGGTATTGATTTGAGCCAGAGCAAGATTCATTGCAAATATCTCCAGGGTAGGGTTCGTGTCAATCTTACCATAACTAAGCCTGTGGCTGGTTTGCCATTTTTGCTCTCAAAACGCATCAAATCGGACAATTTAGGGTTGTAAACCCTGGTAATTTTTGATAAAAAGTTTATAAATATGGACTATAATCTTTGCGTTGATTGCTAAATAACCGGATGAAATTGCCCGGATTTCCCATCGGAGAGCGTTATGGATAAAGAGAAATTGTTGCAAATGTATCATGAAATGGTGCTTATTCGCCGCGTGGAGGAACGCGGCGCTGAACTGTACCAGGCCGGCAAGATCGGCGGGTTCATGCACCTGTATATTGGCCAGGAAGCCGTTTCAACTGGCCTGATCGCAGCCCGCGAACCGCGTGACCGTGTGATCACCGCATATCGTGACCACGGCGTGGCGCTGAACTGCGGCATTTCCGCCAACGAGGTTATGGCGGAACTGTTGGGCAAGATCACCGGCATGTCGAAGGGCAAGGGCGGGTCGATGCACATGGCCGATACCTCCAAAAATATGTGGGGCGGGCACGCCATTGTCGGTGGACACCTGCCGATCGCCTCGGGCTTTGCCCTGGGGGACCAGTATGCCGGGAACGACAACGTTACCATTTGTATGTTTGGTGATGGTGCAACCAATATCGGCTACTTCCACGAGGCTTTGAACTTGGCCAAAACCTGGGGGCTGCGCGTGCTGTGGGTTTGTGAAAACAACCAGTATGGCATGGGCACGACGGTCGAACGCGCCTCGGCTGTGACCGAAATTCGCCAAAAAGCCGAGGGCTATGGCATGAAAAATGGTCAGGTCGATGGCATGGATGTGACCAAGGTTTATGCGGCGGCACAGGAAGCAATCAAGTATGTGCGTGAAAACAGCCAGCCCTATTTGCTGGAAATCGATACCTATCGTTTCCGTGGTCACTCGATGGGCGACCCGGAACGTTATCGCGCCCAGGAAGAAGTCAAAAAATGGCAGGAGAATGATCCGATCGGTATTTTCCGGGCTTATTTGATCAAGAAAAAGATCGCCACCGAAGCCGCATTAGATAAAATCGATGCCAAGGCCGACGAGGAGACCAACAAGGCGGTTGAGTTTGCCGAAGCCAGCCCCGAACCGGGCATGGAAGAATTATTCAAAGACATTTACGCAGCATAATGTCATTGCGAGCCGCTGATTTTGCGGCGAAGCAATCTCCATTTAGCAGGAGAATGCTTCGGGCAAAGAGCGCCCTCGCAATGACATAATACCGAGGAAATAATTATGGCTAGAATTACGATGCGCGAGGCGATCTCGCAAGCTTTGATGGAAGAAATGGACCGCGACCCCGCTGTTTTTATCCTTGGCGAGGAAGTCGGCGTCTGGGGCGGTACCTACGCCGTTACCAAAGGTTTTTATGATAAATACGGCCCGGAGCGCGTCAAAGACACGCCGATCGCCGAGAATGCCATCATTGGCGGCGCAATTGGCGCGGCCATGGTCGGTCAGCGCCCGATCGCTGAGTTGATGACCATCAACTTTGCTTTTTCGGCGATGGATTACATCATCAACCAGGCCCCCAAACTGCGCTATATGTTCGGCGGGCAGTTCGAAGTGCCGATGGTTATCCGCGCGGTGGGCGGTGGTGGACGCCAGCTTGGCGCGACCCACTCCCAGACGCCGGATGCGATCTTCGCGCACTTCCCCGGCCTGGTCGTGGTCAGCCCCGGAACCCCGGCCGATGCCAAGGGCCTGCTGAAGAGCGCCATCCGCTCCAACGACCCGGTGCTCTTCATCGAGCACGCCACCATGTACCAGGTGCGCGGCGAAGTGCCGGATGGCGAATATCTCATTCCGATCGGCAAATCGACCGTTCAGCGCCCCGGGAAGGATGTGACCATTGTCACCTATTGCAAAGGCCTCGAACTTTCGATGAAAGCCGCTGAAGAACTTGCCAAACAGGGCGTCGAAGTCGAAGTGGTAGATTTGCGCACCCTGCGCCCGCTCGATATGGAGCCGGTGATCGAATCGTTCAAGAAAACCAACCGCGCGGTGGTGGTCGAAGAAGGCTGGAAGTCCTACGGTGTTGGCGCAGAAATCGTCAGCCGGATCTACGAGGAAGCCTTCGACTATGCCGATGCGCCCGTGATTCGCGTAGCCCAAAAAGAAGTCCCGCTGCCCTATAACCGCACCCTCGAACAGGCTGCCCTGCCGCAAGTCTCAGACATTGTGGCGGCGGTCAAGGAGGTTATGAAATAATGGCTGAAATTATCAATATGCCCAAGCTTGGTTTTGACATGGCCGAAGGCGTGCTCGTGCGCTGGGTCAAAAATGTCGGTGAAGCCATCAACAAAGGCGATGTGCTGGCCGAGATCGAAACCGACAAGGCCACCGTCGAGGTTGAATCTGCCGTGAGCGGTGTGGTTTTGCAGCACCTGGTAGACCCCGGCACCAGCGTTCCGGTCAATGACCCGATTGCGGTGGTTGGCGCCGCCGGGGAAAAAGTGGAAGGCGCGTCGGCCAAGAACGCTGAACCGAAGACCGAGGCTGGTTCCCAGCCCGCGGCTTCTCCTGCGGTCGCCTCCGCCCCTGAACCTGCTCCTGCTTCGGCGGCTGCAACGACGCCCGAGCCTGCCTCCCCCGCCTCTGGCGCTTCGTCGGATTTGAAAGCATCTCCCCTGGCTCGGAAAGTTGCCCGCGACAAGGGCGTTGATCTGGGTGCGGTGGTTGGTACCGGCCCCGGCGGTCGCATCGTGCGCCGCGATATCGATGCCGCCTTGGCAGGTTCAACGCCCAACGTTCAACGTTCAACCACCCCAGAAACGCGCTCCGCACCCGGCACTTTCTCTGCCGCCGATGAAACCGTCCAGACCACCAAACTGCGCCAGGCCATCGGACGCCGTCTGGTTGAATCCAAAACCACCATCCCGCACTTTTACGTTACGCACGAATACAAGATGGAAGCGCTGATGGACTTGCGCAAGCAGCTCAACAGCTACCTGCCGGATGGCGAAAAGCTCTCGGTCAACGATTTCATCCTGAAAGCGGTAGCGCTATCCCTGCGCGAATTCCCCAATCTGAATGCGACCCTTAACGGCGACAAGATCATCCGCAAGGGAGGCGTCAACGTTGGTGTTGCGGTTACCGTTCCGGGTGGCTTGATGACGGTTGTGGTCAAGGATACCGACCAGAAGCCTTTGCGCCAGATCTCGAGCGAAGTCAAAACCATGGCTGCTCGCGCCCGCGATGGCAAGGTCAAGCCCGAAGATGTCGACGGCTCGACCTTCTCTACATCCAACCTGGGCATGTACGATGTTGAAGACTTCATCGCGATCATTAACCCGCCCGAAGCCGCCATCCTGGCGATCAGCTCCGCCCGCGAAGTGCCGGTCGTCTCCGGTGGACAGGTTGTGCCTGGTTGGCGCATGAAGGCCACTATCTCGGTCGATCACCGCGTCAGCGACGGCGCCGAAGCAGCGCAGTTCATGCAAGCCCTGGCCAAGTATCTCGAGGAACCGGTGCGAATGCTGGTTTAGTTTTTGTTGGAAAGTTGAAGGTTTAATGTTCAAGCCGGCGCGTATGCGCCGGCTTTTTTTACTTGAAAATCGCCTTTAGGCGGCTTTGTAAGGGTAGCCGGGGTTTTTCACTCTCCGGCGATGCCGAAGAGTGGAGTACTCGATATTTATGGCAGCAGTGCCGATCTTGTGTATACTGGTTTTATGACCATTCACTTGCTCAACTGCTTTACCTGTAACTCGCGTTTGGGGGATATGAAAACTGGCACGCTTTGTCTGCTGGTTGAAACCGGACAGGGACTGGTTCTTATCGATACCGGCCTCGGCCTGGACGATTATGCCCGTCCCACCTGGTTTACGCAATTTTTTCGCCTTATCACAGATATGCCATTCAACCCGCAGGAAGCGGCGTTCAACCAGGTCAAGCGGCTGGGATATAAACCTGAGGATATTCGCCATATCATCCTGACGCACATGCACTTCGACCATTGCGGCGGCCTGCCCGATTTCCCCTGGGCCACCGTCCACGTGCATCGGCGCGAGTATGAAGCCTTTATCCACGGGCCGCGCCAGTTCAAGGAGTTGGCCTATATCCGCCGCAACATCGCCATGGTGAAAGAATGGGCTTTGTATGACTCGACCGACGAGCAGTGGTACGACTTCAACGCCATCCGCCTGCCCTTCGACCCTGAGATGTGGCTGGTGCCGTTACACGGGCATTCGCAAGGCAGCTGCGGGGTGGCCATCCGAACTTCAACTGGC
This sequence comes from Chloroflexi bacterium HGW-Chloroflexi-6, assembly GCA_002840685.1. GTDB lineage: Bacteria > Chloroflexota > Anaerolineae > Anaerolineales > Villigracilaceae > UBA8950. The sequence goes on along the minus strand of PHBU01000005.1, from coordinate 190,707 downwards.
TGGCACTTCCACGTTGGCGACGCCGGGGTGGATATCGAGCGCAACATAGCCCCCGACTGGCTGATTGCCACCGCCCTAGGCCCGCACTGGCCGCGCCTGCGCACTTTTGCCCACGCGCATCCTGAAATTCGCCTGACGGCCAGCCACATGCTGCTTGAGTCTTTGCGGTTGGGGGATGGTTTTATATAATGCCCGTGTTTACAAATGCGCAGCACGATATTGCGCGTTCATGCTCTTAAAAATCGCAATTTGTAACCGGGACGGGTATAGAACCTGGGCAAGGCTTTTATAAGCCATCAATGTGTCTTTGCTTTGTATTCTGTGCAAAACCCCAAGCGCAAAATCGACATATAACCAGGCTCCCAGGCGGGAAGTGCAGTGCTATGCCTATTTCATGCTACAGTAACGGCCACATTTCCCTTCTTGTGCCCTTGCTCAACATAGCGGTGCGCCTCGGCTATCTGTTCCAGGGGGTAGCGCCGGTCAATGACCGGTTTTATCTTTCCGGCTTCGATAAGCTCTTTGATCAAGATCAGGTTTTCAACCTTGTCGGCACCATCTGATGAAGTATGAACGTTGAGATAGATTCCCGTTTTCTTAAGAGCCTTTTTGGCTTGTGAAGCTGAAAGTTTGCCCACCGCGTCAAAGATAACATCATAGGTTTCAGCGCTTAGTTTAAAATCCTCGCGGGTGTAATCCATCACCTGAGCGGCCCCCAGAGATTTTACCAATTCCAGATTTTTAGCGCTGCATACCGCGGTCACATCTGCCCCAAAATAGCGACTTGCAAGCTGTACCGCAAAAGTGCCGACCGCTCCAGAAGCGCCATAGATCAGAACTTTTTGTCCGTTCTGGATATTTCCCTTTTTGAGACAACTCAAGGCTGTCATCCCCGCCCCCGGAGCAGCGGCGGCTTCCTCGTAGCTGATATTGGCTGGCTTGATCGCCAGCACCCCGTTTTCAGGCAGACATTTATATTCGGCATGCCCGCCAAAATTTACCCCAAAGGTCGATGCAAAAACTTGATCTCCAACCTTAAATCGCCTGACATCCCTGCCAATTGATTCGATCTCCCCGGCCAGTTCCATCCCCAGGATGGTTCTTTTGGGCTTTCCCAGACCGAGATAGATTCGCGCTAAAAATTGTTGCCAGACCGGGCCTGGGATTTTCAGGCTGCGCATGATCGTATCGCCAATGGTTACTGTTGTCGCATGAATTTTGACCAGTACTTCATTGTGTTTTGGGGTTGGCTTTTTGATATCCTTGAGTTGCAGAACATCCGGACTGCCGTATTGGGTATAAACAACAGCTTTCATTTTTCTAACCCTTTCCTGGTTCACGCCACACTAATGGCCACGTATCCTTTTTTGTGCCCGGTTTCAACGTAGCGATGGGCTTCAGCAGTTTGCGCCAGTGGGAAGCGCCCGTCAATGATCGCTTTGATCTTCCCGGCCTCGATCAGCGCCTTGACCGCCAGCAGATCTTCCTGGCTCCCCGGTGCAATGGCGCAAATGACTTTTTTTCCGGTCGAACGGGAGGTCCGCAGCATGTCCAGGAGATGTCTCGTTTTGAAGCTGGCGAAAAGAAGAATCCCGGTTGGCTTGAGCATGTTCTGGACCCTGGCAAACGAGCTTTTTCCCAGTACATCCAGGATCAGATCGTAGGTTTCGGTGGTTTTCGTGAAATCTTCGCGGGTGTAATCAATGACCTTGTCCGCGCCGAGCGATTTGACAAAATCCACGCGCTGGGTGCCGCAGACACCGGTTACTTGCGCGCCCAGGTGTTTGGCAATTTGTAGCGCGGCCGAACCGATCGAGCCGGATGCGCCCACGATCAGCACCTTTTGCCCGGACCGGATATTGGCCCTTTTCAGCAGCGGCAGGGCCATGATGGCCCCGTAAGGCACGACGGCGGCCTCCTCATCGGTGATGTTGGCTGGTTTGATGGCGATCGGACCATTTTCTGGCATGCAGAAATATTCAGCGTAGGCGCCCATGTTCTGGCCGATGTGCCCAAAAACCTGGTCGCCTTTCTTGAAGGAGGTTACTTCTTTGCCGACCGCTTCCACTTCCCCGGCAAATTCACTTCCCAAAATGGTTACGTTCGGGTTGCGGAAACCAAAAGCCGCTTTGGCGAGGAGCCAGAGGAGCCAGGGCATGTTGAATTCTTGAGGGGTGACATCTTTAAAGTTGCGCGCGATCAAGTCGCCGTAATTGACGGAAGTAGCGCGGACACGTACCAGCACTTCTTTATCTTTTGGTGTGGGTTTTGCTACTTCTTTGAGTTGCAGGACTTCGGGTCCGCCGTATTGGGTACAGATGATTGCTTTCATTTTTTTTCTCCAAGCCTGCCGCTAAAGCAGGTAAATTTTGTTTTATTGGGTATCTTCAACCGTGTAAGTGAAGACTTCTTCAAGGGGAACGCCAAAGACCAGGGCAATTCGAAAAGCCAGTTCCAGGGATGGTGCGTATTTCCCGCCTTCGATGGCGATGATCGTCTGGCGTGTCACGCCTACTTTTGCGGCCAATTGCTCCTGGGTTATTTCATCGTGGTGAAAACGTAATTTCCGAATGTTGTTTCTAACCTGGCGCTTTTCCATGCTAGAACCCCTTTCGGTAAAGGTAAATCTGGAAAATATCGCCGATGATTTCTGCGGCAAGTGCGAAGAAAACGATCATGCTGATCATGACCAGCGCGGGTTGGCCAAATGTAAAAACCAGCACGGAAATCAAGACACCGACAGAAAAAGTGATGTAAGAGGCGCGCACGCCTTTTAACTCGATCAACTGGTCGCGTTCGTCGGCGATAAATTGTGGTTCCTCATATTTTTGAGCTTTGATGGCCTCGACAATGGTTAGCAGGATGTTGGTAAGAATGCTGGCGATGATGTTGACCAGGATGGTTGCCAGGATAACAACCGTCCACAGACTGTAGAGGCGGTTTGCGGCCAGTTCACCTGCCTGGAACATTGGCAGCCAGACCATCAAGTAATATCCGACGATCAAAAGGTGGCTGGTAAGTGATACCGTGATATTTTTTTCCTGATAAGACATGTTTTACTCCTTTGTCTGTATTTGTTTACTTTTAGTATATATTGATATACATATAGTAAATCAAATCATACATAATGTCAAGAGTACTTTACATATAAGACAAAGAATTCCCTGCAATTCTGGGTGATCTTGTAACCGCCCGGGCGAAATCGTTAAAATAAAAAACGGTCGTAAATGAACGACCGCTTTTACAGATTTGGAACTGGCGATTTTTAGATCCAACTCCAGGCGTACCAGATGGACATGGCATTGAAGACAATGCTGACAAGCAGCAGAAACTTGTCATATAGTGATGGATAGGTGGGCAGGCCAACCAGGTTGAATAACAGAAAGAAACCGGCAACGCTGATGTTGCTCCAGCGGCTGACCGGATGGGGGAGTACCAGGGTCAGGAAAATCATTACGATCGGGGTCACCATCAGGATCGCGATCATCAGCCAATGCGCTTGGGTAAATTTGACGAGTTGCTGGCCCATTTCCCCTGCTTGATAATCGCCGCTAAAGATTCTCAGCACATCGCCCAGCAGGTAGATCAGCATGACCACAATCCACAGCGCCGAAAGGATTATCCTGGTATCCATTGTTGGTTGCTCCTTTATTCGATAACCGTAATGATAACCTTGCCACGCGCATGTCCCGCTCCCAGATAGCGCAGCGCTTCGGGAGCTTCGCTTAATGGGTAGCGTTTATCGATCACAGAGACAACTTTCCCGCTTTCAAGCAATCCCCTGACCACCAGCAAATCTTCTTGTTTGGCCTTGGCCGATAAAGCCAGCAGTTGCCGGCCTCCCTTTTTTGACAGGAAAGGCCCCAGCAGCAGGGCTTCGAACATTTGGGATGGTTTGCCTCCGGCCATGATATAGATGCCGGTGGGCGTCAGGGAGCGCTGGTAGGCCCGAATTGGGTGATAGCCGTTGGCAGCCAGGATCAGGTCGTATTGCTGTCCGGTGTGGGTGAAATCTTGTTTGGTGTAGTCGATAACGTGGTCGGCCCCGAGCGAGCGCGCCATTTCCAGATTGCGCGCACTGCAAACGGCGGTGACTTCGGCTCCGAACGCTTTGGCGATCTGCACCGCGAATGTGCCAACCCCTCCTGACGCGCCGTTGATCAAAACTTTTTGACCCGCCTTAATCTGCCCCAGGTCGCGCAGGCCCTGTAGCGCGGTGACAGCCGCCAGCGGTACGGCGGCGGCCTGTTCAAAGGTCAGGTTGGATGGTTTCAGCGCCAGCGCATGTTCAGAAACGGCAGCATATTCGGCCAAACCGCCCGCCCCGCTGCCAAAAATATCCCCAAAAACATCGTCGCCCGGTCTGAATTGGGTAACGTTTGCCCCAATTGCTTCAACCCGTCCGGCGATGTCTGCGCCGAGGATGTTGTATTTGGGTTTGAGTAATCCCGTCATCAGGCGCACCAGGAAAATGTCGGCAGTCAGCAAGTGCCAATCCGCCGCATTGATGGATGCTGCATGAATTTTTACCAGGACTTCATTGTCTTTTGGTGTGGGCTTTTCAATATCTTTGAGTTGAAGAACATCGGGGGCCCCGTAATTTTCGTAGATGATCGCCTTCATGGTTTTTTCTCCTGATACCGTTTTGTGGGTTATCCAGCAGGTTGTACTGCGTGCATTATTTATCTTAACGAAAAATGGGCGCGGTTTATTCGGTTTATTTTGAAAATCCACTCTTTTCCCTGGTATTGGGATGTGTGCGAAAACAACGATCGTTGTTGCTCCACGTGCGTGGCGGGGTGAAGGGTTCGAAAAACCAGAGTGCAAAGGGATTTTTCAAGACACCCTTTGCACTCTTTATGGTTCCACAGTGAAAAGTTTTCCCCCGGGAAAACTTATTCGGTGAAATCGGCCACGGTCGGGGCCGCGCTATTGCTCCAATGCTCGCTTCGTGAGTATGTGATCGTTTTTCGCAGCTTGCCCTGCAGATCGAAAACCAGCACCATGCTTGTCTGGCTGTCGATGGTTTGCTCGACTTCCACCGCAATCCCGGCCGGGATATTGACCTGGCATGTGCCGGCTTGGATCGGGTTGGCATCCAGACGTATAGCGCAGGTCTGCGGTCCTTTTGTATCGATGTTGAGCAGCATGACCGCGATCTGACCGGTTTGCAGGTTGACCGCGCCATAGCTGCGAATTTCATCCAGATTGGATATCCCGTCCAGATAGTTGCCGCTGAAGTTCTGCGAGATCATTTGCATGTGATAGAACGTTGCCCGCGGCTGCATGTCCGAGCCAACGAAGCTGAAATCCGTTCCGTTGCATTTGCCGCCATTTTCATACATGGACCAGGTTGTAGCATAAGTTCCGTTATATTTCATTAGATAGCCATAGATTTCGGCAAACATTTGTCCGTTCTCATACGAGCAGACCCGCTGGCCCTCGCTGCCATTGAACTCGCCAATGCCCCATTGCAGAGCATCTGCGCCGCTACGGCCCTGCAACTGATTGGCCTTGTCGATCAACTGCCTGGTTTTTTGGATGCGCACCAAAAAGTCATTCGCGCCCGCCGTGGTCAACTGCTCGATCTTAAGTTTTTCGGGCGGGTAGCCAACGTATCGATGCCATGAGATGCCATCGATATAGTAGTAGTTTTGGCCGGGCACCTTGCCCGAAATATCGCTCGCGCTGTTATCTCCGGCCAGCAGGGCGGTGTAGTATATTTCGTGGAAGTCGCATTCGTCGGGCGCAAAGATCATGATCGTGGGGTCAACAGCTTTCATGGCTACGGAAATTTCTTTGATGTAGGCAGCCACATCACTGGCAGATTCCAAACTATCCTCGCCGCAGTGTGGCTCATTGCCGATATTCCAGAATTTGACCTTGAGATCGCCATCAATATTGAAATATTTGACGATTTCGGCCGCAGCTTCGGGCCCGTCAAAACGCGAGACCTGGACCATTGGCTCAGCGTCCATGGCCTTTATGCGTTTTACCCAGTTTGCGAGCATCGTGGTTGGAAGCATATTGTCATCATAGGCATTGCCCCCGATCCGGATGAGTTGCAAACCTGCCTGGGCGCTGATGTTCCAGACCTGATCGCCCGGCTGCCTCCAGACATTATTGCCCACCAGGAGCGGGCTTATCGCCGGCCCATCTGTATTCAGAGTCGAGTTTGCTGTGGTCTGCGGCTGAACCTGCACCTCAGGCTGAACCGGTTCTTCCAACGCAACCTGACAACCTCCAAGGAGACTGAAAACGATCAGCAAACATGAACTTAAGAACAAAAATTGAGCGGAACCACTTTTAGCGACGTTACGAATAAAAGGCTTGGAACTCATACTCTCTCCATGATGTGATAATTTTGTCTGCAAGCTGATACAGAAACTTTGCTTGGCGCAATGGTTTGATGATCTGCAATGATTTGTTTTTTATATTACTTCAAAACTTTTTTAAGGAAAAAGTTCTCATGGGGAGATTCGGGGAAACCTTCCATTTTTCCGGTAACTTCATAGTTCGCTTTGAGATAGAAGGGCAGCGCCTGAAAACTGAAAGTCTCTGTTACCATCAGTTTGCAGCCTCGATTTAGCGCTTCTGCTTCGATGATTTCCAGCAGTTTACTACCATAGCCTTGCCCTCGCTGGTTCTCATCCACCCACATATAGTCAATGTGACAGCCAATCCCCCAGGTGTATCCATGGATTCCGGCAATAATGGCGTTTTGCTTGTCTCGGATTACGCAGGAGATAAAACCGCCAAAGGGTAATTGTGTTGTTGCGACATTGAATGCGTATAGTTGATTTTCAATAAAGTTCAACGCATCCTGGTCCGGGTTCAAATCTACTGTGACTTCTTGATTGCCCATGATAATTATCCTTGTCAGTGATTTTATGACTGCGTAGCTATCCATTATTCCGTTTGTTATTTTTGCTTCCCCAGGCGTCTATTTTCAAATAAGCGGGTATTCCACCCCCAAGCCAAGCGTAAAATCTACCTTTAGCCAGGCTCCCATGCTAGATGTTTGGTTTTCTTGCACCCCCAGCCTTTGGGCCAAAGGATGACTTTCCAACGGGTGCAGGCTCATCTCGCCCGGTTGGCTGAAGAAGCCGCCACCATGAAAGGTTTGGATTTGGAGCGGCGCCTCGACGATTGCCTGGTAGCAGGCTTTTTGGGGCTGCGTGGCATCGCGGAACTGTTTCAGAAAAACGAGCGGGATATTTCCCAGGGCTGCCTGCGCCGCAAAAGCGATGATTTCATCATCGAGGTCGCTCCGCACCTCAGGCAAGAGCATATCGCTCAGATTGCTTTTGGCCGTTTCCCAATCGTTCCACTGGCCCAGGGAGGCCTGCCCAGCCGCTGATGAGACTTCGAGCAGCCGCTCTTTGCGGGCGATGGCATCCGGGGCGAAATGCTCGAATCCCAGCACCTCGGCGCTGAAGTGCGGAGATTGAATATCCTGCACTTTTTTGAAGCTTGCCGCCTGTTTGTTGAAACCATACACTTCGCGGCCGGTGGCGATCGCATTGTTTTCATCCACCAAAAGATAAGGGATGAACCAGGCCAGATGGTGAGGAAGCCTTCCTGTGGCGGTTTTCTGCATGGCGACCGTCAACAGCCAGAACCCGACTTCCGTTTCGGGAATTAAGCCAACCCGCGAGTCGCGCTCGTCCATCGAAGAGACCAGCATGTCGGCGTAGACCACCAGCAGGCTCGACATCAGCGGAACGTATTCGAACGGCGAGTCTGGAACAGCGTTCAGGGTCTGATCGCAGAATTCTGTCAAGGCGGCCAGGTCCGCGGGGAATAGGAAGGCGGCCAATTGGGCGTTTTTCTGCAGGTACGGCCCGCGAAAGACAGGGAAACCGGACCCAAGATCGATGTAGTCAGGGGCATCGACTTTTGGATCCGGTCCGGGCTGGTTCCGAAAACCGAGGTAGTAAGAAAGGGTGCTCACACCAACCGCGCCACCGGTCAGCTTAAGGAAATCCCTGCGGCTTAGAGAAGATTTGCTCATGCGAATTAATATAAGTCACTTCGCATGATTTGACAATCTATACTCTGAAAGCTTTTGTGTGCGCTTTTTTCGTAGGAATCTCAGCTACATCGGTTCAAGTGGTTTGGGCGGGGGCGAGAATTCAAAAGCCCCGATATCAGGCGCTTTGCCGTTATGGTTGTCGTTGATGCCGGCGATCCGAACGCCCCTGTCGATGTTTGGGCTTGTCGCCAGCAGTCGAAAATCGCCAACGGTCGGGTTGACCAGTCCGGGTACATTTTCATGGCCGTTGTATTCCATTTGGGTCGAGGCAGACAAATGTGAAATAGTCTGGTAATTCACATTTTCCCATTTGAAATGCGGATTTTTCGTTCCACGCGTGGTGTACCAGTTGTCATAATTCCAGTTATTGTTGGTCGAGCCCTTGCGCGCCGCATCAAAGGCGTAGCCGTTGCCTTGAAAAATGTTGTTTCGCATGAGCGTGTTGTGGATTGGGGTGATCAGGCTCATGGCGCTGACGTTCAGGCCGTTTGTCCAGCAGGTATTGTGATACAGCAGCACGATCCCGCTGCTGTCGCGGCTCCACTTGATGCTGGTGCTGGTGAAATTGCTCAAGACTGAGCGCATGACCCAGGTTGGGCCTCTTGTGACCGGAGCGACCGAGACCCCGACCAGCATCCTGTCAATCAGATTGTTGCGGAAGCGGTGGTTGATACAGGCGCCCTCCGGTTCCAGGCCGTCGTCGCTGATGTGGTGGATGCGGTTTTCGTAAATATCGGCGTCAAAGGCGATTTCAGGGTTTTCCAGCGCGGCAGACGAGCCGGTGTAGATCCCGTTGAAATAATGGTGGATCTCATTCCTGCGCACGATCGCCCCGATATGACCGCGCAGCACGATCCCTGTCCCTTCCATCGATGTGCCTTTGACCGCGGCCCAGGCCCATTCGTTGACCGGCGGGTCGAAAATTTCGTTCTCTTCGATGCGCGTATCGTTCCCCTGGGCCTCGCTCCCGTTCCAGTTGATAAAAATCCCCAATTGCAGGGTGTGGATCTTGTTGCGGCGGATAACCACGTGCGAGGCGTTGGTAGCTGCCACCCCGCATCCGCTGGTGGTTGCGCCGTAATTCCTGATCTCGAAGCCCTCGATCCAGATCCAGTCGCGCCCGGTGATGCTGACCGCGTAATTGATACGCGGCGCCTGCCAGGTGTGTTTGGATGGGTCGGTCTGGCTGCGGATGTAAAGCTTTGTGGTCTTTGGGTCGTAGTACCAGCCTTCTTTGATCGTGACTTTTCCGTAGCCTTTGCTTTTTTTTAGTCCAGTCAGCGAGTCATAGTTGTAGAACCGGCCTCGGTCGCGGGCCAGGTAGGTGATCTGCCTGCCGAGTTTGATAAACCAGATTTTATTTCCTTCAGCCTTCCAGGACTTGGGATTCAGCCACTCAGAACCATCCAAAACGCCAACGTTGCCGGCCGCCCGAACCTGGATCCACTTGCCAGGGCTGCCCGACACAGGGAAAGTCAGCGACTCCTGGTAGATCCCGTCCGCGACCAGCACCTGGGTGCCGGGTTGGGCTTTATTGATGCCCTCCTGAATGGTCCGAAACGGCGCGGATGCCGAGCCGTTTCCGCCGGCCGGAGCTTTGCCGTTAACGTGCAGGACAGCCAAGGGATTGAAAACCAATTCATCGGGTTGGGTTACGGTTGTGCCACTGATCTCGTTCGGGCCACTGACGATCTTGATCTCGTAACTGCTTCCGGCCGAAAGCTCGAACAGGCTGCCGACCAGGCGGCCATCGGCGATCCGCATCAGTGGGTGACCGCTTTTCCAGCCGGGTGCCGCGCTTGGGCGATAGGCCAGTTCTGCCGTGGCGGGCAGGTTGGTTCCGCTGACGACAACGCCAACCGTTTCGATATTTGGATAGAATTCCAGCTTGCTGAAGGTGGTGTTACTGGCTGAAACTGTTGTCATGGATCGACTCCTGCGCCTCAAAAAGACATCTGACCCGAAAAAATTCCCCCGCTTTGTTTTACTTCCAGCTGATTTTTATTATACAGCAAAACGATTTAACCCGGATTTGAGGCGCTCCCCAGCGCTTATCCTACGATTATCCTACGATTTTGCAAACTGGTTGACTTTCAATGTGATAAGCTTTATACTCTATTTCACAAGAGGTTACCCCACTATGCGAGTGTTTTGGACATACCTAAGAGCAAAAATATAAAAGGCACGCGCCTGTCTGCGTGCCTTTTTCATTTCTAACCCAAAAGGAGACGAAATATGGACTACGGACTGATTGGAAAGATCGAAAAAGCCAAGCGTTATGCAGAAGACCGCAAACGATTTACTTTTGAAAAATTTGAAGTAACTTTTCGGGGCGACAACAACGATCATCATGTAACTTTTGAAAATGGCAAGTTCCAGTGTGATTGTGAGTTCTTTATGACCCATGAGCGTTGCGGTCATACGATGGCCATCGAAATTTTGCTTAAGGATATGATCCCTCTTACTGAAGCGGCTTAAACAATAAAATAGCGGACACCAGAGACCCTGAAGGCCAAACCGCCTTCGGGGTCTTTTTTCAGGTAAAATACTCAGCATGAATGAAAAACTATCACGACGCGATTTTCTCAAACTTACTGGAACTGCCCTGGGTGGGCTAGCCTTTTCGCCTTACCTGCCGCCAGTGACCGAGTTTGAAGACAGCGCGTTGGTGCGTGTCTCAACCACGGCCATCAGTGTCCATAGCATGCCGAATGACGAGAGCCGTATCGTGCGCCAGGTTTATCGCGACGAAATCTTACCGGTTTACGAAGAAGTCAATTCGGGTTCGCCTGGTTACAATCCGATCTGGTATCGCGTTTGGGGTGGTTTCGTGCACCGGGCGCGTACTCCCAAGGTTCAGGTTCGTTACAATGCTCCGGTTTTGTCGATCCGCGAAAACGGACAATTGGCCGAAGTGACTGTCCCCTATACCCAGGCCATGCTTGTTCGCAAGGCAGGTTGGGAGCCGCTCTATCGGCTGTATTACGAAACTGTGCACTGGGTGGTGGGGATCGAGCAAGGCCCTGACGGCCTGCCCTGGTATCGCTTGTTTGATGAACTGCTTGATATTACCTACAACGTTCCGACCAGCCATATGCGCTTGATCCCTGACGAAGAGATCACTCCGCTCTCGCCTGAAGTACCCTGGGAAGAGAAGCGAGTTGAAGTCAGTCTCGCCACTCAGGTTATGACCTGTTACGAGAACGACCAGATGGTCTTTCAAACCAATATTGCATCAGGCCGTTTTGATAGCGTCATCCCGGCCAACGGCATTCCCACCCGCACCCCGGCTGGTAAATTTAATGTCAGCGTCAAGATGCCTTCCAAGCACATGGGCGATGGCAACCTGGCCGCCGACATCGAAGCCTATGAGCTCGCCGGCGTTCCCTGGACGGTTTTCTTCACTCCCCAGGGCCATGCCTTCCATGGCACCTACTGGCACGACAACTTTGGCGTCCCGATGAGCAGCGGTTGTATCAATATGCGCAACCACGAAGCCAAGTGGTTTTTCCGCTGGTGCCTGCCAAGCGCCGGGGCCGACGAGATCCACCCCGGTACGCTGGATAAAAAGGGCTATGGCACGCCGATTCTGATTACTAATTAACCCATGCTTTCTCTCAACTGGAACGGAAAACAACGCCGCGACCCGCAGCCTGTCTCGCTGACCCTCGATTCAATCATACATCCGGGCGGTATAGATTATCCCCAGGAAAACCCGTTAAATCGGCTTTATCTTGGGGATAATTTTGCGCTGATGGCTTCGCTGTTGGATGAATACGAAGGTAAAGTTGACTTGATCTACGCCGACCCGCCTTTTTTCACCAATCGCAAGTTTACAGCGCGCATTGGTCGTGGTGAAGATTCACGCAAACCTGCCGAATGGCAGCTTGCCGAAGGCTATGGAGATTCCTGGCTCGATCTCGACGAGTACATCCAGTTTCTCTATGAACGCCTGCTCTTGATGCATCGCCTGTTGGCTCCCACCGGAACGCTCTACCTGCACCTCGACTGGCATGCCGATGCCTACGCCCGCCTGTTATTGGATGAAATCTTTGGCCCCGACCGTTTGCTAAACGAAATTATCTGGACGTATCATGGTCCTTCCCCAATCCGTTCGGCTTTTAATCGCAAGCACGATCTGATCTTGTCTTATACCAAGAGTGACACTTACACCTTCAATGCTGATGCAGTCCGGGTGCCTTACGATCAGACCACCGTTAAGACTTTTGCATCATCGTTGAAAGCGGGCTTTGGCAAAGTTCCCAACCTCGAGCGCGGAAAAGTGCCAGAAGACTGGTGGTATTTCCCGGTTGTGGCGCGCCTGCACAACGAACGCACCGGTTATCCGACCCAAAAGCCTGAAGCGCTGCTGGCGCGCATCATCCTGGCCTCTTCCAATCCCGGCGATCTGGTGGCGGATTTTTTCTGCGGTTCAGGCACGACACCCCTGGTGGCTGCCCGGCACGGACGGCGTTTCCTGGCGACTGATACCGCTTTCCGCGCCATCCAGACGGCAAAAACCCGATTGGTCAGGGAAAAATCCCAACCATTTGGTATCTTTTTGGGCGATGAAACGCGTAAAAAGGAGACTGGTCTCCCTTCCGACTTCACGTTATCTGGCCAGGAAATCTCGCTTGGCCCCAAGGCCGCTCCGGTTTATTGGGAACTTGACCCGGACTGGGATGGCAGCACTTTCAGGAGTTATGCGCAAGCTTTGCAGCCCTTGCGGCATGGCGACATTCCCCGCTCCTTGACCTTGCCGCCAAGATCCGGGAAAGTTTGTATTCGTTCTGTAACCGCCGATGGTGCACAGTCAGAATTTGCACTGGAATAAAAAAACGGGATGGCAATTTTGCCATCCCGTACTCTTACTAAATTCCCTAATCACATAATTGCTAATTTATACATCCAACCGGTAGCCCACACCCCGAACTGTATGCAGGAATTTGGGGTGGTTCGGGTCGAGTTCGATCGCCTTTCGCAGCCACGAAACGTGCACATCCAGGGTACGGGTATCGCCGGTGTAATCGGTGTCCCAGACGCGCTTAAAGAGCGCTTCGCGTTCGACAACCTCGCCGCGATGTTCAAGAAGCAGTTGCAGTAGCAGCGTCAGGCGCGGCGTCAGGCGGATATTTTTTCCCAGGCAGCGCACGCGGCGATGCTCAAGGTCGAGACGCAGCGGCCCGGCATGGATGATGTTCGCGCCGTCGCCGGGTAGGTAGGGCTTGAGCCGGTTGACCAGCTTTTGGACGGTAAAAGGCAAAACCAGCACAGCGTCGGCCGCCGATTTGTCGACAGGGCGATTGGCGTCCACAATCAAGATCGAAGGCAGGCGTTCCTCCTGCTTTTCACGCAGCGACTGCACGATCCGCACCCCGCTCGAACCAAGCGAGGCTGCGTTGACGATCAACAAGTCGGGAGATATTTCTTCAAGGCGGCTGACTGCCTGGCTGCCATTGGATACCACAAAAACAGAAAAACCCTTCTTTTGCAGTTGCGCTGCAAAAACGGGTTGTTCCGATTTTTTGCCTTCTATTAACAAAATGATTGCACTATCCATGAAGTATCACCCGATAAAAAAATCACGGCAGACGTAATTGCCCCAATTAATGAGAAGAGACGGCAGTAATCCTTTGCCGCCTGCCAATGTTAAAACATTATACACCAATCTTAACAAATCGTTCCAGTACCAATGTACTATTTTTTAACATTCGGCCGTTTTATTAATTCTTGACTCTTCATTTGACTTCGATTATCATATCCCTACCGACCGTTCGGTAGGGAGAATGTATGACACGTGATGATATCCTTGTAGCCGCTGCCCAGGTCTTTCGCCAGAAGGGCTTTCATGGCGCTTCGATGGCCGATATCGCCGAGGCTGTTAATTTGCAAAAAGCCAGCCTGTACCATCATGTTGCGAGCAAGCAAGAGATCCTGCTCGAGTTGCTCGACCGGGCGCTGCAGATGCTGACCGAGGGAATGAGTGCCGTTATGGCGCGGGATGTTCCCGCGGATGAGAAGCTGCGCCTGGCGATGCGCTCCTATCTGCAGGTCATGACCGACAACCTGGACGTGACCGCCGTCCTGTTGATGGAGCACCGCTCGTTGAACGATGAACTGCATACGCGCCATATCCCCATTCGAGATCATTTCGAGGAGATGTGGCGTGATTTGATTCGGGAAGGCAACCAGACCGGGATTTTTGAATGTCCTGACGTGCCGATGACGGTCCGCGGCCTTTTGGGTGTGCTCAACTGGACGATCACCTGGTACCGCTTGGATGGCGCTCTCTCCCCGGAGCAGATCGCTGACCATTTTTCAGAGATGTTCTTGAAGGGAATTAGACGCAACTCGTAACCTTTCTCCAAAGTTGGGAGACTTTGGAGTTTGTCTGACAAAGGAGGAACGATGTATTCTTTTGAACCCAACGAAGAGCAGCAAATGTTGATCGATGCTGTTACCCGCTATGCCAAAGGCGATCTGCGCCCGGCAGGGCATGAGGCCGAAGAGAGCAAGAGTCTGCCCAAGAAACTGGTCAACAAAGGCTGGGAATTGGGGGTTTTGCAGGCTTCTGTTCCCGAAGCCTACGGCGGATTTGGCGAACGCTCGGCCGTAACGGGTGTGTTGGCAGCTGAGGAAATGGCCTGGGGTGACCTGGCCGGAACCCTGGCGGTGATGACGCCCGGCCTGTTTGTGATGCCGATCCTGCTCTCGGGCAGTGAGGCGCAAAAGCAAGAATGGATCGCCACCGTGATCGAGGCCGATTGGCCGAAGTACAGCGCGGCACTTATCGAGCCATCTTTTGATTTCGACCCGAACGAGCTCAAGACCTCCGCAACAGCCGAAGGAGAAGATTTCGTGCTGAATGGCGTCAAAATGATGGTCCCGTTTGCAGCCGAAGCCGAGGCCATGCTGGTGTACGCCTGCCTCGACGGGGTGACCAAAGGCTTCATCGTCCCGAGGGCAAGTGCAGGGTTGGGCGTGTCCGAACCGGAAAAACTGATGAGCCTGAACGCTTTGCCGGTTTACCGGGTCACGCTCGAGAGGGTGAAAGTTCCCAAATCCCACATCTTGGAAAGCGATTTTGCTCCGGTGCTTGCTTCTATGCGGGTAGCCAATGCTGCCCTGGCAGTTGGCGTGGCCAACGCTGCGATGGAATATGCCCGCGATTATGCCAAGGAGCGCCAGGCGTTTGGGGTTAAGATCGCCCAGAAGCAGGCCATTGCCTTCATGCTGGCCGAAATGGCGACCGAGATCGAGGCCATCCGCCTCCTGACCTGGGAAGCAGCCTGGATGCTGGATGCAGGCAAAGATGATGCCTTTACCCAGGCTTATCTGGCCGCGACCGGCGCTGCTGATATGGTGATGATGGTCACCGACCGCGCCGTGCAGATTTTGGGCGGCCATGGCTATATCCGCGAGTACCCGGTTGAGATGTGGATGCGCAATGGGCGCGGCTTTGCCAGCTTTACCGGGTTGGCGATTGTGTAGTTGCCGGGTCTCGATACGGCGGCGGTCGAGTAGGGCGTAGCCCGTATCGAGACCGCGCCGCCTACTCGACCAGCAAAGGAGAAAATTATGACGATCGAATTTGAATCCCCAAAACCGATCAACAACATGCGCTATATGCTGCAAACGGTTGCAGATAACATGATGCGCCCGGTTTCGCGTGAAATGGATGAGAACGAGCACGCGGTGCCATACGGCTATATCGAATTTATGCACACGGCGATGAGATCAACCGGCGCCGGGTCGCTTGCGCCGCAAGAGAAAAAGAAGGAAGAAGATCCAACCAAGCCCAAGCACCCGCCGATCGCTTACCAGTCGCTGGCTTCGATGCTTGAAATGCTGGCCTGGGGCGATGTTGGGATGTATCTGATCACTCCCGGCGGCGGGTTGGGTGCGGCGGCGGTCCAGGCGGCGGGTACGCCGGAGCAAAAGGCCAAATTCCTGGCTCGTTTTGCCGAGGAAAAGCCGACTTTCGCAGCGATGTGTATGACCGAACCGCAAGCCGGGTCGGACACTTCTGCCATTCGCGCGACGGCCGTGCTCGATGAGAAAACCAATGAGTGGGTGCTGAATGGCGAGAAGATTTTCGTCACGGCTGGCCATAAATCTTTTGTGCCGGATGAGCAATTTGGCGCGGGCTTTATCGTTGTCTGGGCAACCATCGACCCGACCGCTGGCCGGGCCGGGATGCGCGCTTTCGTGGTTGAAGCCGGGACGCCCGGCGTTAGCGTGACCAAGCTCGAGCATAAGATGGGCATCCGGGTCAGCGATACGGCCTCGATCGTGCTGCAGGATGCGCGCGTCCCTTACGATCATGTGCTTGGTTCCCCTACCGTCGAAAAGACCACCACCGGCTTCAAGGGCGCGATGGCAACTTTTGATGCCACCCGTCCACTGGTGGCGGCGACCGGTGTTGGTGTGGCGCGCGCTGCGCTGGAAGAAGTCAAGAAGATGCTCCTGGAACAGGGCGTGAGCATTCGTTACGGGTTGCCGCGCCAGAAGCTGTCCGCTATCGAGCGCGATGTGATCGATATGGAGATCATGGTTAAAAGCGCCTGGCTGATGGTTTTGAAAGCGGTCTGGATGGCGGACAACCAGAAGTCGAACGCGCTTGAATCGTCGATGAGCAAGGTCAAAGCGGGCGACATCGTCACCAAAGTTACCCAGAAGGCGGTCGAGATCATGGGGCCGCTCGGTTACAGCCGCGAATTCCTGCTCGAAAAATGGTTCCGTGATGCCAAGATCACCGACATCTACGAAGGCACCGGCCAGATCAACCGCCTGGTCGTTGCACGGCAGATTTTGGGATATTCGGGTGCGGAGCTGCGGTAGGCATTGCATGGAAAGGTAGGGCCGCAGCATTGCTGTGCCCCTACTCCGGCAAAAGGAGAGACCATGAAATATAAAGTTAATACTGCGGTCATTATCGGCTCGGGCACAATGGGCGCGGCGATTGCGGCACATTTTGCCAATGCCGGGGTAGCGGTGACGTTGTTGGATATTGTGCCAAAAGATGCCGGAGATGATAAAACCGCCCGGGACAAAATCGTTAACACTGGTTTCGAGAATGCCAAAAAGGCCAAGCCGGCGGCGTTTTTCTCGTCCGATGGACATTTGTTGGTTAAAACAGGCAACCTGGAAGACGATTTTGAGGCTGCTGTCGGCCAGGCCGATTTTGTGCTCGAAGTCATTGTCGAAAATCTCAAGATCAAGCAGTCGCTGATGGAGCGCATCGACGCCGTCCGCAAACCGGGCAGCATCATCGCCTCGAACACCTCCGGCATCCCGCTCAAGGATATTGCTGCCGGACGCAGCCAGGATTTCAAGCAGCACTTTCTCGGGATGCACTTCTTCAACCCGCCGCGCTATCTCAAGCTGCTCGAAGTCATCCCGACCGCCGAAACCCTTCCCGATGTGATCCGCTTCGTTAGCCACTTTGGCGAATACCGCCTGGGCAAGGGTATTGTGCTCTGCAAAGACACGCCCAACTTCATCGGCAACCGCGTTGCTTTTGGCACAGGCGCTTTTGCGCTCGATTTCATCATCAACAACGGCTACACCGTCGATGAAGTCGATGCCATTACTGGCCCGCTGATGGGCCGCCCGCGCACTGCCACTTTCCGCCTGATCGACCTGGTCGGCATCGACGTTTGGGATCATGTCGGGCGCAACCTGGCCCCGGCCATCCCGCATGACAGCTACGCCCAACCTTATCTGCAGGCCGAGAAGCCGAACGCGCTGATCAAATCGCTGCTCGAACGCGGCTGGCTGGGCAACAAGAGCAAGATTGGATTTTACAAGGAAGTGCGGGGCGAGGATGGCAAGAAGGAATTCTGGTCTTTGAACCTTTCCACGCTGGAGCATGAAGCGCCAACCAAGCCCAGGTTTGATTCCGTTAAACAGGCCAAGGATACCGAAGATCTGGCCGAGCGGCTGACGGCTTTGCTGGCAGCTGACGACAAGGCCGCCAAACTGGCGCAGGCCCTCACCTGGCAGGGATTCCAGTACGCGGCAGCGATCATCCCCGAAGTGGCCGATACCCCCAAGCCGGTCGACGATGCCGTCCGCTGGGGCTTTGGGCACGAGGCCGGACCCTTCGAAACCTGGGACAGGCTCGGGGTGGAAAGTTCCGCGCGGCGAATGGCCGAGGCGGGTTTCCCGGCTCCCGAATGGGTGAGCCAGATGCTCGCCAGCGGCATATCCACTTTTTATCAATATGAAGGCAAGGCCAAAATCGGCGTGTACGATGTGGCCCAGAAAAAGTATGTGCCGTTGACGCGCCTGGCCGGCTTTGTGACGATTTCCGGTTCGAAGAAGGTGGCCGAGAACGCTGGCGCAACGCTCTATGATATTGGCGAGGGAGTCGGGTTGGTTGAGTTTCACACAAAGATGAACGCGCTCGACGATGATATCTTTGAGATCACCTCGTTGGCGCTCGACAAGGCCGAGAGTGAGTTTGATGGGCTGGTAGTGGGTTCGGAAGCCGAGAATTTCAGCGCGGGCGCGAACCTGTTCATGGTGGTTGTGGCGGCCCAACAGGGTATGTGGGAGATGCTGGATGCGGCCATCCGCAAATTACAGTCGATGAACATGCGCATGCGATACTTCCCCAAACCGGTGGTGGTTGCCCCAGCCGGGCTGGCCCTGGGTGGCGGCGCGGAAGTAACCATGCATGCCTCGCGGGTCGTCGCGGCGGGGGAGCTGTATATCGGGCTGGTCGAACTGGGCGCGGGTGTCATCCCGGCCGGTGCCGGCACCAAGGAAATGCTGCGGCGCGTGGTCAACCCGCCGATGCGCACCCAGAATGCGGATGCTTTTCCGTATCTCCAGCGTGTTTTTGAGCAAATCGGGTTGGCCAAGGTCGCCACCAGCGCTGAAGAAGCGCGCCAGGCTGGTTTCCTGAGCGCGGCTGACCGAATCATCTTGAATCGCGATCATCTCTTGACCGAAGCCAAGCGCGAAGTACTGCACCTGGCCGCCAGTAACTACCGTCCGCCTGCGCCCGAACAAATCTACGCGGCAGGTCGTGATGCCCTGGCCGGGCTGAGAGTTGGGATCCATATGATGGCCGAAGGCAAATACATCACCGAGTATGAGAAGCTCATCGCCGGCAAGCTGGCGTATGTTATGACAGGCGGCGAGTTGAGCAGGCCAGCCTGGGTCAGCGAGCAATATATTCTTGATCTGGAGCGCGAAGCCTTCCTGAGCCTGTGCGGCAACGAAAAGACCCAGGCACGCATGTGGAATTTGTTGCAGACGGGCAAGCCGTTGCGGAACTAAAAGTTTTGGATGCGGAGTTGACGGATGATTTTCGTTTTGGCAACGGACTCGCTGCTCCGTGTCCAGAGAAGGAGAATTTATGAATATACGAGACGCTGTAATTGTCTCAGCCGCGCGAACGGCTGTTGGAAAATCGAAACGCGGCGGGCTGGCAACGGTCCGGCCCGATGAAATGGCGGCGGAGGTGGTCAAGGAGCTTTTGCGCCGGACCCCGGGGCTCGACTCCGCCGACGTGGAAGATGTTATTCTTGGCTGCGCCTTCCCTGAAGGCGAGCAGGGATTGAACATGGCGCGGACGGTGGCCTTGCGGGCCGGGCTGCCGCATACAACCAGCGGTGAGACCATCAATCGCTATTGTTCGTCCGGGTCGCAGTCGATCGCCCATGCAGCCTATGCGATCATGACCGGGCAGATGGAGGTCGCCATCGCGGGCGGCGCTGAGTCCATGTCGCTGGTGCCGATGACGGGTAATAAATTTGCGCCCAATGCCCATTTCGCGGCCGAAGACCCCGGAGCGTTCACCAGTATGGGTCTGACCGCCGAAAATGTGGCCGAGAAATATGGCATTTCGCGCGAAGAGCAGGATGCCTTTGCCCTGCGCTCTCATCAAAAAGCGGTGGATGCGGTTAATTCAGGCCGCTTTGACCCTGAAATCGTGCCGATCGATGTGGAAACCGTCGAGGTTGTGGATGGCGCAGCGCTGACGAAGAGATTCACGGTCAGCCGCGACGAAGGCCCGCGCGCCGACACCACCCTGGAAGCGCTTGGCAAACTGAAGGCTGCTTTCAAAGAAGGCGGATCGGTCACAGCTGGCAACTCGTCCCAGACATCGGACGGCGCCGCGGCGGTTGTGATCATGTCTGCGGACAGGGCCGCCAAACTGGGACTCAGGCCCCTGGCGCGTTTTGTCGCTTTTGCAACCGGCGGTGTCCCGGCAGAGCTGATGGGCATCGGCCCGATCGCGGCCATCCCCAAGGTGCTCAAAATCGCCGGTTTGAAACTGGAAGATATCGATCTGTTTGAACTGAATGAGGCCTTCGCCTCGCAAAGCCTGGCCGTCATCCGCGAGTTGGGACTCGACGAAAGCAAGGTTAATGTCAACGGCGGCGCGATCGCTCTCGGACACCCGCTGGGCTGCACCGGTGGTAAACTTACCACGCAGTTGATCTATGAAATGGCCCGCAGAAAATCCCGCTATGGCATGGTGACCATGTGTATCGGCGGCGGCATGGGCGCGGCATCCATTTTTGAAAATCTACAGTAAGGGCGCAGCATTGCTGCGCCCCAACAAATAACAAGGAGATTGAAATGCCCCTCACAATTGAAACCCTGATGTCCAAAATGCCCGGCGCGTTCCTGCCGGAAAAAGCTCCCGGCCTGAATGCCGTCATCCAATTCAAATTCACCGGAGAAGAAGCCGGGGATTGGTATGCTGACATAAAAGATGGCAAGGTTGACGTTCAAAAAGGTGTTCATGCCACACCCAAGATGACTTTGACAGCCGATTCTGGCGATTACGTGCGGATTTTTACCGGCGAACTGGACGGGATGAAAGCCTTCATGGAAGGCAAACTCAAGTTGACTGGCGATCTGAACCTGGCCATGAAACTGACCCAGATGTTCAAAATTCGCTAGTGGTTTAGTCTTAAATTGAAACGCGGCCATCCTAAATGGATGGCCGCGTATTTTTTTATTCTGTCAGGAAAAAGCACTGGCGGCAGTGAAAAACGCCCATAATGACAGGCACAGGGTCATCAGCGCAAACAGGCTGGTGGCAATCCCTGTTGCCGTGGACCGGACCCAGCCTGTCAGGCCGACGCCGGTAAGAAAGAAGATTAATCCTAAAAAGGCAATGATGAAGGCCCAATTGCCCATTCCATCAAGCGCCTTGATCTCTTGATTTAATTCCGCTGTGGACATGCCGATCAAGACGAAAGCAAACAAGGTATAAAGAAACATCAAGGCGGAGAGAGAAAATATGCTGATAATGATCGTCGTCAATCGGCCTGGCTGGTTGCTTGCGATGAATTGTACAACGGCCGAGAAGGCAAACCCGGCCAGAATACCGGCTAGGGTGGCCACTATATTGACTTCCTGTAAAAGATTTTCAACGGGCATGCGGCACTGCCTCCAAAGAAAAACTCCCCATCATTCAACATGACGGGGAGTTTTATTGTTAAGTATTAGCCTTTTAGGAATTCTTCAAGCGAGCTTTTGCTGATGCGGTAAGCGCTGCCGAGTTTCTTGGCCTTCAGGTCACCTGCCTGGATGGCCGCAATCACATCTTCTTCGGAGACACGCAGGACTGCGGCCGCTTCGGATGGGGTCATCACGTCGGCCATTGCGCCGCCCGCGGCGGCTCCGCTGGCTGTTGACTGCTGGGCGGATTGCTGCTGTGACGGTTGTTGCATGCCGCCCTGGAGCGCCTGCCCCATCAGGTTGCCGATACCCATCCCGGCGCCAATCCCGGCGGTCAGGCCTGCGCCGCCGCTCTGGTTGTTGGCGGCGTCGCGCATTGCGTCTGCCGCTTGCAGTTGGGTGTAAGTGGCCATGTCGAGCATGCCCATATCGCGCAGTTCCTGGGCCGATTTCTCGGACGGTTTCAGGTTGCCGATGTAGAAAGTTTTTAGCGTCAGGCCGAGGGCAGCGAAATCATCCTGGGCTTTGGCGCGCACGCCAGCGCCGAGTTCTTCGGTCAAACCGATCAGTTCGGGAACGCTCTTCTTTGCTCCGGTTTCGCCCAATAAATCCTGGAACTTGGACAGCAGCATGGTGCGCATGCGCTCTTCAATTTCACTAGTGCGGAAGATGGCCTGTTTGCCGACGATGTTGGTCACAAACAATTGCGGGTCATTGACCTGGAAGGAGTAAGTACCGAAGCCTTGCAGGAGCGCCACGCCAAGCCCCATGCCCGGGTTGCGGACGATGATCGGCTGGGGTGTGCCCCATTTTTTATTGGCAAATTCTTTTAGCGAAACGAAATACACTTCCGCGGGGAAGGGAGTCCGGTCGTTGAAGGCTTTCCCGATGAAATCGATCAGCTTGGGGACGTTGGCGGTCACCAGGGTATGCATACCGGGGCCGAAGGCATCCAGCGCCTGGCCGTTGCGGAAAAAGACCGCAGCCTGTCCGTCGCGGACGATCAATTGCGAACCAATGCGGTAATCGCCAATGCTGGTGTCGTCCGGGAAGCGATGGACGATTTCATCCACCATTTCGTTGCGATATTCAATAACGTCAAAGATACGAGCCATGCTTCTCTCCTTTTAAGTTCAGGGCATCAATAGGTTAATTGTAGTCCATCCAAGATGATGTTTCAAGCATTATATACGTCAATTTATCAAAAATGTTTCAACCATCCACCAGGCGTGTGCCGCAGGCCTGGCAAAACAGCGCATCGGAGGTGTGGCCGCGTCCGCATTTCGGGCATTTGCGTGGCAACTCGCTCGGAAGTGCCGCTCCGCACATCGTGCAGGACTCAAGCTGCGGATCGTTGGCGGTCTCGCAGTATTCGCAGACTTTCGGGTTTTGCGGCGCATCCCGTTCCCCGGCCAGGGAGCGGGTCAGGGCGCACAGATCGTTGATCGCATCCCAGATCTGCGGGGCAACGTTTTCCTGGTTGAGTTCGCCGAGCACATCGGGAACCATGGCCAACAGTGAAAGCGGATGGGAAGCGGCCCGCTCGATGAGTTCGCTCGCGTCTCCGGCTTTATCGAGCCAATTGCGATCGCGGCTCATCGTGACGAGTACCCCGCCGCTGGTGTCCGTTATGTGAACGGTGACTGGCGTTCCGTGCTTGCTACCGATCTGCACCAGTGACGAAACCCCGGCTTGCGAAACGCTGACTCGCCGTTGGCGATCGTTAAAACAGGCTGCCAACTGGTCGGCCAGCGCCGCGGCGCTGATCTGACCGTGGAACATGCGTTGGGCGGGCGGGATGATGGCCATTATTTTGACATTGATTTGCCGTTGCCGCCGCTGCTGAGCATGATGATCTCAGCCATGATGCTGACAGCAATTTCTTCGGGGGTTTCAGCGTTCAGTTCCAATCCCATCGGAGAGTGGATGCGGGCGAGTTGCTCTTCGCTGACGCCTTTTTCTTTCAACCCTTTGACGGTGGCTGCCCAGCGCCGTTTCGAGCCGATCACGCCGATATAGGCGGCCTTGCTTTCCAGCAGGGGCGGCATGCCGGCCACATCGACCAGTGAGCCACGCGTGGTCAGGATCAGATAGGTCTGTCGGTTCAGTTTCAGGTGTTTTGGCAGGTCTTGCATCGGAACGGGAAAGAACTCGTCCGCATCCGGGTTCATTTCAGGCGTGCAGAACTCGGTCCGGTCGTCGCTGACTGCAACCGTGTATCCCAGCCATTTTGCCAGGTGGGCAACGGCCTTGCCAACATGTCCGCCGCCGATAACAACGATTTTTGCGGGTGGCAGGATCGGTTCCACGTAGACCTCCATTTGGCCGCCGCATACGCCAGGGTCGCCGCGCGCCGGATCGGTCATATTGTATTTGAGCAGGGATGGTTTGCCTTCGGCCATTGCGATCATAGCCTCGTCCAAGACGCGGTGCTCGAGCTCCCCGCCGCCGACTGTGCCGGTGAATTCCCCATTTTCAAAAACCAGCATTTTGCTTCCGGCCCGACGCGGAGTTGAACCTTTAGAATTTACGATGGTGCAAAGTGCCGCCGATTCGCCCCGCTCAAGCAAGTCAGTAATGATCGAGTACAGGTTTTGTTTCATGAAAGCAATTATATCTTTTATTGCGGGGTGCTTTCAGGCGGGTTTACTCCAATTTTTTGTAAGATGGCCATGTTGCCGGTCGAGAGTTTCTGTGAGATTTCTGCGCTTCTTATGTGCTCCTGGGCCATGCCTTTAAATGTCGTGTCGGTATGCTTTTCTAGCCACTCTGCAACAATCTGGTGCAATTGGGCCCGGCTGCGATTGGGGATCAGGCTGTATGCCACGTCGCGCAAGAAAGCATTCTTGAAAATATATTCCTGATCTTCGGAAAATTGAGAATTTTGGCGTGGAAATGCCAGTTCGGCGCGCACCAGTTGGCGTAAGCCATCTTGAATGAAGCGTTCCACAACTGCATCTGGCGCATTCTTCATTGGCATGATGCCCGGCAGGGCCGCAGACTTGGTCTGGGCGATGATGCTGCCGACCCAGAAAACGCGTCCAACCACGGATGCCATCAGCGCCACGGCTCGCGCCTCTCGTGACAAATTGTCCAGCCTGGCCTGCAGGGTGCCTCGCAGCGACTCTGGGATTTTTGTAATCAATTGTTCCTGGATTTCCTCGATCGTGATGGCATTGCCCAGGGCTCCTGATTTGACCAGACTCTTGACAATCTCCTCCATAAAATATGGATTCCCTTCGACTTTGGCTGCAATTGCTTCAAGCGCCTCGTCTGGAATGCCCTGCAAATCGGGGTACGCCAATGAGACCAGTTCTGCATTGAAAGGAATTGGGCCAAGCGAAATTGCGCGGGCAGTATTGTGCCATTGTGGCTGGGTTTTTAAAAATTCCGGGCGCGCCGCCCCGACCACCATTAACGACATTTTTGGTTCATCCAGGCTCAGTAAAAAAGATAGCAGTTGCAGGCTTTCACGATCTGCCCACTGCAGATCGTCCACAAAAAGCACCAATGGATTTTTCTGGCTTATTCGATGCAGCATGTCTGTCACCAGGAAGAAAATGCGGTGCTGTTTTTCGCTGGATGGTTTGTCGGTATTGGAAGAAACCCCGATGATCTCACCCAGCACCTGGGTTGCTTCTGTCTGAACGTTTCCGGGTGTGTTTTCCCACAGGTTGCTCAGCCCGGTATTCCACTTTGTGGCTGCGTCATCCGGTTTGTCGTCGTCGCGCATCCCGAAGTGGTTTCTGAGCATGACTCGCCACAGGTAGTATGGGATGCGCGATGTTTGCGCCAGGGCCCGGGTCGAGAAAATGTGAACATCCGTTTCGCCTTCTTCGAGCCGGTTATTGAATTCCAGCATCAAACGCGACTTGCCGATGCCCACTTCGCCGTGGATCAATGCCATTTGCGGGTGTTTTGATGAGCAGGTATGCTCGAAAATGCTGATCAGTTTTTGGATCTCGGCATCCCGCGCTACCATGTTGGTCACCAGGCTGTCAGCGCTTTGGTAGCGCGGACGGTTCGAAGCGTTGAGATAGCCTTCGATCGTGTAAGACTGAACCGGTTCTGTTTTTCCCTTGACCAGGATGGGTTCGAGGCGTTTTACCCGGAAGCTGGCGCGTACCATCCGGAAGGTATTCTCACCGATCACAACCGTTCCTGCTTCTGCAACCTGTTCGAGGCGCGCCGCGACATTGACGATATCACCGATGACGGTGTATTCGTTGCGCGAGCCGATATACCCGGCAAAGACCGCCCCACTATTGATGCCAACACGCAACTTGAGCAATTCCGCCCCCGGAATGCTGCTGGTCAGGCAGAAATCATCGAGGGCCTTGATCAATTCCAACCCGGCAGCGATCGCCTGTTCGGCATCGTTGTCGCTGGCGAAGGGTGCGCCCCAGACGGCCATCACACCGTCGCCGAGATGTTTATCAATGTAACCGCCATGCGCTTCGATAACTTTGTCGAGCGCTTTCCAGATGCCCTTGATCAGGTCGCTGACCGTCTCAAAGTCCAGTTTTTCTGCCAGCGGTGTGAATCCTTGAACATCTGCGAATAGCACACTGGCCAGGCGCCGCTCTTCGGGATATTGATTTTCAGTCGTCATAAAAAAATTGCTCCCACTCCAATCTTACGCGAAATTTGAAGTGGGAAGCATTATCATGGAATTGCAGAATTTAGTTTTCGAGCAGGCCCAGAACAACCGGCAGGAGTTGTTTCTTGCGTGAAACCACTCCCGGTGCATCGCGCGTGCCATCGGGCAGGGGCGGGTAAGGCAGTTCGAGCAAAATGGGCGGGTAGTCTGTCGAGAGCAGCAAACGGCTCGAGCCGCGTACCACATCGGTGATCAGGATCATGGCAAAGTCCAGCCCGCGTTTGCTTTGGAGTTCGTCGATCGCCTGGCGCAGGCCGGCGAGGTGCTCGTCGATCTGCATCAGGTCGGTCACTTCGGCCTGGGCAACGGCGAATTTGAAGCCGCCTGCTTCGTAGGGCTTGATATCGGTGCTGACGATTTCCTGGTGTGTGCGGTTGGCCAACCCGGCCCCGGCCGAGACAACCTGCTCACCATAAGATTGGATGGTTTCGCCTTTCAGTGGCCCGTTTCCAACAAAAGCCCAGCGCGCCAGCTTTTCAGCGGCTTGTTTGTCGCGTTCGGTGGTGGTTGGCGAGGTAAGGATTAATGTGTCGGCCAGCATGCCGGCCAGGGCCATGCCCGCCAGCGCAGGCGGCATCGACAGACCCGCTTTGGATGTCAGTTCGGCGACCAGGGTGCTGGTCGAGCCGACTGTATCGACCGTAAAGCGGATCGGCTGGTGGGTGTGCGGGTTGCCCAGGCGGTGGTGGTCAAGGATTTCGAGCAGCTGGGCTTCGTCCAGGGAGGCGATGGCCTGGCGCGGTTCGTTGTGATCGACCAGCACGATCTTCAAGCGCGGCGGATTGAGCACGCCGCGCTGGTGGCAAACGCCGAGGTAGTGACCGCCTTCGTCCACCACAAAAAAATCGTTGTGTTCTTCGCGCAAGATGCGGTTAAGAGAATCGCGGATGTGGCCGCTGGCCAGAAAGCGCGGGACGGTTGTATCGGCCACAGCATGGCAAGGCGTGGCCATGATGTCAGCGATGCGCTGGTCGCTCATATCCAGGCGCGGACCGATCACCTGTTGGAAGAAGTTGAACAGGCTGAATCCGTCGATCATGCCGAATGGGATGCCATCCTCGCCGACGACCGGCGCAATGCCGCCGGTGCGGGTTGCCAGCGACCAGGCATCGCCCAGTGGGCTATCCGGGTGGATGGTGTCGAGTTGGCGGGTGACCAGCTCGAAACGGGGCGAAGCATCGGTCAGCAGAATGGGCGGCTCGAGTTCAAGCCGTTTCAGCACCCAGGCGGTTTGCTGGTTGATCGGGCCGGCGCGCGAGGCCAGCGTATCCAACCCGTCGCGCTGGCGCAGGAGCCAGGCATAGGTCATCGCGGCGGCGATCGAGTCGGTGTCAGGATTAATGTGTCCGGTAACGTAAATTCGGTCTGTCATGCGAGGGCTGCTCCTGAATGGGGCAATGCTATATTATTAAAAAAAGACCTCCAGCGTGGAGGTCTTTCAGGGGCGGATGATGGGGCTCGAACCCACAACAACTACATCCACAGTGTAGCGCTCTGCCATTGAGCTACACCCGCCATAAAGAAGCCTATATTCCATAAGCCCGCCGATTATATCACCGCTACCCCGCACTTTCAAGGATATTGGCAATTGTTTTAGCAACCTGGGCGCGTTCTACCGTCTGTTGGGTGCCGTTGCCCAGGTTTTTGACCGTCACTTTGCCGGCGGCGGCCTCGTCGGGACCAATCACAGTCACCACGCGGATACCCATACGGTCGGCAAACTTGAATTGTTTGGGTAGTTTTACGGGTTCAGGGTAAGCTAACACGCTGACGCCTGCAGCGCGCAGCTCGGCGGCCAGCGCAAAGGAGTTCATCCACAGGTTGTCGTCGAAGACGGTGACCAGCACCGGTGCGGGAGATGGCACGAAGGCCGGGACCAGCCCTTTTTCTTGCAAAATGATGCCGATGACAACATCGCCCATGGCAAAACCAACCCCCGAAAGCGGGTCGCCGCCTACATCGGCCAGCAGGTTGTCGTAACGGCCTCCACCCAAAATGGCACGGCGGACGCTGCCTGAAAGATCGAAGGCTTCGAAAACCGTCCCGGTGTAGTAGAGCAGCCCGCGCATAATGTTCGGGTCGAATTTGACGTATTCCTTGACCCCCAGCGCTTCAAGGGCTTTGAACAGGCGCACCAGTTCATCGTTTTCCTGCCAAAGATCGTAATTACCGAGAACTTTTTTCAGGCCATCGAGCTGGCTCTGGCTCAGACCGTTTTCCAGTGTGTAGGTATCCCAGGCTTCGGGGGTCATCTTCGGGCGGCGATCCACCATCCCTGAGACAGCCAAGCGGTTTTCCGGGGTGATGCCCAGGGCGTCGAACTGCGCATCCATCAGTCTGCGGTTGTTGACGAAAATGGTGGCCATTTCCGGGGTCAGCCCGACCGATTTCAGGAAGGTAGCGGCAATCGCGATCAGTTCCGCATCCGCCTCGGGCGAGCTGACTCCCAGCATGTCGATATTCCACTGAAAAAACTCACGGCTGCGGCCTTTTTGCGGACGTTCATAGCGCCAGAACGGGCCAAACGACCACCAGCGCACCGGGAAAGCCAGCAGGCCTTGACGGGCAGCGATCATGCGCGCCAGGCTGGGAGTCAACTCAGGGCGCAGGGTGATCGGGTCGCCGCCGCGGTCGTTGAAGACGAAGGACTGCTCTTTAACGAGCTCTTCGCCCGATTTGGCGGCGTACAGCTCGATGGTTTCGAGGAAAGGCGCGTCCCATTCCTGGTAGCCGAAGGCTTGCGCGGCGGAGGCGGCTTTCTGGTTGATGTAGTTGCGCAGCGCCATTTCTTCGGGATAAAATTCGCGGGTGCCTTTGACGGCCTGGATCGTGGATTTGGATGCCATGCTGATTTTCCGTTCACTAGGGTTGATGATCTCCAAGTTTAGCACATTTTCAAAATTCAGCGATTGAATTTTGATTTGAGTCTGGTATAATTTTTGCCTGTCTAAAAACCTTTATACCGCCAAGCGGCCAAGCGCACCAAGTATTGCACAGGTTTCAAGGATGCTTCGTGTAACTTTGGGCTCTTCGTTTCTTCGCGGTGAATGATTTTGATGCCAATCAGGAGAGATTTTTATGGAAATTAATTATCAGGAAACCGCCAAAGATCTTTTGGTACGGATCGATATTCACGAAAAATACGGTTCGCGCAACATCGACCAGTGGAATATCGAAGTGCTCAACCCCCAGCCCGGCCAGCAAATTTTGGATGTAGGCTGCGGCGCGGGCAAGCAGTGTTTCTTATATAGCGATGCCACCCAAGGCCAGGCGCAGATCATCGGCGGCGATTTTTCGGAAGAGTTGCTCGGCAAAGCCCGCGCCAAACAGGCTGAGCGCGGCGACAAGAATATCGATTTCCAGTTTCTGGATTTCAACAAACCCTTTGCCTTTGAAGATAACCGTTTTGACTTTCTTTCGAGCGCTTTTGCCATTTACTACGCTGCCGATCTGAAATTCACATTCAGCGAAGCGCACCGCGTGTTGCGCGGGCCCGGCGGACGTTTGTTTGTGACCGGCCCGCTGCCTGAAAACAAGAAGATGTTCTACGACATCATCACCGAAGCGACCAACAAACCCATCCCGCCCATGCCCGGCTCGAGCCGCTTCAAGGGCGATATCTTCGAGACCATCAGCGGGATCTTTGCCAAAACCGAACTGCTGACCTTTGAAAATCCGCTGACCTTCCCTGAAGTTGCGCCGTTTATGGACTACGTCCGCGCTTCGCTCAGTGAAGACCGCAAACTGTGGACGAGCCTGTTCAACGGCAAGGAAGAATACGAAGCCCTGATCGCCTCGATCGAGAAAGTTGCCACACGCTGGTTCGAACGCGACGGCAAGCTGGTTATGACCAAGGTTATCGGCGGCATTTTAGCCACCAAGTAATCTCTTTGGCCACACAGACACCGAGACACAGATTTTTCTTGCTCTGTGTCCCTGCGGCTCTGTGGCTAATTTTAGGCGCAAAAATGATCTTTCACGGCAAAAAACTGCTCTTCCTCGGCGCGCATCCGGACGATATCGAATTGGGCTGCGGTGCGTTGATCCACAATATCGGCAACAAAAGCCAGATGTTGTGTGTAACGCTTTCAGACAACCAGAAAAACCCCCTGCTCAAGAACGTGGTCGATGAACACTACCGGAGCATGGCGGCCCTCGGTCTGCCGCGCGAAAGCGTCATCCTGCGCGACTTCACCACGCGCCTGTTTCATGATTCGCGCCAGGATATCCTCGAATACTTCTTGAAGCTGCGCAAAGACTTCCAGCCTGATCTGATCTTTGTCCATTCGAAACAGGATATTCACCAGGACCATAACACCATGACCGAGGAAGCCTTGCGCGCTTTTCGCGGCATTACCGTGCTCGGTTTCGATGTGGTGCGTTCCAGTTACAACTTCTTCCCGCACTTCCTGGTTGAAGTCAACGAAGCGGATGTCAACGCCAAGGTCACAGCCCTGGCGCAGTACGAAACCTACGCCGACAAGTACTACTTCCAGGCCGAGCTGCTGCGCGCAACCATGATCCGCCATGGGACCCTGGCGGAGTGTTCGTTCGCCGAAGGATTTGACATCCTGCGCATCGTCGGCCGTTACAGCCTGTAAGCCCGCAAGCTGCAAACAAAACTTCGCCCGGAGAAAAATCTTTGGGCGAAGTTTTTTGTTTTCTTTTCAGGGGTAATTGCAGAAAACCTGATATTGTGAAGCAGCATCAACTATAATTATTGAATGAGCGCCGATTGGTCGAACCAGCTTCTTCTCAGC
This sequence comes from Chloroflexi bacterium HGW-Chloroflexi-6, assembly GCA_002840685.1. Lineage (GTDB taxonomy): Bacteria > Chloroflexota > Anaerolineae > Anaerolineales > Villigracilaceae > UBA8950. The sequence goes on along the minus strand of PHBU01000005.1, from coordinate 159,824 downwards.
CGTTTTCGGGTCGATGTGCGCTTGACGGCCGCCGGACACGCCTATCGCGCCTGGGACCTGTCGCTCAGCAAGCCGGTTACCGTTCATTATTTACCAACGCCGCCCGAAGACGATGCCCGCCGCGCCCTCGAAGAAAAAGCCCGCAGCCTTGCGAAAATTACGCAAGCCGGGCTTTTGCCGTTCTATGGCCTGTTTGAGATCGGCGCCGACAGCTTCTGGGTCGACGGCCACGCCGAAGGTCCCAGCCTGCGCTATCTCGAAGCGCCGGTTCCACTGACCGAAGCGCTGACCTACCTGAAAGCCCTCGCCCCCCAGCTGGATGCGATTCACAAGGCCGGTTGGGCGCACGCCTTGCGCCCGCAAAACATCTACATCGGGCGCGACGGCCAGATCCACCTGGGCGGGCTGTTCTATGCCACCCCGCTCAGTCAGCCTTACGATGATATTCGCAGCCTGGCCGAGATCTTTGTTCATTTGTTGGGCGGCGACCTCGAAAAAGGCAACCTGCCCGAGTTTTTGTTGCGCATCCTGCCGCGCGCGCTCAAGCCGACCAGTGAAATCCATTTTGAGAGCGCAACGGAGTTTTTTCTGACGGCCTGTATGGCCTGCCGCGTCCAGGCCGAATCGCTGCCCGGGCGTTTAACCGGCGCGGATTCACCCTCAGCCTTGCTGGCAAAAAACTGGGAATATCTGCCACCCCTGTCCGCGCCGCGCCCGGCAACAGTCGTAAAACTCGCTGAAACGGGGCGTGACAGGCCCTCAGCCTGGGTCTGGCTCTTCGGTCTGCTGGCCGTTTTCGGGGCGTTTGCCCTCGGCTGGTGGCTGCTTCCCACGCCCCAGCCGGGAGCCGTTTCGTTGGCCGCCTCCGCTGCCGGGTCGGCCTCCCCGATCCCGCCCTTGCCGGTTTCTGCGCCGCTGGCGACCGAAACAGCCATCCCGACCAGCCCCGCCCCTGATGGCCTGGGCGGGCGGATCGTGTTCACCTGCACCCGGCGCGAGATCAACCACCTGTGCATGGTCTCGCCACAGGGCGGCGAAATTGCCCTGCTGACCGCCGAACGCGCCCACGACTTCTACCCGACCTTTTCACCGGATGGCGGCATGCTGCTGTTCTCATCCAACCGGGGCGGAACGTTTAACCTGTACATCAAGCTGCTCCAGAGTGATATTCTGACCAGGCTGACCGACGGCCTGGGCGAGATCTCGGCCTCGGCCTTTTCGGTGGACGGCAGCCAGGTGGCTTTTGCCAGCAGCCGCGATGGCCAGCCCGCCGACCTGTGGGTTATCACCCGCGAGGGCACCAATCCGCGCCTGTTGCATGACGGCTCGGGCAATATTGCCAGCATGGCCTGGTCGCCGAATGGCAGCAGCCTGGCCTTTGTCATGTCGCAGCCAGAAACGCCGGGCATGTATGATGCCTATATTTTGGACCTGGCAACCAGCCAGGTCTCTTCGGTGACGAATGGCAAGCTGGTGGGGGCCGGCGGCAGCATCGACTGGTCGCCGGATGGACAGTTTTTGCTCTTTTTTGCCGGTTCGCCGGGCAATAATGAAATTATCCGCTATGAGATTTTGACGGGGGAATTTTTGCAGTTGACCAGCGGCGGCAACAACGCCGCGCCGGCCTTTTCGCCAGACGGCCAGTGGATCGTCTTCAATTCCCAGCGCACGGGCAATGCCGACATCTACATCATGCGTCCCGATGGCTCAGACGTGCGCCAGTTGACCGAAGACCCCGACCCTGATTGGCAGCCGCGCTGGGGGAGATAGGGACCCTTCTTTTGAACCAATATTCTTTGAAAGTAATGCTAATAATCAATACTCATAATAAAGAAAGATGTTCACAAGTTGCAGATTATTATGCAATACTCTGCAACTTGTTTAGGGTAAGGAAAATGATAAGAAATCTATTTGTAACTGTATTTTTTCTGACTACGCTCGTTGGTTGTACTCCGGTTCTTCCACGCACACAAACCCAGTCACCCTCGGTACTGCCGTCCACGCTTCCCCGAACCCCCACGATTGTTTCGCCGATTGCCACCGTGCATCCCGTAAGCGGGGGAGTATTTGAGAGGTGTGTTACGGTTTCATCTCAACCCGGCGATTTTCACCTGACCGGGATTGTGCCGATTCGACCCTTCAACCATACAGCAAGCTTGGAAGTATCGCTTCTGAATTTGGAAGATGGCACTTCAATATCGTTAATGGAAGAATATATTACGATTTGGGATGCGCACGTATCTCCGGATAGAAAAACTCTGGCTTTCACGGGACTTAATCGTGCTACTTCAAAATGGGAACTGGTGCTTGCTGATACAGCGGGAAAGCGGCAGATAGTCGCCTGGTCAGATGATGAGCGTTTCTATTTTCAGGGTTGGTTGAACAATCATCAGCTTGTTGTCCGGCAAAGCTCTGTATATATTATTGTTGACCCGTATCAAAATTTGCAAGAAAAACTTAACCCTGCCGAATTCCCGGACTTTGACACATACAATGAGAGACAGTTCTTTGTAGCTTTTGATCCTCTCTTGGAAAAAGCAATCTATAAATATGGAGATAGTATTCTTCTGGATTTAAATACGATGAAAATTCTTGCGCGTATCCAAGATGGTTATGATCGTATTCCAATCGTTGCATGGTTGCCTTCTGGCGAACGCGCCGCAGTTGTAGGCACGCTGAATATCAAAGAAAAATCATTTTTTCCACCTGATGAGATTTTTATTGTTGAGCGTGATGGGCAAGTTGAGCAATTGACCCATCTTTATGAAATCTTTGGCCGTGGTTTTGAAATAGATCATCTGAGTTGGTCGCCAGATGGAACAAAAATTGCTTTTGGGGGCAGTATAAGCGATCGCTCAGATGAAAGCATCGTGACAGTTGTGGATGTTCTCTCCGGCAAGATGCTAAATTATTGTGCTTTGAACATTTTTGGCGATAACTCATCCTTGCATATTTCTGCTCCGGTTTGGTCACCAGATGGGAAACAGTTTTTGGTGGAGCATCTCTATCAAGGCGGTTCCAGTGTTCTTTGGGTGGTTGATGCTAATGAAAATGTTGCGTTCATAATTGCAGAAAATCAGTCCCCGATTGGTTGGACGACGGCCCCATAGGCACGCTGGCATCGGATGACATGGGATAAAGAAACAGTTATCTGGCTGTTGCGTCCAGAAACAAAAAAGAAGTTTGCCTTGCTGACGCGCTTCTTTGGGTGGTTCTTGTAAAGCAGTTTGTATTTTGGTAATTTAGAAAAAGGTCAAAGCACGCGGCTTTGACCTTTTTCTATCGACATTACTCTCTTATTTCTACGGACAGGTAAAAGAAATGCTGATCGGGGACGATTCCCCGGCGCTGTTGAAGGCTTCAACACTGTACGTGAAGCTGCTGCCGGGCGAGGCCGCTGCAACATCGGTGTAGGCGGTGATGTCGGCGGGCAGCTCGACCAGCGGGCCGCCGTTGCGCAGCAGGCGGTAGCCGCTTTCATCGGTGGCGACATCCGTCCAGCCCAGGTTGACGGTCACATCGCTGAAGGTGCAGACGAAATCATATGTCAACCCGCGCGGGGCGGCGGGGGGCGCGGCGGTGGCAGTCGGCGGTGGAGTGACTTCGGCCAGGGTGTGGGTGCTGCCGCTGGCGGTGGCGAATTCGCCCCAGGCCCAGCAGGTATCATTTTTCCCTGGCATTTTGACCACCCAGTAGCCCTGCGGCCCGCGCCCAACAATATCCACGCTTTGGCCGGACTTGAGCACCACCAGTACTTTGTAGGCCTCGCCTGGTCCGCTGCGGCAGTTGGTATTTTCGTTGATCTTCAACAGGGGCGGTGAATAGGTCGGGGTGATGGTCGGGCTGGCGGTGGCTGTCGCGGTTGGCGGCTGTGGGGTGGTGCTTGGCCTGGGCGTGGCGGTCTTGAACAGGGCCTGGGTGACCTGCGCTGCAACGGTGGCGGCGATGCTGGTCTCGTCCGGCCCGGCGGAGGCCTGTTCTGGCTGGGATTGAGGCAGGTTGCAGGCGCTGGTGGCGAGCAGGATGCTAAAAATCAAGAAGCGGACTAGGTTGCGGACGGTCATGGCTCTCTCCTCGGCTATGGGTGATGCTTATTTGATTCTACGCCATCGGGGCATGGGTGGCAATTGTGAATTGCTCTTTGAATTAAAAAAGTTTCGCCGCATCTGTTTTTTTAGATACGGCGAAACTTTATCGTTTTTTATTTGCCTTCTCAGGCCAGGGCGGTCAATTCGGCGGTGGTGTAGGGCTTGAGCGCAACGTGGGTGACGCCATGGCGGCTGAAGAGATTGATCGCATCCACACTCGGTGCGGCAGACAGGATGACCGTTTTGGCCAGCAGGTCGTGGGCTTTGAGCTGCGCCAGGATGTCGGTCATCTGCGCTCCGAACAGGGCTTCATCCACCAGCACCAGGTCGGCGGGTTGGATGGCGGTGGCGCGGGTCACAGTATGCCCGGCGGCCTTCAGGCTTTCAAGCGCAAAAACTGTCCACGGATCGTTATCGTCCACCAGCAGGATATTCTTCGAACTGCTGGTCAGGATCGGGCTTTGCGGGTGATGCGCGGCCGGCAGCCAGATTTCAACAACTGTGCCTTTTTGGGGTGCACTGTTGATGGCGATTGTACCCTGATGCTGATTGACGATCAGCAGGGTGGCAGGCAAACCCAACCCGGTATGATTCTCTTTGGTGCTTACGAAAGCTGCCCAGACTTTTTCCTTCATTTCATTCAACATGCCGTCGCCATCATCGGCGATTTCGATGAGAACCCGGTTGTCGAGAGTGGCGGCAATATGAACATAAATGCGTTTCGCGTGAGCCTCCATCGAGTTTTTCATGATGTTGTACAGGGCGCGCACCATTTGGGCGCTATCCGCCTGGATGTGCGGGGTATTTTCTTCCACTTCAACCTTTACCAACGCTTCGGGCAGGCCAACCTGGAAGGCGGCGGCGCGCACCAGATCGGCAGCCATCACCGGGCGGGTCTGCGGCTCGCGGATCGGGCCAAGCAGGTTTTCTTTGACCTCGATGATCAGGCGCGCGCTTTCAGCCAGCATGTCGAGATCTTCTTCATCCAATTTTTGGCCGCTGGCGGCATCGGCCCGGATGCGTTCGACGGCGGTTGTCATCGGCAGGGCTTTGTTGCCGATCCAGTGAATGGCCTGGGTTGTGGCGGCGGTCAGGGCTTCGTAGGTTTTGGCGCGCAGCAGTTGCTCGTTGGTGCGCTGTAATTCCTTGAGCAGGTCCGCGTTGTTGATGGCGATCGCCAGTTGGTCGGCCATTGTTTGCAGGGTCAGGATGTCTTCGTCGCTGAAGGCGCGTTCCTCGGTGCTTTGGACCGTTACCGCGCCGAGAACTTTTTCGCCAACCACCAGCGGCAGGGCCATTTCGGAGCGGGTCAGCGGCAGATGCGGATTTTTGAAATGTTCAGCGTCTTCGCCCACATTCAGGGCGATGCGCGCCTGGCGCTGGCTGATCGACCAGCCGATCATCGAGTGGCTGCCGATTTCGAGCTTGTAACCGGCTGCGATCATGGCTTTGCCTGCCTCGCCGCGTCCGGCGCGCAGCACGGCAAATTTCCCGTTTTCATCGACCAGGAAAACTCCGGCGTAATAAAAGCCATAAGAATCGCAGATGATATCCACAGTTTTGGGCAGCAGTTCATCCAGGTTGAGAATGGATGTGACCTGTTTTCCAACCAGGCTGGCGGCTTCGAGCAGCTGCGCCCGGCGTTCGGTTTTTTGCAGTTCGGTTTGGGGTTGCGGGGTCATCTTATCGGCCTCCACCTAAAATGGTTTGGATTTGTTCGAGAACATGTTGTTCGCGGCCCTTGACGTTAAAACCGCGCGCGCCGCGCCTGGCGGCTTCACTGGCGCGCGCAGGATCATCATACGCGCTCAAGATCATGACGGCCATCTCGGGCCAGGTTTCGTGGATTCGCTCCAGCAGGTCGAGCCCGGCATCTACGGCAGGCGACCCGCCAAAACCGGGCATGTTCAGATCGAGCAGCGCCAGATCAAAGTTTTTCGGGTTGGCCTGCAAGGTTTGCCAGCCCTCGTCGCAGCCTGGGGCGGTTTCGACTTCGTAACCGGCGCGCATCAGGGTTTTCTGCATGCTGCGCGCTACTGCGGCCTCGTCGTCAACGATGAGAATTTTGGGCATGTCGCCTCCTTGGAACAAAATGGATGAATGAATGGATTGCAGTTCAGTCTTTTTGGCTGCTAATGGGTAATGTCACGATAAAAGTTGCGCCACTGCCAAGCGTAGATTGTACCGATATTTTACCCCGTGCCTGGTTTACAATCTCCATACAGGCTGAAAGTCCCAGCCCGGTGCCGCCCCGGTTGCCCTTGGTGGTGAAGAAGGAAACCCAGATCCTTTCGAGCAGATCGGGTGGGATACCCGGTCCATTGTCTTGCACCTGGCTGATGATGTTTTTCCCGTCTTCAGACAGGCGCATCCGCACCCGGATGTGAGCATCCTCCCGCCCGGACATGGCTTCCCAGGCGTTTTTGATCAGGTTGTTGAAGACCTGCGCCAGTTGGCGGGCATCGCCATAGACCGGCGGCAGGTTCTCGGCCAGTTCGAGGCTGACTGCCCCCTCGGGCAGGCCCATCTCGAAGACTGTCTCCCGCACCAGCTGGGCCAGGTCGAGATCGGCTTCGTTTTTGAGCCGGGCCGGGCCGATCAGATCTTCCTTGATGTCGAGAATGGTCTGGGCGCTGTGCTCGATGATCTCCAGATCTTCCAGGATCGATTCCAGCCCGAGGGGCAGCGGTTTGGCCGGCAGTTGAAATGCGGGGCGGGCAGCCTCCAGCGTGGCGAAGATTTCCTGCGCGGCGGCCCAGCCCGGGTGAGTGCGCGTTTTTTCATCCGCCGAAGCCAGCAGCGCCCGAAACAGCGCGGACATTTCCAACAGGTCATCGCGTACCCGGTTTGCGCTGGCGGGGATGGGTGCGGCCTTGTTGCCGACCCAGTGAATGGCTTCGCCGGTGGCGGTGGCGATCGCTTGCAGGGTTTTGTTGCGCAAAAGCTCCTGGTTGGCCTGGTTCAGGTCAAGCAGCAGGCGGGCGTTGTTGATGGCGATCGCGGTCTGGTTGGCCAGGGTTTGAAAGGCGGCCTGGTCATCTTCGGTCAGCGGTTCTTCGGGGTTGCTATGCACGGAAAGCGCGCCCAGTGGCTGATCTTTGACGACCAGCGGCAGGGTCATCTGGTTGGAGGTCAGGTGGATTTTTCCCTGGCGGATGGCCGCGCCGACCAGCGGATCGCTGGCGACCCTCAGCCTGCTTTTGGGAAAGTTGGCTTTGTGCCCGGCTTTGAGCTCTGCCCATTCACCCGTTGGGTCGAGCAAAAAAACTGCCGCCCCGGCAAACCCGTATTCTTCGCACACCACCCGCACGGTGACATTGAGTAATTCATCGAGATCGAGGATGGATGTGATGATCTGCCCAACGCGCGCACCCGCTTCAAGCAGCCGCTGACGGCGCTGGAGCAGGATGATCATGCGCCGATTTTGTTCGTTGAGAAATTCGTTGCGCTCGGCAGCCCGCGTCAACTCGCGGATCTTGCCTTCCAACTTCTCGACCAATTCGGACGCGAAATCTTGCTGGTAGTTGCCCATATCGGCCACGATTTCGCGCTTGCCACCCAGAAATTCAAGCAGCGAGTCGGCAATGCTGTCGATGTCACTCGATTTGTCGAGATAACCGACAAACCCGGCAGCCAGGGTGCGCTCGCGGGCCTGGGGTGACTCATCTGAACTGTAGGCCACCAGCGGGATGTTGGGCAGCAGCGTCCGCAGGCGGGCGGCGACTTCCCGTCCGCTCATTTGCGGCAGGTTAATGTCGAGCAGCACCAGGTCGGGCTGGGTGTCTACGGCCAATTCCAGTCCGTCGAGCGGGTCGCTGGCTTCGAGAACGATAAAGTCCCGCGCCAGGATGCGCCGGATCATGGCGCGGGACTCGGGATTGTCTTCGATATAGAGTAACTTGGGCAGTTTGCGCGGGTCGTTTGTCATGGCAGCGAGAAGTAAAATGTTGCCCCTTTGCCCGGTTCGGATGTTGACCAGACCTTGCCGCCATGTCTTTCCATGATGCGCTGCACAATGGCCAGACCGACACCCGTCCCATCGAATTCATCGTCGTGGTGTAGGCGATGGAAGACGCGGAAAATTTTCTCGGCATATTGCATCTCGAAACCGATCCCATTGTCGCGCACGAAATGGGTGGTTTCCCCGTTGTATGTGGTGCTGCCGATCTCAATTTCCGGGTCTGGAACGGTGCCTGTGTACGTGTATGCATTTTCGATCAGGTTGGTCAGGGCCTGCTGCATCATGCTGTAATCTGCCGTGCAGGCAGGCAGATCTCCAATTTTCCAATTGATTTTTCTGGAGTTTTGTCTATCATCAAGTGTTTTGATGATATTTTCAACAATTGGTTTCAGCTCGAAAGTGCTCATGCGCATTGTTTGCCGGCCGACACGCGAGAAGTTGAGCAGGCCATCGATCAGCACCCCCATTTTTTTGCCGTTTTCGTTGATCTTTTGCAGGTATTGCATCTCAGATTGGCTGATATGATCGGCAGATTCTGTCATTAATATCTGTGAAAAACCGACCACTGCCCGCAGCGGGGATCGAAGATCATGAGAAACGGAATATGAAAAAGATTCCAGCTCGTGATTGACATCTTCAAGGCGGCGGGCATTGGCGATCGCCAGCCCGGCGTAGCCTGCGAACAGGCGCAGGGCTTCAAGCTTTTCTTCGCTGAGCGGCTGGCCGGTGATAACGTTGTCTACTGCAATCAGGGCTACCGGCTTCTTGCCTGACCAGGCCGCCAGGGTGACATGCTCCTTAACGCCGTACATATTGTTTTCAGGCGACAGATCTTTATGGTATTCAGAATAATTTTCGATCCAACTCATGCCATCCGGATCTTGCAGGGCGATATGCCAGTCATCATATTTTTCAGTGCTGCGAACATAACTACTGATATCTTCAATGCCGCCCTGGCGGTTTGTACCATACACGCCTTGAATGATATTCAGAGCCTCATCGTAAAGGAATAAACCAACCCGGTCAAATTCCAACCCTTTTTGAATGCTTTGGTGAATTGTTTTCAGGCACCAGTTCAAATCGGCGGCCTGGGTAACTTCTTTTCCCAATTCGATTACGCGTCTGAGCAGTTTGCTGCGCCTTTGTTCGCGTTCATCTGTTTCTTGTTTTTGCTTGCTTTCATCTCTGGCGCGTTTTAGGGCATTCGTTACGATCAGCGAAGCCAAAATTTGCAAGGATGCCACCAGTCCAAAGTAAATGATGCTATCCAGCCAGAAGCTCTGGCTGTCATTGACCACTCGTGAGGCGGGCAGCATCCCGGTTTTTTCCAGGAAAAGCAGGGCATATCCTGAAGAAATGCACAGCAGGCTGATCGAGACCGTCCAGGCTGGATGGGCAGTAACCAGGCCTGCCATTGCGATCACAACCAGGTAACCCATGTAGGCCGAACTAAAAACACCTCCCCCGGTGTAAGCCGCTGCTGTAAAGATTGCCCAGGTAGAAAACACAAGGATGATTGAAGCGGCTTGCGCGCGTCCACTGCGCACCAGCCAAAACATTGCGGTCAGGCTTAAAAAAATATAAACAAACTGCAACCCATAGCGCAGGCTGTTCGCCGGATCGCTGGTGATATTGATGATGGTGTATAAAGTTCCCAGGACCGCAATCGAGCCCAAAACCACTCGCAACATGCGGGCTGTGTAACGCTGTGTGTCATCTTTGATGTCAGGCAAGCTGAATAGCTTTTTAAGGGAGTCCATTGTGATTTGCCGCGCGATTCATAAGATGCAAACGGGTTATTTTTACTTATTTTACTGTCTTTACTGACATTTTTTATTGTTATTGCATATGGGTTCGCGCACGGGACATTCCAAGGGCCGTTCAGGCTGCATTTTATAGAGTGCCTGTTCGTTTAGCACCACTAGCAGCGCATCGAACGTAACGCCATTGCTGCAGCCCAAGACAATCACGTCACTGTCGTGCGGGATGATTTGTGGATTAGGGCCGGGCAAGACAATGTTGGCCTCGTTAAGTTGTGGCCCGATCAGAACGAAGATCGTGCGCGGGTATTCTACTTTCTCGTAAGGGGGCCAGCTTGGGAATCCCTCTCCCTGATACAAAAAGCGTGGGTAGAGCGCCGCTCCTTGTATCAAGGCCGCATTTTCATCTTGCAAGAAAGCGGCGATTGTTTGTTTGTTCAACCCTGTTTCGGGTAAAAATTTCGAAAGCCTGTCCAGCAATTCATCCTGAGTGAGGGGTTGGTAGCGTAGCGGATGTATTGTTTGTGAAAATGGGATGAGCCCGCCTATCAGACCGAACAGGGCCAGAATCCCGAGCGCTTTTGCCGCCCAGTGAACTTGCCTGACCTTCCCGGCTGCGGGCGGAGCGGACTCAGCCTGGGCGGCCTTGCGGTTGAAGAATGCTTGCCCGGCTTCGAGCAAAACCGCCAAACCCAACCCGAAGAACAGGAACATGATCCAATCCATGGGCACCAGGTAACGTCCGCCTGATGTGCGCGATAACGCATTGGCAGCGGAATAGATCAAAAATACGGCTGGCAGCGCCACCCCGGCCCATCGCGATTTTTGGACGGCGGACCCGATTCCGAGAGCGGTCAGGCCCAGCCCAATCCAGAGCATGATGTTTGCGTGATGCGATAAAGTTCCCTGCCAGCCTGACTGCCAGACGGTTTCTCCACTTTTTACTGTTTCTCTTATGTTGAGCAGTTGCGGCGCGAGCGGTAATCCCAAAGCTGACGTTTGTAGATTGTTGAAAAAATGGTTAACCTGGAAGGGTACTTGAACGGGTTGTTTGGATTGTACTGCGGCCGGCGGTAAGACCGGGTTAACAGGCAAGACCGGTTTGACAGTCTGAGTCGGGGTTTGCGCCTGTTCGGGTGGAATGTAACGTTGTTTGATCACGTTCCTGATGCGGGTAGCATACAGGTCGATAATTGAAATGTCATTTCCGCTAAAAAACATCCATGGGGAAATGCTGGCAAAGAAAACCAGAAACCCCAGGCTGGCAACTGCCAATCCCTGGCGCCATTTCGGGCGGGCAACCAGTATGACCAGTGGCAGGAACACAACCAGTATCGCCATGACGTGCGGGCGTAAAAGGGATGTTAATCCCAACGTGCCGGCGCCCAGGGCAGCTTTATACCAGTTTTTCTGGGGGTCTTTGATCCATTGGATCAGAAACAGGCAGAAAATTGCCAGCCCCAACGCAGTTGGAAAGTCGGTCAGCATGTGCTTGGCGGTGGATGTGTCTATCCACGCCATAGCTGCCAGCGCGTTTATGCCCCGCCAGGAGACCAGCGCGGCGGATATCAACCCCGCCGGGCGGCTGTGTAGTGTTTTTGCGATCAGGTAAATCACAGCCGGAAACACGGCCAACAGCCCGGCTTGAATTTTCATTAGAAGTTCATAGTTCTGGCCGAAGAAAGTGTGCAAGTAAACCAGGAATGCAATATAGAGCGTGCGGTCAAAAAAAATGCCATTATTGATGCCCTGGCCGATCAAGGCGTACTGGCTGGCGCGATCGAAGGTTTCCAGATCGGCAAACGGATAAAATTCATTGTTGGGAGGCAGCGGCGGCGTAAAGAAAAAACTTGCCTGCAAAGGTTGGTTGATCCAGAAATAGGCTGATACGCCCCATATTACGAAGAAAAGCAGCACATCGGTGTGGCGTGGCCAGTCGAAACGGATCTGCCGCAGCAGGACGGCCGCCAGCATCAGCACATAGAGCTGCCAGATCAGTAAGGGCACACCTGCTCCGTACCAGTACGGCTCGTTGCTTGCCCAAATCTTTAACCAGGCAATCACTGCTGCAACCAACCCGAATATAACCAGGGCGATCAGTGCAATTCGCAGCGTAGTTTTTTGCCTGCGCCAGTAAGCCAGGCCATTCTCGAGAGAGAAACCCTTGCTCAGGGTCAGACTGAATAGCAGCGCGAGCCCACTGGCAAAGGCAGCCCAGGCCAGCAGGGGCTGGATACCGATGAAGTAATAATAATACGTGCCGGTTTTTTGGGCGGGAAGCCAGGCCAGCCCCCAGGTGAGTGCGAAGAAAAGCCCGAAAACCAGGTTGAGTGTGATCTGGAATTTATAATTCGAGCCTTTATTGGCAAACGCCTGCTCCGTTTTGATGCGTTTGGCAAACCACAACCCTGCAAAAAATACCAGCCCTGCCAGGACGAAGACCGCCGTTGTCAGTGTTGCCCGGGCGTTGGATTGAAAACCTGCATTGGCGGCAAGCATTGCCAGCCCCGCGATCACTAACGCAAGAGTGTTGAGGAGTAGATAAATGGGGAGATACCAGCGGGTAAGATCTTTGGGCATTAGCGTTGCTCGAAGCGCATTTCGGGGTAGTTGGCGTTAGATCCGCCTAAAAGTGCGCTTGGAATGTTCTTAAATTCCTGGTTGAAAAAAGCCAGCGTGTATGTGTTGATGATTTCCTGCACGCGTGCGCCGTTCAGTGGACCCTTTAGCCCCAGTTGCGGGGCCAGCGGCGAGAGTGCCGGCAGGTCGCTGAAGTCATAGTGGTTGGTTCCGAGAATGGTAATGACCGGAGCGGGTGATTTCAGATTTGGGTAAAACCGGGCAAATAATCGATTATTTTTGCTGTCAATTTTATCAGCCCAATCCTGGCTGAACAGGAACAGGAAAGGTTGCTGTACGCCGTTGTCGAGCGCGAATTCTGAGACCGGGGTCATGAAAGCGTCCATCGTTAAACCGGCTTTGCAACGCGGGTCGGTTGCGCAAAACTGGATGGCTGCTCCGCCGCCGGTTGAATGGCCCATTGCGCCGACCCGTTCCAGATCGAGCAGACTGGTGAAACGCCCATTGGGATCATTTTCGTTCCACTTTGCCAGAATATCTAGCGTGTAGCCAATGTCTTCAGCCCATTGAGCTACCAGACGGCGGGCGGCCAGATCGTACTCGTCTTCGGGTACGCCGCTGGGCAGGGCAGACGGGTTGTTGGGAGCGATTGTACCATCCGGGAAAACGGTCAGGATCGCACCGTAGGTGTGCTGGATCGAAACGACAACATAGCCCTGCGAAGCCAGCTCCTGCATCTGGAAGGTATTTTGCTCACGGAAACCACGCCAGCCGTGCGAAAAGAGGATCAGCGGGTAGGGGCCGCCTTCCGGGTTGGCCGGAGCATCTTGATAGGAATTTGTCTTGGCATAAACCAGGTGGTCGAGGAACCAGGGCGGCATGCTGATAAAGTCTGATAGCGCAGGCGCGAAGATCTTGGCGGATTCCATCCAGGGGGCGACTTTGTCGTCCGGGCCGGGGTTGGCCGGGTACCAGGCCTGGATCATCAGCCGGCGGAGCGCCTCGCCCTCAGCGTAGGGATCGCTGCGGGAGTCATCGGTCAGTTCGAAGGTGGTTGTGCCCACGCTGTAAGGGCCTCCCGGCCTGGGGATGGAGGGAACAGGCAAAAGGGCCGGCAGCGCTACGGAAATGCCCAACAGGAGTGCCAGGCCGAGGGTCTGGAGCCAGCCGGGGCGCGGCGCGGAGTCTGCATCTTCCCCTTTTTTCTTGAGAAAATTTGGCAGGGTGACCAGGAAGGTGAAGATGGTGATGACATACAGCGGAATCATCTGCCAGCGCCAGCCCTCGATGCTGTAGTGATTGATCAGCAGAACAATGGTGAAAGTTGGCAGGATGTTGACGGCCGGCACGCGTTTGCGTTGGACGAGCGGCCAGAAGAAGTAGATGGCGAGAAATACTGGTAATAGAATTTCAATAAACCGCATGGGTTATGCTTCTCCGTTAAGGGTGGTAGTAAAGGTTTTGAAACCGAAAAATAGGCCGACCAGGATGTCGATTGCGCCAACGATCCCGAAGATGATGATGAGCAGCTTGCCTTCGCCTTTCAGGGTGGCTTTGGTGGGTTTGTCGGCCGGGTAGAGCACGCTGACGGTTTGACCGATCTCATATTGTGACGGGTATGAATAATGATTGGCTTGAAACTCAATTTCACGCCCGCTCTGGGTCTTGAAGCGGATGATGGGCGCATAGCTTGTGCCGTCACTGTCGCTGCTTTCGACCAGCCCAACCACGAGGCCTTCTGTGGTTATTCCGCTGCGCTCCAGGCTGGCTTGCTGGTAGTACATCCACCCCGCAATGCCGCCAAAAACCAGGCCGCTCATGAGAAGAACAAAAGTGATCAGTAAGTTTTTGTTGAGCATATGTGCCTCGCCGGGTTATCTCAAATAGTGGCCCGGATAAATGCCCTGGGCGGCTTCATTTCTGAGACGCAACATGGTCTGCCTGGCGATCTCGACCTGCCCGGGTGTGATCAGATTTTTAGCCTGGGCCTCTTCGAACTCATCCCAGTCCAGTTCCATCACTGTGCCGTTGGGAAAGCGCCAGATATCCAAAAAGAGATCGAGCATCGAATAATCCTGGCCAAACGGCTCAATCGGCAGCCCAATGTCTGAGTAATGCCCGACCAACTCGCCATCCGGGCCACGAAACTCGAGCAGGTTGAAATTCTCAGAAAAATGGTAAACCTTGCGAATACTGAAAATGCGCTGACCGGGTTGGATCAATCCCTGTTTTTGCAGGGCCAATTCGAGCCGGGCGCTGGCATCAGCCGGCAGAGTTTTGAAGGTCACCAGCTGCTTTTCATCCACGCTAACCAGGTCTTCTTCATAGATGGCCAACTCTTTGCCAGGGCGGTGGTAATAAATATTGACAGCGCTCATTCATTCTCTTCTTTCAGGGCTGGCGGTTCATCAGGCAAAGCCTTGTTGATCTACTCCTGGGCGGCATCGACCGGGGTTGCCAGCTTCAAAAGTCCCTCGCGATAGGCCTGGGCGGCCAGCAGTTCAGGTACCAGGATCATATAGAACATGACGACAGGCATCAAGAGGGGTAAAAGGCAGATCAAAATAATGGTTAACATCAAAATTTGCATCCCTATGCTGTACAGGAATGAGATGGCAAAGGTCATCAGGATCGCGACGAAAAATCCGCCAAGGTTGATGCGTAGAATGGGCCACCATGCGCGGAATTCAAAGCCCGCACTGAATCTGCGTTTGACCACGGCATGAATGGAAGCCGGGTAAGAAACGAGCGCGCTGATGATCCCCAGGGGAAAAACGATGCACATGGTTGCCCCAAAAACCAGGAGCAAAATAGGGAGCAGTATGTTGATCAGATTGGAGTCATCCTGAAAGGCGACAACCATCATGCCTGCCCAGTATGTTCCCAACCCGGCAATCATGATCACCATCACCGGCAGGCTGATGATGAATTTGACCCCATACAGGCGCAGGCCATCGACCAGCATTTCGTTCAGATCATCCCAGGCGGGCATGGACGGCGCCTCGCCTTCGGCGACTTTCCGGACGATTTTGGCGATATAGCCATAAGCAATGATGGAGGGCAGCAGTGGAATGAAAAAGGCGGCCAGCAGCACCAGGCACCCGATCAGGAAGTTCTTGCGCGATTCAGCATTGGCAAAAGGAAAGGTAAGCATTTCTCCGATGTTGGACATGTTTTCTCCGTGGTGTGTTGTGATAATGCAGAGGATGGTGTGGGCTAAATTTGATTATGATTTTAGCGCTAAATTGGCGGGATCAAGCGCTGAGAGAGTGATTTTCCACCGATCAAGGCAGAAGTTTTTCAGCTTCCAGCTTTTGAACGAAATCCTGGCCCCAGGGCGAACCTTTAACATAGAATACACCCGGCTGGCCGAGCGGCGCGGGCACTGTGACAAATTGCCCGCCCTGATAGCTTTCTCCGCTCCAGATGTGGACCCACTCCCCGGCGGGCAGGTAGAGCGTGACTTCGGTCGCACCCTCGTCAGTGACCGGGGCGATCATGAAGTCGGAACCAAGCATAAACTGCTGGGATGTGATCTTCCAGGTTTCGGGGTCATCCGGGTAATGCAGGAAAGGATGGCGCACGACCGGCAGCCCGCTTTCAGCGGCCTCGGCAACCAGGGTTTTTCGGTAATCGAACAGGGCAGCGAAAATCTTCGACCAGCGCGCGAAGGCGTCCAGGGTTTCGTCATCGCTGTAGAACTGGGCGTTGTTCTCGGGCTGGTTGCCCTCGTGGGTGCGGAAAATGGTTGTGAAGGCGTTCAGTTCCATCCAGCGCAGCAGCAGTTCCTTCGAGCGGTGATAATTCTTGAGCGGGTTGGTGACGGTGGTGTAGCCGCCGATGTCGCTGTGATTGTAAGCCAAACCTGAAAGCCCGCCTGTGTTGAGCCCGGTCACAGCGCTTTTGATGCCATCCTGCGCGCTCCATGAGACCATCTGGTCCCCGGCCCAAAACAAGGTGGCGTAGCGCGTCGAATTGCTGTATCCGGCCCGGCTGAAGAAGACCAGTTCCTGGTCGGGATGATTTTCGACAATGGCGCGGTTGACCGATGCCCAGCCGACCGGCCAGCGATTGTGCAAAATCGGCGCGGAGGCGGCCTTGGTGCTGGCAACGATCGCATCGTAGGGCAGCGATTCGCCGAAGTCGGCCATCCAGCCCGAAGCGCCCGCCCCAAGCACATTCTCTTCGATAATATCCACAAGCCAAAAGACGGCCTGGGGGTTGGTCAGGTCGACCATGCCATATTTGAAGCTGGTGTTCAGCACCAGGTAGGGTTCACCTTGCGGATTTTTAACAAGATAGCCGTTTTCGAGGGCTTCCTGGTACAGGTTGCGGCGGGCGTTCGGCTTTTCGGACACGTCCACAACATACGGGTTGATGTAAACCATTACGCGGATGTCGCTTTCGCCCAGGTCGGCCACCATGTCATCCCAGCCGGGGTAGCGATCATAATCCACTTCCCAGTTCCACCACAGTTGCTTGCCAAAGGAGGTCGTGCGCTGTCCGGCCCAGTCTTGCAGCCAGAATGCGCTGACCGGAGTGCCGCGTTTTTCCAGTTCTGCCCAGACCTGGCGCACTTTTTCTGTGCCGCCCTGCATCCCAACGATGGCGCCGCTGTGGACCCAATCGGGCAGGGCTTTCATGCGCCCGGAAAGTTCGCTGTATTGGCGGATGATCTCTGCCGGGCTTTCCCCATCGAAAAGGGTGGCGATCAAGGTGCCCCCGTAAACCATAACCTGGACGCGGTCAGGCCGGCGCAGGTCGAATTGGCTGTAGCCGTCGTTCTGGAGCATCAGCGCGTGCATTTGATTCGTCATGTAGAACGGGATGGGCATGTAGCTGGTGAAGGCATTGCCGCCCGCGCCGCCGTTGGTCAGGTTTGCCCCGGTTGTGATCGGCTCCTCGCCGCGCCCGACGCCCTGCTCACTGACCCAGATCGGCACTTTTTTGCCTTTCATGTCAAAGTAGGTGAATTGCTCGCCAAAGCCAAAAAAATGCTCTTCTGAATTGCTGGCGTAGGTCAGGAAGATGCGATTGAATTTGCTGGAAGGCTGGTAGTTTTGCGGGTCTTGCAGCCAGGCGCT
This sequence comes from Chloroflexi bacterium HGW-Chloroflexi-6, assembly GCA_002840685.1. Taxonomy (GTDB): domain Bacteria; phylum Chloroflexota; class Anaerolineae; order Anaerolineales; family Villigracilaceae; genus UBA8950. The sequence continues at coordinate 142,351 of PHBU01000005.1, read as the reverse complement.
GATTTGCAGCGTGCCGGGAGTTTCACCCGGCTCAAAATACAGGTTGTACAACACGCTCTGGCTGTTGTTGCAGAAAAGATGTCCGCTAAGGGTCATGGCCTGTTCGGCTTCGTTATCGATGATCATTTCGACGCGCTGCTCTGTGCAAACGATCTGCCAGTTTTCATCAAATGAGAACATGCCGCGCTGTTCTGAGACAGTTTCCTTGCCTTGGGCTGCGCTCACAAAGGCTTGTCCGGCAACGGTTTGCCACAAGATCTTGCCAGCCGGGTTGCGGAGAGTCAATTGCCCGCCCGATTCGTTGTTCCATTCGATCTGGTAATTTCCAACCTGCGAGATTCCCGTTGGCGCGCCTGCTTCAACCACTGAAAGGCTGCCGCGGAGTTGCTGTTTCTCGGGCCGCAGGATGGAACCGATGCCAACCCCAAGCAGGATCAGCGCCACAAACAGGGCAAGAATGCGTTTCATGAATTTCTCCCTAAAAATAAAGATGCCAGCGTTTGGATCACGGACGCGGGGAATTATTCCGCCCGATGTGGGCGAAGCGCGCTCCACTCAGGTGCGCCAGGTCGCCGGGCGCCAGGCGGATGTTCAGCCCGCGCTGACCGCCCGAGATGTGGATTTCAGGGTGATTTTGCGCCGAAGCGTCGATCACCACCTGGAAACCCTTGTTAAGCAGCGCCAGCGGTGAAATGCCCCCGGCCTGCAGGCCGGTCAGCGCTTCGGCCTCTTTCTCGGTTGGCAGGTGGACTTTTTTCTCGCCCAGGCTGGCGGCCAGGGCTTTCAGGTCGACTTCATCGGCGCCGGAGATGACTGCCAGGATCGGTTTGCCGCGCTCGCGTTTGACCACAATGGTCTTAAAGATCACTTCAAGCGGCACACCCAGGAAAGCCGCAGTTGCCTCCGCGCCCAGTTTTTCGGCGGGGGTCTCGAAAGCGGTGTACTCGATTTTATGCGCATCCAGGTAACGGGTGATGTTGTTTGTGGCCATGGCTCACTCTCCAAGCGTGATTATAGCTTTCTTTTTGACGGGTTTGCCCTTTTTTGAGGACAGAAATTTGAACGTTTGACTAGACAAGTAGCGGGGTGTAAAATGGTTCAAATTCTCATAAGGTTGGTTTATGTCCACTTATCGCTTCGTCATCACTTTTACTGACCACGACCCGCGTTCGGCGGGATTTTTGTCTGATGCGCATGCGCTGGGGTTTCATGACCTGCGGCGGATCAAGTGTCAGGATTTGTATTTTATCGAGGGCCAATTGTCGCAAGATGAAGCGCAACAGTTGGCTCTCAAACTTTTAAGTGACCCGGTCACGCAATCCTGCCAACTGTCAAAGGTTGAAAGCCCGGCTGCTGAGTTTCACTCGACACCTGATGTGGTCGAAGTTGCCTATCGGCCCGGCGTGACCGACCCGGTTGCGGAGCAGATCGTGCGCGCGGCGCGCGAGTTGGGCTTCGATGGCGTCAAACGCGCGGCAACGGGACTGCGATTCCAAGCCGAAGGGTTAAGCGTGCCCCAGGTTGAGAAACTGGCGAAGCAATTGTTGGCCAACAACGTTATCCAGCATTGGAAGATTGGCGAAATTGCCCCATCCTTCCCTGAAGAAGCAGCTTCCAGCGGAGAAGTGGAAATGATCCCCGTCCGCGATTTGTCAGATGCTGATCTGTTGTCCGTTTCGCAAAACCGCCGCGCCGCCCTCGACCTGGCCGAGATGCAGGCCGTCAGAGCTTATTTTCAGCGCGAAGGCCGCGAGCCGACCGATGTCGAGATTGAGATGATCGCCCAGACCTGGAGCGAGCATTGTGTGCACAAAACGTTCAAGGCCAGGCTCGAGATTACAGATGAGAGCAAAGAAAGCGGTCTTGAAGTCTCCATTCTTGATTCGCTGATTCGAACCTACCTCAAAGCCGCGACCGACAAAATCGCTGCACCGTGGGTCATTTCTGCATTTGTCGATAACGCCGGGATCATCGATTTCGACGATGAATTCGAGATATCCTTCAAGGCCGAGACGCACAACCACCCATCTGCCATCGAACCGTTTGGCGGCGCGAATACCGGCGTCGGCGGAGTCATCCGCGACGTGCTCGGCGTTAGCGCCAAGCCGATCGCCAACACGGACGTGCTGTGCTTCGGCCCGCAGGATATGAATCCCGACCTGCTGCCCGACGGCGTGCTGCACCCCCGCCGCATCCAGAACGGCGTCGTCGCGGGCGTGCAGGATTACGGCAACAAGATCGGCATCCCGACCGTTAACGGGGCCATCCTTTATGATGAAGGCTACACCGCCAATCCGCTTGTTTTTTGCGGCTGTGTCGGTATCGCTCCGAAGGGCAAGCACCATAAGGACCCGCGTCCCGGTGACCGGGTCATTGTCCTTGGCGGGCGCACCGGGCGCGACGGGCTGCGTGGCGCGACCTTCTCCTCGATGACCATGGATGCCCAGACCGGCGAAGTCTCCGGGGCTTCGGTCCAGATCGGCGACCCAATCACAGAAAAAGGGCTGATCGACGTCATCGTCCGTGCCCGCGACCTTGCCCTTTACACCGATATCACTGACTGTGGTGCGGGCGGCCTGTCCTCCGCGGTCGGCGAAATGACCTCCGTCATTGGCGGCGATGTTGAACTGACCGAGGTGCGCCTGAAATACCCCGGCCTGGCCCCGTGGGAGATCTGGCTTTCCGAAGCCCAGGAACGCATGGTGCTGGCGGTCCCGCCCGAAAACATCCCTGCCCTGCAAGAATTGTGCGACACCTTCGACACCGAACTGACCGACATTGGCGCTTTCACCGGTGATGGGCGGATCATTGTCCGCTATGAGGGCAAGGTTGTGCTCGATCTCGAGAATGAATTCCTGCACGAAGGTATTCCGCAGCGCCAGCTAAAGGCAGTCATTAGAGAAGAGAAAGGAGAAATGAGGGATGAGAAAAAAGCACTGACTCCTTCTCTTATATCTTCTCACCTTCTCTCTCACCTTTCTTCCCCCAACATCGCCTCCAAGGCCGCCACCATCCGCATCTACGACCACGAAGTCCAGGGCGGGACGGTTGTCAAACCCCTGACCGGCCTCGAAGCGGATGCGCCCTCCGATGCGGCGGTACTCAAGCCGATCGGCACCAGGGGCAAGAAGGGGATCGTCCTGTCGAACGGGATCAATCCCGAATACGGCAAGCGCGACGCCTACAAAATGGCGCTCTCGGTGATCGACGAAGCCATCCGCAACGCGGTCGCCGTTGGCGCCAACCCGGAGCGGATCGCGATCCTCGACAATTTCTGCTGGGGTGATCCGCTGCGCCCCGAAACCCTGGGCACGCTGGTCGAGGCCTGCCGCGGCTGCCACGATGGCGCGCTGCTGTTTGGCACACCCTTCATCAGCGGCAAAGACTCGCTCAATAACGAATATCTCGGCAACGACGGCCAGCGCCACTCCATCCCGCCCACTCTGCTCATCTCTGCCATCGGCATCATCGATGATGTCAACCTTGCGATCACAATGGACCTAAAAGAAGCCGGCAATGCGCTTTATCTGGTCGGCCAACTCTCTGATGCGAATGTGCTCGTTCCCGAAGTTCCCGCGAGCGCCCCGGCTGTCTACCGCGCTTTGCATCAGGCCATCCAGAACGGGCTGGTCAAGTCTTGTCATGATTTGAGCGAGGGCGGGCTGGCGGTTGCCGCCGCGGAAATGTGCATCGGAGGCCGCCTCGGCCTGGAACTGATCGGATCGCTCCAAGCTGACGCCTGTTTCGCCGAGACGAACGGCTGTCTCCTGGCTGAGATCGCCCCCGCCGCCGAAGCGGAATTTGAAAAACGATTTGCCGGCCTGCCCCTGACAAAGATTGGGACGGTTCTGTCTGAGCCCCTCCTGAAACTGGCGGGAGCTGAAATCGCGGTCAGCGACCTTGTAAAAGCCTTCAATCGAACCATGGAGTCCAAAGTCTCCTGACTTTGGATAAGAGAATAACTTATGAAACCCATCGCCCTGATCTTGCAAGCCCGCGGAACCAACCGTGACCTCGACGTTGCCGAAGCCCTGACCCTGGCGGGCGCCGAACCGGTTTTTGCCCCGCTCAATGAATTGCGCTCCGGTAAAAAGCATTTTTCCGACTATCAGATGCTCGTTGTACCGGGCGGCTTCTCCTACGCAGATGCGCTCGGTGCGGGCAAATTGCTCGCTCTCGACCTGAACTCCTACTTTACCGAACAGATCTCCGCCTTTGTTGCCGCAGGCAAACCGGTCATCGGCATTTGCAACGGCTTCCAGGCGTTGGTTAAATCGGGTGTGCTTCCATTTGGCAATGAAAAGAAAGATGAAAGTGGAAAGAATGAATCGGGGGCAACGTTGACTTTCAATGAACAAGGTCATTTTGAGTGCCGCTGGGTGAATTTGGCCCCCATTTCGCAAAAATGTATCTGGACCCAAGGCTTGATCGATAGCATTACCTGCCCGATCGCCCACGGCGAAGGCAACTTTCAGGTGACCAGCCTCTTTCCCCTTTCGTCCTTTGTCGCTGCCGACCAGATCGCCCTGACCTATACCCTGCCTGACGGCATTCCCGCCAATGGCGAATACCCCGCCAACCCCAATGGCTCGCAGCTCGATATTGCCGGCATCTGCAACCCGGCCGGCAACGTGCTCGGGCTGATGCCGCATCCGGAGAATCACATTCATCCTTATCAGCATCCGCTTCACACGCGCGGAATCAACGGCCAGAGCGGGCTGCCCTTGTTTGAGAATGGTGTGAAATACGCTGCGCGGGTTTAATGTTGAACGTTGAATGTTGAACGTGTGCGCCGTTTTTGTAACTTTCAACATTAAACATTCAACTTTTTTTGGAGATTCTATGATTTCACATGAAAAATTGCTCGAATTGCTGCCCCATGCCTTTGGTGAAACGAACTTGGCCTTACCTGGAAAAATCGTTGGCAAAGTCCGTGAGTGGTATCCGCTCACAGATGGCAAACGCCTGATCGTTACCACTGACCGCCTTTCAGCCTTTGACCGCATCCTTGCCACGGTCCCCTACAAAGGTCAGGTGCTGAACCAACTCTCGGCCTGGTGGTTCGAGCAGACCCGTGACATCATCCCGAACCATATCATTTCCATTCCTGATCCCAACGCAGCCGTCGTGACCGAGGTCGAGCCGCTGCTGGTGGAGGTGGTTGTGCGCGGATACATCTCCGGGGTGACGACCACAGCGCTCTGGTATCGCTACAACCTGGGTGAGCGCGAGATTTACGGCTACAACTTCCCCAATGGGTTGAAGAAGAATCAGGCCCTGCCCGAGCCGATCATCACGCCGACCACCAAGGGCGGCGCAACCGGCCACGACGAGCGCCTGACCTGCGCGGAGGTGGTCTCGCAGGGTATTCTCGACACTGACACCTGGGAGCAGGTCCAGGCTGCCGCGCTGGCGATCTTCAAACGCGGACAGGAACTGGCCCAAAGATCGGGGCTGGTGCTGGTCGACACCAAATACGAGTTTGGCCGCGCCCCGGATGGCCGCATTTTGCTGATCGATGAAGTCCATACCCCCGACTCATCCCGTTTCTGGAAGGCGGATACCTACCAGGCCCACCTGGCCGCCGGACAGGAACCGGAGAACTTTGACAAGGAATTTGTGCGCATTGCCTACGCTGACCAGGGCTACCGTGGCGACGGCCAAATCCCGCCGATGCCCGCTGAATTGTGGGCGGCCGCCTCCGAGCGCTACATCACGATCTATGAGATGCTGACCGGGCAGGAATTTGTGCCGGGAGCGTACCCGGTCAACGAGCGATTGCTGGAGAATTTGAAGAAAGCCAGAATTAGCGATTAGAAAAATCTTTGTAATGGAGAAATACGAAATATGGCAGACGATCTTGGAATTCTTTTGCCAACACGCAAGATTGGTGATGAAAAATTCCATATAAATGGCGAGCCAATTGGTTTTGATGTGCTTTCGTTTTGGCAATGGTCTGCATCCGATTTGGTAAGCAACGCTACTCGGGGACGCCTGGCGGAATTTCTGGTTGCTCAGGCGCTCGGTATAGCAATGAATGTGCGTGATGAATGGCGGGCTTACGATCTTGAGTATGCTGCCGATCTGAGAATCGAAGTGAAATCAGCAGCATATCTTCAAGGTTGGTCCCAGAGAAAACTTTCTGATATAAATTTTAGTATTTCAAAAACACGGAAATGGGAAGCTGAAACAAACAGGTTAAGTTCAGAAGTGAAACGCCAGGCAGATATTTATATTTTTGCGTTACTTTTTCATAAAGATAAGATTACACTTGAACCTTTGAATCTTGGCCAATGGGAATTTTATGTCTTATCAACCAGCATTCTCAACGAGCGAAAGAGTGGTCAGAAATCGATCTCATTAAAATCGCTCCAGGAACTCGCGTCACCGGTCAGATACGATGAACTTAAGCAAGTGATGGAAAATCTGGCAAAAAACAGAGAGGTTGATGCATGAATCCTTTGATTGGAATCATTATGGGCAGCAAATCGGACTGGGAAACCATGCAGCACGCCAGCCAGACACTCGACGGGCTGGGCATTCCCTACGAAGTCAAGGTTGTCTCAGCCCATCGCACGCCCGACCTGCTCTTTGAATATGCCGCTGGTGCGGCCGAACGCGGCATTGAAGTCATCATCGCCGGGGCGGGCGGGGCAGCCCACTTGCCGGGCATGGCCGCCGCCAAGACCCACCTGCCGGTGCTGGGCGTGCCGGTTCAATCGAAGGCGCTCAACGGTTTGGATTCCCTGCTTTCAATCGTGCAAATGCCCGCCGGGATCCCGGTTGGGACGCTGGCCATCGGCCGCGCGGGAGCGGTCAATGCCGCCCTGCTGGCGGCTTCGATTGTGGCGAATGCCCACCCTGAATTTCGAAACGCGATCATCGAATACCGCGCGAAGCAAACAGAAGCTGTTTTGGAGCATCCCGACCCACGCGAAGGTTAGAAAATTCAAACGCTCACAGCCAGGAATGCAGAGAACAAGATTGTGAGGTTCTCTGCATTTTGTTTCCCCATACCTTTGGGTGATGCTTTATTCAGGTAAATCCGGTAAGATTATTCTCTAAAGGATGCGCCTATGTCATCACTCTCCCGCCGTGATTTTCTCAAACTTGCCAGCCTGACGGCAGCCTCCACCGCCCTGGCGGCCTGCGCGCCTGCGCAGCAGAGCGCTGCGCCGAGCGCCGTTGCCAACCCGACCAGCGTCCCAACCTACCCGCCGCCAACGCCGGTCGCGCCCGTCCCGCCCGAAGAACTGCCAGACCTGGCAACCATTGTCTTCGGGCGGTTGGCTTTTGGCGCCCGCGCCGGGGAACGCGAAGAATTTATCAGCCTGGGGGAGACCGACGAAGCGCGCCTGCAAGCCTGGGTGGAAGCGCAGCTCCAGCCCGATTTGCTGGAGGATGTCGAATTCGAGTCGCGTTACCAGCAGGCCAAATTCGAAACCCTGCATAAATCCCTGGCCGAGCTAGTTTACGATCACATCGTCAACAACCCCTATGATGATAACGATGACAGGCACTGGCAGTGGTTCGTCTTGCCGAGCGATGAACTGGTCGAAGCTACTTTTTTGCGCGCCGTCTACAGCCGTAAACAACTTCAGGAGCTTTTGGCCGATTTCTGGCACAACCATTTCAACGTTTACGGCTGGGACGAGGATGTAACGCCTGCTTTCGCCTCGTATGATCGGGATGTCATCCGCGCCAACATCTTTGGCAATTTTCGCCAGATGCTCGAAGCCATGGCCAGCCACCCCTCGATGCTTTTTTACCTGAACAACCGCAGCAACTCTGATGCCGGGCCGAATGAGAATTTTGCCCGTGAACTGTTTGAACTGCACACCCTGGGCGCGGAAAATTACCTGGGCGTGCGCGACCCGATCGGCGTCGAAAAGGATGCCGGCGGGCTGGCAATCGGCTATGTCGATAACGATGTTTACGAAGCTGCGCGCTGTTTCACCGGCTGGCGCGTCGATGATGACATCTGGGATGGTGAAGATGATGTCGACAAAACCGGCTCATTCCTGTATTACCGCCCCTGGCACGACCGTTTTAATAAAATTATTTTGGGGCGATATATCCCCGCCGACCAGCCGGATCTCAAGGATGGCCGCGATGTGCTCGATATGCTCTCGGCCCACCCTGGCACGGCGACCTATATTTCCCGCAAGCTGTGCCGCCGTTTCGTCAGCGATAACCCGCCCGAAAGCATTGTCCGGACTGCGGCGCAAACTTTTTTAGATGCCAAAGACGCCCCCGACCAGCTGCGCCAGGTCTACCGCGCCATTTTGCTCTCGGACGAGTTCCGCGCAACCTGGGGCGGCAAACTCAAGCGCCCCTTCGAATTTGCGGCCAATGTTTTGCGCGCCCTCAATGCCGATTTCATCCGCCTGCCAGGCGGCGCGCGCTGGACCTACGAGATGATGGGGCAGCCGATTTTCGGCCATCATCCGCCGGATGGCTACCCGGATACTGCCGAAGCCTGGGCGAATACCATGGCCACCCTTTACGGCTGGAACTTTATTACCGGCATCACCGAAAATTGGCTGGCCGACGACGACCATCCTGAAAAAACCATCCATGTGGATGTGCGCGCTGAAACCCCCGCCGATCTGCGCTCCGCCGCGGCAATAGCTGATTATTGGATTCAACGTATCTTTGGCCGCCCGCTTTCAGGCGAGTCACGCCAGGCACTGGTCGATTTCCTGCGCGAAAGCGCCAGCGCCGAAGAAGAGCTTTCTGACGATCATCTTAACTGGCGTTTGCCGGGCATGGTCGAACTGGCGCTCATGTCGCCAGAGATGCGATTACGATAAAAATGTAGGGGCGCAGCATTGCTGCGCCCCTACCAGGATAACCCATGAAACTTACCCGTCGAGAATTCCTGCAAGGCTGTTCCTATGCCATCGCCGCCCTGGCTGGCGCGCGCCTGACCAATATCGCTTACGCTGCCCCAGACGACCCGGCCGATACGCTGGTGGTTGTTTTCCTGCGCGGCGGTTGGGATGCGTTGAACGTTGTCCCGCCGCTGATGGGCGACGACCGCGGCTGGTACGAAAAAGCCCGCCCGAGCGTCAAAATTGCCGACCGCAAGCTGATCAATCTCAACGATGCGTTTGGCCTGCACCCGGCGCTTTCGCCCCTGCACGAACTGTATCAGGATGGGAAAATGGGCATTGTCCACGCTGTCGGGCTGAATTATGACACTCGCAGCCATTTCGACGCGATGGAATTCATCGAGCTCGGCACGCCTGGCAGCAAGGCGACCACCTCCGGCTGGATCACCCGTCACCTGCAAACGGCCCCCGGCGGCTCGAGCGGGCTGCTCCCGGCGGTTGCCGCCCCTTCCCAGCCGACTGCGCTGCTCGGAACGACCGCCACCGTCAGCATGTCCAGCCCCGGAGACTTATCGCAATGGGATAACGGTTTGCTTAGCGAGCAGCAATCCGCGCTGCGCAAGCTCTATCGCGGCGATTCGTTGCTCCACCAGAGCGGCCTGCGCACCCTGGATGCAACTGCCGCGATTGCCCCGCTCAATGAGCAGGAATACAATCCGCAAAACGGAGCCAGCTATCGGGAAGATGAACTCGGCACCCAGCTAAAAACCGTTGCCCAACTGATCAAAATGCAGGCCGGGCTGCGTGTCGCCACTGTCGACTTTGGCGGCTGGGATACGCATGAAGATCAAAATTATGATGAAGGCGGCTACATGGGCGGATTGCTTGAAAGCCTCGGCCAGAACCTTGCCAATTTTTATCGCGATCTCGACAGCGGTTACACCGATAAGCTCTCGGTGGTTGTGCTGAGCGAATTCGGACGGCGGCTGACCCAAAACGACAGCAACGGCACCGATCATGGTTACGGTTCGGTCATGCTGGCCCTGGGCGGCGGCATCAACGGCGGACAGGTACATGGCTCCTGGCCGGGCCTTGCCAACGAACAGCTTTACGACCGCGCCGACCTGGCTGTCACAACCGATTACCGCCAGGTGCTGGGCGAATTGCTCATCAACCGGCTCAAAAATCCCAACCTTGAGACAATTTTCCCCGGCTATGGAGCTGGTTTCAGCCCGCTCGGGTTGTTCAAGTGATCGTTTATGCTTTTTTGACCGGTCTGGATTGATTGATCATGACAACCGCGCTGATGATCACCAGCGCTGCGACGAAGACTCGCCAGGTCAGGACTTCGTTGGCCAGCCAGGCGCCGAGGAAGATGGCCACCAACGGGTTGACGTAGCCGTAGGTCGAGACCAGTGAAATCGGGGCATTCCGCAAGAGCCAGCCGTAGGCCACAAAAGCAACCAGCGACCCAAACAGCACCAGGTAGATCAGCCCCATCCATGAAGTCAGCGTTACTGCGCGGATATCGAAGCTGGCCATTTCACCGTTCAGGGCGCTGACCAGCAGCAGGCCAACACTGGCCGAAGCCATTTGCATGCCTGTAAACATAAAAGCCGATTTGGGAACCTGGGCGGTTTTGGCATAGATCGAACCCATTGCCCACAAGATGGTCGCCAGTACCAGCGCACCCGCGCCCAACAGATCGACGCGAAAGGCGGCGCTGGCCAGGGTTGTCGGATTAATTAAGATGAAGATGCCGCCGAAACCGATCAGCAGTCCGACGACCGCCTGCCAGCCGGGTTTGACCCCGCCGGGCCGCAGGGCTTCGAATAAGGTTAACCACAGCGGAACGGTCCCGACGATCAGGGCGGCGATGCCCGAGTCGACGGTTTGCTCGGCCCACGAAACCAGACCGTTGCCGCCCAGCAGCAGGAACAACCCGACGATGCTGGCATCGCGCCACTGGGTCAGGGTGGGGCGTTCATCGCCGGCCAGGAAGCGCCAGCCCAGGATCAGAACGGCGGCAATGAAAAAGCGCATCCCGGCGTGCAGGAAGGGCGGGATGCTTTCAATCGCAAAACGAATCCCAAGATAAGTTGAACCCCAAATGATATAGATGGCCAGCATTGCCAGCCAGACTTTTGTTTTCATTAATCTCCGATGCTATTAAATTGTGATTCCCAGGCCAGCATGGCTTTTTTGCGCGGCAGGCCGTAACGATAATTGCCAAATTCGCCTTCCTTGCGGATGACCCGATGGCAGGGGATCAGCCAGGCGATTTTGTTGTGGGCGATGGCATTCCCGACCGCCCGTGCTGACTGCGGGTAGCCAAGCTCGGTCGAGATGCGTTGATAGGTGCTGACCTGGCCCGGGGCGATCCGCAGCAGGGCTTCCCAGACTTTGATTTGGAAGTTGGTCCCGGCCAGGTGCAGGGCAAGCGGTTTTTCGGGTGAGTCTATCTGATTGAACAGCGAGGGGATGTACCCTGCAGTCTCAGTGGGAGATTCTTCCAATGTGGCTTGCGGCCAATCGGAGCGTAGAATTGCCAGCGCGGAGGGCCTGTCGGTTTGAACAAAGCCGAGGTAGCAGATCCCGCGCGGGGTCAGGGCCAGCAAGCACTCGCCAAAAGGGGAGGGGTGAAAGCCGTAGCGGATGAGCAGTCCCTCGCCGCGCCGCTTCAAGTCTCCGGGGGTGGCGGCCTCGGTCTGCACCAACAGGTCGTGCAACCGCCCGGGGCCGGAAAGACCCGTCCCGTAGGCTGTGCCCAAAATATCTCCCGAATTTTTCAGCATTTGCTTGGCGTTTTCTTTGCTGATGTATTGCAGAAAACGCTTGGGACTGATACCGACCCAGCGCGTGAACAAACGCTGAAAGTGGTACTCGCTCAGCCCGAGCGCGGCGGCGATTTCGGGCAGTTCGGGCTGGCGGCTGGCGTTGTCTTCGATATAGCGAATGGCGCGCTCGATCAGAGCGTAATCCTGGCTGGTTTCTGTAAATTGGGTAAGATTTGTTTTCATAGTGACCTCGAATGTTGCCATTGTAGGTCATTTTATCTTGGTTTTCCACCCGATTCTTGCTCAGAATAAAAATCCCATCTCGTTTAGAGATGGGATCATATTTTAAGGAAGCAAGGTTTGTAACAAGAGCGCCAGCGCGATCAGCCCGACCATCAGCCCCATCCCGAGCAGGATGCCCCATAGCATTTGCGACTGTTGGATCCCCGGTCCGTTTTTTTGCTTTTGTGGTTCGAGCAGGGTCAGATCGGCGCTGGACGGGTTTTGCAGGGCTTCCATGAGCGCGGGCATATCGACGTAACGCGCTTCGGGGCGACGTTGCAGACAGCGTGCGACGACCGCTGCCAGCGCCGGGGAAACCTTGGGGGCCACCTGGTCGAGACGCGGCGCTGTGTTGTTCAGGTGTTGGGCCATGACCGCCAGCGGCGTGTCCCCGCCAAAGGGCGGCTTGCCGGCCAGCATTTCATAGAGGATCGTTCCGAGGGCATAAATATCGGTGCGGATATCGCCGCGCTGACCTTCGATCTGTTCCGGGGCCATGTAGTCGGGGGTGCCCAGGGTGACGGTCAGGTTTGAGAAGGTCACGCGATGCGAGCGGCGGGTCAGGGCCAGCCCAAAATCCATGATGATCGGTTGGCCATCTTCAAGCCGGATCAGGATATTCTCAGGTTTCAGATCGCGGTGAACAATGCCTTGCGCGTGGCAGTAGGCCATGCCTTCGGCAACTTTCAAAATGATCGGGATGGCTTTTTCGGGCAAAAACGCGCCAGACAGTTCCATGACCTGCCGCAGGGATTTGCCATCGATAAATTCTGTCACCAGATAGGGGATGCGATTGTAAACGCCCGAACCAATCCCTTTCAGGACGGCAGGGTGATCGAGGCTGGTGATGACTTCCAATTCGCGTTGAAAGCGCTCGGCCTGGGCCGGGTCGCCGAGCATGGACTGGTTGGGGATTTTGATGACGACTTCGCGGCGGGTGAACATGTCAAAGGCGCGGTAAATATCGCTCATGCCGCCCTGGGCCAGGTAACTTTGGATCTGATACTGGTCAAACTGGTCGCCGATGTGCAGAATTTTATTATTAAAGGAAGGATCGATGAAAGTCATGATGTATACATTCTAAGATGAACGGCCCAAAAAGCCAAGCCAGTTACGTTCTTTTTGGGCTGGTTCTTCGTAGGATTGGAAGCGAAAACCGCGAATGCGCAAGGCGATGGCGGAACAGTTATCGTCGCTGCCCTGAGCAATGGCCAGCTCGAGCAGCGCTTCGCAAAGCGACTGGGCGTTGCCGCTCTTTTGGGCGGTTTCGCCAAATTGTGAATCTTCGACAGCTGCCCAGACCCCGTCGCTGACGAGGACGATCCAATCTGCGGGCTGGAGCTTGGTCTGTGACAAGTCGGGCTGGACGAAGAGCGCCAGCCCGAGGGCGCGGGTCAGCACCGAACGCTGCTCATGACTGCGGACGTATTCGGGCGGAAGCATGCGCGCCCGTACCAACTCACCGACGGTGGTGTGGTCGCTGGTTAAACAAGTGCTGTTGCCATTGCGAATGAGATAGGCGCGGCTGTCGCCAATGTGTGCCAGGTGTAACAAATTCCCCGACAAATAGGCCGCCAGCAGGGTGGTTCCCATGCGTTCGCCGCCAAGCTGTTGGGCGGTTTTGTAGATTTCGAGATTGGCCGTTTCGGTGGCTTGCTGCAGGTATTTGGCGTAGTTGGCTCCGGGAGGGCAGGCACGCAAGATTTGCGCAACCTGGCGCAAGGCCAGGTTGCTGGCAACTTCTCCGTGCGAATAGCCGCCCATGCCATCGGCCAGGGCCAATACCGAACCGGGAAAGCGTGAAGCCGAGGCCGCCGGGACGAGGATCGCGTCCTGGTTATCTGCGCGGACGGGGCCGGTAATGCTCAGTCCGGCGCAATCGAAATCGGCCAGAGTGTATTGTTTCAGCAAAGCATCACCTGCGGCGGGCAAAATACGAGATCAGGCTGAGAATCATCCAAATGGCGGCCACGCCCAACGCCAGGATGCAGGCCTGGGCTGTTACACCGCCCGCTGCGAGGCCGGAAACCAATGCCAGCGTGGCAATCCCCAGGTTTAACGCGATGGAGGCCACCGGAAGGAGTCCATGTTTTAGCCAGTGAAAAGCCGGTGTAGCGGCGAAAGCGGCCACGGTCAGTACGCCCAGAATAGCATACAGCAGGAAAGCGCCCAGGGTGGCCGCCAGGATCAATCCCATCAGCGCGGGCAGGCCGCCCAATATTCCAAACGAACCGAGCGCGGCCGAAACCAGGCTGAGCAAAATGACGGTGTAGTAGGGTGTGGCGTATTTGGGGTGCAGGATGCCGAGCAGGTCGGGCATTTCGGAGTCGAGCGCCATCGAAAAGCTGATCCGGACGCCGTTGTTGGTGGCGCTGAGCATGGCGGCCAGCAGTGCGATGGCGGTGGCGAAGGCCATTACCAACATAAAGGCCAACCCGTTGCCTGAAAGCATGGCGTCGCCGATTTGGCGGGCCAGTTCGCCAAGCGGAGCGCGCGAAGCCGGGTCGATCTGATCGTTGAAGGCCAGCCCGGCTGCAAAATAGACCAACAGGTAGGAGAACGCCCCCTGGATAAGCAGCGCCAGGATCGAAGCGCGCGGGATGTCGCGGCCCGGGTTGGCGGCGGATGCGCTCAGGGAGGTTACAGCTTCAAAGCCGACCATCAGCATCATCGCCAGGGCGGCCTGAAAAGCCAGCCCGGAAAAACCGGCAGGCAGAACAACATCGGTCAGGCTCGGCGTGCTGGCCAGCCCAAGCGGGTTGATGCCGTAGAACAGGATGGCGAGCACGCTGAAAACTCCCAGCGTGATCAGTTGCAGGGTGTTGAGCACCACGCTCGAAACGGTCGAGCCGGTGATGCCGCGCAGGGCCAGGAAGCCAACAAAGGCGGCAAATGAACCCGCTAGGATGATTTGTCCGAAGGCGGTTGGTTCGTAACCAAATTGACGCAGGCTCGAATCGGCCAGGGTGCCCATGAAAGCGACCATGACGCCAGGGTAAACCCAGTAATACAGGTGCGAGGCCCAGCCGGTCAGGAATTTGGCAAAACGGGCCGCGCCGGGGCCAAGCGGGTGGGCGCTGTCTCGAAAAACCTGCTCAGCGAAATGATAGGCGCTGCGCAGACCGGCTTCGGGGTAGCGGCTGGCCAGCTGTCCAAAAGAAAAGGCAGTCAGTAAAGCGGTCAGCAGGGCCAGCAACACGCCGGGCCAGATTCCGCCCAGCCCGCTTTGTTGGGCGGCCAGTTGCGGCTGGTAGAGCAGCCAGGCAAATGCGCCGGGAGCCACGAGGGCCATGGCATTCAGAGTGATTCCGGTCAGGCCGAGGGTTTTGCGGGGTGGTTTGGGCAGGGTGCTCATGGGGTTTTCTCCTCGTTGGAGGATTTTAACCAACTTTCAAATTTTTCTATAAAAAGGAATAAGGGCCACAACAGGGTAATACTGGCAGCCTGGACGAGGTAACGCAGCCAGTCGATGGCCGGGCGTCCACGCGGATTGCTGCCTTCGAGCAGAATTTTGGCGGTCATTGCGCCCATGCCGAGGTAGATGAGCACAGCAGGAGAAATTGGGGATGTCGATTCAGGGTGCATGAGGCTTTCCGACAAATAACAGGATGAGTATACAGGTTTCGGCTGCAAAAATCTCTAAGAAAGAAAACTGGCAGGGTAGCTGCTTCTAACACAGCTACCCTGCCAACAACGATAATCGGATTAGTCGGCGGCGGCCAGACTGCCAATCACGTCGCCGGGGTAGGCTTCGACACCGTGTTCTTCCACGTCGAGACCCTTGATTTCTTCTTCGCGGGAGACGCGCAGACCCCAGACACCCTTCAGGATACCGTAGAACAGGATGCCACCCATCACTACAGCCCAGGCACCCACGGCCAGCACGCCGATCAATTGGGCCACGAACTGGGCGCTGTTACCAGCCAGCAAACCGGTGACGCCGTTTTCAGTGGCGAAGATGCCAACCGCCAGGGTGCCCCAGACGCCATTCATCAAGTGAACCGGGACGGCAGAAACGGGATCATCGATCTTGAGTTTTTCGAGCAGCAGGGCGCCGTAAACCACGATCACGCCGCCGATGGCGCCGATGGCAATCGAAGCTACAGGTGTGACCCAGGCGCAGGGGGCTGTGATGGCGACCAGGCCGGCCAGCACGCCGTTCAGGGTGGTGCCCAGATCGGGTTTCTTGCTGACGAAGAGCCAGGTCAGGATCATGGCGACGAGCCCACCGGCGGCAGCGGCCAGGTTGGTGTTGACAGCGACCAGCGCGACGACATCCGCGTTACCGCCCTGGATAGCCAGTTGGCTGCCGGGGTTGAAGCCGAACCAGCCCAGCCATAGGATGAAGACACCCAGAACAACCAGTGAGATCGAGTGACCGGGAATGGCGACAGCTTTGCCGTCTTTGGTGAAGCGGCCAAGGCGTGGGCCGAGCGCCATCGCGCCAATCAGGGCCATCCAGCCGCCGACGCTGTGAACTACGGTTGAACCGGCGAAATCTTTGAAGCCTGCGCCAAACGGCAGGGTGGCCAGCCAGCCGCCGCCCCAGATCCAGTGACCCGAGACGGGGTAGATAAAGGCTGAGATGAAGAAGCTGTAGATCAGGTAGGATGAGAACTTGGTGCGTTCGGCCATCGAACCAGAGACGATCGTGGCGGTGGTTCCAGCGAAAACCAACTGGAAGAACCAGAAGGCCAGCCCTGGCAGGCCGGCTACATCGGCCAACTTGCCGTCTACGAAGAAGCCGCTGGTGCCAATGAAGCCGCTGGCAGTTGCGCCGAACATGAAAGCATAACCAAAGGCCCAGAAGGCCAGGCTGGCAAAAACGAAATCTACCAGGTTTTTGAACAGGATGTTGGTGGTGTTTTTGGAGCGAGTCAGGCCTGCTTCAACGAAGGCAAACCCAGCCTGCATCCAGAACACGAGCGCTGCGGTGATAATTACCCACAAGGTGTTCAAACCGCGGGTAAGTTCCCCGATCGCATCGGGATCGGGCGATTGGGCGAATGCCGGGCTGGTAACGCTCAGCAAAACCGTGGACACGATGGCCGGGACAAGCACCCAGCGCAACCATTTCATGGAACCTAAGGTAAAGTTTTTCATTTTTTCTCCTCTTTTGGATAATAAGATCAACATTCAAAGGCTGTGTATCTTTTAGTACCAGCCGATTTGACTTTTTAGTAAAAGCAACAGTGATGCGATGATCATGACCAGAATGCTTGGCGGGACAGCGATCTTTAACCAGCGCTTCCAACCTACGCTGCCGTGGTTGTGTTCCATGTAGGCATAGGCCACAACATTGGCTGAAGCTCCGATCGGTGTCAGGTTGCCGCCGATATCCACGCCCAGGGCCAGGGACCAGACCATCAGGGCCAGGGCGGGCATTTCGGGCATTGCGGACAGGTCTTTCAGAACGTAGCTCATCGCCAGGGCTAATGGAACGTTATCCAACACGCCGCTTAACAATCCCGGCCCCCAGTGCAGAGCCATGACCATGCTTTCGGGTGAAGAAGCGATCCCGGCCAGGGCGTTGGCCAGCATTTCAAAGAGATGAACCTTTTCCAGCCCGCCGATCAGCATGAACAACCCGGCAAAAAAAAGGATGCTCTCGCCGTCCACGCGCAGGATGGCTTTTTTGCGTTGGTCGTCGCGCAGGGCGATGATCGCAATCCCGGCCGGGACAAGTGCGGCTACTGCGGCGGTGATGGGCAGCCCGCTCCACTCACTCAACGGAATGTGAAAAATCAGCAGGAAGACCGCCATCAAGAAACCGGTCAGCCCGACGCGGGTCAGGTGGGCGTGTAAAGGTTCACTTTGCAGCTCTTCAATTTCTGCGATGATTTCGGGAGTCAGGGCTATGTGCGCGTTTTTGAGCGCTTTGCGATTGGTCAGGTAGAAAACGCCCAGCAGAACGAGCGCGCCGATCAAGGCAATTGGCCCGGTATGGGTCACAAAATCGGCAAAGTTGAATCCCAGGGTTGTGCCCAGGATCACGTTGGGCGGGTCACCCACCAGGGTCGCCGCGCCGCCAGTGTTTGCCGCGCAGACCTCGGCGATGATCAGCGGAATTGGATCAAGGCTGAGCAGGCGGCAGAGCTGGATTGTCAGCGCGGCCAGGAACAACATCACGGTGATGCTATCCATAAAGGCTGCCAGGAAAGCGGCCATCAGCACCAACACCACAAACAAAGCTGAAGGGTGATAATTGACCTTGCGAACTGCGGTCATTGCCAGCCACGAGAAAAATCCGGCTTCCTGCAGAATTGAAATCAGCAGGAACATCCCCGCCAGTAATCCGATCGTTTCCCAACTAATGTAACTAAGCGCTTCCTCGATACTCAGAACACCAAATGCAACCAGCAGAGAACCGCCTAAAAGTGCCACCCAGTGCCGGGGGAACTTTTCGCTTGCGATTGCCAGATAAGCTACAAAAAAGATCAGGATTGCGGTTGCCATGACGATTCTTTCCTTTTGGAGAATGATGTTTGCATTTTATGCGCATGCATCTCGTCTCGTAACTACCCTTATGGAGAATTTCGCAGCCCCAATAACCCGGCCTCAAACCGCTTATGACCCGATCATGACCCAAATGGGTACTCCTTGTTCGCTTTTGATGTAGAAGGTGACAATTCCGTTATAATTTCAGGCATGGAAACTTCTCTGCGCGCCGACCAACTCCTCAGCCCTGACTTTTCCGAACCTGCCGCGCAATCCCTGCTCGACACACTCGGATTCAATGACAGCAGCGGCAGCCTGCGACGTTTACGCCGCATGGCCGCCTCCAGCCCTGATGCTTTGTCTGCCGTCGGCGAGCTCATGCCGCACCTGCTTGCCAGCCTGTCGGCCTGCGCCGACCCTGACCAGGCCCTGATCAATCTCGAGCGCTTCGCTAGCGACGGGCAACAGGCCGCTGAGATTTTTGCCAAGCTGGTTAAAAACCCGCGCGCTCTTGAAATCCTGGTTGCGATTTTTGCGGGCAGCCAATTTCTGACCGAGATCCTGCTGCGCTCGCCCGCCCGGCTCGATCTGCTGACCGACCGCGAATCCCTGACCCGTCTCAAGAAGCCTGAACTATATGAGGCAGAGGGTATCGAATCAATGCGCGGGTTGGCCGCGCCCGGTTCGGAACTCGATTCGCTGCGTCGCTATCAGCACGGTGAACTGTTGCGGATTGGCGCGTGCGACCTGCTTGATCTGTACGATCTGCCGACCGTTACATCCCAACTCTCGGCCTTGGCCGATGGCATGGCGCGAGCTTGTCTGGTGTATGCCAGCGACCGCACGGGCGTCTCCCCGGATGGTTTTGTTGTGCTTGCGATGGGAAAGCTGGGTGGGCGCGAACTCAACTACAGCTCCGATATCGATCTGCTTTTTTTGGTCAGCAAAGATAGCCCCGAAAAACTGCGTCTTGGCCAGCAATTTATTGAAGCCCTTTCCAGTGTCACCCCCGAAGGGTTCCTGTACAGGGTTGATATGCGCCTGCGCCCCTGGGGACGTGATGGCAGCCTGGCGAGCACGCTCGAAGGCTATCTTGATTACCTGAGCAAAAATGCCCGCCTTTGGGAAAAGCAAGCCCTGATCAAAGCGCGCCCGATCGCTGGCGATTTCGAGCTGGGCCTCGCCTTCCGGCGTGAGATCGAGCCGGTTATTTTTGGCCAGAATCCCGAAACAGTGCGGGCCAGCGTCTATGCCATGAAGCAGCGCACCGAAGAACTGCTGCGCCAGAAAGGTCGCGAGTGGGGTGAGGTCAAACTGGGCGAAGGCTCGATCCGTGATGTGGAGTTTGCCGTCCAATTCATGCAACTGGCCTACGGAGAAAATCCGCGCCTGCGCAAGCGCGCCACCCTGGTCGCCATTACCCGTTTGGTGCGGTTCGGGCATCTGACCGCACCCGAAGGCCGCACGCTTTCGGATGGCTACATCTTTCTGCGCACCGTTGAGCACTTCCTGCAGATGATGCACTACCGTCAGACCTACACCCTGCCGTCCGACCCTGGCGCGTTGACCCTTTTGGCCCGCCGTCTCGGCTTCCGGGGTTCGGCCAGCGAAGCTCGCGAGAAAATGCTCGAACGTTACGAACGCCACAGCCACGCCATCCGCGCCATTTACGCCAAATATGTCGGTGGTATCGAAACAACCCCACCCCCTCAGCCAGCCGACGAAGCCCCCAACCCGCTTGTTCAACAGCACCTGGCACGCCTCGACGCCGAATATGCCAGCATCTTCAGCCCTGAAGAGATTCACAAACACGCCCTGATGGCCGAATCGCTCGGCGACGACAACCTTGTGCGTCTCGAGGCCCGTCCGCTCGATGATCAGCGCTGGGAAGTGACGATCGTTGCCTATGATTATCTTGGGGAACTTTCGCTGATCTGTGGCTTGTTCTTCGTCTACGGGCTGGATATTCAAGCCGGCGAGATTTTCACCTACGAGCTGCTCGAACGCGCTACCCGCGATCTGCCCGGCCGATCGAGTGACTCGAATCCCCCCGCAGCCACCCGCAAGATCGTGGATGTGTTCACCGTTCAACCGGTTGGCCCCAAGCCCGAGATTGAAACCTGGCAGCGTTACACGGATGATTTATCTGCGCTCTTGCGTTTGATGCACACCGGAAAACGCCGCGAAGCGCGCAGCGAGCTGGCCAAACGAGTCGGGGCTACCTTCCAGAAGATCCTGGTGACTGCCGATCCGCTCTACCCGATCGAGATTAAGATCGACAATCGCAGTTCGGCGCGTTATACCTCCCTGCGCCTGGACGCCCCCGATACGATCGGCTTCCTTTATGAATTCACCAATGCCCTCTCGTTGACGCGCACTTACATTGCGCGCATGGTTGTCCAGTCGCACGGCAGCCGGGTGAATGACCTGCTCTTTGTCACCGATAAGGAAGGCCGCAAGATCACTTCCTACCAGAAGCAGCGTGAACTGCGCACAGCTGCCGTGTTGATCAAACACTTCACCCACCTGCTGCCGCGCTGTCCAAACCCGGCCTCGGCTTTGCTCCACTTCCGTGAATTTATCGAAAAACTTTTCGAACGCCCCAACTGGCCCGATGAGTTGGCCTCCATCGAAAGGCCTGAAGTGCTTGGGAATCTGGCTCATTTGCTTGGCGTCAGCGATTTTCTGTGGGACGATTTCCTGCGCATGCAGTACACCAACCTGTTCCCGGTTGTCTCCGACCTGACCGCCCTCGATACTGCAAAATCGCGCTCACAGTTACAGGCCGAACTGGGCGAGGCTCTTAAACTGGTTCATCTGGGTCCTCAGCCGCCGCACGAAGATGCCCCCTGGCGCAAAGTTCTGAACGATTTCAAAGACCGCGAAATGTTCCGGCTCGATATGCGCCACTTGCTCGGCCACACCCGCGAGTTTTGGGATTTCTCAGCTGAACTGACCGATCTGACCGAAGTGATCATCAATAATGTCTACTATCTGTGCGCCGAAGATCTGCGCAGCCTGTACGGTAACCCGCGCCGCTCCGATGGAACCGTTTCGCAAATGAGCGTGATGGCGCTCGGCAAGTGTGGCGGTCGTGAGTTGGGTTTTGCCTCCGATATCGAGCTGATGTTCCTGTATGATGAAGAAGGCCAGACCGACGGCCCGCAGGTTATCCCGGCTTCTGAGTTCCATGAGCACGTTGTGCGCGATTTTCTGGCCGCCATCCAGGCCCGCCAGGAGGGTATTTTTCAGGTTGATTTGCAACTGCGTCCCTATGGAAAAGCTGGCAGCATGGCGGTTTCGCTCGATTCTTTCCGCCGCTATTACGCCCCCGAAGGCCCGGCCTGGGCGTATGAGCGCCAGGCTCTGGTCAAGATGCGCCCCGTCGCAGGCGACCCGGCCCTCGGAGCGCAAGCCTGTGCCTTGCGCGATTCCTTTGTTTACACCGGCATCCCTTTTGATGTAACTGCCATGCGTGCCATGCGCGAGCGCCAGGTGCGACATCTGGTCTCGGCCGGGACTTTTAACGCCAAATACAGCCCTGGCGGGTTGGTCGATATCGAATACCTTATCCAGGGGTTGCAAATTACGCATGGCGCGGCAGACCCCAGCCTGCGCCAGCCGAACATCCGCCAGTGCATGGACGCCATGCACAAAGCGGGGATCCTGAATGACGATGATTACACCCGCCTGCACAAGGCCCATACTTTTTTGCGCTGGCTGATCGATTCGATGCGTGTCGTGCGTGGCAATGCCAAGGATGTCAACGTCCCGGCGTATGGCAGCGAAGAATTTGCCTTCCTGGCCCGCCGCCTGCGCTACGTCAACGAGGCCGAGCGCCTGCGCGACGATCTGGTCCGCTACCAGACTGACGTTCAGGAAATCAACACGCGCCTGCTTACTTAGCCACCGCCCACTTTAAATCAAAAAAAACAGGCCACCCCGGCCTGTTTTTTTTGACCAAAAATCTCTTTATTTCAGCGCTTCAACGATCCGCAGCGTATTATGGCGCATCATCTCGATATAGGTTGGGGCTGCGCCATCCGCTTCAGTGATCGAGTGGGTATATAGATCCGCAACCACGCTAACGCCGGTTTCCGCTGCAATTTGCTCTGCCAGTTTCGGGTTGGATGCAACATCCAGAAAGATGGCGGGTGCGCCTGTTGAGTTGATTTGATCGATCAGTCCGGCCAGTTCCTGCGCGCTCGGGCTGGCTCCGCTGCTGAAACTGGGGATGATCGCCCCGCTCACGCTGAACCCATACTGGTCGGCGAAATAGCCCAGGGTGTCATGGTCTGTCACCAGGATGCGCCGCTCAACAGGGATTTGCTCCACTTGCGTCCGCATCCATGCATCCAGTTCTTGCAGCTGGGCGATATAGTCGGCGGCATTTTGGGTATAGATCTCTTTGCCTGCTGGGTCAACTTCGCTCAAGCCATCGCGGATATTTTCAGCATATTTGATAACCTGGTTCGGGTCGAGCCAAAAATGTGGGTCACCCTGTGGGTCACCAGCATGTTCTTCGTCAGCATGTTCGGGCTCATTCTCACCTGGCTGGCGCATCGCGATCCCGGCCGAGACCTCGATGATTTTAGCGTTCCCGCCCGCATTCTGGATGGTCTTTTCCAGCCACTCTTCGAATCCCGCACCATTGACGATCAACACCTGGCTGTCGGCGATTTTGGCAACATCCAGTGGGGTTGGCTCGAAAGCGTGTGGATCCAATCCGATCGGGACGAGCGATTCAACCTTGACGCGTTCCCCGGCAACGTTTTGAGCGATATCTGCCAGAAAGCTGTTGGCCGCCAGTACTCTGATCGGTGCGCCCTCCACTTCGGCCTGGCTTCCGTCTTCGGAGCCTGACGCCGGCCGAGGGGCGCATGCTCCAAGGCTCAGCACAAAAACCGCTATAATGGTAAAGATAATCTTTTTCATTTATTTTTCCTTTTTTGCCCCCGAAACCTTCAGACTTCGGGGGCGGTTTGATTTAGTTGTTTTTACAATTCGCGCACAGGCCGAACAGTTGCAGCCAGTGCTCGCGGATCTCGAAGCCGGTTTTTTCGGCAACAGTCTTCGTCAATTTATCGATATCATCGCCGCTGAAATATTCTGCTTTGCCGCAGGCAGTGCACAGCACGAGGTGTTCATGCCCGTGTGCGGCGCGCAGGTACATGTGACAGCCCTGTGGGTGATGGACGCGCTGCACCAGGCCGAGTTCTTCCAGCTTTTCAAGGGTGCGATAGACTGTCACCAGCCCCAGCCCGCGATATTCCTGGCGGCCCTGATCGTAAATTTCGAGCGGCCCGAGCGCACAGGGGCTGTTTGCCATGATCTCGACAATTGCCCGGCGCGGGGCAGTCACACGATAGCCGCTCTCGCTCAGGCTCTCGAGCCATTGGTCATAAATGATGGGGTCTGATGTCTCAGTCATTTTGGTATTGAAAACCTTTTTCAATTGTACCGGTTTGTTTAAATTGTTGCAAGGTTTTTCGTGATGCGAGATGATATCTTGCGTAACCCTTAGTCTGCATGGCTTCCCAGCTCGCAGTAGAGTTCACCGGCATTGCAGCAGGCACATTCCAATTGCAGGGTGGCGTGTTCGATCTGATAGCGCTCTGCCAGGAGCTGGCGGATCGCGCTCTGGATGCCTGTTCCGGCGCTGATGGGTTGATCGACGGTCACGATGTGGGCCGAAAGCATGCGCATATTCTCAGTGATGCTCCAGACGTGCAGATCGTGGACACTCTCAACGCCAGGCACCTTTTGCAGATCCCCCAGCATGGTCTCCATGTTAACATCTACCGGGGTGCTTTCGAGCAGGATATGAATGGCCTGCCGCAAGATGCCCCAGGCATTCCACAGGATCAGCGCGCCGATCAGAACGCTGACCAGTGGGTCGAGCCAGTTCCAGCCGGTAAACAGGATGATCACGCCGGCCGCGACCGCGCCCAGGGTTGAGAGCACATCGCCCATCAAATGCAGGAAGGCCGAGCGCATGTTCAGATCGTGTTCGCTGCCCTCTTTGACCATCCAGGCGGTGACGATGTTGATGATAAAAGCCACCAGTCCGACCCCGATCAAGATGCCGGAATCAACCTCGGGGGGGGATTGGAAACGCTTCCAGGCCTCGGAGAAAATCCCGAGCGAGATCAGCCCCAGGCTGGCGGCATTGAACAGCGCAACCAATATCCCGCTGCGGTGGTAGCCGAAGGTTTTGTTGGCGTGGGCGGGCCGATTTGCCAGGATGATCGCGTACCAGCTCAGACCGAGCGCAACAACATCGGTAAAGTTGTGCGCGGCGTCGGTCAGCAGGGCCAGGCTATTGCCCCACAGCCCGGCGACGATTTCAACGAAAATGAAGATGAACGTCAGGCTGAGCGAAAGTCCCAGGCGTAAACCGGCATTTTTCCCGGCCGGGGCATGGTGATGGTGGGGGTGAGTATGGGTCATGGATGGATTATCCGTGTAAAGCGTGGTCGAGGCCACGCTGAAAGAGTTCTGTAACGTGGTCGTCGTCAATCGCGACAAAAACATGCCGGCCCTGTTTTCGCGAGCGGATCAGGCGTTTTTCTCTCAGCCCGCGCAGTTGGTGAGAAATGGCCGACTTGGTTAGCCCGATTTTTTTTACCAGATCGCCAACATTGGCTTCGCCGTCGATCAGGGCTGCCAGAATGCGTACCCGGGTTGGGTCACCCAGCGCTTCAAACAGGCTGGCAACCTGAATTGCAGTGTCTTCATTTATAACCGGATCGGGCATTGGCGTCTCCTTAAAATAATTAGTTGAAAGATTGCTCAACTATTATTTATTTTACCTGACTTTATTAAAAAGGTCAATAAGAATTGAGTATTTGCTCAACTATTGTTTTTTTTTCTCAAATTGGTTATTATAAAATGAGCCAAATAAATTTATTTCAACCCTTCCCTGGCCAAATTGACGACTAATATTTTGCATACTTCTTTTGAACAGTAGCGGGTTTATTAGAAATCCGAAGGTAATAATACATATATGATAATATATGTCCTAAATAGTTGACTGTTGTGTTTTGAGCATTTTATATTGTATGGGTAGGCTTATGAATTTGATGATAGCGCAAGAGAACGGGTTTAAAAAACAAGTCCGGATAGAGAAGGCGATTACACGGATTGGCAGTTCACCCGCCAATGATATTCAATTGCACTCCGGCCTGGTTTCGGCTTTTCATTTGCAAATTCTCTACGCCCGTGAAATGCCCGACCACTGCCAGGTTGTAAACCTGACCGCAGAACCTGTTGTATTGATTTCCAACGGGCAGGAGCGTTCTCTGGCTGCACTTTCTGCGCTTGAGTTGAATGCCAGGGATGAAATCAGATTGAAGGGGGTTCGATTGTCGTTCGATCTTCCCCAGGTGACGGGGATACTATCCACCTCGCACCAAATCAGTGCCACTTTGCACCTGCCTGAGCCTGTCTTGCGCCCGAACACTACCCTGGTCGGGCGCATTGCGCTTAAAAATGAAGGTGCTCAGCCCTCCTGTCAGTTTTTAGTGGAAGTAACCGGTATTCCTGAAGATTGTTACCAGGTCGATCCCATCCCGCTCATGTACCCGGGCGCGCAAGAAGATGTCAACATTCGCTTTTATCAACGAAAAACCCACCCTGTTGCCGGGTTCCAATCTGTGGTTCTCTCTGTAACTGCTCCGGCCAGTTATCCCGGCGAACAAGTCAGCATTCAGCAGGGTATCTATGTCAGCCCTGTTCTGGAGCAGGTATTGCAAATTCTGGATGATATGCCTGCACCCCGGCCCGTTACGCCTGAACCCATTCAGGAACCCGAACTAATTGTTGCTGAACCCCAGCCGCAGCCGGTGGCTGCCGAAGTTTTGCCCGAACCTGTTGTAGCAATGGCCGAACCTGCTCCGGTGATGCCCGAACCTGCCGCGACGGCTCCTGAAATTGTGTCCGTGGTTGTTCAGGATGAGCCGCCTCAGCCTGTCCGCCGCCCGCTTCCCGTTAACCCCAAAGTTATCAAGACTCCGGTGGAGTCTTTTTGGGACGAGTAAACTGCCTGCCAGGGAGAATTTGATGCCATCCCCCGAACTTTTGTTGAAAATCTTTTTCTCTTTGCTGGCGTTTTTTATTATCGGCGCGCTATTTTCCGTTCTTATTTTTGTTTCAGTTAAGCTTTTGCGTGTGCGTGCTGACCGCAAGCATACCCTCCGGATCGAGAATCGCGGCAACTGTCGCAGCATGTATACCCTGTCGGTTTCTTCGAGCGAGCCTGTTTTGCGTTTTTCACTTTTCGTGCAGGGCGTTCCGCTGGTTGAAGTGCAGGATGTGGTTGCGGATGAGGAAGAGTTTTCCGAATTTGTGCCGGATGTAGCCCCTTCTGCCAGCTCACCTGCGCCGGCTCCCGCAAAAGGGCCTGCCACTACAACCAAGGCCGCTTCCGTTAATATGGACTCTGCAACGAAAGCCGGCCAATCGACCGCTGCCAAAGCCGGGACGGTGGCTTCGCTGCTGGGCTCGCTCGGCCAGCTGCTGCCTGGTCCACTGGGAGCAGGTTTGCGCGCCCAGTCGGCCCAGGCGCGCGGGTTGCAGACCGGCACCAGCCGAGCTGTCCAGGCGCCGCAGGTGGTTCAGGGCCGGGTCGGTTCTGTTCAAAAAGAGAGCGGGAAGCTGGTCGGTGCGAAACCGGCCGCGTCGAAGCAAACTGCGTCCAGCCCGGCGCGCGCGGCCCACTCACAGCCTGTAACAAATACCTCGGCGGCGCGGACAGGCTCAGGGGCGTCCGCTGCGGCCCGTGCCCAGGCAACAGCCGCAGATAGATCCTATCGAGTCCAGACCCCCGAACTTGCCCCGGGCCAATCTATTGATCTGACCTTGCAAATTGGAACACACGCCAAGCGCTACCCTGTCGGAAGTTATGCCTATGCCGTGCAATCGCAGCAAATCGCTCTCGATTTCCCTGATGTTTCCAGCGAGCCGATCGAACGCAATGGCGTAACCTATTTCAAACCGGTGGCTGGCTGGCGTTATTGGCTTCCGGGCTTCGCCAGTATTTTATTGGTTTTATTGAGCGTGATCTCTCTTACATATTTTTACTTGTTGATCTGGCAGTAGGGCGCTGATAGGAGCTCGCAATGGATAAACAATTCTTACAGACAAGCGGTGCGGCTGTGCAGGAACTTGACTTTGACTATCCCGTGCTCAGCATTGGCAGCCATCCTGATAACGATATTGTTTTGCCTGGCGACAGCGCCCTGGCCTTTCATGCCACTTTGCATTTTCAGGATGGGCAATTTAACCTGATCGCTTTGGGCGGCGCTTCGACAATCCGGGTTGATGGCGCACCCCTGAAGGCCACCCCAGCCCGGATCAACCAGAGCCAGCGGGTCGAGATAGGTAATTGTGCGCTCATGTTCAGGCAGAATGGTTCGCCTGAAAGCGTGCATGTTACGCTCTCGCAGTTTTCGGCCACATCAGGCGCGGCACCTGCCGCTCAGGTGGTTGTCATGCCGCAGGGCGAAAGCCCGATCCTGGTCAATGCCCCGGTCGAGCAGGCTGAGATCGATGTGGATCAAACCGCGTTCTATGAGTTGGAGATCATCAATGCCGGGCCGATCGTGGCAGCTTTCTTTGTCTCGTTGAGTGGTGTTCCTGAAGAGTGGGTCGAGGTCAGTCAGCGCATGGTCAACTTGAATGAGGGCCAGCGCGCCAGGGTGCGGATCAGCGTCACCCCTCCGCGTGACCCGTCCAGCGTTGCGGGCCGGCATGTGTTGCAGGCCCAGGTGACCTCGCCCAATTATGGTAGCCAGTCTGTGGTAACGGAACTTGGACTGGTAATCCACCCGTATTATGAGTTTATGATCGGCAACCTTTCGCCCAAAGACCAGCGAGTCTCATGGGGCAAGCGGACTGGTTTAACCAAATTGCCAATTTCCAACCATGGCAACAGCCCAACCGATTTCAACGTATCGGCCATTGATGATGAGAACGGTTGCACGTTCGATTTGCTGGTTAACGAACAAACCCAACTGACCCGGCAGGCCATGGTTGGCATTCCGGCGGGCGCAACGGTCACTTTACCGATCCAGATCACGCCCCATAAACGTCGTTTATTCGGTTTTAGCTCAAAGCGTTATTCCTATACAACCACCGTCCAGGTGCCACAATCGGCGGCGACCCAGATGACAAGCGGATCGGTCAGCGCTGTGCCGCTCTTTGGCTGGTGGAGCATTGTGTTGACTTTGCTGTTGATCGGTGTGGGGTTGTTCCTGCTTTTGCAGCCGAATATTTACAATTTTCAGGTGGCAGCCGGCAAGGATGTTATCGAGTTGGGCGATTCGACCCGCTTGGAGTGGTCGGTTTCGCCGTTTGCGACCAATGTCAGCATTTCAGGCGTGGACCAGGCTATTAATCGCGGGCAGACTTCGCTGACCCTGGCCCCGACCCAGTCCACAACCTATGAGATTGTTTCAGGCAACTGGCTTTCGGGTTTGCTGCGGATCGACCAGCGGCGTTCACTGACGGTGCTGGTGGTGCCGCCTTCGCCGCGCGTCAATGTTTTTGATGTGGATGAAACCAGTCTGGCCAAGGGTCAGCCGGTCATGGTGCGCTGGTCAGTGACGCGCGCTGATCAGGCTTTCCTGACGATCGATAACGTTGTTTACGAACTCCCTAAAGAAGAGTTCAGCGGCGAACGCGAGATAATTCTCGAAAAAGATGCCCTGGTCACTCTGGAGGCCAAGAATTCGAGCGGCAGCGAACTGCGGAGCTACTTTGTCAACGTGGTGCCGCCCGAAATAACGGTACGCACGTTTACGGTATGGGTGCGCTCTGGGGCCAATGCATCGTTGGACCCCAAAGGCGGCAATAAACTTTTTAGTATGTTAAATGTTCCCGATCCAAATTTCCCCGAAAAATATGTGGAGTTGGTGACGGATCGTAATAGCGATTCGGGGTATCGGGTCGAGTTCTACCAGCCTGAGCGCGAACTCTCAAAGGGTGAGCAGGTCATGCTGGAGTGGAATATCGAGGGCACCGATAACGGCAAAATCCAGATCGCGCCGTTTACCGATCCATTGCCGGCGCGCGGCAGCCAGCCTTTCTTCCCGCAGGAATCGATGAATTTTGTGATGACAGCCAAGAGCGGTGAGCTGGAGCAGTTGTTTATGCTGCCGGTCAAGGTTTTCGATGGCACACCGCCAACTGCGCCGAAGATCGAGTTTTTCAAGGCTTCTCCAGTAAAAGCGATCGGGCCAAGCGATGTTCAGTTCGCCTGGTCGGTTTCAGGTAATTGGACGCGGATACAGCTTGCTACTGAGGGGAAGGTGGTTGCTGACTATCTCAACCCGCAGGGATTCAAGACCATTCGCGTAACAAAGAGCACCACGTATATTTTAACCGCCTGGAATGGGGAACTTTCCTCGGCTACACCTGTGGAAATCACGATCGATCCTTCGCTTGTGACGTTACCGCTCAGGATAGACAGCATTTTCCCGGATACTGGACGTTTCCTGATTGGCGATAAGTTGACCGTTAATATCGCATACGATCCGGTTAGCGGGAAGCCAGACCCTACAGGTCAGATTATTGTAACGGATGGCGTTGCAATTTGTACAATTGTCTTGCCTTCGCGTTCGTGTGACCTGGCTTTCAAAACCCCTGGGATAAAAACCTTAACAGCTACTTATACAGGCGACACGGTCTACCAACAATCGTCTTCGGGACCCTATGCGAAAACGGTGGAGGTACAAAGTGCTGAAGTATCGCTGGCTTCTTATTATTATTTCCGCAATACTGATAACACGCGCGGGACAGAAATCAACGATATCACCAATACAACCCTTTCGATGGATAAAGGCTTGTATGTAACCATTGAGGTTCAACCGAAAAATACAATCTTGCCTCTGGATGGCACCGAGAAAGTCAGCGCCAGTGTTTGCGATGCTGCTGATGAGTGCACATTTATCGGCATTGCCACTGTGCGCGCTGCAACCCCTGGTAGCGCAGAGAATAGCTCTTACGGTTATGCTGACATTTCGATCCAGTCTTTCCCGAGCGCCGGAACCTACTCTCTTTTATTTGAGTATCGCCAGGATGATAATGCCATCAACCCAGCCCAATTATTAGAGCCGGCTATTGTTGTTGGCAAAGTAAGGATCTTGCTGGCGTTTTCAGGATGCCCTAACACCAGCGATTCTTCCAGCTTCCCATGCAATGTGGGTATCGCAAATGGAAATAATGTTTCACTAACCTTTGATATCAAAAACTACGACAGCAGGGATGTCAACGGCAACGCGATCCCTTTGTCTGTGTCTTTGCCTGCACCGTTGGCTCAGGATTTTGATATGCAGTGGAAACACCCTGCAACAAGTGTGCTCTATGACTGGGCTTGCCGGGTTGAGGTACGTAATGCAGCTTATCGGCTGATCTGTGATTATGTATCTTTGACGAATCCGATCCCTACTACTGCCACGCCGATTGAAATTTCGTATCAGCACAATAATGCCCAGTCAGCCAACTACTATATGGGGGCAATTCAAACCACTGCGATTTATTCTGGCGTTTTCAATATGCGTTTCTTGCAAAGCACCCGGATTGAAATTGCTGATTTTGGGACTATTTTTGTCGGTAAAGAGTACGCCATAACACAAACAACCCCGGCGGATGGCATTCTTAGTTTGTTTGCCGGATCCACCCTGATCAATACACTTACGCTTGGCAATATTACGGTTGAAGAAACAACCGGTCAGGATATTTTTGGGACAGCCTCCAGTGTGAATTGTTCTGTGATTAATAAAAAGCTGGAAATTCAAAACCCAGGGGCTGAGTGTAAGGCCTATTTCAAAAAAGCGGGCACTTTTAGCATCAGGGCATCTTTTGAAGGTGATTCTTCCTTCTCACCAGGTGTAAGCGGTGAACGTCAGGTTGTCATTTCTCAAACACAAGCACAAGTTGCGGCTACTGATTGGAAATTCAGGTTATCTACTACTTCCAATGATCCTTATCTGGCATGGTCAAGCAGCACCCCAGAATGGGTGGTTAATACTTTGATGGATGTGCGTATCGAATTAAGCGGCCCAACAGGATTTTCAGCGCATGCGTTTGATGGACGCGAGGTTTTGACAAAATTTGTTAATGCTCCGGTTGGCACAACGGCGGTGTGCACCATCAATCCAAACATTCTGGTTACAGCTACCCCTGTGGCAGGGGAATATCTTGTCAAGTTGAGTTATGACGCTACCAGCAACAAAGCCTTTGCTGATTTTTCAGTCCGTTGTACTGCCACCGGCAAGATGACCATTGAACTGCGTTTCGCCTCGGGCCAGGACAGTACTGATTTTGCCATTGCCCCCACATCTACATCCACGGGTATCAAGGATATATTGGCTGCATCTTCTGTGACAATGAGCTATACGATCATCCGAAAATCGGATTCGGAATCAATGCTCCCCGCGCCGAAAACCTTTCACGTTGGCGAAACCTATGATGTGCAATTTACCTTTCCCAACCTGCCAGATTACTATTACTACTACCTGATCGATGGACAGGTTTGGTATGGCTATACTCAACAACAAAGATTGGACCTCTATAAAACGCGTGACTATGTGGATGTAACTTTTCCGACTGAGGTGATCACAAATTGGGATGTGTCGAATAGCACCTGCGATGACAATCCGGTTGGAGACCCGGTCAAGTATCGCGTTTATCTGAACGATGCTTTTGGCGTTTCGGATATCTACTCTTATGTTTGGGATTGGGGCTTTGGCTATTCCTGGCATGAGGGTGGTTTTACCTTCTCGCTGCGGAATCTCCCTTCCTGCAAATTGGTTTTTCGCCAACCACAAAATCCCTGGCCGGCGAGTAACCCAACAATGAGCTTTTTCTATCAGTCACTTGTTTCCTATTTTACGGCCAGCCGCAGCTATGAGATTTCGGGTATCTCCAAACAGAGCGTGAGCATGTCATTCTCGCCATCGAACAGTGTTCAGATCCCGGTCAATGGAACCCAGGAGTTCATCATTAGTCTCAGCCCGGAAATAAGCCAGACTAAGCTTTCGGCTTTTGATAGCGGCGGACAGATCAATGCAGTGGTTAGCGACAACAGCTGCGGCTCTATCAGCGCGTTATCCAGTGCCGGGGTAAGCAACCCTGACCGGCAGCGCAAATTTACAGTTTCAGCTAAAAATCAAGCGTGCTCGATGACCATCACGCTGGAATACACAGGCAACTCCTGGTTTAACAACGTGAACTCGGCCAACCAGATCACAATTACGGTTGTAGCGCCTACTGCCACGCCTACCAACACCCCAACAAACACACCTACGAATACGCCTACAAATACAGCGACCAACACACCAGTGCCGCCAACATCCACCAATACACCTACAAACACGCCGCTGCCGCCGACATCGACTAATACACCAGTAACACCAACAGCAACCAACACACCGCCATGATCGGGTTTCCAAACATCTCTGATTCTCCATCTACAAGGAGCCTTGCGTGAAGAATATTGTGCACTTTATAGCTTTTCTTGCCACCACCCTGTTGCTTGTTGCCTGTTCCTCGGCAAAATCTCAAGCAACTTTAGGGGTGGTATCGGCTGTAGATGCACAGTCCCTTTCGGCCGGGATATTTGCGCTGGGTGCGGAGCAAAAAACAGGCTATGACTTGTTTGAATCAGGGCGTAATAATGAATTGCGCTTCTCCTATGAATCAGAAAGTGCCCTGCCCGATGAAGTCCAGGTAACAGTGCGCGGATTGGTCGAAGATAATTCTCAGCCTGTTGTCGCCCTGGTCGGCGCGACAACCAATGCCGGGACAACCCGCATGGCGGCCCTGGCAAATTTCTTCAACCTGCCGATGGTGGTTCCCTCGGCGATTGGCGACAACCTGCTGCCCTCCAATAATCTATGGGTCTTTCGTTTGAGCGCACCGGGGTCAGCGCATGCTGCCCATCTTTTCGGCACAATCCTGACCCGTCAATCCCTGGCCGCCCTGACCACCGGTGATGAGTTTGCCGCCCCGCTCACGCTCGGCATCCTGTACGAACAAAACACCTTTGGCGAGAGCACGGCCGTTGAAACCGCCAAAACAGCCATGTCTCAAGAAATTGAGATTGGCTTCTATGGCCACTTTGATCCTGACGCGCCCGACAAAGCCCGCCTGGTGCAGGCTCTCTCGGCCATGCAGGAGGCCGGGGTCGACCTGGTTTATATCGTCGCCAGCAACCCTGACTCGGCCCAGGCGATTGTGCGTGCCTTTCGCGAATTTTTTGTCGCTGAGGATACTCCGCTTTTGCTCGGCCAATCTGGCGGATTTGCCAGTCGGCAGTTCCTGGCCTCGCCTGAAGCTGCGGGTGTTTTTATCTTGCGCCAGCAGATCGTGACAGACCGCTGTCCTGATGGGATCGAAACCCTGACAGAAGCCGAATCTTACGCCGCCATCCAGCTGCTCAGTTTTGCCCTGGAGCAATCCAACGATCAGCTTGGGGCCAAAGACAACCCGACCTTGCTCGACCAGCGTGAAGCTGTGCGTGACAGCCTGAAAGCCTCCAGCCTGAACCTGCCCTGTCTCGGCCTGACCTCCTTTGACAACAGCGGGCAGAACAAGAACCTGCAATTTGAATTTCTTTATGCTGCCAGCGGCACTCCGCGCATTATCGCCGCCGAAAAACTACTCGAGGCGCTTGCGCCAAAACTCAACCAGGATCCTTTCGAGTAAATCATGACCAGCACACCTGACCTGGAACGCCAATACCTGCAGGCTGTACTCTCCTGGCTCGATGCCCGTCTCGAGCAGGAAGTGCGGCGTTGGAAGACTGCCGGGCAAAACCCTGCGGATCGTTTCAGGGGTCTGTATATTACCGATGAGCAGGCCCTGGCGCTTGCTGCTGGGCGCGGACCAGACAGTGTGGCGCTGTCCGAATCAGAAGAAACTGAATTCAATCAACTTCGCCAGCAGGCCCTCGACACGATGCTGGCCATCGAAACCCGCGCTGAAGCCGAAGGGGTTGCTTTACGGCTGAAGGTGCTGGCCGAAACCTTCGATCTGGATGAGTTCAATTGGTGGGCCTTCATCGTTTGCATGGCCCCGGCCCTCGATCTGCGCTACGAGCGTATTTACGGTTATCTGCAAGATGATGTCACCCGTACCCTGCCCAGCGTGGATTTGCTCTTGCACTTGCTCGCTCCGGCAGATCGGCTGGCTCGCCTTGACTATATCCATTATTTCGAACGCCACGCCTCGCTCCAGCAGTATCGCTTGCTCCTGCCGGCCGATCAGCACAGCGGTTTGCGCCAGTCTTTCCGGGCCGCTCCGGGCGTGGTCGATTGGCTGCTGGGCGCCTATACCCCGCTGGTTGCTTTGGGCGATTGGGCGGATGTGACTCTGCCGCCGGAAGATGAATCTGAACGGGAGGCGGCTGCCGCGATTTTTGAGCGGAACGGAATACCGTCCACCCGCATCCTGAGTGCCGTTAAACCGATCCTGTGCCTGCACGGGGACGACCCCATGCAGCAGGAACTGGCTGCGCGTCAGTTGGCGGCCGCGCTGGATATGCCCCTGCTGACGGTCAAATTCCAGCCGGGTGAGGAAGCTGCTGTCGCACTTGAAAAGCTGGCCCCGGCGGTGCGCGATGCGCGTATGTTGGAAGCTTTGCTTTATGTGCAGGGTGCTGAAATTCTGATCAATCATGATGGCGCTCTGCTCCCAGATGCATTTGAGACCTTGCGCCTGGTTGGAGAATCTGTCTTGCTTGGCAGTCGTATCCCATGCAAACTGGCTGGCGATATGCCTGGCAACGATTACCCGCTTATGCTCGTCCCGTTTGGGACGCTTTCGGCCGGTGAACGCGCCGAATTGTGGGCGGCAATGCTCGAAGAGGCGCTCAATGAATCCATAACGGAATCCGATTTGCGGGTGCTGGCCGGGCAGTTTGCCCTGAGCAGCGGCCAGATCATCGCCGCGGCATCCAGCGCCATGTCGCAGGCCCTTCAGCAAAGCCGCCCTTTGCAAAGCGCAGATTTATTTGCTGCAGCGCGTTTTCACTCGGGTCACCACCTGGCTGAGTTGGCTCATAAAATCGAGCCGCGTTACAGTTGGGACGATCTGGTCTTGCCCGAAACGCAGATGGAGATGTTGCGCGAGTTGGTCAATATGGTGCAGTCGCGCCCGCTGGTGCTGGATGAATGGGGTCTGGGGCGCAAACTGACGGCGGGTATGGGCGTCTCGGCGCTTTTTTCTGGGCCTCCCGGTACAGGCAAGACCCTGGCTGCCCAGATCATGGCGCACCAGCTCGGCATCGATCTGTATCGCATCGATCTTTCAACCGTGGTCAGCAAATACATTGGCGAAACCGAGAAGAATCTGGAGCATATTTTCAGTGAAGCTTCGCAGAGCAACGCCATTTTGTTCTTTGACGAGGCCGATACGATTTTTGGCAAACGCTCGGAAGTCAAAGACGCCCATGACCGCTACGCCAATATCGAGGTTGGTTATCTGCTCCAGCGTATGGAAAATTACAGCGGCGTTTCGATTTTGGCTACCAATTTGCGTGCCAATCTGGATGATGCCTTTACCCGCCGCTTGCAGTTCATCATCAACTTCCCCTTCCCTGATGAAAAGTACCGCCTGAAAATCTGGCAGGTGCTGATGCCGCCTGACATGCCCCGCGCTGAGGATCTCGACCTGCACCTGATGGCCAATCGATTTAAGTTGGCAGGCGGCAGCATTCGCAATATTTTGGTCAGTGCGGCCTTCCTGGCGGCATCGAATGGCGGCAAGGTTGAAATGCCGCACCTGCTGCACGGCGCGCGCCGCGAACTGCAAAAAATGGGCAAGTTGTTAACAGAGTCAGATTTTTCTTTACGGTAGCAAGCGCAGAATGGAGATAAATTATGTCTAAAGTTCAGCAATCCCAACAAGCTCATGCTCAACCGGCAACAAAAAACCACAAAACAGATCACGCGAAAATATCGCGTGTTGATACGGCTCAGTTGCTCGAAGCGCCTGAAACCATGCGTAGCGAAGATGTGCTTTCGGCGCAGCAACAGGTCGGCAACCAGGTCGTCCAACGCGCCTTGGACAAGGATGCGCGTCGCAAGGCCCTGACCGACGAGCAGGGTAACCTGGCTCCTGAAATCACCAGCCAGATTCAGCAAAAGCGCGGCGGGGGCAGCCCGTTGCCGGAAAATATTCAGAAAGAGGCTGCCAAGAAACTTGGGCGCAGCTTCAAAGATGTGCGCATCCACACCGACGAATCGGCTGACACTTTGAGCCGCACCATTAACGCGCGCGCTTTCACAATTGGAAAAGATATTTTCTTCAAGAATGGCGTTTTTTCTCCTGGCTCAGGGGCCGGGCGCGAAACCATTATCCACGAATTGACTCACGTTGTTCAGCAGGGTGGCGGTAAGAGTGGAGCAAGCGGTGCGCTTAAGCTGGGCGGGCGCGATACTGCCCAGGAGAAAGAAGCCGACCGCATTGGCAAAAAACACGCAGCCTCGATAGGAGCAGCCCCGGTTGGCGCAGTCCAGCGTGAGGCTGAAGAAGAAGAATTACAGATGCAACCCGCAGAGGAAGAAGAGTTGCAGATGCAAGCTGCGGAAGAGGATGAATTGCAGATGCAGCCTGCCGAGGAAGAAGAACTACAGATGCAGGGCGAAGAAGAAGAATTGCAGATGCAGCCAGATGCTGGCGGTGTGATTCAGCGCGGCATAGATCTGGAAGAATTAAAAGCCAAGTCCACGGAAATGCAGCAGAAAGTTTCTAAAAAAAGGATGCTGCCAGGCGTGGAAGGAAAAGCAAAGTCAATGGGTTTGGGTTCAGATACTCACGTGAAGAAGTTAAATAAATTAGGTTCCAATCCTGACATTGCGCGAGAAAAACTTCATAGTGAACTAAAGAAAAAAGCGCCTGGCATGGGCTTAGGCTCGGAACAACATAAAACAAAACTAATGGATATTGATAAAAAGAGAGACAAAAAATTAAAGTCTTTTTATTTGGATGAGCAAAAAGCTGGCACATCTGGCAACTTAAATGCTTCCATTGAGAAAAAGAAAACAGATGAAGCACAAGTAGAAAAAACTAAAAAACAATCTGGCGCTAAAGAGAAGTGGATGGCCACCCTGAAAGACCCCAAAGCCAGCAAGGAAGATATCGCCAAAGCCAAAGAACGCTTGGGAGCTTTCCACAAAGATGTCGGCAAAAAAGATTTCAAGGCTGCTAAAGCCGAGCGGCGCACTTCCCTCGAAGAAGCTGCCAAAAGCGGCGATGACGACGCATACGAAAAATGGCAGTCTGAGCGCAAAAAGACCAAGGGCGAAAAAGCAAAATCGTTTTTCAAGTCTGCCGGAAAGAAGATGGGCAGCGGTTTGCTTTCTGCCGGAAAGTGGGCCGGTGGAAAAGCCCTGGGATTTGCCAAAAAACAAATTAATTCAGGTGTTGATCATTTCCTGGGTACCAAAAGTGATGATAAAGATGACGATAAGCCCAGCGTGAATATTGTCAATAACATTGGCGGCGCTGGCGGTTCTTCAGGAGGTGGCGGTGTTGGCGCCGTCATGGAAAAGTATTCCGAGGTTTTGCAGGAAAACAAAAAACTTAAGGAAGAACTTGCCGGGCTGAAGAAAACTGTTTGAACCGGTTAGAGGAGAAACCCCGCCGTGATATCAGATGTAGATGAAGTCCTGCGAAAATTACTTGTCCGCGAGATTGAGATCAAGGGCAACGAGGTCGATATTCAATTCGATCAGCCTAAACGCGAGTGGTCTTCGCGCTTAAGCAAGCCGACTATCAACCTGTTCCTCTTCGATTTGCGCGAAAACCTGCGCCTGCGCGGTTCGGAGCAATACTTCACCATTTCCAAGCCAGATGGCACATCTGAGGTGCGACGTAACCCGGTGCGCATGGATCTGCGTTATCTGATGACCGCCTGGGTCAAGGAAGCCGAAGACGAGCACCTGCTACTTTCCAGCGCGCTGATGGGCTTGCTCCGGAATCCTTTCTTGCCGCCGGATCTGTTCAGCGACCGGCTCAAGAACCAGCCGCACCCGTGCCCGCTCGAAGTGGCGACATTCCCGCCCGAGGTAGGTCCGGTCGATAAATTTACCGAAATTTGGGGTGTTCTGGACAACGAAATGCGTCCCGGCATCATGTTGACAGTTACCATTTCTGTTGACCCGTACCACCCGTTGATCTTTACCCAGGTTCGCACGCGTGAGATGCGCTTTTTGCAAGACAGCAGCATTGGCAAGCCAGCGACGGTTAAGATCACTAAAAAACTCTCGAAAAAGTACTGGGTGGTCTCTGGCGCGCTCAAAAGCCAGAAGTATGACTTGTCCACCCTGTCTTTGATATTGGTGGAAAAACAGCAGCCGGTCGAATTGGAGGAGGCGGGCAGGTATTCCCTGTCCGGGCTGGCCGAAGGTGATTACCACCTCGACATCTCGTTTAATAAGAAAATTATCAAACGGCAGAAAATCCGCGTTCCGAGTGATGACTACGACATACAGGTCTAACCGGACGTTGCTCTGACCAAGGAGAAAGGAGCGACACTGAAACATAAGTTTTGTATTTTCCGTTTTTATTTACCAATCGACCCAACTCATAACCAAGGAGGAACCCATGCCTGAATATTTATCACCCGGCGTTTATGTTGAAGAAGTAGATCGTGGGCCAAAACCCATTGAAGGTGTTGGCACAGCCATGGCGGCTTTTGTCGGATTTACTGAAAAAGCCGAACTGGCGCGCGAGATCGATGGCGAATTGGTTGTCGAGAACTTGCTCAACCGCCCACAACTGGTCACCAACTGGACGCAATTCGTCGAACGCTTTGGCAGTTTTGTCGCCGGGGTCAACCTGCCGCAATCTGTGTATGGCTATTTCACCAATGGCGGTTCGCGCTGCTATGTGGTTAGCGTACGCACCTTCCCCAAGGCCGAAGCAACCCTGGTCAATGCCCAGGGCAAACCGGCGCTGACCGTCCGCGCCCGCCAGGCGGGTGTCGAGGGGATGAAGCTGCGCGTTCGCGTGGGCGAACTGGCCCTGCCTGCTCCGGCCCCTGCTAAAAAGGGCGGCGCCGAGGGCGAAGAAGCTGCCTCCGAACCGGCGCCCAGCGCGGGTGGCGACCACTCTTTCACCCTGCTTGTCGAGAAGGAACTGCCCTCCGGCGGCTGGAAGAATCTTGAAACGCTCTCCGGGGTCAAGCTGCAAACCGCTGTTCTCGAAGGCAAGAAGCAGACTGTCCTGGCCTATAAGAACAATAAGCCGCCCAAGTTCGTTGTTCTTGAACTGCAAGAGAATGCCATCGACAAGGCCATGCCACGTGAGCAGGAACAGCCCTTGATGATCGAGAAGAAATTGCTCGAAGCGCCGACCGCCAGCGATTTCCGCGGCGATGTCAGCGAGCGCAAAGGCGTGGAAGGTTTGGAAGTGCTGGATGATGTCACCATGCTGGTTGTGCCCGACCTGATGACCACCATGCCCGGCGAAAAGCTCAACATTGACATGGTCAAGGCTGTCCAGTCGATGATGATCTCGCACTGCGAGCGCATGGGCGACCGGGTTGCCATTCTGGATGCCCCGCCCGATCTGACACCCCAGGAAGTCAAAAAATGGCGCATGGATATTGCCGGCTTCGATAGCAGCTATGCGGCCATGTACTATCCCTGGGTCAAGGTGATGGATCCGGCCACCGACCAGATGGTCAACATGCCGTCTTCCGGTCATGTTGCCGGCCTGTGGGCGCGCAACGATAATACGCGCGGCGTTCACAAAGCCCCGGCCAATGAAGTATTGCAGGGCGTGGTTGGGCTGGCGTACCAGGTCACCAAGGGTGAGCAGGATACCCTCAACCCGATCGGCGTCAACTGCGTGCGTGGTTTCCCTGGGCGCGGTATCCGTGTCTGGGGCGCGCGCACCCTCTCCAGCGATCCGGCCTGGCGTTACATCAACGTCCGCCGTTTGTTCAACTATGTTGAGAAATCCATCGAGAACGGCACGCAGTGGGTGGTCTTTGAACCCAATAACCGCAAGCTGTGGGCGCGTGTCAGCCGCGATGTCTCGGCTTTCCTGCGCATGGTCTGGCGAGATGGCGCTTTGTTTGGCTCGGCCCCCTCGGAAGCGTTCTATGTCAAATGTGACGACGAACTCAACCCGCCCGAGTCGCGCGACCTGGGACGCCTGATCATCGAGATCGGCCTTGCGCCCGTCAAACCCGCCGAATTTGTTATTTTCCGCATCAGCCAGTGGGCTGGGCCGGGTTCTGAATAAAACAGGTAAACCTGATTAAGGAGATGTATTTATGGCAGAGCGAGAAGACCCCCTTGTTGCATTTAAGTTTGGCCTTGAAATCGAAGGCAAGTTGAGCGGATTTTTCACCCAGGTGGGCGGCATCGGATCAGAAACCGAAGTTATCCCGCAGAAAGTGGTCAATTCCGAGACCGGAGAGACCATCATCCGCCAAATCCCCGGTCGTCTTTCGTGGACGCCCGTTTCTCTCAAGCGCGGCGTGACCAGCAGTATGGACATCTGGCAGTGGCGTCAGCAAGTTGTTGAAGGCAAGATCGACGAGGCCCGCACGAACTGCTCGATCGTCGCTTACTCGCAAGACAACACCGAGATCGCCCGTTGGAACTTCGAGAGCGCCTGGCCGAGCAAAGTGGTAGGGCCAGAGATGGATGCCGGTTCGACCAACTACATGATTGAAGATGTGACCATCGTCCACGAGGGCGTGGAGCGCGTCAGCTAGTTGTTGCAGCGAACTTGATACCTGTCCCCTCGCAAGGTGCAAGGGGACAGGTATTGGGCGTTTTGGATTCACGAAAGGTCGATCTATGTCTGGTTTGGCAGAACCTACTCCGATTTCACAATATACGCTGTATGAGATGTTGAACAAGACTCCATCAAAGATACTGGCTCATTTTGACATGCTGACCGGCGGCAACCAGGTGATTTCGATGGTTACATACAATGTCATTGATGATAAAGGCAATGTGACCACCAAGGTTATGCCGGGCCAGACCACTTTTGAGCCGATGTTGCTCCTGCGCGCGATGGATGTGGCTGCCGAAGAAGTTGTGCTCAGGTTTGAAGATGCGGTTGCCGGCAAGGTAAAAACCTTGCGAAAAAATTATTCTGTATCGATGAATGACGCCAATGGCAACCCTTTGGTTTGGTGGCACTTGTATAACGCCCTGCCGCTTAAAATTTCTGGTTTTGATTTCAATATGAAGACAGAGTCTACCTACACCTCGTTTGAAATTACGCTCCAGGCAGAATTGATCGATATCGATTTTGATAAGGGCGCCACCTCTGATGCCGTTGCCGCGGCGCTGGAATACTGGGCTGAAGCAACGGCTTAAGCAGCCCTACTGACGGATTGCATCATAATTTTCATTTCTAGAGAGAATCCTGGCTATGACCCTAAAAACCGAATTTGAATTTGAACTACCGATGGGCTATGTCGACAAGGAAGGCAACCTGCACAAGCAAGGCACCATGCGCCTTGCTACCGCCATGGACGAGATCACCGTCCTGACCGATATGCGTGTGCAGAGCAACGAAGCCTACATTGTCATTGTCCTGTTGGCGCGTGTTATCACAGGCTTGGGGAGTCTGCGCGCCATCAATACCAATGTCATCGAGAACCTGTTCGCCGCTGACCTGACCTACCTGCAAGAGTTTTACCGCCAGATCAACGAAACTGGACACACCCGCCGCGAATTCAACTGCCCGCATTGCCAGAAACCATTCGAGGTGGATCTTTCGACATTGGGGGGGGTGTCTTAGGCTACCCCCGGGAACAGCTCTACCAGGAGGTAGCCTACATTGCTTACTACTTCCATTGGCAGCCGGATGCGATTCTCAACCTTGACCATCGTTTCCGCCGCCAGTGGGTCAAAGAAATTGCCAACATTAATAAACGCCTCAATCAGGGAACCTGAGTAAATGCCTGAATCTGAACTTTCCCTCCCCAATGACAACACCGAGCTGGTCGGTGGCCCTCAACCCGCCATCGACATGGAAGCATTGGCAGAAAAGATTATGGCACTGTTGCGCAAAGAAATAGAAATTGAATCCGAGCGATTCGGTAAATTGATCGCAGGAAGGTAGCCATGGGATTACTGCAAACCACAGCCAAGCCCGCAAAACCAAGCCCCAAGAAACTCACTCCGCTCAAGGATATCGAGGAGTACCCTGTTCCGGCATACCAGTTCGCGATCGAGATCGATGACCCGAGCGGCAACGCCGTCACAGTAGCGCTTTTCCAATCGGTAACGGGTATGTCCGTTAAACGGGCTGTTGATCCGCTCACCGAAGGCGGCGTAAATAATTTTGCCTATGAATTTCCCGGGCATGTTTCTTACGAACATATCACCCTTGGCGCCGGGCTGACCTCCTCTGATTTCTTCTGGGAATGGATGATGGATGGCCAATACGATGGCCGCGCCCAGGCCAAGAATTTTGTGCTTGTCCAGCGCCGCCCCAACCCGGATTACGCCAGCGCGAGCGATGATATTTTTAAAGAGATCAAGCGCTGGAACTTTTTCAACGCTTTCCCGGTCGGTTGGAGAATCTCTGACCTGAGTCTCGACGATTCGCAAAAAATCGTTATTGAATCTCTTGAATTATCTTTTGACTATTTTGAACTCAGAAAACCCTAAACCGTGACAACACCTGCCCCGCTCATCCAACGCTTGCAATCGCACCAGGCAAAAGCCCGGCGCATGTTGACTCCTGGTCTAAAAGATTTTACCGGTCAGCAGCGCTCGTTTTCGCCTGTTTTGGATGGCTTGGGCAGTCAAAGATACAGCCAGATCATCCAAAATATGCGCTTTTTGGGTGCGCAGCGGCCCGGTTCGCTCAAGCCCGAATCGATCAACTTGATCGGCCGTGATCTGCCCGCCAAATTTGCCAATATCGCTGATTTACTGCATATCAAAGCGCCTTCCGCCCCCGACTCAAGCATCTGGTCCCAGGTCGATCAAACCCTGCCTGCCGGCGGGCAGGCCAGCAGCCCGGTTGCGCAAACCCCGGACGAACCGGGAACCATGCGCCAGGGTACTGTCATTTCGCGTTTGCCAACCGTTCCAAAAACTGCTCAGGGCTTCGAATCGATCAAGCAACAGATCCAATCGCGGGCTTCGAGCGCCAAACCTGCCGCCCCGGTTCGTAAGACGCCCAGGCCAGGAGACCCCTCTGTGCGCCGCTTTGCGCGTATCGAAGAGATTTCCAACAAAGAAGCGCCTGCCGCTTCTGAACCGCCCGCAGCCACCCCGCCTGCAATTCCACCGGCCACTGTCCAGCGCCAGCCCGAACCCATGCCGGATGTTCTTAAGGCGGATGCCCCAAATCAACCTGCTCCTGATCCTGAGCCTGTGGAATTGCCTAAATCACCCAAAGTGCGGCCTCCCGCTCAGCCTGATTCCGTTTTCGAACTGTCCCAACCGCGTGCAGCGCGCGCTCCCGAGCGGCCCGCTCCCGTTTCGGAGCCAGCCAAAGTGCCTGAAGCGCGTGTCCCCGGGCGGCCTGCTCCAGTTATTGAGCCGCCCAAAGCACCTGCGCCGCGTATTTCCGAACAGCCAACCCCCGTTCCGGAGCCGCCCAAAGCGCCCGCGCCGCGCGCTCCCGAGCAGCCTGTTCCCGTTTCGAAGCCGCCCAAAGCACTCGAAGCGGGCACTCCCGCTCAGGATACGCCCATTTCGACGCCGGTTGCCCGGCCCGAAGCGCCCCTGCCGCGCGCTGTGCCAACACCCAAAAAGCAAGGTCAAGCGCCCGCTTTGGCGCTTCCAAAGGCCCGGCCAACCCCCGCTCCGCAAGCCGGGAAATTGACCCAGACGCCAACTCCCCGCGCGCGCACCGAACAGAAGTTGAAGATATCCGCTCCTGCGCCTTCTGCGGTTATCCAGCGACAGGTTGATAAACCATCTATTGCAGAAAAACCAGACAGTCTTGAATCTCCTGGTTTATCCTTCTTGAAATCGAGCGAAACCAGGCAGGAGTCTTCGATTGCATCCATCCCGGATGCACCCGTCGAATCAGCAGCGGCTGAACTGCCCAATCAGGATATGCCCGCGCCGGTTGCCCAACCCGCACCGCGCCAGACTGAAGCCCCGCTTGTGACGCAGCTTTCCCGGCGCAGGGCTGTCTCTGGACAGGTCCGGTTTCTGGAGCCGAAGATCGTCAAACCCGAAGCGGACCGTCCGGCGCTCATCCGGCCTGATTTGCGCCAACCAAAGCGCCAGACCAGGGCGAGCACCCCGCAAGCGCCCGAACCCGCGCAGCCCACTGTTTTGGCCCGGGCAAGACAGGTTGCGACACAGTTGCCGGCTCGCCCGTCAGAGCAGCCCGTTCCACAACCTGACCTGGCATCTTTTGCGGCTCCTGCGCCGCAGGCCCCGGTCGAGATGCCGGTTGCGCGGCGGATGGAATCGGCTGCGTCATACCCTGTGAAATCTGCGGTGGTTGAACAGGCTGTGGTGTCCCACCAGTTGCCAAAAAATCAGGTCCAGCCCGAGGCGCGCCCAACGCCCACC
This sequence comes from Chloroflexi bacterium HGW-Chloroflexi-6, assembly GCA_002840685.1. Classification (GTDB taxonomy): domain Bacteria; phylum Chloroflexota; class Anaerolineae; order Anaerolineales; family Villigracilaceae; genus UBA8950. The sequence goes on along the minus strand of PHBU01000005.1, from coordinate 97,498 downwards.
GTTGCGGCGGCCAGTTCGAATGTGGTGCAGCGGCTCTGGGAGGAGCACAGCGATTCTGGATCGGGATCAGGCGGCGGGTCGGGCGCTCCAGCGCAAGGCGGTTCGGGTGGGGGTGATGCTCTCGATCTGGATAAGATCGCCGAGCAAGTTCTCCCGATCGTCAAACGTTTAATCGAAATTGAATCGGAACGTTCTTCAGGTTATTTGCGATAAATGCGAGGTATTTATGGAAAAAGCAAAATTGAAGTGGCAGTGTTTGGTGCCGCCGGTTGGTGGAGAGATCGAGTGCCAGTTTAACCCCGCGGAATTAACCATTTCGAAAGAAGCCTCGTGGGAGGGTGAGAAGTCGCCCAGTTTTAACTCACCCTGGCTGCAATTTGCGGGCGGCGAAGCGGCTACTTATAACCTTTCGCTGTTTTTCGATACCTATGGTCATCCTGATCTGAAGGATGTGCGCGAATATACCAACCAGTTGATGCAGTTAACCTTGCGCGGCGCAGGCCGTTCGATGTTCCTGGTGCCTTTTTCTGCTCCGCCGATGGTGACGTTCATCTGGGGCAAGATCACGCTGTTCATGGCCGTGGTCGAGAAAGTGCAGATCACCTTTACCATGTTTTCACCCGATGGCCTGCCGATCAGGGCCAAGGCCGATGTTTCGTTCAAACAACAGGATTTTTGGGACGATATCATCCCGGCTCAGAACCCGACCAGCCGCACCGATTCGCGCAAGACGCGCCGGGTGCATGCCGGGCAGCGCCTTGATCAGATTGCTTTTGAAGAATATGGCGATTCACGCTACTGGCGCTTGCTGGCCGAGTCGAACGGGATGGATGATCCGTTCCAGTTGGTGGATGGTCAATTGCTGGTCATTCCGCAGGATAAATCCTGGTAGGCGTGCAGCGTTCCGGAGAAATTAATGCAACCTTTTATTCCAACGCCTGAATTTTCGATCAAGATCGATGGCCTCCCCAACCCGTCCTTGTTTGGCGATATGGTTGAGGTCGTGGTGGATACCAGTGTCTTTATGCCTTCGATGTTCACGATCGTGATCGTGGAAAAGCCGGATATCCCCGGTGTTTTCAAGTACATTGACAATGCCTTGATGTTCCGCCTGGGAGCCTCGGTCGAAATCTCAGCCCGGGTTTTCAACCCGCCCAGCATGTTGCCGGAATTTAACACGCTGATCAAAGGTGAAATTACCGCGATCGAGCCGGTCTTTTCTGATACCGGCAACATTCAATTGCGGATCCGCGGCTACGATCTCGGTCATCGCCTGATGATCGGAAAGAAAACCCGCGCATTTGGCGATGGCAACCCGATCGCGCCAACCCTGAACGACATGCAGATCGTCGCCAAAATCGCCGGGGAAAATGGCCTGGTCCCCAAGGTCGATATGAGCGGTTTGGCTGGCCTGATGTATCACTATATCTTGCAGTACAACCAGAGCGATTGGGAATTTCTGTGGGCGCGCGCCCAGATGCTGGGATACCAGGTTTATGTCGATGGGCGTTTCCTGCATTTTGAGCCGGCTGGCAAGGAGCGCGGCACCCCGGTTTCGTTAAGCTGGCAAAATGACCTGTCAAAATTCGAGCCGCGCATTGTTGCGGCCGGGGCGATTTCCAAAGTCAGCGCCAGCGGCTGGGATAGCAAATTGAAGAAAGGCGTTAGCAGCTCGTCCAGTGCGCATATGAGCAGCACGGTGGCGGCCATTCCGGGGGCGGCGCTGCCGGGCAGTAAACAGCTTGCGACCGCCTTCATGAAACAGTTCGAAGATAATGTGGTGGACCCATCGACGACCACCCCGGTGATGGCGACCGCCCAGGCAAAGGCGCGCTTTGCGGAGCACGAGAGCTCGTTCGTGCGCGCCAGCGGTGAAGTGGATGGCGGCGCGCCCAACCTGGTGGCCGGAACGACCATGATGATCACCAACGTTGGCGTGCGTTTTTCGGGCAAGTATTTTGCCACCGAGGCCCGTCATATTTACCGCAACGGCCATTACAAAATCCAGTTCCAGGTTTCAGGGCGCAACCCGTACACCATTCGGCACCTGTTGATGGGTAAAGATCACGAGTTGAACAAGCTGTATGGGGTCATGCCTGCGGTTGTGACCAGCAATACCGATCCTGAAATGCTGGGCCGGGTGCGTGTCAAATTCCCGTGGATGCCCGATGAAACCCTGGACAGCGCCTGGGCGCGTTTGGCCCTGCCCGGCGCCGGAGCAGACCGGGGACTCTTCTTTGTGCCCGAGGTCAACGATGAAGTTTTGGTGGCTTTTGAACAGGGCGACCCCAGTTTGCCGTATGTGGTTGGCGCATTGTGGAACCGAAAGGATAAGCCACCCAAAGCCCCTGCCGGAGTGGCGATTGCGGGAGGAAAAGTTAACCAGCGTATTATCAGCTCGCGTACCGGGCATGTCATAGTGTTGGATGACACCCAGGGCCAGGAGAAGATCACCATTCAAGACAAAACCGGCAAGAACAGCATCATTATCGATTCGGTAAAAAACTCGATGGATATCAAGGTTCAGGGCGATTTGACCATTGATGTCGGTGGAAAAATGACTATCAAAAGCAAGATGGATTTCATGGTCGAGAGCACCACCAAAGGCTCAATCAAGGTTGCGGCATCGCAGCTTGAGTTGCAGTCTGCCGGGGCTGCCTTGAAAGGCACCAAAGTGGATGTCCAGGGTCAGGCCCAGACCAACATTCAGGGTGCGCAAACATCTGTCAAAGGCAGCGCCATGGTTGAAATCCAGGGCGCGCTGGTCAAAATTAATTAGAAAGGTGGCGCAAATATGCCTCCAGCCGCTCGAATGGGAGATAGCACTGCTCACGGTGGTAGCATCGTCGCCGGGTTCCCAACTGTCTTGATCGGCGGCACGCCTGCCGCGCGCGTCAGCGATATGCACGCCTGCCCCATGCAAACCCCCGGTGTGCCACCCATTCCACATGTTGGCGGGCCGATCCTGCCGCCCGGCAGCCCGACTGTGCTGATCGGCGGCCTGCCTGCTGCCCGCCTGGGTGATATGGCAACCTGCACCGGCCCGCCCGATTCGATTGTGATGGGTTGTATGACTGTCTTGATCGGCCCCTGATTTGGAGATGCTTCATGTCGCAAAAAACGCAAACATTTTTAGGCAATGGTCTGAATTTTCCGCTTCGCACTGATGCGCGCGGGCAGGTGGCGCTTGTCACCGGCGCGGAGGATATTGAGCAGTCGATCCGCATTATTCTTGGCACGCGCCCCGGAGAACGGGTCATGCGCCCCACCTTCGGCTGCCGCGCCCACGAACTGCTCTTTGAGCCGCGCTCTGCGGCCGCCGCCAGCCTGATGCAGGAATACGTTCACCAGTCCCTGCGGATGTGGGAGCCGCGCATCGAAGTCAAGAATGTGAATGTTGTTTTCGATGATTCCAACCCCGGTGCGCTGCTGGCAGAGATCGAATACAGCATCAAGGCCACCCACGATACCCGCAGCATCGTTTATCCATTCTTTATTGAAGACGAACAAGAAGTTATCTGATCTTACCCAGGAGCCAACCATGACCCTGCCTTCCCCCAACCTGGACGACCTTCGCTTTCAAAGCGACCTGGTGGACGAAGCCCGCAAGCGCATCATCCACTATTGCCCGGAATGGACCGAATACAACCTGAGCGACCCAGGCATTACACTGATCGAGTTATTTGCCTGGATGACCGAGTTGATGACCTATCGCTTGAATCGCGTGCCTGAGAAAAACTACATCAAATTTCTCGACATGCTTGGCTTGCAGCGCATGCCTGCTTCCAGCGCGCGCACCGAACTGACCTTCTGGCTCTCAACCGCCCTTGAACCGGTAGAAACGATCCAGACCGTCAGCGTGCCGCAGGGCTTCGAAGTGCGCGCCGATCAGAGCGAGGAAGAGATCACCTTTACCACCACGCAGGAATTGCTGATGACTCCGCCCAAACTGGCGCACATCCGCAAGGAGGGCGAGTTTAACCGTAACTTTTTCCCGCGCATGGGGCTGGAAACCTTCTACGCCTTTGACCAGGCCGCCCCTAAAGTGGGCGATACCTTTTACCTCGGATTTGATTCCGCCAACAACATCAGCGGGCATATCCTGCAACTGGCTTTCACCTGCGATCCGACCGAGGCGGTCGGTATCCGCCGCGATGATCCGCCGTGGACCTGGGAATGTCTGACCGCAGACGGAACCTGGCAGGTTATCAAGCCGAGCGTCTTCGAAGGTGAGCGTGACACCACCGGCGGCCTTAACAATGAATCGGGCCGTTTGGTGCTTTACCTGCCGCTTGGGTTTAGCCCCGCCACGCTCTATGGACTGGATGCCTTCTGGCTGCGCTGCCGTATCGAACAGCGCAACTCTTTGCAGGGGATGTACTCAGAATCGCCGCGCATCAAGCGGGTTGAGTCATCCACTCTTGGTGCGACAGTCCCGGCGATGCACGCCACCCGTGTTGATGGGGAGGTGCTTGGCTCAAGCACCGGTGAACCGGGCCAATCTTTTGTCTTGCGCAATGCTCCGGTATTGGCCTTGCAGGCGGGCGAAGCCCTCGAAGTTGAAGAAACGCGCGGCGAGAACGGGGTTTTTGCCCCCTGGCAGCAGGTCAGCGATTTTGCCAAATCGACCCGTTTTGACCGCCATTATGTGCTCGATATGGCCACCGGCACGATCCAGTTTGGCCCCTCCGTGCGCCAGCCCGACGGTTCTGTCGTGCAATACGGACGAGTGCCGGAGAGCGGCCGTGGGATCCGTTTTTCGCGATATCGCTCCGGCGGCGGGGTGCGCGGCAACCTGCCGGCTCGCAGCCTGGCCACCATGACTACTTCGCTGGCCTATGTGGCGCGGGTCGCCAATCTCGTCCGCGCCGATGGCGGGCGCGATCAGGAAGGACTCGAAGAGCTCAAACTGCGCGCCCAGCGTGAATTACAGGCTCAACGCCGTGCAGTTACTGCCCAGGATTACGAGCAATTTACGATCAATTTCAGCCGTTCGATCGCCCGCGCCAAGTGCCTGACCCCCAACGATAATCCGCGCGGCGGCTCGGGCAGTGTCTCGGTCTTGATCGTTCCGGCAGTGGCTGAGTCGGTGCGCGCCGGCGGTTTGGGCGCTTTGCATCTCGATGAAACCCTGCAAGCCGACCTGCGCAACCATCTTGACCAGTACCGCCTGCTGACCACTCCGCTCAATGTGCGTGAACCGCGCTACTTCGGGGTCAAAGTCAAAGCCCGGATCGTTCCGCAGGATTTTATCCAGCCGGGCGAGGCCCTGGCGCAGGTCAACGATGAATTGCGGCGATTTCTTTCTCCCGTTCGCCTGGACGAGCGCACCCCGCTTTTGCAGTCCGGTGAAAGCTGGGAAGGCTGGCCTTTTGGCCGCGACCTGTTCATGGCTGAAGTCACCTCCCTCATTCAGCAGGTGCCGACCGTCAAGTTCGTTTTGGATGTTGAAGTGTCGTACCGGGATGTTGTGCCAGTCGAAGAACGTTCCATTTTTGAAGATAACGAAGAAGCTCCGCTCAAACCGATCGAAAAACTGCTGCGCATCCCCGCGGACGGGTTGGTTTGCTCCCTGGAGCATGAGATCGAAGTTACAACGATGGAAACGGCTTACGGAAAGGGTCAGGCATGATGACCGGGATTGCTCCTGCAGTGGTAAGCGCGGAATTGCTGCTTGCTGCCGACCACCTGAACCGCTACCCCGGCGAGTTGGTCACCCTGCATTTGCGTTTTTGCGTGCCTGAACAGCCTGGCGTGGTTTTGCAATTGGCGATGCCGCGCGTGATGCAGGCTGAAATGTATGATTTGCCACCTGGTGTGCCGCACACCTTGCCGTCCGTGGCCGAAGCCGGAGCGGACTTGCTGGTTTTGATCCCGCTCGCGGAATATTTTTCGGCGGGTGAGCAGTATGAGATCCAGATCGGGGCGCGCCTAAAAACGTTTTATGCCAATCAGCATCTGCTGGTGGACGCGCGCCTGGTATTGCCTGACGAAGCGCTGACGTTGGCCGAAGCCTCCCTGCGCCTGACGGTCTTTGGCAAGGCGAAATACCTGCAATTTCTGCCTGAGATCTACGAAAGCGATGATTTTACATCGCGCTTCCTGATGCTGTTTGAGAGCTTCCTGAAACCGGTCAACCAGCAGATCGAGCAGGTGGATGGCTATTTCGACTCGGACCTGACCCCGCCAGAATTTATCCCCTGGCTGGCCTCGTGGGTTGGCATGCCCGTGGACGATTCAATTCCGCTGGATCGGATGCGCACCCTGGTGCGCCATGCCACGACTCTCTTCCAGCGGCGCGGCACAGAGCAGGCGTTGCGCACTTATCTTGAGATTTACACCACCGGACAGGTTGAAATTGTGGAGCGGCGCGCTGCCAATTTCATCCTGGGAGCCAATACGGTTCTGGGGAACGAGATCGCTCTCGGCACGAAGAACCAGCCCAATACCGTCCTGGTTCGTTTGCGGGTTCCGGCTTCAGAGTTGGAGCGCACCCGTTATTCCGCCGAGACATATCAGCGCAAAATATCCGATCTTGTGCGTGGGGTCATCCCGGCACATGTCTTGTATGAAGTCGAATGCACGTTTGAATAGATAAGAATTTTTTAGCTCTTCTGCGACCCTGTGCCGCAGCAGACCTGTGGATAAATCGTACACGAAGGAGTATCCCGCATGGACGACAATAGCGCTTATAGCTTTTTCCCGAAAACACGTATCAAACCCTACGACGGCATGGCGGTGACTGCCGAAGTTTGGGCGCAGGCTCACGAAGAACACCGTAAGGCGCGCCAGGCCCACGATCTGGTTTTTCATCGCCCGGGTATTATCGCCGGTTTGGAAGTTCAGGCTAACGACCCGCCGGACCAATATGTTTTCATCTCCCCTGGCGTTGCAGTGGATGCCGTCGGTAATGTGATTGTTGTAACCGAGCCGGTAGCTTACGATTTTGGCGCGAATGCCGAAGGCCTGCTCTACCTGATGCTGGGGCATGGCGAGCGTGAATTGGGCGGCGTTGCCAAGGATGTAAAACAGATCCAGTCTGAGTTTGTGGTGGCGGCACGTTCGAGCCTGCCCAAACGCCCGGCGGTGGAACTGGCGCGGGTGCGGCTGGTAGGTGAAAAGCAGACGATCAAGAATCCCGAAAATCCATTCCACCCGGCGGCCGGCGAGCTGGATCTGCGCTTCCGGGCCCAGGTCGGGCCGGAGATTCGGCAATCGGTCTATGTCGGTCTGTGCAGTTTTGGCCGCGAGGTGGAAGATGTGCCCGCCGGCTGGCGCTTTCTCGCCGCTGAATGTGCGCGTGTTTCACCCTATCAACTGGTGCTGGATGCAGGCCTTGCCCCTTCTTCTGATCTTTCGGGCTACGATCTGGTTTACCTGAGCGCAAAAGGCGCCTTCAGTGCAGATGGCGCTGCGGTGAAGGCCTTGCAGGCCTATCTTGACCAGAAAAAGATCCTGTTTGCCGAGTCTCTGGATGATGCCGCGGAAAAATCCTTTACGGCATTGTTCGAGAAATTGGGCAGGAAACTTGCTCCGCTGGCGGCCAACGCCTCGGTGCTCGAAGCGCCCTTTTTGTTTGCCGCGCCGCCGCCTGGGGCGCAGGGCAGCAATATTCAGGTTGGGAAACAAGTTCTTTTCAGCAGCGCGGCCTACAGCCTGGCCTGGGCCGGAAAATTGCCCTTCGAGTCGCGCAGCCGGGCCGACATCCGCAGCGCCCACGAGTGGGGTGTCAATCTTATCCAGTATTGTCTCAGAATTGCTTCGCCCTGAAAGTGACCAGTTTATTTTGATTTATTGGAAGGTGTGCAAGTGAAGCGTACGCAGCATTTCCCTGCCAGTGTTTTGCTTTGGAGTCGGGCAATGCTGCGTGTTTTTTTTGCTTGCGTGGTTATCTTTGTGACGTTGGCGGGTTCGGTCAGCCCGGGCCGGGCTGAGGATGACCCGCGTGTTTTGCGTAAAGAAGTGCTTGTGCAATCATCGCACTGGCAGTTGAAACGCTGGAATGACGGATTTGTGGTTTGCGATCTTTATGTCAACCATGCCTCCCAGCCGACGGTGGATGATGCCAATTTTTCGTGCGGGGCAAAGGTGGCGGAAACCTGGCTGACCACCCCGGTCTGTGCGCCGGCCCAATATGGCGGCAGCAGCGCCAGTTGTTCGGGTTTGATGCTGCGTTACGTTGGGGGGCAGACCCGCACTGAAACAATAGAAACAGAATTGCCTGATATTTCCATGCGATTATATGTGACCGACTGCCAGCCGGGTGAGTGGTGCGAATCGCGCCCCGGCCTGAAACTGGTTGCCGAAGAACCGGTTGCGGGCTACCAGATCACGAATATATTTGTGCGCGTAGTGAATAACGAAAAAGCTTTTAGCGGGGCCATCAGCGAACTGAAGCTGCCTCCAACCGATGAAGATGGCGAATGGTTGGAATATTGGGCCGAATCCGATTTTGGGGACCGCAGTGAACGCTACCAGGTCAAATACCGCGCTTACTCGAGTGTGCAGGGCGAGCGCCAGGTTTACCGCTTCGACCTGTTGACCAATGAATATGCAGCCACGCTGCCCGGCGGGGCGCTGCTCTGGCAGATGTTCCCCCCCGCGGATGGCTCTTTGCCCAGATCGTTTGAGCAGCCGCTTTCAGCCGGATACCTGGCAACTACCAATCGCTACACCTTGCTGGCGGGGCAGTTGATCCGAAACGGGCTGGTCGATGCCGCTTCTTGTTCGGACCGTGGGCTGCTCCAAAATGGCGCCGCTTCTGCCTGTGGGGAGCGTGTTGCCGCCGATGCGGTCTTGACCTGGCAGAACAAATATGACCAACAAATTTTCGATGCCGGATCGCGTTACAGCGTTCCGGCGCGCTTGCTCAAGGGCGTTATTGCCCAGGAATCCCAATTCTGGCCTGAATCATCTGACCCTTATGAGCAGGGCCTGGGCTATGTTACCGAAAACGGCGTTTCGATGCTCTTGCTCTGGAACCTGGATTACTATGCCGCGCTGTGTTTGCCGGTCTATGGAAATGGCGGGTGCGCTGGTGGGTACGCCAGCATGCGCGAGGATCGTCAACAGGTTTTGCGCGGGGCAGTGTTTGACCAGCTTGGCAGTGATTCTGAGATTGGCCTGATTGCGGCCATGCTCTATGCCAGCGCCGCCCAGACCCAGCAAATGGTCAAGAATGTCACCCGCGCCGAACCGTCTGAAGCCACCACCTATGAAGATATGTGGAAGATGACGGTCGCTAATTACTACGCTGGCTCCGGTTGCCTGGGCAGCGCTTTGAGCGCCTCGATCGATGAAGAATATCCGCTCAAGTGGGATACCCTTGCAGCGCATCTTGATCAAACCTGCAAGATCGCTGATGATTATGTCTGGCGGGTGATGTATTACTCTGAGTAATGCTGCAAAAATTTTCTTTTTGCTTGCGGGGGCTGTCAATCTCACGTACAATCAAGGTACCATTCAACCCAAAGGACAGAGCCCCATGACCGACTTGAAAGCATTTGGCGAGAAATTATTTGCGAACCTTGAAACCGTCATCATTGGCAAACGCAGCGCTCTTGATCTGATCACGATCGGCCTGCTTTGCCAGGGACATGTACTCATCGAAGATGTGCCCGGCGTTGGCAAGACCGTGCTGGCGCGTACCCTGGCAAAATCATTGGGCTGTATTTTCAGCCGCTTGCAATTTACCCCAGACATGCTTCCTTCGGACGTAACCGGCACATCCATTTTCAACCAGGAAACCCGTAAATTCGAGTTTCGTCCCGGACCCTTGTTCGGGCAGATCATCCTGGCAGATGAGATCAACCGTGCCACACCCAAAACCCAAGCCGCGCTGCTCGAAGCCATGGAAGAGCGCCAGGTCACTGTCGATGGTCAGACACACATCCTGCCGCGACCTTTTATGGTGCTGGCCACCCAAAACCCGATCGAATACGAAGGCACTTTCCCCCTGCCCGAAGCCCAACTGGATCGCTTCCTGCTGCGCTTGCGCATGGGCTATCCCGGCCAGGCTGATGAGATTCGGATTCTGGAAAACCAGCAACTGCGGCACCCCATTGAAAGTGTCGAATCGGTCATCAGCACCGATGAAGTTTTGCAGGCGGCGGATGCCGTGCGTGAGATCTTTGTCTCCCCTTCGGTCAAGCGTTATATTGTCGATTTGGTCAACCGCACCCGCCAGCATGCCGATATTTATTTGGGTGCCAGCCCGCGTGGCTCGCTGGCCCTCTTCCGCGGTGCACAGGCTCGAGCTGGTTTGCTCGGGCGTGATTATGTTTTGCCCGACGATGTAAAGGCCATGGCGAGCGCCATCCTTGCCCATCGCATCATTGTCAACCCCGCCGCTCGCTTGCGCGAAGTGACCGCTGAAAAATTGGTGCAAGAAATCTTGATGGCAGTGCCTGTCCCTGGCGGAACGTTTACCGCTTGAAATGAAAAACCCGGCGCGTATCTTTTTGCTGCTGTTGTTCGCAATTGGCCTGATCGGAACCATCTTGAATGGGGCCGATTTATATGTCCGGTTGGCCTATCTGAGCGGAATGTTGCTGGGCGCAGCCTGGTTGTGGACCTTCTTTTCGCTCCGCGAACTGCGCCTGACGCGCCAGGCGCGCTCCCTGCGCGCTTCGGTCGGCGATATTTTTGAAGAAAATTTTGATCTGTATAATGACAGCCGTTTGCCGCGTTTGTGGGTCGAAGTAGATAATGCATCCAGCCTGCCGCAGGCTTCCGGTTCGCGGCTGTTTACGAATGTTGGGGGAAGACAGAAGCGTTCTTACCTGGCCCGCACCTGGCTCACCCGCCGCGGGGTGTACCGGCTTGGGCCGACCGTACTCGGATCAGGCGACCCGTTTGGTTTGTTCGCCGTTAAACGGAGCATTCCTCACGCCGATTCGCTGCTTGTGCTGCCGCTCATCCTGCCCATCCACGATTTCCCTTCCCCCTCCGGCTACCTGCCAGGGGGCAAAGCCATCCGGCGCAAGTCTTTTGAGATCACGCCCCATGCAGCCGGGGTGCGTGAATATATCCACGGTGACCCGCTTAAACGCATCCACTGGCCGACCAGCGCCCGTCGCAATCGTCTGATGGTCAAGGAGTTTGAGCAAGATCCACAGGCAGAGATCTGGCTGTTCCTCGATGCCGAAGTGAATGTGCACCATGAACTGCCCGCTTTGCCCCAACCTGTCTTGAACAGTTGGACTTTTCAGCGCCGCCCGCAACTGTCCCTGCCGCCCGAGACCATCGAATACGCGGTTTCCATTACTGCCTCGCTTGCGCACTATTTTATCGAGCAGCGCCGCGCGGTTGGTTTCGTGACCGAAGGCCCGGCTTATACCGTCATCCCGGCTGAGCGTAGCGAGCGCCAGGAGGCCAAACTGCTCGAAACCCTGGCCTTTGTGCGCGCCGCGGGGCACCTGCCGCTCGTCAGTCTGGTTGATTCGATCGCGCCGCGCATCCCGTACGGGTCCAGCGTGCTGCTGGTGACCTCGTCTGCCCGGCAGGATATCCTGCTCGCTGCCGAGACCGCCTCGCGGCGCGGGTTGAGTCCCGTGGTCATCCTGATCAACCCGCAAACCTTTGGCGGGCACACAACAAATGAAGGATTGCTGCAGAGCCTGCTTGCGCGCGGTGTGCCGGTCTGTCCGATCAGCAATGGTGACGACCTGACCGAAACGCTTTCGGCCTTTGCTGCCCAGAACCGTAACCAGGAGCAACCCCTATGGCGAAAACAATTGTCCAGCCTCTCGATCTAAACTTTCAGGGCCAGGGGACCGCGATTGCGGTGTATGCCATTCCGCATGCGGATGGTGTTGCGCTGGTTGAATCCGGTCCTGGTTCGACCGTTCCGGCCCTGGAACGGGAGCTGGCCGCACTTGGTTATGGCCTGAAGGATGTCAGCCATGTTTTTCTGACCCATATCCATCTCGATCATGCCGGGGCGGCGGGTTTCCTAGCCTCGCGCGGCGCGCAGGTTTTTGTGCATCCGAATGGCGCGCCGCACCTACTTAACCCCGAGAAACTGATCGCCTCGGCCACGCGCATTTATGGCGACAAAATGCAAAGCCTGTGGGGAGATTTCCTGCCGGTTCCGCCTGAGCGCTTGACGATTTTGCAGGATGGCGACCAGATCGATTTGGATGGCGGCCTGAGGCTGACGGCTTTTGACACGCCGGGGCATGCCGAGCATCACATCTGTTATTTTGTGGACGGCTATTGCTTTACCGGGGATGTTGGGGGCATTCGGATTTCGACTTACCCGTACTTACGCCTGCCCTTCGTGCCGCCCGAACTGCATCTGGAAAGGTGGCACGCTTCGATCGACAAACTGCAAGGGCTGGATGTGCGCCATGTTGTCCCGACTCATTTTGGCATTTTTGATGATCCCGACTGGCATTTTGAAGCGATCCATCGCACCCTCGAGGATGTGGACTACTGGCTGACCCAGGTCATGCCCACCGATCCGCCAATCGAATACCTGCGCGAAAGCTTTGTGGCGTTGATGGAAGCCCAGGGCCGCGAAATCGGCCTGCCTGACGATGTGCGCGAAGCTTATCTGCTGGCAAACCCGCTTGGCATGAGCGCCGATGGATTGCAACGCTACTGGAAGAAGTTCAGAGTATAAATCGGTACAAACGTCAATTCAAAACGTGACACAGGCAACATGACCGGCGGGGGGCGCTGTGATAAAATTTATTCAATTGAACAGCCTCTCGACTGCGCGGCGCTCGGGGCGGTAACTTCCAATTTCCATAAGGAGACTGAAAGCATGAAACACTTCCTCGATGTTGCCGATTATTCCCCGGCAGAAATCCAAGATATTTTAGATCTGGCCATCCGCTTGAAGAAGGAACATTTTGAGCATGGCAACCCACCCTTGTTCAAGGGCAAAGTATTGGGCATGATTTTCCAGAAGCCCAGCCTGCGTACGCGTGTTTCGTTCGATATGGCCATGCGCCATATGGGCGGCGACGCAATCTATCTTTCCCCCAATGAAATCGGTCTTGGCAAACGCGAATCGATCGCAGATATTGCCCGTGTCATGTCTGGCTATGTCCAGGTGATGATGGCGCGCGTTTTCGAGCATGCCCATGTTGTCGAACTGGCCAAGTGGTCATCCGTGCCGGTCATCAACGGCCTGAGCGATTTTAGCCACCCCTGCCAGGCCATGGCCGATGCCCAGACGATCATTGAGAAATTTGGCTCTATGAAGGGTCTGACCGTTTCGTATGTTGGCGATGGCAACAATGTTGCCGTTTCGTTGATGCATATTGCGGTCATGCTTGGCGCGAATTTCACGATCGCCAACCCGGCGGGCTATGACATGCCGGCTGTTGCCATTGAAACCGGCAAGAAACTGGCCGTTGTCAGTGGGGCGAAGATCAATCTGCTGACTGACCCGCACGAAGCGGTTAAGGGCGCGCAGGTTATCTATACCGACACCTGGACCAGCATGGGCCAGGAAGAAGAAACCGCCAAGCGCGAAGCCGTCTTTCCTCCTTACCAGGTCAATGCCAAACTGGTCAGCGAAGCCGACAAAGATGTGATCGTCATGCACTGCCTGCCGGCCCATCGCAACCACGAACTGACCGACGATGTGGCCGATGGTCCCCACTCAGCGATTTTCCCGCAGGCTCACAATCGCCTGCATGCACAGAAGGCGGTACTGGCTCGTTTATTGGAAGTGGCATAAACCCCCTCCCGCCCTCCGGGCACCCTCCCCCAGTTTCCGTGTCTCGACAAGCTCGACAACCGGCGGAAACTGGGGGATGGCCGGGGTGGGGTTCTTTTTAGCCTCTCGACTGCGTGGCGCTCGGGGCAATTTCGCTCTCACCATACACTGAAAGGCATACAATGAATACCAACCAGTTTATTGAAATTGAAGAACAGTACGGCGCGCACAATTATCACCCGCTCGATGTCGTCATCGAACGCGCCGAGGGCGTCTGGGTTTATGATGTAGACGGCAACAAGTTTTTGGATTGTCTTTCCGCTTATTCGGCAGTCAACCAGGGCCATGTTCACCCGCGCATTCTAAATGCCATGATCGAGCAGGCCAAAAAAGTCACTCTGACCTCGCGCGCTTTCCGCAACGACCAACTCCCCATGTTTTACAAGGAACTCTCCGAATTTACCGGTTACGAAATGTCGCTGCCGATGAACTCTGGCGCCGAAGCGGTCGAATCGGCGATCAAGTTGGCTCGCAAGTGGGCCTATCGCGTCAAGGGTGTTCCGCGTCACCAGGCTGAGATCATCACCGCCAGTGGGAATTTCCACGGGCGCACAACGACTACGATCTCTTTCTCCACTGAACCGCTTTATCGGGATGATTTTGGCCCCTTTACCCCCGGCTTCTTGACCGTGCCTTATGGCGATGCTGCGGCGATTGAGAAAGCGATCACGCCGAACACGGCTGCCGTGCTGCTCGAGCCGATCCAGGGCGAGGCGGGAGTGATCATTCCTCCGGCCGGTTACTTGAAAAAAGTGGCTGAACTGTGCAAAAAGAACAACGTTCTGTTCATTGCCGATGAGATCCAGACCGGCCTGTGCCGTACCGGCCGCATCTTTGCCAGCCAGCACGAAGGCGTCCGCCCTGATATGATCACCATCGGTAAGGCGCTTTCGGGTGGCTTTTACCCGATCTCCGCCGTACTGGCGGATGCGGCCCTTCTCGGCCTGTTCACCCCGGGCGAGCACGGCTCCACCTTCGGCGGCAATCCTTTGGCCGCTGCGATTGGCCGGGCCGCAATCGGCGTTTTACGCGAGGAAAAGCTTGCCGAACGCGCCGACGAACTGGGCAATTACTTCAGCGAGCGCTTGAGCGAAATCCCGAGCAAGCACGTCAAAGAAGTGCGCGGACGCGGTCTGTTGATCGGCGTCGAGCTGCACCCGGCTGCGGGGGGCGCGCGCCGCTTTTGCGAAGCTCTCAAAGCGCGCGGCATTCTCGCGAAAGAGACCCACGATCATGTTATCCGCTTTGCGCCACCGTTGGTGATCGACAAGGACACCATCGACTGGGCATTGCCCAAGATCAGCGAAGTATTGCAGTTGTCCTAAACTCAAAACCCTAAAGGCCCATCGCCTTTAGGGTTTATTAACCCATATGGAGGCTCTATGAATATCGGAATCCCAAAGGAGCGCCGTCCCTTTGAATATCGCGTAGGCGTTTCTCCGGCAGGTGTTGAAATTCTCATTCAGCAAGGCCATACTGTTTACGTGGAGCATGAAGCCGGCTTGGGTGCGGGCTTTAGCGACCAGGAATATGAACGCGCTGGCGCAAATGTTGTTTATTCTGGCCACGAGGTTTATGGCCGGGCCGATCTGTTGCTTAAAGTCACCCGCCCGATGCAGGAAGAGATCGAGTGGATCAACCCTGATGCCATCCTGATGGGTTTCCTGCACCTGGCATCGGCCCGCCAGGGGCGCGTCGAAGGCCTGATCGAAAAGAGGATCACCTCGATCGCTTACGAGCAAATCCAATTACCGAACGGCGATCTGCCGGTTTTGCACTCGCTGAGCCAGATCGGCGGACAAATGGCGCCCCAGATCGCGGCGCGTTTTATGCAGAACAACCGCGGCGGCAAGGGTATTTTGCTGGGCGGCATTGCCGGCGTACCCCCCGCGGAAGTGGTTATCATCGGCGCCGGCACCGCCGGAATGAATGCGGCCAGCATCTTCCTGGGGATGGGGGCGCATGTCAGCGTGCTCGATAAGAGCCTCGAAGCCCTGCAGCGCGTCCACGAGCGCTACCCACAGGTGGTGACGATGATCTCCACCCGGCGCAACATCGAACGAGCCTGCAACTACGCAGATGTGGTTTTGGGCGTGGTCCTGGTGCCTGGCGAACGCGCTCCGATTGTCATCACGCGTGAAATGCTCAGAACCATGAAGCCGCGCTCACTGCTGATCGATATGAGCATCGACCAGGGTGGCTGTTTCGAGACATCCCGGCCCACCACCCACGATCACCCGACCTATGTCGAAGAAGGCATCCTGCACTACTGTGTTCCGAACGTGCCGGCGGTTGTGGCACGGACTGCCACCCATGCTTTTGTCAATGCGGCCATGCCGTACGTCATGAAAGTGGCGGAGCTGGGCGCTGAAGTGGCGATTGAGAACGATCCGGCCCTGGAAATGGGTGTCAACACATTCAAAGGTGAAATTCGACATTTGCAGCGCTGGGTCGCCCCGGAAGAAGGAGAATAGCCGATGTCCTGGCAAAGCATTTATCAGTCACGAGTCTGCACAGCCGATGAAGCGGTCAAGTGTGTTGAGAGTGGAAATCGTGTTTTTCTGACAGGCAATGTTTCCATTCCGAAATTTTTATTGGGTGCACTCGTCAAGCGCGCGCCCGAATTGCAGAATGTCGAACTCTGTCATGCCCTGACGATTGGCTCGGCGGAATACGTCAGCCCGGAGCTGGAGGGCCACCTGCGTGTCAATACGCTTTTTATCGGCCATAACGTCCGCAAGGCTGTTCAGGAAGGCCGCGCTGATTTTACACCGGTCCTGCTTTCTGAATTCACCCTGCTATTCAAAAATAATGTTCTGCCGCTGGATGTGGCGTTTGTGCATGTTTCCCTGCCCGATGAGCACGGATTTTGCTCCCTGGGCGTGGAAGTCGGCCTGACCAAAACCCCGGCGGAATCGGCCAAGATCATCATCGCCGAGGTCAATGAGCAGATGCCGCGTACTTTGGGAGATGCCTTCCTGCACGTCAGCCGTCTGAACTACATCGTGCCGGTCAACTACCCGATTTTTGAACTGGCGATGGGCGACGAAGGCGACAAGGATGTTGTCGAAAGTATTGCCGGGCACATTGCCGAGTTGATCCCTGATGGCGCGACCATGCAAATGGGCATTGGCGCCATTCCAGACGCGGTCTTGAAATATCTCTATCACAAAAAAGATCTTGGCATTCATACCGAACTGTTTTCGGATGGCGTGATTGACCTGGTTGAAGCAGGCGTGCTGACCAACGCCCGCAAGACCATCCATAACGGCAAGATCATCGCCGGTTTTATCATTGGCACCAAACGTCTGTACGACTGGGTGGATGATAACCCGCTGATCGAACTGCATCGCACTGAGTACATCAACGACCCGTTTGTGATCGCCCAGAACGACCGCATGGTGGCGATCAACTCTGCGATCGAGATCGATCTGACCGGGCAGGTCTGCGCCGACAGTATCGGGCACAAGCTCTATTCCGGCGTCGGCGGGCAGTTGGACTTTGTCTATGGCGCTTCCCGCTCCAAGGGCGGCGTACCCATCATCGCCCTGCCAAGCATGGCCATGATGAAAGACGGCTCGTGCATCAGCAAGATTGTTCATTTCCTGAAACCGGGCGCAGGCGTGGTAACCACTCGCA
Source organism: Chloroflexi bacterium HGW-Chloroflexi-6 (assembly GCA_002840685.1). Taxonomy (GTDB): domain Bacteria; phylum Chloroflexota; class Anaerolineae; order Anaerolineales; family Villigracilaceae; genus UBA8950. The sequence continues at coordinate 80,127 of PHBU01000005.1, read as the reverse complement.
ACCACGTCCGCTATATCGTGACCGAATATGGCGTGGCTGAGTTATATGGCAAAACCATCCGTCAGCGCGCCCAGGCTTTGATCAATATTGCCCACCCTCAATTCCGTGACGAGCTGACACACAAAGCAAAAGAACTGAATTACCTGTAAAACTCAAAAAACGAGTAAAATCGGGGCGCAGTCATTTTTCTGCGCCCCGATACTTTTATTATGTAAGGATAATGAACTTATGGAACGACGCGCCAAAATTGTAGCCACCATCGGCCCTGCCAGCCAGGATGAAGCCACCCTTGAAAAACTATTCAAAGCCGGCATGAATGTTGCCCGTCTTAACTTTTCGCACGGTACGCATGAAGAACATGCCGCGCGCATTGCCAGCATTCGACGGGTCTCGGAGGCCCTCGATCTTTCTGTCGGCATCCTGCTCGATTTGCAGGGGCCAAAGCTGCGCGTAGGTGTTTTAGCAGCTCCCATGCAGTTGGCTTTTGACGAGCTGGTGCGCGTGTATTGTCAGGATGACCCTGTGCCGGATGGCGAGGAGCAGAAGATCTCGGTTACGTTTCCGGAACTTTTCGAATCGGTCCACGCCGGAGACCGCCTCTTGCTCGATGACGGCCGGCTTGTGCTGGTGGTTGTTTCGGTCAAAGGGCGCATCCTCCTGGCGCGGGTGGTGGTCGGCGGCATACTGACCTCCAACAAAGGCATCAACCTGCCGGGTGTGCGACTGCGCATCCCCGGGTTTACCGAAAAAGATGAGGCCGATCTGGCCTTTGGCCTGGTGCAGGGTGTAGAAGCGGTTGCGATTTCGTTTGTACGCTCAGTTCAGGATATCATCCAGGTGCGCCACGCCATTAAACGCCTGCTGCCTGCCAACCAGCCCCGTCCGCTGGTGATCGCCAAGCTCGAACGCCCCGAGGCGCTCGATGACCTCGACAACATCCTGGATGCGGTTGATGGAGTTATGGTTGCCCGCGGCGACCTGGGCGTGGAAGTGCCGCCCGAGCGGGTGCCGATCATGCAGAAGCGCATCATCCACTCTGCCAACGCCAAGGCCAAACTGGTCATTACCGCCACCCAGATGCTCGAATCGATGATTGTCAATCCTCTGCCGACTCGCGCCGAAGCCTCGGACGTGGCCAATGCCATTTTCGACGGCACAGATGCGATCATGCTCTCTGGTGAAACGGCCGCTGGCAAATACCCGGTTGAAGCGGTAGCGATGATGGACCGCATCGCGCGTGAGGCGGAGAGCCACTTCCTTGAGTGGGGTCAGCCTCGCCAACGTGAGACTGACGGACTGGGCGAGACCGATGCGGCAGCCATGGCGCGCGCCGCGTATGCAATTGCCCGCGACCGCGATGTGGCCGGGATTACGGTTTTCACCATGCACGGCAGCACGGCCTGGTTGATGTCGAAAGTACGCGCCCAGGTGCCGGTGATCGCCTTTACTTCAGATGAGCATACCTATCGCCAGATGTCTTTCCTGTGGGGCATTTTGCCGCACAAGATCGAATTTGTTGAAACTTTGCGGGCCATGATCGAGCATGTCGATGATCATCTGCTCGAAACGAGCAGCTTCCGCCCCGGTGACCAGGTGGTCATCATCTGCGGCTTCCCGGTGGGGGCGCTGCGTAACCCGAATATGGCTTTGCTGCATACGATTGGGGAGTAGTTGCTGATCGCATGAATTCGTGATCAGGTTGATCTTACAATTTTACCGTTGAGGCCGCATTGGGCGCAGAGAAAAGTATGAAAAAACTCTGCACCCAGCGCGGCCTTTGCGTTTAAACGGGACAAAACGTAGTTTTAATTTTCCCGCGCCGAAATTAAGATTCCTGCCCCGATCAGAACCCCGCCCAGGATGAACAGAACCGTAATTTCTTCGCCGAGAAAGAACCAGCCCAGCAGCGCCCCGACCAGCGGTTGGGCGAAAAAGGTCAGCGAGGCGACCGCAGCCGGCAGGTGGGCGAAGGCGTAATTCCATAAAAACATAGCGATGGCGGTCGAAATGATGCCCAGGAAAAGGATCCCGCCGAGGATGGCGAGGGTTATTTGGCCCATGCCCTGTGTGGAGAGTTCCCAGATTCCCAGCGGAATGGTGATCGGCAGGCCGCCCAGTAGGAAAATGGCGGTGGCTTGCAGTAGATCGGTACCCTGGCCGGTCACTTTTCGCACCAGCACCGAGTAAAGCGCCCAGGTCAGGGCTGCGCCCAACAGGGAGAGATTGCCCAGGAACAGGTTGGATGACCAGTCCGCGCTGCGCGGGTCGATCACGGCCAGTACTCCCAGGCTGGCGACCAGGATGGCGAGCAGCCTGCGGCGTGTGACCGGCTCTTTGAGCAGCAGCCAGGCAAAGGGGATGACGAGCGCGGGTGTGGCCGATGTCACCAGTGCGCCATTGGCGGCGGTCGAAAGCTTCGTTCCCACAAATTGAAATCCGAGTGAAATCCCGTAGCCGACCACCCCGACCCCAAAGGCGGAGATGAATTGGCTGCGGTTGAGGCTGAATCCGTGTCTCGGCAGGTTCGACAACCGCCCGCGCCAGGCGATCACAAGCCACAGCGCCAAAAAGCCCAGCGCGAGACGACTGGTCAACAGGGCGAAGGGAGGAATGACATCCAGCACGACTTTGCTAACCACGTACATGCCGCCCCAGATGGCGGCGGCGGTCAGGCCGGCCAGCAAGCCGGGCAGGTTGTTCAATGGGGGTTTGGGCATGGCTTGTCCTTGATGCGATCGATGGGAAGGGAATTGGCAGAGAGTGCAAGATACCGATTTGTGGTCTCATCATCCTGCGATGAGACCAGGGCGGGAAGCGGGTGCCTTTTTTGCCCATTCGGGTTCGATACTATAAATTCATTTACCAAACATCTCCGGATCCATAACCCCTTCGCAAACGCGCGTCACTGGCCCCGTCATGGTCGCCGTAAATTCTGCTGAAAGTTGAATCGAGAGTTGTCCACCCGGCATGTGAACTGTGATGGCCTGATCGCAGTGATTCAATCTGTAGGCCACAGCCGCGGCGGCTGTACTGCTGCTGCCAGATGCCAATGTATAGCCTGCTCCCCGCTCCCATATTTCGATTTGAATGTTTTTTCGGTCAATTACTTGCAGGAACTGAACGTTGGTTCTGTTAGGAAAACGTGAGTCTGTTTCAATCAAAGGCCCGTACTTGCGGGCAAGTTCTGGAGACACTTCCTTGCAAAGTATGACACAATGCGGATTACCAACTGTAACAGCACTGTATATAAATGTAGTACCGCCAATGTTGATTTGTTCTCTTAATACTTCACGTTCTTCTCCAATAATGGGTATTTTCGTGCTCAAGAAACTTACTTTTCCCATCTCCACAGTCACCGTTTTCGCAGCACCGTGAACTTGACAGATGACGACTCCACCAAGGGTTTCTACCGTGAATGGTTTTTCGTGCACCAAGCCTTGATCCCAGAGATAGCGTGAAAATATACGGAGGCCATTTCCGCTTTTTTCCGCTTCGCTTCCATCCGGATTTAAGATTCTTAAACGAAAATCAGATGTGTCGCTATGAAGCGGACCAACAAGAATTCCATCGGACCCGATGCCGTAATTACGGTCACAAACAAGCTGGATTTGCCGTGGGTCAAGATCTCCACCGATATCCGTTGGATTAATCATGATGTAATCATTCCCGAGGCCATGATACTTTGTGTATTTCATTGTCTTCCTTCGAACGGTGTGCCCTACATCCCGCCCCAGATGGCAGCGGCGGCCAGCAAGCCGGGCAGGTTATTGAGCGATGTTTTGGGCATGGCTTATCCTTGATGTGATCGGGGAGACCTGACATCTTCTTCAGATGCAAGGCTTTTTTTATTCACTTTTTTGCTCATCCCTTCCATCTGCTGTTAATGCGTACATCTGAAGATCACAGGGCTTGCCGCGCCAGACTTGATACTTGCGTAGCAAGCCTTCATATTGCATTCCGATCTTTAGAAGGACACGCGCGGATGCTAAATTCTCTGGCAGGCATACGGCTTCAATTCGAAGCAATTGCATTTTCTCTAATCCAAACCTGATAACGGCAGTTGCAGCTTCAGCGGCATAGCCTTGCCCCCAGTGAGTTCGGGCAATGGTGAAGCCCATCTCAGTTCGCCTGTTACGCGGATGGGGCGGGCTAATATTAATGATCCCAATCAGGCGGCGCTCGGCGCGATGTTCGATCCCCCATGCACCCAGGCCGTGTCGGTCGTACTCCGAGATGAAACTATCCAGATCGATCTGAGCTTCAGCCAAAGATTTATAGTGTGTCCACGGCGTATAGTGGTCTATTTCGGGGTCTGACGCATATGCGTACAAATCGTCCAGATCGTTTTGGCGCAAGGCGCGCAAAACGAGACGGGATGTTGGAAGAACTGGGAAAGGTGTGAAAAGTGTTTTTATATCCATGGGTAAGAGAGTATAACTTGACGCAATACTAACATATCGAATGTAGATCAGGGCGTAAAGGCCGGAGAGAGCATCATCCAGGTTTTGCCGCCATCAGTGGTCTGCCACAACGTGGTCACTTCCTTGTCGAAATCGACGAGCGCCCAGCCCGTCATCGCGTCGCCGAAATCGAAGGTTCTTATGCGGGCTTCCGCATCCAGGGATTTGAAGGTCAGGTTGAAAGGGAATCTTTGCCAGGTATCCGCGCCGTCATGGGTAATGCAAAGGTCATCTCCGCAGCGCACGAATATTTCCTGTTCGGAGACAAATTCCACGTCGGCGTAGTTGATTTCAACATTGTTCAGGTTTTCGAGAAGTGAGCGGTATGTCCAGTTCGACCCGCCGTCAGTGGTGATGTAAAAAGCGGTGGCGGCAGAGTCGTAAGGTTGATCAGAAAGCCTGATGGGCAAAACCCCGTTATGATCGTTGAAGAATACTGGGGGCATTGGATGAATCCAACTTCGCGCGAAGGGACCGGAAGGCAAGGCCAGGTCGAGATTGTGCCAGGTCTGTCCCCGGTCTGTGGTGGTCGATAACTGGACATCTGCCGATAGATCTGATGCCAGGTTTCCTCTTACGATAATCAGCCGGTCCGGGTCGATGTACAGAATGTCGCCGCAAATATTGCATGTTTCCAGAATCCCGGCAAAATCGGGGGGCATCCCTTCTGGATCAGAAACCACTCGGACAGGTTTCCAGGTAGCGCCGCCGTCGTCTGTTTCTTGTAGCATCCAACTACCCGTGCCGGCGCCAACGCCATAGCTCTCCAGAATGCCATCTTGCTCATTGAAGAAGTGAATATCGAAATCGAAAATGTGCCATACTGCATCATTGATCACATCCCATGTCTCCCCGCCATCGGAGGTTCGCGCCAGGCCGCATTCCTGATTTGGTAAACCACAAACTCCTACCCAGGCGTTAAGTTTGTCTTGGAATTCGCCTTTTCCGGGGTGAGTGAGATCCATCGCTTGCGGAGATACTTCGGTCCAGGTCAGGCCTCCGTCGCGGGTGCGCCAAAGATGTTCGTCGCCACCATCCGAATCCCAACCCCAGGCCCAGCCATCCAGAGGGCTGAACATCTCAAATCCTTTAAAAGATACCGATATTACAGGATTTATAGTCGGTGCAGGCAAAAGGCTCGTGGTTGAGGCGTGGGTACCTGTTGCGGGGGGTGAAACCTGATTTGTATCAAATTCAGGTGAAGGGTTGGTTGTTTCTGTGAAGATGAGCGGGTTGCAGGCAGTCATCGTTAGCAACAAAATCATACATGAGAAAATCAGTCTCTGTTCTTGCATAAAGACTCCTGATCTCGATGCAGGCTGAACAAGGTTGGAAAGATAGGCTCACAGAAACCGTGGTTCTACGGTTTGCGTAAACTTGAAATCGCGCCCGAATCCCCACCGTCTACTGCAGGCTGTGCTATCTCCGCTCCTTGTGTTATCGATTTTTTTGAGCTGGTGGTTTTCTGGCTTACCATAGGCGTAAACCATCGTTCTTTGCCGGCCCGATGCTTGAATTCCAGTACCAATTGGTCACAAAGAGCAATGCCACAAAGAGCACTAAACCATAAATTGATCCTGAATACAAGAAGACAGTATCAGAGTTAAGTTCTGTGTTAGCGCCTGCTTGTTCTTCTAAACAGAACCATGTGGCAGTCCAATAAGTTGCTGTGCCAATTTCAGATATGCTCTGTGTGTAGGTCATTTGCCCGCCTGGACAGGTAAATGGCTTGGCAATAAAGTTGAGTTCTGGAAATCGCGAGCAAGGCCCATGGCGATTCCGGTAAAGCCTAGGAAGATGGAAAAGGTTAATTCCACCAAAAGCCCGAAAATAAGTGCACTGGTGTTGACTTTTCTGGTTTTCATACCGATACGCTCCTCGCCAAATAAGGAATCTGGAATTACTAAAGACGATCACAAACTTGTTGGTGCGTGCTAACCGTTGGTGTTACTGGCGCTGGGGTGGGCGTGGATTCTGCTTGGAAGCAGAAAAAACTCGAAGCCAGGCCTGTCCGGGCCAACAGGCCTGGGAAAATGCTCGACCGCGAAGCGTGCGCAGAATCCTACTCGTCCTGGTGGGGACTCGCTTTTTTAGCGTGCTTTTTTTGCGGGCGCCGCTTCTTTGTCTGTGCAAAACTTAGACCCTTAGCAAGCCGCGGAACCCTCTTGAGGCGTAATAAGATTCTGCGCCATTGTGATACACGAAGACAGTGTTGTAACGGCGATCACAGAAAAGAGCGCCGCCAAGTTTTCTAATATCGGGAGCTGTTTTTACCCAGCTTGATGTTTTTGTATCGAAATTTCCGAGTTTCTGCAACTCTCGATATTGTTCTTCCGCCAAAATCTCGATCCCCATGGCAGCGGCCATGTCAACAGCGTTATTTTCTGGTTTATTTTCTTTCCTTGACTGCAAAGCTTCATGGTCATAGCAAAGACTTCTACGATCTTTAGGACTTTCTGCTGCGCAATCATAAAAAATATATTCGTCCATCTCTTTGTCATAACCAACAACATCTGGCTCTCCGCCAGTTATTTCCATCGCATTAAGTGACCACAGTTTTTCAGGATTAGCTTTTAGCTTTGCTTGTACTTCGGGCCATTCAAGACCCTGATGGCGGTTCATGTTTTTTTCAAAACGGGATTTTAGCGTGCTGAGTAGTTCTTCACGTTGTGCTGAAGATAACTCTTGTTTTTTGCTGTTCGTTTCATTCATTTTTTAGCATCTCCGATAACAATTAAAGAATTATTTCTCGTAATGTAAGGCAACAACTCCCGAACGAAACGTTTTTGACCCGACAAGTTTTAATGGAAGATTGTTGCCCGGTTCGAACAAGCGGGGACCTTTTCCCGCAAGGATCGGGTGAACGACAAAGTGATACTCGTCGATGAGATTCCATTGTTCAACTTGCGATGCGATGTTCAGCCCACCAATGGAAATATTTTTTCCTGGCTGTTGTTTTAACTTCACGATCTCTTCTCGAAGATTTGAGTGGAGAAGTGTGGTGTTGTTCCACTCTACGCTTTTCAATGTTGTTGAAAAGACAATCTTAGGTATGGAATCGAATATACGCGCGAATTCGTTGGTCACTTTCGTTTCCGATTGATTGACGGCGACATCGTGCCAGTACGGATACATCAGGTGATACGTGTTGCGTCCGAAAATTTCAACGCCTGAATCACGCAAGAGCCCGGTGAAGTACTCGTGCAATTGGTCGTCAACGATCCCCGTTTCATGACCACAGTAGCCGTCTATCGTGATGTTGATTGCAAAAACAACTTTTCTCATTTTTTGTTCTTCAGACATTGTTTTAATCCTTTATTAGCTGAAAGAAAGAGCGCCAGCGCAAATTAGAATATTCTTGTCTGGGGCACGTGGGAGGCGTATTCTTGGAGTGATACCATCGCCGAGGTGGCAATCTTGGCGAGAGCTCCTCGGCAGGCTCAGGACAGGTGTCTGGATTGGTCTGTGCTCATCCGGGAACACTTCACTTAGGAGTGTAGCACGAATTTACAGTCAGAATCAAGGTCGGGACCATGGTGCACAATTAGAACGAAAAAAGAAAAAAGGCCGTACATCTTTTCCAGATGCGAGGCTTTTTCATTCACTTTTTTGCTCATTCTTTGAGCCTGCTGTTAATCGGTGGGCGGCTACTGTGTTACTGAACGACAGTTATACCGAGTGACGATAATGCTTGCACAAAATGAACACCATTCCGTTGAAGAATTAAGTGATGAACAGCACCACCCTTCATCTCAACTTGAAAGTAAGATTCAGGGAAATCTTGAACCAACTTGTTGAAGAAAGATAGCTCTTTTTTTTGAACCTTGGCAATCTGGGATATGGGCATTGTAACTTCAATGCTTTTCTCAAAAATTGCCCAGGAGGTGTCACCGGGTGCATAGGAATAATGAACAATCTGGTTCTTCTGAAGCAACAATGTGCCGGGGCGTGATCGAAAATTTACTCCATAGTAGCACGTTTCCAGTGCAAATTCAGCAGCGGCAATGTTGATTTGATGCGCCTCGCACCATGTGACCCATTTCTTTTCTTCAATAACAGGATTCATAATCTTAGGCCTCCGGCATTCATTTTGATAAGACAAGTCGCACAATACAAAGAGCCGTCCGCCTGCACACAATGTTAGGCGGGTTCCGTTGATTAACCTGCATGTTTTTCATCATTATTTTTCTTATTTTCGCTTGCCTCATGTTTGGCTCGTTTTCTTATCTGAGACTTCGCCCAGGCATAATGGTTGCAAGTGTTGCCTGCAATGTAATCAACTAAGGTCAGTTCCCCAGTCCAATTGAAACGACCGTGGACAAACAAATCTCCTTCCGGTATCGTTTCAATGACGGTCACGATTTGTTGATAGGATGCATGAAATTCAGCGATGATGTCATCAAGGCTGCGCCATTGATTTGCCTCGTAAATCTGTTGATTTAGGGTATCCATGGCCTTATGAGACATACCTACCGGCGTTGTGGCGGGTGCACAACCTTGTACGCCATTGTGATACCAATCAAGGAAAAGTTTCTCCCAGGCGACCAAGTGAGCGAGAATATCTTTCACTGACCATACCCCCGTAACCCCGGGCTGAATCATATCGTCTGCGTTCAGGGCAGACAGATTTTTCTCTAACCGTCTTCGTTCAGTATGGATGTCTCTCAAGAGTTGATCTTTACTGGTTTGTTTTGCCACGTTGTGTCTTTCTTCCAACAGTACCTTACGTACTCGCCCCGCCCAACGGACTGGCGTTACCGGTGAAGGCGGGATGTAGCGGACAAAACCACCAGACGCCGGATCCGCCGTCTGCCCCGGTGCTCTCGCGGGGTTGGGGCCGCTTCTCTGGAAGTGCGGGCCATGCCTGCACTGATGATTCTACAGGGTCCGGTGCGACCAATGCTGGGCGCATTTTGCCAAGACTCTTGCTTTTTTTTTGTATCGAACGCATTGTGGTTTTGACGCACAACACTAATAACAATGAGTTTTATGCATCGTCACCAATCCATTTGTCGTAGCCATCTTCAAGCATATGGTAACGCCCGTGGGCCCAACTGTAGAAGTTCTGCCAGTTCAAAATAGACTTTTCACCTTCAACATTCACCACAACGCCCGCTTCTACAGCGCGTCGTATCTCTCGGAGTTCTTCTACTAAGGTCCCCCAGCTATTGGGGCGTCCAGTGACTGAGCGTTCTTCATACAATGAGTCAAGTTCGCGAATTCGTTCACTTGAAATCGTGTAATTCTGCCTGGGAATCTGAATTTCAATGCCACTTTTCTCAATTGCCAGTTCGAAATTCTCTTTGGTTTCGAGCATTTTAGCGATGAATGCTTCTTCAAAACCAAAGAAGGGAGTTGACCATCCTTGTTGTTTTGCCCAACTTCGTAATGTTTTGATATTCGGCCATTTGATTTGCAACCTGCCCTGTTGATGTGCATCTTTGGCCAGGTTTTGATCTTCAGATGTAACAGTCTGTAATGCCCAGGTGGGTATGTTCATTTTAATCAACCTTTTGTGCTGGTTTATATACCTAGCGCCCAACGGCAGGCGTTGCCGGCAAGAGCGGGATTTCCCGTAAGAATATTGGGACGATGTGGCGGACAAGGCCACCAGACGCCGAATCCGCCGCCTGCCCCGGTGTTTTTGCGGGATCCGGTGCATTATCCCGGTGATCGTGCGGGACGCGGTTTTAACCCGCTGCCTCAAAAGGATTGGCAAATCCCATTTCTTCGACTTCTTCTTCTTCAAATAATCTTTGAAAGAACTTTTTAGATTTGACTGACTCGAACTTGAAACCTCCTAACACCATTAAGTAACCAAATATAAACATTCCTCCTGGAATTAGCAAGAATGAAGGATCTGCTGTACTGGTTTGTCCGAGAGACGAAACAAAAGAACCGAGAGCTGCTAGAAAGGCAAAGCCTACACCACCCAACCAAAAGATCATGAATGTGATAACGAAAACATGTGGTTGCATTGAGATAGAAATTGAGCAACCGCTGATTTCAGATTCAACATCACCTTTGATCCTTGGCAAAAAAGAATTTCTGTAACCGATAATACGAGAGATCTCAAAATGTGAGCCTTCAAGTTTCCCTTCATAAGGTTTTTCGCTTGCTCCGAAAAACCTAAAAAAACGCTTGGGTTCGATTGCATTTTCCAGCCTATTAACTGCTTCTTGGCTGCTAAGACTTGTTCTAATCCTGAAGCGTTCATAAGGCAAGAATTTCATTTTTCTCTCTTAGAAATATTGCATCTTTACAAGAGCGGGCTAACGGCCTGCCCCGGTGTTTTTGCGGGGTCCGGTGCATTATCCCGGTGATCGTGAGGGACGCGGTGTTAGGCGGTTTTCTTTTTCAACGGATCACCAATCTTCCAGAAAATTAGCCCTACTATTACGCCTGCTACAGCCAGCCCAATCCCAAACTCGGTGGTGAAGTAGAAAGTTTTTCCTGTATTGAGCGTTAGGGGATCTAACATAGCCTGAATGATAAAGTTATGCCCGCCATGTAGCAGCACCGCTGTCCATAAACTAGTGCTTTTCAAGCGCAACCATGTGTAAGCAAAGTTAGTGCCCATTACCATTACTGCAAAGCACAACCATCCGAACCAAATTGGGGTATATGAATGATAATCGCTAAAAAGAATTAAAGGAGTATGCCAGAGTATCCAGATAACGCCTGAATATAACGAAACCCGAATCCAATCCAAATTCTTTGCCATTTCTGGCACCAAAAAACCACGCCAGCCAATTTCTTCGCCCAATGCAGTAATACCAGTTCCCAAGGTGGCAAGTATTAGCAGCCTGATAAAACCTGGAACTGTAACCATGCTGGACAGAGTTGTTAAGTCCAATTGACCGAGTCCTAAAATCCAAATCAAGCCATACACTATACCTGCATATCCAAATGGCAAGAAATAACTTAATAGTTGCCAGCGTGTTTCCCCCCAATGCCATCCCAAACCCTTTATGGATTTGTAACACATTAGACTGGTAAAGATTGCCGCCAAACCAGGACACCACATAATACCTAAAGTTAAAAAACCTTGTGTACCCATTCCCATCCCAATGATCGGAATATAAAGGATGACACTTAAGATTAGGGTTATTCCAAGGAACATCAATACGGGTTTGCGTGTAAGAGCCTTCATCTTGTATTTCTCGCAATATGTGAATTTTGCATATTGAACCGCCCAACAGTTGGCTTTACCGGCAAGGGCGGGATTTCCCGTAAGAACATCGGGACGATGTAGCGGACAAAGTCACCAGACGCCGGATCCGCCTCTTGGGGCCGCTTCCCTGAAACTGCGGGTAAAAGCCCGCACGGCCTGCCTCGGTGTTTTTGCGGGGTCCGGTGCATTATCTCGGTGATCGTGTGGGACGCGGTGTTGGGTGCGTTTTATGGTTGCCAAGACACACCTGATACAGATAAGCCATAACTAAGTTTAGTCTGAGACTTTCCTTCTGATGTCATCATGTATACCAACCATTCACCGCTTCTGCCTGAAACAAAAGCAATAAATTTGCCATCAGGTGACCAAATGGGGTCGCTGTCGTAATCAGATGTTTTTGTTAATCTTGTTCTACCTGTGCCATCCCCATTCATTGTGTAAACATCGATTTCTTGAGGTGCTAAATCTCTGGGATGGACGGAAAAAACGATTTTTTGACCATCTGGAGAAATTTCTCCCAAATACTCGTCAGTTTCGGGGCTATTGGTTAGATTGACAACATTTGTTCCATCCACGTTCATTCTGTAAATTTCATCATCGCCTGAGCGGTCTGAGTCAAAGAAGATGTAAGCACTATCTTTAGACCAACGAGCGGAAGAATCTGAACCAGGGTGATTGGTCAGATTAACCTTCTCTGTCCCGTTTGAATTCATTGTATAAATTTCCCAATTATCGCCATCAATTACCACATATGCAATCTTGCTTCCATCAGGTGACCAAACTGGCTCCCAATAATCATGGGCATTGGAGTCTGTAAGTCGTTCCAGACCTAAACCATCAGAATTAACTGCGTAGATTCCATTGTCTTCAAAGACAACTTTCTGACTATTAGGTGACCAATTAGGAAACATTGGTCTGCCACCCGTTTCTGGAATCCGAATTCGATTTGTGCCATCAGAATTCATTACGCAAAGACCGAAATTCGGACGATGACATTCGAAAGCAATTTTTGTTCCATCTGGTGATAAAACAGGCTCAACATCCCAATCATCGTTTGCTGATAATTGAGTTATAGGATTCCCTAGGGCATTCGTTATGTAAATTCGAGAATAAACGCCACTTAACTGTTTATTGTAAACAATCTTTCCTTCCGCACTGCCAAATGTGTTAAGTCGTACGGCAAATGGAATCAAAATTATCAATACGATAATAAGACATATTACAACAGTGATTGCAACAATTGAAATGACTGTTTTTTGGGACATAAAATCTCCTGATTTTGTCTGTGAAGCACCCAACGGTTTGCGTTACCTGCGTGTGGGCGGGTGTGGACAATGTTTGGAAGCAGGAAAAACTCGAAGCCAGAAAAATGCTTGAAAATGCTGCAGAATCCCACACGTCAGGTGCACGTTTTGTTGGCTGGCTTTTAGCCTTACGACTCATTTTGGGTTATATCAAAACCTAAAAAAGAAATCAGGGGCAAAAATTGCAAACACGACAACGAAAACGAGCATTAAAATTCCTAAGAGAAGATATACGATGAAAGCAATGTTGTTTACTTTGACGGTGTTGTTTTTATAATACTCATCCATCGCACTTGCTATATCTTTTGCATAGCGAACATGTTGCAATTGTTTTATGCGGATTTGTGCGGTTCCCATCCACGATGCTACCGCCGCTTGTAAGTCTGCGTCCAGGCTTGTTAGTCTTATTTTGGAGATAGTTTCTTGGTAAGGGAGATTTAGTTTGTTTAATGCACTTATGAGCGCTTCCCGAAATGTCTCGTCATAAACGCCAAATATCATGTAGCCTGTCATTTGACGCCAAAAGATAAAAATAAGCAACACAAACATTGCTACTTGAATAATTGGCATTACTATAAAAAGTGGGTCTCTGCGCCCCCATGATTCAAAAAGGGGAACAAATGACTGGATAGTGAGCGGGATATACATTGCAACCATAAACCACATAAGTTGGCGAGCTGAAAAAACAAGAGGACGTTTTTTGGTTAACCCCCAAATTCCAATACCAAAGACATAAAGCCCAAATGCAATCATCACAATTCCATACAAAGGAAATGCCCACTTCATAATATCCATAATTTATTTTATCCTTTTGAGATTTTATTGTACTTCTTTGCAAGCAGCCAACTAACAGCAGGCGTTACCGGCAAGGGCGGGATGTGGCGGACAAAGCTGCCAGACGCCACATCCGCCGCCTGCCCCGGTGCTCTCGCGGGGTTGGGGCAGAATCCCCGAAAGTGTGGGCGAATGCCCGCACTTTTCCGGTGCACGCGGTGTTAGCCCGTTTTCGCAATTTACACACCTTCTTAAATTCACGCTTGTGAAATCATTAGATGATGCCCGCAACAATAAAAGCCACTATGAAAATGAATATCATTGAGCCCAAAATCACTGAATAGTTCTTGGGCTCAATTTGTCCATCTTTGTCCATTTTTCTAACCAAAGGAAATAGTCGCCAGAAAAAGGAAGCTGTTGCGAGTGCCAATGCCAGTAAACTCATGCGCTGGCTATCCAGATCAGCAAAAAAAATAATTACTGCCAAAAGTAAAAGAAATATTAATTTGGCCCCAGCAACCCAATAAACAAGATATTTGATGAAATTATGGATTTCTGGATATTGTTTGGATTTTTCCCAAGCAGTAAAGATGCCAACAGCATTTGCGTATTTGGAGCCTGGGGCAAAATACAACGCTAAGACATTTGATAACTCTAGCAATATAAATACTGCGATAACAATTTTTGTGAGGATCATCTTTTGCTCTTATGAAATGAATTTTTATTCCACTTATCATTGAATCTCTTGGGTTTTCTTCGAAGGGCTAACGGCTGACGTTACTGGCGAGCGCGGGATTTCCCGTAAGAACATCGGGACGATGTGGCGGACAAAGCCACCAAGCGCCGAATTCGCCGCCTGCCCCGGTGTTTTTGCGGGGTCCGGTGCATTATCCCGGTGATCGTGCGGGACGCGGTGTTGGGCGCGGTTTTGCTTTATGCAACATATCTCTGCCACAACAGTGTGCCTGCTAGTCTTCTATAAACGTAACAGCCCATCCATAGGAACGTACTCGCCACTCACCATCTTCTTGCACCAGTACGAATGCCCATCCGCCATCTTCTTCAAAACTGTTACCATTTTGCGAAATTGTCCAATGTGTGGGCAAGGATAAAAAGGCGAGATCATCATGAACGCTAAGATCCTGAGGGGTGCCAAATTTATGCTTGAGTACAAGATCACTAGGCGGCTTATGCCATGACAAGATCTTCTGTGACCAACGTTTCACGGCATCTTCCCCTTCAAAAAGATGTGGCGCAAAATTTTCGATGATTACTACCCCTTTGTTAGCGAAGGCTGAAAGTAGGGATTCATCCGCTGTTTCTATAAACCGCGCCACCTTCTCAATCGGTGCGAGTAATGCTGGGTCAAGATGTTCAGTCATTGTGTCTCCTTGCAAGTCTCATTTTAATTGACCGAGTTTCCCTTATTCATTGATATCGAAGCGTCCAACGGCAGGCGTTACCGGCAAGGGCGGGATTTCCCATAAGAATATCGGGACGATGTGGCGGACAAAGCCACCAGGAGCCGAATCCACGCCTGCCTCGGTGATCGTGCGGGCAGCGGTTTTTGATCTTTAGAAAACGCGCCCGTTCAAAACACCACGCCGCGAAAAGTGGGGGTTATTGATTTGTACCTACGCCTTGCTCCGGTTGCATAAAATGCTCGACTCTCTTACCAATAAACATATAACGAAAAGGCTTGCCTTGAAATGTCATTACTGCGCCAATAGCCCCGTATATAACGAAGAGAAATCCTCCGATAAACAGAACCCCCATTACCAGGAATGGAATGGCGAACATCAGCATAAAAAGAGGATTGGCCGATTCTGAAGAGCCGGAAGATGATAAAAAAGGTATGCTGAAAAATGTACCAAAAAAGGAAAACATATAACAACCCATTCCAACAAAATATGCCAATATCATGCTTAATTGATAGGCGAGTGCTTGAAGGGATTGGAAAGCCACATACTTCGACTTTTCTTTTTGTGTGACCCAAATGACTATTGGCGCAATGACTCCCATCATTGGCAAGAGCGCTGATGCGTGGGATAAGGCAGCCATTACTCGTTCATCTTGGGTTGGGGTTGGCAAATCTAGTTTAGCATCGGCAAGATTCTCTTTTGCTTCTGCAAAATCAGGATTAAGACGTATTGCTTCTTGATATGCCAAGATGGATTCGTCAGTTTTCCCTATTGCGTCCAAAATAAGCCCTCGCATATTGTGTGCTTCAGCAGATTCAGGAGCATATTCAATGGCTTGGTTGCAGCTTGCCAAGGCTTCCTTTAAATTTCTGCCGCTTTCAAGAGATTTTTCGGCTTTTTCCAGGCACTGTCTTACAAGAGCCTCTAGTTCTACTTTTTCAAGAGGTGCATCAAGATTTGCCCCGCAATGTGGACACAAATTATCGCTGTCGCTAATATTTTTGCCGCAGCTGGGACAATGCAATCTCAAGAATATGTTTGGCATGAAGCGAACCCTCTGTTTTCTATTTAGTTAGTTCAAGAAAAAACGGTTTAAGCGTAGCGTCCAACGGCAGGCGTTACCGGCACAGGGCGGGACTTGGCGGACAAAAGCACCAGATGCCGAATCCGCCGCCTGCCCCGGTGCTCTCGCGGGGTTGGGGCCGCTGACCCGAAAGTGCGGGCATTCGCCCGTACTTTCGGGTGCACGCGGTGTTGGGCAGGTAACTTGAAGACTCTATTGCCTTCAAAATGAACTTTGCCATCAGATTTTATTTTCGACATGTTGCTATTCACCAGATAAGGTCTGAGTTATTGCTCGGTAGACTTTATCTTTGGCAACCTTATCATAAATAAACGGCGTGAAAATAATTCTTTGCCCGTTTTTGGAGCGTATCGAATAAAATCCTGAAATTTTTTCGTAAAAAGACTGCTTGCTGAAATTTTGAACTTCTAAATCTGCAACAGGAAGTATTTCTTTCTTTAACATCACACTTCCGCCAGGTCCGCTTATATTGCCATTGGATATATCAATTGTAAATGTTTTACGAGTCAACAGAACGCCAATAGCCGAACCTATTAATGCACCACTCGCCGTTAGTAATATTGAAAAAAGAGTGACAGGATAATGCTTGTTTAATTTGTAAATTAAATCACAACCTTCAAATCCTATGAAAAATGGAATAAACCTAACAACAAGCAAACGCCAAAACACTGGCTTGAAAGTGAATGTATTTTCCACGAAATTTTCCCTTGAACTTTTCGCGACCTGCCCAACGGCAGGCGTTACCGGCAAGGGCGGGACTTGGCGGACAAAGCCACCAGACACCGAATCCGCCGCCTGCTGCGGTGCTCTCGCGGGGTTGGGGCTGAATCCCGAAAGTGTGGGCGAGCTGCCTGCCGTGGTGTTAGACGTGTTTGTGTTGTGAAATTGTATCTTGCCCATCTTCATCTCATTTTGGTTGGAAGTCCACTTTGAACTTGCCGATATTGCAATCTTTCCACACTCCCTGCGAACTCTCTTGCCCAATGCGAATTAGTGTTTGATTGTGCAATCCTTTGCCCTAAACGAAACAGATCAATCGCCTCTTGATTCCATCTTTTAGCTGAAAATGCTCTTGCCGTGGAATCTAGTCGATCAAAGAACTCATCATTAAACTTGCCTTCCCATCCGATCGTTGAGAATCTTTGTGCGGCGGCATGACTGTCAGAAATTGTTTCCTTGAGATAAATCAAGGTTAATACAGCAACCATTTCTATGGGCGATAAATCGCCAGGGTTTTCGGATGCTTTTTGGCTGAGTTCTTTGACCAGCCGAAAACGGATATTAGGATTTTGGCGAAAGTAGCGGGAAATACGCGCATGCTTATTTTGAAAAATAACGGGGAACACGAAGCGAAGCAAGATGAGGATAACAAGCCCACTAATGAGAAAAATCTGGTATTCGTCCATGATATTGACCTTGATGAATGTAATCAGTTATGTTCATTCTATATTGAAACGCCTAACGGACTGGCGTTACCGGCAAGGGCGGGACTTGGCGGACAAAAGCACCAGATGCCGAATCCGCCTTTTGGGGCTGCTTCCCTGAAAGTGCGGCCAACGGCCCGCACTTGTCCGGTGCACGCGGTGTTGGCTTGCTTTTGACGGAGATGATTGATTTTATAATTCAGACAAATGCTACTTTCTCAATAAAAACGATTGAAATTTGTCCAAAGGAATTGTTTGCTGGTTGCCATTCATAAAAACTACATCATGCCTTTGGCAATAATAAGCATTATCCCAGAGGTTTTTGACAATTCTCCATTGCTCATATCGTTCTTTGTATTCAGCATTCTTTTTGCTCAATATTGGAATTAATGTGTTTTTAGTTATTGGAGTTACTATAAATACTCCTACAACCAAAAACAAGATAAACCCACAAATGTCGACCGAAGGGAATAGACGCAAAAATATTGCATTGCCCAAAATTGCAAAAAGCAAAATAGCAATAAAAACGAAACTGATTATGCCTCCCCGTGTGGTAAGTGCAGCCAAAGGAAAGTTAGGTTTTGGAGGGTAGATTAATTTTTTACCGAGTTGTGACATATAAGTCACAGGCGTTTCAGAATGAGAATTAGCGGGGGCATCAAAGACTTGCGTTCTGACGATAGCGGAAACTTTGAGTATTACGTCTTGATGAGAAGCCACAGGGCAAATCGGGCTATTGCTATCAATTGTGGGTGACACACCAGACAAAACATGAACACTGCCACAATATTTGCAGGCGAATTGCTTGGCTCCCGAATTTACTTCGAGGTTAGCCCCGCAGGAAGGACAAGAAAGGGTTATCAAGTTATTCATAGTGAAGAAGCAACGTTGATTAAATTACGATTTTGATTTTGCAAAGTAGCAAGCCAACGGCAGGCGTTACCGGCAAGGGCGGGATTTGGCGGACAAAGCCACCAAACGCCGAATCCGCATCTTGAGGCCGCTTTTGCAAGGCGGTTTCGAATTTGAACTTGAAACTCCCGTAAATTAATGCCTATATCGGTGGGTTGCCGTTTAGGTTTCCAGCAATCATTGTTTGTTAAAAGGTCAAAATGATTTCTCGAATAAGTAAAATTAGCCAGCCAGCAATAAACATAAACGCAATTAAGGAAGTGATTCGGCGGAATCCAAAATGTGTGGTTGAGTTCACTTGGCTTTCTAAGGCCTGATATCTTTGTTTATTATCTTTCAACTCTTTAACGAAAGTTTTCTGCTCTTTTCTGGATTTTCCAATGAAATATGTGTAGTGATAATGCCACAATCCTAATTCGGACTCGATTTCGCGCATTCTATATAAGGCTACATAGCGATAGGTGTTTCGTGAGCGTGCCAAAAGCCACCACGTGGTTATAAGTGTTATTGACCCTATTGCCACAACAAGCAATATCAAGAAGAGCTCAGGGGTATGATTGGGTGTCATACCAAAGTACGCAAACCCTGCTACTGATAACGGCAAAATTACACTAGCCATTTGCCAGGTTTGATTATCAGCCCTCTCAACTTGTCTGTCGCAAATATCATATTCCCTAAGCAAGGCGTCAACATTTTTATCTGTCATAGCATTTGCCCTTTCACTTTTCTCTGCAAATACAAGTTGGTTCTGAAGTTTTTTGCACAACTGGCGGCCCAACGGCTGGCGTTACTGACAAGTGCGGGAATTGGCAGATAAAACCTAAAGGTAGAAAATGCCGAAGGCGCTGAATCCCTTCAAGCGAGGGCAACGCCCGCACTTGTCCGGTGCATACGGTGTTGGGCGGCGGGTTTAGTTAACTATTAACCATATTATCGTGAACGATAAATTGCCTATTGATGCTTGTTACACTTCGCTCATTTACCTTGAGTGGAAAACGACAAATCTGTCTCCACTTATCGCTTCCTTCAATTTTGGCTTGGAGTTCAATTTTATAATCGCAAATTTCAAATAGCATACCACCAGGATTACGCTGAAACTCACAAATTAATGAAATTGGTTCTTGTGGGGGAACCACAAATTGAGTTGCAAAGGCGCGGTCATCATCACGGCCTAACTTTTTGACTGTAGCAATAAAACTTAAAGGACGCGGTTGTTTTTCATGCAAAAACACCAATTGTAAGTTTTGAATAACGACATGACTGTGACTATTGTTTGTGAATACAAAGGGGAATTCCAACAACTTTGGGAGGCCAAAAAGATATTTCGCGTCCTTGAAAAAAGCTATCAGATATATAAGACTTGTAACGGTAACTACAACGCCAAACGACACGATAAAAGTAGTTGTCGCAATCGGATTATTGGATAACCACGTGAAGAATTCGCTCATATAATCCCTTGACCATCGACCCTTGAAAATTAAGGAGAAGCCGCCCAACTATGGGTTCAGCCTCAGACGTTAATATGGCTTTGGACAGTTTAAGCCTTATAAAAAAGCGGTAGCATTCTAATGGTTTGCTATCGGTGTGGAAATGAAATTGGGCTGTGAAGCCTTGCTTTGTAGGAGTAAAATGCCCCCAATTCACGATAAAAGTATAGCATAAAAGGATGGCTTTGATCCCCGAAAAGAAACGGATCGGTCCGATGAAAGGCATTCTTCGGGCCAAGCTTTGCCCCTCGCTCGACGAATAGGTGCAAACATGCAGGGTTTCGGGCGATTATGCGCCCTTTTACTTCACTTTGTTATCTGTAATTTTGTTGGTCTTGTAGTAGCCGGGGTCAGGAACGCTGACAGCGAGACAGCCGGACATCATTTCGCAAGATACCCTGTTGCCGTGAATTTTGTTGCGCACGCTGAGGCCCGAGAGTTCGATGCCTGCCGAACCTCCGGTGGAAATTTTGTTGCCGGTGATCTTGGATCCGGTCAGATCCTCCAGCCGCATTCCGGTTTGATCGCTGATAATCGTGTTGTTTTTGATATTCAATCTCTCAACGCCAACCGCTTCGATCCCGAAAGCGCCTGTGATGAACGAGTTCTTGCGGATCGTAATATCGCGCATAGCGTACCCTTGCGACCACAGGCTGATGCCCAGGTTTTCGCAGTGAAAGGTGATGCCCGATATGCTCACATTTTGCAGATCAAGACTGTCGAAGAAGATGCCATCGCCGCAGTTTGCTATGCTCGCGCCATCATGGCTGAGCAGGGTGATGTTGGAATACTGAATATTGATGCTGCGATCGTCTCCGCTATAGAAAAAATCCCCTTTGCTGGCGCTCAAGACAATGGTTGCGGCCCGTGAACCGTAATCTGTGGCCATGTCCATGGCAATTTCGATATCCCTGGCATCTCTGACATCGTTGGCAGTCAGTGTGATGGTATTACTCTTGTTTGGAGTGGCCGCGATGCTGAAAATAAGCGCAACCACAACCAGAAATAAAAATCCTTTTTTCATGGAAACCTCCTTGTAAAAAAGAACTGCCGATGGATTCGGCAGTTCTTGAAAACCCGAACAACGTAACTTTCTCTGCCTTCCACGAGACAGCGGTGAGTTGATCCACTTATCATTGTACGCACAATCGAAGCCTGAATTCAACAGGGTGATAGTTTGCGCTATTCCCACTCTTCCGGGTTGTACTGTCTGACTTTCTTGATCGCCCCGCGCCGTTTCTTGGCAAAAACCCGCGCGGCGCTGGCGGCCACGCCGGGCCGGGTGGCGCGCCGGATTTTAGGGCGGACCAATGCTTTTTGGATCAGTTCCTGCAAGCGCAGCATGGCATCTGCCCGGTTTTGCTCCTGGGTGCGGTATTGTTTGGCCTCGATCAGGATCACGCCCTCGCTCGTAACCCGCGCTCCGCCCAATTTGAGCAGGCGCTCTCTTACATCTTCCGCCAGCGACGGTGAGTTGGCCGCGTCGAAGCGCAGCTGTACCGCCGTCGCCACTTTATTGACGTTTTGCCCGCCCGGCCCGCTGGAACGGACGAATTCAAGGCGGATCTCCTCATCGGGGATCGAGAGATTGGGGCTGATTTCGAGCATAGGTGAAGTATACCCCCTCCGGCGCTACGCGCCACCTCCCCCATTTTCGCAGAAAATGGGGGAGGCTGGGTGGGGGCGGGGATGGTGGAGGGGGCTAAAACATCAGATCGTTGATCGTCTTGATCGTCTCGGGCGCGGGGCGCAGCTCTTTTTCGGTCAGGCGGTTGAGCGGCGTATCGACCAGGTTCTGCATGTCGGTCAGCGACGGGCTTTCGGGTGCAACGTACAGCAGGCCGGTCACCAGCCAGTTATTGGCGGCAGCTTCTTCGAGCGCGTGCAGGGCTTCGAAGCGGTTGGTCGGGTCGTAATCTTTCTCAAGCGCTTTCAGGACAATGCTCGAGCCGTCGTGCAGGGTCACCTCGCGGATTTCACCGTCGATCAAATCGGCCTCGAGTTTGATCTCGGGCTTGGGCGGGACGTACGCGACGTTACTTTGCGGGCCTTCCGAAGCCTGGTGAAAGGAGATGTCGTGCAGCGGTTCTTCTTTCTCCTTGCCGAAGCTGTACGAGTAATAGCTGCTTTCCTGGTTGTTGAAGGTCACGCACGGGCTGATGATATCCAGCACGGCGATCCCGTTATGCGACAGGGCCGCTTTCAAGACTTCTTTGACCTGTTTGGCGTTGCCGGCAAACAGGCGGGCGATGAAGGTCGCGCGCGAGGCCAGGGCTTCCATGCAGATGTCGACCGGCAGGTACAGGTTGGTGCCCTGTTTCTTCAGCGACAGTCCCTTGTCGGCGGTGGCTGAGAACTGGCCTTTGGTCAGGCCGTAAACACCGTTGTTCTCGATAATGTAAACCATGTTGATATTGCGGCGCATGGCGTGTTTGAATTGTCCCATGCCGATGCTTGCGCTATCGCCGTCGCCCGAAACGCCCAACCCTTTCAGGTTGTGATCTCCGAACAAGGCGCCGGTCGCCAGCGAGGGCATGCGCCCGTGCAGACTGTTGAAACCGAAGGAGCGATTCAGGAAATAGGTTGGGCTTTTGCTCGAGCAGCCGATGCCTGAAAATTTGATGACTTTTTCAGGGACAACGTTGGCTTCGTAGCAGGCCGCAATGATCTGGTTGGAAATTGAATTGTGCCCGCAGCCCTGGCAGAGGGTGGTCGGGTTGCCGCGATAATCGTTTTTACTCAGGCCAACCGTGTTCACCTGGGCAGATGCGCCGGCCATGGGGAGTGCTTCGCTCATATTAATTTTCCTCCTTTTCCAGAATTGCAGTCCGAATCCACTTTGCGGTGGGGGGCAGCCCGTCGTTGAAGGCGATCGGGATCAACCGGGTAGCGTATTCGGGATATTTAATGGTCAAGAGTTGCTGCAACTGCCCGTCGCGGTTCAATTCCACCACGTAGATGTGCTCATGGCTCTGGATGAACTCGCCAACTTCGCTGGTGAACGGCATGGCGCGCAGGCGCAGGTAATCGCTTTTCTGGTTGTGATCTTTCTCCAGTTGGGCGCGGGCTTCTTCCACGGCGGGCTCGGTCGAGCCGTAGGCGATGATCCCAAAACTGGCGCCCTTGGTGCTGCGGACGATGGGTTTGGGCAGGTACTGCTTGGCCGTCACGTATTTTTGCTTCAGCCGTTCCATGTTGGTGATCCAGACATCCGGCTCTTCGGAGTAGCGCGCTTCGGGGGTGTGACCGGTTCCGCGGGTGAAGTACGCGCTCAGGGGGTGGGTGTTGCCGGGCAGGGTCCGGTACGGGATGGCGTCACCGTCCACATCTTTGTAGCGGCCCCAGTTCGCGCCGATCTTTTCGAGATCTTCCTCCCAGAGCACCTTGCCGCGATCCATCGGGGTATCGGGGTAGGTGAAGGGTTCGGTCATCCACTGGTTCATGCCAAAATCGAGGTCGCTCAAAACGTAGACCGGGGTCTGCAGTCGCTCGGCGATGTCGAAGGCCCGCCAGCCAAACTCAAAGCATTCGTTGACTGAACCGGGCAGCAAGATCAGCGAGTCGATATCGCCGTGGCCCATATTGGCAACAAAGGCCAGGTCGCCTTGCGAGGTGCGGGTCGGCAGGCCAGTGCTGGGGCCCATGCGTTGCACGTCCCAGATCACGATCGGCACTTCGGCGAAATACGCCAAACCGGCGTATTCGGTCATCAGGCTCATGCCAGGGCCGGAAGTGGAGGTCAGGGCGCGCAGGCCGGCCCAGCCGGCCCCAACGCACATGCCAATCGCGGCCAGCTCGTCTTCGGCCTGAACGACTGCAAAGGTGTTTTTGCCATCTTCGGCCTGGCGCAGCTGCGGTAAATATTCATTAAGCCCTTCGGCCAGGCTGGAGGCCGGGGTGATCGGGTACCAGCCGACAAATTGCACGCCGCCGTAGATCGAGCCAAGCGCACCGGCAGTGTTGCCGTCGGCCATGATCATGCCGTTGGTCTTGCTGAGCGGTTCGACAAAATACGGGTCGGTTTTGGTCAGGTTGGCGGCGGCCCATGCGGCCCCGGCCTTGACCATGCTCATATTCAGCGAGACTGGTTTTTCTTTGTTCTTGAAATGGAAATTGAGCGCCATTTCAATTTTAGACTGGTCGATACCGATCATCTGCGCCAGGATGCCAACGTAAACCATGTTGGCCACCAGGTCGCGCAGGTTGGAAGGGATCGCCGGGTCGGAGCGCACCAATTCTTTGACAGGCATCGGGTACAGGCTGATATCGTCACGGTTAATCGGCAGCTTGATATCGTCCGCGTAGAAAAATGCCCCGCCGGGGGTGACATCTGCCAGATCGCGCACGAAAGACGTGGGGTTCATCGCCACCACGATTTCGTGTTCCTCGCGCCGGGCCACGAATCCCTCGCCATTAACGCGGATCGTGTACCAGGTTGGCAGGCCCTGAATGTTGGATGGGAAAAGATTCTTGCCCGAAACGGGGATGCCCATTTTGAACAGGGCCCGCAGCAGGGTGGTGTTTGCGGTTGAGCTGCCGGAACCATTCGCGGTTCCGACGGTGATCGAGAAATCATTAACAATACGGTTTGGGCTCATATACTCCTCAGTCGAGAAATATTATTTGGAAGATGGGCGGTTATACAGATGGTAGATCAGGTCAGTGTGCTTGACCAGTGCGGCGTACCCAGCCTCATAATTTTGATTAACAATGGCATCCACCATCTGCTGGTGGTACTGCCATACTTCTTGCAGGTAATTAATATCGTTATAAACGTTCAGACCGATCGCTTCGTATGCCTCCCAGTAGGCCTCCAAGATGCCGCTCACGAATAAATTATCAATATGGCGGAAGATTGTGAGATGTAATTGCTTGTGCTCGTCATGCGGGATTTGAATTTGCGAGCCATGCAGCTTGTCTTTGGCGCGCGCAACCAGGTTTTGCAAGGTTTTTTGATCTTCTTCGGTCAATTTGCGCACGGCTTCGTGCCAGTAAGCTGCCTCGATATGGCGGCGCAAATCGGAAAATGCCATGAAGTGAGATGTGTCGAGGGTCATGGCGTAGCCGAGGCTTTTGCGAATGGTCGGCAGGAAGGTGTACGGCAGGCGGCGGATGCCCATGCGCGGACGCACATCCACCAAACCGAGGGCACGCGCCACTTCGAGCTGTTCCCGTAAAGTGGCGACAGAAATCCCTAACTCGAGGCTGAGTTCCGTCAAAGCGGGTAAGCTGTTCTCCGCTTCGGGGTGGGCAGCCAGGTAGCGCATAAATTCCGAGATATTGGCCTGTGAATTGCGGTCGCGTAGCATGGATCATCGCCTAATAAATTAGATTAATCAGATTATTACTATGAATATAATATCATTTTCGCAGGTGCCGGTCAAGACAAAAAAATCACCCATGACAGGGTGATTTTTTGCTAATACCTGTTTTCGAGCTGCTTCAGGCATCTTTCAGCACTTCGAGGGCCGAGGCGGCCATCAGCGCCGAAGCGCGCACCAGCACTTCCTCGTCAAAGTCAAATTTGGGATGGTGATGGCCGTAGTTCAGTCCGCGCGCTTCGTTGTTCGAGCCAACGAAGAAATAAGTTCCGCGGGCCTTTTGCTGAAAGAAGGCGAAATCTTCAGAGCCCATCGTCACATACGGTTGGGTGTCGGGCGTTTCAGCCGGGAAAACGACCCCGGCCGCGCGCAAAACGCTGGCGGTGGTTTCCGTGTCGTTGATCACCGGCGGGGTGATTTCGCTGATCTCGTTCTGAGCCTGGCACTGCATGGCGGTCGAGATGCTGTGGATGATCTCCTCGAAGCGACGATGGACGAGTTCGCCAACGGCCGTATCGAAGAAGCGGATGGTGCCGGTCAATTCGACCTGGGGCGGGATGACGTTGAAGGCGTCTCCGCCGTGGATGCTGGCTACCGTTACCACGGCCGCTTTTTGGGCGTCGACGTTGCGCGAGACGATGCTTTGCAGGGCGGTCACGATCTGGGCCGCAGCCAGCACCGGGTCGATGCTCAGGTGTGGGATGGCTCCGTGACCGCCTTTGCCGCTTATGACAACCTTGAACGAGGATGCGCCCGCCATGACCGGCCCGGCGGCGATCCCGATCCAGCCGAGCGGCTTGCCGTTCCATATGTGCAGGCCGAGCGTCCGTGCCGGGGCGGGGCCATCCATGACGCCTTCCCTGACCATGGTTTCTGCGCCGCCCATGCCTTCTTCTGCCGGTTGGAAAACCAGCTTGGCCGTCCCGGCAAAATCCTGACGGTGGGCGTTGAGCAGTTTTGCCACCGTCAGGCCGATGGCGGCATGGCCGTCGTGGCCGCAGGCGTGCATCAGGCCGGGGGTTTGAGATGCATATTCCGCGCCGGTCTCTTCGTGGATCGGCAGGGCGTCGATGTCGAAGCGCAGCATGACCACCGGGCCGGGTTTTGCGCCTTCGATCAGCGCAACCACGCCGGTCTTGGCGATGCCGGTCGAAACTTCCAGGCCGAGCTCGCGCAGTTCTTTGGCGATGATGCCCGACGTGCGCACTTCCTGGAAGCCCAGCTCGGGGTGCAAGTGAAAATCACGCCGCATCGACTGCGTGTAGGGGAAAAGCGCTTGCGCTTTTGTATAGAGATCGGTCATCGGATTGCTCCTGTTGGGGGAAATTCGGTTTACATAAAACCTGACAGGTTTCAGAAACCCGTCAGATCTATTTAAAATATTCTGGCAGCTTCTCCAGGGCTTTGCCCAGGCGGGTGCCGGGCCAGGTGATCAGCGAGCCATCCAGCAGGTGGATGCGCCCGTTCTGGATGGCGGGTGTGTCAGCCAGTAAGATTTTGAGTTCAGCCAGGTGATTTTCATCGAAGGCAAACGGCTCGCTGGGCAGCAAAATCAACTCGGGTCGGGCCGCGCGCATCTCGTCGAGGCTGATGTGCGGATAACGGGTGTCGCGCCCTTCGGGAGCCTGCCCGGCTTCGTTTTTTAGATCGGCTTCGAGCGGGTAGCGGCGCTGACGAGCCGCAAAAACATTTTCGCCGCCGAAAATGGCCAGCAGGTCGCTGGTGTAGGTTTCGGCGTTGCAGGTCATGTACCAGATCTGCCCATCCTGCTCACCGCGCCAGATCGGACAAAAAACGCGCAGGCGGGCTTCGTCGGCGGCGATGGCGCGCGCAAACTCAACGCCGCGCTCGAGCATGTCGACCGCGATGTAGGCGTAGCGCCCCTGGAAAATATCGGCCAGGTGGCGCAGGTCGGCCAGGGTTTCATCCACTGTTTTGGGGAAGGTCAGCCAAACGGGGACTCCGGCGGCTTCGAGGGCCTGTACCATGGCCGGTGTGTTTTCCTCCTGGCTGGCAATGACCAGCTCCGGCTGCAAGGCCAGGATCTCTTCGACGCGGGCGTTCTTGGTTCCGCCAACCTTTTTCAGCGCCGATACTTTCCCGGTCGGGTGGACGCAGTAATCGGTCGCGCCGACAAGTGAATCGCCAAAGCCGAGATCGAACAGGCTCTCGGTGATGGAGGGCACCAGCGAAACAACGCGGCGCGGCGGGGAGGGGAAGAAGGGAGTGGTCATATCCAATGCAGAAGTTAGAATGCAGAATGAAGAATGAAACCAGGTGCTGGGCGGAGGCCGCAGTCGAAGCACTTTTGACTATGGTTTTCAGGGAAAACGCCCTTCGATAATGGCCTTCGTGAACAACGCCCTTCGACTTCGCTATCGCTCCGCTCAGGGCCTGACACTTGACACCTGAAACCTGAAACCTGACACCTGATACCTATTTGAAAACCAACCGCCTGAATTTCTCTTCGTATCTGGGGTTCTCGAGTGTGCTGTCTTCGGTGTGGCGCGAGCGGATGCGTTCTTCGAGTTTAACGGGATCGCCGATCTGGCTTTTGTGTTCTTGAATGGCTGCGATCTTGGCTTCCCAGTGGCTGGTTACATCGAGAGAAACGTTGGGTTGGCTGGTGAGCGAGACCCAGGCTTCGCGCGGGGTGTGGGGCGCCAGGCCTTCCTCTTTGAGCAGTTCGGGAAAGAAATTGTGGTTTCCGGCAGCCGGGAAAAGCGCATCCAGTACGATCTGGCCGGCGGCGCGGTGGTCGGGGTGGTTCAGTCCGTAACTTGTGGACGGGAACAGGTTCTGCGGGTCGCAGGTCACGACGATATCCGGCCGTTCCTGGCGCAGGATGCGCACAATTTCGCGGCGCAGGGCCAGGCTGGGGACGAGATAGCCATCGGGTTGGTTCAGCCAGCGAATTTCGCTCACACCGAAGTGCGCGCCAGCGGCTTGCTGTTCGGCGTGGCGCATTTTGCATAGTTCTTGCGGGTCAAGCTCAGGGTCGTTCGAACCTTTGTCGCCGCAGGTCAGCAGGCAGTAGCGTATTTCGTGGCCGGCCTGCGCCCAACGTGCCAGGCTTGCCCCGCAAAAAAATTCCGGGTCATCTGGGTGGGCCAGGATGACCAGGATTTTTTGTCGTTCAGGCCAGGATAGATCAGGCGCTTCCATCCGGTCCTTTTTTCGGGTTTTTGCGGAAAGGTTTGCGCCGGTTCGGGCGGCTGTCCGTTTTTCCGCTCGCCGGAGTTTCCGGCGGAGCGGCCGGGCGATTTTCGGGTTTGCCCGCCGGACGGTTGTCTTGCCGTTTTTGGGCGGGACGGTTGTTCTGTTGCGGGCCGCTCGGGCGATTATTCTGCTGTCCGCTGCGGCGGTTGTCCTGTTGCCTGGGGGGGCGGTTCTGCTGCGGTTCGGGAGCCCGTTTTTCGGGGAGGCTCTCAGCAGGCAGTTGTGCTTCAGCTGGCTCGGCTGGTACTTCGCTTACGCCGGTTCTGGCTTTGCCGCAGTCACAGCCGCCGCCTTCGTGGCGGTCACAGGGTGCGGCCGATTTGCGGCGCAGGGCTTCGAGTTCGTCCCAGGGTTCGATCAGGTCGCGGTGGAATTCTTTCCAAAGCGGGCGATCCATCGGGTTTTTGGGGGCCAGCTCAACCAGGACGGCGTTGCGCATCGGGAAGACATCGATCACTTTGCCTTCGCCGTCGGGGCTGACAACGCGTTTGTTGCGTTTGGGCAGTTCTTTGCGGGCGGCCACGTACTGGTCGTATTCGTAGATCAGGCAGCAGCGCAGGCGTCCGCACATGCCGGTAATCTCGGTCGGGGTCAGCGAGATGCCTTGCTCTTTGGCCATTTTGATCGAGATCGGGCTGAACTCGGTCAAAAATTTGGAGCAGCAGCGCGTTTCAAGGCCGCAGGCGCCCATGCCGCCCAGCATTTTGGCGACATCGCGCGGGCCGATCTGGCGCATATCGACCTGGGTTTCGCTGAAGATCTTTTGCATGTCCTTGCGCAGCGATTTCAGATCTACTTTTTCATCTTTTTCGTCGTTCTCGGTGGCGAACATAAAGGTCAGCCGCGAGCCGTCGAAGGAGTACTCGGCAGCGACGATCTTGACAGCCAGTTTTAATTCGGAAGAACGCGCGCGGCACTCGATCATGGCCGCGGTCTGTTTTTGAGCCCAGTTTTGGCGCAGCAACAGGTCGGCAGAGCTGGCGCGGCGTTCGATCGATTTCCAACTGCCGTCGGGGGGCGGGGTCGGGTCGGGGATGTGTTGGATCACTTCACCGATCTGCCGTCCGCGTGTGGTTTCAACGATGACATGCTCACCCACCTTTAATTCAAGCAGGTGCGAGGCATCGAAATGATAGACTTTTCCAACTTTGCTAAAACGGATACCGTAAATGTTTGGTTGCATGAGATGCTATCTAAAATTCAGACTTTTATATGATATTGATCGGAATGCTGTTGTCGCCACTCAGGGCGGCAACGCTGACCCTGGCTGCCACTGCTTCGGCAACGGCGATCAGGGCTTTGGAAGCATCGCTTTCGGGGTCGGTGATGACGATCGGCTTGCCCGAGTCGCCGCCGATGCGCACGTTCGGGTTGAGCGGGATGCCGCCGAGGAAGGGCACATCATAATGACTGGCCATCGCTTCGCCGCCGCCCTCGCCGAAAACATCCATTTTCGAGCCGTCGGGCAGGGTCAGGTAGCTCATGTTTTCAACCACGCCAATGATCGGCACTTCAAGCTGCTTCATCATTTCCAGACCGCGGCTGGCATCCTCGATCGAGACGGCCTGCGGCAGGGTGACGATCACCACGCCGGTCAGGGGCAGGGCCTGCGCCAGCGAGAGCGGCGCATCGCCAGTTCCAGGCGGGAGGTCGATGATCAGGTAATCCAGTTCGCCCCACTCGACATCCGAAAGGAATTGGCGGATGGCGCTGTTGAGCATTGGGCCGCGCCAGATCAGCGGCTGCCCCGGTTTGACCAGGAAAGCCATCGACATCATCTTGACACCGTAATTTTCACCGGGCATCAGTTTGTCGCCGACCGGGGTTGGCATGCGCGGCACGCCCATCATGGTCGGGATGTTCGGGCCGTAGATGTCGGCATCCAGCAGGCCGACGCGCGCCCCGCTTTTGGCGAGTGAAACGGCCAGGTTGACCGAGACGGTCGATTTGCCGACCCCGCCTTTGCCGGATGCGACCGCGATCGCATTGCGGATGGGGGCGGTGACGATCCCACGCATGCGGCCATCGTGGGGAACATCTGAATCCAGTTTGACGCGCACGGTCTTCGCGCCGATGGCCTCGACCGCTTCGCGCGATTCCTTCTCGATTTTGCCACGCAGGGGGCAGGCGGGGGTGGTCAGCATGACAGTAAAATCTACGCTATCGCCTTCAATTTTGATATCGCGCACCATGCCGAGAGTCACTAAATCCTGGTGGAGTTCGGGTTCCTGCACTTTGCTGAGTGCCGCTAAAACGGCATCACGGGTAATTTGAGTCATTATTCTGCACCTTTTTAGGTAGGGTTTATAGTAATCGGAGTAACAGAGCCTGATTATACCTTGTAACCCTGCACAATCAAAACGCCCACCCCAACCAAAACCAGCCCCCAGATTTCTTTGATGCTCAGGGTTTCTCCCAGGAAAACCCAGGCGAAGAAGGCGATCAGCGGCATCATCAGGTTGTTGATGATGCTCGATTCAACCGGGGTCAGGCTGCGCTGGGTGTGGTTCCATAGCGTGTAAGCAAAGGCAGTGTTGACCAGTGCCATCCAGGCGATGATGCCCCAATCGCTCAGGGACGGATTGCCGAAGCCGTAAAGCATCCCGCCCGAGAGCAGCATCAGCCCGGAACCGATCCCCATGCTGACGAAGGTGATCGTCAACGGCGTCAGGTGGCTTTTCAGGTTGATGTGGCGGCCGAACAGGGTTGCGGCTGAGTTCGTCAGGAGCGCCACCAGGGCGGCGACGATCCCGGCCAGGGCCAGCCCGCCCTCGGCAATCGGTAAAAAGTAGAGCAAGGTCCCGGCCAGACTGAGCGCGATGCCGAGCCATTGCAGCCGATTGGGCCGCTCGTTCCACCAAAAGATGCTCATGATCCCAACCGCTGCCGGGGACAGGTTCAGAAGCAGGCTGACCATGGCCGAAGGCAGGTAGGCCAGGCTGATGAACTGGGCGCTTTGGGCAAATGAGTAGGTTATTACTCCCAGCCCGGCCAGGATCAGCCAGTCCCGGCGGGTAAGCGATTTTAGAACGGCGCGTTCGCGCGGACTGGCTAGCACAGCCGGGACAAGGAAAAGGAAGGCCATGCTGTAACGCATCCCCGCGAAACTGAGGGCGGGCAGGTCGTTGCGCAGGCCGATTTTGATCAGCACCCAGGAGGTCGACCATAGAACGGTCACCAGCAGGGCTTGCAGGATGGCGGTCAGGCGGGTGGAGGGCATAGGCTATGAATTTTACCTGTTTTGAATGAACTGCGAAATCCTTGACATTCTCTGGCGGTGGTGATAAATTTGGGGCTGTTGTTAATCTAATTCTAAGGAAAGGAGCGCGCTTTATGTTTAATAATTTCGCATCGGTTGTTGTTCAAGTCCAAGCATGGGCGCGCCTGCCGTTTTAACGGGTTAGGTTCCTGAGTAATCCATACAGGGCCACGGGTGCGGACATGCCCCGTGGCTTTTTGATTCCTTGCGTTTATTTCAAGGAATAGCCGCGCGCTTTGGCATACCTGCCAGGCGTCAGGCTTGAACAAAACGGCCAGCCACGGGATAGCCTCGTGGCTGGCTTTTTATTTGTAACTCTCAGGAAGTGTACCCTTGAACGTTTTTATTAATTCAGACGACCCCGGAAGCGGTGTCGTCACAAAAAAATCAACAAATTCTTACGATATTCAGTCCGGCGAAGCCGTTCTGACCTGTACGCTTTCAACAAAGCTCAAGCGCCAGTCGGATTCAGACCCGGTCGCGGTTGGGGATGTTGTGCGCTGGAACGAGGCCTTGCAGATCAGCGAAGTGCTCCCGCGCCGGAACCAGCTTTCCCGCCGTTCGGCCGTCCCGATGCCGGGGGCTTTTGCCCACGAGCAGGTGATTGCCGCCAATGTCGACCGGGTCATCCCGGTCTTTGCGGCCGCCAACCCCAGGCCGGCCTGGCATTTGCTCGATCGTTACCTGGTCTCCGCCGAAAGCGCGGAGATCCCCGGGCTGGTGGTGATCACCAAGATGGATCTGGTTGCGGACAAACCGGAAGCGGCTGAGATCCTGTCGGTCGCAGCCGAGTACCAGGCTTGCGGGTATCAGGTCATCCTGACCAGCGCGGAAACCGGAGCGGGGTTGGATGACCTGCGCGCAGCGCTGTGCGGCGGGCTGTCCGTCTTCGTTGGCAAATCCGGCGTTGGGAAAACCTCCCTGCTGAACGCGATCGAACCGGGGCTGGGATTGCGCGTCCAGGCCACCAACCAGACCACCGGCAAGGGACGCCACACCACAACCCACATGCAGATCTTCCAGACCGAGGCGGGCGCGGCGATCGTCGACACGCCGGGTATTCGCGAGTTTGGCCTGTGGGGCGTCGACTCATCCGAACTGGCGATGTATTTCCCCGAGATGCGGGGCTGGGTCGGGAAATGTAAATTTGGCCTGGGCTGCCGGCACGACCAGGAGCCCGGTTGTGAGATCCGGCTGGCGGTCGGGCGCGGCGAGATCAGCCCCTACCGCTACCAGAGTTACTTGAAATTGAAGGAAGAACCATGAAAACAAGCTTTCTCCACCAACGTACTTACACCCGCTCCGGCGGGTTGAAAAACAGCTTTGGCGACTTTACCTGTATGCGCTGTCGTAATTTCGTCTCGGCCGATGCGGCACTTTCAGGCGTCCACAACCGCAACCACTGCCCGTACTGCCTGGCCTCGCGCCACCTGGATCTGTTTGAAGCCGGCGATCGGCTGTCTGCCTGTAAAGGCGCGATGCTGCCGGTCGCCCTGACCTGGAAGCGCAGCCTGAAGAAATACGCCCGGCCCGGGGACGGCGAGCTGATGCTGGTCCATCAATGCCAGGACTGTGACAGATTGTCGATCAATCGCATCGCCGCCGATGACGATAACGGGCTGATCCTTTCGCTGCTGCACGATTCGGCAGGCCTTGACCGGCAGGCGCTGGCTGGCTGCGCGGGCGGGATCGATGTTCTGGGCCTTACGGATGCTAACCTGGTGACGCGATGTTTGTTTGGGCAGAATTGATCACTACTGTTGCAAAAAATTCGGGCGCGGGTTTTCTCAAAAAATCCGCGCCCGGAAAGCTTTTGATTGGGTGACGGGTCGAATCTTTTTTGTAAAGAAAATCTAACATTACTGGACAGAAAACCCTGCCTCGACTAAACTTGACGCGTTATTCTTGTAGCGAAGGAGCATTTATGGATTTCCAGAATGATGATTCTCTGACCCGGCGCATGGCCGCCCTAAAGCAGCGCGTCCAGATGATGCGCGAGCATGATTTTTACTTTTACAACCAGCCGGTGCAAGAGATTCGCGGTGGGGCGCGGGTTTTGGTCAATGGCCGTGATATGAGCATGTATGCTTCGTATAGTTATTTGGGGCTGATCGGCCATCCGCGGATCAACGAAGCCGCCAAGCGCGCAGTCGACAAATTTGGCACGGGAACGCACGGTGTGCGCACCCTGGCCGGATCGCTGACCCTGCACCGCGAGTTGGAAGAGACGATCGCCGATTTTAAGCACGCTGAAGATGCGATTACCTACACCTCCGGTTACGCCACCAACCTGACGGTCATCTCGACCCTGATGGGCCGCGGCGATTACGTGCTTTCTGACAAGCTCAACCATGCTTCGATCGTCGATGGTTGTATGATGTCGGGTGCGGAGTTTCGTCGTTTCCGTCACAACGATATGGACGATCTCGAAAAGCGCTTGCAGCAGATCCCCGAGGGTGTGACCAAGATGGTTGTGGCCGACTCGGTCTTTTCGATGGATGGCGACATCATCGATTTGCCGCGCATGGTGGCTTTGTGCCGCAAATATGGCGCTTACCTGATGATGGATGAAGCCCACTCGGTGGGTGTGCTTGGGGCAACCGGGCGCGGCATCGAGGAACACTTCAACATGATCGGCGCGATCGATATCAAGATGGGCACGCTCAGCAAGACCATCCCCTCGGTTGGCGGATACGTGGCCGGCAAGAAAGAATTGATCGATTACCTGCGTCACGGTTCACGGGCTTACATTTTCTCTGCCGCCCTGCCGCCAGCCCAGGCTGGCGCCGCCATGGAGGCCTTCAAGGTCATCCTCGATGAGCCCTGGCGCATGGAAAAACTGTGGAAGAATACCCGCCAGTTCATCGACGGACTGAAAGGAATGGGCTTCGACACCATGCTGACCGAGACCGCGATCGTGCCCGTTCTGTGCGGCACCGACGAGCGGGCCTTTGCCCTGACCCAGGCCTGCCAGCGCCAGGATGTCTTTGTTCTGCCGGTGGTTTCGCCAGCGGTGCCTGAAGGCTTATCCCGTCTGCGGGCTACCGTCACCGCCGCGCATGAAACGGATGAGATCCAGTATGCGATGGATGTTATCGAAAAAGCCGGCAAGGAAATCGGGATTATTTAGCTCCCCAACCCTGTTAAAAGTAAAGAACCTGTCTCAAGCGAGGCAGGTTCTTTTTATTATCTGGTTCGTAGTCCGGTCAGTTGCGTCTCGGCCAGGATGTGGCCTTCCATGGCGGCCAGCACAGCTTTCAATGTAGCGCCCTCCTCCAACTCAAGTGTGGTATCCAGGGCATAGAGTGTGAAAACATAGTGATGCGTCCCGCCGGGCGGGCACGGGCCGCCATAACCCGGGCTGTAAAAATCGTTGCGGCCTTTAACACCAATCTCTGGCCCTGCGATGGTTTCGGGCAGGCTTGCCACGTCTGCCGGGATATTGAACTGAACCCAGTGAACCCAGTTTCCACCGTCAGGGTCGACCAGTGTAATCGCAAAACTTTGGGTTTCGGCTGGCGCGCCAGCCCATGTCAGGGCCGGGGAGTAATTTTCACCATCGCATTGCCCGCCCATTTTGTAGGTATATTTTTCGGCCATTTCATCGCCGTCTTTGAAGGCCGGGCTGGACAGGCTGAATCTTGCTGCGGGTACTGCGACTGCGGCCGTTTCAGCTTCGGTTGGCTGGATGATGTCTGTTGGGATTGGGTTGGCGGATGTGGGAGTAATTTGTTCGGGTGTGTTGGCAGG
The DNA here is from genome assembly GCA_002840685.1 of Chloroflexi bacterium HGW-Chloroflexi-6. Taxonomy (GTDB): domain Bacteria; phylum Chloroflexota; class Anaerolineae; order Anaerolineales; family Villigracilaceae; genus UBA8950. Next base: position 44,538 of record PHBU01000005.1, on the reverse strand, counting down.
CGTTGCCGGGCTGGCGCAGGCGCTCAGCAAAAGCACCAGAAGCACCAAAGTGGAAATGGTTTTGCACATGGCTGCATCTCCTTTATCGGTTTGCAATGAAGAAGGTGCTGCAGGGCTCAAGCGCCGAACAGCGCTTCCTTCATCTGCCCCGCGGTCGGGTAGCGATCGTCAGGCTTTTTTGCCAGCGCGCGCTGGATGATGTAGGCGACACGCTCAGGGATATCCTGTCTGATATGGCGTGGGTTGGGCGCGGGCTGCTTCAGGTGTGCAAACATGACCTGGGCGGCGTTGCCCTTGAAGGGGCGTTCGCCGGTCAGGATCTCGAACAGGATCAAGCCCATCGCGTAGATATCGGCGCGGTTGTCCACGGCGCGGGCCTCGGCGATTTGCTCGGGGGCCATGTAGTCGATCGTTCCAACGGCGCCGGTCCCGGTCAGGCGGGTCTGGGCATCCTGGATCTTTGCCACGCCGAAATCCATCAAAACCGGGTGCATGACCCCGTTCGGGTCGGTGCGAACCATGATGTTGGATGGTTTGATATCGCGGTGGACAAAACCCTTGCTGTGGGCATAATCGAGCGCACTGGCGAACTCTTCAATGAAGGGTTTGATCTGCTCGAAAGGCAGCCGCCCGGCCTGGCGGATGATGTCGCCCAATTCCTGGCCTTCGATAAATTCGAGCACCAGGTAGGCGATATTATCCTGTTCGCCAAACTCGAAGGCCCGCACAATGTTCGGGTGCTCCAGGCTGGCCGTCGATTTGGCTTCGCGCGCAAAACGGGTGCGGAAATCAGCTTCGCGCGCCAGTCGTTCGTTCAGAATTTTGATGGCCACGATCTGGCCTTTGCCGTAGCCCTTGTAAACCTCGCCCATGCCGCCCTGGCCGATCACATCCAGCACTTCGTATTCGCCCAGGATGCGGCCAGTCAGAAAACCGGGATTGGTGACTTGTTCCGGGCGCTGGGCCTGTTTGAGCTCATTCAGGTTGAAGCGCAGATGGAAGAAATTGCGGTCAATGATATCCTGGGCATGTTTGCGGGCCGGGTTGAAAAGCAGCCCAACGATCAGCGCAGCCAGAATGGCTGATACCTGTGATTGACCCCCCGGTAAAACAGCTTTCAAGAGCGTATCAGCCAGGAAGAACACTCCCGCAAAGGGCAGAGCCAGCATGACCGTGATCGCGGCAACCACCAACGAGCGGTTGATGACCAGGTCGATATCCCATAACTTGTAACGCAAGATCGAGAGGGTGATGGCGGTTGGGAAGATGAAAAGCCCGATCTGCTGCAAGACTCGCAGTCCGATCAGGATGAAATAGTTGTCCGGCCTCATCGGGCCAAAAATTTGCCCGATGTTAACGATATAGATGTAACCTGCCACGATTGGCACGGTAAAGGCCAGCCCGACCAACAGCCATTTGGTCTGCTGGCGCTGGGTGGGGGTCGATTGGGTATTAAAACGGTAGAACTGGTAACCAAAACCCACCAGCATTAGCAAAACCACGATCCCGACTTCAATCGCGCCCTGCCCAACCTTATTAATGTAAATATTGGCCCAGATAACGTAGCGAAACAGGAAGAGTGGAACGACCAGCCATTTGAACCAGTTCGGAATGAATTTGCCGGACGGGAAGATGTAGAAAAATGTGACCTGGCTGGTTTCGCCGAGCGCGATCAAAAAGACAACCGCCCACAGAAAAACCCCCTCCGCGTAGGTTGAGTTGGCATAGATGAAAGCCGTCAGCATCATCATCATGCCGACGAAAAGCGCCATCCAGTCGTTGGTGCGCCGCCAGAACAGGATGCCCGCGATCAGCGAGAAAACTGTCAGCGAGAGCAGGTCCGTGCCGATCTTGAAGATGCCATGAAACCCGGACGGCAGGCCGATCGACAGGAAGTATTCCTGTAATTGCGGGTCAATGTTGAGCGCAGATTCCTGGTAAGTTCCTGGCATGCCGGCCAGGACCAGCCCCCAGCACAACAGGAACAGGCTGATCCAAATCGCTTTTGCCGCCCCGCCATACTGTTGGGGAAGTTGATTTTGAGTTGTGAGAGTGGATCGCATCATAAAAAAATTATACAGTCTATTGGCGTGGTGTTGCGGGGTTCATCCTTACAATCTGATAACGAAACAAGACAAATTGTATCTTGTTTTACAGATCTTCGACAACACTTTCGGGATCAACCGGCTTGTGCGGCTCGACCTTGAGCAGTTTGAAGCCCCATTGCACGGAAGGGCCGATCAGCACGGCAAAGACGACCGTCCCGATGCCGGCCGGGCCGCCCAACAGCCAGCCGATCGCAACCACTGTCACCTCGATGATGGCGCGCGCCACACGGATGCTGGCCCCGGTCGTGCGCCGGATGGCCAGCATCAGGCTGTCGCGCGGCCCCGCGCCCGCGTCCACGCCGATGTAGATGGCGCTGGCCAGGCCCATTGCGGCAATCGCGCCCAGCAGCATCGGGATCTGCAGGGGCAGGTTATCGTTGACCGGTGGAATCAGCCAGAGCGCCAGGTCAATCCACGGGCCGACACTCAGGATGTTGGCCAGCGTACCCCAGCCGATCTTTTCGCGCAGGATCAGCGAACCGGAAAGCACCACGAAGCCCATCAAGACCGTGACTGTGCCGGGGCTGATGCCGACAAGTTTTGAAAGCGCCACTTCGAGTACAGCCCAGGCGCTTGTCCCCAGGTTGGCGCGGATCATGGTTGCAATCGCAAAGCCGAAGATGGCGAAGCCAATTTGAATGATGACAAATTCTTTTAAAAAAGTATTCCAGCGAATGGGTTTGAACATGTTTCTCCTTAAAAAAGCCGCAACATCATATCACGTTCACAACAAAAAAGCCGTTGCGTCTCAAAAGAGCAACGGCTTTCGAAAAACGCAAAGTTTATTTTGCGTGCCGTTTGATTTCATCGCGCACATTCAGCGCATTGCCGATGATCACCGCAAATAACAGGAAAATTACAGCAATACCGATCCCGCCCAGAATGCTCCAGAGAGCATTTTCCAGAAACGATGATAAAACCCCGATCGCGACCCCTCCGAGCAGCATGGCCCAGACAACCGAGCGCCAAATGCGCGGGATATCGCGCCAGGCCTGTATCAGCGAAACGCTTCTATCGCGCTTGCGCTCGCGTTCGGCGGTGTGTTGCTGTTCTTTGCGGACCTTGACCAGCGGATCGCGGGCGGTCAGTTGACGCTCGCGCAGGCGTTTAAGCCGTTCCTGTTCATCAGACATGGCATGATCTCCTGAAAAAAGTATAGCACCACTTCCCGCCGAAATCCATCCCTTGTTTATGATAAACTCGACTTTATGGCCTCTCTCATTCTAAAATCTGGACGTGAAAAATCGCTGCTGCGCCGCCACCCCTGGGTGTTCTCGGGCGCGCTTGATATCCTTAATGGCAACCCGCAAAGCGGAGCGACAGTCGATGTGCGCGCCGCCGATGGGCTGTTCCTGGCGCGCGCCGCTTACTCGCCATCATCCCAGATCCGGGCGCGGGTCTGGAGTTTTGACCCGGACGAAGCGATCGATGCGGATTTTTTCAGGCGGCGGATTTCGGCTGCGCTCGCGCGGCGGACGATATTTTTTCCTTCCCCCCATTTGCCTGCGAAAAATGGGGGGACCGAGGGGGGTGTTACGGATGCGTTTCGCATCATCCACGCTGAATCAGACGGGCTCCCGGGGCTGGTGGTCGACCGTTACGGGGATGTGCTCGTCATGCAGATATTGACCGCCGGCTGTGAGTTCTGGCGCGAGACCCTGGCTGACCTGCTGCTCGAAGCGACCGGCGCCAGCGCTATTTACGAACGCTCCGATGCCGATGTGCGCGAGTTGGAAGGCTTGCAGCCGCGTGTCGGCCTGCTGCGCGGCGCGCTGCCTGATACGCGCTTGACGATCAACGAATACGGTTTGAAATTCCTGGTCGATATCGAACACGGTCACAAGACCGGTTTCTACCTCGACCAGCGCGCCAATCGCAACCGGGTCGGTCAACTGGCCGCCGGCCGGGATGTGTTGAATTGTTTTTGCTACACGGGCGGGTTCAGCATCCACGCTGCCCGAGGCGGGGCCAAAAGTGTTGTATCGGTCGATACCTCGGCCGATGCGCTCGCCGTCGGGCAGGAAAATGCCACGTTAAACGGAATCCAGCCCGACGGGTTGGAATGGCTCGAAGCGGATGTTTTTACCGGGCTGAGAAAATTCCGGGACCAGAACCGCTCCTGGGATCTGATCGTTCTCGATCCGCCAAAGTTTGCCCCGACCGCATCCCAGGCTGAGAAAGCCGCGCGCGGCTACAAGGATATCAACCGCCTGGCCTTCAAGTTGCTGCGGCCGGGGGGTATTCTGGCAACCTTTTCGTGTTCAGGCGGGATCGATGCAGCCCTGTTCCAGAAAATCGTCGCTTCGGCAGCGCTGGATGCGGGCGTGGACGCCCAGATCGTCGAGACCCTGACCCAAGGGCCAGACCACCCGGTCTCGATCCACTTCCCCGAGGGGGCCTATCTCAAGGGTCTGGTGTGCGTAAAGAGCTAAATATTTTGCTTATAACGTAAGGTGGGGCATGGCCCAAAGAAAGCTCACAAAGTTTGAAGTCTTGCTCCTGGGCATCGAAGATTTCATTATGGCGCGATTGGTGCCCATGGACAACCCCGGTCCGGTCTTCAAGCGCCTGTTCAAAATACCGGTTTTCTTTTATCGGGTTGGTCTGCCGCTCTTCGGGGATTTCATCCTGCTGCTGACCACCACAGGCAGAAAAAGCGGCAAGCTGCGCCAGACTCCGCTTGAATACCGGCGTGAGCCAGGCACAGGCGATTTTATTATCACGGCAGGCTGGGGAGGCAACACAGACTGGATGCGCAACATCCAGGCCAACCCGCGTGTTCAGGTGCAGGCCGGCTGGCGCAGATTTGCTGCCCTCGCTGAACCGTTGTCTGAAGCGGAAGTCGCTGCCTGGATATCGGAAGCCATGCGGGTCAACCCGGGCAGCGCCCGAATTTGGTCGCGTTGGGCGGGTGAACCCGTCAGCGTGGACAAGCCGGAGGGGGTTCTCAGGGCGGCAAAATTTTTCCCGTCGTTTCGCTTGAAAGCGATCGAAGAACCACGTTCAAGGCGATAAACCATGGGAGTTTATTCCAGGCTCAATCGCCCGATCCACGTGGAAGAGTACGACCCTGGCTGGCCTGTTCTGTTTGAGCAGGAAAAGGCGCACCTGCTTGCCCTTTTGGGCGACCGCGTTTCGCTGCTGGAACATATTGGCAGCACGGCTGTGCCTGGCCTGGCGGCAAAACCGGTCATCGATATTGCAATTGGCGTCTGGAGTTTGCCACAGGCCCGTCTTTATATCCCCCTGATCGAAAGCCTGGAGTATGTCTATGAGCCGACTCTCGAGTTGGCGCTGCCGGAGCGCTTCTTTTTCTGGAAAGGGACAGAAACGGTCCATACCTGTCACCTTCACGTGGCCGAATTGAATCACCCGATGCTGACCCGGCCGATCAGGTTTCGCGATTATCTGCGGGAGCACCCGCAGGTTGCGCGTGAGTATGGGGAATTGAAAAAGGAGCTGGCGAAACGCTGCGGCCAGGACATGGATGCCTATGTGGCCGGAAAAAGCGCTTTTATCGAAGGTGTCATGCGAACAGCGCAGAAAGCGTAAGCCCGGACTCTGCCTGACAACGCGGTTTTATGGGGATACCATCAACCTTAAGGTATGGACTCGGCGAAACGGATCAGATCTTCTTTTGAGAGCATCCACGATTTGGCGGCGATCTCGTATCGCATTCCGTCCGCTTCCCAGATCAGGAAGCTGGCTTGCGGATCGCGATTATCATATTTCACGCGAAATGGATTCCATTCTTGGATTGGGTCTGACAGATCCATCAGATATTGGTAATCTGGAACAAGTATGGCAGACCGTTCATGGATCATGATGACTTCGGGCGGGGAATCTGAGCTTACATTCATACCAAGCATATATTCGCAATCTGATCTTTCCGCTCCCGATTCCCAGAATGGTCCGTTCGGGCAAGAACCTTTCGCGATCCGGAGTTGGATGATGCCGCCGAATTTGTTTTTCCATTCGAGCAGCACCTGGTCTGGGATAACATAGATCATGTCGCCAAACATGGCCGCGCGTTCTTGAAGCACATAACCCGGCGGAGCCCAGGTGGGCAGCTTTGCAACAAGGTCAGGGTAGTTCGCTGCAAGATCGGCCGGGCTGATCGGGGTCCAGAGCAGGGAATACGTTTCGCTTTCTCCCTTTACCGCCGGAAGATCGTTGCTGACCCAAACCGTCATGCCTTTCATGATGATCGTTTTTGTGATGGTGCTGAATGCCGCGCGGACCGTTGGGGATACGGCCAGGGTCAGGGCAAACACCAGAATTAACACCGCGAATCCCAGGGTCATCCGTTTTGCAATGGAATGTCGGTTCATCGATATGCCAGCCTTTCCATCCTGCCCGGGCCGGGTGGGTAACGTTTGGTTTAATCGCCGGCGCAGATCTTTTGTGAACTGCGGGCCGGGTTCTTCACGTAACTGATAAAGGAATTCATCGTTCATGGCGTTCATTCCATTCTTTGCGCAGGGTGGTTACTGCCCGGTGCAAAATAGTGCCGACGTTGCTTTCAGAAAGCCCGCTTGCTCTCGCAATTTCGCGGTTGGACAGCCCTGCGCCATATTTCATGGCGATCAGATCGTGCTCCCGTTCTGGAAGTTCGAGAAGAAGCTTGTGCAAAAGAGACTTGCTCTGCTGTTCCTGGAAGTTTTCTTCAACATCCAGCGCGGATGGCAGTTGCTCGTCATCCCGGATTGGTTCGATCTTGTTTTCAATTGTCTTGTCCCTGCGGAAGTTTTCCCGCAAAACATTGCGGGCAATCCCGAAGAGCCAGGTGGCTGGCGAAGCGACAAGCAAGTTGTATTTGGAGCGGGCCGCCCAGGCGCGTTCAAAAGTTGCTGCGCTTAGATCTTCGGCAAGTTCGCGGTTGCATACTTTGTACAGGAAATAGTTATAGATCCGTGGAAGCTCGGACTCATAAACCGCGTTCCAATCCACAGGTTGGCGCATGCTGCGCAGCGCTTGCAGGATATTGGTCTGATGGATCATTTCATTGATATATTGACTTGTCAGCAGAAAGTATCACAGCAAAAGCTGAAGTCAGTTAAGATTATAGCCCTATAGATCTGCTATCCGCCGCGCGCCTGCATCTTGTTTTTGTGACAATTGACAGATGATGTGGACGAGTGTTTTTTGCTATAGTAATTGGGTATGCGGGGGTGTTTTTTTTGATAACATCCGTTGGAGTATTATCAAAAAGTTTTCCACGGAATCGTAGCTAACGACAAATATGGAACTACCTTATGAATCGAACTAAAAGATTATCTAGAAAAGCAAATAATATAGAGAAACGACCCCATCTATTTGATCTCTATGCGAGAAATCTCGAAGCTGTAAAGAAACACCCTCAGATTCATATTGAACCAAATATTGATGATGTTTTTGTTTGCCCACTATGCTTTTGTTATTTCACGAGAGAAGAAGCTTTTGCTGATGGTGAAAACTCGCTTGTTACAATTGAACATATACCTCCAGAAGCTTTAGGTGGTAAGGGGCGTACTTTGACATGTAGATCGTGCAATAGTTGGGCGGGCCACGAATTAGATAGCCATCTTGTTCATAGTTTGGAAGTGGGTGATTTTCTTGCTGGCGTTCAGGGATCTGCGGTTGATACTAAACTTAAGTTTGATGATGATATCAATCTTATCGGAACGGCTCAACATACTAGCGATCAGGTGATCGAGTTAAGATATGATCCCAGGAGATCAGATCCAAAAGAATTAGAGAAACTATCTCGATTCGAAGAAAATGTTCCACAAAGCATCAACTTGAGTTTCAAAGGTGGGAGAGGTCGAGTTTTTAAGCAGAGAAGATCTGAATGTAGCCTCTTACGGGTTGCATATCTTTGGGCATTTAGTGTATTTGGGTACGGTTTTTTGGTTAATAGTAGCATGTCTGTAATTCGTGGCCAGATAAAGCACCCTATGGAAAATGTCTTGCCTCATTGGGGAATATCGCAGAGGCCGGATTTCCCCGATCAATCTCTGGGAATTAATATCATAAATTTTCCGAGGGAACTCCAATCGTTCTTGGTAGTATTTGATGTTTACACAAGACTTCGACCAATACGTTTTGGAGTCATTCTTCCTGGGCCAAACCTCCCTGGTTTGCACATTTATGAATACTTGAAAGCAAATAGTGCTTCCAATGAACTTCCGATTAGATTTACCCCCATACCAAAAAGCAGAGATTATTTGGAAAATCCTGACTCCTGTTTTGCTTCATCCTACATCTGGAAGGATTGGCGAGATCTATAATAACTAACTAATATTGGTGCCTTTCATGTGATATTGGTGATGCGTGTTTTTGACGGGTGGTAGATATTTTAGGTAGAGGTACAAAGGCATGTAAAGGTTGATGTGGTATTTTTGGGGTTCTACCAAACCCACCAAACCGCCGGGACATATTCAGAGTAAAATACTCCGAAAAGCGGAGGCGCAATGAAAAAGAAAAATATCGGTAACCTGGTCATTATCGGTTTGGTGCTGCTCAACATCATCCTGTGGACGGTTTTCCCGCCGATCAACGATGGCCGGCCGCATTTCATCCGCGCCTATGTGGGCGAGGTGATCGGCTCGACCATGATCATTCTGATGGCGGCCGGCTTTTTCCTGACCACCCGCGCCAAATGGGCCGAAGCCTACTTTGGCGGGCTGGACAAGATGTACCTGTCGCACAAGCGGGTCAACGCCAGCGCCTTTTTGCTGATCTTCGTCCACATCCTGGTCGTGCCGATCGCAACCGAGTTCCGCCTGGGAAATTACCTGGCCATCATCGCCTTTGCCGGGATTCTGACCATCGTTCTGCTGACCCTTTCGCCGCGCATCCCGCTCTTGAGCAAACTGACCAATGCCTCGTACGAACAGTGGAAGAAAATCCACCGCTATATCGGCATTTTCTATGCGGTCGGCTTTGTCCATTCCCTGTTTGTCAACGGACTTTCAGCGCTGGTCGCTTTTAGCTACGTTCAGGCGGTTTTTATTTTCGGCCTGCTGTGTTATCTCTACACCGAAATTTTCTCCCGTTTTACCAAGAAATTCCTGCCCTATACCGTCTCCGCAGTGCGGCATCTGAACGGCAGCACGACCGAGGTCACGCTGACCGCCAAAAAGGAGCGCCTGACCTACCAGCCGGGACAATTTCTCTTCGTGCGCTTCCCCGGCGATCGGGCCTTGGACGAGTCGCACCCCTTTAGCATTTCATCGGCGCCGGGCGAAGCGGATATCCGCCTGACGATCAAAGCCTCGGGCGATTTCACCCGCGAGTTGTTCCAGACCCTGCGCCCCGGCATGGATGCCACGCTGGACGGCGCTTATGGCCTGTTCCAGTATCAGTTGGGCGGCCCCAAACAGATCTGGATCGCAGGCGGGATCGGCATCACGCCCTTCCTGTCCTTTATCAGAAACGGCAGGCTCGAGCGCGAGATCGACTTTTACTACACCGTCCGCACCCGCGAGGAAGCCCTGTTTCTGGATGAGATCGAGGCGGCTGCGCAGGGCAATCCGCACTTTCGGGCCTTTGTGCGCTTCAGCATTGAGAGCGGCTCGCTGACGGTCGATGAAATTGTCAAAAACGCCGGCGAAGATTTCCGCGATCGGGATGTTTACATGTGCGGCCCGCTCGGCATGTTGAACGCCTATTCCGAAAAGTTCCAGGCGTTGGGTCTGGCAGCAGAGCAGATCCACTTTGAAGAGTTCAATTTCAGATAATTGTTTTTGAAGGAGGAACCCCATGACCGCTCAATTATTCCAATGCCCGTCTTGCGGCGCTCCTGTCACCCCGAGAGGCAGCGCCACGGTTCTTAATTGTCCGTATTGCCATGCTTCGGTGGTCGTGCCCGAAGAACTGCGGCAGGTTTCAAGCGCGGCCAGCTGGTCCACGCTTGTCTATGACGGTTTTATCTCGAATCATAATGACTGGATGGTCGGGAACGAGAGCAGCAAGTATTTTGCGCCGCTCAAGCGCGCCATTACCGAAGGGCGTTACCGTTGGGAAGCGCAGGTCGGAACAGCCTCCAGTATTGCAACCGCCTGGTTAACGGCTCATTCGGTTTCTGATTTTCACCTGATTGCCAATTGCAAACACATTCGGGGCAGCCGGGCTGGCAGCAGTTGGGGCGTGATCTTCCGCATTCAGGATAACCAGAACTACTATCATTTTCGCGTCACCGATCAGCCGCTTTTTTCGATCACCACGCAAAAAGACGGCCAATGGCTGAACAACGTGGATTGGACCAGAACAACCGCGGTCAAGCCGAATGGGGTCAACCAGTTGGAAGTTATCGCCCATCAAAAGCATTTCACCTTTTTGATCAACGGGCAGACCGTCAGCGAAGTGGACGATGATCATTTCAGCGAGGGTCTGGTTGGGTTATCGATCGAAGGCTACACCCCCGGGGAAGAGATCGCCTTTGATTTTATGGACATCATCTTGCGCGCGCCGTGAAGCATTGCAACCCTGCGCGCCCGTCCGCTGACTTGCCTCGATCTTGAATGTTGCCTTTTAGGGGCATGCAAACCATGCGCAACCACAAAAAATTGAACCACTATTTAGCGGCCTGGAATCTTTCGAACCCGCGCTTGCTCACCCAAACAGCGACCAGCCACATCTACACCGCCACCCACGAAACCGGGACGGTTGTGCTCAAGCTGTTGTCTTCATCAGAAGTGGATGAGCAGCGCGGCGCGCTGGCATTGCGCCATTTTGATGGTTGTGGGGCGGTGCGTCTGCTGCGCTGCGATGAAAGCGCGCAGCTGATGGAATATGCCTCAGGCGACGAACTCATCACGCTGGTTGAGCGCGGCCAGGACAAAGACGCCGCGCGGATCATCGCGCAGGTGATCAGCCAGCTTCATGGCGTTTCTCAGGCTGCGCCGCCTGATGGACTGATCAGGCTTGAGCGTTGGTTTGGGGAATTGTTCAACAAAGCCGCGGCAGACCGGCAGGCGGGGGTCGAGTCGATCTTTGTGCGCAGCGCCGCCCTCACGCAACGGCTGCTCGCCGACCAACGTGAGCTACGAGTACTGCACGGGGATATCCATCACCGCAACATTCGGCAATCCTCGCGCGGCTGGCTTGCTTTTGATCCGAAAGGCGTGCTGGGCGAGCGCACCTACGATTGCGCCAACAGCCTGTGCAACCCGCCGATTCCCGGGATCGTCCACAATGAAACCCGACTGTTGACCCATGCTGCCATCCTGGCCGACACTCTTGAAATCGATCTGCAGCGCGTACTGGCGTTCACCTACGCTTATGCCTGCCTGAACGCAAGCTGGTGGTTGCGGGGCAGCGGCGGCGAAGAGATCGTCAGGTGGCATCTCGACGTGGCCGAGATCATCGAACCCCATATTCACATCTAAAACAGCTGCAACTGTTCGCTTTCCGGCCGGTAGAACGGCATTTTTGTCGCGATTCCCAGGCGGGCGCATTCTTCTTTGAAAATTTGCCCGAGGCGGGCGGCGCGCGGGCTTTCGGCCGAGTAGCGCTCGCCATAACGGCGCTGGTACTGCTCGCGCAGGCCCGGGAAAAGCCGATCGAGTTTCGCGTAGTAGTATTCGCGCTGGCGGTCGCGCAGGGTCAGCCCGAATCCGGGGATGATATATTTTGCCCCGGCCTCGCCCGCCATTCGCAGCAGGGCGCGGATGTTCTCGTCGCTGTCCTCGATGAAGGGTAGGATCGGCATCATCGTCAGCCCGGCCGTGATCCCGTTTTCGCTGAGGGTTTTGAGCGCCGCAAAACGCCGTGAACTGACTGGCGCGCCCGGTTCGAGCTTTTTGCTGAGGGCATCATCTGCGCTGGTGATGCTGAAACTGACCGCGGCATAGACCCGGCTGATCTCCTGCAGGATGTCCACGTCGCGGGTGACGAGATCGCTTTTGGTGATGATGTGCACCGGGAATTTTGCCGCGCTGATGATCTGGAGCGCGCCGCGCGTCAGCCTGCGTTCGGCTTCGACCGGCATGTACGGGTCGTTCATTGAGCCCGTGCCGATCGTCCCCTTCACTTTCTTGCGCCGGATCTCGTCTGAGAGCCTGTCCAGCGCGTTGACCTTGACCTGGATCTCGGCGAAATCCGCGATCTGGTAACACTCGCTGCGCGAATCGCAGTAAATGCACTGGTGCTGGCAGCCGCGATACAGGTTCATGGTGTACTTGATCCCGAACCATGGGTCAGGCTGTTTGGCGCTCGAGAGCAGGGTCTTGGCGAGAATTTCTGTGGTCATGGCAGTTCGTTCTTGCTCAACTCAATGTGATTCAAAAACGACCGAGATCATCCCGGTCGTTTGTCATTCCTGTGTGGGGCTTAGTCGTCGCCGAGGGCGGTGATGGCGCGCAGCAGGCCGAAGACCAGCAGCCCGATCTTGATGCCTTCAGCGGCGGTCAGCGGGGGATCTTTCTGATTTTTTTCTGCCCGGCGCGAGAGCAGGATGGCCGCGATCAGGCCGGTGATGCCCCCGATCAGTGCCCCGCCCAACAGAATGCGCGGGTTGCTTGAGTATTTGACCATCTGTGAGTTTTTTGACATGTTGTTCTCCGTTGATGAAGCGTCAGTCACGCTTAAAGAAGGCTTGGATGGTATCGACCCAGGTTCGGAAGCGAATGACATGGTCAGTAATTTCCGCGGCATACTGCTGGATCCTGGCTGTGATCTTCAAGACATATTCCTGGGCCAGACCGGTGTAATCGGGGGCGGTCTTGAGCAGGCGCTGCATGCCGTAAACCATGCCGGCCAGCATCATCAGCACGACCAGCAGGAAAACCATGAGAGGAATGACGATCCAGATGGTCGAGATGGCCGCCCAACGTTCGACATCGCCGCTCGGGGTGAAAGTTGAATAGGCCACCAGTACGAACAGGGCCACGATCAGGATCGTGCTTAAGATAACCGGCAGCAATATCTGACGGTTGGTTTCACGCTTGTGTTTGAGAAAACTTGCCCGGTCAGGGCGGGGGATGGGGAATTTTTTGTCCACGTTAATATTTTAGCACAACCTGACCAGACTTCATCCGTTGAAATTGAGCAATCCTTGTATCCCGGTTCTTGCGAACCCGTCTTTTGCGATTGCTATTCGGGTTGGATGGCCTGCGGGGTGGGCTTTGCGCGCCCGATCAGCCAGACCAGCCCGGCCCCGATCACGAACAAGGCCATATTCAGGGCGAATGGCAGGCTGCGGTCGATGGCCGAAAGCTGACCGGCGATCCAGCCGAAAGGCGAGATCAGGATGATCAATGCCACGTAAACCATCGCGCTGACCCGGGCGCGTTCGGCCGATTCGAGCGACAGGGCCAGGATCGATTCGGTCATCGGGCTGACCAGGGCCGAGGCGACCCCCTCCAGCACAACGCTGGCGATCAGCAGCGGGATGGCGCGCGGCGCCATGACAACCAGCAAAGCCTGGCTGACGAAAAAGGCCCCAAACCCCGCCCACAGCGGCAGCCGGAATCGGCGCGGGTTGGTCAGGCGCGGTCCGATCAAAAAGAAACAGACCGTCATGATGATCGAGCGCAGCGCGACATAGGTTGAGATTTCAGAGTTGGAAAAACCGAGCTTGGTGGTGAATAAGACACCCCAAAAACTGCCGCTGACCGTGGTGTAAATATTGGTGATGACCATCAGCGAGAGCGCCGCCAGCAGGGGCCGCGAGCGCCAGATCTGGAAGAAGACGCTGCGATATTCACCCAGCAGGCTAAGGATCGAGCGCTGGCGGGTTTCTTCCATGCGCTGTTTGCCGCGGGCGGTCTCGTGCGAATACAGATACAAAACCAGGGATTTTGCGGCCAGCATCACGAAGCCGAAGACAAAGATCCAGCGCACAGCCGGGATCAGGCCGAAGCGTTCAACGAACCAGCCGCCCAGCGGGGCGAAAAAGGCCGAACAAACGGCGAAGATCATGATCCAGGTCCAGATGTGCACCAGGTGGCGCTCTTCGGCGTCTTCGACCAGCAGGCAGGTCCAGGCGGTGTGCGAAATGCGCCACAGGCTGTTCATCACCGCCGCGGCGATGAAAAAACGCAGGTCCTGGGCAACCGCCCAGATCAGGCAGGGAATCGCCCAGCACAGCATGTCGGTGATGAACAGGGTTAGCCGGCGGCCAAACTTGTCGACGATTGCGCCGCTCAGCAGGGCCGAGAACACCTGCAAGACCAGCCCCAGGCTGGCGATCGTGCCGATCTGCTGGTCGGTCACACCCAGGGCCAGCATGTATACCGAGAAAAAGGGCGAGAACAAATTATACGGAATGCCGAACATCACCTCGGTCCAGACGGTGACCCGCGGATTGCCTTTCAGCTCGCGCAGGGTTTGAATGAGGGGGTGCTTTAAGACAAGGGCCATGATGCTTTCTCCAAAAAGGCGGGTTTCCCCCGACTTTTCTGTTCGCTCTCAAAATGGACCAGCATCTGCCGATCCCAATAAAACGTCTCACTATATCCCAGATTTGGTTTTCAATCAACACCCTGTGAATAGAAACAGCAATTCTCAATATGGGTTTTCTTGACTTGCCAAACCGACCCCTATCCCCCGCCTTCCCCCATTTTCAAACCCGGAAAATGGGGGAAGGGGCTAAAGCTTGTTGAGAAATGGGTTTCCCCTCCCCTAAACTCCCAGGTTTTTGGGAATTTGGGGGAGGCGGGAGGGGGCAGGTCGCACTCGAAGCGCCAGGTCGACTGAAATGCCCTTCGGCAGCGCTAAGGGCGAAATAAAATAGGAGATGCACAAGGGCATCTCCCGTTACTCACCTCCTGATGCGGGGCTTACTGCTGGCACTTGGGACAGAAATAGCAGGCTCCGCCCAGGTATTGCATCTTTTGGACGGTTGCTCCACAGTCCGGGCAGGGTTTGCCGGCTGCGCCGCTGTCCATGATGCGGGTATACCCGCCTGGCTGGCCGAACAGGTCGCTTTCGTCGTTGCGTCCGCCGCCGGCAATAACTTCTCGGACAACATCCGTGATCGCGTTGTACAGGTCGCGGCGCTGACCGGGACTGAACTCTGCCAGCCCGCGCCGTGGCCCGATCCGGGCGCGGAAGAGAATGTCCTGCGCGACCGAATTGCCCAGGCCGGGGATGATCTGATCCTGGGTCAGCAGGCTCTTGGCGCTGCGCTTCTGACCTTCGAGCAGTTCGTCGATCAGGGCGCTGAAATAATCGAATGTGAAGGTCGAGTCGAGCGGGGTGGGACGCATGCCTTTGATGTACTGACGTTCCTGCTCCATCCCGGCCTCGTACAGTTCCATCGCGCCCCACATCTGGGTGGTGGCCGAAAGCGCCGAGCCATCCTCGAAGTGGATCAGCAGGTGATATTTGACCGGCAGCGGACTGCCCGCCGGGTGAAAAAGGATCTTCCCACCGCATTCGCCGAAGAGCAGCACGTAGCCCGGCTCGAGCGGGATCGACAGCCAGCGTCCCTGGGCGCGCGCCTGCCCGACGACTTTCCCGGCGGTCAACTGGGCGAATTCCTCGTGGGTGCGGTTGTACCAGACAAATTTATGGGGTGAATTGCCCAGGCTGCCCTCGCGGATGGTTTTCCCCACCAGGGTGGCGTTGATCTGGCGCGCCAAAATAGTGTATTCAGCAATTTCAAACATCGGTTTATCTCCTGGTTCAAAAGGCATCGATGCGCTGGAGAATTCTCCAGGCCAGGAAGGTCAGCCAGCGCGAGGGCGCTTTCTTTTGCCCGAATTCCCAATCCTTCCAGGCGGTCCAGATCGATTCGGGGGTGAAACGGCCCTCATCGTCCATTTTGGCTTTGAGCACCCCGGCCATCTCGCGCAGGCGCACATCCCCCTTCAGCCAGGGGAACTGGCTGAGCACATCCAGCACGTGGACGAGGTCATACCAGACCAGCGGGACTTTTAGTTTGCGGAAATCGGTGCCCATGTAAAAAATATAGGGGTGTTGCTCCTGGCTGTTGTCCCAGAGAGTCAGCAGGGTTTCTGCTCCCGCCCGGGCGGCGGGGCCGTCGCGATCGGCCGGGACTTGCCCGAGCAGCTTGAGCATGATCAGGTTGGCGTACGGACAGGGGTCGTCCTTGCGTCCCGGCCCGCGGAATTTTCCCAGTTCTTTTGAGACAGCGCACGGCCAGCCGTTTTCGCGGACGAGACCGGTCAGCGCCGCGGCCGCTTTCTCGACCCGCGCATCCTGCCCCAGGCCGAAGCGGGTCAGCGCGTAAACCAGCAGGGGCGAATCGCACAGCGCCCAGCCCCAGGTGTCCTCCCCGCTGCCGCCGAAATGAGTCGGGATATTGATCGGCACTTGAAAAGGCCCCTCTTCAGACTGCCGCGCGAGAATGTTGTTTATCACGGGTTGGATTCCCGCGTCGTTCGCCCTCAACCCCAGGTCGGCAACAAAGGTCAACTTGTGGAGCGGCTGGCCGGCGCTTTTGTGGCTGGAAAGGATCGGCCAGGGCCAGGTATTCAATTCATGAATGATTTGTTGAAGTTGGGGGTCGGCCAGCATCGCGCTGCGGGCGGTCTGCACAGCTTGAGAGTGCCCGCTTTCGGCCAGCAGGTCGAGCCGTGTGCGGTAGGCAACCCAGGGTTCGCCCGCCAAAAGCCAATCAATGGGTGGTTCCATATCAGCCTCCGTTCCAAAAACGCTTGTTAATTATATCACAAACTTAGAACACTTGTTTTGTTTTAATGTGAAATTTGGGTTAACACGCTGAATTTGGCTGGCCTCAACCGGCCACAAGGATATAAAATAAGCCCATGAAATACAACGCCCTGATTTTCGACATGGACGGCACCCTCGTCCACAATATGCCCATTCACAACCAGGCCTGGCAGGATACCCTCGCCGAAGCTGGCGTCCGGATTGACAAGGACGAATTTAACCGCGCTACAACCGGCAAGAAGACCCATGAAATCCTGCGCCTGATGCTTGGTCCCCAACTCAGCGATTCCGACATTGCTTACTGGGGTGAACGCAAGGAGGCCCTGTACCGTGAGCGTTTTGCCTGTTGCCGCGAACCGCTGCCCGGCCTGCTGCATCTGCTGGAACAGGCCCACAGCCTGGGCCTGCCGATGGCGGTCGCTTCGGCAGCGCCGCCCGAGAATATTTCTTTTATATTGGATGAACTCGACCTGCGCCGCCATTTCGAGACGGTGATCGGCGCTCACAACGTTCAGAACGGCAAACCCGACCCTGAAATTTTCCTGAAAGCCGCCCAAACCCTGGGCGTTGAACCTGCGCAGTGCCTGGTCTTTGAAGATGCCCTGACGGGGATCGAAGCTGCCCGCCGGGCAGGTATGGATGCCGTCATGATTTGCACCACGATCGAGGCCCATGAGGTTGCCGGCCAGGCGCATGTCTTGCAGGCAGTTCCCGATTTCACGCACATTGACCTGCCGGCCCTGCTGGGCCAGGGCTGAGATCTGCCTTTGCAACCTTTTCACTTCGATTGCGCTATACTTTCAAACACTTTCCCTGCCCACAGGAGGCCTGATGCCATCCATTCTTGAAGTTAAAAACCTGGTCAAAAAATACGGCGATTTTACGGCCGTCAAAGGCATTACTTTTGATATCAAAGAAGGCGAGATCTTCAGCCTGCTCGGGCCGAACGGCGCGGGCAAGACAACCACCATCTCGATGCTTTCGACGCTCTACGACCCGAGCGAGGGCGATGCCACGATTGGCGGGCACTCGATCAGGAAAGACCCGATGGCCGTCCGGCAGGTGATCGGTGTGGTGCCGCAGGATCTGGCGCTCTACGAAGACCTGACCGCCCGCGAAAATCTGATCTTTTGGGGGCAGATGTACGGCCTGGATGGCAAAGCCCTGCACAGCCGCGTTGATGAAGTCCTCGAGCAGATCGGTCTGACCGACAAAGCCAAAAACCGGGTCAAAACTTACTCGGGCGGCATGAAACGGCGCGTCAACATCGGCGTCGGGCTGCTGCACAAACCGCGCCTGCTCTTCATGGATGAACCGACCGTCGGCATCGACCCGCAAAGCCGGCGTGCCATCCTCGACACGGTGCTCGACCTGAACAAACAGGGCATGACCGTGCTCTACACCACCCATTATATGGAAGAAGCCGCCGAGCTCTCTGACCGGGTCGGGATTATCGATCACGGCGAGCTGATCGCGCTCGGCACCCAGGACGAGCTGACCCGTCAGGTGGGCCAGACCGATACGCTCATCCTGCACCTTGGCGAAAACGACGACCCCGAAGCGCTCGCCAAGGCCATGGAAAGCCTGCCCGGCGTGCGCGAGGCCATCGCCAGCGAACACGAGGTCTCGCTCATCACCCCCAAAACTGAAGACATTTTGGCATCTGTCGTCGCCAAGGCCAGCGAGCGCGGCATCAAAATCCGCTCGCTCGACATCCGCGAACCGAACCTGGAAGCGGTCTTTTTACATCTTACGGGTAGAGCCTTAAGGGATTAAATGTCACCGCGAGCGCAGTTTTTGGCGCGTGGCGGTCTCCTGACCCGAGGAGATTGCCACGTTGCACAGAACGCTCCTCGCAATGACATGCCAAGGAAGAACTTATGCAAAAATTATTTCTGATCGGCCTGAAAGATGTGCGCCTGGCTTTCCGCGACCGGGCGGCGCTGATCCTGATGCTCTTGGCGCCCTTCCTGCTGACCCTGGGCATGGGCTTCGTCACCGGCCGGTTTAGCGGCAACGGCAGCTCCGGGTTGTCTGATATCCCGGTCGTGCTGGTTAACCTGGATAATGCCCAACTGGGCGACGCGCTGGTAGAAACGTTTAACTCCGAAGATTTATCGACGCTGGTGGAACCGACCCTCGCGGACTCCCCCGAGGCGGCCCGCCGGTTAATTGACGATAACCAGGCTGCAGCGGCGGTCATCATCCCCGATGGATTCAGCGAGAGCATCATCCCGACCCAGGAGATGCTCGACACTGAGAATTACGACCCGGCCGCGGTCCAGATCGAAGTCTATGCCAACCCGAGCAGCCCGACTTCGGCGGGTGTAATCAAAGCCATTCTGGACGAGTTTATCAGCCGGGTCGAAGAAGGCCGGATCAGCGGCATGACCAGCATGTTGGCCATCCCCGGCATCGAGAACATGCCCAATGACCAGATCGAAAGCCTGGCAAGGGAAATGTTCGAAGGCGCGGGCGAAGATGAAAGCTTCTCCAGCGCGGCCATCACGCTCAACGCCGGCGAACAGGGCGCAGAAGCGGTCGAGTTTGACACGCTGGCTTATTTGGCGCCCGGCATGGCGCTGATGTTCCTGATGTACACCGTCAGCTACGGTGGGCGCTCGATCTTGGTCGAGAAAACCCAGGGGACGCTGCCGCGCCTGCTGGTCTCGCCGACAGCCTCCTGGCAGATCCTGGGTGGCAAGGTGCTGGGCATCTTCCTGACCGGTTTTGCCCAAATGGGCATCTTGATCCTGGCCAGTTCGCTCTTTTTCCAGGTGCAGTGGGGCGACCCGCTCGGGATGCTGGTCTTGATCGCTGCGGCGGTCTTTGGCGCTTCGGGCTGGGGCATGCTGATCACGGCTGCCGCGCGTTCGACCGGGCAGGTCGGCGCGATCGGTTCGGCGGTCATGCTCATTTTTGGCATTTTGGGCGGCTCGTTCATCAACCTGGAGCAGATGCCCGTTTTTATCCGCACCCTGAGCGGCATTACCCCCAACGCCTGGGGGCTGGATGGTTTCACGACCCTGGCGCTGGGCGGCAGGCTGGCCGACCTGGGCCAGCCGATTTTGGCCCTGCTGGTGATGGGCGCGGTCTTGTTCGCGGCCTCGGCGGTACTTTTTAGCCGCTCGAATGTGATGAAACGGTGATTTTGTAGGGGCGACCCGGTGGTCGAGTAGCCTGAAAGGCGTATCGAGACCCACCGGGTCGCCCCTACGAGGATGAAATTATGAAAAAAATCTTTGCCATTCTGTGGAAAGACGCCATTGTGCGCTTTAGTGGTTTTTCCGAACTGTTGTTTTTTATCATCCTGCCGATCATCTTCACCTTCCTGCTGGCGGGCGGCACCCCGGACGGGGAAGGGGACTCGCGCATCCGCCTTCTGGTGGTCGACGAAGCCCGGACGGCCCTCTCTGCCCAACTGGTCAGCGAGCTGGAGAATTCGACCGCGGTCCGCCCCGAAGTGGTCAGCCGCGAAGAGGCCGACGAACAGTTTGACCAGCGCCGCGCCTCGACCGTCTTCAGCATCCCGGCCGGGCTGGATGTGGAGGCCCTGCAGTCCGGCAGCGCCAGCGTCGATTTGCGCAAACAGCCCAATAACATCAACGCCACGGTCGTCGAGCGCGCCGTCCAGACCGCCCTGCGCAAAGTTTCGAGCGCGGTCAGCGCTGCCAACACCGCGCTCGAGCAGCGCGAGAAAAATACGCCATTTGCCTCGGATGCCGAAAGAATCGCTTATTTTGAGCAGGCCCTCGAAAACGCGCGCACCCTGCAGGCGGATTCCCCGCAGCGTGTGACCGTTGTCGAAGCTGCAATCCCAGACCAGGTGGAGTACGATCCGCGCGCCAACTCGTCCGCCGGGCAGTTGATCACCTGGGTCTTCATCCCGCTCTTCGGCATCTCGGAACTGTTCGCCTACGAACGCGCCACCGGCACCCTGCGGCGGCTGTTGACGACCCCGACGCGCAAGGCCACCTACCTGTTCGGGACTATTTTCGGGCAGGTGGTGATGGCCATCGCGCAGATGCTGCTGCTGGTCGGTTTTGGGACGCTGGTGATGGGGCTGAACTGGGGACGCGACCCGCTCGCGCTGGGGGTGATGCTGGTGGCCTCGGCCCTGGCCGCGGCTGCGATCGGCACCGCCATGGGCACTTTCGTCAAGACCGGCGGGCAGGCTAACGGGCTGAGCATTATGGCTGGCATGGTCATGGCGCTGATGGGCGGCTGCTGGTATCCGCTCGAACTCTTCCCGCCAAGTGTGCAGACGATCGTCAAAGTCTTGCCGACGACCTGGGCGATGGAAGGCATGCTCGACCTGGTGCTGCGCGGGCGCGGTGTGATTGACATCCTGCCTGAAGCGGGCGTGCTGCTCGGCTTCGCGGCGCTCTTTTTTATGATCGGCATCTGGCGCTTTAAGTACGAGTAGGATAGGTGACAAACGTCAGGTGACTTGGGCGGGCGGGGTTTGCTATAGTAAAGGGGATGGTTTTGCCATTCATAATGTTCTGGTGCAGCCTGCTGTATAAACTGCTATTTGAGCGTATAACATAGTTAGGTGGCAATTTGTTTAGAAAAAGAAAAGGTAAATCACGACGCCACCTAATAAAGCGTTTTGGACGATCTCCCGGGTTATATAGATGGGGTGTTGGGCAATGGCAGTTCTACCGCGATGCCCGTCAATCCAAAATAGAAGCGGTCACTAAATGAAAAAAAACAAATTTAAATTAACACTATCACCTCCAATGGACAAAAATGGTGTGACTGTAAAGCTAGATGTAAACATTGAAAGTTCGCAAACTCTACATCTCAAACACTACCCCGATTTCATTTGGTATATACTTGGCATAATTGGCATCTTGGGGGGGGCTTTTATATCGCTACTAATTGATTCTCTGTTTTGGATCTATTGTGTAATATTTCTTGTGATAATTCTTTACAAGATCTTTTTTGCTCGTGCTTTTACTTGCAGCATCGATAAAACTACAGGCATGATTCATTATCATCGTAGTGGCGTTCTGATGACTTCTTTTGATGAGCAGATAAAAGAACACTCTATAACCCAGATCCAATGCTTAGAAATGCATCGACACGTTAAAGGAGGGCAATGGTCATGGTCTTGGTTTGGCGTGGACACCTTTCAAATCTTTCTATTATTGGATAAAGAACAAAGAATACCGCTGTCTCCAGCTAATCTAGATTTTAGTGATTGCCAGGATTTCACTGAGCAAATTCGTATTTTTCTAGGAAATGAAATTCCAGTCAAGGCAATTAATTAAGAGATGTTCCGCGTGAGTAAACAACAGGCTAACAAAGCGCAATCAGGATATGACCATGTTCTGTTGGGGAAAAAGATGACCCGCTATCTTGATTGGGTGCGCCGGACCCGAAAACCACCGGGGCAAGCCGCGGATTTGGCGTCTGGTGGCTTGGTCCGCTAAATCGCGGTCTTGTCGGCTTACACCATACAGTGGCACCCATAGGGCAGGCTGCTTTCCGTTGAGCGCGTCATCGAAAATAAAAAATAAGGTTTGATTTAAATGAGCATGAAAATTGAGTCACAAAACGATTTCGGAAAACTCTTTGCGTTTGTGTATTGGCCGTTAGCGACAATCGTTGGGTGGATATTAGGCTATCTTTTCTTTTCAATATTGCCCCGCGATTTCCTTATGAAATCAATGATCCAAAATTTTGCGGCGACAATGTTTTGGAGTAACGTTTTATTAACCTTCGGACTTGGGATTTTTGTTGGGGCATTTCAAGAATTTATCATCAGGAAAACTTTCTTACGAACTGTGTGGTGGACAGTAGCCACAGCACTGGGGCTATCAATTGGAGCTGCCATAAACATCATCTTTATTGGCGCAGGTGTAGGAATATTTCAATGGTTATTATTGCGTCAACGCGTCGATAAGGCTTGGTGGTGGATTTTTATTTGTGCAATTGTTTGGGTCCTGGGTTATGGCATCGGCACATCAATCGGATTTAAAATAGAATCTGAAATAGGCAATCCGGTTTTGGCTAGAGCAATTGGTTCGGCTATTAGCGGGATAATTGTTGGTTTTACAGGTGGCATAACATTGTTTCGTCTTTCAAAACAAAGAAGGTTGCAAGTAAGCGAAAACTTAATCTAGGGAAATGTTATGGTTAACCGTGTCCAACCCCGCGAGAGCACCGAGGCAGGCGGCGGATTTGGCGTCTGGTGGCTTTGTCCGCCATGGGCCGGCCTTATCGGTAAAACCTGCCGCTGGGCGGTCCGCGTAAGTAACCGGGTTTTCAATTACTCGTCTATGGAAGGAATAGCAATGATCCGGGAAATAAGCGAACAAGATGCTTGTGATATGGCAGAGTTAATCAGGCAGCTGAGTCCATCCACTGTAAGTGTCACCGAGATTATGGTAGACACCATCAGGGCTAAAATATTGGCCATCGCAGAGCTTAACCACATGAAAGTCTTCGGCTATGAACAAGATGGGAGAATAGTGGGAAGCTGCACTCTTGGAAGAGTGGAAGGTTTATCAAAGGAGTGTCGTCCATTTGCAGTGATCGAAAATGTGGTTGTGCTTGATTTGATACGAAGCAAGGGAATAGGGAAACAGTTGGTTTGCCACGCAATTGCTCAAGCGGAGAAATGGGATTGCTACAAAGTGATTTTAGAGACGGGCACGGAAGATGAGTGGAAACTGAGATTTTATGAAAAGTGCGGTTTAACTCGCGGCGGCAAAACGGCATTTATGAAACGGTTTTAAAACAACCGGCGAGAAAATGACTCTGCGCCAGTCCTAAAAAACAAAAACATCCCGCAAAGTCTGCCTGATGCCGCGCTTTTGGTGCTCTCCCAACTCCGCGATAGCGCCGCGGCAAGCGGCGGATTCGGCATCTGGTGGCTTTTGGGAAAAATAAAAAAATGATGCTGACACTGTCTGAAATCGAAGCCAGGGTTAATCAACTGGCTCAGAAAATTGGAGCGCCGCAGAATATCCTCCCCACGTATGGATATTCTGAACAGAGCGCGCGGCCGCATGTGGAGGTCAGTTCTGTGGCTTATTCCTATGTAATCGCCGAGCGTGGCCAAGAATTAAGTCGTTACGAAACGTTTGACCTGGATGAACTTTTTTATAGAATTTTTGCGGATGTTACTTTTGAACTTTCAATCAAGTATGAATTAACCCACCGCATTAAGATCCAGGACTCCAGAAGCATTCATTTTCAGCGTCAAGTAGAATTGTTGTCCATGCTTTCACCCGCATGGGCAGAACGAGAATCACAAGAGCATGAAGAAATCCTTAAGCGGTACCCATTTGATGATTCTGCAAGTATCTGAGCAGCTTTTCCCTTTTATTTTCCCTTTTACTGGAGGTTCCCATGCCTGAGCAAGTGACCGTCGAATTGTTGAAAGGATTTCTGGAAGCATTCAATCTGCACGATCTGGATGCCATCATGGAGTATTTCGCAGAGGATTGTGTCTTCTATATGCCCAGGGGCGCCAAACCTCACGGTGATCGATATGTCGGGAAGAGCGAGGTTCGGGCAGGCCTGGCAAAACGATTTGAAGGCATACCGGATGTGCATTATGGAGAGGACCAGCACCGAGTGTGTGGCGATTTCGGAGTTTCGGAATGGACACTGACTGGCACTTCCACCTCCGGGCAGCGCATTGAAGTGCGCGGCGTGGATCTGCTCGAGTTCGCTCAGGGCAAGATCATTCGCAAGGATTCGTTCTGGAAAATACTTGAGTGAGCCGCAAGATGATTGAAACCTGCCTGAACGCGGCAGCAAATTTTTTCAAGAGGTTTCAGCTGTAACCGCGGATGGGTCCGCCCCATAAACCGCCCCTAACCAGACGTTTTAGGTTTCCCGCATTAGAGAAAATTTTATGGCATCACATGCTTTTGAAATCGTTATAGAGGTAAATGATGGCGCATGAGCCCGGGTATTTTCCGCTAAGCCTGGAGTCACTCAGGGCCCTGGGAACCTGGGCCGCCGACTGCGCTGAGAGGGCGCTGCCGGTTTATGAGACTCATGCTGATTCAGACTCCCGGCCTCGCGTCGCGCTTGAGGGCATTCGGGTGTTTGCCGCCGGGGGAAAGCGGACCGCTCAGTTGCGTTCCCTGGCCTTGTCGGCGTTTTCCGCTGCGCGTCAGGCAGGCGATCCCGCTGCGGCTGCCGCTGCCCGCGCTGCTGGTCTGGCTGCATCGAGCGCTTACACACACCCATTGGCGGATGTTCAACAAACGAAACACATTGTCGGCCCGGCAGCCTATGCTGCGCTGGCGATTGAGCTCTACCGCGGCGGCGATACGAACATCGGAGATGGCGAGGTCCGCTGGGCAATCGAACATGTTCCATGTGAAGTGCGCGAAATCCTGCTGCAGATGTCCGCTCGTCAAACAGGAACCAGCCGGTTGGACCAGATCCTGTATGAACTGGATGAGGGCATCCGCAGCCGGGATCTGCCGGAAAAAGCCTAATATCAAAGGTCAGTTGAACTTGGCTTGGGCGCTTGCTCTAAAATAACCGGAAACGGAGATCGGCGCTTCACGTGAAGGATAAGTACCGAAGATGAACGAAGAAATCGAAATGGACGGGCTGGCCTCCTGGCTGGTAATCACCTTCATCACCTTGTTTGGGGCCTGGCTGCGGGTTTTGCTGCTCGCAAATAAAGGGATGTGGCTGGATGAAACGTTCAGCGTCTGGCTGGCCAGCCACACGCTTGGCGATCTGCTGCAATGGACGATCAAGATCGACCCGCATCCACCCCTGTATTATCTCCTGCTCCATTATTGGATCGCATACTTTGGCGACACGCCCTATTACGTCCGCCTGCTTTCGGCGCTCTTCGGCGCAGGTACCATCCCGATAATTTACCTGATCGGCAAGCGCATCTCGGGGGATGTGGTTGGCTGGGCGGCCGCGGTGTTCCTGGCTCTTTCACCCTTCAACATCTACTTTGCCCAGGAAACGCGCATGTACACCCTGCTGACGTTTAACGCGACCGTCGCGATTTACGCGCTGGTCAGGCTGCTGACGGATCCACGCTCCGCCAATCCCATCGGCAGTCAATTTTGGGCATATCTGCAGGCCTGGCGCAGGTTGGAGCCGGTTGAACCAGACACCCAACGCGAGTTCAGCTATCAGGACGAGTCCCTCAGCCAGAGCGGCTGGAGAGCCCGGCTTTTCGGCTATCGCTGGCCGCCGATCCAGTCGATTGAAACGGACCTGGCCTGGCTGGCCTTGATCGTCTTTTCGGCTGCGACCTTGCTCACCCACAATACGGCTGTCTTTTTCTCTTTGGCGGTCAATCTCTTCGTTCTTGGTCTGATGCTTTTTCAAAGGTTGAACAAAACCGGGACTCAACCCGCCTTTCAGGCCCCCTCTTTCGACAACTGGATTAAAGCCCAGGTTGGCATTTTCGTATTGTGGAGTCCCTGGATGCTGGCCTTCCTCCGCCAGGCCAGCCGCGTCTATCAGGAGTTTTGGCTTCCGAAGCCGAATTGGGACACTGTTATGCAGACGCTTCGCGCTCTCTTGAATGCATCTGCGCCAGGTCAGGCCAGCCAGATCATGACGTGGGTTCTGTGCGCGGTGCTTTGCCTGGGGTTGATCTATTACCGCAAAAAACTTTCGATATTCTTGTTTCTGGCCGCCCTGTTCGCCGTTCCCGTGCTGGGCGAGCTGCTCGTCAGCATCCAACGGCCGATTTTTTATGCTCGGACTCTAATTTGGATAACGATCCCGTTATCTCTGGTGCTGGCGGCGGGTATCGCTCAATTAAGATTTCGTTTTCTGATGATCCTGGCGACGGGGATATTGGCGACAAATTATCTTTTTTCTGGCGGCGATTATTATCGGTTCGTGCAGAAAGAAGATTGGGGCACGGCGGCTGGTTATGTTGCAAATTTTGCTCAAAAAGATGATCTGATCCTTTTCAACTCCAACTTTGTCGTAATCCCGTTCAATTATTATTTTGAAGCCTATGAAAAGCAGTACTCGCTTCAGGTGCTGAAACATGGCGTTCCGCTCGATCTGTTTGAGAGCGGTATCCTGGAACCCAGAATGACAACCGAGGATATTCCCGGGTTAATTTCATTGTTGAGCGGGCATGACAGAGTCTGGCTGGTCTACAGCCATGACTCGTACACGGATCCTCTCGGACTCGTTCCGCAAACGCTTGCCTCGCATAAAACATTGATCCAAACGCGCGATTTTTATGGGGGGCAGGTTCAATTATATGAAACCCCCTGAGCCTGATTTTTAACTCTGTTAAATGAAAAATCCCCGCATCCTTTTTAGATGCGGGGATTTTTTTTGATTTTTTACGGCCAGGGGATTTCGACAAATTTGGTATAGCCGTGCTTTTCAGCGGAGGTAATGCGCCCGTGGGATGGTTCCGCACAGCCGGGCTCGTCGACGACCGAGATGCTTGTCTCATATGCGCCTAGCGATTCCATCACAATTTCTCCGGCGCGGCAGACCCAGACCTGTAAAACATACGGTGTCTGGAGCGAATCGTCCCCGGCGCGCAAGATCAGCGGATTCCAACTGACGACAACTTCGTTGCCGTTGCGTTTGGCGCCGACATTGGTCAGCGGCCCGTAGAACGGGGATTTTGGCAGGTTGTAATCGTCCGGGTCGATCGGCTGGACGCTCATGATCTCGCCATTGAGATCCATCAGGTCGGTCTTGACCCAGCACGATTTGTTGTCGCCGCGCGACATGGTCAGGGCCCAGGTTCCCTGCTCGTTGCGGCCGATAACATCCTGATTGGCGCCCTGGACCATGCCATACAGGTAGAGATACATCGCGCCTGGCCCGTAGCGGCAGCTGACTTTTTCAACGTTGACTGTTCCGCGCAGGATGGCGTAAGTGGGCGTCGGCTCCGGCGAGGGCGTTTCGCTCGGGAGGGGGGTGCTGCTGGGGGGCGGCGTTTCCGTTTCGGTCGGCAGCGGCGTGGATGTGCTGCTCGGCTCAGGGCTGGGCGTTTCGCTGGCCTGCGGCGTTGCTGGTTCGGATGTTGCGGTCGCCAACTCGGCCGGGGCGCAGGCGGCCAGGACGAGCATGAGAAGCAGGCAGGGGAGTAATATCTTTTTCATGAGCCTCATTAACTGTATATCAACTGTCCGCGATTTTCTTTGAACCAGGCCAGGGCATCCCTGAGCGAATCCACCAGCGGGCGCGGATTGTATCCCAGCTCGCGGGCGGCTTTGGCGTGGCTGATGGCTGAGTTGCTTTGCAAAACTTCGATCGAATAGGGCGTCAGCAGCGGAGATTTTTTGCTGATGCGATAATAATGCGGCAGGATCTGCGCCAGGAAATGGATCAGCGTCAGGGGCAGCTTAAGAAGCTTATAGGTCCCGCCGACCAACCTTCGCCCGGTTTCGACCAGATCCTGGTTGCTCAGGTATGCACCGCTTAGCAGGTAGCTCTCACCCCGGCGTCCCTTTTCGGCCGCGGCGATCATCCCGGCCGCGACATCGCGCACATCGACGTAATCGTATCCGCCCTCGAAGTACTGCACAGGCCGGTTGTTCCAGTAGCTTAAGAACCAGGAGCCGAGCAGAGAAACGCGGAAATCATACGGGCCGATCACGCCGGTCGGGCAGATCAGGACCGCATCCAGCCCGTCGCGGGCGGCCTGTTCCACCAGCAAACTGGCCTGGGCCTTGGATGTATCGTAGGCCCCGTAGGGATTGTTGGGGTCGTACGGCAGGGTTTCGTCAATGGTCACCCCGTGTGGCGCGCGCTGGATGGCATGGATCGAACTGGTGTAAATAAAGCGCCGCACGCCGGTTTTTTTGACGGCGGCCAGCATATTGCGAGTGCCCTCAACGTTGACGCGCTGAACCTTCTCGTTTTTGCCCGGCATGATCGTGATCATGGCTGCCAGGTGGTAAGCCACGTCCACCCCTTGCAGGGCGCTCTCGATCGAAGCCGGGTCGAGCACGTTGCCATAGACGATTTCGACATCCTGTCCCTGGATGGGGGTCAGGTTGTCGTTGGGCAATACAAAAGCGCGGACTTTTTGCCCGCGCTCTAAAAGTTGCCGGATGAGAACATTGCCCAGATGACCGGTTGCGCCAGTGATCAGATTCAAAGTTGCCTCCCGTGAATAATATAGATGGATTGTAGAAAAGCTGTGTTCTATCTGCGCGGCGGATGCGGTTTGCGGTCTCTGCTGTGCGTTGCGGCCGGGCGGTGTTGGATGGGTTTGGGCGCGCGCGGGGCAGGTTGGTTGAGCTGGATCGGGGCAGGCACGTTGTAATTGAAACCCTCGATAACCTCACGCGGCAGGCGCGCCTTCATGATCTTTTCGAGTTCCCGCACCATTTCTTCATCGTCGGGGGTGACCAGGGTAAAGGCATCGCCGGTGCGTTCGGCGCGACCGGTGCGCCCGATGCGGTGGATGTAGGCATCGGCGGTGTCGGGCATATCGAAGTTGATGACGTGCGAGATGCTCTCGACATCCAACCCGCGGGCGGCGATGTCGGTCGCGACCATGATCTGGTAGCGGCCGTCTTTGAATCCGCTCAGGGCCGATTGGCGCTGGCCTTGCGTCCGGTCGGAATGCAGGCTGGTGACGCGGTAGCCCTCATGCAAAAGTTTGGTGGCCAGGCTTTGGGCGCGGTGGCGGGTGCGCGCAAAGATCAGCACCGAGTTGGTATCGGTCTGCTTGAGGATCTCGAAGGTTAGCGCGGTTTTGAGATGCTTCTGAACGGGATACAGGGCATGTGTAACAGTATGCGCCGGGCGGGTCATCCCGACCGCGATCCGTTTGGGAGCGCTTAACGTTTCAGCGGCCAGTTTTTCCACTTCTTGCGGAAACGTGGCCGAGAAAAGCATCGTCTGCCGTTTGGCCGGGATGAGCTTGATGATGCGGCGCACATCTGGCATGAAACCCATATCGAACATGCGGTCGGCCTCATCCAGAACCAGGATCTCGATATCTCCCAAGCGGGCAAAGCCCTGGGCGGCCAGGTCGAGCAGGCGTCCGGGGCAGGCGACCAGGATTTCAACGCCCATTTTGAGCGATTTGATCTGTGGCGCGGTGCCCACGCCCCCGTAAATGGTGGCGGAGCGCAGGTTTGTTCCCGTACTCAAAGTGCGGATGTTGTCGTTGATCTGTTCGGCCAGCTCGCGGGTGGGGGTCACGATCAGGGCGCGGGCCTTGTGGCGGGAACCGCTCAGCAGCTTGTGCAATATGGGTAAGACGAAGGTTGCGGTTTTGCCGGTGCCGGTCTGGGCGGTGGCGATCAGGTCGTGGCCTTCCATTGCGGCGGGAATGGCTTGTTCTTGCACCGGGGTGGGTGTTTCGTATCCGGCGCGGCTGATTCCGGCCATCAGGCGGGAATCCAGATTAAATTGGTTGAAATTCACGATATTTCCTTATTCTTTAGAATTTTTTATGGCCTCGCGCAGCAATTCGCGGAATTTTTTGCCTGCGGGGCTGGTATCCAGGCCAATAAAAAATTGCCCGGTCTGATTGGAGTCGCTGTAGCGCCCGGTGATATTAACCCCGGAATCAGGGATAATACCAAACATGGCGGTGCTTTCGTAATCACGCATGTCGATCTGGTCAAGCCTGGCAGAACCCGCGGTAGTGGCTTTTCCGCCAACTGTTTCTGCCCAGATCAACCAGTGTTCTGTCAGGATCAAGCCCTGCAGGGCTTTTTCTGATCCGCCAAAAACACCTTTTTTCTTTTGGACGGCTTCGGTTTCGCAACACATTTTGATGGATGATTCGATGTCACCGATCTTATACTCAGCAATATGCGAGCGCATTGCAGCACTCAGCGCCTTGTTGAAATCTTGCAGGGCGCATTCGTGTGTAATGCGGGTGTTGTCTGTCATTCCGAACTCCTTGAACAACTCCATCATACTCCATGAAAGCCGGAAGCGATAGGTGGTGGGCGGCAGGGTTTTATGGCGGCGGGCTAATCATTTTGCTTTTCTTTTCATCACCGGGGGTGATAATAATTAACCTTAACAAAATCTGGACAAAAGTGTATGATTTCACATAGCTTCAGCTAAAATTTTCGGCCTGTCGTATTGAAAGGACATTTTTCTATGGGTATTAATTTCTCAATGTGGAAGAAAGCCTCCTGGGAACTCATCAAAATGGATGACAAGCAGGAGTGGGATTCTCTTGATATTGTTTCCAAGTGGCTGATCGCCACCCGCTCAGCCGTGACTGCGGTCACGATCTATTCCTCCATCATTGGCGGTGTGCTGGCCTGGCGCGACGGCGTTTTCTCGTTCTGGCCCTGGCTGATCGTCACCCTGGGGCTGTTCATCGCTCACGGAACGAACAACCTGCTCAATGACTACACCGATTTCAGCCGCGGAGTCGATAAAGATAACTATTTCCGCACCCAATATGGTGTTCATCCCCTTGTCCAGGGTTTTTGGACAAAATCCCAGCAGATCCAGTGGTTTTTGGCCAGCGGACTGATCGCATTTCTTTCAGGTGTGTTTGCGCTCTGGTATACCCAGGCCAACCCGTGGGTAATCGGCCTGTTTGCCTTTGGTGCTCTCGTCCTGCTTTTCTATACCTGGCCGATGAAATACTGGGCGGTTGGCGAACTGTCGATCTTTCTGATCTGGGGCCCGATCATGGTTGCGGGGGTCTACCTGGTGCTTTCGTTGGGCGCGGGCAGTTTTGTTCCCGAAAACATCTGGATGGCAGCCCTGGCAGGCGTTCCGTTTGGCTTGAGCGTTGCCAGCATCAACGTTGCCAAGCACACCGACAAGCTCGATGACGATAAGAAGAAGGGTGTTGGCACCTACCCCGTCCGCGTTGGTCAGACCTTTGCCCGCTACACCACCATGGCAACCATCCTGATCGCTTACGCCCTGGTCACGTACCTGGTTGTGACCGGCTATTTCTCGGTCTTTATGCTCCTGGTGTTTTTTGGCATCAAACGCGCTTTTTATGCGATTGCCGTGCTGAGCAAGCCGCGCCCTGAAGGCCCGCCAGCCGGTTTCGAACTTTTCTGGCCGACCTGGTTCTCGGGCTTTGCCTTCTACCACAACCGCATGTTTGGCGGTATGTTCATCCTCGGGATCGTGCTCGATCTGGCTTTCCGTCAGTTCAACCTGCCGTTCGATATCAACTGGTTCGGGGCAACCGCCCTCGGCATCGGGCTGCTGATCGCAGGTTTTAATTATTTCAAAGAAAAAGCCAAATCGAAGAAATAATTCCCAGACAACATAAAAGGCCCTGGCGGAAAGCCGGGGCCTTTTATGTTGCAACTTTCAGCTCGCTGATCTCCATCCAGGCTGCCGGGTTGGGCAGGGCGCCCATGCCGAGTGAACCGTCCGGTAGCCAGGCGGCATATTGATTGTCGATCCAGATGACCAGGCCGAGCGGCCCTTTGGGGCTGGCAGCCGTTTCGAATACAGTTTCG
This sequence comes from Chloroflexi bacterium HGW-Chloroflexi-6, assembly GCA_002840685.1. Taxonomy (GTDB): domain Bacteria; phylum Chloroflexota; class Anaerolineae; order Anaerolineales; family Villigracilaceae; genus UBA8950. The sequence continues at coordinate 12,407 of PHBU01000005.1, read as the reverse complement.
CCGTCGATGGCGTATTCCACGCGGGTCGGGCTCCACTTTAGCCTGTACTCGTGCCATTCGGTTACATCCACGCTGATGCGCTTGGCGTCCTCGCGGATCAGTCTCGCCGCGATATTGGCACGCAGCCACTTTGAGAGTGGACGGATCAGCAACAGCGGACTCGCAAAAACCCCGGGCGCCAGCAGCGCGGGCGGGATGCGCGGCGACGAGAACGCCTGCGCCAAAAATCCGCTGGCGGGCTGACCCTGGGCAAACGACAGGTGATTTTGTTCCGAAGCGTGGAAAAACCAGCAGGTGTTCGGTAGAACCGGCAGACGCCGGGCAGCGCCTTGCAGGCCGAGTGAAAGCGCGAACGGATCGTTCCAAAAGCCGAATCCCCAGGTGCCAGGCAGTGCAGAGTCGCTTACACGGCAGCGCAGGTGAAGGGTAGCCCGCTCCCGCCACGCGAAACGGCGACGCGCTAGTAGCGTGTAGTCGTCCAGTTGGGCCAGGCGATAGGCCGCAGGGCCTCCCTCCGTAATTTCGAATTGCCAGCCGTTTGGGGTGGGCTCGACTTTGCCGCCGGAAGTGGTTCGCGCGTGTAACATACCCGCATTATAATGTTGTCACACAAAAGGAGCGATAACATGGCTGAACATTCTACTGAAGAACGCAATGGACACTTGCGTACAGAAGTCAAACTTGCCGCTGGAGAGAAGGTGGCCCTGTGCCGCTGTTTTGGCTCCGGAGATTTTCCGTTTTGCGACGGCACGCACAAGACGCTCAAATCGTCGGTTGGGCCGGTGATCGTCTCAGCGCCCAAGGAAGAAAAGAAGGAAGATTAACGCCGGTTGACCAGGTAAACCCCCAGAATGACGATGCCTCCGCCGATCAGCGAGGCAGCGCTGATGGTTTCGTTGATCCACAGCGCGGCGACCAGCACGGTCACCAATGGCTCGATATAAATGAAGGCGCTCAGCCGCGAAGCCGGGATTTCACGCAACGCGTCGAACCAGGCGATGTAAGCCAGCCCCGAACCCAAAATACCCAAAACCAGAATATTTCCCCAGCCTCGTGTTGAGAGTTGGGGAATTTCGCTTAAGCCGGGGCCAAAACCGAACAGCCACAGGCTGGTGAACAGCCAGCCGAAGAACATGACGTAGAACATCATGCGCGCTGCCGGTTGGGATGCCAATCCGCGCCGCGAGAGCACCGAGAAGATGGCCCAGTTGACCGCGCTGATCAGCACCAGAAAATCGCCAGTTGTGCCGAAATCCCCGGTTGCCAGGGCTGATAAATTTCCCTTGCTGACGATCAGCAGCACGCCGAAGGCCGCCAGCACAATCCCGACGATGGCCAGCCAGCCCAGCTTTTCGCGCAAGACCAGCCAGCCCAGCAGGGCAGTGAAGACCGGGATGGTGGCGACGATCCAGGCGGTGGTGGTGGCGGCCGCGGTCACCAATCCGGTGGCTTGCAGCCACTGATGGAAGGTGATGCCAAGAAAGCCGAGCAGGGCCAGGTAAGCCCACTCGCCTTTTTGGGGCAGGGCAAATTGTTTGCGCCAGGCGGTTGCCGCGCCCAGGATGAGAAATCCCATGCCAAAGCGCAGCCAGATAATGGTAACGGGCGAGATTTCGCGGACGACATCTTTGGTGGCAACAAAATTTGCGCCCCAGATGACAACCGCGAACAGGGCTTCGATGTAGATAATGGCTTTTTTGTTGATCATGTTTGCTCCGATGCAGAATGCCGGATATTCTACCCCAAAGCGGTTAAGGTATAGAAGGCAGAGTTAAAAGTTCAGGCTGGCGGAGAATTCTCCGCCAGCCTGTTGTGTTTCTGTAAATTGATTTGGTGACGACTACGGACGATCGATCTCGATCACCGGCGAGGTCCAGGTTTCCCAGTGGGCGGGGTTGCCCGGGTCGCCATTTGCCTTGAGGGCGTTCACCACCAAGTAGTACTGGCCGTCGGGCACGATCTTAACGTTATCGTTGCCGTTATTGTGGAGGCGGGTGCCATCCCAGGCGAAAGCGAAGAAGCCCGTGCTGGTGGAATTGCGCGGCAGGAACTCTTCGTAAATGGCATCGCTAAAGACAGGGTGAACAAGATCGCCATTGGCTTTGTGAATCTCAACCTGGAATACCTGAACCTGATGCTCGAAGTGGATCAGAATGTAGGGGATGTCGTCGCCCTGCATCGAGAAAGTCCAATCGCTGGTGTTGACCAACTGGTTATAGGAACCGCCATCCAGGTAGGCGAGCCACGGGAAGCCGTACGGAGTTGGGGTAAGGGCCTGAATACCCTGATAATCACCCACAAAACCGGCAAACGGCACACGGTAGATTTGTCCGCCGCCCTGTGGTGTCAAGACGATGTAGCCGCCGTACTGCCCATTGACGGGTCCGCTGGCCGGGTTGATGGTTGCCGTTACAGAGGCAGTGCCGCCAGCTGGGACAGCCACACTGGCCGCGCTGAAGGCTACGGAAGCATTCGAGCCGAAGAAACTTGGGGTGATCACGCCGCCGGTCGAGATCGCGTTGACGTAAGCCAGATTGTACGTCACATCCGAATCACTGGAATTTTCGATCGTCAAATCCTGAACGAACGCGCCAGCCTGGCCCTCACCGGTTGCGATCTTGGCCGGAGTGACGGTGGTTGTGGATAGGATGGCATCGTCAATATCCAGCATGCCCGCGCCCTGACGGTGGACATGATCGAGCAAGCCAATCCCTGGGTTAAGCGACCAATTCTTGGGGTCGGCGCTGTTTTGCAGAACGTCGCGCACTTCATACGGGCTGGCGCCCGGTCTGGCCTGCAAGAACAGCGCTGCTGCACCCGCAACATGTGGAGAAGCCATGGATGTGCCGCTGATCGTGGCGTAGCCGCCTGATTCAAGTGGGTACGTCGAGCGGATCAAGCCGCCCGGTGCGCCGATATCGGGTTTGAGATCGAGATCGGGCGAGAGACCGTACGAACTGAAGGATGAGATCAGTCCGCCTGTCGGATTGAGGAAAGTCCCAAACTGGTCGGTCCAGGTCATATCGACGGGGCCTAGGGCCAGATGGTTGTTGATCAGCACACCTTCTGTGTCTGAGATCGAAACCACCGGGATGGTGATTGCCGGTGTGCCGGCTACCGTGGCCGAGAAGCGGCCTGCGCTGTTGTTGTACAGAACGACAGCGACGGCCCCGGCTTGTTGGGCGTTAAACGCTTTTTCATAGAACGTACATGTGCCGCGCCGGACCAACGCCACCATGCCGGTCAGGCTGCCGGGGGCGGGCGCTACCGCGTTGCAGGCGTCATTTGTGGTGGTGGCTGTTCCGGTGCGGGCCATTGGGTAGGTTCCACTGGTTGGCGGAAGCGGAGAACCGGATGCCGGGGCATAACCGATTGGGGCATCGTCCGGGGAGATGGTAAAGACATTCAGGGCAACGTGGGTGTTATCAAATGACGCCACACCGATCACATCCTTACCCAGGCCGGGCGCGCCGGCTGAATACAAACCGTTTGCGCCGCTGTTACCAATTGAGGCCACAACCACCATGCCTTTTTTGACCAGCCGGTCGGCAGCAGTGGCGGTCGGGTATTGGGGCCAGGTGAAGGAAGAGCCAATGCTCATGTTGAGCACATCCATCTTGTCTTTGAGCGCCATCTCCATGGCGGCAATCATGATATCGGCTGTGGTCGAGCCCTCGCAGCCAAAGACGCGGTACGCGCCGAAGGTCACGCCGGGTGCCACACCGACAACATCCCCATCTGCGCCGATGATGCCGGAGACGTGTGTGCCGTGACCGTTGCAGTCATCCGGGAAAGGATCGGGCGATGTGACCGGATTGTAAGACGGGGAGGTTGTATCGGCGTTGAAGTCATCGCCAACAAAATCCCAGCCTGTGACAACGCGGCAGCCAGCCCCAAAACAGCCGCCCAGGTCGGGGTGGTCGTAATCAAGGCCGGTATCCATCACTGCAACTTTGATACCTGCGCCGGAAAAGCCGAGCTCCGATTGAGCTACATCTGCTCCGGTCATCGCGAGCGCGGTGGCTAGTTCGGGGTCGGCTGCATCCGTTGTTTCAGGGATTTGAACAGTAAATACCGGGTAAACGGCTTTTACGCCAGGCAGTGCTGAAAGTTTACCGACATCGCCCGGTTTTACAGAGATCGAAAGACCGTTCCAGAGTGTGTCGAAAGCGTATCGCTCGGTAAACAGAATGCCATATTTCTTGGCCGCATTGCGGAAATTGGTTTTGTCAGCTTTTGTTTGGATAATCGAGCCTCCATCGGCAACCGGCGCGCTGGAAAACTCAACGAACCAGGCTTTGGGAGTTTCATCAACCATTTCGCCTGTTTCCGCGGATGGTGGCGGAACAAGTGGTTCAATCGGGAAAACACCATCCTGAGCGTTAACTGCAGGTGTAATTCCCATTGCCAGAATGGCGACAATTGAAAACAGGCCGATCCATTTTACTTTCATGATCCATTTCTCCTTTTGTGGTCTGATGACATAAATTTAAGTTTTGTCAAATGCGGATCAATAAAGGTTTGCTTATCTCCTTTCTAAAACAAAAAGCCGCCAAAATTCGGCGGCCTGGCTGTCTATCATGATGAAGGCAATAAAGTGAATAGACCCATGACTTTGCGCCCCCGTCTCGCGGCGGGTTTGCCTTTTCGATACCACTATAAGTTTTACAGGCAAATACAAAAACCAAACGTAACGTTTGTCTTTGAATACGCTTAAAAATTCTGACATTTTTTGCAGCCTGATTCAATCACCCCCATTTCCTAATTGAGGTTATTTTCACATGATGCGCTTCAGCACTGCCTGAATGTGTGGCAGATCTTTGCAATTAGAGCATACCAAAAGCGCCAAGCAAAACGAAAGTCAATACAAAAAGCACGATTGGCACGATCACCAGCATAATGCCGACCGCCATCGATCCCACCAGCCACAGTGGGATCTGGCTGATTTCGGATATTTTTTTGGCAGAAAAACCGGCCGCCAGGCTCAGGGCCGGCAGCAGGCCGCAGGTGCAGGCCAGATAGATATTGCTGATCGCATCTGGCAGGGATGTGTATCCATTCAACAGGATTAAGATAAAAAAAGTACTTACAACTGCCTCGACAGCCAACAAAACCAGTGCGATTCCAGAGATGATCAGCCAGCCCATTGAAAAATTCTCCTTATCTTATTAGGTGAAATAATTGCTCACAGTATAGCAAACCTCGCACAACTTTCAAAATACCTCTTGACAAAAATCCAAAAAAGCCTAAAATAAAAATGAACGTTCATTCATTTTATGGAGAACTTATGACCCCCGAAGAAATTATCAGCAAGGGAGAACGCACTCGAACAGCCATTCTGGATGCGGCTTATGATTTGTTCCTGGGCCAGGGCTATAGCGCTACTTCCATGCGCCAGATTGCCGAGCGCGCCGGGTTGGCGGTGGGCGGTATTTATAATCATTTTGCCAGCAAGGATGAGATATTCCAGGCGCTGATTATCGATAAACACCCTTACTTGCAAATTTTGCCGGTGCTTCAGGAAACATCTGGTAACACAACCGAAGAATTTATCCGCAATGCCTCGCGGTTGGTGCAAGAGAAAATGGGGCATCATCCCGATTTCATCAAGCTCATGTTTATCGAAATCGTCGAGTTCGAGGGGCGACACTTCCCGAAAGTTTTGGAGATCATTTTCCCGTTGGCCTATCCGTTGATTGAGCGGTTTACTGCACCGGGAAGCGGTGTGCGCCAGGATATTTCCACTCCCAAGCTGATTCGCGCTTTCATCGGGAACATCATGGCTTTTTATCTGACCGATTTTCTGGTAGGCGATGCCTCTGTGCCGCCCGGCATCAGTGATATGCGCCTGGATGATTTTATGGAAATTTTTATGCACGGTATCCTGGAATCCAAAAATCAGAATTCAGAGTGATGAATTGTGCGTTGGCCTGTAACTTTCTACGTTTGATCTTTTCCATTCTGCATTCACACCTGCGCTTGCGTACGATGCAAGTGTCATTCTGCCTTGAAGGAGTTTTATGAACTCTCGCTTGTTCTCTATCATCCGTAAGGAATTCATCCAGATTTTCCGCGACAAACGCACGCTGGCGCTGATCCTGGTGATTCCGATCATGCAGTTGTTCCTGCTCGGTTATGCTGCCACCAATGATGTGCGCAACGTGCCATTGGCTGTCTTCGATCAGAGCAACAGCGCCGAGTCGCGCGCCCTGTTGGATTCTTATCGCGCTGCCGATTATTTTTCGATTGATTTTGCGGCTGCTTCGGAAGATGAGATCCAGAACCTGATCGAAACCGGACAGGCGCGCGCCGCGCTGATCGTCCCGCCCGATTACGCCAGCCGCTTAAAAGAAGGCGCAGCCCAGGTGATGTTCATTCTGGATGGCTCGGACCCCTCCGTGGCGGCCACCTCGCTTTCGGCGGCCAAACTGATCGGACAGAACCATGCCACTGCCATCCTTTCTCAAAAGGTTGCGCGCTCCGGGCAGAGTCTCAAGCTCCAGCCGCCGGTCGATGTGCGCACGACCGTCTGGTACAACCCGGATCTGATCTCATCCTACTTCATGATCCCTGGCGTGATCGGCATGATCCTGTATGCCATCACTGCCATCCTGACCGCTTCGGCGGTCGTTCGTGAGCGCGAGCGCGGCACCATTGAGCAGCTGATCGTCACGCCCATTCGTTCGTGGGAACTGGTCATCGGCAAAGTTTTGCCTTACACCATCCTGGCCTTGTTCGATACGCTCGAAGTTTTGCTGGTGGGGCACTGGTGGTTTGGTGTGCCGATCCGTGGTTCGATGCTCCTGATCATTTTCGTCTCGGCCATTTTCCTGCTTTCCGGCCTGGGGGTTGGGTTATTTGCCTCGACGATTGCCAACACTCAGCAGGAAGCCATGCTCACGGTCTGGATGACCCTGCTGCCGAGCATTTTTCTCTCCGGTTTCTTTTTCCCGCTCGAGGCCATGCCCAAGGTGCTTTACTACATCTCCTATGCCATGCCTTTGCGCTATTACCTGAGCATCATCCGCGTTTTGCTGCTCAAAGGCGTCGGCCTGGAAAGCATCATCCCCGATTTTATCGCTCTGACGCTCTTTGGCGTTGTCATCATGAGCGCTGCGGCGCTGCGTTTCAAGAAAAGATTAGATTAATTTTGCATTGAGGAGTTTCCTATGTCACATAATCGCCCGCCTGTTCCTGTGATCATTTTGGTTCTGATTATTGTCCTTGGCACTGTCGGATATTTTATCTGGCAATCGCTTGCCGTTCCCACTGATGGCGCATTGACCGCCTCCGGCACGGTCGAGGCGGCGCAAGTCTCGATCGCCCCTGAGCTTTCTGGCAAAGTGGTCGAAGTGATGGTGGACGAAGGGGATTCTGTCGCTGCCGGAGATATCCTCTTCCGCCTCGACGATTCCCTGCTCAAAGCGCAGCGGAACCTGGCCGCCGCCAGCCTGGACACCGCCAAATCGGCCGTTTCCAGCGCTGAGGCTGCGGTCGCCTCGGCCCGGGCGCAGTACACGCTAACAGTCAATGCGGCCCTGGTTGAAGATGCCGCCCTGCGCACCGCCGACTGGAAGCTGAACGAGCCGACCGACTATGACCAGCCCTCCTGGTACTTTGGCCGCGCCGAGCAGTTGAGCGCTTTCGAAGCTGAGTCGCAGTCCGCACAGGATGCGCTCACAAAAGCCCGGGATGATTTGAAATTCTACGAGGAAAAGGCCGCCAGCGGAGGTTTCCTGGAATCCGAGCAGCGCTTGAACGAAGCCCGCGCCGCCTACCAGATTGCCCAGGAGGTGCTCGATTCGACCAATAGCGCCGACCAGGAACTGCGCGATGCTGCCCAGACCGTTTTTGATGATGCCAAAGCCGAGCTGGAGGATGCCCAGAAAGAATACGATGACGCCCTGACCACCGAAGGCGCAGATGATATTTTGCAGGCTCGCGCCGAGCTGCGCATCGCGCAGGAACGTTTCGACCACGCCGCAGATCGTTTGCGCGCCTTGCACACCGGTTTGAATTCGCCCAAAGTTCTGGCTGCGCAAAAGGCTGTTGAACAGGCCGAAGCCGCCGTCGCGCAGGCCCAGTCCGCTGTCAGCCAGGCTGAAGCCAATTTGGCGGTCATCGATGCCCAGATGGCGAAGCTGAGCGTGACCGCTCTTGCGGACGGGATGGTGCTGACCCGCAGCGTTGAGCCGGGCGAGGTGGTCAATCCCGGTTCTGTTGTCCTGACCCTCGCCAACCTGGCTGACCTGACCCTGACGGTGTATGTTCCCGAAGACCGCTATGGCGAAGTCAAGCTCGGGCAGACTGTTACCGTGACGGTTGACTCTTTTGCCGGCCAAACTTTTAGCGCCACGGTCATTCATATCGCCGGCCAGGCAGAGTTCACTCCGCGCAACGTCCAGACGGTCGAAGGGCGCAAAACAACCGTTTTTGCCATCAAACTCATGCTTGATGATCCTGAAGGCAAACTTAAACCGGGTATGCCGGCCGATGTGACGTTCAAATAAGAAAGACCCTTTATGGCTATCGCAACTTTTGACTGGAGCAAGATCAAAAACGTTCAAAAGCTCCACCGTTTTCTGTATGCGATCGGGTTGGGACCGGTTATCGGGCGGATCATCCTGCTCCTGACGACCACCGGACGTAAAAGCGGCCAGCCGCGCATTACCCCGCTCCAGTACGAGGAGATCGATGGCTGCTATTATCTCGGTGCAGCGCGCGGAGTGCAGGCTGATTGGGTACGCAATATCCAATCCCACCCGCAGGTTGAGCTGCGCGTAGGGAAAAGGCGTATAAGCGGCCTGGCCGAGGTCATCACCGATCCGTCCAGAATGGCTGATTTCATCGAAGTTCGTTTGCGGCGTCACCCCTTCATGATCGGCTTGATTATGCAAAAAGCGCATGGCCTGTCCAAACATCCCAGCCGGGAACAGTTGGAAAAAATGGCTGCCAATGAAGCCTTGGTGGTTATCCATCCCCAAAATGTCTTTTAACCTTCGTCAGGACTACTCATGATAGAAGTTCGCAACATTCACAAATCTTTTGGCGCGGTGCAGGCTGTGGCTGGCGTCAGCCTGTCGATTGCCCCTGGCGAAATCTATGGTCTGGTTGGGGCAGATGGGGCCGGGAAAACCACCACCATGCGCCTGGTTTGCGGGGCGCTCAAGGCCGATTCAGGCGCGGTCAGCGTTTGCGGCTATGATATTAACCGCCAGACCGAGCAGGCGCGCGGACAGATCGGGTATCTCTCGCAGCGCTTTTCGATGTACGAAGATCTGACCGTGCTAGAGAACATCCGCTTTTTTGCCGAGGTGCGCGGGCTAAGATCGGATGAGTGGCTGCCGCGTTCGATGGAGATTCTTGACTTTGTCGGCCTGGCTCCGTTCACGGAGCGTTTTGCCGGGCAGCTTTCGGGCGGGATGAAGCAAAAGCTGGGGCTGGCCACCGCCCTGGTCACCCGCCCGCAGATCCTGCTGCTCGATGAACCGACCACGGGTGTTGATCCGGTCACCCGCCAGGATTTCTGGCAGTTGATCATCAAATTAGTTTCCAGCCCGCAAAACGGCGATCGAGTTTCGGTATTGATCAGTACTCCTTACATGGACGAAGCTGCGCGCTGCCACCGGATCGGCTTTATGAAAAAGGGAAAACTGGTCAATGAGGGCACGCCGGGTCAACTACGCTCTGCGCTTGCCGGTCGAATCTTGGAGCTGCGCGGTACTCCTTTGATGGAGCTCCGGCACCTTTCGGCCCAGGTTGAAGGGGTCCAGGATGTTCAGGCTTTTGGCGACCGGCTGCATTTGCGAGTGGGCACGGGGCTGGCTGAATCGGTCATCAAAAGCCTGCCGGAGCATATCCAGGCTGCGGGTGGGACGGTTTCTTCCCTCAGAATCCTGCCGCCGACCCTCGAGGATGTTTTTATCATGCTCAGCGCCGCAGATGCCGAGTGATTTGAAATGGATTTATTGGCGAAACCAAAAAGTTCTTACCCGGCCCTCAATCGAACGGGCGGTTGCCAGAATGGATGTTTTTAAACTATGGAATCTGATATCGTCATTTCTGTCCAAAACCTGACCCGCAAGTTTGGTGATTTCACGGCTGTTGACCATGTTTCTTTTGAAGCCAGCGCTGGCGAAATTGTCGGTTATCTTGGCCCGAACGGCTGCGGTAAAACCACCACCATTCGAATGCTGCTTGGTTTGCTCAAGCCAACCAGCGGCGAGGCGACTGTCCTGGGTTTTGACTCGTTCAGCCAGGCCGAGGAGGTTCGCGCCCGAGCCGGTTACATGTCGCAAAAATTTGCGATCTACGATGATCTGACAGTTTGGGAGAACCTGGAGTTTTACGGCGGCGTGTACGGGATCAACGATCCGGCGCGGCTGGTTGAAACCCTGGCGCATGTCGGCCTGACCATCCACAAGGATGATCTGACCAGCGGGCTTTCGACAGGCTGGCGGCAGCGCCTGGCGCTGGCGATTGCGATCGTTCACCGGCCCAGGCTTTTGTTTTTGGATGAGCCGACCAGCGGCGTCGACCCGAATGCGCGCCGCGCCTTCTGGGATTTGATCTATGACCTGGCCGCCGAGGGCGTGACGATTTTGGTCACCACCCATTACATGGATGAAGCCGAGTATTGTCATCGCGTGGGCATGATGCGCGACGGCAAACTGCTGGCGATGGACAGCCCCTCAGCGCTTAAGGAGCATTTCGTCAGCGGCGAAGTCTGGGAACTGGCTGCCGAGCCGATCCTGGATGCGCTGGCGGCGCTCGAATCGACCCCCGGTGTGGAGCGCATTGCTTTGGCGGGAGACCACCTGCGGGTGATCACGGTCCCCGGCCTGGGGGCCGAGGCGCTGACGCGCGTTGTCGAAGCTGCCGGCGCGCGGCTGTTTTCGATCCATACAGGCGAGACAACCCTCGAAGATGTATTTCTGAGCCTGGCAAAGTAGCACAAGCGTTAAAGCGCGCTTATAGAATGCCCGTGGTCATGATATTGCGTGTTAATGCTCTTCTCAAGAGCGCAACACCGTGCTGCGCATTTGTGACCGGGACGGGTATAATCACCCTATGACCGACCCAGACCAGCGCCTGCTCGACCCTGAACCCAAACCCGATGACCGTCTCGATCAGACCCTGCGCCCGCAGAAATTGTCTGACCTGATCGGGCAAGACCAGGTCAAGGAAAATCTCGCCATTTTGATTGCGGCGGCCAAACAGCGCGGTGAAGCGCTTGACCATGTTTTGTTCTATGGCCCGCCGGGGCTGGGCAAAACCACCCTTTCGCACGTTCTCGCCAATGAGATGGATGTTAATATCAAGGTCACATCCGGCCCGGCCATTGAACGCGCCGGTGATCTGGCTGCCATCCTGACCAACCTGCGGGCAGGCGACATCCTTTTTATTGACGAAATCCATCGCCTGGGGCGGGCTGTCGAAGAAGTGCTTTACCCGGCCATGGAAGATTTTGCGCTCGATATCGTGATCGGCAAAGGCCCCTCGGCGCGTTCGATCCGACTGAAACTGCCGCGTTTTTCGGTGATCGGGGCAACCACCCGTCTGGCGCTGATGACGGCTCCGCTGCGGGCGCGTTTTGGCGCAGTCTATCGCCTCGATTATTACGAGCAATCCGCCATCCGGACCATCGTCCGCCGCGCCACGGGGATTTTGGGCGTAAAGGCCGAAGAATCGGGTGTCTCTGAGATCGCCCGCCGGGCGCGCGGTACGCCGCGTATTGCGCTGCGTCTGTTGCGGCGTGTGCGCGATTTTGCCCAGGTGCGCGGCGACGGAGTCATCACTCCCGAAATGGCCTGCGGCGCGCTAGACCTGTTGCAGGTCGACCCGCTCGGTCTGGATGATGTTGACCGGCGCGTGCTGAAAACCATTATTGAAAAATACAACGGCGGCCCGGTCGGTTTGAATACCATTGGCGCGAGCATCGGCGAAGAACCCGAAACGATCATGGATGTGGTTGAACCTTACCTGCTGCAACTCGGCTTTCTCGACCGCACCCCCCAGGGACGGGTTGCCACTCGCCTGGCATATGAGCACCTCGGCCTGACCTACCCGGACGATGCGCCTCAGCCGCGATTACTTTGATGAGCAAGCGTGACACATCCCTAAATTGATCTAGGGAGAGAAAAGGGCCCGAAAGTGCCAAGAGCGCAGACGAAAAAGCGGAGCACCCGCAAGGATGCTCCGCTTTTTCGTTTAAATGTTACAACTACGGCAGTTCAAACGCCTTGACCAGGAAGACGGCCATCTGGGCGCGGGTGACAGCATTGTTCGGGCAGTAGTTGCCGCTGCTGCAGCCGCCCGTGATGCCCTCGGCGGCCAGCTGCTTGATCCAGGGAGCAAACAGATTGTCGGCCGGAACATCCGCAAAGCCGCTGCCCGCGTCTCCCAGA
>PHBU01000001.1 GCA_002840685.1 Chloroflexi bacterium HGW-Chloroflexi-6 | reverse complement strand
TCAGCTCCACTTTATCGCCTGCGTCTTGCTCTTTCTTCCCTTTGGCTTGACGTTCGCCCTCACTCCCTGCCTTCCTTAAATTCGGGGTGAGTCATGTCTGCTTGCTGTTTTAATTGGACTTTTGGTCGGTGTCACGAAATGCCGGGCAAACGTTTTACTGCCTTGCCCAGCCGATGGATGCCATCTTCGATCTTTTCTTCACTGTGGACAACGAAATTGAGACGCAGCCAGTTCAAGCCTTCGGTTTCCTCCAGAAAAAAACTGCTGCCGGGCATGAAGTCCACGCCCTCGCTGATGGCGAGCGGCAGCAGCGCATCGGCAGACAGGTTCTGTGGAAGTTTCATCCACAGGAACAGGCCGCCCTGTGGCGGGTCGATCTGGATCTCGGCCGGCAGGTGGCGCTGGATTGCTGTCAGCATCGCATCGCGCCGTTTGTGGAAGATGCTGCTGGAGCGGCGCAGGTGGGCCTGGTAGCGCCCAACGGTGACGTAATCTTCCAGGGCGCGCTGGATCAGGCTGGAGGTCGCCAGGTCATTGACGCGTTTGTATTTGACCAGGCTGTCGTAAACCGGCCCGTCTGCAACCAAAAATCCCACCCGCAGCCCCGGCATCAGCATTTTTGAGAAGGTGCTGACGTGGATAACCCGTCCGCCGGGGTCGAGCGCTTTCAGCGCGGGTTGCGCCCGGCCTTCGTAGCGCAGATCGCCGACGAAATCATCCTCCAGGATCGGAACATTGTAGCGGTCCGAGAGCACGATCAACTGGTGCCGGCGCGCGCCGCTCAGGCAGGTCCCGGTCGGGTTGTGGAAGTTGGGGATGGTATAGATCAGCTTCGGGTGGTGCTGCTGGAGCTGCTTTTCGAGCAGGTCAACCTGCATCCCCTGTCCATCCACCGGAACGCTGATGATCTTGAAGTTGAGCGCGCGGAACAGATCGAGCGCCCCGGAATAGGTTGGACTTTCGACCAGGATCGTGTCGCCCGGTTCGAGCAGGAGTTGCGAGACCAGCGCCAGGGCTTGCTGCGATCCGGCGGTGATCAGCACGTTTTCGGGGCTGATCTGCAACCCCTGGCTGGCCAGGATGTGCGCGATGGTTTCGCGCAGCGGAGCGTATCCACGCCGGTCGCCGTAATCGAGAGCCTGGATGCCGTCACGGCGCATGACTGCCTGCAGGACTTTGCGAAAATCATCCGCAGGGAACAGGTGCGAGTCGCTGACGCCGCCTGCAAAGCTGATCGGGTCCGGGTGGCCGGCCAGGATGCGCATTCCTTCGACTGCGGCGCGCGCGCCAAGTCCGCGGTCGGGCAGGCTTTGCTGCCAGAGCGGCCAGGAGGCGCCTGCGCTTGTTTGGGGGATTTTCGGGAGCGGGTTTGTCGGCAAAACGTAAGTGCCGCTGCCGACGCGCGAGAAAACCAACCCGTCGGCTTCGAGCGCGGAATAGGCGTTTTCGACAGTGATGCGGTTGACGCCCAGGTCCTGCGCCAGTTGGCGGCTGGCCGGCAGACGGGTATCCGGTGCGAGGCTGCCCGAGAGAATGCCCTGACGCAGATGATTTTCGATCTGGGCGTAGAGCGGGAGCGGGTTTTGACGATCAATGGGAATGCGCATGGGGTTTGTGTTGAGCGTTTAATGTTGAACGTTTAATGTTGAATGTTACAAGAGTGGAAGGTTGACCTAAGATCGAGTGGCCGCTGGTTATGTCGCGCACACTCACAATGCAACCTTCAACATTGAACATTAAACCCGTAAATGGTATGGTCAATATATCATTATTCTACACAAGAAAATAGAGCCAATTTTGGGTAAAAATGCCCGATCCATTAAATTGGACTGGTATCTATTCGATATTATTGGCTCTTAACATATACCAATTTTGTCCTAGAATCATTACCGTGAACAATTCTTCCCAACTGACACGCGGCTACAGCATTGCAGTCATTAGCGCCGTAATCCTTTCGACCACGGCCATCTTTATCCGCTACCTGACCCAGACGTATGCGATTCCGGCCCTGGTGCTGGCGTTCTGGCGAGCCGGATTTGTGGTCTTGACCCTTTTGGCTGTTTTGGGTATTTTTCGTCCGTCCCTGCTGAAAGTTGAAAAGCGCCATCTGACCTATCTCTTGGCCTACGGTTTTCTGCTGGCGGTTTTCAACTCACTCTGGACGCTTTCGGTGGCGCTGAATGGGGCGGCCGTTGCCACAGTACTGGTTTATTGCTCCGCGGCTTTTACCGCTCTCTTGGCCTGGTGGCTGCTCAAGGAACGCTTGGATTGGGTTAAAGGCCTGGTGATTACCGTGACCCTGGCGGGCTGTGTGCTGGTCTCAAACGCGTTGGATGCGACTTCCTGGCAAACCAATTTCCCGGGCATCCTGACCGGTGTTTTGGCCGGGTTGGGCTATGCGCTCTACAGCCTGATGGGCCGCTCGGCCTCCCAGCGTGGACTCAGTCCCTGGACGACCCTGACCTACATCTTTGTTTTTGCCACGCTTTTCCTGCTGGGATTCAACTTGTTTTCTGGTGGTTTCATCCCAGGTGCGGCGATTTACCCGGCAGATTTGCTCTGGCTGCGAGATGCCTGGCTGGGCTGGGGCGTACTCTTCCTGCTGGCCGCCGGGCCGACGGTGGCGGGCTTTGGCCTGTATCTGGTCAGCCTGAGCTACCTGCCCTCCAGCGTGGCGAACCTGATCGTGACCCTCGAGCCGGCTTTCACGGCTGTTATCGCTTACTTTTTGCTTGCTGAACGCCTGACGGCTGTCCAGCTGCTCGGAAGTTTGCTGATCCTGGGTGGGGTGGCCTTCCTGCGCATCTATGAAGGCCGCCTGGCGGAGAAACTGCCCGGTCAGAACCTGGCTGCCCAATTGGCATTGGAAGTGGAGTCCGAAGCCTCCTGACTTTGGGCTTTTATCGAAATCCTAATCCTATACTTATTACCATGCCCGTCTTTCGTTTACCAAAAAGGACGACATGGTAGAATAAAATTGCAAATTAATGAGGAGAAGTCTTATGGAAACAACTAAAGGTACGTTTGCTGTCAAAAAAGGTCTCGCACAGATGCTTAAGGGCGGCGTGATCATGGATGTGGTCACCCCCGAACAGGCCAAGATCGCCGAAGATGCGGGCGCGTGTGCTGTCATGGCGCTGGAGCGCGTTCCGGCCGATATCCGCGCCGATGGCGGCGTGGCGCGCATGAGCGACCCGGAACTGATCATCAAGATCAAAGAAACCGTCAGCATCCCGGTTATGGCCAAGTGCCGTATCGGTCATTTTGTCGAAGCCCAGATCCTCGAAGCGCTTAAAATCGATTACATTGACGAATCCGAAGTGCTGACCCCCGCGGACGAGGAACACCACATCCTGAAACATAATTTCACGGTCCCGTTTGTCTGCGGATGCCGCAACCTGGGCGAAGCCCTGCGCCGCATCGGCGAAGGCGCAGCCATGATGCGTACCAAGGGCGAAGCCGGCACCGGCGATGTGGTTGAAGCTGTCCGTCACGCCCGCACCGTGCTGGGTGAGATCCGCCGCATTCAAAGCATGCCCGAAGAAGAATTGATGGCCTATGCCAAGAACATCGGCGCACCCTATGAACTGGTCAAGGAAACCGCCCAGCTCGGCCGCCTGCCGGTGGTCAACTTTGCTGCGGGCGGCATTGCCACCCCGGCCGACGCCGCGCTGATGATGCAGCTTGGTGTGGATGGCGTCTTCGTTGGCTCGGGCATTTTCAAGAGCGGTGACCCGGCCAAGCGCGCCGCGGCGATCGTCAAGGCAACCACCCACTTCCGCGATGCCAGCATCCTGGCTGAAGTCAGCAAGAACCTCGGCGAGCCGATGGTTGGCCGTAACATCTCACAGATGCCTGAAGGCGAGAAGATCGCCGGACGCGGCTGGTAAATTTAATTGTAGGGGCACGGCGGAGGTCGAGTAGGATATTGTCCGTATCGAGACCCGCCGTGCCCCTACGGTGAATTATGATGAACATCGGCGTCCTCGCCCTGCAGGGCGATTTCTCGGAACACATTAGCATGCTCAAGCGCCTTGGCGTTACAGCCAGCGAAGTGCGCCTGCCCAGGGATCTGGCCGGGCTGGATGGGCTCATCATCCCTGGCGGTGAATCGACCACGATCGGCAAACTGGCCGTCGCCTACGATCTGATGGAGCCGCTGCGCCAGTTCGGACGTGAAAAAGCCATCTGGGGCACTTGCGCAGGGGCTATTTTCCTCTCAAAAGATGCCCGTCGCGACCAGCCCCTGCTTGGGCTGATGGATATAACCGTCATCCGCAACGCTTTTGGCGCGCAGGTTGACTCTTTCGAGGCCGACCTTGAGATCGATGCGCTGAAAAAGCAAGACCAGAGCCCGTATCACGCCGTCTTCATCCGCGCCCCGATCATTGAGACCGTCAGCGGTGAAGCTAAAATCCTCTCCGCTCTGGCCGACGGTCGCATTGTGGCCGCCCAACAGGGAAAATTGCTGGCCACTTCCTTCCACCCCGAACTGACCGCCGACACGCGCTTCCACGAGTATTTCCTTTCGCTGGCTCGCTAAACCATGCCCCCTCGACCCCTCGACCTGCTCGACCTGCCCACCCTGTACCGTTATCGCGACGAAGCCGTCAGCCTCGACTCTGCCCGCTTTCTAACGCGCGGCACCCCGTTGAGCGCCGCCGGGCTGGTCGCGTATTTCAATCCGGCCCGCCATATCTACTCGGCGGTTCATGCGCTGGATGGAAAGACTCTGCTCGGAGGGGTGATTCACAGCGAGGGCGATCCCTTTGCCCGTTTGCTTTACCTGGCCCCAGCCCGGGAACTGACTCACCCGGGCCTGCCCGCATTGATCGAGCATCTGGCTGCCCAGGCCGGGAGTTGGGGCGCCTTTCACATCCTAGCCGAAGTGGACGAAGACTCTCAGACTTTCCCGGCCCTGCGCTCGGCGGGATTCTCTGTTTATGCCTGGCAGCGTATCTGGGATGTCAGCCACATTGGCGCACAGGGTACACCCGCCTCGTGGCAAAAAGCCCTGCCGGTTAATCTGCCGGCCATCCAAACCTTGTTCCACCAGATCGTTCCGCCGCTCTTACAGCCGGTCGAGCCAACCCCCAAACGTGCCAGCGGTCTGGTCTGTAATGAAGGCGCAAAATGTTATGTCAGTCTTTCACAAGGGGTGGCTGGAATGCTTGCCAGTCCGCTCATCCACCCTGAAGCGACTGGCGTTTCAGAAAAACTCAGCGCGCTGGTGGGGCAAATCCCCAACCGGCGCGGCAGGCCGGTTTACCTGTGTGTGCGCTCTTACCAGGCCTGGCTCGAACCGGTACTCGAAGATCTGGGCGCTCAATCGGGTCCACGCCAGGCCGTGATGGTCAAACACCTGGCGCGAATGGTCAAAAATGAGCAGACTGCCCTTGCTGCTCAACCTGCCAGCGTTATCGCAGCCTCGCATATCCGTCATGTACAGGCCAAGGGCAAAGATCAATCTTGAATTTTGATAAAACCTGAATCAGGGGGCTGATTGCTGTGTTTCGCCTTCCCATAAAACGGCGCGATTACGTCCGGTACTTTTTGCTTCATACAAGGCATGGTCTGCCCGTCGAAACATGGCTTCGAGCGAATCGTGGGCTGTAGTACTGGCTGCAACTCCCAGGCTGCAAGTAATGGTGGCCAGATAGCCTTCTCCATTGATGGGGGTCTGGTAAATGATTTCGCACAAGCGCCTGGCAAATTGGAGGGCCTGTTCCCCTTGGGTCTCTGGCAACAGAAATATAAATTCTTCGCCACCCCAGCGCGCGAACAGATCCTGGTTGCGTTTGGCTTGTTCGCATAATTTTGCGAATTCCGCCAGTACATGATCGCCAGCCTGGTGGCCTTGCGTATCGTTGACATTTTTGAAATGATCGATATCCAACAGGACAATTGCCATGGAGTGCTTGAAGCGTGTGCTGCGTGCCCATTCTACCTGGGCCAGCTTCTCAAAATGGCGACGGTTATAGGCATGGGTCAGCATATCCCGGGTGGCGAGCTCATTTAGTTCTATCTGGAGCAGCTTGAGTTCCGTAATATCGCGCCAGACGATCAATCGTCCCAGAGATTGCTGGCGTTTATCAAGAATGGGGGAAATGCGGAAATCAAGGTAGCGGACGGGGTCACTCAGCGCAATTTCGGCGCGCATATTGCTTTCGTTGTGAAGCTGCCGTATCGATTTTGGGAGCCTTCCTTGAATTTTCTCCAACGGGTCCCCGATTTGAGCCTGTGTGAGCAGGTTTTGGGCAATCGGATTCATATCCACCAGCCGGTTGTGCGCATCCAAGACAACGATCCCATCGCTCATATTGTCCACCAGCATGCTGCGCGCAATTGGCACAATATCCAGGAATCGATAGCGAAAGATCGCATGCGCAAAGAACAAGGCGGTGATGGTAAAGGAGAACGGTGTATTATCTGCACCGGGAAGGGGGCTTAAGCCAAGCACAAAAATGATACTGTTGAGCCAGGTAAATCCCATTCCGAGCAGGATCGTGGCAAATTGTCTTCGATATAGCCCCGCAGAACTCAAAAAACTGCGTACGAACAGGATAAAAGCCATCAAAATCAGAACATAGGAGTAGACGAGGTTTCCCCAGAATACTGGACCGCCGCTTAAAATCATCCCGGCATTTAATTCGCGCTGCCCGCCGAAGAAAAGATTGTGCCAGGGATCTGTCCACAGAGCGAGGGTGACAAGCAATGGTTCCAGACTCAAGGTTACAAATAATGTGCGGTTGATCCAGTTTTCAAGGCTGTTGAGTTGCAGCGCAAAGATAAGCAAGCAGGTTGGCACCGTGACCGCGCCCAGATAGGTAATATCCAGCCAGAAATGGGGTGATGGTCCCGGCAGGTTTGCCCAAAAGATGGCATAGGTAATGTCCCACCAACTCAGGGCGAGCAGTAAAACAACCAGCGTGATCGCTCCCTTTGCCGGGCGCCGCATTTGCCAGATGAGCAGGGCTACAAGCAGGCAAATCAGACCGGCAGCAAAAAGCAGGCCGCTATAGGTGAAATTGGGTGGGTTCATGGCGTGGTTTCATCCTGTATTTTCAGACGATGAATACGTCTATGATGATTATAAGCAAAATAACAGTGATTTTGATTGTTGTATCGAAACAAAAACGGCCTCATCGCGCGATGAGGCCGTTTTGAGATGATAAAAGGATTACTTTGCCAATTTCCAGGCGGCAGGCAGGGCGATCGCGGCCAGAGCCAGTTTAATGGCATCGCCCACGAGAAAAGGCAGCACTCCCAGGGTCAGGGCTTTTTCCAGGCCGAATTGCACGGACAGCCAGCCAGCGCCCAGGATGTAGATGATCAGCGTCCCGGCCAGGAAGGGCACGATCGAGGTGCTGATGCTGCGCTCCAGACCGCGCTCGGCCAGCAGGCCGGTCACATAGGCCGCGACGATGAATCCGAGCAGGTAGCCACCGGTTGGGCCGAAGGCGTAGGCTGTGCCAGCGGCTCCGCCGGCGAATACGGGCAGGCCCAATGCGCCGACAAGGCTGTAGAGCGAGAGCGAGGCCGCGCCGCGCCGTGAGCCGAGGGCCGCGCCCACCAGCAGAACGGCGAAAGTCTGCCCTGTAAGCGGGACGGGGGTGAAGGGCAGCGGAATCCGCACCTGGGCAAGCAGGGCCACCAGCAGCGCGCCAGCGCTAATCAGTAAAAGGTCGCGGATCTTCTGGTCAACAGCGGGCAGCAAGCGGGTGGTAAGGGTCGGGGCGAGAGTGGTCATAGTGTGGATATATCTCCTTGTTCAGATAAAAAAATTGGAGACGGCAACCCGTCCCCAATTCTGATAACACAGAAATTTTGTTTAGGATGTGTAAGGGCGCAGCATTGCTACGCCCTTACGAGAAAACGGGTTATTTCTTGCCGAACTTCTTCATCAGCAGGTCTTGCAGGGTCGGTTGGCCGATCTCTTGCAGTTCATAGCGCACGCGCTGGGAAGGCTTGTTGATCTTGATGACGCGGGTCAGGTCGATCGGGGTGCCGATGATGACCATATCGACATCGGCGGCGGCGATGGTGGCTTCCAGGTCGCGCATCTGGGCGTCGCCATAGCCCATGGCCGGCAGGATCGGGCCGGTTTTGGGGTACTTGACATAGGTCGCGGCGATGGATTTGACCGCAAACGGGCGCGGATCGACGATTTCTTTGGCGCCGAAGCGGCGGGCGGCCACATAACCGGCGCCGTAGGCCATTTCGCCGTGGGTCAGGGTCGGGCCGTCTTCGACGACCAAGACGCGTTTGCCGCGGATCGATTCGGGGTCATCGACGAAGAGCGGGGAAGCGCCTTCGATCATGATGGCGGTCGGATTCATCTTGCGCAGGGCTTCGCGAACCTTGATGACGTTCTCGGCATCGGCGGTGTCGACTTTGTTGATCACGAAGACATCTGCCGCGCGGACGTTGGTTTCGCCGGGGTGGTAGGTGCTCTCATGGCCGGGGCGGTGCGGGTCAGCGACGACGATCTGCAGATCTGAAACGTAGAAGGGGAAGTCGTTGTTGCCGCCGTCCCACAGGATGATGTCAACTTCTTTTTCAGCTGCGCGCAAAATTTTCTCGTAATCGACACCGGCGAAGACGATCACGCCGTTGTCGATGTGGGGTTCGTACTCTTCGCGCTCTTCAATGGTGCATTCGTGCTTGTCGAGATCGGCATAGGTGGCAAAGCGCTGAACTTCCTGCTTGACCAGATCGCCGTAGGGCATGGGGTGACGGATGGCAGCCACTTTGTAGCCCATCTCGCGCAGAATCAGCGAAACGCGGCGGGTGGTCTGGCTTTTGCCCGACCCGGTGCGAACAGCGCAGACCGAGACGACCGGCTTGGTCGATTTGACCTGGGTATATTTGCTGCCCATCAGGCGGAAATCGGCGCCCAGAGCATTGACGGTCGAAGCCTTGTGCATAACGTATTCGTGCGGCACGTCTGAGTAGGCAAAGATCACCTGCTGAACGTCGTGCTTTTTGATCAGCTCGGCCAGCTCTTCTTCGGGGTGGATCGGGATGCCGGCCGGATACAGATCGCCAGCCAGGGCGGCGGGGTAGCGGCGGTCGTCGATGTCGGGGATCTGGGTCGCGGTAAAGGCAACCACTTCATAATCCTTGTTCCCACGGAAGAAGGTGTTGAAATTGTGGAAGTCGCGGCCGGCGGCTCCCATGATCAGGGTTTTGATGGGGGACATGCAGTTTCTCCTTAACAGAAAAGATGAATTTTCAGCGGCGGGTTTGAAGAAATACAAGTTGGCGATGATTCAAAAGTCTTCAGACTTTTGAATCAGTCCAAAACCGGGAGATTTTGGACTCCGGGAAAATATCTCCTGCGCTTCACGGGAGATTTCGGGAGCCTGTATCCTGTCAAACTTCACTGATTTTTCGTCCGCGGCCTCGCCGGGTACGTCACATCACTTCTGGGGCTGTGATGCCCATAAGCGCCATTGATAGGGCTGGAGTTGCGTTAGAGATTATAGCATCGCCCCGCAAAACTTACGTCATGTTTTGCAGGTAACATTTTTCACTGAGTCTTGTGGCCAAGGGGGCAAACAACCCGTTTGTTTTCCTTGGCTGAATCAAAACGCCATCAATATTATCCAATAATTTCTTAGCAAACACAACCAGTGGTATGTTCTATATGGGTTGTTTTAAAATTGTTCGGTGGCAATTCATCGCAAGAACGGAACTTTGCCCCCCTCCGAAGCGTTTATAATAAATAAAACGATGGAGAGAAATGATGAGCGCATTATTTTTTGAAGATTTCCAGCCTGGTCTGAAATATACATCCGCCGGACGCACTATTACCGAGCACGAAGTGTCCGCTTTTGCCGGGCTCTCAGGCGATTTCAACCAGATCCACACCGACGCCGAATTTGCCAAAGCCACCCCCTTTGGCCGGCGGATAGCGCATGGCCTGCTTGGGCTTTCGATCGCCTCCGGCCTGGCCGTGCAAACCGGTATCCTGGGTGCGAATGTAATTGCCTTCCGCGAAGTTGGCGAGTGGAAATTTGTAAAACCCGTTTTTATTGGCGACACCATCCACGTCGATATGGAAGTCGCCGAAACCAAAGCCTTTCCGCGCCTGGGGGGCGGGCTGGTCACTATCCTGGCCCACGTCAATAACCAGGACGGAGAAACCACCATGAAAGGTTCATGGACGGTGCTTGTCAAATTTAAGTAAGCAGAAGATATGGAACGCATTCCGCACCACGCCGAGAGAGTATGACTGACCCTGAAGAGAAATCGCCCCCTGAGTTTGATCCCAATCGATTCGCTGCCACCCGACGCATGGGTCCCGGTGAATCGGGCACGATCCAGCCGAATGGGGCTCGTTCCGAACGCCCCTCGCCGCCGCCCCTTTACCCCGAGCCGGGGCCCCTGCCAGAGCGAGTCGATGAAGTGGATCTGAATGCCACCCGCGTCACGCCCGCAGCCTGGCAGCCCACCGTCCGCCAGCGCCCACCCGGACAGGTCCCGCCGCCTCCGCCGGCTGCTGAAGCGCAGAGTGAGTCGTTCGATTTCCGGCGCGGGCTGGGCTGTCTGACCCGCGTGTTCGTCATTTCGTTGTTTGTGGCGGTCCTTTTGGGGTTGGTCGCCGCTGTGGTTGGTTTGCTGGCCTACGCTTCGATCGCCTCCACCCTGCCGGCTGTCGATGACCTGCGCGGGCATGCATCCCAGTTCGAGACCACGCGCATCCTGGACCGGAACGGCGTTCCCCTCTATGAAATTCTCGACCCCAATGCCGGACGCCGCACCTACATCCCGCTTGAGCAAATTTCCCCTTATGTTTTGGCTGCCACCATTGCCACCGAAGACAAGGAATTTTATAACCACCCCGGTTTCGATCTGGTGGCGATCGTCCGCGCTCTGTGGCAAAACCTGACTTCCGGCGAGATCGAGTCGGGCGCTTCGACCATTCCCCAGCAGCTGGCGCGCGCTTTGTTGCTCAGCCCGGAGGAGCGTTTCGATCAATCCTACAGCCGCAAGATCCGTGAAGTGATTCTGGCCGCTGAGATCAACCGCGTCTACTCGAAAAACGAGATTCTCGAACTTTACCTGAACGAAAACAATTACGGCAACCTGTCTTATGGCATCGAAGCTGCTGCGGAAACCTATTTCAGCACCACGGCCGATAAATTGACCCTGGCGCAGGCCTCCTTTTTGGCTGGGCTGCCCCAATCGCCTGCCATTTACGATATTCACACCAATCGCGAAACGACCCTGACGCGCCATCAGGATGTACTTGTTCTGATGTATACCCTCAGCCAGGAAACCGGCTGTATCACCGTCAGCAACAGCCCGGACCCGATCTGTGTCGGTGTTCAAGAAGCATTGGCCGCTTCTGAAGAGATTAAAGCCTACAATTTTCCACGTCCCGATGTCACCATGCGATATCCGCATTGGGTGCAGTTTGTGCGCGAGCAATTGGAAGCCCAGTTTGGCGCGCAGGTTCTTTATCGGGAAGGTTTCACTGTCTATACCAGCCTCGACTCGCAACTGCAGGAGACTGCCCAACGCATCGTTACCGAGCAGGTGGCTACCCTGGTCGATAAACGCGCCACAAATGGCGCGCTGGTTGCCATTCGTCCCTCGACGGGTGAAATTCTGGCGATGGTCGGTTCGGCAGATTTCTACAATGCTGATATCGATGGCCAGGTCAACATGGCAACCACCCAGACTCGCCAGCCGGGTTCGTCGATCAAACCGCTGACTTACCTGGCCGCCTTCGAAAAAGGCTGGACACCCTCAACCCTGATCTGGGATGTGCCGTCTTATTTCACCCCTTCCGGCCGCCCCGACGACCCCGGTGAATTGTATGTGCCGAACAACTATGACGGCAAATTTCACGGCCCGGTTACGGTGCGCACGGCACTGGCAAATTCGTACAACGTTCCGGCCGTCAAGGCCCTGGCTTTTGTTGGAGTCTTTGACGATCCCGCCACCGATTACGCCGACGGACTGATCGGCATGGCCCAACGCCTGGGCATCACCAGCTTTACCCGTAACGATTACGGGTTGGCGTTGACCCTGGGTGGCGGCGAAGTCTCAGTGCTGGAAATGACCGGCGCTTTTGCCGTGATCGCCAATAACGGCAAGCGCATTCCGCCGGTAGCGATTCTCAAGATTACTGATTTTCAGGGTACCGTTGTTTACGAATATCAGCCGCCGGCCGGCCAACAGGCCATCCGCGCTGAACACGCTTATTTGATGGCCTCGATCCTTTCGGACAACGAAGCCCGCGCGCCGATGTTTGGACGCAACTCTCTTCTGAATTTGCCTTTCCCGGCTGCGGCCAAGACCGGCACCACCAACGATTTCCGCGACAACTGGACGATGGGTTTTACGCCTGACCTGGCCGTGGGCGTTTGGGTTGGCAATGCCGATTACACCCCGATGCAAAATACCACCGGTCTGAGCGGGGCTGCGCCGATCTGGTCACAGTTCATGCAGGCAGCGATACCGCAGATAACGGGAGGCAACCCGGCCTCCTTCACGCGCCCGCCAGGCATCGTGGACAAGGTTATCTGTGCCATATCCGGTTCTGAACCATCCAAATACTGCCCGCAGCAACGCTCCGAGATGTTTGCCGTTGACCAGCCGCCCTTTCCGAGTAAAGATGATTTGTGGAAAGAAGAAATTATCGACACCTGGACGGGCCAGCGCGCCAACCAGGCCTGTGACAAATATGTTGACGAACGCCTGGTTTTGAATGTGACCGACATGTTTGCCCGCCGCTGGGTGCGCCGTGAAGCGCAAGGCCAGGCCTGGGCCGAATCGATTGGGTTTGAATCACCAATTTTCTTTGTTCCCGACGGCGAATGCAAGGACGGCGATCCGCGTCCGACCCTGCAATTTTTGGGCCTGCGCGATGGTGATATCATCACACAAGAAGATCTTGATATTAAAATCGTTGCCATGGGTGATGATTTTAAGTTGTTCCGTATCGAGTTTGGCTATGGCAACGATCCGCAGGAATGGGAAGTACTTTTCGAAAGCAACAACGAAATTCGTCAGACTGAAGTTGTTTATCGATGGAAAGTTGATAAATTAAAAGAAGATAGGGTTACCCTGCGCCTGCGTATGGAAAACAACAACGGTGGCTATGCTGAAGAGATCGTTCACCTTGAGATCGATATTCCTGAGCCAACGGTCACCCCTGAACCAACCTATACTTCCACACCGCTGCCAACGGAAACAGCTTTGCCATCAGAAACACCTGTTCCGCCCACTGACACGCCTGTGCCGACCGACACCCCCGTGCCGAGTGAAACCCCGACACCCTAAACTATGTCTGAATCGATGATCATTGCCACCACCCTCGAAGAACTGCGTCAGGCCCGCAGCCTGCTTGACAACCCGCTTGGCCTGGTTCCCACCATGGGCTACCTGCACAAGGGGCACATTTCACTGGTTGAGCGGGCCCGTGTTGAATGTGCCAGCGTTGGGGTCAGTATTTTTGTCAACCCGACCCAGTTTGGTCCGAATGAAGACCTGAACAAATACCCGCGCAACATCGAAGGGGATTTGAAACTGCTCGAAGCTGCCGGCGCAGACCTGGTCTGGATGCCCACTCCAGAGATCGTTTACCCCCCCGGATTTCAAACCTGGGTGGAGGTCGAAGGGCTGACCTCGCCATTGGAAGGGGCCATGCGTCCCGGTCATTTCCGCGGGGTGACGACGGTCGTCGCCAAACTCTTCAATGCTTTCCAGCCCCAGAAAGCCTATTTCGGTCAAAAAGATGCCCAACAGGCGGCCGTTATCCGGCGCATGACCCGCGATCTGGATTTCCCGATCGAGATCACCATCTGTCCGACCCTGCGCGAGGCCGACGGGCTGGCCATGTCGAGCCGCAACACTTATCTTAACCCGCAAGAACGCCAGGCCGCGACAGTTTTGTTCCGGGCCCTGAGCGCGGCAAAAGCTGCCCACCAGGCCGGGGAGCGCGATGCGGACAAGCTGCGCCAGGCGATGAGCGAAATCATTTTGGCCGAACCGCTTGCCAAAATGCAATATATTTCTTGCGCCGATTATGACTCGCTCGAAGAATTACGAACCGTAAGCGGCAAAGCCCTGCTCTCGATGGCAGTTTATCTTGGAAAAACCCGCCTGATCGATAATTTTGTGATCGGCGAGTAATTTTTTCGATGTAATAAAAAGTGGAAGGTAGCAGAGCTACTTTCCACTTTTTGCTTTTTATAGCGCAACCACAACCGGCTGCCTGATCAGCGCTCCCTGCATCGACCAGGGCCCGGTCCAGGTAACACTGACTGGGATGATTTTGCCGCGCAGATTTTCTTCGCTTTCGACAAAGACCAGCTTGTTGGTCGGTGTACGGCCTTTCCAGCGGCCTTTGACCTTTTCCTCGAATAAAACCTCGACGGTTCCACCCAGGTATTTGGCGTTAATTTCGCCCAAAATCTGTTCCTGCAACTCTTCCAACATACGGAAGCGGCGCATCTTCTCTTCGGCGCTTACATCGTCGGGCATGCGCCGTGACGAAACGGTTCCCTCTCGCGGCGAGTAACGTGCCAGGTGGGCCACATCCAGCCGCAGATCGGAGAGAGTCTTGTAGGTTTGCATGAACTGCTCGTCGGTTTCGCCGGGGAAGCCGACGATGATATCCGTTGCGATCGAGCAGCCGGGGATTTTCTCGCGGATTTTCTCAACCAGGCGGTAGTAATCGGCCTGGGTATAGCCGCGTTTCATGTTTTCAAGAACGGTATCGTCGCCCGCCTGGATCGGCACTTCGATGTGCGGCATCGCCTTGGGCAGTTCAGCAACCGCTTCCATCAGGTCTTCGCCAAAATAGTTGGGATGCGAGGTCAGGAAGCGGATGCGCTCGATGCCGTCGACTTCGTTGATAATGCGCAACAACCCGGCCAGGGTTGGCCCGTCGGGGATGTCTTTGCCGTAGCGGTCAACGATCTGTCCGAGCAGGGTGATTTCTTTGACTCCCTGCGCCGCCAGCGATCGGACTTCAGCCACGATATCGCCGACCGGGCGCGAGCGTTCGATTCCGCGGCGATAGGGGATAATGCAGTAGGTGCAGGCATGCGAACAGCCGTAGACCACCGGGACATGGGCCGAGATGAGAGTCCCGCGCTCGTGAACGGGTAGGATCAGTTCATCGTCCATTGCCAAAAAGCGGCGGGTGGTTTCGGCATCTTCCATCGAGCGGACCTCGCCCTGGGTCAGGAAAGAGATCAGCGGGCCGGGGTCAGACGGCGGGGAGAAAACGTCCACAAACGGCAGCTTGGCCTTTAGTTTTTCTGCGCCGCGCACGCCGACCATGCAGCCCATCAGGTTGATGACCAGGTTCGGGTTTTTCTTTTTAAGCGGTTGCAAGGAAGTCAGGCGTCCGTAAGCTTTATCTTCGGCAGATTGGCGTACCACGCAGGTATTTAAAACGATAACGTCGGCTTCTTCTATCGCAAGGGTGTTGTTGTAGCCCAAATGCTCGAGCGCCGAGCCCACCCGCTGGGAATCGGCAACGTTCATCTGACAACCTTCAGTCCAAATATGATATTTCATGCTTTTTCCTTGTGTTTCAAACAGTAAGGGCTGAATTATACACGCGCCGGGCATTTTATACCAAGTTTGTCTGGTTCGGGTCGTTTAAAAAATACACCCCTCCAACGGCGTATTGGAGGGGTGCGCAGGTTTGTTATCTCTTACTGTTCAGGTTCAGACTCAGATTCTGTTTTCTGTGTTGCCAGGGCGACCGGTGTTGCGGGCTTAACCTTCCCCTTGAAGAGTAATCGCCACAACCAGCGCACGAAGCGCCACAGTACGAACAGGGTTACCCCGACACTCAAGATGACCAGGATGGCTGCCGGCAGGAAGACGATCACCAGGCTGACGATGAACTCGAAGAAGCCTTTCAGGAAGTCCACCAGCGTTTGGACAGCATCGCGGACAACACCTTCCGGTTTCCAGCCGCCGATTTCGATCGGTTTAACGGTCTCTTCGGCGATCAGGCGAATGCTGATCGCTGAAAGTGCGGCTGATTGTTCATAATACTGCATCTGGCCTTTGATCAACTCGATCTGCTCGCGGATCTGGGTCAACTGGTTGAAGACCAGCATGACATCTTCGGTTTTCTCGGCCTGCTCCATGATGGTTGTTAACTGGCGCTCGGTGCTTTCGAGATTCTTCAGGCGCGAGGACAGGTCGGTGTATTCCTGGGTCACATCCTGCCCTGAGCGGGTCTCTGTTTTCAGTTCGACAATACCTTCCTTGATCTCGGTCAGCGCTTCTTTCAGGTTTTCAGCAGGCACGCGGACGGTCATCGAGCCTTCGGGCGCGGTTCCGCCGTCAGAAAGGTAGGTTTCGAACAGGTTCGATGAAACCACAAAACCACCCATGCGTTCGGCCATGGCGGCAATGGCCTGCATTTTGGCTTCAGGGTCTATGACCACAATGCTCATGTCCGCGTTTTCTATGACCATCCGTTTCTGGTCAGGGACCGCGCTGATGTTGGCATCGTAACCATCTTGGGATGCCTCGGCAGGAGCCTGGGGGGCGGCTTCTTCGTAATCGTAGGCTTCGCCTGCGCCGCCGCTAGCCATGGGTGCGTAGCTCTCGGTAATTGCCGATGTGCCGCAGCCCGCCAACAAAAGCGAGACAAGCATCAATCCAAAAAATATCTTTTTCATAATTCTCCTCCTCCGGAGAAAAAACAGGGGTGGTTTCTTCAAAAGAGACGCCCCTGTCGTGGAATTAGTTCCGTATCAACAACAAACCCCAAAGGCTTTGAAAACCTTCAGGGTTTTTATCTTTTCTACCAGCCTTCAGCCAGTCGGGCGGCATGTTTTTCAGGCAAACCTGCCTGGCGGATCCGTTTTTGTACCGTGGGAATATCGTACACTGCGCGGCGCGGCTCCCAGGTCTGCAGGTCAGGGTCATAAATTGCATAAGCAGCGCGCGGGTCACGGTCGCGGGGTTGGCCGACCGAGCCGGGGTTCAGAATGGCGCGCGGGGTCAAGGTCAGGCTTTGACCCGCCTTGGGAATTTCGAGCGAAACCCGGTCTTTGATCAGGTCCAATTGAAACATGCACTGAATGTGCGAATGTCCGACAAAGCAATAGGGGGTTTCAAAACTTTGGAAGTTCAGGCGCGCCACCAGCGTGTTGAGAATATACTCCCAAACCGGGTCGCGCGGACTGCCGTGTGCCATGGTCACGGCCCCTGAAACCAGCGCATTTTGCGGCAGGTTTTCAAGGTAACCTTTATTGCCATCCGAAAGTTGTTTTTTCTGCCAGAGCAGCGAACGCCGGGCCTCGGTATTGAAGACCGCGTCATCCATTTGCCCTAGGACGGCCACATCGTGGTTTCCCAGCACACAGGTCAGGTTGGGAATGGTTCGCAGAAGCTCCACTGTGTCGTTGGGATCGGGGCCATAGCCAACAATATCGCCCAGGCACCAAGTTGCATCCACTTCACCCGCTTCAGCCAGGACAGCTTGGAGAGCAATAACGTTTGCATGAAGGTCAGAGATAACCAAAATACGCATAAAGACTACTCCAAAATCTTAGCCACACAGGTCAGGATATGGTCGGCAACTTCGTTTTTGCTCAAAAGCGGCAGTTCCTCGCGCCGCCCATCGGCATATAACAGAGTAATACGATTTGTTTCCACCGCAAACCCGGCGTCGTCTGCCGAAATATCGTTTGCGGCGATCAAATCCAGCTTTTTGGAAATTAATTTGGATTGTGCGTTCTCGAGCAGGTCGCGACTTTCAGCAGCGAATCCTACCACAACTTTCAACCGCGACACATCCCCCCTTAGGCTGGCCACCGTTGCCAGAATATCCGGCGCAGCCTCCAGTTCGATCTGCGGAATGCCGTCCCGTTTCTTGAGCTTGTTTTCTGCGACCGTTTTCACCCGAAAATCGGCCACCGCTGCCGCCATGATCAACCCATCCGCAGCCTGGATCGCGCTGGTAACGGCCTCCAGCATCTGCTGGACGGTTTCAACCTGCATGACATCTGCTCCAATCGGGGGAGTCAGCGCCGTTGGGTGAGAGACCAGGGTCACTTCTGCCCCCATATCGAGGGCAGACTGTGCCAGAGCGTAGCCCTGTTTGCCGCTGGATCGGTTGGTGATGACCCGCACCGGGTCGATCGGTTCCTGGGAGCCCCCGGCGGTGATGACCAGGTGTTTGCCGCGCAAACAGCCAAGTTTGCGTCCCAGCGTTACCCGCGCCATGCCGAGAATTTCGAGCGGTTCAGACATGCGTCCCACCCCGACCAGGCCCGAAGCCAGGTGTCCGGGAGCCGGGCCGACGAAGGTCACGCCGCGCTCGCGCAAGATGCGCACATTTTCCTGGGTGGCCGGGTGGGCGTACATGCCGCCATCCATAGCCGGGGCGATCAAGATCGGGCATTCCGCCGCCAGGGCGGTCACGGTCAGCAGGTTGTCGGCCTGGCCGTGGGCCATCTTTGCCAGCGTGTTGGCTGTACAAGGGGCGATGATCAGCAGATCGGCAGAATGTCCGAGCCCAACGTGCAGCACGTGCGCCTCGCCGCCCCACAGTTCCGCATCGGTGAAGGCTTTGCGGCCCGTCACCGACTGAAAGGTAAGCGGCGTGACGAATTTTTCAGCGCCGGGGCTGAAAACCGTCTCGACTTGTGCGCCAGCCTGGGTCAGTTTTGAGGCCAGGTCCGCACCTTTGTAGGCTGCGATCGAGCCGGTAATGCCCAGAATGATGCGTTTCCCTGAAAAGATGGACATAATGGCGCAATTATACCCTGCTGAGCGCGCGTGGTAGTTGTGCATACGTTACAATTGAGATACTTTCAAACCTGTAACAAGGAATCCCCATGCCCGCATCTGATGTTTTCATTGTTTCAGCAGTACGAACTGCGATTGGGATCGGCAAACCGAATGGCGCGCTCTTCCATTACCAGCCGGTCGAGCTGGCGGCGGCGATCATGCGCGAGGCTGTCAGCCGGGCTTCCCTTGAAATGGGATGCATCGAAGATGTGCTGTGGGGCGTTGTTACCCCGCTTGGAGATCAGGGCGGCAACCTGGCGCGCCTGGCCGCGCTCAGGGCGGGTTTCCCCGTCAGCGTGGGCGGCGTTTCGATCAACCGCATGTGCGGTTCGGGCCAGCAGGCCATCCACTTTGCGGCCCAGGCCATTCTGGCCGGTGACGCCGAGATTTTGCTGGCGGGTGGCAGCGAGATGATGTCGCACCAGCCGCTCGGGGCAGATTACCCGGTTCCATGGCCGGATGTCGGGCACACTCTTTTGCACCAGGGCGAAAGCGCAGAACGCATTGCCGAAGCCTGGAAATTGACCCGCGAAGAATTGGATGATTTTGCCGCCCAGAGTCACGAGCGCGCTGCGGCAGCAATTGGGGCAGGCTATTTTGACGGGCAAATTTTGCCCCTTCCTTTGCAAGACGGATCGCTTTTCAAAGAGGACCAGGGCGTGCGCCGCAATTTTGACCGCGACAAGATGGCGCGGCTCAAGCCTGTTTTTCGGGAAAATGGCGTTATCACGGCTGGCAATTCTTCGCAGATCAGCGACGGTGCCGCCGCGCTGGTGCTGGCCTCCGAAAAGGCGGTCGGGCGGCTGAATCTGAGTCCGCTGGCGCGCATCGATACGCGGGTTGTGACCGGTTCAGACCCAACCCTGATGCTGACCGGGCCGATCCCGGCCACCCAGATGGCACTTAAACGGGCCGGCCTGTCGCTGGACGAGATGGATGTGATCGAGATCAACGAGGCCTTTGCTTCGGTGGTGCTGGCCTGGGTGCATGAACTGCACCCGCAGATGAGCCGTGTCAACCCGAATGGCGGCGCAATTGCCCACGGGCATCCGCTGGGTGCGACCGGGGCGATCCTGATGACCAAAATGGTTCACGAGTTGGAACGCCGCAAAGCGCGCTATGGCCTGCAAACCATGTGCATTGGCCACGGCCAGGCGACGGCGACCATCATCGAGCGCGTATGAGCGAGCATCTTGTCTATATCGCGCTGGGAAGCAACCTCGGCGACCGGCCGGGCAACCTGCGCGGCGCGTTGGAGCGGTTTCCACCGCAGGTCACCGTCCACGCGCAGTCGTATATTTATGAAACCGAACCCTGGGGCTATGCCGACCAGCCCGCTTTCCTGAACATGGTGGTCGAAGCGACGACCAGCCTCGAGCCGGGTGCGCTGCTCTCTTTCCTGAAAGAAATCGAAAAAGAGATGGGGCGTGAGGCAACCTTCCGAAACGGTCCGCGGCTGATCGACCTCGACATCCTGTTTTATGATGATCTGGTGCTCGATTCGCCGCCCCTGGTGATCCCACACCCCAGGCTGCATGAACGCGCTTTCGTGCTCGTTCCGCTGGCAGATGTTGCTCCTGACCACCTGCATCCGCTTTTGGGTGATACTATTTTTTATCTACTGATGAATATTGAGTTGAAAGGGATCAAAAGGTTCGCCTAAATGTTCGAATTTGCGCTGCTTGCTTTTGCCTCGCTTTTTACGATGGTCAACCCAATTGGGGTGATCCCGGTTTATACGGCCATGACCTCCCGCCTGACCCCGCAGGAATCGCACAAGGTGGCAATCAAGGCTGTTTTGACGGCTTTCATCATCCTGATGTTGTTTGCGCTGACGGGCAGGTTTATCTTCCAGTTCTTTGGCATTTCGGCCAACAGCCTGCGTGTGGTGGGTGGGGTGATTTTCTTCATCATGGGCTATGAACTGCTCCAGGCGCGCCTGACGCGCACCCAGTTTGATAATGAAACTACCCAGGAATATGCCAGCGATATTGCCATTACTCCGCTCGGCATCCCGGTCATCTGTGGGCCGGGCGCGATCGCTTCGGTTATCATCCTGATGGATCAGGCCAAATCGGCGTTGGAAAGCGGGATCGTTCTGGGCGCGATCATTGTCATCATGGGCATGACCCACCTGCTGTTGCTGGCATCGAAGCAGGTTATGAAACTGATTGGTGAAAATGGCAACAAATTGATGATGCGCCTGATGGGCTTGATCGTGATGGTGATTGCAGTGGAATTTTTCTTTAGCGGCTTAAAGCCCATATTACGCGATATACTCATGATTCAATAAAAGGAGAATATTTTATGGATATCGAATTGAAATATAGCCCGTCTTACTCTTTAGCGGTAGTAAAACTTAGCCCTAATGAGCGTATCCGCGCCGAGGCTGGCGCGATGGTTAGCATGTCGGCCTCGGTCAATATCGAAACAAAAGCCGAGGGTGGTTTGTTCAAATCGCTCGGGCGCGCCTTGCTGGGCGGGGAATCGTTCTTCCAGAACTTTTTCCAGGCCGGGCCGGAGGGTGGTGAAATTACCCTGGCTCCTGAACTGCCGGGCGATATCGCGGTGATCGAACTGAAGGATAAGCCTCTGATGATCCAATCAGGTTCTTACCTGGCATCTGAAACAGGGGTTGATTTGAACGCCAAGATCAGTATGAAAGCCTTTATGTCTGCCGAAGGAATTTCAATGCTCGAATCCAGTGGGCAAGGAAAAGTGCTGGTTTCTTCGTATGGCGCGATTTTTGATCGTGAGCTGAAAGATGGCGAGAAGTACGTGGTCGACACCACCCACCTGGTGGCGTTCGATGCCAATATTAACGTTACAACGCGCACGGCGGGTGGTCTTAAATCAACCCTGTTGAGTGGCGAGGGTTTGGTGGTTGAAATGACCGGCCCTGGCAAGATTTACATCCAGACACGCTCGCCCAAGGCGCTGATCAATTGGATTATTCCCCAGCTGCCAAAACCGTCTTCAAGCAGCTAGCCAGCACGATCGTTGTATTCCGCTTGAATGATCAACAGCCACACCCATCCAGGTGTGGCTGTTTGCTTTTGTGCCCTAGGCGGGAATCGAACCCACGTCTAAGCCTTAGGAGTGCCTTGTTCTATCCACTGAACTACCAGGGCGCACTAAAAATTATAGCATCGTTGAGATTGCGCCACAAGTGCTTGCGATTTGACGCCAGTATCGGTATACTGGACAAGTTCAGGCGGAATTTATTTGCCTGTTATCAACATTTTGTAATCTCTAACTTTTAGTTTTGGCTGTATACTTTGTAACAAATCTTCACACAGCCTGACTTATATTTTTGATTCCTGGGATTTTCTCATCATGAAACCTGAAAACATTGGTCGTTACGAAGTTAAATCGGAACTGGGCCGCGGCGGTATGGCGACTGTCTACAAAGCCTATGACCCACGATTTGAGCGCGAAGTGGCTGTCAAGGTTTTACCGCGCGAAATGTTGCACGACCCGCAATTCCGCGTTCGTTTTGAGCGCGAAGCCAAAACGGTTGCATCCCTGGAACACCCGGCCATTGTGCCGGTTTACGATGTCGGCGAAGAGGATGGCCAACCGTACTTTGTCATGCGCTACATGATGGGTGGTTCACTCTCTGAGCGCATCGATGCAGGCTCACTTTCCATTCGAGATACCGCCAAACTGATTGAACGCCTGGCCAGTGCATTGGATGACGCGCATGCCAAAGGCATCGTCCATCGCGATTTGAAACCGGGAAATATCCTGTTCGATCATATTGGCGAACCGTATATTTCCGATTTTGGAATTGCCAAAATCGCCCAATCTCAGGGTACTGCAACGGTGACCGGGGGCGGAATCGTTGGCACCCCGGCGTATATGAGTCCCGAACAAGCCCAGGGCGACAAAGTCGACGGTCGCAGCGATATTTATGCGCTGGGTGTGATCGTCTTTGAAATGCTGACGGGCCGCCAACCCTACGAAGCCGATACCCCTATGGCCGTGGTGGTCAAACACATCACCGATCCTGTTCCTCATATTTTGGATGTTAACCCCAACCTGCCATCTGATCTTGAACATGTCATCGAACGGGCGATGGCGAAGAACCGCGATGATCGCTATGCCACGGCCAGAGAGTTTGCCAGTGAACTGATGGCTGTTTCGCGCGGCGAATCTCCAACGATTGCTCCGGTTACAGCGAACAAAACCCAAAAAATTGCAGACAAGACTCGCCAGGTAGCCGCTCCAACCCGCATATCAGCCCGGCCCGAAGCAAAAGCAGCATTCCCTGTCTGGATTTTATTTTTGGGTGGTGCGATCCTTTTCTTGGGCGTTCTGGGGGGAGCAGGCTTTTTCATATTAAGTGGCGCATTTCCCGGTGCGCTGGCCGCCACATCCACCGCGACTTTCACCGCGCCAACCGAAACTCTTCCTGCAACCGAGGCTGTTTTACCGGTCGAAGAGCCGACAGCCACCACTGAGATCCCATCCCCAACCCCCGAACAAGCCACCCCCACCGCGTCCCCGGAACCAGTTGCAGTCGGGATTGGCGGCGCAGATATGCTGGCTTTTGTGGCCAACAATGAAGTTCAGGTGATGAACCTGGATGGCTCAGATTTGCGCGCCCTGACCAATGACGGCGTTCCCAAGACTGATCTGCAATGGCTGCCAGACGGAAAAAGCCTGGTTTACATCGCCGGGAAAAACATCCAACTGGTGGAGGCTGAAACAGGCCGGGTGGATGTTCTTGCAGCTTTCTCCTCTTCATCCCTTTTGGATGCTTTCCGTATTTCCCCTGATTCCAAGCAGGTTGCGATTTCTTTCAACCACAAGATATTCATCGTCCCGTTTGACCTGGATGCCATTCGCCAGGTACGCAGCGAGCAGGGTTTTGTGAACCTGAAGGGCTGCGTTAGTTACACTGCCGGTACATCGGCCGCCATGGCCGCCAGAGAGTTCCGCTGGTCAGCAGACAGCAAGAGCGTTGCCTGGTTGTATTCCGGCCTTATCGATGGGCGCTCTGTCGATCTGATCCGGGTGGTGGATATCAGCAGTTGCAATGCTCAGAACCTCAGGTTGGTTAACGAATTCCCGGCCCAATACTTTACTCCCAGTGGTTACGGCAGCAATCCGTTTATTCCTGGTTACGACTGGGATGGTGATTTCCTTTTCCTTTTCAACACCTACATCCGCAATCAGGGTTGGGGCGATTTATACGAATACAACATGGAAGTGCGCAAAGCCAATATCGTCAACCCGATTGGCGGCCGTTGTTGCTATCGTGACCCACTTTGGAGCCCTGACAAGCGATATCTTTTCGTTGCCTTCCAGGATGTTGAAAAAGGGTTCGAGGCCCAGACAGAGTTTTATTACATTCCCTATTCCTCTCTTGGAACCGGGGCAACTTACGAGCCGCTTCCTCTGCCTGAAGCTTTCTACAAAAACACCAAAGAAGCGCCCCAGCCCGCCCTGCGCCCGGTGATCCAACCCTAAAAGCCATGCGTTCGCGACGTGCCCTGCTCTACATGCCCGGTGATGATTGGAAAAAAATCACCAAAGCCCTGACTCTGGGTGTGGATTGTATTTGCATGGACATGGAAGATGGCGCGGCAGCCAGTCGCAAGGCCGAAGCCCGCGAAACCATCGCCCGCGCCTTGCGCGAACTGGATTTTGGCACAGCGGAGAAGTTGGCGCGCATCAATGGGATTGGCACCGGCCTTGAAGCCGATGATCTGGCAGTGGTCTTGCCCTTTCACCCTGACGGGGTTGTGCTGCCCAAGGCCGAGACGCCCGAACAGGTGGCCTGGGTCAGCGAAAAGATCGAAGCCGCTGAATTGAAAAATGGCTGGCCGGTTAATTCGATTCGCATGATCCTGGTGGTTGAAAGCGCGCGCGGAATTTTAAATCTCAAGGAATTGGCCGCCCATCCCCGATTGGACGCGCTGATTTTTGGGGCGGAGGATTACGCGGCCAGCATCGGCGCGACCCGCACCGCCGAATCGCTCGAGGTGCTGTACGCCCGCTCTGCGCTGGTAACCGCTGCCGCCGCTCATGGCTTGCAGGCCATCGACCTGGTGACCGTTGACTTCCGCGACCCGCAACTGGCCCGCCGCGATGCGCTGTTTGGCGCGCAGTTGGGTTATACCGGCAAACAAGTCATTCACCCGGCCCAGGTTGAACCGGTTCAGGATGCGTTTACCCCAAATAATGAAGCCATCGCCTACGCAAAAAGGGTGGTGCAAACCTTTGAAATGAACCAGGCCAGGGGTACGGGCGCCTACGATCTGGATGGCAAAATGATCGACTTGCCCCTGCTTAAATCGGCCCAGAATGTTTTAGAACGGGCGCGGGCGGCAGGCAAAGCCTGATTTACCCCACAATTCTCTTACAAAGAATTAATTTCTTTCGGAGTTCTTCCTCGGTATAATTTATTGCGATAGGAGAACTCCGATTATGTTTCTATTTGAAGGCCCTGACCGCAGAAAAGAAGAAGAACGAGTTCGCAACGAAGGACGGCTGCCTGCCGGGCAATCGCTGACTTTAAAATTCCCGGTGTTGCATTATGGCCCTGTCCCGCCTTTCAACCCGGCTACCTGGGATTTTCGCGTCTGGGGTGAAGTCGAACAGGAAACGCGCTGGACATGGGAAGAGTTCAACCAGCTCCCGCGTACCAGTTTGCTGATGGATATCCACTGCGTGACGCGCTGGAGCAAGTTCGACACCCGCTGGGAGGGCGTTTCGGTTCGAACGTTGGTTGAGCAAGGTTTCATCAAGCTCAAGCCGACCGCCAAATATGTCATGCAGCACGCCGAATTTGGTTTCACTGTCAATCTCTCGCTGGATGTGATCTTGCAGGACAGCTTCCTGCTGGCGACCCATTTTGACGGTGAACCGCTCAGCCCTGACCATGGCTACCCGCTGCGCGGGGTGGTGGGGTATATCCCCGAAAAATCTGAGCTCGAGACCCCCTATTTTTGGAAGGGCGCCAAGTGGCTGCGCGGATTGGAATTCATGTCCGCCAACCGGCGCGGCTTTTGGGAGCAGGCTGGCTACCACAACCGTGCCGATGTCTGGCGCGAGGAACGCTTCGGGTAAAACCAGGCTCTCGATTTAACGCACAAGACGCCAGGATTTTTTCCTGGCGTCTTGTTTTTCTAATGGCTCTATGGCCGTTTGTCGAGTGTCAGCGGAACTTCGATCTGCTCGCCATCGCGCAAGATGGTCAGCACAACTTGATCCTCGGGACCTTTGTTTGAGACCAGGTAACGCATCAGATCATCATAGATTTTGACCGGGTGGCCGTCAATGGCAATAATCAGGTCGCCGCCCGAGAACAACCCCTGAATGGCTGTTTCATCTTCGCCGGCCCGCAAACCGGCGCGCGCTGCCGGGCTGTTGGGCTGGATCGCGGTGATGTAAAGGCCGGTGAACTGCGGCAGCTTAAGCGCTTCGATCATCTCGATCGTAAAATCACTGATCGAGGCAATCCCCATGTAAGGGTAGTCGTATTTGCCATTTTTGATGATTTCAGGCGCAACCCGCTTGATGATATTGACCGAGATCGCAAAACCGATCCCCGAGTTGACCGGTTCACCCTGGGTATTGCTGGCGACCGTCCGAATGGCGCGATTGACGCCGATCACCTCACCGTTCAAGTTGAAGAGCGGACCGCCAGAGTTGCCGGGGTTGATGGCTGCATCGGTCTGGATCAGGTCAGCAGCGTTGAAAACGCCTCCGCCAGGGGCCTCGCGATCGGATGGCAGGGTGCGGCCCAGGGCCGAAACGATCCCGGTGGTCATCGTTCCGCTTAAGCCGAAGGGGTTGCCGATCGCGATGACAGTCTGCCCTACTTTAAGCTCGTCTGAGTTGCCCAGGGGCAGCGCCGTCAATTCGTTCTCAGGAACATCGACTTTGATCACGGCCAGGTCAGAATCCAGATCTATGCCGCGGACTTCACCGTAAGTGCGTAACCCGGATGGGAAGATCACTTCAATTTGTGTGGCGTTTTCGACAACGTGATAATTAGTAACGATATGCCCCTGTTTGTCAAAGACAAACCCGGAGCCTTGTCCGCCGCCAGCCTCGGTCAGAACCTGTATCGAAACAACGCCCGGGTAAACACTCTCATACAAATTAACCAGCATGTTTTGCTCTTCGAGCAGATCGGTGCTGACAACGATCGGTGCAACTGGCTGTTGTGTTTCAATGGTCGGTAATTCCAATGTCCCGCCTTCGGTGGGGACAAATGCGCGGCAAGCCAGCGATGCAACTACGAGCACGCTGATGATCACCAGTAAATTAAGTTTCCTGTTCATAGATACTCCTGAAACGATAAAACTGTTTGATTATTTAGTTTTGCGCGCCTGTTCGAGCAGTTCCCGTTGTTCGGCGCTCAAATTTTTAGGGATTTGAACCTTGATCCGCACATACAGGTCGCCTTTGCTTTCGGGCGATTTGACATGCGGCATGCCGCGCCCGGCCAGGCGGATCAGTTGCTCTGGCTGGGTTCCGGCCGGAATGGTCAGGCGAATTTTGCCGCCCAGGGTTTGAACCTCGGCCTCGCCGCCGAGCAGGGCGGTGAAAATATCGATGCTGGCGGTGGTGTGCAGATCGTTGTCTTTGCGCTCAAAATTGGGGTCCTGTTCCACGTTGATCTTAAGGTAGACATCCGACCCGTCAGGTGAGGCCCCGGCCGCGCGGACTTTCGATCCGGTTTTGACCCCGGCCGGAATGCGCAGTGTCACCCGCTTCCCGCCGCCTTCGAGGATGCGGCTGGTGCCGGCATAGGCTTCTTGCAAAGAAATGCTGAGCGGCTGTTCATTTGGGCGCGCCATGCGCTGGCTGAATCCGCCGCCTGCAGCGCCCCCGGCTGGCATCCCGCCGAAGATGGAACTGAAGAAATCGGAAAATGCGCCGCTGCCCCCAAACAGATCGTCGAAATTGACCTGTTGTCCGCCGCTGCTGGGCTGGCCGGTGGTCCACTGGCTCCAGTCGAATCCGCCGCCGGGTGCGCCGCGACTCTGCCAGGATGAATAGGCCGAACCCAACTGGTCATAGCGGGCGCGTTTCTGCGGGTCAGAAAGCACCTGGTAGGCCTCGTTGGCATCTTTGAAGTGATCTTCGGCCTGTTTGTCGTTTGGGTTGCGGTCAGGGTGATATTTCATTGCCAGTTTGCGATAAGCCGTGCGAATTTCATCGGCGCTGGCCGAGCGTGGGACACCCAAAACCTGATAATAATCTTTATAGTCCATCATGTTTATTGTATGCTCCTGAATGCAGGCTTGCAAGCTGCCCAATGGTAATCTAATACAACTCTTATTTCATAAGGGTTTAAAGATGGTTTTCAGCCCCGGTTGAGTATCTGCGCCCGCCACTTGGCAATAATAGCATTAATGGCCGCAAGAATCCTGCCTGCCCTGACCCTGGTTGTTTTAAGCGATACCCCGCTATGCCTTGTGGACATAGCGGGGTATCTTGAGGGGGAGGGACACCACCGTCAGATCAGCATGGGGGGGGCATGCAAACCATGTTCGATGGATAACACCTGCAAATACCAGTAAAAGGGGGTGCAGATGCTATAGAAACAATATACAACTTTTTCGGTCTATTTTGTATTAATAATACATTAGAATTTTGGTTTATCCTTGGTTCCTTTTTCGCCGAACAATGCCAGCCATTCGGTCAGCTCGCTTTCGGTCATGTTGCTCTTTTTTGCGTTGGCAGGCGGTCCGGCGCGCAGAGTGTTGATCACTTCGGCGGCAAACTCTTCGGATGTGATGACCCGCGCATAAGCGGCGCGAGCGTTGGCCTGCACCTGGCGATCGGAACTGACCACGCTCCAGTTTTTGGCGGATCTGCCCAGGGCGCGCAACCGGTCGCGGATGGCATCATCCGCTGTCAGACCGAGGCGCACGAAATGGGCTTTGACCAGGCCGATCGTGCGGGGGCCAGCCTGCGGGGAGGGCGCTCCGTCGAAATACACTTCCAGACCGGTTTTGCGGCTCAGGCGGCAGAATTCGTTCAGACGGGTGACTAGATCCAATTCATCATCGACCGAATCGAGCCGCAGCCCCATTTTGGGAATCAGGTTGTGTCCGTCGATCAGGGTTGGCATGGCAGCATTATAGTAGATTGCAGGTAAAATATCTGCCAGGTTCAAGGAGAATTTATGACCTACCCGATCATTCAACGCGAATTGACGGTGCATCTTAATAATGGCAACTGGTACCTGCGCCCGATCGACGAGAGCGTGCTTGGTCCGGCCGATTATGGCTGGCAGCGATTCAACACGTACCCGGATA
Source organism: Chloroflexi bacterium HGW-Chloroflexi-6 (assembly GCA_002840685.1). Classification (GTDB taxonomy): domain Bacteria; phylum Chloroflexota; class Anaerolineae; order Anaerolineales; family Villigracilaceae; genus UBA8950. Next base: position 486,606 of record PHBU01000001.1, on the reverse strand, counting down.
GTTTTACCTTTGGCGAGGGCCTGCTGGCGGGCAGTTCGATCCCCGGTTCGCGGCGGCTGGTGTTCAGCGCCTGGAGCCCGCAGTGGGAGGGTTTTTACCTTTCGAGTATGGGCGGCGCGGCTTATACCTTCCACGGTGTGGGTGTCAACTATGTGGCCTTGCGCGGGCGGGCAGAGACGCCGAGTGTGCTGCTGCTCAACCACAAGGCAGGCGAAATTCGGGTGCGTCTCGAGCCGATCAACGCCGATGCCCTGTGGGCCAGCTACGCCAGCCCGGATGGCGCGCCGTTAAGCGGTTTTTTTGCCCTGCAGCAGGCGGTTTACGATCGTTATGCTATGGAATATGCTCCCGACAAGCTGCGGATTTGCGCTGTCGGCCCGGCGGCCAAATATACGGAGGAGGGTGCGATCGGCTCCAGCCCGGTGCGCAAGGGGGCTTTTACGGCCGTGGTCGATTGGGCCGGGCGCGGCGGATTGGGCAGCCGCCTGTTCCAGTATCACAACATCGCGGCGATTGTTTTTGGCGGCGAGTGGGCCGACCCCGATCTGCGCGACTCGACCGAGATCGACCGCTATTTTCTGGAGCATTTCGGCAAGAAAACCATCCAGACCGACCTGGCTGTGACCGAGAAATATCGCTATGTGCCGGAGTTCGAGACCGGCGGCACGTTCGGCGTCAACATGCGCGACCTGAACGAGCGCATCCTGAGTTTCAATTATCGCTCGATGTATGAGAGTGTCCAGTCGCGTTTGCGTCAGCATGAGAATTTCATCCTGAAGCATTACTTGGCGCAGTTCAATGAGGAAACCATCAAGCCCAAGCAGTTCCAGCACTGCGGCGAACCTTGCCCGGTGGTCTGCAAGAAGATGAATGGCCAATACAAGAAGGATTATGAGCCGTACCACGTTCTGGGGCCGCAGGTGGGGGTCTTCGACCAGCGCGCGGCAGAATTGCTGAACGATTTTGTCGATGCGATGGGTTTCGACTCGATCCAGAGCGGCGGAACGCTGGCCTGGATCATGGAATTGGTTTCTGACGGTTTGATCGACCCGCATGAGTATGGCTTTCCACCTGCCGACCGGCTGCGCTTCAGCTACGCCGACGACCCGGCCCGGTTCGACATCGTCAACGACAGTATGCTCAATGCCCAGTACGCAATGGATCTGGCGCGAGCGATTCTCTTCGAACCGAAGGCGGCGATTTTCCGTCAGGGAATCCGCGCGGCGGCCCTCGAACTGGACCGAACGCATGGCATTCGCAGCGTTGACCGGGCGGTTTTTATCAGCCACGGCGAGCAGGGCTGCATGGTTCCCAACCAGTATTGGGTGCCGGGTATGATCAGCCCGATGCCGATGATGGGCAAGTATTTTGTTTATTACGGGGTCGATTTTGTTCAGCCCGAAATGCTGGGTCGTAAAAATGTCGAGCGCATGACCTATGAGTTGTTCAACGAGAACAGCGGCATTTGCCGTTTTCACCGCAAGTGGTCAGAAGTCATCACCGATGAGATTTTACGGGCGCATTACGGCTTGGAAGTGGATTACAAGGCCCACCAGTTCAAACTTTCACGCGAAATCTTTGAGCGCGAAACCGGGAAGATTGTTTTCTGGGAGAGCGAGCGGGTGATCGACTTGCTGATGGGATTCCTGGTCCAGTGGGAAAGCGATGGCCTGAAAGACCCCGAATTGTTGGCCTGGCTCGAACGCTTCCGCGTGGACAAATTCGCCGCTGCGCGCGATTTCTGGAACGAAACTCTGGATGGAATTCGGGCCGGGTTCGAAGCCGGGCCAAGTTCTGTGCCTGATAACTTCACACCCGGCCAGTTGGGCAAGCTGCCGAAATAAAAAGAAAGTGGAAAGTAGGTTGATCTACTTTCCACTTTCTTTTATGCTGAGCAAAGAACTTATTTCCAGAACATAAACTGATCGTAACCCAGCCACGATAGATCAATCGGAATGTTGATAAAACCGGCAAAGATATAAACCACAGTCCAGAATACATCGCTGACGACGGGCACATACCAGAACAATAAGATCACGATCCACAGCGAAAACCGGCCAAAATTGTCGATTTGCATACGCAAGGGCGTATTAAGGTGAGGGCGCAGCGCGCCGTAACCGTCGAATGGGGGAATCGGCAGCATGTTGAACAGCGCAGCCGTCACCTGCAAGAGCGCCAGAAAGGCCAGTCCCGGCCCAACCAGTGAATTGGCGACAAAATCAAATTGCAACACGATCGAAAGCCCGATCGCGATCACCAGGTTGGAGGTCGGCCCGGCCAGCGAAACGGCGGTTTCCCACCAGCGGGAGCGCAGCCGCCAGGTTTCGATATAAACTGCCCCGCCGGGCAGACCGATCCCGCCCATGATCAGGATAATCATCGGCAGCAGGAACGAGTAAACTGGATGGGTGTACTTGAACAAGTCGAAATCAAGGTAGCCCTTGTCTTTGACCGTATAGTCCCCCCCATGGTAGGCTACGAAGGCGTGCGAAAACTCATGCAGCGCCAGCGAAAGCAACCAGCCAAGCAAAACCACCAGTAAGGTTAACATTTTTAGGCATATCCTTTCGGGTTGGTCTTGTGCCATTCCCAGGCCGAGCCGATGATGTCGCGCATGTTATCGCGGCGCGGCTTCCAGCCCAACTCGCGACGGATTTTTCCGGAGGAGGCCACCAGGCGCGCCGAATCACCTGGCCGGCGCGGGCCCTCGATAACCTTGATCTCCACACCGCTGACGGCCTGGGTTGCCTCGATGACTTCGCGCACCGAAAAGCCGTTGCCCGAGCCGAGGTTATAGATCAACTTATCCTTCTCGCCCAGGGCTTCAAGCGCCAATAGGTGGGCCGAAACCAGATCGAGAATATGGATGTAATCGCGGATGCAGGTGCCGTCGGGGGTCGGGTAATCGGTTCCGTAGATGTAGGCCGCATCGGCCTGCCCCAGCGCGACCTGGATCACGCGCGGGATCAGGTGCGACTCGGGCTGGTGGGCCTCGCCGTGCCCCATCCGCGCGCCACAGGCGTTGAAATAGCGCAGGGCGGCAAAATGCAGGCCGTGGATCTGCCTGTACCAATCCAGCGATTGTTCAACCGCCAGCTTGGTGTACCCGTAAGTGTTGGTCGGCCCGATCGGCGATTCCTCGCTGAGCGGTTCCTCGCTCGATTGGTAAACGGCTGCGGTCGAGGAAAACACGAAACGTTTGACCCCGGCCCGAACGGCCATATCCATCAGCGAGAGTGAGTTGACCACATTGTTCCGTAAAAACTTGCCGGGATCTTTCATGCTCTCACCAGCTTCGATGAAGGCTGCGAAGTGCATGACCGCGTCAAATTTTTGACCGGTCAGTGCCAATGCCAGCGAATGGCTGTCGCCCAGATCGGCCTGGATGAATTCCGCCCCGGCCGGGACCGCCTTGCGGTGCCCGGTCACCAGCGAATCATACACCGTGACGTTGTGGCCTGCGGCCAGTAAGGCTTCTGCGGTGGCCGAGCCGATATACCCCGCCCCGCCCGTTACAAAGATGTTCATGGGGACTCCAAAGGATGATGAATGAAGGATGAAGGATGAAATTTAGAAGCTGGCACCCTTCAACGCATTGGAACTTTTACAACACAAACAGTGTGCTGTTGGCAATGTAGAATTTGCCAAAAACTACACCTGTTTTTTACGATCAAAAAGCCAGTTAACCACAGCCCCGGACAATCCAAACCGGTCATGGCCCAACATTGCCATAATCATTTCATAAGGGATGCCATTTTGGTATTTGGCTTTCCAGATCAATAACAGCAAAAAAGAACCTACAAACCAGCATAACCCCATTACCGGTAGGAATACAAGCCCAGATTGTCTCCCAGGTAAAAACACTGGCGCAAACATCCCATTTGCAAAAGCCCATAACATAACAAAAACAGCCAGACCCGGCAAGAAAGCAAGATTTTTCAGGAATGACTGAGCATCAAGAAAAACCTGTATATCCCTTTGAACATCATTGATGCGCAAGCTTTTCGTTACAACAAACCCGGGGGTTGCCATGTAAAACTCAAACCTATCTTTAGCGTGCTGGTCAAGTTCATCATAGCCGGGAAAAACGATGTTCCAGGCTAATTTGTCCCGAAAAAGCACGGAACCCTTTTTAAACTTGTCTCGCAGAACCCGAAAAGCAATGTGGTCAAGGAGAGTGGTTGCCAAATACGGGTTAAAGTTTGTGTTAGAAAACGGGTTCAGCAAAGTCACCTCGCCTTCCATTTTCTGCCACATTGCCGGAAATTGTTTTTGCATACTTTCCGGCGATTCCCCTATTTCCACGATTTTATCTTCTGAATCAAGTATAACAATGTTGTCTTTTTCACACAAAACCTGCCCATCCGGCAAAATAAAGCGGATTTTGTCGGATGCCACGGTAACAACAAATTCGCGAGGGGTATTGCGTATCATTCGTCTTTGGTCTATCGTCCGTCTTCCATGGTCGGCTTCGCCAAATGCCAATCGGTCGCCTGCTGGTAAGCGTGCGCCGTGCGCAGCAGGCCGGCCTCGCCAAAATGCGGCCCCATCAACTGCATCCCGACCGGCAAGCCGCCCGCGTCGAAGCCGACCGGGAAAGCCAGCCCCGGTACCCCGGCCAGGTTGGCGGGCAGGCTGAAGACATCTTCCAGGTACATTGCCAGTGGATCGAAGTGCTGCGCATCGCCGTGGGCGCCGATCTTAAAGGCAGTGGTCGGCGCAACCGGGCAGGCAACCGCATCAACCTGGGTAAAGACCTGCTCAAAATCGCGCCGGATCAGCGTGCGCACTTTTTGGGCCTGGCCGTAAAAAGCATCGTAATAGCCTGCTGACAGCGCATACGTGCCGAGCATGATACGCCGGGTGGCCTCATCGCCAAACTTCTCGCCGCGCGTCTTGGTAAAAACATCCCACATCGAATTGCCCGTCACGCGCGGGCCATAACGGATGCCATCGAAACGCGCCAGGTTGGCCGAAGCCTCCGCCGGGGCGATCAGGTAATAAACAGGAAGCGCGTATTGGGTGTGCGGCAGGCTGACGGGGACTATTTCCGCGCCCAGGCCTTGCAGCTGGCGGATGGCTTCGCGCACGGCGCTTTCCACCTCGGCCTGGATACCGTCAATAAAATATTCTTGCGGCACGCCGATGCGGACTCCGCGCAGGGGCCGTTCGCCGTTTAATCGCAAATCAACATTCGGAACGGGGACATCCTGCGAGGTGGCATCCAGTTCATCGCGGCCAGACATCGCGCTGAAGACCGCCGCCACATCCTGGGCGGAGCGTCCAAAAGCGCCGACACTGTCGAGCGACGAGCCGTAGGCTACCAGCCCGTAGCGCGAAACCCGTCCGTAGGTTGGTTTGAGTCCTGTCACACCGCAGAACGAGGCCGGTTGGCGGACACTGCCGCCCGTATCCGAGCCCAGCGCCAGCGTCGCAAAGCGCGCTGCAACCGCCGCCGCCGATCCGCCTGAAGAGCCGCCCGGCACGCGCTCCACATCCCAGGGGTTGTGAGTCACGCCATAGGCTGAGTTCTCAGTACTGGAGCCCATCGCAAATTCGTCGGTGTTGGTCTTGCCGAGGATGACCATCCCCGCCGCCTGTAGTTTTTGCACGGCTGTGGCGGTGAATGGTGGGCGGTAGCCTTCAAGGATCTTCGAGCCGCAGGTGCAGGGCATTCCGTCCACCACGAGAACATCTTTAACTGCCAGGGGGATTCCAAGTAGGGGCGCATCGCGATGCGCCCCTGCGCGCCGTCTTTGGTCTGCCTCATCCGCCTGGATCAACGCCCCTTCGGCATCGACATGCAAAAAGGAATGCAAAGCTCCATCCAGCGCGGCGATGCGCTCGAGGTGAGCCTGAGTCAGTTCGCGGCTGGAAATTTCGCCCTTTTGCAGCAGGGTCTGGGCTTCGGTCAGGGTCAGGTCGGTTAGGGTCATAAGGTATCAGGCGCGAGGTGTCAGGTGTCAGGTCTGCCAGTTTTTACCTGACACCTGACACCTGATACCTGACATTTTTACTCAAACACTGGCGGTATTTTAAACTGGGATTTTTCCTGCTCCGGGGCGTTTTTCAGCAGGGCTTCGGTGGTCAGGCCGGGGCGGGATTGATCGGCGCGCAGGTGGCTTTCGCCGCCAAAAACCGCAGACATCGGCGGAATATCGGAGGTGTCCAATTCCTGTAAGCGGGCAACATGCTCAAGAATGGCCGAGAGCTGTTCGCGGTAACGCGCCTTTTCCTCGTCGGTCAATTCGAGCCGGGCCAGTTTGGCAATATGTTCAACTTCTTGCAGGGTAAGATCAGACATGCGGGCGATTATACCCGAAACCGGCTGCCACTCTTCCACGGGCTGAAAGGGTCAGGCTCATTTGAACTTGTGATCTGTGATTTTCGATTTTCAACCATTGTGTCTGTTAGTGCAGCCGCAATCAGCGCCTCGAGCGGCGCATTTGCAGGCTGCCAATCGAAACTTGTCTCCACCCATTTGGTGTGAATCTTGCCTTCGGCAAAGTCCGGGTGCGCCAGGATGGCCTGTAAAAAGTCCAGGTTGCTGGCGACGCCGTGCAAAACGGTCTCTTTGAGCGCGAGCTGCATGCGCCGGATGGCCGCCTCGCGCGTTTCTGCGCTAACGATGATCTTCGCCAGCAGCGGATCGTAGAAGTGAGTCACTTCTGTGTCATTCGCCAAACCTGCATCGACGCGGATCCCCGGGCCTTGCGGCGCGATAAATTGCAAGATCTTGCCCGTGGACGGTAAAAAACCGTTGGCCGGGTCTTCTGCATAAATTCGGCACTCGATGGCATGCCCGCGCTGGGACAGATCACCCTGTGCAAACGGGAATTTCTCGCCAGCGGCCACCCGAATTTGCCACTGGGCCAAATCCAGTCCGGTAACGGCCTCTGTAACAGGGTGTTCGACTTGCAGGCGGGTGTTCATCTCCAGAAAGTAGAAGCTGGAGAGCAGAGAATCATAAATAAACTCGATCGTGCCTGCATTGAAATAATTGACAGCCCTGGCAGCATTAACGGCAGCAGCGCCCATTTTTTCGCGAAGTTCGGGCGTCAGCAGCGGCGAGGGGGATTCCTCGATGATTTTCTGGTGGCGGCGCTGCACCGAACATTCGCGCTCAAAAAGATGCACCAAGTTGCCGTGCTGGTCGCCAAAAACCTGGAATTCGATGTGGTGGGCGTTTTCGATATATTTTTCGATCAGCAGGCGCTCATCGCCAAAGGCATTTTGAGATTCACGCCGGGCTGCCTCGAGCGCTTCGGCCATTTCTGATGCGGAACGGACCAGGCGCATGCCTTTTCCGCCGCCCCCGGCCGCCGCTTTGACCAAAATGGGATACCCGATCTGCTCCGCTGCTGCGAGATACTCATCCAGCGCGGACAGCCCCTCGGCACCGGGAACGGTTGGCACCCCGGCAGCTTTCATCGTGATCTTGGCCCGGGCTTTGTCGCCCATCGCGCGGATGGCGCTGGCGGGCGGGCCGATAAAGGTCAGCCCGGCGGCAGAAACCGCATCGGCAAAGTCCGCGTTCTCGGACAGGAATCCGTACCCGGGATGGATGGCCTGTGCGTCGGTTTGCCTGGCCGCATCCAGAATTTTCTCGATGTTGAGATATGACTCTTTTGGCGCAGAGGCCCCAAGCAGAATCGCCTCATCCGCCAGGCGCACGTGCATGGCATTGGCATCCGCCTCAGCGTAGACCGCAACGGTTTTGATCCCGAGTTCTTTGCAGGCGCGCAGGATGCGGATGGCAATCTCTCCACGGTTGGCGATGAGAACTTTGTTAAATGGCGGGGTAAGGGGCATGTGAAACGTGAGTGTTGAAACGTGAAAAATGAGACATGATGGGTTAAGGGAAGGGAACCGGTTCAGATGAGATTGTAGCTGAAATAGTATTGTATTGAGCACGTTCTTCGCGGATGGTTGTGCCTCGCTGCTGGGGAATCATGGTTAGTAAGAGTTTGATGATTTGTGTCAGCAGTGAGATGCGATGCCGGGTAACTTCGTCTTTGAGAATGTGGTGTGCTTTGTAATACCAGTCCCGGCTTTCACGGGCGGAACCAAGCGCATATTGATAGTATTGGGCGCGGGATTTCCCGGTGTGATGCGAATATCCTTCGGCCAGGTTGGCGCTGATCGAACCAAGGGCACGATATAACTGGTCGGCAAGGCCAAGCGTTCGATGATCTTTCATCAATTCAGTGACATCATGCCAGCCAATTTCGGTCGCGAACAAGGCCAGACGGTAGGCTTCCATCTTCCACAAAGTATCGCCTTTGATTTCTTCTGGCAAATTCGCTGCCCATTCATCAAAAGTCATCCAGGTTCCTCACGTTTTACGTTTCACGCATCAGTTTTACCAGCTCTGATTCACGCTCTGCGGTCAACCCCGCCTGCCAGGCATACTCTGCCGAACGGGTTTTTGCCCACTCGATGCTGTCGCGGACAGTGTTGGCCAGGGGCCGGAAAGTCAGCCCGGCGGCGATGGCCTTGGAGATATCAACCTTTGAGAAACCGGCGTTTTCGGGGGTATTGGGCACCCAGACCGGCATGTCGCTCCAGGCGGCAACCTTGTTTTGTTCCAGAAATTCCACAGAAGCCCAGTGGAAGACTGCGTCGCTGTCGCTGACCTGTTTGCAGGTTTCGAGCATCGCGCCAAAGGTCAGTTCGTAATCGGGGCCGGTGACGTTGTAGGTGCCGGCCGCTTTTTGCTCGATCAGCTTGATCGTAAATTCGGCCAGATCGCGCCCGTCGATGATCTGTACCGGCACGTTTGGAGCTTCGGGGGCGAGCACATCTCCGCCGCGGGCAACGCGCACCGGCCAATAGGTGAAGCGGTCGGTTGGGTCGTATGGGCCGACGATCAGGCCAGGGCGGATGATCAGCGCCCGGTCTGTGAATTCGGCCTGCACAGCTTTTTCGCAGAGCACTTTGAGGGGGCCGTAGGTTTCACCGTTGATCTCTTCGACTGTTTCATCGGGCATGCTTGCCAGCGGGGAATCTTCGGTGATCCCGATTTGCGAGACATCGGCGTAGGCTGAGATGCTGGAGATGAAAACGTAGGATTTGACCACATCTTTCAAGGTTTGCGCTGCAAGGCGCACATTGCGCGGGAAGTAGCCGCAAGTATCGATAACGGCATCAAAGCTGCGGGAGGTCAGTTGCCCGAGATCATGTTTCCGGTTGCCGATGATGGTTTCGAGCGTTGGAAAAAGCGTCCGGTTCGACTTGCCTCGATTAAATAAAGTCAGCTGATGTCCGCGTGCGAGGGCCGAGTCGACCAGGTGACGCCCCAAAAAACGCGTTCCGCCGATGATGAGTATGTTCATTTGACCCGCTCCAGCCTGGTTTCGGTTGCTTTGGCTTCTTCGCCTTCAGGCGTGATGTTGTAGGCAGTGATGTTCAGGTGATTGGGGTCGGACAATTCCAGTTCAGTGCGCCAGCCCCAATCCGGGCCGCCGGTGGGGTCGGGATAACTGCCGAGCACCCAGAATCCATTCTCTTTGGCGTTGCCGGTGCAGAACATGATGGCGGTCTGGCTGTGGAAGCTATCCACCCAACTGGCTTCGAATTGCTCGAGGGTGGTGTTGTAGCCAAAGGTGAACATGCCATGCTGGGGTTCACCTTCGATCGAGCCCTGGTAGAGATAAATGGCAAAACGGCCTTCCAAGACCAGTTGAATACTGCCCATGACCGGCGATTCGTCGGCCAGCTTGTCCGGCTCGATCCATAGTTTGGATGTGCCTGTCCAGTGACCGGCGAGTTGGGAGAAAAAGTGATGGGGGCTGTTTGGGGTTTGGTTTAGAGACATGCTTGTGCTCCGCGTAAGAAAAATGAAAGACGAAAGAAGTGTTACGGCAATGGAATTTCTGAATCAGCAGAAGGATCTGATAAATATAATGCGATGTAGTCAGCCTGTTCTTCGCGAATGGAGTTTTTTCTTTGATGACTGATCATTGGAGCCAACATGCTGACGAGACGAGTTGTCAGTTCAAGACGATGTTTAATGATTTCCGGAGACAAGACATGTCGGGATTTAAAATACCAATCCCGGCTTTCACGGGCAGAACCGAGCGCATATTCAATAAAACGGGCGCGGTCGGACCCTTTGCTGCGAGAGTAACCCTCAGTGAGATTGGCGCTAATCGAACCAAGGGCGCGATGAAGCTGATCTGCAACACTGAGCATCATCGGTTTCTTCGATAGGGCAAGCACATCGTGCCAACCAATGTCACCTGCGAACAAAGCCAATTGATAGACATCCAGTTTCCAGATTGGATCGTTGGTAATCTCTGGTGGAACGGTTTTTAGCCATTCGGTGTATTTCATGGCCAAGGACCCTCTTTCTTCTTTCCACTTTCTACATCCTGAACACGCCAAAATGTTGATCTTCGACCGGCGCATTCAGCACCACCGATAAGGCCAGCCCCAACACCTGACGCGTATCCACGGGGTCGATCACGCCATCGTCCCACAGGCGGGCCGTTGAATGGTAAGGATTGCCTTCGTTTTCGTATTTTTCCAGAATAGGGCGTTTGAACTCGTCTGCCTGTTCATTGGTCAGGGGTGGTTTGGCTTCCCGCGCCAACTGATCTTGTTTGACGGTCAGCAGCACGTTCGCAGCCTGTTCGCCGCCCATAACGGATATCCTGGCATTCGGCCACATCCACAAAAAGCGCGGATTGTAGGCCCGACCGCACATGCCGTAATTGCCCGCGCCAAACGAGCCGCCGATGACCACGGTCAGCTTGGGGACGCGCGCTGTGGCGACCGCGTGCACCATTTTCGCGCCGTCTTTGGCGATGCCGCCCGCTTCATATTCCCTGCCGATCATAAAACCGGTGATGTTCTGCAAAAATAAGAGCGGAATGCCGCGCTGGTTGCACAACTCGATGAAATGGGTGGCTTTCAATGCCGATTCACTGAAAAGCACGCCATTGTTGGCGATGATCCCGACCGGATAGCCGTGAATCCGCGCAAAACCGGTCACCAGGGTCGTGCCGTAGCGCGCCTTGAACTCGCGGAATTTGCTGCCATCCACCAGCCGGGCAATCACCTCATGCACATCGTACGATTCGCGGAAGGAGCGAGGCAGGATGCCATAAATTTCTTCCATCGCGTACAAAGGCTCTTCTGGCGGCGAAGGGGGAAAGAAGAAAGAATTCTTTCCTCTTTCTTCTTTTATTGGCAGCGTCTCCACGATCTCGCGCAAAATTTCGATCGCGTGCTCGTCATCTTCGGCAAAATGGTCGGCCACACCGCTTTTACGGGTATGAACATCCGCGCCGCCCAGTTCTTCGGCGGAAACGTCTTCGCCGGTGGCTGCCTTGACCAGCGGCGGCCCACCCAGAAAAATCGTGCCGGTGCCTTTGACGATGATCGCCTCATCGCTCATTGCCGGGACGTAAGCGCCGCCCGCCGTGCAGCTTCCCATGACCGCCGCGATCTGCGGAATGCCTTTGGCGCTCATCTGGGCCTGGTTATAGAAAATGCGCCCAAAATGGTTGGCGTCGGGGAAAACTTCATCTTGCAGGGGTAAAAAAGCCCCGCCCGAATCGACCAGATACAGGCAGGGTAAATGATTTTCTTCAGCAACCTGCTGGGCACGCAGGTGCTTTTTGACCGTCAGCGGGAAATACGTTCCCCCCTTGACGGTGGCGTCGTTGGCGACGATCAGCACTTCGCGCTCCGCAACCCGTCCAATGCCGGTCACGATCCCTGCGCCGGGAGCGTCTCCGCCGTACATGCCGTCCGCGGCCAGAGCTGAGAGTTCCAGAAAAGGCGAGCCGGGGTCGAGCAGGCGTTCAATCCGTTCGCGCACAAAGAGTTTGCCCTGCTCTTCGTGACGGGCGCGGTATTTGGGGCCGCCGCCCTGGCGGACAAGCTCCAGCCGCTGGCGCAGTTCCGTCGCCAGGGCGCGCTGATGTTCGGCGTTGGCGATAAATTCCGAGGAATTGGGGGAGATGTTCGAGTGGATGGTTTCCATGCAAATCAAAAGTAGAAAGTGGACAGGACGTCTCTAGTTTAGCACATCTACATTCCACTTTCTACCTGGCGGCTCAAGGTTCTTTTTTTACCCTTGCAAGGGCGGCGCATCTTTATCGTAAACCTGCACCTGGATGTCAAAGCCCTCGTTGTTGAGCAAATCCATGGCGGGCATGAAGGTGCCATCTTTAATGGCCTGTATTTCCCCGGCCGGGGCCAGGACGGTGATCCGCGCTTCCTCGTCTGACATTTTGACAATTTTCATCTGGGCGCTGGCGCTTGCCGCGCTAATTTTCGATTGCATTTCTTTAATCGCATCGTCCAGGGTCATGGCGCTCTCCTTCGCACTCGTGTAGCAAAATTATAGCCCGAAATTTTTCCCTTTGGTACCGATGGATGGTAAAATTTTTGCATGAATTTTTCTCAAATTACCCCCGATCTGTTCATCGGCCCGATGCCGACTGTCGCTGATTATGATCACCTGCACGACCTGGGCGTGCGGCTGGTCTTGAACATGCGTTTTGCCAACAAATTACCGGCCGGTATCAGCCACCCGCCCATCGAAGTGCTCTGGTTGCGGACAGTTGATAGCCCGTTCACACCCATTCCGCTCAAAACCATCCTGAAAGGCACCGAGCGTGCCCTTGAAGTCATTCGTGATGGTGGCAAGATTTACAGCCACTGCGCCAAGGGCCGCCATCGCAGTGTGGTCATGGGCGCGGCCATCCTGATTGCCCAGGGTCAGGCTCCCGAGGCGGCCATGCGTCTGATTAAAGAAAAACGCCCGGTATCAGATCCGGACATTTTCTATATCAAAAAACGTATTTTCGATTTTGCCAAACACTGGCAGGCCAGCTATTAATCCTTGACCATCTTTGCCACTGTCACGCCGTCGCCGCCTTCGGTTTCGAGACCGATCTCGAAGGTGGCCACCTGGGGGTTGTTTTTTAGCGCGGCGCGCACTTCCTGACGCAGCTTGCCCGTGCCCTTGCCGTGGATTATGCGCACAAACGGCATCCCCGAAAGATAGGCCTTGTCGAGATAATCCTCCAGCCGCGAAACGGCATCTTCGGCCATCATCCCACGCAGGTCGAGTTCCAGGCCGGGCGAAGCTGTCAGAGTCGAAGAAGCGGATTGTCCCGCGCTTTTGGATTTGGACGGACTCTTGGCCTTCGAAGTTGGACTTTCCACCGGTTCTTCCTCGTCCGATTTGCGTTGGATGTCGCCCAGCTTCGCCCTGATCCGTAAACTGCCGATCTGAACTTCGGCCTCGTTCTCGCTGAGGGTGGTGATGATGCCCTGCGAGCCGAGCGTGCGCAAGGTCACTTTTTCTCCCAACTTGAGCGGGGAAAACACATCCGGCGCTTTTTTCTTTTCCTTGGTTTTTCTCTCGACCGGGGCGCTTATCTTTTCTTCGGCAACTTCCAGTTTTTCTTCGAGTATCGCCAGCGCTTCGACGGGTTGTTTAACCTTTTTCATTTGCCGTTTAAGCGACTCGAGGTTGCGCTTCAGGATCTCAACTTCCAGTTCGCCTTCGGCGCGCGCCTTGGCCAGCACATCGCGGCGCTCGTCTTCGATTTTTTCGAGTTTTTCATCCAGTTCACGGCGCAGTTTGTGGACTTCGGCGCGGGCCTTTTCGGCCTTCTGGCGTTCTTTGTGCGCCAGGTTGCGCTGGCGTTTGATATCATCGAGCATATTGTCGGCGCGCAGCGATTCGGGGTTGACCTCGCTCCTCGCAACGGCCAGAATGGCCTCGGGTAGCCCGAGCCGTTGGGCGATCGCAATCGCGTTGGAGCGCCCCGGTATCCCGATGGTCAATTGGTAGGTCGGGCGGAGAGTCCGGACATCAAATTCGACGCTGGCGTTGACGATGCCCGGCGCGCTGTGGGCATAAGCCTTCAGCTCGGGGTGATGGGTGGTGACCAGGGTGGTGATGCCGCGGTCCATCAGGTGCGCCAGGATGGCCCGCGCCAGGGCTGCACCTTCCTGTGGGTCGGTGCCTGCGCCGAGTTCATCCAGGATAACCAGCGCATCTTCATCGGCCGCTTTCAGGATGCGGATGATGTTGGTGATGTGCCCCGAGAAAGTGCTCAAGGATTGTTCGATGGATTGTTCATCGCCAATATCGGCCCACAGGGCTTTGAAAATGCTCAACGAAGAGCCGCTCTGGGCCGGGATGTGCAGTCCGCTTTGGGCCATCAGGATCAGCAGGCCGACCGTCTTGAGTGCGACGGTCTTGCCGCCGGTATTTGGCCCGGTGATGATCACGGCGCGGGTCTGGGGCGGCATGGTGAAGTCGGTTGCCACCACCGTTTTGGGATCGAGCAGCGGGTGGCGGGCGTGGATCAGGTTGATGGTCGGGTAGTAGGCTTCGGCTTCGCTTAACTCGGGAGTTTCGGGTGTCGGCTCGCTTTTTGAGCGCTCAACCCTTGGTTTCCTGATTTTTAGTTTTTCAACAAAAATCGGTTCTGCGGCGTGAATCTCATCGGCATATTTGGCGCGCGCGAACGAAAAATCGAGCAGGGCCAGGGCTTCGACGCCCCAGATCAGCGGCTCGGCGTGTTCGGCGATCTGCAGGCACAGGGCCGCCAGCACGCGCCGGATCTCGTCGCGTTCGGCCAGTTGCAGTTCGCGCCATTTGTTGTTCAGTTCAACCACGGCCAGCGGTTCGATAAAAATCGTCGCACCCGATGATGACTGGTCGTGGACGATTGATTTGATGCGGCCTTTAAATTCGGAACGCAGTGGGATGACATAGCGCCCGTCGCGCTGGGTGATGAGCGCATCTTGCAGCATCGAAACAGTGGACGGGTCGCTGATGTATTTTTGCAGGCGGCTCATCAGCCGGTCGTGAGCCACGCGGATCTCGCCGCGCAGTGATGATAGTTTTTGCGAGGCTCCATCCAGCACATCTCCGCGGTCCGAAACGGTGCGTGAAATCACATCCACCAGCCCGGAGGGGTTTGGCAGCGCGGTGGAAATATCCGCCAAGCGCGGCAGATCCGATGTGCGTTTTTCGAGATGTTTCTTGAGTTCGCGCGCCGCGATCAGGGTCGATTTGATATCGAGAATATCGACGGGTTCCAGCACCCCGCCGCGCCGGGCCAATTCAACCTTGGGGCGGATGTCGTGCGCTCCGCCGATGGTGGCGTCGCTGGTGACGAGCAGCAGGCGCGCTTCGGTCACTTCCTGCTGGCGCTGACGCAGTTCAAGCAGGCTGGTGGTGGGTTGCAGGCTGAGGGCCAGCTCTTTGGACGCAGAAAAGCCGCAATGTGCGGCCAGGCGCTCGAGAACTTTGGGATATTCAAGGACGTGCAGGGTTTTTGGGTCCATCTTACTCATTGGGCTGAAAAGAAAAGAATACGAAGAACTCTATTTTACCCTTTGGTGTGCCAATCAGACAGTATAATAGGGCATCGCAAAACAAAACAGCCAGGAAGGGTAGACGACAACATGAGTAAACTGATTTATATTGGCACAGATGGCGGCGCAACCACATCCAAAGTAGGCGGAGTCTGGGGCGACGGTTCGGCCATTTCGACCAAGCTATTACAATCCCCGACCAATTCGGCGCATGGACCCGAAGCCGTTGTGAGCGGCTGGGTCGAAGCGATCAATTCGTACCTGGCCCAAAATGATCTGACCTGGGAACAGGTTGGCGGCGTTGGCCTGGCCATTCCTGGCCCGTTCCAGCGTTATGGTGTTTTTGACAAGTCGCCCAACCTGCCCGCTGAATTTACCGGGTTCGATGTTCATACGGCTTATAGCAATGCCCTGGCCGAGCGCGCCGGGCGGGCTGTGCCGCTGATCGTTGGCAATGATGGCAACATGGGCGGGGTGGCCGAAGCCCAACATGCACGCGGCAACAGCACCGGAACCGTTGTCCTGCTTGCTCCCGGCTCCGGTTTGGGATGCGCCTTCGTAGACCAGACTGGCCTGGCCCTGGACGGCGACACCCTGGCCGGGATGGAAGCCAGCCACATGCCGGCTCCCCTGCACCTGCTGGATGACGCGAAACCTTACCCCTGTGGCTGCGGCCGCACCTGGGGCTGTGTCGAAGTCTACACCAGCCTTTCGGGCCTGCCTTACTTGTTCGAAGAGAAAATAAAAAAATACCCGGATCACGATCTGGCAAAATCCACCCTGAGTGTCAAAGAGCGCGTCTTCAGCCTGCGCGGACTGGCCCAAAAAGGCGATCCGCTGGCCCTGGAATTGTTCGACTTCCAGGCCAAGGCCCTTGGTTTGCACGTTGCCATGCTGGCGATGGCGCTCGACCCCAAGTTTGTCGTCATCGGCGGCGGCTTGATGGACCCCGAGGCTACCACGACCGCTTTCCGTGAGCGTTACCTCGGGATTTTGAGCGATACTGCCCGCGCCTACCTGTGGCCTGCCCAGCGCGACAGCATGAGCATCGTCCCGGCGGCGCTTGGCGACCTTTCGCAGGCGATTGGCGCGGCGCTGGCGGCTTTATACCAAAACCGCTCATGACCCAACCCCAGGCCATCCCCGAAATCATCCCGGTTTCGGAGCCAGACCTGGAGCCGCTTTACCGGGTCATTATCCACAACGATGATGTCACCCCGATGGATTTTGTGGTGTATGTGCTCCAGAGCATTTTCATGGTCAGCCCGCCAGATGCGGTCAATATCATGTTCGAGGCGCATTACAGCGGCGCGGCCTATGTTCAGACCTTGCCCAAGGCCGAAGCCCAGGCACGGATTGGCAAAGCCCATTTCGCCGCCGGGTTGGAAGGTTACCCGCTCCATTTTTCGATGGAACCAGAATAAGATTGACTTCACGCAAAACACCCCGCACCAGAAATGGTGCGGGGTGTTTTCTTGTTTTTCCCTTATTTATTTTCCGGCCGGCCAGGTTGGGCAGGTGAGGCGATACTCCTCACCTGAAAAGAACTGCTGCCATTCGATTTGGGTGAAGTTGCGGCCAGCGATGTTGCAGGCTTTTTTGAGCCATGATTCGGGAGACAAATCCCATAAAACGATTTCATTGCCAGCTGAAGCCAGCAAATTCCCATCGCTACTAAAAGCCAGACTGTGAACGCCATCGGTGTGTCTTAAGTATGGGCGGGTTAACGGTTGGCGGCTGGCGACATCCCATAGAGTCAGGTAGAAATTATCGTGCCCGGCGGCCAGGATTTTGCCATCCGGGCTGAAGGCCAGCGCCAAAACCCGTCCCTGGCGATCATATATCTGGGCCGTGATTTCGTTTTCTGCCACATCCCAGAGCAGGATGAGCCCTTCGCTGCTGCCCAGGGCAAGCTGTTTCCCGCTTGGGCTGTAGGCCAGGCTGATAATCGCCCTTGTTTTGGATGGAATTTGTACAGCCTTGCTCTCGAGCTGATCCATGTCGATCAAGGTCAGGGCATTGTTATAACCGCCAGCCAAGGCCAGGGTTTTGCCATCCGGGCTGAAGGCGAGCTGTGATACGCCATTAAGGGCCTCGAAACGAGCTTTTTCAGTATAGGTTTGGGTCTCGAGAAGCAGAACGGTGTTGTCGTTAATTGCGACAGCCAGGGTTTTGCCATCCGGGCTGTAGGCCAGCAAGACATTGCGGCTGTTATAAGAATTTGTGGCGATTGAAATTTCATCGCCGACACGTGTGTATGTTTCCGTATCCCAGAAAAGGAGGCTTTCTTTTTCGCAGCGCACGATGTTGGTAAAAGCCACAGTGCAGTAAGCGGCCGCAATCAGTTTGCCATCCGGGCTGAGGCTGATGGCATCCAACATTTTATTTGGCGTGCTGAAGGTTTCAGCCTGGGTAATTTCGAGCAGATCAAGCCCGCTGCTTGTCGAAATATTTTTAAGTTGCCAGGCTTTGAAAACCCCATCCCTGCACAGGTAATATTTGCTTCCCGGCTCGCAGTTATCAAAACTGCTGGAAAAGACAGCCAGATTTTCCCTGGCGAAGGAAAGATGAGGAGAGAGCCCGGCTTCGCTGGAGACTGTCAGGAACACCCTGCCGCGTGCGTTCAGCAGGCTTAACAGTTGGATGCGTGTCCGGGAAGTATCTACGATCTGAAAAGCTTCCGCGGCCAGCAAATAGGCAACGCTATTCTGACCATTATTCTGGGCCAGGATGGATTGGGCGGCCAGTTCATTGGCGCGGGCCAGCTTCTTTTGTTCCAGGGCGAGTTTTTCCTGTTCGTTTGCTTTGGTTTTCTCTATCTCTGCATCTGCCTGGGCTGTTGCAGCAGCATTGGCATTGGCGAGTGCCTGGGCGCTGGCGGCCTCTGCGGTGGCCTGTTGGGCAACCGCCTGGGTACTGGCCGCCTGCGCAGTGGATTGTTGCGCAATCGCCTGGGTGCTGGCTGCCTGCGCGATGGATTGTTGGGCAACCGCCTGGGTGCTGGCTTCTTTTGCCTTAATGGCCTCGAGCTCGTAACTACGGTTTGCGGCGGTGGCGCTGATGCTGAAAAACATGGCCACAAAGAAAAGCAGCAACGATATCACCAGCCCGGCAACGATCAGGCGGCGCTGAGTTTTGTCACGCATCTCACGTTGGCGCAAAGAACGGCAAGCCCCCAGAAAAGCGGATTCTTCAGGGGTCAGGATGATGCTTTTTGCTTCCTGTTCTGCGATGTCCAGTTCGCGGCTGCGTAAAAGCAAGCCTTCGCCCCGGCCTTGTTCGATCCACAATTTGGATTGGCGCTGGAATAAGTTCAAGTTTGATTCGAACCATCTTTTATTATCTGAGCGCACTGGTTCGATCAAGCGGTCATGTGCCAACTCATACCAGATCTGGCCGGCCCGTTTTTCAGGGCGGATCAGGTGTGTGGTTTCAATGTTGCGAATGACCTCGTTTGGCAGCCCTTCGCTGAGATCGATGCCAATTCTGACCAGCGAACGTGTGCCTTCAGGGGTGATTAGCTTTTGGTCGAACCACTCGCGAATGCTGCGCTCGGGGATTTGAATCGCTTCTGCCGCCCTGGAGACGCTCATGGCGTAGTACCCGGCCAGGGATTGGTTGACATCGCCGACGCTGGCCAGGTCCTGCTCGTCGATCGTCATTCTGTCCGCGTCTTTGTTTTCCCACAGGCGGTAGCAAACCACTTGTAGTTGCACTGGCTCGATGTAAAGCCCCAATTGACTTTGGACAGAGCCATCCATGGCCTGGACTTGAACCCGGCGCAAGTCATCGACCAGTTTTTGGGCTGCATCGTCGGTAAAATCGACCCCTGCTTTTTTTGCAGGTTGTTGGATGGCCTCCTGGGCCGCTTTTGCGCCCAGCAACTCCAGATGAAAAGTGTTCGCAAAATAGGTGGGGATGTTTCGCGCGTACGGTTCCAACGCGCCAACGTAGTCGGTGCGCATCACAAACAAGGCCCAGCGATTGCGGTTCCTGAGAATCGTTCTTAGCTGGGTAAAAAAAGAATTTTTGGAGACTCGGTCATTGGGGTCGATCGAAAGGATTTCCTCGAACTGGTCAAAGATCAGGAATTCAGGTCCCTCGCGCTGGTCTTCGATCGAACGCAGGGCAAGATAATCCGCCAACGAAAGACGCGCCAGACGGCTGAGTTTGGTTCTTTGCTCAGGGGGATATCTTTCTTCCAGGGAAAGCAGTGTGCTGAAGGTGAACCGATTAAACCGTTTGGCGTCACTCAGGCTGTCTGACGGTTTTACCAGATCGGCCGGGAACTCTGCGTTGACGCGAATCGTAGGGTGGACAAAGAAACCTTCCAGGGCCAACTCAGGGATCAGCCCGGCCTGCACCAGCGAAGTTTTGCCTGCTCCTGAAGGGGCATGCAGCAGCACGATCCGTTCGGCGATCAGGCGGTCGGTCAGAACGCGCAATTCGCGGTCGCGGCCATACAGTGTCTCGGTCTTCGAGAAGGAACGTGGGCCAACATAAGGGTTATTTGTGGTCATTTTTCCTGCCCTGTCATCTTTGCGGGGAAAGACGCGCGGCGAGCTCTTTCATGAACTCTCGCGCAGTTCCCCAGAAAATGCTGATCTCGATGTCTGAACTATGCCCAAAATAGGTTTCCAAATAGCGGCGGGCGCGTCCGGGGTCGATCAGGCGCGCTTCGTCTGGCTCAATCTGGGCCGCGATGTGGGCGTGACGCCGTAACAGGTTGTTGCCCTCTTTGGCCAAAAGCGACTGCATGACCACCCTGAAATTCCACTCTTCTGCCTGGAACCCCAGAAAGAGAAGCGCGGAATCTGCCAGAGCGCGCCCAACCTGGCTGGGGATATTCTTCATGTGCCGGGTGATCCCAATCAGAAAGCCGAATGTATCGTCTTCCGTCAGCACCAGCGACTCTGGCTGGCTCAACAACCCGAACAGGTGATAAACCAGGGGGCGTTCGGCGGTTGGCTCGAAATCGTCATCCTGACTATACATCGACGGATCGGTTTTTTCGCTGAATTCATGCCAGGGGCAAACCATGGTGCTCGGTTCTTTGCCGGCTTCCCGCAACGCTACTTCGAGCAATTCATCGGTGTTGGCGGTAATGAAAACCTTTGCAGGAATCTGCGCCAAAATTTTATAGGTCTCGAATTCATCTTTCTCGAGGATCTGTTGGCGCGCAGCTTCAAGCAGTTTTCCCAGCGGAACGTTGGGGACGTTCAATTCGTCTGGCAGGCTGGCGCGTTTCTGGATCGCTGCGCGTAAATGGGCCAGCCACTCATCCTCTGCCGTAAAACGGGATTGGTCAACGGTGCGGTATTGGGCCACCTGAGGCAATGATTCGCGTTCATGCGCTGCGAGCGGATATTGCAACTCATCGGCCCAGGCCTGAGCCAGATCGCGCATCGAACCCATCAGCGGGTCGTTCAGGCCGGGGCCAAGGATGGGCGTGCAGCGGCCTGATTGGATTCCGCGCAGGAGGGATGGCCACTTTTCGAACTCGCCGCGCGGCCCGCCAAAGCCGGGGTTGTACCACAACCGTCCGCTTTTTAAGCGCATGAACAGGGCCGGGACCCACCAATCGGGCCGTTCCCGCACCTGTCCGCGCGCCGCCGACAGGGCGCGGTCGATCTGACCATCTTTTTGCAACTCTGAGAAGAAAACCGGCATCAGTTTGGCGTTGGTTTCCATAGAAAGGTTGTCTTGCATGGCCAGAACCGCCGGGATGCCCGCTGCCGCCAGCCGTGGACCAAGCGCAGTCAGCACGTCGCCTTTGCCACGCCCGGCGCTCTGGCACGAGGCCAGCACGGCCAGGCGTGGGCGATTCTCCAACTCGCGCAACCGCGTTACGAGTTCGCTGCCTGCCACGCGCGCCACGCCGCCCTCTTCATTCTCGAGCCACAAAAAGGACTCGCCGTTGACGAAAGTGCCGTGCGCAACAATGTACAGGATGTCGAACTCAGTGGTTTGCAGGGCTGAAACCAGGTTATTTAAGGTTGCCTTCGGCAGGATTTCGAGCGGGATCTCTCCCAGCCCGGCGGCGATCGTGGCTGCTTCTGCGGCTTTATCGACGCTGGCGAGTTTGTACGCTTCCAAGCCGTTGGGCGCGGCTACCATTGCCAGGGCTTTTAACTCGCCTTTGGCGCGCAAACGCACCGGACGCCAATCCATGCTGGCCAGGTAGCGAGAAAAAAGGATATTCTGATCTGTTGAAAAGCAAATTTCGCTTTGAGGGTCAAGCAGGGTTTCCCAACGCAAAATATTGAGCTCCCCCGCGCCGGGATGAATGTTCAAACGCAAGCGCAGACTTCCCCGGATTTGCTCCACGGCTGTCCGTGCCTGGGCCATGGCTGTTCGCAAGGCTTCGCTTTCAAAAAGCCCCCTGGTTAATGATTGGCCGTAGGCTTTCATATCTCCTGAAGCGAGCAGTTCATCCAGTGCCGAAAAATCGAAGACCGCATAGGCGGCTTGACCGGCCCCCAGCCGCACTTCAGATTGACTTTGCGGATCGCTGTCCGAATAACGAAAATCCACCGCGTAGCCTTGCAGGTCATGGCGATGGATGGTCAGTTCAATATCGGCGGTTGTGCCCATATTTCAATTTCCCATCTTGCAAAATTCGGATATGTGTTACCCGATTGGTAAGGCAATTATACGAAAATGCGCTGCTATTTGCAAACTTTCTTTATGCCTGCCCTCAGTCAATGTCCTCGGTTTGGGTGGACAAGGTTTGCAAGGCAGGCTGGAGCGAGGCCAGCATGATCAATGTGATCAGGATGGCTGATGTAATGCACCAGATGCAGACCGCTTTGATCACAAATGGTTCAAGGTAGGTCAGGTAAGTTGAAAAGAGGGTGCCAAAAAAAGCCATGCCAAACAGGGCCAGTGGAGCATAGGATGAGATAATCCCCCATTTCTGGCGGTTTGCCCACCAGGCCAGGAGAATGGCAAGATAGCCAAGACCGCCTAAAACGCCCACCGGCAGGATTCCGAACAGGCGGGCATAAGAACTGGCCTGGACGGCGTTGCAATCGCCAACCGGGCCGCAAAAGGCCTGCACAAGGGTCACTTCGATGTAGGAGAGATAGCCGGCCACCAGCAAACCGACAACAGACAGGATCGGGATCGCCCAGGTTGTCACCCAGGCCGGGGTGGGGGAGACCGGCTTGCCCGTAAACATGACCACCAGCAACTGCACAGCGCCAAAGAGCAGGGAAAGTACCATCCCTGCCAGGACGAGGATTGCGAGCGTGAAGCCGTTGTCGCGGGTTTCGGCCGGGGCGTTGGGAGAGTCCATTGCTGCGGGAGCAGGCGTCGGGGAGTCCGCTTGTGGGGCAGCCGCCAGAAAAAGCAGGAGTTCTGGCCGCTCGGGCAAACTGACGCCGCCAGCGGCCAGGTGAGTCTCGATCAATCCCGGTAACTCATCGCGAACCTGGTCAGAGCCCACCAGAGGCCGGTCGCCGATCACCAGGAAGGGCACCCCAACCTGCTCTTTCTCGATGCCGTAGCTGGCGCCGAGCGCGTACAGGGCATCGATATCTTCGAGTGTGTAGATTTGGACGAGTTGCAGATCGAACTGGGGGCCGTATTTTTCGCGGATGGGCGGCAGGGTCTGGCTGAGGGTCTGTTCGCAGTGTTCGCAACCTTCCATCCAGAACATGACCGCGCGCACGATGGGCGGCTCGGGGGTTTGGGCGTGGGCTGGCAGGGGATAGCCAAAAACCAGCAGGCAAAGGATGACCAAGAGAAACAGGATTTTTTTGTTCATGGCTGCGCTCCGCTCAAAAGTGTACCAGAAAAGAAAAATCCCTGTCCATTGATGAACAGGGATTTTTGTAATTTGTTTTTTTTACAGACCAGCGGCTTTGCGCATGGCTTCGACCTTGTTGGTCTCTTCCCATGGCAGTTGGATGTCGTCGCGGCCAAAGTGGCCGTAAGCGGCGGTCTGGCGGTAGATCGGGCGGCGCAGATTCAGGTCGCGGATGATGGCGCCGGGGCGCAGATCGAAAACCTGGGTGATGATCTCAGAAATTTTCTCGTCTGAGATCTTGCCGGTGCCGAAGGTTTCCACGTTGACTGAAAGCGGGTGGGCAACGCCGATGGCGTAAGCCACCTGGATCTCGCAGCGGTCGGCCAGCCCGGCGGCGACCACATTTTTGGCAGCCCAGCGTGCGGCGTAAGCGGCAGAGCGATCGACCTTTGTGGGGTCTTTGCCCGAGAAAGCGCCGCCGCCATGACGGCCCATGCCACCGTAGGTGTCGACGATGATCTTGCGCCCGGTCAGGCCGGCATCGCCCATTGGGCCGCCAATTACAAAGCGGCCGGTGGGGTTGACGTAGATTTTGATATCGCCATCGCGCAGTTCGGCGGGGATGACCGGATCGATAACGTGTTTGATAATGCTGGCGCGAATTTCTTCCTGCGACACTTCAGCGGCATGCTGGGTCGAGATCAGCACCGTATCAACACGCTTGGGCTTGCCGAAAGCGTATTCAATCGTGACCTGGCTTTTGCCATCGGGGCGCAGCCAGGGCAGGGTTCCGTTTTTGCGCACTTCACTCAGGCGGCGGGTTAGTTTGTGTGCCAGGTAGATGGGCATCGGCATCAGGGTGGCGGTTTCGTTGCATGCAAAGCCAAACATCATACCCTGGTCACCTGCGCCAACGTGCTCGATCTTGGCGTCGGTCATTTCACCGGCTTTGTCTTCCATGGCGTGGTCAACACCGAGGGCGATGTCAGGGCTCTGGCTGGCAATCGCAGCCAGCACCGCGCAGGTACTGCCGTCGAAACCTTTGTCGCTGCTGTCATAACCAATTTCGTTGATAACTTTACGCACCAGATCGTCAAAATTGACAAAGGCATTCGTGGTGATCTCGCCCAGCACAGCGATAAACCCGGTTTTTGCCGCGGTTTCGCAGGCCACACGCGAGTAGGGATCCTGCTCAAGGCAGGCATCGAGTACTGCATCTGAAATTTGGTCACAGATTTTGTCAGGGTGACCTTCGGTCACGCTTTCAGATGTGAAGAGTAACTTGGGGGAATTCATAAAAGTGTTGCTCATTGCGTTTTTGTCTCCTTGTTAAAGAAAATTGCCCTTTTCGGTCAAACTGAAAGGGCAATTGCGAAAACGCGGACGCCCTCTCATCTCCCAGATGTTCTCTGCCGGAATTGGCACCGTGTCTGGCTTTCGCCAGCCGGTTGTCGAGGCTTCGTCGGGCCGGTCCCTCCGCCTCTCTGGATAAGAGTGCCGTATTAAGGGCTATTGAATTGTGCCGCGATATTACCACAGGAAGCGAAGCGAGTCAAAGGGTTGGATGGTGAAAAATAAGTAACCTGTGCAGCCTGTTTTAAAAATAAAACAAACTCCCGACAGCATTTTGCTGCCGGGAGTTTGTGATGAAATATTTAGAGTCTACTGACCCTGCGCGCAGCGGAAGCCGACATACTCATTGGCTTCGCCTTTGTAGCGTTCAGATGTCTTGTCGAGAGTCCGATCAGGTGAAAGTAGGAAACCGCGATTCGAGACACGCAGCTCTTTGAAGCCGTCTGCCCACGAGCCGCCACGAATAACCACCCGTTTGCCATTTACACCAAAGTTGTCCGGACCCATCGGGTTCATTTCAGGCGATTCTGCGTAGTAATTTTCTTTGTAATAATCTGAAGTCCATTCCCATACGTTGCCGGCCATATCGAGAATGCCAAAGGGGCTGGCACCATTCGGGAAGGAGCCTACGCGCTGGGTATCACGCAGTTTATAGTCAAAGTTTGCCAAAGCTTCGCTAGGCAGATCGTCACCCCAGGGGAAAGTACGGAAATCGACACCACCGCCGCGGGCTGCATACTCCCACTCTGCTTCGGTCGGCAAGCGTCGCCCAGCCCAGGCACAGTAATTTACCGCGTCTTCGTGTGTGACATAGATCACAGGAAAATCATTGAACTCTTCACTGCCAAAATACTTCGCGCGCGAAGCGGATTTGATTTCACGAGGAATTTCACAAGCCCCGGCATTCACGCAAAGAATATACATGGCGTTGGTTACTTCAACCTTGTCCATCCAGAACCCGGAGATTTCAACAGAGTGGCCTGGTTTCTCGTCATCGATGGCATTCTCGTCAAGCCCGCCCATGCGGAATTTTCCTGATGGAATGAATACCTGGATCATGCCGTCGGTTGATGCTGTTTTCTCGTCTCCGGGTTCAGCGCTATCTTCGCCAGGAGCGGCAACCGCCTCAGTTGCTTCGGCCACCATTTCTTCGGTGGGCGCAGCGGTTGGCAAACTAATAGCTGTGGGCTCTGCCTGGGAACCTGGCATATCGCATGCGCTCAGCACAAAAACCAAAATGATTAGGAAAGGAAGTACTCGTTTCATAGCTGTCTCCTTGGGTTGAATTATTTTTCACTATAACCTGACAAGTTTGCAAGGTCACTCCCCCATTTGTAGGATTGTACAAAAACAGAAAAACATTGCCTTTTTTACAAGAAACTGCTTGCCAGTGCTGCGAATTATCTACCCCAAAGGCTTGGTTTTTACTTGCTTTTGCCAGATTCAGTTTAGGTATTTATGCAAAGAGCAGTAGAATTGCTATATGCCTGCCCTTGAAAAGACCCTGCCTGTTGACGATCTCGGCTATCTGCGCATTGTTGCCTCTTTGTGGGGAGTTGAACTTGATTCCGCGGACCCGCCCAAAGCCGCGCTCGAACTGGCCTTGACCTTGTGTGACGCCGAACTTCTCGAAGAAGTGATCAGTACCCTGCCCGAAGAAGCTCAATCCGCCCTCGGCGTGCTGGCCGATGCGAATGGACGCCTGCCCTGGGAAATCTTCACCCGCCGCTTTGGCGAACTGCGTGAAGTCGGCCCCGGCAAACGTGATCGCGAAAAACCGCACCTGCGCCCGATCTCTGCCACTGAGACCCTGTGGTATCGCGCCCTGCTGGCGCGCGCCTTTTTTGATACTGAAAAAGGCCCCCAGGAATTTGCCTTTATTCCCGATGATTTGCTCGAAGCGCTTGAATTTGTCGGCTTTAAGACTGAAGCACCAGCCTCCCAAAAAGCTCCGGTCAAAGCAAGCCCTGCGCCGGCCCCGGTTGCCCAACTCAGCGACAAGCCCCTCGGCCGCCCCGCCACCCCGGCAGAAAAGTCGGTTTTGCAAAACGCATCAGATGGGATATTGGATGAGATCACCACACTCCTGGCTGCCATTCGAACGGGCAGGGAGATCCCGGCCCTGGCTTTGCACCGCGCGTTCTTGCTGGACCTGTTAGCGGTCTCTCGCACGATCAGCCCCTCCAGCGCTGAAAACGACCCCATCGCAGCCGGTTGGGCTTTGAACCCCGAAGCGGTCAAACGCTTTTTTGAATCGCCCCGCGCCGAGGCTCTGTCTTTGCTTGCGAACGCCTGGCGCGCCAGCCCGGACTTTAACGAATTGCGCCAGATCCCCGGCCTGGTTTGCGAAGGTGGCTGGCACAACCAGCCGCTGGCAACCCGCAATTTCCTGTTCGATCTGTTGGCGCTTGTCCCCAAAAAACAGTGGTGGAGCCTGTCAGCCTTCATCCGCGACCTGAAGACGGCCTCGCCTGATTTTCAGCGTCAGGGCGGTGAATATGACACCTGGTTCATCAAACGCCAGTCTGACAGCATCTATTTGCGCGGTTTTGCCCATTGGGATGATGTCGAAGGTGAACTGGTGCGTTACCTGGTCAACATCCTGCACTGGTTGGGGCTGGCAGATGTAGCCTCGGCCCAGGAAGGCGGCCCGCTCAGCGCTTTTCGGCTTTTGGATGCCAGCCCGATCAGTGATGAGAATGGCAAAGTTATTGTTGCGTCTAACGGACGGATCAGCGTCCCGCGCCTGACTCCGCGCACGGTGCGCTATCAGGTGGCGCGTTTTTGTGAGTGGGAAGAACGTAAAAGTGATGGGGAATACCGTTACCGGGTAACCCCCGCCTCGTTAAAAGTCGCCCTGGGGCAGGGGTTGAAAGCCGGCCAACTGCTCAGCTTACTGGCGAAAAACGCCGCCGGGCCGATCCCGCCGGCGTTTGTGAAATCGCTGCAGCGCTGGGAGATTAACGGCACCGAAGCCCGCCTGGAGAAACTGGTGGTTTTAAGGGTAACCAGGCCCGAGGTGATGACCGAACTGAAAAACTCAAAAGCGGGGCGATTTGTGGCCGAGCCACTGGGGTCCACTGCGGCGGTGATCAAACCGGGAACTGAATCCAAAATCCTTGAAGCCCTGGCAGAGATGGGGCTGCTGGCAGAAGTCAGCGGATTAAAGGATGAAGAATAAAAAAACTCGCCCAACGGCGAGTTTTTTTATAGCGAACCATCAGGGTTTTTCGAGGCCGTGCGCTTCAAGCAGGGATTGGTCTTCGAGCAGTTCGGCGGTTGGGCCGTCGGCGACGATCCGGCCCTCATCCATGATGACCATGCGCGGGAAGAGTTCGCGAACCATCGTCAGATCGTGGGTCGAGACCAGCATGGTGATCTCAATGTCGCGCAGCAGGTGGATCAGCGCGCGGCGCGCGCGCGGGTCGAGGCCGGCGGAGGGTTCGTCGAGCACCAGCAGGCGCGGATCCATGGCCAGCACGGTGGCGATGGCGATCCGTTTTTTCTCACCGACGCTTAGATGGTGCGAAAGGCGTTCGCGATAGGCGCTCATGCGCACGCTTTCGAGGGCGGCATCCACCCGGCGGCGGATCTCATCTTCGGGCAATCCCATATGGAGCGGGCCAAAGGCCACATCTTCGAAAACGGTCGGGGAGAAGAGCTGATCGTCGGGGTTTTGGAAGACCAACCCGACGGCAGAGCGGATCAGGGGCAGGTTCTTCTCGTTTAACGGAATCCCGGCGACGGCGAGCCCGCCTTTGCCGCGCAAAATCCCGTTCAGGTGCAGCATCAGGGTGCTTTTCCCGGCGCCGTTGGGGCCGACCAGCGCGACTTTGTCGCCCTGGGCCAGATGCAGGTTGATACCGTCCAGGGCAATGTGGCCGTCGGGATAGGAAAAATGCAGGTTGTCGATCTGAAGGATCTGGCCTTCAAAAGGCGGCAGTTGGTAGCGGGGAGTTGGGTGGCTGTGATTTTCAGGCATGGGGAATCCGATTTACAGGCGGGCCAGGAGTTGCACGAAGAGCAAGGCCAGAATGGAGAATGTCAGCACCAGCCAGTCGCGGCGGGTCAGAATGTGGGCGCGCAGGGTGCGCAATTGCCCCTGGTAGCCGCGCGAGAGCATGGCGCTGTAGATGCGGTCACTGCGTTCGTAGCTGCGCAGAAAGAGCTGCCCGGCCATGTTGCCGGCGATACGGGCGCGCCAGAAGACGGACCGTCCGCTTTTCAGACCGGGCAGGGCAGCGGAACGGGCATCGCGGGCGCGCAGCAGGCGCATGACCTCGTCGGTCAGAACGAACAGGTAACGGTACAGAAAGGCGACGATGGTGGTCAGGATGGCCGGAACGCGCAGGTGCTCGAAGGCATGGATCATGTCTGGGAACTGGGTGACGGAGATCAGCAGGATGCCGGCCTGGACCGAGAGCCAGGAGCGCAGCATGATACTGGCAAAGCGCAGCAGCCCGGCGTCGGTGGGCACGAGCTGGATCGGGCCGAGAGTCCATTCGGCCAGCGGCTGGCCGGTGGGCATGAAGATGGCCGAGACCGCCGCCAGCGCAAAAGGCAGGGCGATGAAGGAACGTCGAAAGGAGAAATCAATTCCCAGTTGTGAGAAATGGTTGGCGAGCACAATCAAAATCCAGGCCAGGCCAAAGGCGGCCCAGGCGCCATCGGGCAGGAGTGCGTTCGACAGGATAAATCCAACCGCGAGCACCACCTTGACGCGTGGGTCGAGGCGGTGCAGGGGACTTTCAGCATGGTAGTAACGATCAAAAGCGTCAGCGTGCATTGGGCAACGGGCTTTCTCGTGGAATCAGGCTAGGATTTGCGCTTTTTGAGCAGACTGCCAATCAGCAGCATAACCCCGAGCACCACCAATGCGCCGACGATGCCGGCAACGATGGTCGAAAGGGCGGTTTCGCCCAGAAAGGGCACCGTGTAGTCGGGTAGAAGCTGGTAGGGAGCATCCAGCCCGCGTTCGAGGAACCCCACGTCTTCGGCGATGCGCTCGAGACCATCCGGGTTGCCGGACGCAAAGGGGGAAACGAGTACCGCCAATATCGAGATGATAACTCCGGCGTAGACCCAGCCGCGACCGCCTTTTTCGGCGACCGATTGGCTGTCGAGCAGGTCAGGCCGGGCTTGCAGAATAAAGGACAGGGCAGCAACGGTGATGATGGCTTCGCCGATGCCGATCAGGGCGTGCACGCCGAGCATGGCCGGGATGACCACCTGAAGTTGGGATGTGCCGCTCAGCCAGAGCTGCAGGGCGGTGATCAGGGCGGAGGCCATGGTGGAGAGCCAGGCTGCTATGCCGGCCACTGCCAGGCGGGCGGTTTTGTTGGCATTCAAGACCGAGCGATACAGACCAAAACCGATCATGGCGGTCAGGACGCCCATGTTGAAGATATTGGCGCCCATCACCAGCAGGCCGCCGTCCTGAAAGAGCAGGGCCTGCAGGCCGATCACGGCGGTCATGACAAGAATGGCGGCCCAGGGACCGAGCACGATCGCGGCCAGCGCGCCGCCCAGAAAGTGGCCGGAGGTTCCGCCCGCCACCGGGAAGTTGAGCATTTGAGCGGCAAAGATAAAGGCCGCCATGATGCCCATCAACGGTACCTGTTTTTCGCCGAGAGCCTTGTTGGTTTTCGAAATCGCCATCCCGACCGCGGCTGCAGTCAGTGCCCAGAAGATGAGCGAAATGACCAGGTTGAGAAAACCATCGGGGATGTGAAGCGGGGCAGGTGAAAAGAACATATTAGACTCCTGTGGGTTTACAGCCAGGGCAAATACCGGTAAATGTGATGTGATTTTCGGTCAGGTGGTAGCCGGTCGTGCTTTCCAACTGGTCAAAAATCGTTTGCATGATTTCTGCGGCCAGTTCCATTTCTGCGCCGCAGGTGCGGCAAACCAGGTGGTGGTGCGGATGGCGCGCCAGCTCATATTCCAACCGCCCGTTGCCGGTGTGGGTAACGCGCACCAGACCATGCTTGACCAGAAAATCAAGGTTGCGATAAACGGTTGGCTCGGTCAGAGCCGGGGCAACGCGATCATAGATCTCTGTCCGCGTCAGGTGCCCGCCGGATGCGTGCAGGGCATTCAAGATCGCAATGCGCTGGTTCGTCAGGCGAAATCCTTTTTCACGGATCTGTTCGGCAAGGTGTAAGGGGCTACAGGTCATAGTTTATTGTAACTTATTGCAATAAGAATGGGGAAAACTTAAACGAACAGAACTCATCATAAAGATGAGTCCCGTCAAATGCTATCAGAATGGTCGGATTAAGAAAGTTTTTGCAGAAGCTGTTCGAGCGGCAGGTCAGACATCTCTGCCAGCATCAGGCTGGCGGGTGGAAAATCGAGATGAGTGGTAACCGGGTTGGGGATGGCGACCACGCGGATGCCGGCACGGTTGGCGGCCAGCACGCCGTTGGGCGAATCTTCGAAAACGAGGGCTTCGTGCGTTCCCACCCCGAGTTTGGTTTGGGCGGCCAGGAAGAGTTCCGGCTCGGGCTTGGTTCTGGAGACATCCTCGCTGCATTGGACCGTTTCGAAATAGTGGAAGAGGCCCAGGCGTTGGAGATGACCGTCGACCCACTCGTGCGGCGAACTGGAGGCAACCGCCAGCCGCAGGCCGAGGCGCTGCGCTGTTTCGAGGGTTTCGAGCACGCCGGGCCGGGGTTTGGCGGCCAGAATCGTCTGCATAGATTCTTCGCGAACGCGCGATTCGATCCCAAAGTCGGCCAGCGAGCGGCCGGTAAGCTCTTCGAGGTGGGTAAGCGGGTGAAAGTCCGAAGCAGCCGTCCCGCCGATGATTTGTCCCCAGTTTTCCATCGTCAGGGTTTTTCCGAATTCGGCATAGATCGATTGCCAGGTCTGGTATTCAGGGGTTTCGGTGTCGAGGACAAGTCCGTCGAAGTCAAAGATCAGGGCTTTTATCATGGGCGCGATTGTACCAAAGAAAAAGTCCGCGCCAAACGGTGCGGACTTTTATAAAGAACCAAAATATTTTTAGAACAAGGCCAATACTGCGCGGCTGGCCCAATCGAAGAGCGGGGCCGGGAACAGGCTGATGACGACTGTCAGGACGGCCATCGCGCCGATCGTAAAGTCGAGCCAGGCTTCGCGGGTGACTTCGGGCTCGCCGTCTTGCATGTACATTTTGACGATGATCCGCAGGTAATAGTATGCCGAGATGAGCGAGGTCAGAACACCAATGCCAGCCAGCCAGTAAAACCCGCCCGCCATCACGGCGCGGAACAGGTAGATCTTGCCAACCAGGCCGAGGGTGGGTGGCAAACCGGTCAGCGAGAGCATGAAGACCGCCATGGCGGCGGCCAGCATCGGCTGTTTGCGTCCCAGTCCGGCGTAATCGTCGATCTTCAGGCCCTGGCCGTTCGCTTTTTCAAGGGCGATGACGACGCCCCAGGCTCCGAAGGAGGTCAGGGTGTAGGCGGCCAGGTAAAAGAGCGCGGCAGCCACAGAAACCTCGCGCACGGCGGGATTGTCGTAAGGCACAAAGGCCATCAGGATGTAGCCGGCCTGGGCGATGCTCGAATAGGCCAGCATGCGCTTGATGTCGGTCTGGACGATGGCGACGAAATTACCGATCAGCATGGTCAGCGACGAAAGGACGATCAGCACCTGGGTGAAATCGAAGGCCAGGGCGGGCAGGCCGATCACAAAAATGCGCAGCAGGGCGGCAAACCCGGCAGCTTTTGCGCCGACCGCCATGAAAGCTGTGACCGGGGTCGGCGCGCCCTGATAAACATCGGGAGTCCACATGTGGAAGGGAACCGCAGCCACTTTGAAGCTGAACCCGACCAGCATCAAACCGGCCCCTGCCAGCAAAAGCGGCAGGTTGGCCGCGCCCGCCGCGACGGTCGAGACAATTGTTGCCAGCGAGGTGGAACCGGTTGCGCCAAAGCTCAGGGCAATGCCGTAGACCACAAACCCGCTGGCGAAGGCGCCCAGCAGGAAGTATTTGATGCCGGCTTCTTCCGAATCGATCTTAGGGTAGGCGATCGCGGCCATGACGTAGAGCGGAATGGAGAGCAGTTCGAGGGCCAGGAAGGTCACGATCAGATCGGAGGCCTGGGCCATCAGCATCATGCCAACCACCGAGAAGAGCAGCAGGGCGTAATATTCGCCGCGCTCGATGTTCATGCGTTTGAGGTAGTTGAAGGCCAATCCGATGCCGAGCAGGCCGCTCAGCAGGAAGAGGCAGACCAGGAAAGTTGAGAAACCGTCGAGCGTGACCATGCCGCCGAAACCCACCGCTTCACGCCCAAACTGGTTGAGACTGAAGCCGAGGGTCACGAGCAAGCCGGCAGCTGCGAGCAGGGCGGTCAGACCTTTGCGCTCACGCGGAACAAACAGGTCCGCCAGCAGGAGCAGGGAGGCCCAGGATGCCAGGGTAATGACCGGGAGAAGTACTTCAAAATCGATTTGTGTCATAAATGCTCCGGGCGGGGCTATGGCATTGCCGCCACAAGCAGGGCGACCAGTTTGTCCACGCTGGGGGCCAACAGGGCAAAGAAGGGTTGCGGATACAGGCCGATCCAGAAGATGAAGACCAGCAGGGGCAGCAGGGTGGCGATCTCGCGCCAGTTCAGGTCACGAAGTGTGTGATGTTTGGTGATCTCGCCGGCCGGGCCGAGGAACATTTTCTGGAACATATAGAGCATGTAGATGGCGGCCAGGATAACGCCGATCGCCGAAAGGGCAGCGAACCAGACCGAGCCGTAGACTCCGCTGCCGGCGCCCCAGGCACCGAGCAGGATGGTGAATTCGCCAACGAAGCCGTTCAGGCCGGGCAGGCCCATCGAGGAGAGAGTCACGATCAGGGTCAGCGCGCCGTAAACCGGCATGATTTTCCACAGGCCGCCGTACTCGGACAGTTCGCGGGTGTGAGTCTGTTCGTAGATCATGCCGACCAGCAGGAACAAGGCGCCGGTGCTCAGACCGTGGTTGATCATCTGCAAGATCGCGCCCTGAATGCCGAGCGAATTCATGGCGAACAAACCGAGCATGACAAAACCGAGATGGCTGACCGAGGAATAAGCCACCAGTTTTTTGACATCTTTTTGGGCGTAGGAAACCGCTGCGCCGTACAGGATTCCGACCACCGCCAGCGCGCCAATCACGGGGGCGGCCTGGATGGAAGCTTCAGGGAAGAGCTGCAGGTTGAAGCGCAGGAAGCCGTAGGTTCCCATTTTGAGCAGGACGCCGGCCAGGATGACCGAGCCAGCTGTCGGGGCTTCGACGTGGGCATCCGGCAGCCAGGAGTGGAGCGGCCACATCGGGACCTTGATGGCAAAGGCGGCGGCGAAGGCCACGAAGAGCAGCATCTGCGCCGCTGCGGGGACTTTGCCGATGATCTCGGGGGTTGAGAAGGTGCCGACGTTGATCCCCAGCCACAGGATGGCGAGCAGCATCAGGATCGAACCGGCCATCGTATAAAGGAAGAACTTGACCGCAGCATACAAACGGCGCGGGCCGCCCCAGATGCCGATCAGGAAGTACATCGGGATCAGGGTGAATTCCCAGAAGATGTAGAACAGGAACAGATCCTGGGCCACGAAAACGCCGGTCATGCCGACTTCGAGCAGCAGGAAGAAGAGCATGAAGTCTTTGACGCGCTCCTCGACGGCTTTCCAGGTTGAGAGGATGGCGATCGGCGAGAGGAAGGTTGTCAGCAGGATGAGCAGGATCGAGAGGCCGTCGGCCGCCAGGTAGTAGCGGATATCCCAACCGGCGACGGTGATCCAGTCGTATTTGGCGACCAGTTGCAGGTCGGGGTTGGCGATATCGTACTGCCCACTGAAGAAAAAGGCCCAGAGCGAGATGACGAAGGTCACCAGCGATGTAACCAGGGCCGTCCAGCGCAGGGCATCTTTCTGTTCAGGCTTAATGAACAGCAGCGCCAGTACACCCAGAAGCGGGAAGAAGGTTACGATGGAAAGGGGTTGCAGAAGAAAGTTCATGTGTTCTACCTCGGGTTGGGGCGGTTGAGTAGCCCCGAATGTTTTTTGAGGGGCGTATCGAAACCACAGTTACTATCGTATTCATAAGAATTGTGGTTTCGATACGCCGGAAAAGCGCCGGCTACTCAACCACCAGTTTCATGTTATTTCAGCAGTAAATATCCCAAAATTGCAACGGCACCCACCAGCACCGAAAGCGCGTAATGGCGCACAAAGCCGGTTTGCATTTCGCGCAGGGTCTCGGATGTTTCACGCACCCAATCGGCCAGCAGGGTCGAAATCTTGTCGACCACACCCATGTCAAGCGGGTCGGCCAGGAAACGGGTCAGGCCGACGAAGTTGTTGGCGATGACCGAGTCGTGCATCCATTCGTGCCAGAAGTCCCAGTCGATGGTCTGGGCCAGGAACTGTGAGAGTTTGGCGTAAGGCCGGATGAAAACAAACTGGTAGGCTTCGTCGATGAACCATTTGTTTTCCATGCCGACAAAGGCCGGCCCAAGCGGCTTCGCCAGCGGGTCGGCTTGGCCGGTTTCGAGTGGTTTGCGCATGTACAGGAACCACGATAAACCGATCGCGGCCAGGGCCAGCAGGGTCGATAGTCCGGCAACGACAAAATCAAAACTGAGAAATTCAATTTCACCGAACCAGGATGTGTGTTCGAGCCAATGGCCGAACTGGTGCAAGCCACTAAAAGGCAGGTTGATGAAGCCGCCCAGGGCCGAGAGCGCGGCCAAAATCATCAGCGGAACGGTGATAACCAGCGGAGATTCTTCAGCGTGGGTCGCTGCCTCGTGGCGGGCCTCGCCGAAGAAAACCATCCAGACCTGGCGGCCCATGTAGAAGGCGGTCAGGAAGGCGGCAGCGGTCAAGATCCAGTAAACGTGCGGGAAGTGCAGTTTGGCATCGAGCAGGATCTCATCCTTCGACCAGAACCCGGCGAAGGGGAAGATCCCGGCCAGGGCCAGGGTGCCGATCATGTAGACCCAGAACGTGACTGGCATCTGCTTGCGCAGCCCGCCCATGTTGCGCATGTCGCCGGGGTCGAATGTCTCTTCGTGATGACCGTCAGCGTGTGAGTCGTGTCCATGACGGTGGGCGGCGTGATGATGGCCGCGTTCCAGCCCCAAAATAACGGAACCGGCCGAAAGGAAGAGCAAAGCCTTGAAAAAGGCGTGAGTCACAAGGTGGAACATCCCGGCGACATAGGCGCCCATGCCGACCGCGGCAACCATGAAGCCCAACTGGCTGATGGTCGAGTAAGCCAGTACTTTTTTGATGTCGTACTGGCCGACGGCGATGGTGGCGGCGAAAAGCGCTGTGGCCGCGCCGAGGGTGGCTACGATGTATTGGGCATCGTGACTCAGGCTGAAGATCGGCGCGGAACGGGCGATCAGGTACACACCCGCTGTGACCATTGTCGCGGCATGGATCAGGGCCGAGACCGGGGTCGGGCCGGCCATTGCATCGGGCAGCCAGACGTAGAGCGGAATTTGAGCCGATTTACCGGCCACGCCGATCAGCATGAAGACGGTGATCGCGAGCAGTATTTCGGGGTGTGTGCTGGCCAGCTCGGGCGCGCCCAGAAATACCGCGTCGAACTGGAAGGAGCCGATGTTCCAAAAGATGAGAAAGCCTGCGATCAGGAAACCAAAATCGCCGACGCGGTTGGTGATAAAGGCTTTCTTGGCGGCGTTTGAATTCGCCCAGGAGGGGCGGCCAAGCGTGTCCATATCGTACCAGAATCCGATCAGCAGGAAGGAGCACAGGCCAACGCCTTCCCAGCCGACGAAGAGCATCAGGTAATTATCGCCGCTGACCAGGATCATCATGGCCGCGATGAACAGGTTCAGGAAGACGAAAAAGCGGTTGTAACGGCCGACATCGTTCTTAAAACGCACATCTTCGTGCATATAGCCGATGGCGTAGATGTGGATCAACGTCCCGACCCCGCTGACAACGAGCATCATCGTGACAGAGAGCGTATCAACGCGGAAAGCCCAGTCGAGGGCGAGAGCTGGCCCTGAACCTGTTGAAGATGTGCCGATATACATCCACTCGGCGATTTTGACGATCGCGCCTTCGTGGTGCTGGCCGAGCGAAACCGCCAGCAAAACCGAAACGAGAAAAGCCGCGCCCGAAGCCAGGCTGGCGACCGCGCCAACGCCTTTTTCGCCGAGGCGTTTGCCAAAAATGATGTTGATCATCATGCCCACAAGCGGGGCAAAGACGATCAGTGGAACGAGACCGAAAAACAAGCCGGAAGGAGTTGTTTCACTCAGAAGCATGTCTTTATCCCTTCAGACTGTTCATTTGATCGATATCGATGCTCTGGCGCGAGCGGTAAATTGCCACAACCAGCGCCAGCCCAACGGCCACTTCGGCAGCGGCGACGGCCATGACGAAGAAAACGAAGATCTGACCATCGAAAGACTCGTGGACTCGTGTAAACGCTACAAAAGCCAGGTTGGCGGCATTCAGCATCAACTCGATGGACATGAAGATCACCAGCGCATTGCGCCGGATCAAGACACCCAATGTGCCGAGCGAAAACAGGATTGCCGAAAGAATGAGGTAGTAGCTGACAGGCACCATGTGAAGTCTCAGGACGAAGCCTGACCTCCCTTCGCGGGTTTCTCGTGTTTGCTCAAGACAATTGCCCCGATCATCGCCACCAGCAGCAGCACGGCGGTAATTTCAAAGGGCAGCAGATAATCGGTAAAGAGTACTTTGGCCATCAGGGATGGGTCTGAAAGGGCGGTCCCGGTCGCGCCGACCAGGGTTTTTTGCCCAATACGCTGGATGACCAGGAAAACACCCTCAACCATCAAGATCACGGCCATGACCACCGGCCAGATCAGGTTCTTCCAGGCCAGTTCGCCGGCGATGTTCTCGATGCCGAGCAGCATGATGACGAACAGGAAGAGCACCATGATCGCGCCCGCGTAAACCGCCACCTGTGAAAGGGCAATGAACGGCGCATCGAGCAGCAGGTAGAAGATCGCCACCGTTATAAAATTAACCACCAGGTGCAGGGCGGCATAGACCGTGCTGCGGCTGGTCAACATGCCGACCGCAGTCGCAATCGCAATTGCGGCCAGGATGAAAAAGAGAACCAGTTCGAGAGTCATAGGCGTCCTTAATCCACCGGGTTTTTCATCTCAGGCACCGAGCGCGTGTAAACGCCCGGCTCTGTCACCTGCGGGGTGGGCTGTCCGCCCGTAGCGACGGGCACGATCAGCATTTCTTTGGTGTAGATCGCATCGCGCCGGTCGGTGAACGAAAGTTCGTAGTTGTCGCCCATCGTGATCGCTTCGGTCGGGCAGGCGTCTTCACAAAATCCGCAGTAGATGCAGCGCAGCATGTTGATCTCATAGGTGCTGGCGTAGCGCTCGCCGGGAGAAAAACGCTTCTCATCAGTGTTTTCAGAGGATTCAACGAAAATCGCATCAGACGGGCAGGCTGCCGCACATAACGAACAGCCGATACATTTTTCCAGACCGTTTTCGTAACGATTTAAAATATGCCGCCCGCGGAAACGAGCCGTGACCGGCTTTTTCTCTTCAGGGTACTGAACCGTGACTTTTTTCTCAAAAAACAATGCGTGGAGGGTTGTCCACATACCGCGTGCCAGTTCGACAAGCATCTGTCTACCTCCTTTTCATCTTCGCCGTCAACGAGCGATTGATGAAATAAACGAATATAAGCCCGATCGCGATCGACAGGATGGGAATCAGCCACATCAGTTCGGCTAAAATTCCGATGGCGGTCACAAAGACCAGTGAAAGCGCCAGCGGCAGCATCACCTTCCAGCCAAAGGACATCAGGCGGTCGTAACGCATGCGCGGCAGGGTGGCGCGGATCCAGACCATGAAAAACAGCAGCACCAACACCTTGACGAACATATAGATCGGGCCGAGCCACCAGTTGACATCCACGCTGAACCAGGTGTTTTGCATGAATGGCAGTTCACGATAGCCGCCAAAGAACAGCATGGCCGCGATCGCCGAAATTGCGATCATTTTGATGTATTCCGCCATGAAAAACAGCGCGAATTTCATCCCGGCATATTCCGAGTGATAGCCGGCGGTTAATTCCTGCTCGGCTTCGGGCATATCGAAGGGCGCGCGGTTGACTTCGGCCAGCGTGGCGACCAGGAAAATAAATCCGCCCACCGGCTGAATGAAGAAAAACCACATATCGCGCTGGGCTTCGATAATTTCGCCGGCGTGCATTGAACCGGCCATAACCGTCACCAGCACAAAACACAGCGCCAGGCTCAGTTCGTAGGAGATAACCTGTGCCGAGGAACGCATACCGCCCATCATGGCGTATTTGTTGTTCGACGACCAGCCCGCCAGCACGATCCCAAAGACGGCAACCGAGGCGATTGCCGCGATATAGAGAGTTCCCAGGTCAATATCGGTCACAGAGAGCTTGATCACGCGCCCAAACATCTCAACATCCGGGCCCCAGGGCACGATCGCCGCGATCACAACCGCCGGGACGACGGTCAGGATCGGCGCCAGCGCAAAGATCGGCTGGATGACCGAGCCCGGCGTCAGTTCTTCCTTAAAGATCAGCTTGACCGCATCCGCAATCGGCTGCAATATCCCTTGCCAGCCGGTCCGGTTTGGCCCGATGCGCACCTGCATGAAAGCCAGCACGCGCCGCTCGAAGAGCGTCAGGTAGGCGAAGCCGCCGATCAAGATCAAGACCAGCACGAAGCTCTTGATCACCCATTCCAAAATCAACCAACCATCCATAAAATGCTCCTAAGCCTTTTGTGCCATTCGCACCGTAACTGGCGCGGGGGCGGGGATGGGGATACCCATGCTGCGCGGGATGAGCACGACGCCGGTCGAGATGGAGTCGTCCAAAAGCACTTTTGTGGGATATGAAACCCCGTTCAGACTCACCTCGGCCTGGTTGCCGTTATCGAGGCCCAACTTCAACGCTGTGGCCGGGTTCAGCACAACGCCGTTAAACCGTTCGATGTGATCTACTAACAGTTTGGCCGGGGCGACGGTTGTGCCGTTATCGTAGAGTTTGCTGATCGGCACAGCGAACAATTCATCTTCTTTGGGCCGCAACCCGGAGTCCAAAGTCTCCTGACTTTGGACTGTCAAACGTCGGGAGACGTTTGACTCCAGCATCACTCCCAACCCCAACTTGTTCTCGTAACTCGTCCCGCCATAATATAGATCGCCGCGCCCGACGATCGGCCACTGCTCGGTTACTTCCGAAAGGCTGGCGTAGGAGATTCCGCTGAAAGCGGGTTCGCTGGCTGAAAGCTGATTCATCACCAGCAGCGGCGAACGCCCTTCGAGCTCGATCCCGCATTTTTTGGCGAGTTCCGCCACAAGGGCAAAATCGGGCTTGGCGCCGGGTTTGGCCGGGACAGCCGGGTAAAAACGCTGGACGCGTCGCTCGGCGCTGGTGTATGTTCCCTCGCGTTCGGTGTAGGCGGCGGCTGGCAGCACGATCCCTCGTCCCTCGGGACAGGCTCCGGCCAGCCGGGTTGTAGCCGTCTCGAGAATATCCTGCACGATGACGGTTTTAGCCGTTTTCAGCGCTTCAGCCAGGGCCGGGTCATCGCCCGCCGGGTCGGCAGCCAGAATATAGACAGTCTTGTCTTTGATTTCAGAAATCAAATCTGTACAAGGCGTAAATCCCATTTCGAGCGCGCCCTGCATGTTGGGAGTCGACCACACGCCGACCAATCCACAAGTGCTGAGCGGAGCCGCAGGCGTAGTCGAAGCACGGTTTTTCAACAACTCAGCACAGGCGGAGGCCAGGTTTTGTGTGCCAGCCAGCCCCAGGCCATCCGAACCATAGAAGACAACCAGGTTGTTGGCATTCTTGAGCGCCTGGCCAACTTTGTCTTTGGTCTGCAACCCTTTGATGGTTGCCACTTCATCGCCATAAGCGTAGCGAACTACGAAGGCTGCGAACTCGTCCAGTTTGGTGGCGCGGGCGTTGGCAACGATCAGGGTTGCGCCGCGTTCGGCGGCGGCCTTCAGGCGCAGATGCCAGATGGGGGCTTCGTTATACAGGTCAGAAGCGACCACCAAAACGGTGTCGCCTGTTCCCAGATCGCCCAGGTTCGAACCGGCCGAAAGCCCGTGGACGGTGGTCAATTCCCCGCCGCCGCTCTGGGTGTAGAGCCAGGTTTTCGCGCCGAGACCGGCCGCGAGCTGTTTGAGATTGTAGAAATCTTCGTTGCTGAGTCGCCCACCAGCCAGGATGACCGTATCAGCCTGGGCTTCGGCCAGTTTGGCGGCGGCCAGGCTGAGGGCAGAGTCGAGCGCATCCGGGTCCAGCTTCAGACGGGTAGCCGCCTCGGTGTATTGATATCCCGCAAAACGGCCCTTGTCGCACATCCAGATCTCATTGACCTGTTCGTTCTGGCGCGGCATGACGCGTTTGATAACGTATCCGCCGCCGGCTTTGGCTTCGCGGCGAACGTTGAAGGTTACGTTGCAGCCGACCGGGCATTGCGAACAGACCGAGGCGGCGTGTTTGAGTTCCCAGGGGCGCGCGCCGAAGCGGAAGTCTGTGGTGGTCAGCGCGCCGACCGGGCAGATATCGGTGGTGTTGCCCGAGAAGACCGAGTCGAAGCCGGGCTCGCCGAAAGTGACGATGTCGGTGTTGCGTCCTCGCTGGTAGAAACCGAGCACGGGTTCGCCCGCGATCTTGTCTTGAAAGCGGATGCAGCGCGCGCACTGGATGCAGCGTTCACGGTCGAGGAAGATCATGTCGCCAAGTGGGACATGTTTCTCACCGTGATGTTTTTCATCGAAAATGAAGCGGCTCTCGCCCGAACCAAAAGCCATGGTCAGGTTTTGCAGGGGGCATTCGCCGCCCTTGTCGCAGACCGGGCAGTCGAGCGGGTGCGAGGTCAGGAGCAGTTCGATAATCTCTTTTTGGCCGCTTTTGGCTTTTTCGCTGTCGCTGATCACAACCATGCCCTCAGAAACCGGCGTGGTGCAGGATGTTTCGAGTTTCGGGCCAAATTGCAGCTTGGGCGCGCCGTTTTCGTCGAGTACGGGCTGGCCGCTGGCGCGGTCGATCATTGGGCGGCCAATTTCGACCATGCACTGGCGGCACATGCCGACCGGTTCCATTTTGGGGTGATAGCAAAAGACCGGGATGTCGATGCCGGTTTTCTTGGCGGCATCCACCACCAGCGTGCCTTCGGGGACGGTTACTTTTATTGTATTAATGGTGAGGGTGATTTGTTTTGCCATATCGTTAAGCCTTCACCTTTTCTGTATCGGCCGGAACATCCGAGACGCGCGCCGCGAAATCCTCGGGGAAGCGCTCAATGGCTGTGCGGACCGCCATGGTCGAGAAATCGCC
The DNA here is from genome assembly GCA_002840685.1 of Chloroflexi bacterium HGW-Chloroflexi-6. GTDB lineage: Bacteria > Chloroflexota > Anaerolineae > Anaerolineales > Villigracilaceae > UBA8950. The sequence continues at coordinate 444,810 of PHBU01000001.1, read as the reverse complement.
AAGGGCGCACAGGCATTTGCCGTAAACCTGGGCAGCCACGCTGTCCAATACCTTGACATCGTTGGCGCTGGCCTGGCCGGCGTGGATGCGCTCGGTGAGATGCTGCATCCAATAATTTCCGTCGCGGCAGGGGGTGCATTTGCCGCACGACTCGTGTTTGAAGAAGTGGATGGTCTTGTTGATGACCCAATCCATGGTGTGGGTATCGTCGATAATGATCACCGAAGCCGACCCGAGCATGGACCCGACACTCTGCACATTTTCGTAGTCCAGCGGGGTGTCCATAACCTTGTCGAAGCTGGTCTCGTCGACGCGGATGATCGAGGAGGAGGCGCCGGCCGGCATGATCGCGCGGACGCTGCGCCCCTCGGGAATGCCGCCGCCATGGGTAAAGATCAACTCGCGGAAGGTGGTGCCGAGCGGCAGTTCGTAATTGCCCGGCTTGTTGATATTGCCCGAGAGCGAAAAAATCTTGACGCCGGGGCTTTTTTCCGTTCCGAAATGGCGAAAGCCGACTGCGCCGTGTTCGATGATGTATGGCAGGTTGGTCAGCGTCTCGACGTTGTTGATGACGGTCGGTTTGCCATACAGCCCGACCACCGCCGGGAAGGGCGGACGCAGGCGGGGCTGCCCGCGCTTGCCTTCGAGCGATTCGAGCAGGGCGGTTTCCTCGCCGCAGATGTAGGCTCCCGCGCCGAGATGGGTCTTAAGCCGGATGGAGGTTTGCGTGCCGAAAAGTTTGTCGCCCAGAATGCCCTGTTTTTCCATTTCGACGATACAGGCGTCGATTTGCTGGGCGATATGGTAGTACTCGCCACGGATATAAATGTAGCCTTCCGCCGCGCCGACAGCGAAGCAGGCGATCGCCACACCTTCCAGAAACTGGTAGGGGTTGTTTTCCATGATTTCGCGGTCTTTGAAGGTGCCCGGTTCGGATTCATCGGCGTTGCAGACAACATAATGCGGCCAGATGGTATCGGGCAGGAACGACCATTTGACGCCGGTCGGGAAACCCGCACCGCCGCGTCCGCGCAGGCCGGATGTTTTGACTTCATCGACCACCTGCTTGGGCTGCATCGTCGTGACAACTTTTTTGAGCGATTCAAAACCGCCGTTTTTCTTATAGACTTCGATATTTTTGATATCGGGAATATCCCGGTGACGCAGAAGAATATGGGTCATAAGGCTCTCATTCCTGCGCCTTCTTAAGGGCTTCTACGAGTTCCATGGTTTTATCAACGCTCATGTTTTCGTGATAAGTAACTTTGTCGCCGTGCTGCATCTGGAACATCGGCGCGCGGTCACAACCCGCCAGGCACATCACCGTTTCGACAGTCACCAGACCGTCAGGTGTGGTTTCGCCAACCTTGACGCCGAGATTCTCGCACAGGTTCTCCAGGAACTTGTCCGCGCCGCGCAGGGCACAGGGCAGGTCGGTGCAGACCTGCATGCGGTATTTTCCGGCTTTTTCATCGTGGTACATCGTATAAAAACCGATGATGGCGGCGACTTCGGTCACATCCAGTTCGAGCATGGCAGCGATTTCGTGCATCGACTCTTTTTTGATGTAACCTTCCTCGCGCTGGGCGAGGTAAAGCAGCGGCATGACCGCCGAACGCTTGCTGGGATATTTGGCAAAAATCGCCTTGATTTCTTCAGAATAGTTCTCTGCGAGACTCATCGGTCAATATCTCCGAGTACGATGTCAATTGAGCCGATGATCGCCACCAGGTCGGCTACGAAATGCCCTTTGGAAAGGCGTGGCAGGACTTGCAGGTTGTCGAACGAAGGGGCGCGGAAGTGGACGCGGTAAGGCTTGGGGCCGCCATCGCCTTCGAGGAAACAACCCAACTCACCGCGCGGGGATTCGGTCGCGGCATAGACGGAGCCTTTCGGCGCGCTGAAGCCTTCCGTCCATAACTTGAAGTGGTGAATCAGCGCTTCCATGCTGGTGCCGATCTCGGAGCGCGGCGGCGGGACAAATTTATAGTTGTTCGAGCGTACCGGCCCGAGCGGTATTTTTGCCATGGCCTGTTCGATAATTCGGATCGACTGGCGCATTTCCTCGATCCGGATCAGGTAGCGGGCGTAAACGTCGCCATCGGTATGGGTCGGCACCTCGAAATCGTATTGCTCGTATCCCGAATAGGGCGCGTATTTGCGTAGATCGTAGTCCGGGCCGGAAGCGCGCAGGGTGGCGCCGGTCAGACCCCAGTTGATGGCTTCCTCGCCAGAGATCACGCCAATCCCCAGGCAGCGGTCGAGGAAAAGCGGATTCTTCGTCAGCATCGCTTCGTACTCGTCGATCCGCTTGGGGATGATCTTGATAAAATCGCGCACCGCGGCTTCGAATTCGACCGGAACGTCGCGCCAGACGCCGCCGGGGCGGATGTAAGTGGTCATCATGCGCTGGCCTGAGACCAGCTCCATGATGTCGAGAATTTGTTCGCGTTCGCGGAAGCAGTACAGAAAAACCGACATGGCCGCTACGTCGAGAGCGGCCGTCCCGAGCCAGACCAGGTGCGACTGGATGCGGGTCAGTTCGGCCAGGATGACGCGAATGGCCTGGGCGCGCGCGGGAACATCCAGTCCAACCAGTTTTTCAACTGCCAGACAGTAGGTGAAGTTATTGCCGACCGTGTTCATATAATCCATGCGGTCGGTCATGACCTCAGCCTTCTGGTAGGTCTTGGATTCCATGTTCTTCTCGATACCGGTATGCAGGAAACCAATATCAGGAATGCAATTGACCACTGTTTCGCCGTCCAGTTCGAGCAGCAGGCGCAAAACCCCGTGCGTTGACGGGTGCTGCGGCCCCATGTTCAGAAGCATGGTATCGCCCGTCAGGGCGCGCTCTGAAACCAGGTGGCGGATTTCATCTAAAGAAACTTCCTGGATCTGGGTCATCGGCGCTACTCCTTGGGGGCGGGCTTGCGCGCCTTGATTTCATCGAAATTAAAGGAATACTGCGGCTCTTCGTAGCCAAGCGGATAATCCTTGCGCTGGGGATGCCCCTGCCAGTCGGCGGGCATCAGGATGCGGCGCGGGTCGGAATGGCCCTCGAACTTGATCCCGAACATATCGAAGACTTCGCGCTCCTGCCAGTTGGCGTTGCGGTAGACCGGCTCGATACTTGGCAGGGAGGGGGAAATCCCCGGCACTGGCGCGCGCAGATGCAGGATCAACTTCTGCGACAACGAGCGGAAAGCGTAAACCACATGAAAGCGCGGGTTTTCCTCAGGCCAGTAATCGACTGCTGTAACGTAGGCCAGAAAGTCGAAGCCAAATTCATCGTGGATCATGCGCGCCGCTTCGAGTATTTTGGGAGCGGGCACGATCAGGCTGATTTCTCCTGCAAATTCGCTGGTCTCGGCCTGAAAAGCCTGCGCCAACCGTTGTTGATAACTTTGCAACGCTTCGCTCATGGTTAGGCCCAATCCTTTAATTTTTCGCCGCGTACTTTTTCGTGCAGGGTCACAATGCCGTGCATCAATGCCTCGGGGCGCGGCGGGCAGCCTGCCACATAGACATCGACTGGCACAACTTCATCAACACCCTGCATGACCGCATAATTATTGAAGACACCGCCGCACGAAGCGCAATCGCCCATGGCGATCACCCATTTCGGGTCGGGCATCTGATCGTACAGGCGGCGCAGCACCGGGGCCATCTTGCGCGTGACTCGCCCGGCGACGATCATCAGGTCAGACTGGCGCGGGCTGGCGCGCATCAACTCCATGCCAAAGCGGCTCATATCGTGGTTGGCCGATTGGGCCGACATCATCTCAATCGCGCAGCAGGCCAGGCCAAACAACATCGGCCACATCGCATTGGTGCGGCTCCAGTTGATCAGTTCTTCCATCTTAACCGTTACCACACCCATGTTGCCCAGTTTTTGTTCTACTCCCATTCCAGGCCTCCTTTTTTCCACTCGTAAATAAAACCAATAAGGATCGGGATGTTGAAAACAACCATTGCCCAGAACCCGTACCAGCCCAGGTCGCGGAAGGCGATCGCCCAGGGCAGGAAAAAGACCACTTCAATATCGAACAGGATGAACAAGACCGCGATCAGGTAAAAGCGCACCGGGATACGGCGCGTTCCAGGCCCGATCGGGGTCATGCCTGATTCGTAGGGCATCAACTTTTTGGCGGTAGGGCGCTTGGGACCGAATAAGGTTCCCAAAGCAATCGCAATCACTGCCACCAAAGCAGTGATCAGAATCATTGTCGCAATCGCGGCATATTCGAGCAACATAAGCGGCTCCAGGAGAGTTTTTTTTAGGGGTTAAAGCCGATAAAGTATAACATAGGGGGAATGACATTTGGACAAAACAAGTATGACATGTCCTATTATATATGTGTCTTTTCTCACTTTCGACTTATCTTCCTAAAATATAGAATACTGGAGAGATATAATGATAAATATAAAGATTGATTTCAAGACCACCCAAAGTGGTGATGGAGGAACTCACAGTGTTTCATGCACTTGTCAGTATTAAACAGGTACCCGATACAACCAACATTCGTATCGACCCGGAAACCAATAACCTTATCCGGCAGGGCGTCCCCACGATCCTGAATCCGTATGACGCTCACGCTGTCGCCGCTGCGGTGGAGTGGAAGCGTAAACTCAACGGGAAAGTCACCATCATCACGATGGGGCCTCCCGCAGCGGTCACTTCCTTGCGTGAGTGTATCGAAATGGGCGCTGACCGCGCCATTCTGATCTCTGCCCGCCAGTTTGCCGGAGCCGATACATGGGCTACGTCTTACGTGCTGACCGAGGTCATCAAAGCCGTTCATGCAGAAGACCCGATCGACCTGATCTTCTTCGGCAAGCAGGCCATCGATGGTGACACCGCCCAGGTAGGGCCGGGCGTTGCCGTGCGTATGAATCTGCCGGTTGTCAGTTACGCGGTCAAAATCCACGATGTGAATCTTGAAGAGCGTTCGGTAATCATCGAACGCAAGACTGAGAACCGCAACGAAGTGATCAAGGCCAACCTGCCCGCCGCATTAACCTGCGAAAAAGACATCGCCGAAATCCCTTACGCCTCCCTGCCCGATCTGGTTTACTCGCTGCGCTATGAGCCGGAAGTCTGGACCGCGGAAGGGCCAATCACATTTGACCCGGCCCAGCTTGGTTTGAAGGGTTCTCCGACCACCGTCTTCAAGACCGGCACCCCCGAGAAGCACGTTGCCGGTGAAATCATTAAAACGGCAGAGCTTGGTGTGGACGCGGCTGTCAAAGCCGCTCTCGACAAGATCTTAGGGGTCGAGGGTATGGCCTCCATGTTAGGAGTAAAGAAATGATCAGGCGCTTTTGGGTTTATATCGAACAAGAAGATGGCAAAGCCCACCAGGTTGCGTGGGAATTGCTGGGTGTGGCGCGCCGTCTGGCAGATGAAGTTAAAGACGAACTGGCAAAGACCGGCGACACAGCCGTTGTTGAAGGCATTCTGGTGGGTCATCAGGTGGAAGATATCGCCAAGGAAGCGCTGCATTACGGCGCGGATACGGTCTATGTAGTGGACGACCCCGCTGTCAAGCATTATCTCAACAAGCCTTACACCTCGGTTCTGACCATTTTGGTTAAAAAATACGGGCCGGAAGTTTTCCTGGTCGGCGCAACCACCCTTGGCCGCGACCTGGCCGGCGCCGTTGCAACCAGCGTTGGTACCGGTTTGACCGCCGATACCACTCACCTGGCGATGGGCGAAGTCAAAGACAGCCCGAAGAAACTGCTCCTGGCAACCCGCCCGGCTTTTGGCGGCAACGTGATCGCGACCATTTTGTGCCGCCATCACAGCCCGCAGATGGCGACCGTCCGCCCGCGCGTCTTTACCATGGCTCCGCGCCAGGATGAGGCCACAGGCAATGTCGTCCGTGAAGAGATCGCCATCACGCCCGAGATGATCAATGCCCAAATTTTGGAATTTATCACCAATGCCTCGGCCTCGGTTAAAGTTGAATACGCAGACGTGATTGTCTCCGGTGGACGTGGCCTGGGCGGCGCCAAAGGTTTTGAACTGCTCCAGGAACTGGCCGACGAGCTTGGTGGCGTGGTTGGTGCCAGCCGCGCTTGTGTGGATGCCCACTGGATCAAATACGATCACCAGGTTGGCCAGACCGGCAAAACCGTGCGTCCCAAGCTCTACATCGCCGCCGGGATCTCTGGCGCGATCCAGCACAAAGTCGGGATGCAGGAATCTGATTTCATCCTTGCCATCAACCGCGACCCGCATGCCCCGATTTTTGACATCGCCACGATGGGTATTGTTGGCGACCTTTACGAAGTCATCCCGGCCATGATCAAACAAATTCGGGCGCTCAAAGAGGCTCAGCATGTCTAACAAAGAAAAACTCAGTTTTGATGTTATTGTGGTCGGCGCAGGACTGGCCGGTTCTGCTGCGGCCGTGATCGCAGCCCGTGGCGGCTTGAAGGTCGCCATGATCGAACGCGGACAGGCCCCCGGCAGCAAAAACTATTTCGGCGGCACGCTTTACACTCATTCGCTGCTCGAAATCTATCCCGATCTCTGGGATCGCAAACCACCCCTTGAGCGTCCCGTGACCGAAGCCGGATTCTGGTTCCTGTCCAAGGACGGCATGGTGCGCGCCACCGCCCAGGGCGGAAAACTCAAGAACGAACCGATCGACGCCTACGTTGCGATGCGCGCCAAGTTCGATGCCTGGTGGGCCGATCAGGCCAAAAAAGAAGGCGTGTTCGCCATTACCAAGACCGTCGTTGTCGATTTCATTCGTGAAGACAACAAGGTCGTGGGTGTCGTGACTGATCGCGCCGAGGGCGAGATCTATGCCCCGATCGTTATCATCTGCGAAGGTGTCAACAACCTGCTGACCCAAAAACTGGGGCTGATCAAGCACGATCTTCAGGCCCATTCGTCTGCTTTGGCGGTCAAACAATTGATCGCCCTGCCGGCTGAAACCATCAACGCCCGCTTTGGCTTTACGGACAACGAACACGGTCTGGCCGCTTCGGTCATGGGCGATGTTTCGATGGGCCTGCCCGGCCTGGGCTTCCTCTACACCGGCATCGACTCCGTTTCGGTTGGCGTCGGTGTGACCCTGGATGCCCTGACCAAAGCCGGCATCAAACCCTACGAACTGCTGCAGCGCTACCTGAACCACCCGATGATCGCCCCGTTGATCGCTGGCGGCCGCCTGATGGAATATGGCGCGCATATCATCCCCGAAGGCGGCTGGAAGGATATGCCCCAGCTTTACACCGACGGTGCCCTGGTGGCGGGTGATGCCGCTTCAATGGTCAACGCCCTGCACTGGGAAGGCACCAACATGGCGATCATCGCCGGTAAAGCTGCCGGTGAGACCGCTGTCGAAGCGCATCAAAAACGCGATTTCTCGGCCAAGTCGCTCTCGTCGTATCGCGCCCGTCTCGACAAGACCTTCATCATGACCGACCTGCACCAGTACCGCGGCCTGTCCCACTTCCTGAAGACTCACCCAGACTTTATGGCCGTTTACCCGACCTTTATCAATGACGCACTCGGGATGTTCTTCTCCGGCTTTGGCAAACCCAAGGGTCAGCTTTACAAAGATATTCTGCGCTCGCTGACCGACCGCCGCCCCCTGTTGAAAGCTGTTGGCGATATCGTCGCTTTCGGCAGAACAATTATTGGTATCTAAACGAAAGGTAGGACTCTGATGACTGAAACCAATACCACCCCTAAAAACGATCTTCCTGCTGTCTATATCGACGACATTTTGATGTCGCTCAAGTATTTCACCGATGAGCACGAGGCCCACCTCAAGATCATTGATCCCCAGGTCTGCATCCGTTGCACCGGCAAGCCCTGCGTTCAATTTTGCCCGGTCGGCGCTTATCGCACCCAGGACGGCGGCACGGTCCAGATCGCTTTCCAGAGCTGTGTCGAATGCGGCACCTGCCGTGTGATGTGCCCGCCCGCCAACGTTTCATGGAAGCTGCCCCGCGGCGGTTTCGGCGTGGCTTATAAATTCGGCTAGCAATAGATTTCAACATCAAAACGGCCCCGTATTTTTGACGGGGCCGTTTTCTTATCTTGTGTGATCGATCAATCTTTTCTCATCGGCAGCTTCGAGCCGCAATATGAGCAATCTGCCGATTTGCTGCTGGTCCACTTAACCTCGGCGCTGCGCACCGGCCCGCCGCAGCGCGGACAGTTGGCCGGCAATAGATCGCTGCGATAAATATAGGTTGCAGGGATCGACTCAGTCTGAACAGATGGAACCACCGGCGGTGTATTGACGGTCGGGGTAGGGGGCGGTGTCTCGAAGGGCGGCGTTTCTGTTTCGATTTCGGGATTTTGCCATTTGTCTTTGAAGACCGCTTCGACGACCATGCTTAACCCGACCAGCACCAGGATTCCCGGCCACCAGTCACCGGTCAGCATCAGCACGCCGATCCCGATCAGCCAGATCGCGCTGCTCAAGGCCTTGGGGCGGCCTCCGAAGCGATGATGTCCATGTCGATGAAATTTTCGCATACCGATACTCCTCGTTTGTATGCCCTATTATACGGCACAGACCCGTTCCAGGTTGCGGGACGGCTTCTTTTTCACGGTATAATCTTTCCCCAGCAATCATCCCCAATCTAAAATCTAAAATCAGAAATCGAAAATCTCAAATGACCAAACACACCTTCCAATCCATCATCATCCAATTACAAGAATACTGGGCCTCGCGCGGATGTCTGATCTGGCAGCCCTACTACACCCAGGTCGGCGCGGGCACGATGAACCCGGCCACCTTTTTGCGCGTGCTCGGCCCCGAACCGTGGAGCGTGGCCTACGTTGAACCCTCCGTCCGCCCGGATGATGGCCGCTATGGCGAAAACCCCAACCGCTTGCAGATGCACTACCAGTATCAGGTCATTCTCAAGCCCGATACCGGCAATCCGCAGGAACTCTACCTCGACTCGCTCAAAGCGATCGGCATCGACCCGCGCCAGCATGACATCCGCTTTGTCGAAGATAACTGGGAACAGCCCGCCATCTCGGCCTGGGGCCTGGGCTGGGAAGTCTGGCTTGACGGTCAGGAGATCACCCAGTTCACCTACTTCCAACAGGTCGGCGGGGTGGCCCTCGACCCGGTCGCGGTCGAGATCACCTACGGCCTCGACCGGATCCTGATCGCGCTCAACAACGCCAAAGGCATCTGGGACGAGCCCTGGGGCAACGACATCACCTACGGCGAAGTCCGCCGCCGCGAAGAGTTCGAACATTCCAAATACTATTATGAAGTCGCAGACGTGGCCCGCGCCCGCCAGATGTACGAACTCTACCTGGCTGAATCCGAAGCCTGCCTCGCGCAGGGGCTGGTTCTGCCGGCTCACGATTACGTGCTGAAATCCTCGCATACCTTCAATATTCTCGATGCGCGCGGCGCGGTCAGCCTGACCGAGCGCCAGGCCAGTTTCGGAAAAATGCGCGACCTGGCCCGCAAAGTGGCGCTGGCGTACCTGGAACAGCGCAAAGAACTTGAATATCCGTTATTGAAAGAAACTGGAGAACAGAGAACAGAGAGCAGTCCAAAACCAAGCTCTTCTCTAATCTCTACTCCTCAATCTCTGCTCCTTGAAATTGGCGTCGAAGAACTCCCCGCCAATGATGTGGATCATGCGCTTAATCAGCTGCGCGAGAAGGTCCCGGCATGGCTGGCGGATCTGCGCCTCGAGCATGGTCCCGTAACGGTTCACGCCACCCCGCGCCGCCTGGCCGTTTTCGTTGAGGCCCTCTCCCCCGGACAGCCCGACCGCGAAGACCTGGTCAAGGGCCCGCCTGCCGACCGCGCCTTTGATTCCGCCGGGATGGCGACTCCCGCTGCGATGGGTTTTGCCAAAAAGAACGGGGTGGATGTCTCTGCCCTGCAAGTCCGCGAAATTGACGGCGGCAAATATGTTACGGCGGTTGTCAGTTCCAAAAGCCGTCCGACCCCCGAAGTTTTGGCCGAGGCCCTGCCGGGACTGGTGGCTGGCATTTCCTTCGTCAAGACCATGCGCTGGAATGCCAGCGGCGTGGCCTTCTCGCGCCCGATCCGCTGGTTTGTCTCGCTGCTCGGTGAGCAGGTTATCCCGTTCGAATACGCTGGAGTGCTCGCGGGCAACGTTTCACGCGGCCTGCGGCCCTATGATTCACCGGATATTGCCGTCGCTTCGGCGGATTCCTACTTTGATACCATTCGCGATGCCGGGATTACCCTGGATATCGAAGAACGCAAAGCCGCCATTGTCGAAATGGTCAAAAAAGCCGCCGCATCTGTCGGCGGCGAGGCGATCATCGAGCCGGGACTGCTCTCCGAAGTGGCGAACCTGATCGAAAAACCGACCGCCGTTTTGGGCGGGTTCAATCCCGATTTTCTTGGCCTGCCGCGCGATGTGCTGATCGGAACGATGAAAAAGCACCAGCGTTATTTTCCCATCCGCGCCGTAGGGGCGCAGCATGCTGCGCCTTTGCTCCCGTATTTCATTGCCATCCGCAACGGCGATGCTGAACATCTCGAGATCGTCAAAGAGGGCAACGAACACGTCCTCGGCGCGCGCTTTGCGGACGCCAATTTCTTCGTCCGTGAAGATGTCAAATTCCCGCTCGAAAATTACCGCGACGGGCTGAAGACGCTCACCTTCCAGACCAAACTTGGCTCAGTGCTCGATAAATCTGAGCGCATGTTGAAACTTTCTGCCGAAATCGCCGAAATGCTTGGCCTGGACGATGTTCAACGTTCCAACGTTCAGCGCGCAACCTTCCTGGCCAAGGCCGACCTGACCACCCAGATGGTCACCGAAATGACCTCGCTCCAGGGCATCATCGGCCGCGAGTATGCCCTGCGCACCGGCGAAAAAGCCGAAGTGGCCCTGGCGATTGGCGAGCAGTACCAGCCCGTGCCGCAAAGCAAAATCGGACTGGTGGTTGCCCTCGCAGACCGGATCGACTCTCTGGTCGGTCTGTTCGCTGCCGGGCTGGCCCCGACCGGCGCAAAAGATCCGTTCGGCCTGCGCCGGGCCGCGATCGGGACGGTCCAGCCGTTGATCGAGCACGATCTCGATTTTGACCTGCGCGCCGCGATCGAGAAATCTGCCGCCGCTCAGCCGATTCCCGTTTCAGCCGAAGTCCAGGCCCAGGTGCTGGAGTTCCTGACGGGTCGCATGCGCGTCCTGCTCACCGAAACGGGCTTCCGTTTCGATGTGGTCGAGGCCGTTTTGGCGGTCCAATCCCGCAACCCGGCCGCATCCGCCCGCGCCATGAAACAACTGAGCGAATGGGTCAAGCGCCCTGACTGGGCCCCGATCCTGGACGGCTACGCGCGCTGCGTGAGAATTACCCGCTCCGCGGGTATGAACAGTGACCAGTTATTAGTGAGCACTGAAAAGCTGGTTGAGCCTGCTGAAAAAATGCTGTACGAAAGTCTGCAAACCTTAAATGTTCAACCTGCAACCGTGAACGAGTTTCTCCAAACGGTCGAGAAACTCATCCCCGCGATTACTGGCTTCTTCGACAAGGTTTTGGTAATGGCCGAAGATCAAGCTGTCAAGCAGAACCGCCTGGCGCTGGTTGGGCAAATAGCCAACCTGTCTGCCGGGATTGCTGATTTGAGCAAACTCGAAGGGTTTTAGGATTTTGGGTTTCTTTGCAGGAGCGCGATATATCGCGCCCCTGCTTGTTTCTCACGTATTTACGTGCTACACTTAAACACGTGGAGACTTAACTCATGGAAATGCAAAATATTACCCTTTCGTTACCTAAAAGCACTTTGCGTAAGATAAAACTGGTGGCAGCCAAACGCGAGACATCGATTTCCAAATTGATGACGGATGCCATGGAAAAACTCGCCAGCGAAGATGAATCTTATATCCAGGCCAGGGACCGCCAACTCGCCATACTCGAAAAGGGCTTTGATTTAGGCTTTGGCGATTCGAAACTTCCCAGCCGGGATGAGCTTTATGAGCGCAAATGATGAGCCGCAATTTTTGGATACAAATATCCTGATTTATGCCTTCGACGCATCCACCGGTCGAAAGCATGAAATTGCCAAGGCGCTTTACGAAAAATTATTGATTGGCAACCTGGGACGCACCAGCCTGCAAATACTGCAGGAATTTTTTGTCAGTGTGGCTTATAAATCCCCTAAAAAGTTGGAAATTTCAGATGCTCGCGAAGTTATCAAAAATTTGTCTGCCTGGCCTGTTCATCGCCCTTTTGCAGAGGACATCCTGGCCGCCATCGACTTGAGCGTTCGCTACCAGATCTCCTTTTGGGATTCTCTGGTGATCCGCTCTGCTCAGCAAACCGGCTGCAAGATCCTGTGGTCGGAGGATTTTGCGCACGGTCAAGAGTATGACGGGGTGGCTGTACAAAATCCATTTGTGGCATAAAAGAACAGCCGAAAACAAGAAAAGACCGCGAGTCTCTTTCGCGGTCTTTTGAGTTCATTCACTTGACGCGGCTTAAGCGTTCTTCGTACCGCACTCTGCGCAGAATTTGGCATTTGGGGCCAGCTCTACACCGCACTCGGTGCAGTGTTTCTTGGTTTGGATCTTTGCGCCGCATTCCGGGCAGAATTTGGCGTTGGTTTGCAGGGGCGCGTGACAGGCCGGGCAGGAGGCGCTGATGCCGGCGCGCCAGGATTCCTCCTTGAGCATGCCTCGGTCTTCTTCGGCCATTTGTGAATGGGCCCAGATTTCCTCCACCGTGCGGCTGGATTGGGCGGCGGCCATTTCGACACCCAGATCGGGGGCACAGCCTTTGCACAATCCCTTTTTGGTATTCCAGCAGGCTTTTTTGCAAACCCAGGTGGAACAGCGCGGGCACTGGAGGAAATCGGGTTTGAGTTCTTCCATGGCGTTGGAGAAAGCCTCATCGTGGGCTTTCTCCCAGGTGGCCGAGCGGGCGCGTTCGCCCAAGTTGGCGGCCTGACCAAAGACGCCGCCGAACAGGCTGCTGGCCGTATCCAGTGCGCCGGAAACCATGCCCAGCGCCGAAGCCTGGAAGCGGGTGCGGTAACCTGTACCGCAGCGGTCACAGTTGAATTCGAACTGGAATCCTTGGTTGGTGCTCAGGTCTGAGTAGTTGCGGGTGAATTCGATGGCTCCCATCGGGCTCTCCTTGTATAAACGCGATTGTGAATATAGGCGCAAATATACAACAATTTGATATTTTCGACAATCAGCCTATGTGGTGGGTCTGCCTGAAACATCATCCTGATGACCGGACAGATTGGCCTATAATCAGGGTGAGCTGGATAGATCCCATTCTCCGGCGGGGAGGTTGTGTGATGAAAAATATCCCGAATTTGATTCTGACTGGCCTGGCCTTGCTGCTAAGTGCCTGTGCAGGGGCTCAACCTGCAGCCGAAACGATTCCCCTGGCATCTCAAACCCCTTTCCTTTTTGCATCAGAAACGCCGATCCTTTTCACGCCGACTCCGAGGTTGGTCGTGAGTCCAACCGCGACGGCGAGCGATGCGCCCGTGCCGCTTTCGTTCAGTCCGATTTTATTTAGACAGGGCGCACCCGACCGTTATTACAGTTTCCAAATTCTGGGCGGCTATCTAAACGGGATCTGGTTGGATAACGAAGCAACCTTTGCGCGCATGGCATTCGATCAGCCGTATGACCTGTACACCCCGGATGGCTACCTCGGGCAATTCAGCCCCTATGATTCCGCCTCGGTTGCCGGGCCGCCCTGGCATGGAACTTATTATGTCGGCTCTGATTTTTCAGAATCGCACCCGCTGCTGTTCGGGTTTTCGCAGGGCTGGAAGGTAACCTCGCGCCCGATGCAAGACTTGAGCCCGGATTCTGCGGTTTACCAGCAAGCGGTCAGGGAGTGGTTGAATTCGCAGGGTCTTGCCCAGCCGGTCGTGCAGGTCAGCCGAATTGTGCGAACCGATCTCGAGGGAGACGGCACGGATGAAGTGTTTATTACGGCCTCGTATTTCAAAACGCCCAACCCGCTTTCCCCGTTGGTTGAGTTGGGCGATTACTCCGTCATCCTGATGAGAAAAGTGCGCGGCAATACCGTTGTCACGCTGCCGCTGGCTGCGGATGTTTACCACAATGCCCAGGCTGAACCCGGGTATCCACTTACTTATGAGTTGCTGACCTTGCTTGATTTGAACCAGGATGGCGTTTTGGAAGTTGTCTTGTACGCCACACGCTGGGAAGGCCATGGGGTCATCATCTATGAAGTGAAAGGTGAGAGCATTATCGAGGTTATTCGTGAAATTGACGCCGAATGACTCGCTGGCGTGAAAGTGCCACGCTGCTTGCATACTTTTCCTGTTGCATCTCGCTTCAACCAAGTCTATAATCCTACCCATGTCATCCATCGACGAAATTAAATCGCGCATCGATATTCTGGACCTGGCCGCCGAAGCCGGGGTTAAACTGCGCCGCACCGGCCGCAACCATACGGGATTCTGCCCTTTCCACAGCAACACGCGCACCCCGGCTTTTGTGGTCTGGCCCGAAAGCGGAACCTGGCGCTGTTTTGGTGAGTGCAACGAGGGCGGCGATATTTTCAAGTTCGTGATGAAAAAAGAGGGCATCGATTTCAAAGAGGCCCTGCAGCGCCTGGCAGACAAGGCCGGGGTCACGCTCGAGCGGCTCCAGCCCGAGAAACCCGAACAAAAAGAAGAAAACCAGCGCCTGCGCAACCTGCTCGAGGACGCGGTTACGTTCTATCGTCACCAACTGCTGCAAACCGAGGCCGGCAAGGTCGCGCTGACTTACCTGCTCGAAAAACGCAACTTGACGATGGAGACGATCGAAACCTTTGGCCTGGGCTATGCCCCGCACTCGTGGGACGCGACGCTCAATTATTTCAAGGGCAAGCACTATTCCGAGCAGGATATCCTGGATGTCGGCTTGCTCTCGGAACGCGACAACGGCGGCTACTACGACAAGTTCCGCCACCGCATCATGATCCCGATCCGCGACGAGAACGGCAAAATGACCGGCTTCGGCGGGCGCATCCTCGACCCGAACGATATTCCCAAGTTCATGAATTCCCCGCAGACGGTTCTGTTCGACAAAGGCCGCCTGCTCTACGGACTCGACCGGGCGCGCAAGCCGATCCGGACTGCCGACCAGGCGGTGATCGTCGAAGGCTACCTGGATGTGATCGCCGTCCACCAGGCCGGCTATGAGAACGTGGTCTCGCCGATGGGCACGGCCCTGACTGATGACCAGTTGCGCATGTTGAAGCGCTTCACGCGCAAAATTGTGCTGGCCCTCGACCCGGATGTCGCCGGGCAGAAAGCCGTCTTGCGCGGTTTGGATGCGGCCCGCGAAGCCATGGATCGTGAAGACGAGATCGGCTTCGATGCGCGCGGGCTGCTGCGTCACGAGGCCCGTTTGCAAGCCGACCTGCGCGTGGCAACCATGCCCGACGACCTCGACCCGGATGAGATCGTGGCCCGCGAACCGGAAGAATGGGCGCGCCTGATCGCTGCCGCCAAGCCGATCGTTGAGCATGTGCTCGACAGCCTGGTGGCCGAGCGCGATATCAACGACCCCAAGGCCAAGGCCGAGATTGCGGCCCACATCCTGCCGCTGATCGAGGATCTGCCCAACCCGGTCGAGCGCGATTCGTACCGTCAGATGCTGGCGCGGCGGTTGAAGATCGACGAGCGCAGCTTAAACGCGCCCAAAGCCACGGGTGGAACGGTCCAGCACACACCCCGCCGAAAGGCCGAACCGGCTGAGGGTCAGCCGATCGTCTTGAAGCCCGTACCCGTTTCCCCCTTCCGCAGAATGGAAGCGGTTTGCCTGGGCTATATTTTGCGCCGCCCCGAACTGCTGCCGCGCCTCGACCGTCGCCTGCAAGAATCGGGTTTGAGCGCCTTGAGCGCCGCAGATTTCGAGTATACTGATTACCAGTCGATCTTGTTGCTCATCCAGCACTCGCAGGAGCAGGACGAATCGGACACGACCGCCTTTGTCCATTCAAAGCTGGTCGATGAATTAAGTGAGACCCACAGCGAATTGTTGGCCCAGCCTGCCCCCAAGGGGGCAGATGATCGGGTGCTCGATGAACTTACCCGCCAGGTCTTGCAAATGCGCCGCACGATCCTTGCCGAGAGCGTTAACCAGTTGCGCTTTTTGGTCGAGGAAACCCAGGCTGTCGAACTGAACCAGACCGCCCAAAAATATGCCCGTGTTTTGCAAGCCATAGACCAGGCTCGAAAACGTTTGAGCGAATACCGCCGGGAGTGAACATGCCACGCAAGTCCAAGCCCAAAGACTCTTCTCTGAACCACGCTGATGATCTCGATAGCTTCACACCTGATGTGGAGGAAAGCGATCTGAGCCTCGACGATCCGATTTCTCTGGATGCCGACGAAGTGCTTGAAGTGATCCGCCCGGCGTTTACCGGTGAGCTTTCAGAAGACCCGGTGCGGCTCTACCTGCGCGAAATTGGCCAGGTAAAACTGCTCGATTCGGACAGCGAATTCCGGCTCTCGACCATGATCGAGGCCCACCGCCTGGTCGAACGTTTGGAAATTCATGTGCCACGCAAGGGAGTTGAACGCGCCACCCAGGTCTATCGCTCGACGCTGGACGATCTGGTGCTGGCCTGGAAGCGTTTTTCAGAGGACGCGAAACGCCTCGCTGTGCAGCTGCCCGATCTGTCTTTGGTGCTGGCTGAAGCCCAGGCCCTGCGCCAGGGCTGGGACAACAGCGACAGCCCGTCTTACCTGCGCGCATTTTTGGACAACGGCCGTTGGGGCAGTGACGTGATGTGGAACGGCCTGGCCGCCAACGCCTTCAACTTTTTCATCGGTTTTTATCTGCTGCCGCCCGAGCTGGCCGGCTGGGTGATGAAATATTGCCACCAGCACAACTCCTGCCCGGCCTCGCGCAGTTTGTATCAGCACCTGCCCGACGAAACGGAACTGCTGCTCGATCTGAAAGTCATCCAGTTCCGCGCGGACGATGCCACCCAGGCCCTGGTGCGCGCCAACCTGCGTCTCGTGGTCAGCGTTGCCAAACGCTACCTGGGGCGCGGCATTTCGTTTCTGGACCTGATCCAGGAGGGCAATTTGGGTCTCTTGCGGGCGGTCAACAAGTTCGACCCGCGCCGTGGATTCAAGTTCAGCACTTACGCCACCTGGTGGATCCGCCAGTCGATCAACCGTTCGATCGCCGAGCAGGCCCGCACGATCCGCATCCCCGTCCATTTGTTTGAGTCGATCACCCGCATTCTGCGCATCCAGCGTTCGCTGGTGCAGACCTATGGCCGCGAACCGACGACCGAGGAACTGGCGCTCGAAGTAGGCTATCTCTCAGCTGCCGATGTGCAGGCCATTTTGCGCGCCAAAGCCGAAGGGGCCCAGCTCGAAGAGTCGGTTGCCCAGCGCTGGACCGCCGCCAGCAGCAAAGTCAACAAGGTTTTGCGCTCCGCCGAGGAGCCGGTCTCGCTCGAAGGCCCGGTCGGCGACGAGGAGTCTTCGCAACTGGGAGATTTCATCCAGGATGACGACGCCCTCGAACCGATGGACGCTGCCGCGCGCGAAATGCTGCGCGAGCAGGTGCAGCACGCCCTGGCCGCGCTTTCAGAACGCGAGCGTCAGGTGCTCGAACTGCGCTTCGGCCTGATCGACGGCAAGGATCATACCCTCGAGGAAGTCAGCCGCTATTTCAACGTCACCCGCGAGCGCATCCGCCAGATCGAGGCCAAGGCGCTGAGAAAGTTGCGCCACCCAACGAGAAGCCGGCAGTTGAGGGATTATTTGGGGTAGGCGGGCTGGTTTTGTAAAAGAAAATTATTGCCTTAAATAGAAAGTGGAAAGTAGAGTTTTCATCTACTTTCCACTTTCTATTTTTCACCCCAGAAACGCCAAAATCAACGCCCAATTGATCCACAAATCATAAATCCCGACACCGACCAGCAGCAGCCCGCTGACGATGTTGATGACCCGGCTGTGGCGGGCGAAGAAGCGCGTGATCCAGCGTTGGGCCGCGCCCGAGAGCAGGGATAAAACCAGCAGCGGCGCGCCGAATCCGACCCCGAACCAGAAGAAAACGCCCAGTTTGCTGAAGAACTCGGTCGCGGTCAGCGAAAAAGCGAAAATCCCGACCACGAGCGGCCCGGAGCAGGGCAGGGCGATCGGCCCGTAGAGCAGCCCATAGACGAAGGCATTCGCAAACGGATGGGAAAGGGCCGGGACTTGCACTTGCGGCAGGGCTTTGAAGGGATTCTTGTCGAGCAGCAGCATGATCCCCAGCCCGATGATCAGAACATCTGCCAGCGGGATGATGATCGAAAGCGCCTGGCCGACCGAGATCGAGAGCAGGGCGATCAGTCCGCCGAGCGCCAGCATCATCGTCAGCACCCCGGCCAGGACGAAGAATCCGAGAAAATAGCGCCCAAGCTTGCCCACTTTTTCCTGTCCGCTGCTGATGTAGGCCAGGAAACCTGGGTAAAGCGGAAAAACACATGGGCTGGTGGTGGCCAACAGGCCGATCGAGAGGGAGGTGAGGATGGCTTCCATAGTGTTTTGACCGGTGACAAAAGACCAAGGACGGAGGTTGCAACCGGGCTGTGCCGATTTTTCGTCCTCCGTCCTTCGTCATTGGTCGAATCTTACATCCCGTCTTTCAAGAACGGTTCGAGGGCTTCCATTAGTTCTTCAGCGCTCTTGATGCCGAACGGCAGCAGGTGGACCTCGCCTTTGCGGTCAATGATGAACATCGGCGTGGAGGGCGGGTTGATAAATTGAGCGCCGTAAAGATTGCTCAATTCACTTGAGACTTCGGCAGGCGCAACGGCATAGACCCAGTCGAAACCATTGCTGTCGGTGTAGGTTTTCAGGTCATCTGCATTTTCATTCGGATCAATATCCAGGCCGATGCTGACAAAGTCGGGGTTGTCGCCAAGCTGTTCGTGCAGCGCCTGGACCTGCATCTGCTGTTTCTTGCAGTTGGGGCACCACATTGCCAGGGTTTCAACCAGCACCACTTTGCCCTTGAAATCGTTGATGCTGAAGGTTTCGCCACTGCGGACATTGGTCAACTGCACGCCGAACCAGGCCGGGGCTGCCATCATACTATCTTCGCCGCTCATGGCTTCGGGCGTCTCCGTGTGTTTTTCCA
Organism: Chloroflexi bacterium HGW-Chloroflexi-6; assembly: GCA_002840685.1. Taxonomy (GTDB): domain Bacteria; phylum Chloroflexota; class Anaerolineae; order Anaerolineales; family Villigracilaceae; genus UBA8950. The sequence continues at coordinate 425,694 of PHBU01000001.1, read as the reverse complement.
TCATGGCATCGGTAGGTTTCTCCATCATATCATCGGTGGGTTTCTCCATCATGGCCTCGGTGGGTTTTTCCATCATGGCGTCAGCAGGCTTTTCTTCCATGGCAGGTGTCGCCGGGGCGCAGGCTGCCAGGATCAGGCTGAGTGCTAATAAAGTAAAGATCAATTGTTTACGCATATTTTTTCTCCTTGTGGTTGAATAGTTGCATGATAGCCGCCCAATCTTACGAAAACCCTGCCAAAAGATTACGAAATTCTGAACAAGCCCGCGTAAGCCGTTGCTGTGGGGTATGATTATTATTAATCAACCAAGTTTCTTTCTTCTTTCCTGGAATTCCCCATGCCCGAAAACACCATCTACGTTATCGAAGACGAACCCAGCATTGCCGAAGTTGTGTCCCTTTATCTGCGCCGCGCCGGGTACGTGGTCACTTCCATCCCCGATGGCCAGGCTGCCCTGGAACTGCTCGAAAAGCGCATTCCCGACCTGGTCATCCTCGATCTGATGCTGCCCGGCATGGACGGTTATTCCCTGACCCGCTGGCTGCGCGAGCGCAGCGATGTGCCTGTGATCATGGTTACCTCGCGCCGCGAAGAAATGGATCGCATCGCCGGGCTGGAGATGGGCGCAGACGATTACGTGGTCAAACCTTTCAGCCCGCAGGAACTGGTCAGCCGGGTGCGCGCCGTTTTGCGCCGCGCGGGCGGCGCGGGCAAGGCCGCTGAGGGCGAACAGGCGATTGTTTTTGCGAACCTGTCCATCGACCCGGCCTCGCGAGAAGTCAAAGCCAACGGCGCGCCAGTCGAACTGACTGTTAAAGAATTCGATATGCTCTATTTACTCGCCTGCCATCCGCGCCAGGTCTTCAGCCGCGACCATCTGCTGGAGCGTGTCTGGGGCGGCTCCGCATATATCGACCCCGGCACGGTCACGGTGCATATCCGCCGCTTGCGCGAAAAGATCGAACCCGACCCCTCCATACCCCGCCACCTGCTGACTGTCTGGGGCGTAGGATATAAATTCGAGCCATGAAAACATCTGCCCCATTCCGCTACTTCCTCGGTATCCTGTTCACCCTGGCCGCCTCGCTGGCCTTGTTTTACTGGCTGATGCGCCCGCCGATGAGCGATCTGGAACACATGGCGCAGTTCCTTTCGGTAACCGCGCTCATTTCGATCGTGGCCGGGTTTGCCGCCTACCGTTTTGGCTGGCTGGAACGCGCCCCCTCCGTGCGCTGGGCGCTGGTTGGCACTTATATTCTTGCCAGCGGCCTGACCTTTCTCAATGTTTGGGTGACCGCCCGGCTGATGTTTGCCAGTGAGCATGACTTGCAGCTTGCCACCGTCCTGCTCGTTTTTGCCAGTGGAATCGCCATTATCCTGGGCGGGTTTTTCGCCAGCACTCTGACCGAACGCCTTGCCCGACTCGAAAACGCCACCCAGGCCCTCGAAACGGGTGATCTTTCGGCGCGGGCCCCGGTTAGCGGCTCAGACGAGATCGCCGCCCTGGCCCAATCCTTCAATCAAATGGCGGGTCAGCTCCAGCAGGCCGCCGAAAAACAAAAAGAACTTGATCACCTGCGCCGCGACCTGGTGGCCTGGGCCGGGCACGACCTGCGCACGCCCCTCGCCAGCATCCGCTTGCTGGTCGAAGCCCTCGCCGATGGCGTGGTCAGCGACCCTGAGACATCCCGCCAGTATCTGAACCAGGCCAAAAAACAGGTCGATGTATTGGCTTCCCTTATCGATGACCTGTTCCAGGTTTCGCAGCTTGACGCGGGTGGCCTGCTTTTGCACTGCGAACCGGCATCGCTCAGCGATTTGCTCTCTGACACCCTCGAAAGTTTCAGCGGCCTGGCCGCCCAGCGCGGCATCCGCCTCGAAGGTTCTGCTGCGCCCGGCATCGACCCGCTCGAAATGGATGTCCAGCGCATGGGGCGCGTGCTCAACAACCTGGTCAGCAACGCTTTGCGCCATACCCCGCCCGGCGGGTTGGTCAGTGTGCGTGCCGAACGTGAAAATGGCCTTGTCCGTGTCACCGTGCAGGACAGCGGCGAAGGCATTTCCCCCGACGACCTGCCGCACGTTTTCGAGCGCTTCTATCGCGGCGACAGATCCCGCAACCGCAGCACCGGCGGCGCGGGCCTGGGTCTGGCGATTGCCAAAGGCATCGTCGAAGCCCACGGTGGTGGAATCAGCGTCCACAGCCAGCCCGGTCAGGGCGCGGCCTTCATCTTCACTGTCCCCAAAACTTAATCATCACGTAAGACTTTCGTAATCTCTTTTTGTTATTCTTCTCCCAACACCGCTTGGGAGAATTCTTTTATGAAATCGCTTTGGAATGTTCTGCTGGCTAGCTTTTTCCTCGTCTCGTGCGCGGCTCTGCCTGGTGAATCTGAGTCCGGTCTCGGGCCGGGAGCGGACTCCCCTCAGCCTGCCTCCGAATACCCGGACCTCGGTCCCGCCCCAGAGTTGACCGGCGAGACCTGGCTCAACGTCGAATCTCCGTTGAAATTGGCCGATTTGCGCGGCAAGGTCATCCTGCTCGACATGTGGACCTTTGGCTGAATTAACTGCCGCAATGTGATTCCCTCGTTGAGGGAATGGCACTCAGAATATGCGGATGAGGGTCTGGTCGTGATTGGCAACCATTACCCCGAGTTTGCCTATGAAGAAGATCTGGACAATCTTAAGCAAGCTGTTGTTGAATTGGAAATCCCGTATGCGGTTTTGCAAGATAATAACGGGCTGAACTGGCGCGCTTACAACAACCAATACTGGCCGACGCTTTACTTGATCGACAAACAAGGCATCCTGCGCTATGTTCACATTGGCGAGGGCCGCTACGATGAGACCCAACAGGCTATCCAGGCTTTACTTAACGAACCCTAAGTTTTTTCGGTTTCTAACGCAAAATTTAGACTGATTTGGTATTCTTTCGATATTCAGGAGCAAGTGTATGATTCCCAAGATCCCGTCTTCAGAAATTACCCCCAAGCATGTTTACTTGTCGCGCCGCGATTTTATCAAAGCGGCCGGTGTCCTGGCAGGGAGCGTGGCGCTGGCGGCCTGCGCCCCCGACCTGCCCGACGCAACTGAATTGGCTCCCGCCGACCCGGCGATCAGCGCCAAAACCGACGAGTTCGGTGACACGGTCAATTCTTTCGAAGATATCACCAATTACAACAACTACTACGAATTCACGATCGACAAGGTGGGTGTCGCCCGCCTTTCAAAAGATTTCAAAACCTCGCCCTGGGATGTGGAAGTCAGCGGCCTCGTCAAAAATCCGCGCACGTTCGGCGTCGAGGATCTGATCAAATCCTTCCCGCCCGAGGAGCGCATCTACCGCCTGCGCTGTGTCGAAGCCTGGAGCATGGTCATCCCGTGGATGGGTTTTCCGCTCTCGAAGCTGCTCAGCCTGGTCGAGCCGACCAGCGACGCCAAATACGTGCGCTTCGAGACGATTCTGAAACCCGAAGAGATGCCGGGCCAAAAAGAACCCTGGTATCCCTGGCCCTATCAGGAAGGCCTGCGCCTCGATGAAGCCATGCACGATCTGACCATCCTGGCGACCGGCCTGTACGGCGGCGAACTCCCTGCACAAAATGGCGGCGGCATTCGGCTGGTTGTGCCGTGGAAGTATGGCTTCAAATCGATCAAGGCGGTTGTCAAGATCGAACTGGTTGCCGAACAGCCCGCCACCCTGTGGAGCGACATCGCTTCGAACGAGTACGGTTTCTACGCCAACGTCAACCCGCAGGTCGACCATCCGCGCTGGAGCCAGGCCACCGAGCGCCGCATCGGCGAGCTTTCCCGGCGCGCCTCGCGCATGTTCAATGGTTACGAAGAACAGGTTGCCAGCCTGTACGACGGCATGGATTTGGCGAAATATTATTAAATTCGCAGGAGCGACTCCCCCGGGCCGCTCCTGCCGGAAATCTGTTATGAAAAAACCTCGTTTCACCCCGCTCCAAATCCTGGTCCACATCGCTGGCTGGCTGCCGCTGGCCCTGCTGCTTTTCGATTTTTTTAACGATAACCTGACCGCCAACCCGATCCAGGCCATCGAGCAACGCACCGGCCTGAATGCGATCACCTTCCTGTTGCTTTCGCTGGGCTGCACCCCGATCGCCTCGCTTTCCGGCTGGAAGGAACTGACCCAGCGCCGCAAAGCGCTTGGCAATTACGCTTTTCTCTATGCGGCGCTGCACGTCTCAACATTTTTCATTCTGGACTATGGCCTGGACCTGGCTGCGGTTTGGCGCGATGTCGGCACGAAATCTTTCATCATCATCGGCGCGCTGGCCTTCCTGATGCTGTTACCGCTGGCCGTGACCTCGTTCAACTACTGGATGAAGCGCCTCGGCAAAAACTGGAAACGCCTGCATCGCCTGGTCTACATCATCTCACCGTTGGTGGTAATCCACTTTTTCATGGCCAAAAAAGGGGATCTGCTCAGCCTGAGCGGCGACATCGTTCAGCCGCTGGCCTATGGCGCGGTGGCGATACTTTTACTGCTGTTAAGAGTGGCGCCCATCAAAAAGCCGCTGATCGCCCTGCGGCAAAGAATTTTTGCCCGTTAAATTGTAGGGGCGTCCCCGCGGGGACGCCCCTAACGACTGCTAGAAGATCCCGCGGATGACCAGCAGGAAACCGATGATCGCCAGCGGAATGCCGACGATCGCGCCGACCACCGTTAGGCTGACCAGCACGCCAACCAGCATGAAGACCAGCCCGAGCACGATGGCGACGAAGCGCCCGGTCATCTCAAGGATGGTGGTGAGCAGCGTCCAGATGGCCCAGAACGGCCACAGATACCAGGGGACAGATTTCGTTTTTTCAGTCATTTTCTACCTCCGTAAATTACAGAGATATACGCGCGTACTGCCCATAAGTTTTACGGGCAAACACGCTGGAACTTGATCCGGTCCAGGAAGATCTGCGTGCGGCCGATGACATCTCCCTGGGTGTTGGTCAGCACGAACTGGTATTGCAACCAGGCCGGATCGTACTCTTTGTAGGATGGCACATTAACCGCCCGCAATTTGTAATCGTAGCGCCCGCCGCCCGAAGGGTGCATCGCCAGGCCAGTGTTCCAAACGCTTTGTACCCCGCTTTTCTGGTTGCGCAGGCGCACAAACAGCAACACGCTGTAGACTTTTTCGGGCTGGCTGACGGTGACTTCGAAAGTCACATCTTTGGGCGAGCAATCGCCGCCGTAGTAGATCTGGTCGGTGCTGATGCTGATCTGTGTCAGCGGGTCGGCCGCCAGGGTGGCGGTCGCGGCGTCGACCGGCGGCGCGGCGGAGGTCGCTTCAACGGTAGCCTGGTCCGGGGGTAGCGCGAGCGGGTCGGTCGTGTTAATCGGCGTGACCGTTTCGAGTACGCTGGTTGGGAAAACTAAGGGTTCGACGGTCGGGCGCGGGGCCAGCCCCGGCAGGCTGCAGGCGAGCGTGGCAAGAATCAAGGGTAGCAAAAACCTGATTTTCATTTCTTCTCCTTTTGTGCTGATGATAGCATTTTGCGACAAACCTTTGCAAGGTATAATGCCGATATGACCGAACTTGAATTGACTCCTGATGTTGTTGAAACGCCGCCCACTGGCCGGCGCGAGCGGCCCCAGCTGCCGCAATGGCCCAAACGTATCCTGCTGCCAATTGTGCTCGGGCTGCTCCTGTTTGGCTCCGGGCTTGGCACAGGTTGGTATCTATGGGGACAGGAAGAGCCTGCCGCCGAAACCGCTGAGGCCGGGCAGATCCAGATCCCTGAAACCCTGCAGCGCTACGATATCCCGGTCGATGATGATCCGGTGTTGGGCCCGGACGATGCGCCGATCACCTTGGTGGCGTTTAGCGATTACCAGTGCCCATATTGCAAAAAATGGCATGACGATGCTTTCGAACGCCTGATGAAAGAGTACGAAGGCAAAATCCGCTTTGTTTATCGCGATTTCCCGCTCAACAGCATTCATCCGCAGGCTGAGCCGGCTGCCCAGGCGGCCAATTGCGCCAACGAACAGGGCGCCTATTGGGAATATCATACCGCCTTGTTCAGTTATAAATATGATTTTGGCGAACAGGCTTTTGAACAGTATGCCATCGACCTGGGCCTGGATGAGGCGGCTTTGATGGAGTGCTTCCGGTCAGGCCGTTACGCCGGTGAAGTGGATGCCGATTTGCAGTTTGCCGCTGAGTTTGGCATTCAATCGACGCCGACATTTTTCCTGAACGGGATCGCCATTGTCGGCGCGCAGCCTTACGATGTTTTCAAGCAGATCATCGATCTCGAATTAGCCGGGAAACTGCCAAAGGGGGAGTAATGAAAAAATTTGTTGCCGTCGCCGGGAATATCGGCGTGGGAAAATCGACCCTGGTCAACGGGTTGTGCGCGCGCCTGGGCTGGCAGCCCTTCTACGAACCGGTCGCCGAAAACCCCTACCTGGCGGATTTTTACGCTGATATGGCCTCGTGGGCTTTCCACTCGCAGATCTTTTTTTTGACCCATCGCCTGCGTTCACATCATGCGATTTCGTCCCACCCGACTTCGGTTATTCAGGATCGCAGCGTCTATGAAGACGCCGAGATTTTTGCCCATAACCTGTATTTGCAGGGGCATATCACGCCGCGCGATTACCAGACCTACCGCGAACTGTACCAGACAGCGATGGACTTCCTGCCGCCGCCCGACCTGGTGATTTACCTGCGCGCCTCCGTGCCGACCCTGCTGCAGCGCATTGCCCGGCGCGGACGGGATTATGAACTCACGATCAGCGCCGACTACCTCGAAAGCCTGAACGGCCTGTACGAGAACTGGATTGCCAACTTCACCCTTTGCCCGGTGCTGACCGTCCCAGCCGACGATCTGGATTATGTTGCCCATGCCGGGCATTTGAATTTGATCGTGCGCAAGGTGGATGAAAAATTGACCGGTCGCGAGGAAGTCATCTTTTACCCTGAAGAAGTCGCCCGCGCTGCCGAAGATTGACAGAAAACGATAAAGATTTTCACGCAAGAATAAAAAATGACCGCCACGTTGATGTGACGGTCATTTGCTTTACAGACAGAATGGGTTTTAGACCCAGCCGCGCAATTGCATGGCTTTGACCACGCGGTCGATGGCGACCATGTAGGCCGCATCGCGCATGTAAACGCCTTCTTTTGCGCTCATGTCGAGCACGCCGTGGAAAGCGGAGGTCATCTTGGCATCCAACTTCTCGAGCACTTCCTGCTTGCTCCAGTAGAAGTTCATGTCGTTTTGAACCTGCTCAAAGTAGGATGTGGTCACACCGCCGGCGTTGCACAGGAAATCGGGGATGTTGAAGATCTTGTTGGCCTTGAAGAAATCGTCCGCTTCAGGGGTGGTCGGGCCGTTGGCGCCTTCCGCCACGATCTTGACCCGGCTGTGGATCTTCTTGACGCTGTCAGCGTTGACCTGGCCTTCGAGCGCGGCCGGGATCAAAACATCGGCTTCCTTGGTGATCCAGGCGTCGCCGTCTTCGATGATGTAACCGGCAGCTTTGGCTTTTTCCTTGTCGATCGTGCCATACTGGTCGGTGATCGAGAGCAGGAAGCGCGGATCGATGCCATTTTTGTGGCTGTAGGTGTACGAGGTGCGGTCGTGACGGTCCCAGCACGAAACGCAGGCCACTTTGCCGCCCAGCATTTCAACGAAACCGATCGCCGCATACTGCGAAACGTTGCCAAAACCCTGCAAGGCCGCGACCGACTTGGTCGAATCCATGCCGAGGTGCTTCATCGCTTCGCGCACGGTGTAGATCACACCGTAACCGGTCGCTTCGGTGCGGCCTTCAGAGCCGCCGCCGCCCAGTGGTTTGCCGGTGAAAACGCCCGGCGTGTACTGGCCGACCAGCTTGGAATATTCGTCCATCATCCAGCCCATCATCTGGGGGGTGGTGCCAACATCAGGGGCCGGAACATCCTGGCGTGGGCCGATGTTTCGCCACATATTCTGCACCCAGCCGCGGCACAGGCGTTCTTTTTCAACGGTCGAAAGCGAGGCAGAATCGACGATCACGCCGCCCTTGCCGCCGCCCAGCGGGATGTCTGCAACAGCGCATTTCCAGGTCATCCAGGTGGCCAGGGCGCGCACGGTGTCGAATGTTTCCGACGGGTGGAAGCGGATACCGCCTTTGTTGGGGCCGCGGGCATCGTTGTGCTGAACGCGGAACCCCTGGAAGACGCGCAAGGAACCATCATCCATGCGCACCGGAATGCGGAACGAAAACTCACGCATTGGCCAGCGCAGGGCTTCCGAAATCTGCGGGTCCAGGTTCAACTGTTTGGCGACACCGTCAAACTGTTTTTGCGCCATTTCAAAGGCATTGATTTGACCGGACATATTTCATCTCCTGTAACGGGTAGTGAATATGATAAAAAAATATAAGCGGGCCACCGGATCGGAGGCCCGCTTTATTGATGTGGTATGTGGCAGACGCAAATCATGTGATTAATCACCTTCGCTCATGCTCTCTAAGGTTACCTGAGTTTGAAGGCCGAGTCAATATGAGACTCGTCACGTGTTTGGCTGTGATATGTCAGACAAATAAATGTTACCCCAGTTGCTGCTCCAGGACCGTCCGCACCACCTGCGGATTGGCCTTGCCGCCCGCCTTGCGCATCACCTGCCCGAACAGGAAGTTCGCCACAGTCAGCTTTCCGGCGCGGTAACTTGCCACCTCGCCCGGGTTTTCGGCCAGGGTTTCAGCCACCAGTTGGGCGATCAAATCGCCATCCGAAACCTGGACCAGACCCCCGGCTTCAACGATCTCAGCCGCTTTTCGCCCGCTCGCAAACATCTCAGTCAGCACGGTTTTGGCGGTTGCCTGGTTGATTTTGCCCTCCGTCACCATTATCAGCAGGGCGGCCAGATCTTGGGGAAGGACTTTGATCGATTCAAAACCGCCATTGGAGGTGTTGACCAGCCCCAGCAGTTCTCCCGTTACCCAGGCAAAAGCGGAGCGCGCCGCGATCGGGCCGGCTTCCGTTACTCGTTCGAAGTACTCGCCCAAGGCGGCTTCCTCCGCCAGGAAAGTGGATTCTGTGGCGCTCAGGCCAAAATCACGCTGGTAGCGTTTGGCGCGTGCGATCGGCAGTTCCGGCAAAGCGGCTTTGACTCGCTCGACCCACTCCGCGCTGACGCGCAACGGCGGCAGGTCCGGCTCGGGGAAGTAGCGGTAATCGTGGGCATCCTCTTTCGAGCGCTGGCTATATGTCGCCTGCGCCGCATCGTCCCACCCAACGGTTTCCTGCGCAATGGCTCCACCGCTGGTCAGCACCTGCTCGTGGCGTTTGATTTCATAGGCCACGCCCCGCTCCAGGGCACGGAACGAATTCAGGTTCTTGATCTCAACCTTGGTACCGAAGGCTTCCTGTCCGATAGGCCGGATCGAAATGTTCGGCTCGATGCGCATCACACCCTTTTCCATGTCGCCAGAGTTGACGCCCAGCGCCCGCACCAGCGCCCGCAAGGCCATCGCGTAGACGCGCACTTCCTCGGCCGAGCGGAAATCTGCTTCGGTCACGATCTCCAGCAGCGGAACCCCGGCCCGGTTCAGATCCACCAGGCTGTAGGGTTGGGCGGCCCCGGCAGGTTCGACATGCGTCAACTTGCCGGTATCCTCCTCCAAGTGCGCGCGCCGGATGCGGATGACCTTCTCGCCTTGCGATATTTGCAGGCAGATCCGTCCGTACTCGGCCAGCGGCTGCTCGTATTGCGAGATCTGGTAACCTTTGGGAATGTCGGGGTAGAAATAATTTTTGCGCGCAAAAATGCTGACTGGGTTGACGGTGCACTCCAGGGCCAGCGCCACCCGCAGGGCATATTCGACCGCTTTTTCATTGACCACCGGCAAGGTGCCGGGATGCCCCGCGCAAACCGGGCAAACCGCAGTGTTGGGCGGCGCGGAAACAGAATCAACCACCGGGCAGGCGCAAAACATCTTGGACTGCGTCTGCATTTCGATGTGAACTTCAAGGCCGATGACGGGTTCGTAGGGCATAGATTTCCTTAAATTTTTTCACAATTCTACCGCCAAGATGCCGGGAAAACAAAAAACGCCAAGTTTTTTATGTTTTCTTGGCGTTTCCGGCTTAATTGGTTGTTGGCTATTAGAACTTTGCCTGCCGCTTTTCGATAAAAGCTTCCACGCCTTCTTTGTGTTCCGGGCTTTTGCCGGCAATTTCCTGGGTCTGCCCTTCATATTCCAGCACTTCTGCCAGATTGGGCAGGATGGCCTTGTTATACAGGCGCTTGCTCAGACCAAACGCGCCGACCGGACCCTTGGACAGTTCTGCGGCAAAAGCGGTTGTTTCTTTGTGCAGATCTTCCAGTTTATAGATCCGGTTGACCAGCCCCCATTCGAGAGCCTTGCCCGCGCTGATGGGTTGGTTGCTAAAGGTGAACTCGGTTGCCCGCCCCAGCCCGATCAGCGCCGGGAGCAGCAACGAAACCCCAGAGTCGGGAACCAGCCCGATCCCATTGAACCCGACCACGAAACGGGCGGTATCGGCGGCAAAGCGCAGATCACAGGCCAGCGCGATCCCCAACGATGCCCCGGCGCAAGGTCCGTTGATCGCCGCAATGACCGGCTTTTCGATCTGACGGATCTGCAAAACGAGCGGATTATATGTTTCGCGCAGGTGTTTCAGATACGAGAGATCTTGGCCGCCCGCCAGAATTTCTTCGATATCCTGCCCCGCGCCGAAGACCCGCCCGCCGCCGGTCAGGATGATGACGCGGGTTTGCGCGTCCCTGGCGGCTTGCTTGAAGGCGTTTTGCAGTTCAGCGATCAATGCCAGGTTGAAGGCATTCGCTTTGGGTCGGTCGATGGTCAGGGTCAGGAGACCGTTGTTCAGATCGGAGCGCAAGACTGACATGGCATTTTGCCTTTATTTGAAATTCGGGATTCGCGCCTGGTCAGACACGAATCCCGAATGAGCGGTCAGGGGCTGCTGTTTAATCCAGCAAGTCCAGTTCATCGTCGTCCGAGTCGTCGGCGTCGATTTCGAGCTGCATATCATCGCGCTCGACATGCACCCAGAGCAGGAGTACCTGTCCATCTTCGGTTGCGACCGAGCGCGCGGCTAAAATTGGCGCAGTTTCTTCCAGACCGACGTCATTGCGATAATGCAGGGTGATGGGTTGTTTCTGATTCCAGCGGCGGTAACAGCGTTCGACCAGTGCCGGGCCATTAAAAGTGCGGAGCCGGGTCATGGCGGTAAATGAAAAAGAACTGGTTTCATTTAGTCCAAGCGCCCAGCCATCCTGGACAGGTTCAAATATTGGGGTGGGGCCTTCGATAATCGTAATGCGGTCTTCCATCGTCTCATCCTTTGTAATGGCGACATGATACCATAAGAAAGGCCAAATTCCTTATTCCGGACCGACTACAAAACGGCAAACAGGCAGCCATATTTCCTATCCCATATCTGGGTGGGGTCGGGAATATTCAGCATATCTGGCGCTTGAAATACTAGAACATTAATTCTATAATTTGGATACTATTTGCCTAATTATTTACCAACCCAACAGGAGAAAGCCATGACCAAGCGCAATATTGTCCATATCGAGATCCCCGCCGCAGATACTGCCAAAGCCGGGGAGTTTTACAACAAATTATTCGGCTGGGATATTCACCGCGACGCTGACATGGATTACACCATGTGGGATGCCGGAGATGGCCCCGGGGGTGGTTTCACCTCGCTTTCAGAAGAGGTCAAACCCGGCGATGTGTTGGTTTACGTCAACAGCGATGATATCGATTCCGACCTGCTTCAGGCTGAAGCGTTGGGCGGGACAATCATTTACCCCAAAACCGAGATTCCTAACACCGGCTGGTTCGGCATGTTCAAGGATCCGACTGGCAACATAATTGCTGTCTACACCGATTTGAATCCCGGTTAAACTGGTATTACAATCCACAAATGGCCCTGCGAATTCAAATTAGCAGGGCCATTTTCTTGTACAATAATACTGTTGCGTTTGTCCCATAAAGGAGTTTTTATGAAGCTGATCATGCTTGGCAGCGGCGGGTTTGTTCCCACAGATCAGGCTCAGACCGCCTGTTATTTTTTACCAGAGCACAACATTCTGCTTGACGGCGGCACCGGTCTGTACCGCATCCACCAATATATGCAGCAGGTCACGGCGCTGGATGTTTACCTGAGCCATACCCACGGCGACCATACGACTGGCCTGCATTATCTTTTTGGCAGCTATTTCAAAAAACTGGCCAATGATGCAACAGACCGCCCCGTGGATATTTCTTTTATCGAGGATCGTTCCAGGCAGGCCAATCAACTCCTGAACAGCACACGCATCCATGTTACGCAGGCGATGCTCGCCAATCTCAAGGATCAATTTCCTTATCCGCTGGATTGGCGTATTCTTGAGCCTGCCGAAGCCTTACCGGGCGGCGGGACTCTCCGTTATTTTGCCTTTGACCCGGCCCGCGAGGAAGTCGGATTCCGGCTGGAGTGGCCCGGGCATTCGCTGGCCTATATTACCGACACCATTGCCAGCCCGCAGGCACCTTACATTGACCAGATCGCCGGGGTCGAGCTGCTCTTGCACGATTGCAACCTGACCGACGAAAAAGCGCAGCTGTGCCAAACGATCAATCACAGTTCCACCTCGGCTGTGGCGCAAGTGGCCGCCCAGGCCGGGGTCAAACGCCTGTGCCTGATCCACTTCAACCCGATGGGCTGGGATGTGGCCGATGACCTGCCCGCCGCGAGAAAAATTTTCCCGGCCACCGAGATCGGTCACGACGGGATGGAGATCGAATTTTGAGCATGCGTCATTGTTTTTGCAGCGCGCGGATCAAGGCCTGCGGGTCAAGGATCACTCCGAGCGAGTAGGATTCTCCTTCGCGCTCAATCTGAAGGGTCTGACCGGTCTCAAGGGCGAGCTGCCAGAATTGATCGGGGGTGATCTCGGGCCTGACCTGTGCAGCCAGGGCATAACTTGCCGCCAGGTAGGGGATCGACCAACTCCAGCCGCCCTGGCGATAGTAAACATAATCTTCAGCCCCGGTTGGGCTGGCGGTGGTGCGCGCGTCCATCGGCACCATCAGGCGTGGGGTTGGGAACATTTTCCCGGCATAGAATTGCTCGCTCCACCACAGGCCAGGCGTGTAAGCCGAAAAATCATCCGGATCCCCCAGCGGATCGCGCCCCAGGCCATGGAAAGCCAGCCCATACGTTTCTTCAAGGCTTGAACTGATCACAAAAACTCCGGCAGCTTTGGCCTCCTCGACAGCGGCTGTGATATCGTCATAACCGGCCTGGCTGGGATCCCACCCGACCTGCATGGCAACCACGCGGATTTTCCCGGATTCAGGCAGGGTCTGGTTGATTTCCAAAATCCGGCGCAAGGCCTGGGCATAATACTTGAAATTCCAGGTGAATTCATTGGTTTCTTGATCCCAATCACCTGTCCATGCGCCGATGTAATACAGGTCGGCTTCGGGGGCGACACCCACTGTTTTACCCACTGCAATCGAAGCGACCGCTGCGCCATGCATGGCTGCCTCGGCTTGCGGTTCGATGTTGATCTCCTCGTACAGTTTGAGCCGCTCACGATATTCCTGATGTTCGAGCAGCAGTGGCTGGTCAACGATGGCAATTCCAACTCCCTGGCCCGTAATACCCTGTTGATGCAATGCCCGTATTCCCAACCCCGGATTCTTGCCCGTTTTCATGATCTGCTGCCAGTTGAAATCCGCGGGCATTTTATCAGCGGGTGGCCACCTGGTATGGTTGTCGAATGAGGCGTAGAGCAAGTCAGTGCCCGATTGCGACAGGTCCAGTGCAGATAAATCCATCGAACGAAAATCATTTTGCCATGGGTCAGCCGAGTTGGGGTCATACTTGACGATGACCGGGGTTTTATTCCCTAAAAAACTAAAATCGGCGGGGGCCGGGTACCTGTCAGCAGCAATGGTTGGCAAGGATGTTTGTTGAGCCGTATCGCTACCGGAAACTAGCCCACAGCCTGTCACAAAAAACACAACCAGCATAAAAACGATCACTATTTTTTGTAACATTTTCTCTCCCTGGTTTGTGAATATTGGCGCAAACCGATTTTCATCATACATCGTTCTTTGGTAGAAAAACAAGCTTCCGTAGGAAAACCGTCGGGAAAGCGTACGATTTTTGTAGGGCGATGCTCTGGGGCGGTAATTGCAATCCACCTGCACGTTTCGAGCATAGCAAAGAGACTAAAATTACAGGCACCCTCTTATTCTTCCAATATTTACCTGGATTGACCTTTTTTATGCTTATGCAGCCCGATTCTCCCTTTCCCGAACCGCTGTTCATAGACTCGCTCATCGAAAAGGCGCACAATCTACGTCACCTGGATACCCGCCAGGCGCTGAAAATCAGCCAGCAGGCCCGCGACCTGGCCATGCGCATTGATTATCACCTGGGGTTGGCTGGCAGCCTGTACATGCTCAGCCTGTGTCACCACATCCTGGCGGACCAACAATCGCCAGAAATCATGGAAACTGCCGAACAGGCTGCCAGACTGTTCGAAAACCTGAAAGATGCCCAGGGGGCAGCCAGGGCCTATAACCTGATTGCAAATATCCACCATCGCCAAAATCGTTACACCGAGGCTTTTACCTATTACAACAAGAGCCTGATCTTGCGCCGGGAAAGCGGGGATCAAAGCGGGGTGGCAGGTTCTCTGAACAACATCGCCCTGATTTATATTGACGTGGCTCAGTATGCCGATGCGCTGGAAAATCTATATCAGTGTCTTGAAATCGCAGAAGCCAGCGGTGACAAGCGGAGTGCGGCATATGCGCTGGCAAATATCGCCAAAACACTGATCGAAATGGGCAATCCGCTCGAGGCGCGCGGGCATGTGCTGCGCGCGCTAAAGATGAACCATGGCAGTGGCGACCGGGCCTTCGACGGCACGCTTTTCCAGGATCTGGGCAAACTTGAGGCGGAGCTGGGTGAACGAAAAGCCAGTATGCGTCATTTGAGACACAGCCTGGAGATTGCCCGGCAGATCGGCAACCGGCACGATGAAGGCCTGGCCGTTTTTGGGCTGGGCTGGTCTTTGCAACATTTCAAACAATACACCCGGGCCAGGAAAGTGTTGCATGAGGCGCTCGAAATCATCACCGGCACCGCCGAACGTTCGACAATGGCGCATGTCTTGCAAACCCTGGGAGAAAATGAACTCAAGCAGGAGCATTATGTTCCGGCGATCGAATACCTGGTACAAGCGCTAGAAATCGCCACAGAAGTTCAATCCCAACAATTGTCCGCCAAGATCCACCAGTTGCTCTCTCAGGCCTATGAACATTTGGGAGACTTGCACCGCGCGCTGAATCATTTTAAAGAGTACGATGCCACCTGGAGACACATCTACAGCCAGGAAACGAGCCGGCGGGTGGAGGCGTTGCTGGCGCGCGCCGAAATCGTCCGGGCGCAGCAGGATGCTGAAATCCAAAGGCAAAAGAGCAACGAGTTGTCTCGAAAGCTGAGCGTGGTCGAGGCCGCAGATAAACAAAAAGAAGAGCTGCTGAAAAAACTGGCGCTCCAGGCCGAGATGCTGGAACAACTGGCCCGTGAAGATGGGTTAACCGGCATTTTCAACCGGCGCTGGTTGGACATTCAGATTACCCGCGAATTCGAGCGCGCCCGGCGCTTCAATCACCCACTATCGATTGCCATTCTCGATCTGGACAATTTCAAAAAGGTCAATGATACATTCTCACATCTGGTTGGCGATCAGGTGCTGCGCGCGACCGCCAAATTGTTGCGTGAATACTGTCGCTCGGTGGATGTGATTGGACGTTACGGCGGCGAGGAATTCATGATCATCCTGGTGGAAACCAGCCAGGAGCAGGCCAGGGCAATTTGTGAAAAACTATGCCGGGGGATTGAAGCCTATCCCTGGGACTCAATCCTCCCGCAGTTGTCGGGCATAACGGCCAGCATTGGTCTCAGCAACAACGCCGGCCAATCTACGCCAGAAAAAATGGTTGCCGCCGCCGACGAACAGTTGTATCGCGCCAAGCGAACTGGAAAGAACCTGGTCTGCGGGCCGGAATGAACAGCCTGAGCAATAAAACAGCCTCGCAACATTGCGAGGCTGTTTTTCAAAGGAGCTTAACTTTAGCCCTTCAATTTTGCACTTTCCACCACTTCGAGCAGTTCGGGCAGATCCATGCCGAGCGCCTTCAGTTTTTCGGGGGTTGGGATGCTGTTCTTGTCCCAGCCGCGGCGGGTATAAACGGCGTCCATCAGTTGCTCGTACTGGTTTTCGCGGTAAGCGCGCAGGGCTTTCATCTTTTCTTCGGTGGGCATGCCGGTTGGGTCGATCCCGACCAGGCGTGTGAGCTGCTCATCGTAGCGTTCCTGGCGCGATTCATACTCGATTTTGGTGACCGGCCCCATGGCGCGGTAGGGCGGATAATCGTGCACCCGTCCGACGCGGCCCATGCGCATCGAGAAAACTTTTTGGAAGTTGTAGACCCGCTCAGACTGGGCCAGCAGCGTTTCGGTCGTGGTCGGGATGCCGGTCACGCCCTGGTGGATCCAGGTGTAGTTTTCAACGTGTTCCTCAACCTTGGCCGGTTCCTTGGTCTGCTTGTTGTTCTCGGGCGAGATGTCGTTCCAGGGTAATTTACAAAGACCGTGCAGGCTGAACCAGGTGCGCCACATCGGGAAGTAATGCAGGGCCTCGGCCTTGTCTTTGAAGGTCGGCAGCAGGTTGTGAACCTGGTCCATGAAGATCAGCCAGGCTTCGTCGTGCTGCGGACCTTTGGTCGCCAGGCCAAACCCGCCTTGCTGGGCCAGCGATTCCTTGGTCAGGTATTCCGAGATTTCCATGCCCTTGATTTCCATCCCGATATCGTGGATGAATTTCGGGTCGGCGCCATACTCGCGCACGAAGAGTTCTTTCATATAACGCACGCCCTGGCCGACCGTCACGCCGAAGCCTTCTCCGCGCGCCATTTGGTGGATCAGTTCCAGCGCAGCGGCGCCGTTGCCAAAGTTGAGTTTCAGCCCGCCGGTAATTTCTTTGTTCAGGATGCCTTCCTCGTAGCACTCCATGGCGAAAGCCACGCAGTTGGCAAACGAGATGCTGTCCACACCGTAGGTGTCGCAGTAGAAGTTGAGTTCAAGAACTTTTTGGGCGTCAAAGTTGCCGATGTTCGAACCCAGCCCGGCGGCATTTTCATATTCGGGGCCATCGACAAGTACACACTGACCGGCATAAGGCCCGGTCTTGAGCGGGAACTGGTCGACGCCGTGCGAGCACGACATGGTGCAGCCCAGCCAGCAGCCATCGGGCAGGCCCTGGGTGAAGGCTTCCTTCCAGACTTTTGAGTCAATGTTGTGGGTATCGGGGTGCGAGCCGTAGCGGAAGTTGTGCACCGGCAGCAGGTCGAAGTGATCCATGATCTCAACGATGTTGGCCGTGCCAACCTTGCGCATCTGGTTCTGCTTGTCGTCGAAGTCGGCGATTTCCTTGTTGATGCGCTGCCCGGCCTTGCGAATGAGCGGCATATCGGCCACGCCGTTTTTGTCGCCGCCCATGTCGGTATAGCGCACCACGATGGCCTTGATCTTTTTATCGCGGAAAACGCGGCCGGGGCCGCCGCGTCCGGCCTGTTTCAGGCGGGCTTCCTTGCGGCGGACATCGTACCAGCTCGAGCTGATCAGTGCGATGCGGGTGTATTCGGCTGCCTGGCCGGATGCCAAAACGGCGATCCCGCGTTTGCCTTTTTCGTCGCCGCCAAAGCGCTCGGTCAGAACGTTGCTGATCTCGTGCGCGTCCACGTTTTCGAGCGAGTTGCGCGCGACGGTCACGTGGCCGCTGTCGCCGTCGATGTAGATGATCACATCATCTTCGGCCTTGCCCTGGATCTCGAGCGCGTCGAAGCCCGAGAATTTGAGAAACGGCGCAAAATAGCCGCCGACGTTCGAGTCGATCACGTTCTCTGTCAGCGGGGAGAGAGTCACAATGGTGGATTTTCCGCTGCCAGGGTAGGCGGTGATGCCGCAGATCGGCCCGTTGGCGATGACCAGCTCATTTTGCGGATCATTCCATTTGGTCTGGGGCGTTACCGCATCCCAT
Source organism: Chloroflexi bacterium HGW-Chloroflexi-6 (assembly GCA_002840685.1). Lineage (GTDB taxonomy): Bacteria > Chloroflexota > Anaerolineae > Anaerolineales > Villigracilaceae > UBA8950. Next base: position 407,571 of record PHBU01000001.1, on the reverse strand, counting down.
AAAAGTTTGAGCGCAAAGCCGCGCCCGCCGGTGAAAAGATCTTTCATCTGCTGGCTGACCGGTTTTTCGCGGATGCTGTTCTCGCTCAGGTTGATGTAGAGCGTGCGCCCGGCGTAACCGCGCTCGACCGGCCGCAACTGGTAGTCGTACTGCGCCAACACGGCGCGCTCTGCAACGTTTTCAGACAAAGTCATGAGAGATTCTCCTGGGGTTGAAAGGTGCTATTCGACAAGATCATTATCCCTGTCCGCGCGCGGCCTGTCTACTGATAATCGTCCCCTTTTGGGGGTGTCAGGAGGAACGATTCTGATGATTTCTCTCGGCCATACAGAAGTATAATTTGTGCTGGGGTTGGAGAAATCAAATCATAGGAGAAAAACGATGGAAATCAGCGAAGAATTACGCCTGCGGCTCTTGGCCGCCCAGCGCAACGAGATCACCGAGTACAACATTTACACCCGGATTGCCGCCAGCCTGCCAAAGGAAGAGAATCGCCGCATTCTGGAGCAGATCGCAGCAGACGAGCTGCGCCATTACAACGAGTGGAAGAAGTTCACCAAGCAGGATGCCAGCCCGAAGTGGCTGCTGGTCTGGTTCTATGTGATTGTGGCGCGCCTGTTCGGCTTTACTTTTGGGGTCAAGCTGATGGAGCAGGGCGAGGAGGGCGCCCAGGTCAATTACGCTGAGATCGCCAAGATCATCCCCGAAGCGATCAAAATTCACGAGGATGAGGAAGAGCACGAAGAAAAACTGCTCGAAATGCTGGATGAAGAGCGCCTGCGCTACGCCGGTTCGGTCGTGCTCGGCCTGAACGATGCCCTGGTGGAGCTGACCGGGGCGCTGGCCGGGCTGACGCTGGCCCTGCAAAATGTGGAGTTGATCGCCCTCTCGGGGCTGATCACCGGCATCGCCGCCTCGCTTTCGATGGCTGCTTCGGAATATCTCTCGACCCGTTCGGAGAAGACCGACAAACACCCCGTGCTCGCGGCGGTCTACACCGGGATCGCCTATATCATCACGGTTGCGCTGTTAATCCTGCCTTACCTGCTGCTCAAAAATTACATTCTGTGCCTGGTAATTTCGCTAACGACCGGGGTTGTCATCATCGCCGTTTTTAATTATTACATCTCTGTTGCCAAGGGCGAGAACTTCAAGCGCCGATTTATCGAAATGGCCGGGCTGAGCCTGAGTGTGGCCCTGTTCAGCTTCATCATCGGCTACTTCATCCGCATCTGGTTGGGTGTTGAGATTTAGGCTAATTTCTTAACAAAAAGACGCCAAGTCGCAAAGAATAAAAACTTTGCAGCTTGGCGTCTTTGCGTTAAATCTAAATCAACCGACCGACATGATCGCTTCGAGCATTTCCTCGTTGCTGTTGAATTTGAACGACTCGATCCCGCGTTTGTGAGCTTCGTACTGTTCGATCACGTGCAGGTTGCGAATATCGTTGCGCGTCACCAGCGGTTTGGCCAGTTGTTTCAGGCGCGCTTCGAGCAGTTTGGTTTCAACGGTGGCCGGTTGCAGGGTTTGCAGGTATTGGTTGATGGCTTTCGAACCATTGGTGCCGTCTTTGCGGGCATATCCCACCAGACCGGTGCTGGCCTGGCGGCTCCATCCGGCCACAAAAACATCTGAAATGACCGATTCACTGCCCGGGTCGTAGGCTTCGTAAGAAATTCCGTCCACCGGGAAGCGCGGCTCAGGATTTTTGGCAAACTCCGAGCCTTGCAGCGGCAGCCCGAAGCTGTCATCGACTTTGTCGCCGATCGCAAAAACGACCGAGTCCACCGACATGGTGCGGGTCTTCCCCGTCCCGCGCGCTTTGACCTCGCCATCTTTCAAGAGCAGGATATTGTCTTCCAGGTCGATACTGCTGACCGCTCCGCTGCCGTCGTTGCGCATGCCGGTCGGCGAGGCCAGGAACTCAAACTGGAAGTGGGCCGATGTAAGCGGCGGATAGGCTTTGGGCAGGGCTTCCAGGATGTTGGCTTTGGCTTCGATTGGATCCTGTCCGATGACCCTCATTTGGCCCGATACCCGCTCGATCTCTTCATCCAGCGCGCGCAGGTTGAGCTGCGAGATGACATATTCCATCTCTTTTTTGTCGAACTTGACTTCTGCCGGGCCACGCCGCACGATGGCGATCACTTCTTCAACCTTGGCTTTTTGCATCAGGAAACGGGCAATATCGAGCATAACGTTCCCCGCGCCGACGACCGCCGCTTTTTTGCCAAAAACGAATTTTTTCTGGCTGTAAGGCGGCAACTGATTGTAGTGATAGACCAGGTCTTTGGCGTGGTAGACCCCGATCAGGTTTTCGCCGGGCAGGCCGAGCCACTTGGTGCCCTGTGCGCCAACCGTGACCAGGATGGCCTGGAAACCGCAGGCGCGCAGATCATCGAGGGTCAGGTCGGCCTGGGTGCCAATGCTGATGTTGCCATAATATTTGATGCCGGGCGTATCTAGAATTTGTTGGAACTGGGTGCGCAAGCCCTGTTTCATGGCATGCTTGTCGGGATAAATGCCGTATTCGGCCAGGCCGCCCGGCTTGATATCGCGATTGAAAATTACAACCTGGGCGCCCGCGCGCGCCAGTTCGCGCGCGGCAAACATTCCTGCCGGGCCTGCTCCCACCACGGCGACATAATAGCTCTCGCTCAAGCGCATTCTCCTTTTTTGTTGGCAAATTCTCAGGGCTGTTGTCAAAGACCACTAAAAAGACCTGTTCTTGCTTATTATAGTTGACATGTCCATCTTTCCACAATGTATAAGGAAACCAACACATTCGCAAGATGTTTTGTTTGATACACGCTTTTTTCCATCCTATGCTAAACTAATAGTGAGTTTGTGAATCAGCGGCTAACACAATTTTCCAGGAGCATCAACATGGGCAAAACCAATCAACCTAAAACCGATAACCTCAATTGGATCAAGGCACTCCTTTTCCCCAAAAAGAGCAAACCAATTGCTTCGATGAAACCTGCGGTAATGACTCCGCCCCCGGCAGAAGAGCAGGCCCCGGTTGCAGTGTACACAGAAGAGCAAGCCCCAGTTGCAGCGTATGAAGAACAACCCGTGATCGTTGAAACCACAAAAACGGATCTGCCCCAACAAACCCAGGCGCCGAGGAGAGGTTTCATGCCCATCTTCTGGACGGTGGCCAGCATTTTCTCGATGCTCGTCAATGTTATCCTGGTCATTGTTTTGCTGGTACTGGCGCGCGAGCTGTTCACACTCAAGGGTATGGTTGGCGATGGCTTGCTCGGCGGCCTGTATCAAAATTTTGTTTTGATGGATCGGGCCCACATCCGCACCACCATCCAGGTCCAGACCGATGTGCCGGTCCAGTTCAATCTGCCGGTGCAGACCAACACCACCGTTCAACTGACCGAAGATACGCGGATTGAGGGCGCGCGCGTTACCCTCAACACCGGCGGCTTGAACATCCTCAGCGCCCCAACCAATATCATCCTGCCGGCCGGTACCAATCTGCCGATCGCGCTCGATATCACCGTCCCGGTCAATACCACCATCCCGATCGTTCTGGATGTGCCGGTCGATATTCCGCTCGAAGAGACCGAATTGCACCAGCCCTTTGTTGGCCTGCAAGAAGTTGTCGCCCCGTATTACTGGATGTTGCTGCCGGACATCCAAGGCCCTGAAGATGTGCCGTTCTGCAAGCCGATCCCGTGGTTGTGTGATGCCTTTTTTGCCGATTAGAAGCCCCCGGCAGGCAAAAGTTTTGTGAATTATTTTGTGCGGAAGCCCTGCTTCCGCACACTTGCTATGATTATTCGTATCGTTCTGGAGCGTAAATGACCGAAGCAACTCAAGTGATGCTCGATAATGGCTTGAAAATTTTACTGAAAGAGATCCACACCGCACCCATCATCAGCCATTGGCTGTGGTACCGGGTCGGCTCGAAAGATGAACCGACCGGCAAAACCGGCACTTCGCATTGGGTCGAACATATGCAATTCAAGGGCACGCCGCAGTTCCCGGCCTCGATGCTCGACAAAGCCGTTTCGCGCGAGGGCGGCACGTGGAACGCCTTCACGTTCGTCGACTGGACAACTTACTACGAGACCATGCCCGCCGCCAAGATCGATCTGGCCCTGCGCCTGGAGGCCGACCGCATGGTCAACAGTACTTTCGACCCGGCGGAGGTCGAATCGGAGCGCACGGTCATCCTTTCTGAGCGCGAAGGCAATGAAAACGAACCGCTCTTTTTGCTTGGTGAAGCCATTCAGGCGGCCTGTTTTCGCGTCCACCCCTATCACCACGAAGTGATTGGCGATACCGCCGATCTGCACACCCTCAGCGCGGCCGATCTGCGCCAGCATTACCAGAACTATTACATCCCCAATAACGCTGTCCTGGCCCTGGCCGGCGATTTTGACACGGCCGAAATGCTGGCGCGCCTGACCGAACTCTATAGCCCGATCCCGGCCGGGTCACCGCCGCCCCGTCTGGATCGTCCCGAGCCGCCCCGGCGCGGTGAAATGCGCCTGAACGTCAACGGGCCGGGTGAGGCCACTTACCTGCAAGCTGCTTATCCATCCGTGCCGGGCGCGCACCCTGACTTTTATCCGCTGGCCGTGCTCGACAGCCTGCTGGCTGGCCCTTCAAACCTGAACATGTTTGGCGGTGGAGGGGTTTCAAACCGGACTTCACGTTTGTACCATGCCCTGGTCGAGAAGGAACTGGCGGTCGGGGTGCACGGCGGCTCATCCACCACCATCGACCCTTTTCTGTATACGATCACGCTCACCATTCACCCGGAACGCAAACCTGAAGAAGCCCTGGCCGCGCTCGACACACAGCTCGAACGGATGCAGAATGACCTGGTGACGCCCGAAGAGATCGCGCGCGCCATCAAACAGGCCCGCGCCATGTTTGCCTTTGGCTCAGAAAACATCACCAACCAGGCCTTCTGGCTTGGCTTTGCCGAAATGTTCGCCACCTACGATTGGTTCCTGACCTACCTCGAGCGGCTGGCTGCGGTCACCCCCGAAGATGTGCGCCGCGTAGCCGGACAGTATTTCATGGCCGACCAGCGTGTGATCGGCATTTACCTGCCCGATGGCAGCGAATTGGATGAAGAATGAGCCAACCCTTCCACTCTCTGCCTGGGCCTGAAAACATCTTTCGCGCAGTGACTGCCAATGGCATTACGGTCCTGGCACGCGCCAACCCGAACAGTCCCTCGATCGCCCTGGGCGGGTTTTTCCAGGCGGGCAGCCTGTTCGACAGCGACGAAAAACTCGGCCTGGCAGATTTCACCTCCGCGGCCCTGATGCGAGGCACCGACCAACGCGACTTTTTCCAGATCCACGATGCGCTCGAATCGATCGGCGCCGGGCTTGGGTTTTCGTCTGGCGCGCGCACAACCAGTTTTAGCGGGCGTTCGCTGGCCGAAGATCTGCCTCTGATCTTTGAACTGTTGGCTGACGCTGTGCGCAACCCGAGCTTTCCGCCCGAGCAGGTAGAACGCCTGCGCGCCCAATTGCTGACTGGCCTCTCCATCCGCGAACAGGATACCGGCGATCGTGCCAGCATGGCGTTCGATGAGATTGTTTATGCCAACCATCCTTACCGCCGCCCCGACGATGGCTACCCTGAGACCATCCAGGCCATTCAGCGCGAAGACTTGATCCAATTTCGAGATCGCCACTATGGCCCGCGCGGCATGGTGCTGGCGGTGGTCGGCGCCATCGAACCGCTTCAGGTTTTGGAAATGGTGGAGCGTTTTCTTGGCGATTGGCAGAATCCTGACCAGCCGCATCACCCTGCGCTGCCAGCCTTGCAGCTGCTGGACGCGGTCACCCGCGAGCATGTTTCCCTTGCCGGGAAATCTCAGACCGACCTGGTGATCGGCTGCCACGGGCCCACCCGCCTGGCCGAGGATTATTTTGCCGCCTCGCTGGCGAACTCGGTGCTCGGGCAGTTTGGCATGATGGGTCGCATCGGTGAGGTTGTACGTGAACGTTCCGGGCTGGCTTATTACGCCTACTCCAGCCTGAGCGCTGGCCTCGAAACCGGCACCTGGGATATCGGCGCGGGCGTCAGCCCGGCCAACCTTCAAAAGGCGATCGATCTGATCCTCCAGGAAATTGCAGTGTTTGTCGAAAACGGGGTGACTGCTGAAGAATTGCGCGATAGCCAGGATAATTTCATCGGCCGTCTGCCGCTTTCACTAGAATCAAACGGCGGGGTGGCCAACGCCTTGCTCAATATCGAGCGCTATCAACTTGGCCTGGATTATTACCAGACCTACGAAAGCCGCATCCGCGCCGTCACCCCCGAAGACGCTTTGCAGGCCATTCGCCGCCACCTGCACCCGGGGCGGCTGGCAATCGTCTCAGCAGGTTAAGCCATGAAAATCTCAACCGGAATCGACCTGGTCGAAATTGAGCGCATCGAATCCACCATTGCCCGGCATGGTGAACGCTTCCTGTCGCGGGTTTTTACGCCTGCCGAGCGCCAATCCTGCGCAGGCAGGACCGAATCTCTGGCCGCGCGTTTTGCCGCCAAAGAAGCGGTTGCCAAAGCCCTCGGCAGCGGCCTGGACGGGTTTGGGTTCCAGGATATCGAGATCACCCGCGCCGAAAACGGCGCACCCGGGCTGATTTTGCACGGGGTGGCCGCCCAAAAAGCGAGCCTGGAGGGTCTGGTCAAGTGGTCGATCAGCATGAGTCACAGCCAGGGCCACGCCACCGCCATCGCGGTGGGTTACAGCGAATAGCAAAAAAAGGGCGCGACACTGTCGCGCCCTTTTTGTCCATCGCCGCAGGCGTATGCCCACTCCCCCCGCTCGCATATCACCGTTTGAAAACGCACCCTGACGCAAGTCTGCCAGTATGACCGGGCCACGAGGCCTATCTCCGCTGTGGCGGGTGGACACCCTGCCCGCGGCTTTTTTCCGCCAGATGCGCGTTGGCTTTCCTTTGATCAATCTGCCCCGAGGGGCAGTTTTTCATCCACACCGATCCACAGGTGGCCAGGAGTCACTGTCCGCCAGGGTCGCACCGTAATGCGGCCCGCCTGGTGCTGCGATTCAGCCAGCATGGAGGGGTGTACCAGACACAGATCAGGTACCTGTCCGTATTTTTTGCGGAAATAGTCAGCGGCCTGCTGGACTTTTTGGTCAAGCGCCGTTTTGGGGTCATTATCGAACCACAACATTCCGGTGTTCATTCTTTCCTCCAAATTAATTACTTGGCAGCCAGAAGCGCATCCAACGCGACTGGTGACGCATACAGAATTCTGCCCCTGCGAAGAGCGACCCCAATGGGGCACCGGGCAGGTGGGTCAATTCTTCGCAGGCTTGCGGGTTGACGATCCGCCCGTAGATGCGGGTCTGGAAAAAAGCCAGCCAATCGGGGAGTTTTTGGGCGCGGGCAGAATTGACGCTGACCACCGGCCACAACCGGGCGCGCGGACCGTTTTCGAGCAGGAAGGCGAAGGCTTGTTGAGCGTTATCGTCCAGGTGCAGGATGCTATCCAAACCGTCGATCAGCAGCAGGATGGAGCGTTGCTGCTGGTTGCCGGTCACCCAGTCGGCCAGGCGCAGCAAAAGGTCAGCGGTCGATTCCTGGTAAGCGGGATGCACCCGCAGTGTGCGGCCAGGCATATCGGACAGCTGCCACTCGTCGGGGAAATCGGTCAGGGCCAGGATGGCGGTCTCTTCAACGGGATTCAAGCGGCGGGTGGAGCGCGCCAGCGTCTGCAAAAAAGCGGTTTTGCCGCTGCCTTTATCTGCCATCAACAGGATTGGGCCGCTGGCAGGTCGATCCAGCCGCAAAATTAGCGGCAGGCCATCGCCAGCGATCCCAAAAACAACGGAATGGGAGGGCAGTGGGCCGGCGGGTTCGATCCCATTGCCAGGGGACGGGAAAATTTGCCCGCCTACGGGTGGGGGATTGCCGATTTCGGCCTGGACTTGCTGGTAGGCGCGTAACGCCAGGGTGAATTCTTCAAGAGTTGACATGTTGCCCTGTTACTTTTAAATAGTACATTTGTTCTATTATACAACTTTCCCGCCAATATTCAAGAATGAATTCTTGCAAATTCGTAACGAAAAAAACATATGATTTTTGTATGAGGCATGGGTTTTTACTGTTGCCTTGCATTGCAATGGGGGTATAATCTAAATGTTCGTTCTATAAGGAGATGTTTGTATGCCTATTTATACTTATCGGTGTGAGACCTGCGGCGTGCAGTTCGATCGTCACCAGAGTTTTAATGACCAGCCCCTGACAACCTGCCCGGAGTGCAACAAGAAAAGCCTGCGCAAAGTGATTGCGCCGGTGGGGATCGTGTTTAAGGGTTCAGGTTGGTATGCGACAGATCACAAGTCCCCTTCCGGAACACGCAGCGCTGCCAAAAACGAATCGAAGGAATCCGGCTCGTCGACTTCTGAGAGCACTTCCACTTCCACTACTACCAGCACCAACACTACATCAGAGAAGTAGCACATACCCGACCCAATTAAAACAGGCTCCCAAACGGGAGCCTGTTTTTGTTATTGCAGTTGTTCTCAGGGGCAGGTTGGCAATTCGGGGAAAATTTTCTCGGCATAAGCGAGCATGCCTGCTGCATTTTCGGCAGGGAAGGCCATAAAAAAGCCGGCGGCGCGTTTTTTGCCATCGGGTTTTGCCCATTGCGCCAGCAGATACTCCTGCCCGCTGAACTCGGCGCTAAATTCGTACAGGCGCAGGTCGCCTGAGCGGCAAGAATTGGTTTTTTGCGGGTTGTCATACCCCGACAAGATGATCTGGTAGAAGTTGGCCTCGCTGTAGTAATCTTCGAGATCTGCGTCGGTATAGCCGCAATTGAAGATCAAGTATTCGAGCGTGGCCAGCGCGCTTATATCTGGCGCATCCCAGGTAACGTTGACGCGGTAGGGCAGCACCGAGTAGGATGCTTTCCAAACATCCGGTTCAAAGGCGGATGTGATGTAACTGCGCGCGCGCAACAAATCGAAATAATTCGAATCGCCGGTGCCACATTCCGTTGGGCCGTTCAACAGCAGTGCGCCTGCGAAAATTCCCAGGGCCAGGATGATCACAGCGCCAGCCAGTACGATCAGGATGACTATATTTTTGTTGTCTTGCATGTTGTTCTCCTATTTATCGAGCAGCCCGTTTGCAAAGGATAGGAATCTTTCGATGTCGCTAAAATTGCTGACCATGCCGACCGAGACGCGCACCGCGCCGCTCGATTTACCATCGATGCACAGCCGGAAATCGTCGATCGTCAGGCGGTTTTCGTGGCCGGGACCGTTGAAGCAGACGTTTAGCTCGACGCGCGAGATGCCGAGGGCCACCTCTCCGGCGCCGGGGTTGCAGAAGCAGCCGGTGCGCAGCGAGATGTTCTCGCGGTTGGCGGCTTCTTCGATCGAGCGATGATCGAGGGCCTGGCCTTTGGCGTTGAAGAAATTAACCGTGACCGCCCCGCCGCGTGATTCCGTATCCGTCGGCCCGTAAACGCGGACGAGGGGAATCCCGTTCGAATGGCGCATGGAGGTGATGTTGTCCAGCAGCCAGCCGGTCAGGCAGCGTACCCGTTCGTTGATCAGGTCGATGCCGATCGATTCGATGTGTTTCAGCCCGATCTCGATCGCCGGGATGTTCAGATAATCGACAGTTCCGTCTTCGAAGGCGGCGTGGCCTTCGGCCAGGTAATATTTGTCGCCCTGGACCGAGGCAACCGTGATCGTGCCGCCCGCGAACCAGGGGCGGTGCAGTTTGTGGAGTTTGTCCCTGCGGGCGATCAATGCGCCCAGGCCGGTCGGGTAACCGAAGATCTTGTAAAACGAGAGCGGCACAAAATCCGGTTTGTGAGCCGAAAGATCGAGGCGGTTGGTTGGGGCGTAGGCGGCAACATCAACCAGCACATCCCAGCCGGCAGCCTGGGCTTTTTCGATCCAGCCCAACGGGTGTTTGACCGAGGAGAAATTCGATTGAGCCGGAAAAGCAAACAGGTTGTTCGCGCCCGGTCGGGCAAGCGCCAGGCTGCGGGTCAGTTGCTCTTCGTCCACCCGCAGATCGGGCAGACAGAGCGGGATGTAGGTCACCTGCGCGCCTTTGGTGTGGGCAAATTCGCGGATGCCGTTGACCGAGTTGTGGTTGTCGAAGGTCAGCAGGTAGTGGTCGCCGGGGCCAAACGGATATGATTCGCCGACCAGTTTGAGCGCGCCGCTGGCATTGGCGGTGAAAATCAGATCGTATTCGGCCGGGTCGGCGTTGAAAAAGCGCAAGACATATTTGCGCGCGCCTTCGACCAGCTTTGTGGCCGCCATCGAGGTCGGGTTCGAAGAGTGCGGGTTGCCGAACACCCCGCGCAGCAAGATCTCCTGGTGCTGGCGGACCTGTGAATCGGCATACAGCCCGCCGCCAGTATAATCGAGGTAAACCTGGCCGGTGCTGTCGAGACGGCCATAATCCTCGGCGCGGATCTGGTCTATTTTTCCGGTCTGGGCATAAGCCGGGTATTTGGTGAGAAATTCAGCATATCGTTTTTCCATGGTTGCGCTCCTGTTCTCATTTAACCACACTTGGCGGGCGCTGCAAACTGTTGAAAATCACGTTTTTTGGCGCAGTTGTGCGGCTATAATTATTGCGTGATCTCGCATTTTCGCTTTCAGCAAGTTTTCGCGCCTTTTGTGGTTGCCACCCTGCTTGGAATCGGGCTGGTTTTACGCTTGCGCCAGTATCTGGCCGGGCGCTCGTTGTGGCTCGATGAGGCCATGTTGGCGCTGAACATCGTTCAACGCGACTTTTGGGGATTGTTAAAGCCGCTGGACTATGACCAGGGTGCGCCGCTCGGCTTTTTACTGCTCGAAAAACTGACCATCAGCCTGTTGGGGAACGGCGAATTGACCCTGCGCCTGACTTCCGTTGTCGCGGGCTGCCTCGCACTGCTATTTTTTTACCTGCTCTTGATGCGTTTTCTTTCTCCTGCTGGTTTGCTGCCCGCCCTGGCCTTGTTTGCACTGTCAGAGCGCCTGGTTTATTACACATCCGAACTCAAGCAATACATCTTCGATGTTTTTGGCATATTGGCCCTGTTGTTGGTTTTTGTCTATCTCAGCCCCTCCCGCGAACGGGACGACTCCCCACAAAACCGCGCCTGGATTCCCCTGCTGGCAGCCGGGATCGTGCTGGTCTGGTTCTCGCACCCGTCGGTCTTCGTTTTGGCCGGGATCGGTCCGACTCTGCTCTGGCAAAATCGTCACAACCGGCGCAAATTGATCCAGGTGGGGTGGGTCATTCTCGGTTGGCTGGTCAGTTTTGGCGGAGTATTTCTGGCCAGCTTGAACAACCTGTCTGCCAACGACTTCCTGATGTCTTACTGGCAGGAGTACTTCATGCCCATGCCGCCCTGGAGCAATCCTGGTTGGCTGGCTTCCGTGTTGACCAGCACCCTGACCTACTTTGGGTTGGAACTTCCTTCCTGGCTGGCGCTGATTTTGCTGGCTGGAGGATTGTTTGCCCTGTGGCGTCTCGACTCGAGCCTGGCCTCGGTTTTCGCTCTGACCCTGCTGGCCGCTTTTGGCGCATCGGCATTGGGCAAATACCCGTTTGGCGGGCGGATGCTGCTTTTTGTGGCCCCGATCAGCATCGGGTTGTTTGGGGCGGCTTGCGAGGGGTTGTACCGGGCGCTGAAGCGACTCCGCTGGGGGGCGGGGTTGGCTGTTTGTGTGCTGGCGCTGGTTCTGTTGGCCGGTCCGGCAAGTAAAGCGCTTGAAAACTTCAGTGAACCGCGTATGCAGGAGAATATGCACCCGGCCATGCGTGTTTTACGCGCCCAACACCGGCCCGGCGATTTGATCTATGTTTATTACGCGGCCATGCCCGCTTTCCGCTATTATGTGCCGTTTTACGGTTTTGGCGAAGAACAATTCCGGGCCGGAGAGATAAGCTACTATCGATTTCTGGCGCCGACTCTGGCAGACATCGATACGCTGCGCGGAAATCCGCGTGTCTGGGTTTTGTTCTCTCATGTTTACGAAGAAGATGGGGTTAATGAACGTGAAGCGGTTCTGACTTACATCGATGAGCAAAAAATGGGCAAATGCCGGATCGAGTCGCGTGAACCGGGAACGTCAGTTTTGTTATACCTGTGTGACTTCGTACCCTAAAACATTTTCTGCCATTTGCTCAAGGCCCAGCGGCCAGTTTCGGGGTGCAGGCGCCCTTCCAGGTCGGTGAACTCGTCTGCTTCGAGCGCGGTGTGGATGAGCTTGCGGATATTCCCCACGCAATCATCATCAAAGATCAGTTTCTTTTTGGCAGCCAGGGTCAGCAAAACGGCAGCGTGCAGGCTGGGATAATCTGCCGGTGCGGCGCGTTTTTCAAGCGTTTCGCGCAGTACCCTGCGGATGAAGTTGATATCCGGCTGGGCCGACTTTGCCCGGCTGGGTTTGCCCTTTTTAAAAACCAAAATCGCCAGATCGTTGGTTTTCTCAGCTTCAAACGATTCCACCTGCCAGCCGCTGGTTGTCGCCGCCAGGATCACAGCGCTTAAGAAATCTGGTTCCAGTTCGGGGACGAGGGCATGGAATGGCAGGTCGCCTGCCGGCAGGTTGTTAAACAGGGCGCGCAAGGCTTCGGCGTGCCATTGCCAGTCGTAGCGGCGGCGGCGCAGTACCCCTTTGAACGGCGCGACAGCCTCCCGTCCCCACAGCCAGCCGGCCCACAGGGCTGAAAGCGTCCAGAAGGCCTGGTTGGGGCGCGGGATAATGCCCGCCAACGCGACGAGCGGGATCTCTGACAGTTCGCCGACGGCTTCACGCAGGGGGCCTTCGTAGATGATCAGTCCGCCGTTTTCGGGCGGCTCTTCGGGCCACAGGGTGTGCGCCACACCCTGCACCTGGCTGGCTGGCGAAAAATTGACCCAGAACCCGATGCCTTTTTCGAGCGCCATCCAGACGTTATGCTCGCGGAAGACTCCGGGCAAGAGCAACTGACGTGGGCGCGGGCGTTCCGTCTCGTGCGGCCACAGGCTGTTGCACTGGTCAAGCGCGTACAGGATCAGCGCCACCAGACAGCGGCGGCGCTCGTCGCTCGTGGAAATGCCGTCGAGACGGTTGATGATCGTCCCCAGGGCGTAAACGGCGCGTGGCAGGTACAGGCGCAGGGCTTCCTCAGCGTGAACGCGGTCGGGGTCGTCGCGAGCGGCGATGCGTTCCAGGGCGCGCGAGCGGTGCAGACCCTCGGCGTGAGTCCACTGTTCGGCGCGGCGCACATCGTCAGGGTTGGCGGGGCGTTCGCCCATATCGCCACAGGCCGGGCAGGTGTAGGTTTTTGCCAGCAGCTCGCCGCTCTTGCCATCCCAGGTGAAGAAATCAACCGGAGTCTGGTGGTTGCAGGCCGCGCAATGGGTCTGGTACAGATTTTGCAGGTGGAGTTCGAGACGCTCATCATCCTTGCGGGCGATCGCCAGGTCTGAGAGCGCGGCGCGCAGGTCGCTTTCGGTTGGCGGATGGGCGGCCAGATCGAGCAGGAAGCGGATGATGGGGTTGCCCGCTGTGACCAGCACCCGCAATCCGCCCTGGGCGAGCTGGACAGGCAGTCGTGGAGAGGCGGCTGTCGGGTCCAGCAGCCAGGCTGAGGCGGGCGCGATCCGGTTGGACCAGGCCTGGGTCATCTCACCCGGCAGAGGCGGCAGGTAGCGGCTGAGGGGGGCGGAAAAATCGAGTGTATTCACAGAACTAGGATAGCACAATTATCGGCTATGCGTAAATCCGTACTTCGCCTGCTGGGCTGGCGAAAATTTGCTGGCCGCCGGGTTTGAAACCGGGATTTTTGTCGTTGAAATCAAGCACAACGGCCAGTTTTTGATCTTGATCGGTGCGGGTGTAAGCCAAAACGCCGTTGGGGGCATCCAGAAAATCCAGCCTGCCGCCTCGCAGGGCCGGGTGCTCCCGGCGCAGGGTGATCAGCCTGCGGGTGAAGTTGAAGAGCGAAGCCGGGTCAGCTTGCTGGGCTTCGGCGTTACGCTGCGGGTAATTGGGGTGAACTTTTAGCCAGGGTTTGGCCGTTGAGAACCCGGCATTGGGGGTGGTGTCCCACTGCATCGGCGAGCGGCAGCCATCGCGGCCTTTGTAGAAGGGCCAGTAATACTTGCCGGGCGGGTCTTGAATTTCGTGGCGGGCCAGCGAGATATCGCGCATGCCGATTTCTTCGCCGTAATACAGAAAGGGCGTGCCGCGCAGCGTCATCAGCAGGGCCATGACCACCCGGGCGCGGCGGTCGTCTTCCCCGCGGCAATAGCGGGTGGCCGAGCGCGGCTGATCGTGGTTCGAGAGCACGTAGTTGGGCCAGACATCTTCCCCGGCGAATCCGTCCCATTTTTCGATGGCCTTGCGAAAGGCGGAGGGGCTGTAGGGGCGCAGGGTAAAGTCGAAGTTGAAGGCGGCATGCAGTTTATCCGGGCCGCAGTAGCTGGCGGCGCGTTCGGGGGTGGCGACGAAGGTCTCGCCGACGGCATATTTTTCGGGGCTGGCATCGAGTATGGCGCGCAGTTCGTTAAGCAAGGGCATCATTTCGGGCCGGTCAATATCATAAACGTGCTGCTGGCGGTCAAATCCGCGCAGGCCGAGCTTGGCCGGGTTGTTGCGCAGCTTCTCATCTTTGAAATAGGCATTGAAAACATCCAGGCGAAAACCATCGGCGCCGCGCCCCAGCCAGAAGCGGACAACATCCAACTGGGCCTGACGCATTTGTGGGTTGCGCCAGTTGACATCCGGCTGCTCTTTGACAAACATGTGAAAATAATATTCACCGGTTGTTTTGTCATATTCCCAGCCCCCACCGCCGAAGACCGAGTGCCAGTTATTGGGGATGGTTTTGCTCCACATATACCAATCACGTTTGGGATTCGTGTGGCTGGAGCGGGATTCAGCAAACCAGGGGTGCTGGTCGGATGTATGGTTCAGCACCAGATCGAGCACAACCCGAATATTGCGCTGGTGCGCTTCGCGGACGAGATCGTCGAAGTCTGAGAGTGTGCCAAAGCGCGGGTCCACATTGCAGTGGTCGCTGATGTCGTAGCCGAAATCGACATCCGGGCTGGGGTAAAAGGGTGAGAGCCAGATGGCATCCACGCCCAGGTGGGCCAGGTAGTCGAGCCGGGCGGTGATACCGGGCAGATCGCCCAGACCATCGTTATTCGAGTCAGCAAATGAGCGCGGATAAATTTGGTAGATGACGCCGTCGCGCCACCACAGGTAGGGGTCGGTCATGCATGCCTCCATAGATATGCCTTACAAAATTCTAATACCTTCTCATTCTGAACGGATTTATGCTATCATAAATTGCTATGAGTCCACAACTAAACGAAAAAATCCTTGTTATTGACGCTGACGATCACAGCCGCGATCAGATCGTACGGCAGACGTTGCAGCCTCTCGGCTACCAGGTGATGGCTGCCGAAGATGCCGGTTCAGCCATCCGTTTGGCCTTACAGTTCCAGCCAGATGTGATCATTGCCGACTTAAACCTGCCCGGATTGAGCGGTAAAGATATGCTGGTGGCTTTTTCGTCACAAGGAATTAATACCCCGGTGATCGTGATGGCTGAAAAGGGCGAAGAACCGAAGGTGATCCAGGCCTTTCGGCTGGGCGCTTCCGATTATTTTCTGCGGCCTATCCGTGAACCGGAAGTTCTCTCTTCTGTTGAACGGGCCCTGAAGCAGGTTCGCGAATCGCGCTCCCGCCAAAAGCTGGACGAGCAGCTCAAGACAGCCAATTCCGAGCTGCAACGCCGTTTGCGCGAAATGACAACCATTTTTGCGGTGGGGCGGGCGGTGATTTCTGTCACCGACCAGCGGGTCTTGTTCGAGAAAATTGCTGAAGCGATCACCACCGTATCTGAAGCCGACATGGGCTGGCTGACGCTCAAGGATGATAAAAGCAAGGCTTTTGTGTTGGTGGCACATCGTCATCTGCCCGATTCCTGGTCTAAAAAAATTAACGAGCCATTGGATGATGGAGTCAGTTCCCTGGTGGCCATGTCGGCAGAGAGTCTGACCATCCACGGCCAGCCTCTGGCAAAATTCAAGATCGCTTCGCTGGGTAAAGCTGTTTTGGTGGCTCCAATCAAGGTTCAACAGGAAGTGATCGGTTTGATGGTTGTTGTCCGCAAGGCAGAACGACCCTTTGGGCCAGGCGAACAGCACCTGTTGGAAGCGATTGCGGATTACGCTTCGATTTCGCTGGTTAATTCACGCCTGTTCCGCGCTCTCGCCCACAATGTTGAGTTGGCCCAGGCCGGTGAGCGCCGCAAAAACGATGTTCTGCAAAACCTGCGCCAGGAATCGCAAGCTGTTTTGCAATCAGCCGTTTATCCACTTGATGTGGTTCTTGGGGAAAAAATGGGGCCTTTGAATAATGAACAAAAACAAGCACTGACCGCTGCCCAAAACTCATTAAAACGCCTGAGTTTTCTGATGAATCAGCAAGCAACACAGCCAAAGCCAAAGGATTAAGATAAAATAGAACAGCATGTCTAAATCAGATTTAATCCTGCTTGCAATGGATGAATCGCCCACTCTGGGGTTGCTGGAGCGGGCTTTGCGCGCATCTGATTATATGGTTGCGCGTGCTTACGATGCCGAATCCCTTGATCTGGCCTTGCATGAGAGCACCCCGCTTGTTTTGCTGATTACCCAGACCCTAAACGGTCGCAGCGGAATTGAGATTTCGCAAAAAATTCTGGAGCGTTTCCCCACGCTGCCAGTTTTGTTATACGCCGATCGAGATGATGTTGCCCTGTTCAAGCAGGCCATTCGCGCCGGTGTCAGCGACTTCCTGCATCCGCCTTTGCGTATTGATGACATTGTCAATATCATCAAACACAATCAAAAACGCGCTGAACGGATGGGCGATTGGGTGCGGCGCGAAGTTCGCCGAACAACCGCCTCGCTTGAAAAACGGATGGATGAGATGGAAACCTTGGTTAAGCTGGGCCGCACCATCCATAGCTCACTTGACCTCGATAATGTTTTGACCAGCGTTGTAACCGCTGCTGTTGAATTAACCGGTGCGGAAGAGGGACAATTATTATTGCTGGACGATGAAACCAGCGAATTGTACATGCGCGCCGGACGTAATTTTGAAGAGAATTTCGCGCGCGCTTTCCGGCTGCCGGTCAAAGATTCAATCGCTGGCCAGGTTGTGCATACCGGGCAGCCCATTTCCTTTTGCCAGGATTCTCCCAGCAAAATCAAAACGGCTTACCTGGTTTATGCGCTGATCTATGTTCCATTGCGGGTGGGCAATGATGTTATCGGTGTGCTGGGCGTGGATAACCGCAAAAATAAGCTTCCCTTCACGCAACACCATGAATTGTTGATGTCGGTCCTGGCAGATTATGCCGTGATTGCCATTGAAAATGCCCAGGCTTTTGAAGCGACCGACAAGGAAAGACAGAAGCTCGACGCAACGATCACCAACATTCAGGATGGTGTGATTTTGCTCGATCCTGATCACCATATCTTGCTGATCAACCCTGCGACACGCAAAGTGTTCGGTATGGGGACAACCAATGATTTGACCGGGCAACTCGTGTCCGATGCGATCACACATTCTGATTTTTCCGGAATACTGAACTCGATTAGCGAGAATCCTCTCAAATATCATGAAATTGCATTCGAGGATGGGCGTGTTTTTAATACACAGTATGTCCCCATCCCTGAAGTCGGCTCGGTGATCACCTTCGAGGAAATTACCCACTTAAAGATGCTCGACCGTCTTAAGAGTGATTTTATTCATACAATTTCGCACGATCTGCGTTCGCCGTTGACAGCCATTATGGGCTATGTCGAACTGCTTGACCGGGTCGGGCCGTTGAATGACCAGCAAAAACAATTTGTGCATCATGTTCAGAACAGCGCACAAAATATTACCACTCTGATCAATGACCTGCTTGATCTGGGGCGGATCGAGGCCGGTTTCGATACCCGTAAAGATGAAGTTGCGTTTGATGCAATCGTTGGTTATACCCTGGACAATTTAAACCAACAGATCATTGAGAAAAACCAGACCCTGAAGTTGACCATTGAAAACAAGCTGCCTGCGCTGCGTGGTAATCCCATCCGCTTGCGGCAGTTGGTCGACAATCTTCTAGTCAATGCCGTCAAATACACACCCGAGGGCGGCACGTTGACCGTTAATTTGTTCCGCGAGGGAGAGCAGGTTATCCTGGAAGTGATCGATACCGGCCTGGGCATTCCGCCGACCGACCAGCCGCATATTTTTGAGAAATTTTATCGGGCCAGTAATACCCCGAAGAGTACTCCGGGTACTGGCTTGGGGCTGGCGATCGTCAAATCAATTGTTGAAAATCACGACGGCCGCATCTGGCTCGAGTCTTTTGTCGGCAAGGGCAGCAAGTTCGTGGTGGTCTTGCCCATCTACAAACGAGACGATGATTAGATTGTCTGCCCGAATCAAAAGGCGAACCGTCATACCAGGTTCGCCTTTTTGATTCTCTGTTTATATCGAAAGCCGGTTGGGGTCCAGAATGTATTGCCACCAGTTATTGGAAATACCATTCGTGCGTCCGCCAACTTTGGGAAAATGCTTTAGCCACCACTTATGATGTGCGCGGATATCACCGTTGCCCCAATCGTTGGCGTTAACTTGCCTGGTCGCGCCACTCAGATTGGGGAATTGATACCAGTCGTCGCAATGGCTGTTCACCAGCCGCATATTGCCCCAGTCATAATCGCGTTCACTGTTGGGCGCAAAGTGAATATTGCCGCATTCAGACTGGCCGGGATGGCTTTTATCGTAGCGAACGAACTTATGCCAGAGATTGCGCTCCGGGGTTTCGCGCGCGAATACTTTTTCCATGGTTGCTTCGGCGCGGTGACCGAAACTTTCGAGCATTTCGCCGATGCCGCGCTCGTAAGAAAAGCCCATGATCACAAAGCGACGCGGGCAACTGAAGGTGCGCGCCAAAGGCTGGGAGTTGCACCAGAATGCACCCAGGCCACCCATGGTTGATTCATAAAGACCCGCATAGGGGAAGGCAAACACCCATACTTCATCAATTTGATTGGCCCCAACCCGTTGCAGGATGTTGAAACGCTGAAGAAAGTCATCGTAGTGAAACAGGTCCGGCTGGTGATGCTGGACGGTACCCGCAACGACCTCGCTGTAAGACTGGGCTGTATAGCGGAATCCGTCTGCTTTGAGGGGGAATTCATTGATTTCGACCCGGTCAACAATTTGATAACGCGCTAATCCGCCGCTGGTTTCGAGGATATCTGAGATGAACTCCGCGCTCAGGTTGTCTACGCGCGGCCAGTTCATCTTTTGTGAGAGTTTTTTTCCGGTTGTGGCATCGACGATGGGGTCGTAAACGATCATCAGCACTTTTCGGCTGACAATTGCGGCAGGTTGGGGGCTTGTGTTGACTACGGGCGGGGTTGGCTGCGGCGTGACCGGTTGGGTCTTTTTTCTACCCAGGAGTGACAAAATAAAGTCGATCAGACTCTTCATAGGAACTCCTAACGTTTCAAGGCGTGCTGGCCGTGAAGTAGACTTGGCCGCCTGCCAGCACAAATAACACATTGTTGGGGCTGAAGGTTATTGCTGTGATGGGCAGGCCTTGAGGCAGCGGATCATCTTTGCCTTCCAGACTGCGGATCAGGTTTTGTAATTCAAGCGAGCGCGGACTAAATCGAAATATGGAGCGGGTGTTTGGTTCCAGTAGGTTGACCGCCGGGCTGGGCGCCTGGGTAAAGAAAATTTGCGAGAAAATTCCATCGGTCAGGGTTGCTCCACCCTGATAGCCGGGCCGGGTATCAGTTAGGATGGTGGGATCAGCGCAACGTGTGGGAGATGTGGAAATGCGACTATAAGTACAGGTGGTCAGATGCCCATCGCCATGCAGGATGTATAAATCGTCACCGCTGACGGCCATGCTAATTGCATCTGTCAAGCGGGGAACATCCTGCTCGAAGAAGAAGAAGGGATCAGAAAAAGAAGAACCGGGTTGGCCGGTATAGGTCCAAACAGCATTGGCCCGGGCATCGAGTACGTACAATGTGCCCGCATCGTAGGTGAAGGCATCATTTCCCTTCCAGTCTGTGCTGGGCCGGGCCAGGAAAGCTGCTGTTGGAGACTGGCCGGGGGAGCAGTATAGCAAATTACCCGAAACGTCCATGCCCATCAGGGTCACGCCGCCAGGGCTGGTGCGTGGCAGGGCCATGATATCTATCAATGGGCCGACCGTGATGCCATCGTAGCTGCCAGGCTTGCAGTTGAAGTCTTGCAGCGTGTAATAACTGCCGTTTTGGATTGCGCGCAGAACACTGCCATCCGTGCTGTTGAGCAGGTACAGGTCAAAATCAGAGGCAGCCATATGGCTGATGTGCGTATTGGTTCCCAGCGGGTTATTAAAAGCAGGTCGGTATGTGACCCTTTCCACCCGGTCGAGCGCATCCAGTGCAGACTGGGCATCACGTCGCAGCCGGGCAGAGTTTTGGGTGATCTGGTGTTGTTCGGCCTGATCGAGGTGGAACAAGGTGGCCTGCCATTTTAGCCGCAGTTCTGACGGGTCGGTCAGGTTTTGGGTCTGTGAGGCGGCTTCGAGGGCCAGCGCATAATTGGCATCAAACAGCGCCGGGACGCCCAGGTCAAAATAAATCGTAGTGGCGATCACCACAACCAGGATGGGAATAACAACTGCAATAAAGGCCATCCAGGGGATGGGCAGCTGCGATTCGGCCTGGTCTTCTTCTTGAGGCAGCAGGCGCGGGGCCAGTTTTTCGATGCGTTCTTTTGTGGCGCGTGAAAAATCACGCGTGGCATGGATCGCCTGCGCCATCCAGCGCGCAGAGCGGCGGCCAACATGCACCATTTGGGTGCGGTGTTCGGGGGTTAGCAGGGATTTGTTTTCGGGGGCGCGCATGCTGCGCGAACGGGGAACAGCCTTAGACGCGGGAGCAGGCTGCGGCTCTGAGACCGGCATCGAAACGGGAATAGCTTGCGGTGCCGGGGTAAATTCGGATGTGGATCTGGTTTCCCGTAACGGGAAATTGGTAACGGGTGATGCGCTGTCGTCAAGCTCCGGGATGCTGATCGGCTCCGGCGGCGGAGAAAATGCCGGGCTGACGATGGGCGGCGCTTCGCTTTTTATAGCTGACGCGGGCCGCACCATGTTGAGTTCACCCATGCCCTCGACGGCTGAGATCAGCACCGCGTTCAGGCTATCGCTGGTGACGGTGGTCAACCTGCGCTGCAGGCTGTCGAGCGACCCAGGGCCGCGTTCTTCGAGAGCGGTTTCCCATTCCTTGGGCTGATTGGCGTTCATTACCAGCAAATCGCCGGGGTTGAGTTGGGCCTGGGCAAAGTACATACGCGTGTTCTGGCTCAGGCCGAGACCCTTGCCTGCCAGACTGGGGTCGTAAAAGTGTTTTGTGCCGTTGATGCCCAGCCAGTGGACGCGGGTCGGCCCGGCCTGCACGATGTAGAGCAGATCGCCGCGCAGGGCGGCCATGACCAGCACACCGATCGAGTATTTGCCCTGCCCCGTGGTTTTCATGTTGCGTTCGGCCAGCACGGCGTTCAGGGTTTCGATACTTGATTTGAGCGCGAAGGTCAGTGAGCCGCTGGTTTGATAAAAGCGCTCGGCCAGCTTGGCTGTTACCTGGGCATATTCATCATTGGAATATGGAATGTTGCCAGCCAGATTGAGATAGATCAGCAGGCGGTCATTCTCACGCCCGCGCGCCGTGCGTTTGGGCGGACTTTGGGCCAGCAAGCCAGGCAAGGCTGGCATTTCCTGGCCTTTGATGCGGTGCAGGCTCAGCAGGTTCAGGTCGAGGGTGCTCATAGGTTGCCTGACATTTGGCTTTGAAAGTTAACGCTGCTTGAAACGTACCAGGATCAGGTTCTTGTTGCAATCACCGGATGTTGTCAGGTAAAGTTGCTCTGAAAGTGGCGCGCCAGATTGGTCGAATAATTGAACCCAAATGGTTTTGGTGCTGGTTACGGGTGGAATTCCAAGGGCAAACTCGAAACCGCTCTGGCCATAGGCTGGCACGATGCCGGTCAGGGTGGTCAGAACCGGGTTGAAGGATTTGCCCGGCAGGCTGCCCCCCAGTTTGACGATCAGCCCGATAACGTGATTGTTCTTGGAATCGAGCGCCTGTCCGGCAACCAGAAAGTCTCCGCAGCTGCTTTCAGGGCGGAAGGTGGTGCTGTCGAAAAATTGGACGGTTGTTCCGTAAGGCACGCCTGTCGGACGGACTGTGCGAGTGGGGGATGCGGTGTTTGTGGCCGTGCTGGGCGTGACCATCACAAACGAAGTATTGGTCGGCTCAATCGTAAAGGTTGGGCGAGGCGTGCTGGTTTCGGTCAGGATAGGGGTCGGCTCAGGAGTCCAGGTTGCATCTGGCATGAGCGGGGTGATGGTTGGGGTGATGGTTGGCGGAATGGGGGTGTTTGGCGGAAAGGGGTTGATGGCTGAGTATGGGTTGGCAAAGATGCTGAAAACCACCCCGCAAATGCCGATGGTTGCCAGAAGAAAGACAATCGTCAGGATGTTATACAGGCCATCTGAATTGCGTTTTTTGCCGCGCACACTTTTTGATTTTTTGGAGGCAGTTGGACTCATGCATTGCTCCTGTAAAACGTAATCTCATTTTACCAAAATGACAATTTCATTTTGGGAGCGCTGATCTTCCACCCAGCTTTCAAGCGCTTTGGCTTGCAAAACCAGCAGGGCATCGAAGGCCAGCGGTCGGGCGGGATCACGTTCGATGACTTTGATGATATGAAAACCAACCTCGGTTGAAAGGATGCCGCTGATGGTGTTCTCTTCGAGCGTGAAAGCAGTCTCTTCGATGGTTTGTAAATCCAGAAAGCCGCGCGGGAACCAGCCGATATCGCCGCGCGTGGCGGGGTCATAGAGCGCGGCCAGTTCGTCAAAATCGGTACCTTCATCCAGTCGGGCTTTGGCGCGCTCGGCATCCTCTTGATTATAGGTCAAAATCTGGCGGACGTGTACCTGTTCTATGGTAGGGGGTACGCTGGAAATGATCTGGTCGCGCATCCAGGCGGATTCTATGGAACGTTTCAACGCAACCCGCAGGCCTGCCTCATCGTATCCGTGGGCTTGCTGCCAGGCTGAGAGCGAGTCCGGGCCGCCGAGTTGGGCCGTTAAAGAGTCGATCCGCTCCTGCAGGGCGCTTTCTTCGAGATTGAATCCGGCTTCTCGAGCGGCCTGGGCCAGCAGAAACTGCGAGATCAGATCGTCGAGCACGGTCTGGCGGGCCTGTTCATCGCTGACTTCACGCCCGAGAGCGGTTTGGGACTGGCGGTAACGCTCCAGTTCGGCTTCGAATTCAACAAGGGGCAATCCGTCGCCGTTAACGGTAAACGCCATCGGCACGGATGTGGCTGTCGGTGGTGAAACGGTGCTGGTTTCGATAACGGCGGGCGGGCTGGGGGTGGAAAGTGTCCCGGCTGGTGTAGCGGAACAAGCAGCCAGCAAAAAGATGAACAGAATCAACGGTAATTTTTTCAGAGTGGACATTCCCCCGATTATACCTGCTGATGGACTTATTTCTCTTTGGGCGGGCCTGCGGGGCCATAATCGAGCACCCGGCGCACTCCGGTGGCATCTTCCGGGTTGCCGATCACGCCTTTTTCTTCCATTTTATCGACCAGCCGGGCAGCGCGGGTGTAGCCGATGCGCAGTTTGCGCTGGAGCATCGAAACCGAGGCCCGACCTTCGCGGCGGACGAGGTCAACCGATTCGCTGTAAAGCGGGTCGCCTTGTTCCGCGGGCATTTCGTCCCAGATGGGAATTTGCTTGAGCGGCAGGTTGTTGCCGGCGGCATCAACAGGGCCGCCCGGAACGGTGGGCTGGGCCAGCCCGGCCTGGGCGCGCCAGAAATCGACCAGGTGGTGAATTTCGATATCTGAGACGAAGACACCCTGCAAACGGACCGGGGCCGGGGCGTCGGGAGCTTGATAGAGCATATCGCCGCGACCGAGCAGGCGTTCTGCGCCGGGCTGGTCGAGGATGACGCGGCTGTCGGTGTTGGATGCAACCGCAAAGGCCACGCGCGCCGGGAAGTTGGCTTTGATCAGGCCGGTGACAACATCCACCGAGGGGCGCTGGGTGGCCAGGATCAGGTGGATGCCGGTGGCGCGCGCCAGTTGGGCCAGGCGGGTGATGGTGCGTTCGGTTTCATCGGGGGCCAGCAGCATCAGGTCGGCCAACTCGTCGATGACCACCACCAGGTAGGGCAGGCGTTTCTGGCCGTCGGTTTTCATGCGCGCGTTGTAATCCTGGATGTTGCGCGCGCCTACCTGGGCAAACTGGTGATAACGGCGATCCATTTCGCGCGTCATCCATTGCAACGAGGCGATGACTTTTTCCATTTCGACAACGACCGGCGAAAGCAAATGAGGAATGCCGTTATAGCCGGTCAGTTCAACGCGCTTGGGGTCAACCAGCACCAGTCGCAGATCGTCGGGAGTGTTGTGCAGGAGCATGCAGGAGAGAATCGAATTGACACACACCGATTTACCAGAACCGGTCGTGCCGGCGATCAGCAGGTGTGGCATGGAGGCCAGGTCTGCGCCGATCGGGTGGCCGGAAACATCCTGGCCGAGCGCGAATGACAGAGGTTTGCGGCTGCGACGGAAGGCTTCGCTTTCGATCAGGTCGCGCAAAGCCACGACAGTCATCTCTTCGTTGGGGACTTCGATGCCGAGGTAGGAGTGCCCGGGCACCGGGGCCTGGATGCGGATGCGCGGCGCGGCCAGTGCCAGGGCCAGGTCGTCAGACAGCGAAACGATTTTGCTGACCCGCACGCGCATTTTTCCGTTGCGCGACTCGACGAAGAGTGGCTCGACGCCAAACTGGGTGATGGTGGGGCCGCGATTGATCTCCACAACCTGGGCTGGCGCGCCAAAGGAGGCCAGGGTTTCTTCGATCAGGCGGGCGCGCTGTTCAACATATTCTTCGTTCTGGTTGGGCGCCGAACCAGGGACGAGGATATCCTTGATATCGGGCAGGGCCCAAACGTGCGGGTGCCCATTAATGATGGCGGGTGCGAAACCGCCCGGCGCAACCGTTTGTGCACTAACCGGTGTTGCCTGAATCGGGGTGAAGCCATCGTTTACCGGCGACGATTGAACAGGCTGGCGTGAGCGTGGTCTCCCTGATAAAAAGCTGACCAGCCTGTGCCATACTCCGCGTAAGGCCAGCCAGAGCGGGTTAAGTTTGGCAACGATTTCAGGAACGGTCATATCGAAGCCAAGCACAATCCCGATAAACAGCCAGGCGATCAATACGGCCATCAGGCCTGTCACTCCGATGTTTTCGACGAAGAAGCGATAGAAAAGACTGCCAAACCACCCGCCGCCATATCCCAGGGACGGGTCTGGGTTTTCACTGATGCCCTGGAAGACGATCAGCAGCCAAAAGCTGAGCATGAGCAGGCCCGTGACGCGTTCGACCGAGACCGGCGGAATGGTTTCGATTTTGCGCAGAATCAGCCACATGCCAAAAAGGATCAGGCCGATCGGCAGGATGTAAGCTCCCCAGCCAAACAGGTAATTGAATACTGAAATTGCCGTGCCTGAGAGCACAGAGTTACTGGATGACAGCAGAAGCAGGGCCATGATCACACCTGCCACGGCCAGACCGATCCCAAGCAGGTCGAGCTGCCGCTCTGGCGAAAGGGTGATCAGCGGGGGCGGTGGTTCCGGCGGCTTGGCGGTGCGGTGGCGGGGCGCTTTTTCGGTAACCGGCGCTTTTTTTGCGGGCGCGGGCGCGGGCTTTCCGCCGCCAGATTTTGTCGGGGGTTTGTGCTCGCTCTTCGGGGCAGGTTTGCCTTTGGGCGGTGTTTTTTTCGAAAAGGGAAGTTTTACAGGCATGGAAAAAGGGCCGGGCTGAAAGCGCCAGCCTAAAAATTATAGCACAAATGGTCGAAAAAATGACTTGTCCCCCGCCGGCAGCGCAAGGTTGCGTTTTATGGAAACAGCCAAAAGAGCGTCTTGGGTTCTTTTCTTGAATGTCGTAAAATCAAGTAGTTGCTTGCACATTCATTCAGAGGATATCTACGCTCATGGCCCAGCAAATTCCACCCTCCGGCAGTCCTGGCATCCTTCTTCTGCGTTTGATTCGCCTGTTCTACCTCGAGCCCCTGGGGGAAACCCTCATCGAACTCAAGAGCCTGCCCCTGGGCATGCGCATTCTGACGGTTTTGGGCTACCTGACGGTGCTCTTTTTGCTCTTTGGCGTGCTGGTGATCGAGATCCTGCGTCCGTGGACGCCGCTCATTACTTACAACCCGCCGGGCGGCACTGAAATGGTGGAGACATCGGTTATCGCAGTGATTTTGGCCTGTCTGGCCTTTTGTCTGGGCTGGGCCTACCTGCTGACCGGCGCAACCGATGCTCGCAAACGGATATTCCTGCCGGTCTGGGGATTGTTTGCAGTGCAGGTTTTTTTCTCCGCTCCGTGGGGAAATGACGCGGGGATGTTGATCTGGTGTCTGGCTGCCCCGACCGTCCTGTTCGGTTTCGGTGGGGTTTACCTGTTCTCGCGTAAATGGAGCGGCTGGAGCAGCAAACCCATCTTAGAATTTGGCCTGTGGCTGGGAATTTTTGCGCTTTTCTTCGGCCTGTTCGCGCTTTCCAGCTTTGGGATCTCGCATTTCGTTAGCAACTTGAACGGAGTTTTCAGCCTGTTGAGCGTGATTGCCGTTCCATTCTGGTTGTTTTACGGCGCGACCATTGTTGATTTGGGATTGAAACTGGCCTCGAAGGTGACCCTCCGTTTGCGCCGGGGCCTCTCCCCTGAGAGGCTGGCCGCGCTTTCAGGGTTCATCGTTTTTGCCCACCTTGGGCTGGATGCCATTTTACTGGGCTTGCTCTACTTTCTGGCCCCCGACTGGATGATCATCGGCGAGGCGCTGGCGGTCGATCTGGGTGTTGCGGCGCTGGTTACCTTGCTCGCGCCGATCGCGGCCCTGGCCAAAGGCTGGACGCCGCGCGTGGCGGCCATCTTCCTGACTGTGACCCTGTCCACACCGGTCTTTGCCCTGAGTGTGGTGCTCAGCCTGTTCAGCCAGAGCGCCGAAGCCCTGGACGTGACCCTTGCGCTGTTTACGCGCTTTACGCCCCTGCTGGTTTTCGTTTTTCTGACTGCACATGCCGTTTTGAGCATCGGGGCCTCCTTTGCCAACCAGGAAGGGGTCATCATTCCGCGCAATGGCCGGGTTTTGATCGTCTTCGGCCTGTCGCTGCTGGTGATCGCCTTTACGGTCTTTTTTGTCAACGGCCGCGATGCGTATACCGGTGAATTCAGCAACCTGATCCAGGGGATGAGCGATGGGTTGTTTGCCCTGGGTGCATTCTTCCTGGGAATCCCTTACCTGCTCTGGACGATCTGGAAACACCCGGACGATCTGGCCGGGGAGGAGAAGGATTTTCCGATTAATGAAAACACCCCCAGGCCGCGCCGCAGCATCTTATGGATTGCTGCATTGCTGGGAGTTTTTTTCTCGCTGCTGGCCTGCGGGGGTATCCTTGTGCTCGACCAGTTGATGAAATAATCAGGCGATCAAGGCCCGGTTCTGAAGATCCCACATTTTTTTATACAGTCCATCCTGTTTAAGCAAATCGTCGTGCGTGCCGTGTGCGACGATCTTGCCTGCATCCAGAACGAGGATCTCGTCCATGCGCTCCAGACCGATTAAACGGTGGGTGATCCAGATGGTGGATTTTGTCACGGATTCGCCGGCAGAAACGGATCGAGAATCCAGAATATTGTGCAGGGTTTCAACGATCTTGCGCTCGGTGGTCGGGTCGAGATTGGCGGTCGGTTCGTCGAACAGGAAGATCGGAGCGTCTTTGAGCAGGGCGCGCGCAATGGCCAGGCGCTGGCGCTCGCCGCCGCTCAGGTTGAGTCCGCGTTCGCCGACGAAGGTTTCGTAACCATCGGGCAGGCTCATGATGAAATCATGCAATTGGGCCTGCTGGCAGGCGGTTTCGAGGTCGGCCTGGGTGGCCCAGGGACGGGCGAGTTGCAGGTTTTCACGCAGGCTGGCGTTGAAAAGATAGGTATTCTGGCCGACAACGCTGAACATGCGCCGGGCATCAACCTGAGTGTAGTGGCGCAAATCCTGCCCGTCCAAACGGATCTCGCCCTCAGCATAGTCCCAAAAGCGCAGGAGCAGGTTGGCAAGGGTCGATTTCCCCGCGCCGCTTGGGCCGACGATGGCGAT
This sequence comes from Chloroflexi bacterium HGW-Chloroflexi-6, assembly GCA_002840685.1. Lineage (GTDB taxonomy): Bacteria > Chloroflexota > Anaerolineae > Anaerolineales > Villigracilaceae > UBA8950. The sequence goes on along the minus strand of PHBU01000001.1, from coordinate 379,305 downwards.
CTTGCGCCCGGTAGGCAGGTCGAAACTAATGTCGGAAAGAACATTTCTAACCACGAAGGGCACAACGTTCCACGAAGGCGTTTTTTTGATTTCCTTTGAGTCGCTTTGTGTACTTTGTGGTGAAGTTTCGTATGCAAAAGATAAAGTTTGCACGCTCAAATCCGCCGAGGTGGGGCGCGGCAGGGGCTCGGCCGGATCGTTGACAGCGGGGGTTGAATCGGCGATCTCGAACAGGCGCCGGGCGGCTTGCAGGTTAGCTTCGAGCAGTTGGGCGGCCTGCGGCAATCCCTGGACGGCTTCAAAGGAGGCCATTGTGCCGAGCACGACCACCGCCAGGAAAACGCCGGGGATTTTGCCCTCGCTCACCAGTGGGATCGCCAGGTAGAGCATGCTCAGGACGCCCAGACCGGTGATCAGGCTTGCCAGCCCGGATTGGAATCCGTTTAAGCGGGCCAGCCTGGCCTGGGTGCGGGAGAACGCGCTGGCCGTGGACTGGATCTTGTCGAAATAGGCTTTTTCCTGCCCGAAAGCGACCAGGTCGGGCAGGCCCTGCACCGAATCGACCAAGTCAGCCCGCAAGCGAGAGCGCTCCTCGACCAGAGTCCGGCCGGGATCGCGATTCAGGATCAGGGTCAGGACGGTCAGCCCCAGGCCGAGGGCCAGCAGGAAGCCGACCACGGTCAACCCCAACGAGACGGAGAAAGTCCCCATGAAGATTCCCATCGCAATGATGACGACCAGGGCGACCAGCGGCGGAGCCAAGACGCGCACGTAAAGATTGTCGAGCGACTCGATGTCGGTGATGACGCGGCTCAGCAGATCGCCGCTGCGGGCCGAGACGAGGCGGGCCGGAGCAAGCGGTTCGATCGACTGGTAGAACCAGACCCGCAGGCGGGCCAGCAGCTTGAAGGTCAGCGAGTGCGAGACGAGACGTTCGAGATAGCGGAAAACGCCGCGCGCGATACCAAAAAAGCGCACCCCGACCACCGAAACCCCAAATTGGGCGATGGAGGTGGCGATGGCGGCGGTCGAGATCAACCAGGCCGAGGTGGACATCAGGCTGATGCTGGCGGCGATGGTCAGGAATCCGATCAGGATGGCCAGCAGCAGTTCGCGCCAGAAAGGTTTAATGAAGGAGAAAAGACGAATAAAGGTTTTCATAAGGGTATGGAATGCTGGTTTCTACTTGCCACTTTCCACCAGCCTGGCATAGGTTGTGTTGCGAGCGATCAACTGGCTGTGTGTGCCGATTTCCATCACCCGGCCAGCTTCGAGCACCACGATCTGGTCAGACTGATAAACAGTCGACAGGCGGTGGGCGATGACGAGGGTCGTGCGGCCCTGCATCAGTTCGCGCACCGAGGCTTCAAGCGAGGCTTCGAGGCCGGGGTCGAGGCTGGAGGTGGGTTCGTCGAGCAGCAGCAGGGGCGTATCCTTCAGAAAGGCGCGGGCCAGGGCCAGGCGTTGAGCCTGTCCGCCCGAGAGGCGCGCGCCGCGTTCGCCGATCAGCGTTTGCAGTCCGCCTGGCAGGCTGGCGATGAATTCTTCCAGGCCGGCGCGGCGGCAGGCTGTCAGCAGATCCGCTTCGAGGGCGTCCGGGCGTGCCAGGCGCAGGTTGGCCGCGAGGCTGTCTTGAAACAGGTACGGGTTTTGCGGCACCCAGGCCACCTGCTGACGCCACACTTCAGGCGGAATTTGCTCGAGGGGTGTCTCGCCGACCCAAATTTGCCCGCTTTGCGGCGCAATGAAGCGCAGGATCAGGCTGGCGAGGGTGCTTTTGCCTGCGCCCGAGGCCCCGACCAGGGCAGTCATCTTGCCGTGAGGGATGGTGAAGGAAATATTGTCGAGGGCCGGCGTTTCGCGGGAGGGGTAGGTGTAGGAAATGGTGTCAAGCGTGAGGGTCTCAGGTGTTAGGGTTGGTTGCGCCAGGGGTTCTCCTGACACCTGAACCTTGACACCTGATACTCGATCCGGCACTGGCGTATCCAGAATCTCGTAGATTCTGGTCGCGGCGGTCACGCCGCTCATCCCGGCGTGGAAGCGCAGGCCGAGGTTGCGCAGGGGTTGGTAGTAGTCGGGAGCCAGGACAAGGATGAAGAAGGCCGGCAGGAATTCCATGTTGCCGTAGAGCAGGCGGAAGCCGATCTCGACCGCCACAATCGCGGTTGAGAGAGTCGCCAGCAGTTCGAGGGCCAGCGCCGAAAGGAAGGTGACCCGCAGAACCTGCATGGTCACATCGCGATAGCGGGCCGAGAACTCGCCGATAACCTGGGCCTGGCTTTTGGCTTGCCCTAGAGTTTTCAGGGTGGTCAGGCCTTGCAGCACATCGAAAAAGTGGGCCGAGAGGCGGCTGAGGGTGTTGTACTGGCGTTTGGTCAGGGATTCGCCCGCCTTGCCGATCAGGATCATGAAAAAGGGGATCAGCGGCGCGGTCAGGATGAAGACAACTCCCGTCAGCGGGTCGAGCGGGAAGATCAGCAGCAGAATGGTGAGCGGGATGGAGGCTGCCAGGACGATGGCGGGCAGGTACTGGCTGAAGTAAGCGTCGAGCTGTTCGATGCCTTCCACGGCCGCGGTGGAGAGTTCGCCGGTGCGTTCACCCTGGGTGTAGGCCGGCCCGAGGGCGGAGAGATGGGTCAGCAGGCGGGCGCGCAGATCCGCTTTGACGGCCTGGGCGACGGCATTGGCGCTGACATCTGCGCCCCAGATGAAGGCCGATTTGAGCAGCAGGGCGCCCAACAAAATGCCAAGCAGGGGCAGAACCGCCTCGCGCAGTTGGCCGCCCAGAAATACATCATTGACAACCCGCGCCAGGAACCAGGCCTGGACGATGGTCAAAATGCCGCCACCCCAACCAAGCAATATGGTCAGGGTGAGTGTAAATCCGCTGGAGCGGGCGAGGCTGAGAAGCCGACGGTGCATCTTTGAATTATAACGGGGATGAGGCTGGGATCAGGCGGGTTGTGCAAAGTCTCACAGAATATTTAAAGTTGTGGGCTGAGTGTGGTTCCAATAAAAACATTGAAATTGAGCCGCAGGTCATGATGAGCTGTGATCTTCCGGTTTTCCACCTGATACAAAAATCCCCGGCAATTTTGCGGGGAATTTTTGTTGGAAACTAATCTGTGCTGGCTGGTTCGGCAGTGCCGGGCCGGTTGGAGAGGTAGTACAGGCTGGCGATAAAACTGACCAGCATAATGATCGCCCCGGTAATGAAAGGATAGCTCAGGTTGATGTCGAGCGCCGTCCCGGCCCAAACCGGGCCGATGATGCGCCCGAGGCTCATGTAGGCATTGTTGAGGCCCATCGCCATGCCTTGTCCGCCGCTGGCTCGTTTGGAGATCAGCGAAGAAACACCTGGACGCAGCATGGCATTGCTAAAGATGAACAGGCTGGTTGTCAGCATGACAGTTGGCAGGTTGTTGCCGGTCAGCATGATCAAAAAACCTCCCACGCTGGCGATCAACGAGGCTTTGATGACCGCCTCGTCGCCAAAGCGGCGGGTTGCCGGGCCTGTCAGCAGACCCTGAGCAATGGTTGAAGAAATGCCTACCACGGTCATGATCATGCCGATCGTTGCCGGATCGTAATTGAAACGGCGCTGGGCATAGAAGCCGAAGATCCCTTCAAAGTTGGTCAGGGCAAAATTGTTCAGGAAAGCCAGAACCAGCAAAAAACCGAGCGGGCCAAACAAGGCCTGCCACATGCTGCCCAGCTGCGGCCCCTGAAGTTTTAAAGTGGTTTGACGTTGTTCGAGCGGAAGCGATTCTGGCAGGAACAGCCAGGTCAGGACCATGGCAACCAGCGACAGTCCGGCTCCCACGAAAAAAGGAATGTAGATTGCAGAGCCTGCGGTTGCGCCGCCAATGCCCGGCCCCAGGATCATGCCCAGACCCATGGCTGCCCCGATGATGCCCATTCCGCCGCCGCGCTGTTTTTCGTCAGTGCTGTCGCTGATGAAGGCCATCGCCGTTGGCAGGGTAGCCGAGGAGAGAATGCCCCCGAGCGCGCGCGCCACGTAAAGGGTGGGCAGGTCGGTTGCCAATCCCATAATGATCAGGGCAAAGGCATTCCCGAAAGCGCCCAGAATCAGCACAGGTTTGCGTCCAAAACGGTCTGAGACCGCGCCCCAAATCGGGGAGAAAAAGAACTGCATCAACGAAAAGATGGCCATCAGCCAGCCCATTTCCAGCCCGCCGCCGCCGAAGCTTTCAATGTAAAACGGCAGGATCGGGATGATGATCCCAAAGCTGAGCATGACCACAACCATCGTAAAGAAAAGGATCACAAGGTTTCGGTTTTTCATAGGGCGCTATTATACGCCCGGTCTGCCAGAATGACTTTGCGTTTTCGAAATCAGATATAATCAGTCCAATATCAATTCAGGAGAAAACGTATGAACTTTGCCATGTGGAAAAAAGCCCTTCAGGTTATTCCGGCGGTCAGCAAACCGGAATGGGACGCCCTTGATTTTGTTTCGAAGTGGCTGATCTCAACCCGCGCTGCGGTGCTGGTGATGACCTTTATCTCGTCGGCTCTGGCGGGCTTGTTTGCCGCCCGCGACGGTCATTTTGCCTTGCTGCCCTGGCTGGCGCTGACGGTGGGCCTGATTTTGGCGCATGCCACCAACAACCTTTTCAACGACTATACTGACTTTGTCAAAGGCGTCGATAAGGACAACTACTTCCGCACACTTTACGGCCCGCAGCCGGTCGCCAATGGCCTGATGACCACCACCCAATCGCTGCTCTACGCCGGTGGGACGGGCCTGGTGGCGCTCATTTGCGGCCTGTATCTGATCTTCACGAATGGCAACGATCCGCTGATCTGGGTTTTGCTAGGCCTGGGCGCATTTTTTGTTCTGTTTTATACCTGGCCTTTGAAATACATTGCCCTGGGCGAAGTTGCCGTTTTGTTGGTCTGGGGTCCGCTGATGATCGGCGGCGGCTACTACGTTTTGGCCGGCCAATGGGACTGGAACGTGATCTGGGCCAGCGTTCCGTATTATTTTGGCGTGACCACCGTCATCTTTGGCAAGCACATCGACAAGATCAAGGTTGATACCGAGAAAAAGATCTACACCCTGCCGGTGATTTTGGGGGAAAAGGCCTCGCGCTACGCTGTGGTCGCGATGATGGTGCTGCCTTACCTGCTGGTTTTGGGCATGATCGCACTGCGCTACTTCACCCCGATCCTGTTGATCGTTTTTCTGGCCATCCCGACCCTGCGGCAAACCCTGCCCAACTTCCTGAAACCGCGGCCTGAAACCCGCCCCGAAGGCTTCCCCGATGGGCAGGGCGGCTGGCCGCTCTTCTTCGCCCCGCTGGCTTTTGGCAATAACCGCGCTTTTGGCGGACTGTTCATGCTCGGTTTCTTGCTCGATGTCGCCATCCGGATTTTCCTGCCCGCATTTTGGCGCTAGCCCATCATTTTACGTTGTTGCGTCTAATCCCGTTCGGTGTGTCAGACCCTTGAAAAGGTCTCGCATACCGAACGGGATTATTGTTTGCCTGACTTGAACTAACATTCTTGGCAGGTTTTTTGAAGAGTCCTTTGGAGTACAATATTAATATGCCAGACCCACTGACGATTGGACTCTTTGTCAGCACAACGCAAAATAAATATGAGTCTGCGCTGTATAGTGGTGTGGTTGATGTTGCCCGCGAGGCGGGGGTTCATGTAATCTGCTTTACAAGCGGGGCATTGCGCGCATACCGTGGCTTTGAGTTCCAGCGTAACGTTTTGTTCGATCTTGTAGATAAAAATAATGTAGATGGCATCATCATTTCTGGCACGCTGGCGCACCCGATCAGTGCTCAAGAAATGCAAGCTTTCTTTCAGCGTTACGTACATATTCCCAAAGTCAGCATTGCTCTATCCATGCCAGGCACACCCTGTGTGATGGTCGAAAGCAAGCAAGCGATTCGCGATATCGTCACCCACTTGATCAAAGTACATGGCTACAAACGCCTGGCCTTCCTGCGTGGACCGATTGGTCAGCAGGAGGCTGAAGAGCGCTTCCAGGCCTTTTGTGAAACGCTGGTGGAGCATGGCCTGAAACCAGATTTGAACCTCGTTCTTAATGGCGATTACAGTCTTTCTTCTGGCGCTTTTGTGATGCGAGAGTTTCTCGCTCGTGAGAAACTCTCGTTTGAAGCGATTGTGTCATCCAATGATTCCATGGCCCTGGGCGCTATGGATGTGCTGTGCGAGCATGGGATTCAAATCCCTGAGCAGGTGGCCCTAACTGGGTTTGACGATGTTGAAGCACGTTTTGCGCAGGTGCCGTTGACATCCATTCGACAGGATATTCGCGATCAGGGGGCATTGTCAGCCCGCGTTTTGCTAAAGCAGATTTCTGGTCAGACTGTCCCTGAAAAGAATATCTCATTTGCGCCGATGGTTGTGCGCAATTCATGCGGGTGCAGCGATTCCCTGCCTTCCGAGCCCCTGGTTGTCACCCGACATAGCAAGGATTGGTCTAAGACCTTGCGTGAGCAACAACCGGCCATCATTGTATCGGCATGTGCCAGTCTTGCCTATATTCGCGCCGCGCGAGTCGAAGCCTGGGTGCTATCGTGGCTCGAGGCCATTCGTTCAGATCTGACCTGCGGTGCGGGTAGGGAATTTTTGGGCAGCCTCGAACAGGCCCAGCGCGAAGGATTTGAACTGGGCGTCGAGGTAGCCTCCTGGCATCGCTGTGTTGCGATATTTCTGCATCAAGTCAGATGCTGTTTGGCTGACCCTCGCCTGCAAACGCTCCTTGATCAAATCGAAGCACGCGCCTATCTTCGCCTCGGCGTTACGATGGAGCTGCTCGAAAACGCGCGTCAGACTGAGATCGAATTCCGTGACCTGGCGTTACGCGAGATCAGCGAATCGTTGATGACAACGTTTGACCTGACGGGCATTTTGGATGTTTTGAGCAGTGAACTGGCGCGGTTTTATGTTAGCGCCTGCTATATTTCCCTATTTGAAGACCCCCAAAACCCTGCCGATCTTTCGCGTCTGATTTATGCCTGGCGCAACGGAAATCGAATTGAAATTGCCCCCGCCGGGATTATTTTTCCTTCCAAGGATCTGGTACCGAATGAGTTAAGAGCAGTGCTCACCAGCTCTGAGCTGATCGTAGAAGCCTTGTACTCCAAGGAAGATCGCCTGGGGTTTATGCTGATCGAAGTTGAGCCTAGGTACATCTCTGTAACCAATGCTTTGCGGGCTTTGGTAAGCGGCGCGCTGCAAAGCGTTTTGTTGCTTGAACAACGCCGCAAAGCGGAGGAAAAGCTGCTCCAGTCTCAGGCGCAATTGCAGGCGCTGGTTGAAAAACTGGAATACACCAACAAGGAACTGGAATCCTTTGCTTATTCGGTTTCACACGATTTGCGCTCGCCGTTACGCTCTATTTTAGGCTTTTCAAGTATTCTTGAACGCGAGCACCGCCTTGCCCTGAATGATGATGCCAGGCAACTGCTTGACCGAATTACTCAAAATACCAAACGTATGGGCATTTTGATTGATGATTTGCTTGCTTTCTCGCGCGTAGGCCGCCAGCAAATTCAAATCAAAGCAGTGGATATGAATCAAATCGTGCGCGAATTGGTTGATGATATCAAGCCCGAGACCGGTGAACCCACGGTTGAATGGGTTCTGGGAGATCTGTCACCCGGGTTTGCTGACCCGGCTTTGATCCGGCAGGTCTGGGTGAACCTGATCAACAATGCGGTTAAATACTCATCCAAAAACTCACAGGCGCGGGTTGAAATTTCCAGCGATCACAACGATGTCGAGGTTGTCTACCATGTCTTTGACAATGGCGCCGGGTTTGACATGCGCTACGCTGACAAACTCTTTGGGGTTTTCCAGCGTCTTCATCGAGATGAAGAGTTTTCCGGCACCGGTATCGGCCTGGCGATCGTGCATCGCATACTCCTGCGGCACGGCGGGCGGATCTGGGCGCAGTCTGACGTTGGTAAGGGCGCAGCCTTTCATTTTTCCCTGCCTCAATCCTTCAACTCTTAAAACAACAGGCTTGCCCAACGCCTGTTGTCGCGCTTTGCAAGTAGTGGGCAATGAAAACGGACCGGACGGAAAACAATCGGGGGAAATTTTGGATTTTATGCCACAAACCGAATAAAAACCGTAAAACCTTCGTTAAGTATGTGAGAGTAGAAAGAAAGGAACAGCAAGTGGCAATTGCCCAGGCGGAAACCGAAGCAGCGCTGATCGCAAAAGCGCAGACCGGCGACCGCAGCGCCTACGGAGAACTTGTCCGCCAGCACCATCAAGGAGTGATCGATGTGGTTTACCGCATGTGCGGCGACACCCACTTGGCGGAAGACGCAGCCCAGGATGCATTCATCCAGGCCTGGTTACACTTGCCATCCTTCCGGCCCGGCACATCCCTGCGCAACTGGCTTTATCGTATTGCCGTCAACGCCGCCCTCGACACTCTGCGGCGCGCCCCCAAAATGCCTTTTGCCGATCTTGAAAGCCTGGCCATGCCAGACCCGCAGGCCGGTCCCGAAGCCGCACTTTTACAAAAGGAACGCAGCCTCGCTGTCCAAAAGGCGATCTCATCCTTGCCTGAAGCCAGCCGGGCCGTGCTGGTACTGCGCGAATACGGCGGACTGTCTTACCAGGAAATCTCTTCCGCGCTTGATATCCCGCTTGGCACGGTCATGTCTCGCTTGAATTATGCCCGTGACCGCTTAAAAGAAATCTTGACCCCGGAATTTATCGATATGGAGATGGAATATGTCTGATCACGTCACTCAATGGCTGGGCGCCTATCTCGATGGAGAACTTCGCGGCGCGCTTTTGCGCCAGGTCGATCATCACCTTGAAAACTGTAACCACTGCCAGACTGAACTGGATGAGATGCGGGGACTCTCCGCGCTGCTGCACGAGGCCGCACCAGTTGGTGATTTCCTGCCGACAGAACGTTTCGTCGCCAACCTGAACCTCAACCTGCCTCGTCAGACCGAAGCGACTCAACCCCGCAAGGTTTTCGAAATCGGCTGGTGGCTTATTCCGGCAGGGGTCATCGCTACCTGGGTTTTTGTTCAGGTCACTTTTCAGCTCAGCGCGCTGGTGATGGCGGCCACTGATCTCGGCCTTTTCGGAGACAGCCTGGCCTGGCTCTCGCTCACCAGCACCCGCCAGACCGCCTGGTTTGGCTTGTTGCTGAACACTTTTGGGAATTCGGCCAGCATGTTGGCCTTCATCAACAACATCGACCTTTTCATCCAAGACCTGACCCGCCATTTTTTCTGGCAGGCAGCCCTGGGACTTGTATACCTGGCCTGGCTGGTACGCTGGTGGCTTGGTCAGCAACATCAGATCACAACTGCGGGGAACTTCTCCCGTTCATGATTGTGCACCCGGCTCGGAATACCCGACACGGGCGTAATAAACCGGTTCAAAAGAGCTCTGAACGACCGTTCGAATGTAAGACCTATATCAAGGAGTGTGTAACATGTTGGATGTAAAAAAGATTCTAAAACGTTCCTGGCATATCCTGTGGAACTATCGTACCCTGTGGATTTTCGGCTTCATCCTGGCCCTGGCCGTGGGTGGCAACAACTTTGGCAACAACAGCAACTATAACGCCAACGATGGCCAGAATGATCGACCCGATGGAATCCAGACCTCGGGCGATTGGGAAAACCTGCAAGGCGACACGTTCACTGAAAAGCTGAACGATGCCTTTTCCAAGCTCGGTGATGGCATTGCCGATCTGCGCGCCGAATACCCGGTCGAGTTCCAGATGGGAATCGCGCTTGCGATCACCTTCTTCGTGACCGTCCTGATCGTGAGCGTTGTGATGGCAATCCTGCGTTACGTAGCCGAAACCGCCACCATCCGCATGGTGGATGAGTATGAGCAGACCGGTGCTAAAGTTGGCTTCCGCCAGGGTTGGAAGTATGGCTGGTCGCGTGCCTCGTGGCGCCTGTTCTTCATCAACTTCGTTGTCCACCTGCCCTCGCTCTTCATGTTCGTGTTGGTTGTCTTGGTGGGCTGGTGGATCATCTCTGCCGCGCTGTCCGGGGTCGAATCGGCCCTGGTCACCAGCCTTATCGCCGGGATCGGTCTGATCTTCCTGTTCGGTTTCATCACCACCATCCTGATGATCGTGCTCTACCTGGTGCGTGACTTTGCCTGGCGGATCAGTGTTCTCGAAGACAAAGGCGCGCTCGAATCCCTGAGCCTGGCAGCTGCCCTTGTCAAACGCAACTGGAAAAACGCCGGGCTGATGTGGCTGGTTGTGATTGGCCTCAATATTGCCTGGGCGATTGTCTTCTTCATGCTGATGCTTCCGCTGCTGGCTGTCTCGATCATCACCGCTGTGGGTGGTCTCCTGGCCGCAATCCTGCCGACCCTGGCTACCGCCGGCATCGCCAGCCTGCTCTCCGCTCCCGATTACTGGCCCTGGGCCTTCGGCGCGATCATCGGTCTGCCGCTCTTCTTCGTCGTGACTTTCTCGCCCATCTTGCTGGTCAGCGGCTGGGCCCAGATCTTCCAATCGAGCACCTGGACCTTGACCTACCGCGAACTGAAAGCCATTGAAACGGTTGCTCCGGCGGTTGTTGAAGCAGAGTAGTGAATTCGCAAGTCTAAAAAAAGAGACCGGCCTCGCGAGAGATCGGTCTCTTTTTTATCCACACCTTGAAATCCGTTTGAACGAAAAAACAGTAAAATTACTCAAACCATTCGATGCTTTGCATGACAAAAAAACGGAAAAACCAATGAAAATCCCACAATTCAAACTGGAACGCTATTTTGCAAAATACGAATTTAGCGCGCGTTATCTGCTTTGCAGTTCAGACTGTGAGTCATTATCGATCGCGGATTTGCTTGCCCTGGAACCTGGCGCGGAGGATGGTCTGAAGCGCCACTGGCTTGGCTATACTGAATCGCAGGGCGCGCCATCCCTGCGGCAGGAGATCTCTCGCATCTATACAACTGTCACTTCTGAGCAGGTTCTGGTTCACGCAGGCGCCGAGGAAGCCATTTTTTTGTTCATGCACGCCATGCTCGGCCCTGGGAACCACGCCGTTGTTCACTGGCCCGGCTACCAATCCTTGTTCGATGTCGCCAAAAGCACCGGAGCCGAGGTCAGCTTCTGGCAGGGCCAGCCTGACCAGGCCTGGGCGCTCGATCTGGATGAGCTCAAATCCATGCTGAAGCCCAACACGCGCGTGATCGTCATCAATACCCCCCACAACCCGACCGGCTGGCTGATGCCCCACGAAATGTTCGATGAATTGAACCGGCTTTCCCAAGAGCGCGGAATTTTTCTCTTTTGCGATGAAGTCTACCGTGAACTGGAGCATAACCCGGCTTCTCGCCTGCCCGCGGCCTGCGATGTCAACCCGAACGCTGTCTCGCTGGGGGTCATGTCCAAATCTTATGGGCTGGCCGGTTTGCGGATCGGCTGGATCGCCACCCAAAATGCTGAAATTTATGCCAAAATGGCGGCGCTCAAGGATTACACAACCATTTGCAATAGCGCGCCGAGCGAATATCTCTCAGAACTGGCCCTGCGTCACCGGCAGGCGATCGTGGACCGCAACCTGGGGATCATTCAATCCAACCTGACCCTGCTCGACGATTTTTTTAGCCGCCATGCCGACCTGTTTGGCTGGCTGCGCCCAAAAGCCGGGCCGATCGCTTTTCCGAAATTGATGCGGGGCGATATCGATGAATTTTGCGATGAACTTGTCCACGAGAGCGGGGTGTTGCTGCTGCCCGGAACGCTTTACGACGAGCCAGGCAACCACTTTAGGCTCGGTTTTGCGCGCAAAAACATGCCTGAAGCATTGGCCCGGTTGGATGAATTCTTGAAAGCCCGCTAACGTTGTGTGCTGTCGCCCCCCAAAAAAGCGCCTGACTTTATTTTGATTTGATCTTTACGCCCCCAGGCGTTTTACTGCCAGAAGCGTGACATCATCGAACTGCGCTTGCCCGTCCTGGAAAGTTTCGAGTGTTTCAAAAATGGTTTTGCAAACTTGCCGGGCGGGGGTTTCTGGGGAAAAAGTCTGCGCAATTTGCAGCAATCCTTCATCAGTCAGGCGCTTTCCATCGGGGCGCATGCAATCGGTTGCCCCGTCTGTGTAGAGCAGCAGCAGGCCGCCGGGTGGAATGATGAGGCTGTTTTCAACGATCATCGGGTCATCCCAGATGCCGAGCGGCAGGCCGCCCTTCGCTTCGACAAAGCCGGCTTGTTTTTCAGGGGCAAGCAACAGGGGCAGTTCGTGTCCGGCGCGCACATAGCGGAATTCGCCGGTCGCCTGATCGAGAATCCCATAGATCATTGTTACGAACAGGCCCCTGGCGTTCATGCCCAGAAGCAGGAAGTTGACGCGCTCCAAAACCTGGGTCAGGGAGTCTTCGGGATTGCTGGAGGCGCGTAACAGGGCGTAGGTTTGGGCCATGAAGAGCGCGGCGGGTACGCCTTTGTCGGTCACGTCGCCGATGATCAAGACCATGCGCCCTTTACTCAGGGGGAAGATGCCGTAGAAATCGCCGCCGACTGCGCGCGCGGGAACCATCAGGGCGCCGAAATCGTATCCGGCAAGATCGGGCAAACGGCTTGGCAAAATGCTGTATTGGATCTCGCGCGCGACTTGCAGTTCCTTCTCCAGTTTTTCTTTTTGGATGATCTGTTCCTGGGCTGCTTTGAGTTCGTCGTAGGCTTGCTGGAGTTTTTCGTTTTTCTCTCGCAGGGTGTGGATGGTTTTATCCTGCCCGGCGGTCATGCGCGCGCTGAGCACGCTGGCCAGCTCATACGCCAGGTGCGGATGGCGGCGAACGAGGTCAGTGATGTCTGCAAATTTAATGACCAGCAATTGGCTGTCGGCTGTGGCGCGCGCTGAAGCGGTGCGCGCGCCGTCCGGGTTGAGCAGGCCCATTTCGCCGATAAAGTCACCGGGGTCGCGCAGGCCCAAAACCGATTCTTCCGCGCTGCCCGCCGCTTTTACAATTGCAACCTGACCCTGCAGGATGACAAAAAAATGGTCGCTGTGCTGGCCTTCTTCAAGAAACCATTCGCCGGCGGTGACGTGGCGGGTTTCAAAAAAGCCTTGCAGGCGCGCCAACTCGTCCGCGGGCAGGGAGCGGAACAGCGGAATATCGGCCAGGGGTAGAGCGCTGTGGTTCTTCATCCGAAAAGATTAACCTCGTTCCAGTAAGCGTTTGATGTGTGGAAGCTGCTCGCGAGTGGCCTGTTCGCCGCGTTCGACGACTTCGGGGATCTTGTCGATATCGAACATCGAAATTGCGCTGCTGAACTCGGGCAGGATCGGGAAGATCTCAGCATGGTGTGCCAGGTTGTAAAAAGCGTAGGTTGAGTTCAGGATGTTGTTCATGTAAATGTTGTTAAGCTGTTCCTGCACTGCCGCCATCGAGCGGAAGCGGCTGCGATAGCTCAACGCAAAACCCATGGCGATGATGATATCTGAACCATCCTGAATGGCAATGTCGATCGGTAAGGGGTTGGAGGCTGCCCCGTCGATCAGCAGCCTGCCGTTCATTTCCCAGGGCGGGAAAATGATCGGGATGGCTGAGCTGGCGCGGACCGCATCGAAAATACTGCCCTCGTCCAGAATGACTTTCTCGCCGGTCAAGAAATCGGTTGCCGCGATTTTGAGCGGGGTCTTCAGGTCGGCAAAGGTCAGATCGCCATAAACCCCTTGCAGGGTTTTGTTCATCACCGAATCATCGACCAGCCCGCTGCGCTCGTTGAATTTCAGGCTGCCGTCCTGGCTGGCTTTCAAGTTGGAGATGTAGCCTTGCATCAGGTCGCTCGTCCACAACTCGCGCGAGCGTACCTTCATTTCATCGACATCCGTATGGTTTGCGATCAGTGCGCCGTATAGACTGCCGCCACTGCAGCCAACCACACGATCGACATGGATGCCTTCTTCCAGCAAAACCTGCCACAAGCCAATTGCCGCCGCGCATTTGATTCCGCCGGACCCAATCACCAGGGTGACGCGTTTTTGTGAGTTTGCCATGGATGTCTACGCTTACCTTTCTATTCTGAGCGCTGGAGCAATTTCTTGATGTAGGGCAATTGAGCTTCGGCAGCGCGCTGGCCTTCTTCTATAACATACGGGATCTTGTCGGTATCGAACAATTTGATGCGATATTTGAACTCTGGCAGAATGGGGATGATCTCAGAATGATGGGCGAGGTTGTGAAAGGCAAAATTGGCCTTCAACAGGTTGTTGGAAGTGACACTGCTGATTTGGAAGTTGTAACGCATCAGCGAACTGATCGTGTCTTGATAGGGACTTTCAAATCCCATGGCGATGATAATATCCGCCCCTTCTTTGATCGCCACGCCAATCGGCAGGGGGTCGCTCTGGAAGCCATCCACCAGGTAGCGTCCGTTCAAGAGATGCGGCGGAAAAATATACGGGATGGAGATGCTGGCGCGGATCGCTCCGGCCACCTCCCCTTCTGACATCACAACCTGTTCGCCGTTATACAAATCGGTGGCGGCGATAAAAAGCGGGATTTTGGCTTCGGCAAAGGTTGCGCCGCCAAAACCGGCCTGCAAGCGGCGGTTGATCAGACGATCGTCGATCAGCCCAAAGGTCTCGTCGAATTTGAACAATCCTGGCAGGGCAAGCTGGAGAATTGCCTTGAAATTTCGTTTTTCGGTTACTTCACGGGTCCACATCGTCAGGGTGGCCTCGACCGCTTTTTCAACCGGCCAACCCAAGGCGATCGCGGCAGCATACAGCGAACCGCCCGAACAGCCAACGACCATATTGACGCTGATATTTTCGCGTTCCAGCACTTTCATCAAACCCAGCGCGGCGGCGCATTTGACGCTGCCTGAGCCGATGACAAGGGCGATCCGCGGAGATGTTTTCTGTTCGATCATCTGTCCCCGCTTTCGCTAGAGTGGCAGATCAGATTATCCATAGCTGGCAACTGCGCCATCTACATCCTCGAATAACTTCAAGATATTGGTAAACCCGCTGATTTTCAAAACCTTGAGCACATCGGGTTGGACTGCCGCCAGGCGCAGATCGCCGCCCAATGAACGAGTCTCTTTGACGGCGACCAGCAACAGGCGCAACCCGGCGCTGCTGGTGAAATCGACTCCGCTCAGATCAACCACCAGCCGGGTTTGCCCGGCGGTGATCAGGCCGCTGAGATGCTCGGTTACCGCCGGGGCGGTCAGGGCATCGATGCTGCCAAAGAACTGCACCACGCTTATGCCATTGACTTGTCTGTCTTGAATCTCCATGCTTGAACTCCTTTTGTGGCAAATTTATGCCCGATAAAGTTTGGTGAAGGTCAGGGTGTTGCCGTCATCAGAGGCCTGATAATCGATATTGTCCATTGTCTGGTAGATCAGGAACAAGCCCAACCCGCCCACTTCGCGTTCTTCGAGCGCGGCGGTCACATCAGGCATGGGAGCATCATCCGGCTCGAAAACGTGTCCGAAGTCGGTGATCTGCACCAGGATGCGATCCGGTTCGAAGCGAAGGGCGAGGATGATCGAACCGGGATCCATGCCGCGATAGCCGTGCTGGATGATGTTGGTGCAGGCTTCATCGACCGCCAGTTTCAGGTCGAAAACGATCTCGTTTGGGATGGCATGGCGGGCACAGCATTCAGCAATGAAATCCCGAAAAACCTGCAGGGATTCCAGTTCGGCGGCGCGGGTGATTTGAAAACGTTGCGACATCGCGGCTCCTAATATTGGGCATCGGGGCAGGTGTTGACCCCGGCCTGGCGACCCACTTGTTTGATCATTTTCAGGTTATCCCATTTGCGGTCGATCACATCCAAAATACCATCGTGGATGGCCCAGGCCCGGCCTCGTACCGTTTTCCATTGCTCCGGCTGACGGAAGGCGGTGCTGCCATCGAGAGCTTTGTGCAACTCACCCCCAGGCTGGAATTCACGCTGGATGCTGTCCATCAGCTGGTGGCCGCGCGCATACGCAAAACCCCGGCGCTCAAAGATCCAGGCCGAGGCATACGTCAGGGGTTCAAGCGTGATGGCGTGATGCGCCAGCAGGGTCAGGAAGGTTTCGATATGAGTGAAAACGATCTGCGAACAGCGCAGGCCTTCGCGCACCTGCCCGGGAGCCAGGCCGGCGCGCATGGCGCGTTCCTCTTCGCTCAAATTGCGATGGACGGTGCCAAAAAGCGTTGCGCGGCCCTGATCATCGAGATCTGTGTGGAATTTGGGGCTGGCCGGGTCGTTGGCCACCAGGAAGTTCAGATCGATGCCGTTATAGGGGTTGTCGGCCAGTTCGAGATAGAAAAACTCGTTTTCGGGGTTATCCCCCTGCCAGGCCGAGATTTTAACCCTGTCACTGCCTTCTTCTGCCAGCAGCCTCACCTGGGGTTGTTTATCAGGGTTTTGCCAGGTGCGCGGGTTAATATCAAATGCGGCCAGTACCTGAATCGGGATAAGCGTTCGGTACAGCCGCATTTTGGGGTTGATGGGCAGGCTATTGAGTGCCTTTAGCGTCACAGGCAAGCTTGCATCCCCGATAAACTGGGAGATGGAAATACCCTCAGCTGTGGGGGCAGTCTTTTTGGGTTCGAGGCTAAGACGCAGTCGTTTGAACATGGCGATTATTCAGACTTATATCATAGACTTTGACATCTTGGCAAATTTTCTTCCTTGCCTGTCAATTATTCTGTGACTCAGCGATGTTCCAGTTCTTCCCAGCGTTGATAGGCCCTGGCCAACTCATCTTCCAGTTCTTTCAGCCGGTTGACGGCCTGGCTGATTTGGGCAGCCTCGCGCTGGTAAAAATCCGAATCGGCCATGGTGCTTGCCAGTTGGTGCTGTTCAGCTTCGAGGGCTTCGATGCGCGTTGGCAGTTCAGCCAGTTCGCGCTGTTCGGCTTCGAGGGCGCGTTGTTCTTTGTAACTGAGCTTGCGATTTGATGCGGGTGGTTCTGTCCGGGGCTGCCCGCCAGGTTTGGATATCTTTTCTTCAGCAGCTTTGGCCAGTTCAATCTGTTCCTGGCGCCAGTCATCGTAGCCGCCAACGTATTCTGTCACCACCCCATCACCGTCCAGGGCCAGCGTGCTGGTGACCAGGTTGTTGAGGAAAGCCCGGTCGTGGCTGACCAGCAGCAGGGTGCCGGCGTATTCCATCAGCAGATCTTCCAGAACTTCGAGGGTTTCAATATCCAGGTCGTTGGTAGGCTCGTCCAGAATCAGCAAATTGGCGGGTTGGGCCAGCAGGCGCGCCAGCAGCAGCCGGTTGCGTTCCCCGCCCGAGAGGGCGCTGATCGGGGCTTTGACACGGTCGCGTGTGAACAGGAAATCTTCCAGGTACCCGACCAGGTTGCGCGGTTTGCCGTTGATCGTGATCGTGTCGCGGCCCTGGCCGACATTGTCGAGCACGGATTTGTTCTCATCCAACTGGGCGCGCAGTTGGTCAAAATATGCAACTTCAAGATTTGTCCCCAGGCGGACCTCGCCCTGGTCCGGGGTCAATTCGCCCATCAGCAGGCGCAGCAGGGTGGTTTTGCCCGAGCCGTTCGGACCGATGATGCCCACTTTATCGCCGCGCTGAATGGTTGTCGAAAATTCACGCACGATGGGCTGCGATCCGAAAGAATAGCTGACATTTTCAGCATCGATCACCAGCCGCCCGGAGCGCTTCTCAGCCTGGATCTGCATCCGGATTTTCCCGGTCTGCTCGCGCCGTTCGCGGCGCACTTCGCGCAGCCGTTTGAGCGCGCGCACCCGGCCTTCGTTGCGCGTGCGCCGGGCCTCGATCCCCTGCCGGATCCATTGCTCTTCCTGGGCCAGCTTCTTGTCAAAATTGACGTTCTGTTCCTGCTCGGCAGATAACAAGGCTTCCTTGCGCTGCAGGAAGGTGGCGTAGTTGCAGTTCCAATCGAACAGGCGGCCGCGGTCCAATTCAACGATGCGGGTTGCCAGGCGTTGCAGGAAAACCCGGTCGTGGGTCACAAAAAACAAGGTGCCGCCCCAACGTTTCAGGAAATCCTCGAGCCAGTCGATCGCGTCGATATCGAGGTGGTTGGTCGGCTCGTCGAGCAGCAGCAGCTCGGGGTCGCGGACCAGTCCGCGCGCGAGCAGCACCCTGCGCTTCAATCCGGCGGATAAGACATCAAATTCGGCCGACGGGTCGAGCTGCATCCGCGAGAGAATTTGCTCGACCTGGAGCTGCGCCTGCCAGTGATGTTCGGGTTCATGGATGGCGCTGCCCAAACCATCGGCAACGATCTTGCCCACCAACCCGGAAAGCCCCTGGGGAACCTCCTGCGACAAATAGGCCACGCGCAGGTTTTGCTGGCGCGACACGTTGCCGCCATCCGGCGGAATATCGCCATTGACCAGCTTGAGCAGGGTCGATTTGCCCGCTCCGTTGCGGCCGAGCAACCCCACCGATTCACCGCGCTCGATTTGTAAGTTTATATTTTCCAAAAGCAAGGGACCGCCGAAACCCAGGCTGACCTCTTGCAAACTGATGACTGCCATGCTGTTTTGTTCCTTTGACGTCGAAATATACTACACATGTGAGAACGGTGCGTAAATTTTCTTACGGCTGATATACTGATCCAAAATTTGGCAGGCACGAGGCGCAGTGATATGAATCGGGCAACACTCTCTGGAATTTTTGCGGTCTTGTTTTGGAGCACAACGGTGGCTTTTTCGCGCATTTTGAGCGAGTCGCTGGGAACCTTGACCACCGGCGCATTGATCTATATTCTGGGCGGCGCGCTCGGTCTGACGGTGTTCACGCGCCAGCCAGGCGGCCTGGGGCAAATGCTGCGCATGCCGAAACGTTATTTATTTGGCTGCGGGGCCTTGTTTGTCTCTTATATGCTGCTGCTTTACCTGGCGATCGGGTTGGCGCACAACAGCGCTCAGGTGGTGGCTGTCGGGCTGGCCAACTATCTGTGGCCTTCCCTGATCCTGCTTTTTTCGATTCCGCTGCTCGGAAAGCGCGCCCGGTTCTGGCTGATCCCTGGCATTCTGCTGGCGCTGGCCGGCACCTGGATCGCTGTTTTACAGAGCGGCAGCTCGGCCCTGACCGACCTGCTCGGCGCACAGCAAAACCTGCTGCCGGTGGTTTTGGCCGCCTGTGCGGCTGTGCTGTGGGGAGTGTATTCCAACCTGACGCGCAAGTGGGCCTCTGATGCGGGCAGCGCCGTTCCGCTGTTTCTGCTGGCCAGCGGGCTGGTTTTCCTGATTTTGCGCGGATTGAGCGGGGAGCTCTCGCGCTGGGACTGGGGATTGGTGCTGCCCCTGCTCTACATGGCGGTGTTCCCTGCCTGGCTGGGCTACCAGCTCTGGGATATTGCCATGCAGCGTGGCGACATGCCGCTCGTGACCGCCTTTTCTTATTTCACGCCCCTGCTTTCAACGCTCATCTCACTGCTGGTCCTGCAGGTTCAGCCCAGTCCGTTGCTGGGGCTGGCAGCTTTGCTGGTCACGGGCGGGGCCGTCGTCAGCAAGCTGGCAATCGTCGATTGAACGGGTAATTTTATTGCCAGTCTTCTGCCAGCCAGCGTAAATAGGTTGGAAACATCGTCACCCAATAGTTGTAGGAATGTTCGCCCTGGCCGATATGCAAGACATGCGAAACTTGATGATCGTATAACAGCCCGGCCATAATTTCGGCGCGTTTTAACATCAGCGAATCTTGTGTGCCGCAATTAAGAAAAACGCGTGGTTTCAGTTCCGGCTGCATTTGCTCCAACCAGGTTTTGACTTGCCCTTCCTCGCCTGAGATGACCCCGCTCCCGAACATGGCTGCGCTCGAAAATTGTTCGGGGTGCGCCAAAACGATGCGGTAGGCGGCGATGCCACCCAGCGACCCGCCTGCCACGGCCTGGTAACGCCGGTCGGGGTGAACGGGATACTGCTGATTGACATACGGGATGATGTCTTGCTGGATGACACTGGCATTCGGGTCGCTGTTGGTGCTGCCGGTGGCAACAACAATGAAGGGGGGAATTTCACGGTTGAGAATTGACTCATCAAAAACCGGGGCAATTCCACTGTCAAACCAGGCTGTATAGCCGCTGCCTCGCCCTGGGATTAGATAGATCACCGGGTAGAGCGCTTCGGAGTCAGAATCGTAACAAGGCGGCAGGTAAACCAGGAAGGTGTAGGAGTAGCCTTTTGATGTTTTTTCCAAACGGACGGTTTCCGTCACTCCCGGGTCTTTGCAATCCTGGGGAAGCGTGGCGAGTTTGGGGGCATTGGAACAGGCTGATAAGAAGAGCAGCCCAAATATGAGAATAAGTTTGAACTTCATGGCAGCTCCTCGATCTGGGTTTGACAGGTGTCTTGATTGAGTGGGTCAGTCATCATCCAGGTCTTCCAGGCGTTCTGCCGCGCGCGACAAGCCCTTTTTGCGGGATTGGGCCAGCAGGTCGCGGATCTGCGGCGCGGTCACACTCAACTGTTTGCTGATATTCGCGATCTTCTCCCTGATCTCAAACTGGGACGGGCGGATATTGGCGTTTTGCAGCCATTCCAGCGATTGCTCTGCGGCGGCCTGGTTGCGGATGTTGGCATCGTCGCACATGACCCAGATGCACCAGTCGTAGATCAGGGTGTAGCGGCCCACGCTGCGCAGGGTCAGCCGGCCGCTTTCTTCGGCTTCGCTATCCGCGCCGGGCAGGAAGACATCCCCGTCCACCATAACCTGCGCACCCCACGGGCCGTTCTCGTTCAGGTACCAGGCATCTTTTCTCATCCCGCTTTGCTCGAAATAGCGCTGGACAGACTCTGCCCGGCTGTTGGTGCGGGCCTTGAGCGCGCGGTAGACTTTGGGGTCGCGGTTGACAGCGTATTCAAGAACCTTGTCGCGCAAACCGCGCACCTGGCTGAAAACCATCAGATGCAGAGCGCCGGAGGGTTTGTTCTCGCGCGCTTCGACGAAATAAACCGGCATGTAAACCGGCTCCTGGCTGACCAGTTGAGCGCTGCTGACGGCCTCCGGCAGGTTGAGCAGGTGCCTGTCGGGGCTTTTTTGCATTTGCTCGAGCGCATCCATGTTCCAAACATGGTCAAACTGATAGAAAGCCTGAAAGGGCGTCTTCTCGGGCAGGCTTTCCAGGATCGGGATCTTGTAATGCTCGGGGGTCAGGGGCATGTTGCCGAGCGCGTCAAAATACAACTCGGTGTTGAGTTTTCGGTCTTCGTAGCGCACCCGCTCTCGGACAGAATCCAGCCCGAGGGGGGTCAGCGACAGGCTGCCGTCCTCGCCGGCGATATGGCCGATTTTGCGCGCCAACCCCACCAGCCGCTCGACGAAAGCCGCTTCCAACCCCAAAAACGAGGACAATTCAGCCACCGAACGCAAGCCGGCCTCGTGCAAGCCGCGCTCGATGAACCATTCCAACTCGTCAAAATCTGTCGCAACCCGCTGACGGCCCTCGACCCGCACGCGCCAGAGTGGATACAGCACCCTGAACAGGCGCACGGGGATCAGCCCCATCTCCTGCACCTGGTCGAGGGCTTTGTAGTGGCTGTACAGCAGGTATTTAGGGTTGGATGTGGCGGGGTAGTTCGCTGGCATACAGATAACCTTTGGGAGTCTTTTTGACGCTTTCCAACAGGGCCTTGATCAGGCAGGCAAAATCCTGGTCGGGCGTGCCAGACAGGGTGACCGAGTCGCCAACCAGCAGCAATTGGCGGCGGGCGCGGGTCAGGCTGACGTTCAGGCGGCGCAGCTCGGCCAAAAATCCGATGCGGCCCTCGGCGTTGCTGCGGGTAAAGCCGAAGATGATCACATCCTGCTCTTTGCCTTGGAAGGAATCGACGGTCGCCACCCGGCCGAGCAGATCATCCTCGCTCAACCCGGACTGGCGCTTGCGCAGCTCGCGACGGATGGCCTCGGCCTGTTTTTTATACGGGACGATCACCCCCGCTTCGACGCCTTTGCCCTGGTAGGCCAGCAGCAGGTCGCTGATCAGGCGCGCCTCGGTCGGGTTGAAGTAGCCCTGGCCATCCTCGGCGCGCTGCTCGAAGTGGCGGATTTCTTTCATCGTGTCCACAAAAACCAGCGGGCTGCCGGTAAAGAAAGCATCTGCGTGGATGTTCTGGTGGCCGGTATGATAGTTGCCACCGTAAAACTGGCCTGAGATAAAATCGGCGATCTGGCGCGGCATGCGGTACTGGGTATCGAGCATGACCTTGTTGCTGGCAGGTGTCTCGGCGCGTTCGATCAGCCGCTCGAACAGGCTTTTTTCGAGCCATTGGCCCAATTCCTGATTTTCGGGCTCGTTCTCGCGGATCTTTTGGACAATCTCCGGCTCGACCAGCGGTGGAAGCTGAAGGTGGTCGCCGACCAGCACGGCGCGCCGCGCGCGCACCAGCGGGACGAGCAGGTCCATGACCTGGATCTGACCGGCTTCATCGGCGATCACCAGGTCAAACTCGAGGTCTTCGAAACGCGCATCGGTTGCGATCCCGATGCAGGTTGCGCCGACCACATCCGCGCTGCGGATCAGGGTCGGGTAAAGGGCCTGCTGACGGGTCTGGATCATCTCGCGCCATTTGGCGAGCAGTTCGCGGCGGCGCATCTGGCTTTCATACCAGTCTTGCCAGGCCAAAAACAGGGCTGCCAGCGTCGAGGGTGAGATGATCTCAGGCTGCGCCGGCTGATCGGGCAAGGAATCGCTCAGGCGGTTGAGTTCGTCCAGCCCGGCGGCAATCTGGGCCTGGGCCGTTTCGAGCGCTTTCTGGGCCTGCTCGATCTCCTGTTTGAACCGGGTGGCCTGTTCGCCCGTCGAAATGAACTGGCGATAGGCGGCCCATAGCCGGTGAATGCTCTCCCTAGATTTGCGCAATTCCTGGACAGCCTCGTGATGCTCACGGGCTGTTTCCTGTTTGACCTGCGACAATCGCTCCACCAGCCGGGCGAACATTCCGCCAAGCAGGGGCAGCTGGCTCAATCGCTGTAGAAACGCCAGCGGGCGGCGCAGGCTTTCGGCCTGGCGGGTGGCCTGTTCCAAACGAGCGCGCAACTGGCTGGAATGTTTTTCCTGGCGCTCGATGGTGCGTTCCATGCGAGTGAAGCAAGCGGCCTGCCAGTCAGCCAGTTCTGTCTGCTTCTGTTCCAGGCCGTCCTGGGCCAGTTGCCAGTCGGTGGTCAGTTGGGAGAGATGGGCAAAGGTCTGCTGGATTTGCGGCCAGAGAACGCTGAGGCTCTCGAAGTTTTCCTGAACCGGCCGGATGTTCTCAAGGATTTTGGCCTGCATGGCACTGGCCCGGTTGTCGATCAGCAGCGAGCGCACTTCGGGGGCCACTACTTCCTCGCGCCCGATGCGCAAGGCGTGCACGTTTTTCAGACCGTCCAGCACGTTATCGACGGCTTTGTTGTTTTTGGAGGTTACGAGCACCTTCTTGCCGAGGGCAGACTGACGGGCGACGATCTCGCGAATGCTGTCGGTTTTTCCGGTGCCGGGCGGGCCGAGCGCCAGGAGCAGGTCGGGGACGATCAGGGCGCGTTCGATCATCGTTTTTTGGGCCGGGTTGGGTTTGCCTGCGCCGCTGGTGATGGTCGGAGTGGGATAGGATTCAAAACGGTTTTCAAGGATCAGGGACAGCAGGCGCGGGTTGAGCGACTCGCCGTTTCGCAGGGCTTGCACCGCGGCGTGCTGGATGGTGTATTGTTTGGTCGAGACCTTGGGGGCCAGCCACTTCAGGCTTTGGACGGTTTTTGGCTCAACCGGCTGGTAAAAACGCAAGACCAGCGAATTTCCGGTTGTTTCGGCGATAATCCCATCGATTTCGCTGCTCGTTTCGCCGTTCCCGGCCTGCAGGTAGGCGCCAACCCTGAAACCGGATTGGGTGTTCAGCTCGAAGCGGTAAGCGGATCTGGAAAGCTGTTCCGCGGATTTGATCAAGACCCGTTCCTGGCGGGCGGCCCGTTCCAGTTCCACTTCGCAGGCCAGTTCGATCAGCGTATCAACGTTGGACAGGAAGGTCCTCTGGGCTGAGTCGGCGCCGGAGGCTGGGACAGTACTTTTCGCGGGTGCGCTGCGCAGCGGCTGGCGGGCCTGTTTCCAGGCTGCGAGAATGGCCTCGATGCCCGTCCCGGCCGAATCTCCATAGCCCTGGCGGTTCAGCTCGGGCAGATCGTCGACCATGCCCCAGGTTTCCGGCGCAACCCGCACCGCGCCGCGCGCGATCTGGTTGTGGGTGCGCAGCGAGAGCGGCCCCATACGGATCGCGAACCAGGCGTCCCGTTGTTGGGTCAGCCCGCAGACCAGTTCATAGCGCGGGGTGCAGAAAGAAATGCGCGGGTTGTCCGGCTGCTTTTCATCCACCAAAACCAGGACGCCACGCTCGGAATTCTCCAAAAAGTCGGCTTCGACCTCCGCGGCATTCTGCGGAAAAGGCGTGCCCGGATAATCTTCGGTGGTTTTCTCGAGGCAGCGCACAGGCAGGACGATGAAAACGGGGTGCGGCAATTCACAGCGCACAAATCCCATTACAGCCTCCAGCCCAATCGGCGGCGCGTAAACACCCCGCCCGATCTTCTGGGAGTAGGGAGAATCGCGGCGTTGCAGCGTTCAGAAAGGTTAAATACCAAAGAAATATCCTGCTTGAAAATCGATAATCCCGGCCCGTTGGACAGGGGATTAGATTATAAAAGAAAAATCAGAACATATGTGCTTTTTAATGTTTTTTGAATGGAAATGGAACTTGTGTCGGCCCATAATAAAAAATCAGTTGCCCATCCTGTTTTGATGAGCAACTGATTTTTGATCCTTCAAAGCTGTCTTACGGGACGAAAGGCGGGTAGGCGTTCTCAACCAGCTCTTCGAACTGGGCCTGGAACCAACGACCGGAAACCGGGGCGTTGGGCAGGGCGCCTGTCAGGCTGTTGCCGTTGAGCGAGTTCCCGGTGTAAGTCGGGTCGCACATGCGGTCGAAGCCTTTTGCGCCGGGGTTATCCGGCCCGACTGGGATCAGCGTGCTTGAGCCGTCTGATTCGCCGGGCGGTTTGACCCAGACAAAGGCATCGAAACCAGGGGCCGGGTTGGCGGCGGGCCGGGCGCCGATGCCGGCTCCGCTCTGATTGCACCAGTTGCCTTTGTGGATGCGCCGATCGATGCGGCCTTCATTGACGAAGGTGTTCAAGTCGGTCGAGGTGCTGGCGGCGGTCGGACGGTTGGCTCCACCCCAGCCATTGCGCGAGGTGTCGATCAACATGCCGATCGTGGACGGGAAACCTTTTGCGATCATGGCTTCGCGCCAGGCAGCGCCATAGCTGAGCTCATCGATGTAAACGTTCCAGTCGTGATATTTTGCAGAACGCACCGGGTTGCCGGCGATCATTTGGTTGGCCGTCATGAACAATTCACCGGTTGCGGTGGTGTTGGCCGTGTTGCTGACAAAACCGCTGATGCTGTTCACGCCCAGGGTGGTGCCCTTGATCGTATCCGCGATCAGAGTAACAGCAGGGCCAAAGTTACTGTCCCAACCCAGCCAGCCGTGGTGGGCAATATCGATGTAGGCGTAGAAGTTCGAGAGCGGGGCCAATTTGTTGAGCGTGTATTGGGTGGCTTCACGGTACCCACCTGCGCCTGCGGCTTCTTGGCACTTCGGGAAGCTCAGATTGGTGACCAGGTTGGGCAGGGAGTCGGGTTCGATGACAGCGATGATGCGCAGGTTGGCATAGGCCGGTTTGCTGGTCAGGGCGTTGTAGATCACATCGATGTATTCGGTCTTGTAGCGGTTGAAGCCATTGTTTGCGATCAAAAGTTCACCGTTCGAGGCCAGGGCCGAGCAGTCGCGGTTGGGCAGATCGTAAACGACGATCCCAATCGCATTTGCGCCCTGAGCCACAGCCGCATCCAGGTGACCGGTCAGGCTACGCGGATAACCATTGGTGCCGTTGACCGCATCGATGCTGTCCAGCCAGACGAAGGTCGGGTAATTCGCAACCATTCTCATCTGCGCGCCAAGCGTGCCGCCGGTCAGGTCTGCCGCAGAATTGATCGAAGCAACATAGTCAACATTCTTGTAGAAGTTGGCGCCGACAAAGGGATTGTCGAGATGGGTGCCGGGCGGAGGGTTGGTGGGTGTCGGACCGATCGGGGTATTGGTCGCGGTCGGGACAATCGGGGTGTTACTGGGCGTGGCTGTTGGGCCGACCGGGGTGTTGGTACGGGTTGCAGTTGGGCCAATCGGCGTATTTGTGTATGTGGCCGTTGGGCCGACGGGAGTATTGGTCGCAGTTGGTCCGCTGCCGCCGCAGGTTACGCCGTTCAGCTTGAAGCTGGTCGGAATGCCATTGGTGCCGCTGTAGCTTGCGCCAAAACCAAAGCTGGCCGTGCCGCCTGTCGCAAGGCTGCCGTTATACGGGGCGTTTTTGGCGCTGACATTTTGTCCGCTTTGGGTTGCAGTGGTATTCCAGGCATTTGTGATCTGTTGATTGCCAGGGAAGGTCCAAGTCAATGTCCAACTGCTGATCGCGGCACCGTTGTTTTTGATGGTTACATCGGCGTTAAAACCGCTGCCCCATTGGCTGGATACCGTGTAAGTCACCTGGCAGGAGGCCGAAGATGGGGTCGCAGTGGGGACGCCTGGCGTATTGGTGCGGGTCGCTGTTGGGACAATCGGCGTATTGGTGTTGGTAGCGGTCGGGCCAACCGGCGTATTGGTGCGTGTGGCTGTTGGCGGCAGCGCAGTATTGGTGGCGGTCGGGCCGGTTCCGCCCGGTTCATTGCCCCAGACGCGAGAGCCGCTGACGTAGGCAGGGATGCTGGGCCAATCGGTGTAACTGGCAGGCATTGTTCCGGTCGTATGCCACCAATCGTTTGTGCCGCTGTAATTGCTCGACCAGTTGTTCAGGCGCAAAGCGCTGTGGTATTCCCATGAGCCGCCGGCAGCCAGGGAGGCGGTGCCGTAATTAACGGTGTAGTAATAGGTGGAACCGGATACGAGCGTCGGGCCAGAGATGGTGGCTACTCCCGATTGATCGTAATATTTTTCCAGCACGTAACTGGAGGCTGCCTGAGAATTTTCCGTTGTGAAATAAATGCGGACGGAGATATTTGACCGTGCGCTGGTGCCGGTATTCTGGATACGATAATGGAAGGCAGACTGCTGGTTATTGTCTGTGCCGCCTGAAACCAGCTGCACTTTCAAGGAGCCGGGGGTGCTTGTCGGTGTAACCGGGGTATTCGTGAAGGTAGCCGTTGGGCCAACCGGCGAATTGGTGGCTGTTGGGCCGGTGCCTGTGCCTGGCAGGTTGTCGTTACGATGCAGGTAAAGGAAATCTTTTGTAAACTGGCCCATGTAATTTTCGCCACCGAGCAGGTTCCAGCTTGTGTCGAACATGATGGGCTGCCAGTAAATGTCAAAGACCCAGGCCGTCCAACTTACGCCTTTGGCATCCAGGTAAGCGCTAAAGGGTGTACCATATCCTGAGAGGGTGCCGCTGGTGGGGGTGTTTCCGCCGTTCTGCCAGCCCCATTCGGTGATGAAAAACGGCACGCTATTGGATGCGTTTCCAAACCAAGAATCCCAGGTGCTCTGGCCGCCGTGTTCCGGGTAGATATGGGCAACGTAAACCAGATTGCTCCCGCTAAAGGGATTGGTGGCCGCTTCGGCGACGTTCTGCGACCAGCGCGGGCCGCCGATCAGGATCAGGTTGTTCGGGGCTGCGGCGCGGATCAGGTTGACCCAGGGTTGGGCTGTGGCTTTCCAGGTGCTCCAGTTATCCGGGTTGATCGGCTCGTTGTAGAGCTCGAAGATAACGTTGGGCACATCCTTGTATTTGGGGGCAACATAGCTCCAAAAGGCGCGGGTGGCCGTGTCTACTTCCGCGGAGTTGTAATCCTTGATATAGTGCCAGTCGATGATGCAGTAAATTTGTTTGCTGATGCAGCGCTGCACCGCCGGGTCGAGATGGTTGGTGAAATATGCGTCCGGGTTGGCGCGCCAGCCGGGCGTTCCGTCGATGGCATCCGGGTAAACGGGCAAACGGACAACGCGTGCGTACCAGCCATTGGCATTGTCAGTGGCCATATCGATCAAGGTATTGGCATTGCGTGTGCGCGAATTTGCAACCGCAACATCCACCAGTGAGACACCCCGCAAAATCACATTGTTGCCGTTGGGGTCTTTAATATTTTTCCCGGAAACAGAAAGCCAGGGGGTGTTGATGGCGTGTGCTGTTTGGATGGGCAGCGCTGCAACAACAAGCGCAATTAATAATAAGAGGGAGAGCCACGAAGAGCGTATTTTTATGTTGTGTAGCATTTCTTTCTCCTTTGTATGAGTGTAACACTTTAGCAAAGAGACATTATGAAACGGATTAGATTGGACTTTTGGTCACTAGCTCTGGAAAGTATGAATAAATGAATTTAGAAATTCCTTTCTGTGGCTTAAGGGTTGACGCTGCAAGGCGAGCCGTTCAGGGTGAAAGCCGCCGGCCTGGCATTTGTTCCGCTGTAATTGGCATTGAAGCCAAAATTGACGCTGCCATTGACCGGGATGCTGCCGTTGTAACCCAGGTTTGTGACCGAAACAGATTGTCCGCTCTGGGTATAGCTTCCGTTCCACAGGTTGGTGATGGTCTGATTGCCAGGGAAGCTCCAGGCCAGGACCCAGCCATTGATGAGCGATGTGCCGTTGTTTTTGATGGTCACATTTGCCGTGAATCCGGCGCCCCAATCATTGAGGTTGCCATACGTCACCGTACAGGCGGCGGTTATCGGAGTGGGCGGCGTGTTGGTGTGTGTGGGCGTTGCAGTCGGTGTGTGTGTGCGTGTGGCTGTTGCCGTTGGCGTATTGGTGTTCGTGGGGGTGCCGGTTATGGGGGTATTGGTGCGCGTGGGCGTGGCGCTGTTGGTGGGTGTGGGTGTTCGTGAAGATGTTGGCGTCGGCGTGTTGGTGATCGTACTGCCGCCGGGCTCCGTACCCCAGGAGAGTGAACCGCTTACATAGGCTGGCACGTTCACCCAATCACTATAGCTGGCGGGCAGAGTTCCGCTGGCGCGCCACCAATCGTTGCTGGATGTGTAATTGCTGGCCCAGTTATTCAAATGCAGGGCTGTGTTGAAATCCCAGGCACTGCCGGCCGCGAGGGAGGCTGCCCCATAGTTAATGGTGAAGTAATAGGTGGAGCCAGAAAGCAGGGTTGGGCCGGTTACCGTTGCTGCGCTGGATTGATCGTAATATTTTTCAAGTACATAGCTGGATGCCGCTTGTGAGCCATCGAGCGTAAAGTAGAGGCGCATTGAAACATTGGAGACTGCACTGGTGCCAATATTGCGAATGCGAAGGTTCATGGCAGACTGTTGGGTATTGTCCGTGTTGCCGGTTAACTGCACCTTCAATGTACCGTTGACCGGGGTCATTGTGACCGTGCTGGTCCTGGTGGGGCTGGCTGTGCTAGTGGGTGTGTTGCTGGGGCAGTTTGCGCAAGTCGTGGGCGTGAAGCTTGGCGTAGCGGTCGGCCCGGCAACGACTGGCACATCCCAGAGTCTGCGCACCAGGGTCATCTTGCGAGAGTCGAGAGGGCCCCATGTTCCCCAGGCAGTCGTATTCGAAACCGGGTTGTAGGGTGTGGTGTAGAGACCGCCGGTATCGCCGGATTCCGGGTTGATCGACCAGTAGATCGTATCGGCAATGCTCTTCGAGATCAAATAGTCGGCAAAAGCGTTCTGCCACTGTTCGTCGGTCGTGGTATCGGTCATATAGCTGTAGCGGGCCTGATCGCGCAGGTTGGCATTGCCCTTCGGCCAATCCATGTTGCCGCCCCACTCGCCGATGACCACCGCATAGCCCATATCTTTCAGGTAGCCCCAGTGGTCTTCCCAGCCTTGCTGGAGTAGCGTCGGGTTGATCACAATGTTGCACTTTGCATCGCCGAAAGCATCGCCTTCAAGTTCCGCGCACTGAGGCTGGGCCGGATCAGCGAACTGTTTCCCGACGAATACCGATGGGCCGTAAACGTGCGGGGAGAAAACCAGCCGGTCTTTTGGAATGTTGGGCGGGTTTGCGCCAGCTTCGTACAGGTTTCCGCCCCAGTTCGGGACGATGCCGGAAGAACCGTACGGCACCTGGGTGATAGTGTTCGGGGTGCCATCCTGGTTGCCGGCAGTGGCTGAAATGCCCTCAACAAAGATCAGAACATTGGGATTAACCGAGTTAATTGCCGTGTAGGCATGCTCGCTGAGCGTCTTCCACTCTGCCCAGGTGTAATCCCAGGGCTCATTGAAGATGTCGATGCCGAGGATGTTGCTGACGCCGAGCTGCGCTTCCAAACCGGCCAGTGTTTTGAGGTCGGCGAGCCACTTGGCCTCATCATAGGCCTGGATGCGGGTGACGGTGCTCGGGTTGTTGGTCGCGGCACAGGAAGAATCCTCGCGTTTGAAATCGTAGTTCTCGCGGGTGGCGTCAACATACGGCGGACGCGCATCCAGGCGGCCTTTTCTCCAGTCCACGTAGTTGGAGCAGGAGTGGATGTCAAGCAGCACGTAGATGCCGGCGGCGTCCAATTCCTTGATGACCGTCTCGAGCGCCAGGCGCGAGTTGGAAATTTGAACGGAGGCGGTATTCTTCAGATAGGGGGCCATGCCTTGCGGGTCGGTGCCGGTCAGGGTCTGGGTAACCAATGGGATTCTGACCACGTTGATGCCCATGGCTTTGAACTCGGCGACATCCCCTGCGTAGGTGCGGGTGCTCGGGTTCCAGAAAACGTTGCCCATATACTGTTCCATCGGCGCGCCGCTCGGGTTGGTGGCGTCATTGGACGGCTCATGCCGGCCCTGAAGGCCGAACCAGGATCCGCCCTTAACACGGAAGGCCACGCCATTCGCAGTCAGGTTGCCGTTCGCATCGACGCGAAATACGATAGGCGCGGTTTGGGCAGAAACCGGGCTGACCGGGATGCCCAGAGATGACAGCAAAATGGAAACCAGTGCCAGTACCCCTAAAAGCAAAGTCGCTTTGCGTTTTAAATCAGACATTTGAATTCGATTGTGAGTCATTTCAATCTCCTCTATTGATTTCTGGATGTTCAAAGCAACACAAACGATCGCTGAAAGAAAAAATATTAGGTTTGATGGCATTTCTCCTTTCTGTCATTTCCGCACACATCCAAAAATCAGCATGAGGGTGGTTCACGAACATCAAGCGCTTTGGGAAAATTCCGCGCTTATCTCTATAGAGAAGAGAAAATAAAAAATAAATACATTGCAAATTTGATTTCGCCCCGTTCTTAACCAAAAAGGCTGCCCTTTCTCAAGGACAGCCTTTTTTACTTGCAGATTTAAGTAGTTACGGTTCGATCCCCCAGATCAAGACCCCGTTTTGGTAAACGGTTATCTTCGTCCAATCGGCGAGTTGGGTTTTGAACGGGTCGAACGAATAATCCCCGGTTTGTGTATAAGCACTCCAATCGTTCTTGGAGAAGCGACTCTGAATCTGGCCGGTGTTGGCGCCCGGAGCCAGACTCCCGGCCGCGGATGTAAAACCAATCTCAAGGTAATAATCGGCCCCGGCGCGAGAAACAGTCAGCGGGACAAATTGCGCGGTGATATTTCCGCAGCCAAGAGATGAATAATCGCACCAATAGCTTTGGGGTTTATCGCCATCGACAGTGAACCAGTAGCGGATCTTGATCTGGTTCAGCGGGATGCTGGCCGTCCCTGAGTTGAACAACGACAGGTAAGGGGAAATCGCCTGGCTGCTGGATGCCGCAGTGCCTGGCATGTATTTCAGCTTGATGGAACTGGCAGGCGAGGTGGCAGGCGTCGAAGTCGCGGGCGCGCTGGTCTTTGTCGTCGTTGGGGTTGCTGTTTTGGTTGGCAGCTGAGGAACGGGCGTCGATGTTTTGCTCGGCTGGGCGGTGGAGGTCGGGATTGGGGTGCTGGTGCGGGTTGGTGCGCTAGTAGCCGGGGCCAGCGTGGCTGTAGCGCTCGAGGTTGTCCTTGCGGGTTCGACTCCCCAAATCAATCCGCCGTTTCGAGAAAGAGTGATGCGATCCCATGCCCCGGGAGCCATCCTGCTGGCATCGAAAGAATAATCGTTGGCTTCGGTGTAATTGCTCCAATCGTTTTTATTGAAACGCAAATACATTTCCGTCCAGCCGCCGGCCGCAAGGCTGCCAGCGCTCTCTGCAAAACCGATTTCCAGGGATGTGTCAGATACTGTGGTTTTGTTCAGGCTGTTGTCAGGAAGCTGCACAAAAACGCCGGTCAGGTTGCCGCAGCCAACGGACGCAAAATCGCAGTTGAAAGTTTGGGGCTGGTTGGAGTCGCTGGTGTACCAGTAGCGGAGTTTGATCTGGCTTAATGGGATGGCTTCTGCCGTGTTGTTGACGATCTTGATGCGCGGCTTGATGTTGTTGTCGTTTGGCGCTCCGGTGTCGTTCGCCATATATTCGACCGCCAGCCCGGTGCTGAGGGCCGCAGCCAAGTCGATCCGCCTGGCAGTAGCGCCGGTGATCGGGGCGGTCTTTTCAAGAACGCGCTGGATGACCTTGCTCGGACTCCAATCCGGGTAACGCGACATCAGCAGGGCGGCCTCGGCCGAGACCATCGGGGCCGCCATCGAGGTTCCGCTCCCCAGGGCGTAATTGTTATACGGGAATGCGCTGTAAATATCGACGCCGGGGGCAAAAACATCATTATCGGCAGCTTGCCCGCCGGAGAACCAGGCGACGGCATCGTTCTGGTCGCTGGCTCCCACGCCGATCACGCCGCTGTAAGCAGCCGGGTAGTTCGGCCCGGAGCCGGTCCCGGCCGCTCCGACGACCAGCACCCCGCGCGAAGCGGCATAATTCAGAGCATCTGCGAGGGATGGTGTTAACCTCGGCGCACTGAGACTCATGTTGATGATTTTGGCTCCATGATCTACTGCGAAGCGGATGCCGGCCGCGACTTCCCAATAGGTGCCGACGCCGTCTGAATTTAAGACACGGATCGGCATAATCTGGACGCCCGGCGCCTCGGTCAGGATGATGCCTGAGACATGGGTGCCATGCCCGAGATCTTCATCGATTATGCCGTCGCCATCGTCGTCCAACCCGTTGCCGGTGTCGTAAATGCTGTTGCTCATGCCGACAAAATCATAGCCGGCGGCGATCGAACTTCTCAACAACGAATGGTCGGCAGCCAGGCCGGTATCCAGAACTGCGATGATGATGCCCTGCCCGGTCGATATTTTTTGAGCATCGGCCAGCCCAATCTTGTTCCAGGCCCACTGGTCCGGATTTCCGGGAGGAGTGGGCGTAAGCTCTCCATGCGCCCGAAGCAGGATGACCTCTGCCATGGGGGCCATATGGGCCCTCAATAAAATTACTCCCCCATCAGGCGTCCCGTCTGCATAGTAATTGGGTTCGGCGTAGTACAGATCTGGGTCAGCATTTAATTGAGGAAGCAATTGGCTGGCGGTCTGCCCGTTGAGTAGCTCTAAAAAATAAAAATTGGTTTCAGTGACTGTCCCCAGCAGGGTTGCATTATAGCGGGCCAGGATTGTGTTAATCGCTACGCCAGGCTTGAGTTTTACGGCAACCTGATCAGAAGGCGGATCGGATATTTGGGTTGTGCTTGCGTTGGCAGAGCCGAATGTTGTTGCGATAAGCGCGCTCAACACAATCAAACCAATGAACATCTGGCATCGAAGAAAAACGGACCTTTTCATGACTGCCTCCAAACGAACGACAAAACGATAAACTTACTTTTGGTTCCCTACCAGGATCAAAGGCGCCCAATAATATGGGTGCTCATATTCTCTGAGCAAGGCGATTTGGGCCTGGCGCAGGGCCTGGACTTTGGAGCTGCCTGCCAACCAGCGGGAATAAAAATCTGTCACCAGGCGGGTCATGGCTTCATCATCGACTGTCCACAGGCTGACAACGAGCGATGCTGCGCCGGCATACAGAAAGCCTCGCACCAATCCCACCAGATCGTCGCCTCCGGCATCATGCCCGAGACCCGTTTCGCAGGCGCTGAGCGTTACCAGCGCAGCGTTGAGGTCAAGGTTATAGATATCCTGCACGGCCAGCCAGCGGTCGGCCAGGCGAATGGAGGATAACAGGGGTGCTTCCGGACGGAACAAGCCGTGCGCGGCGAGGTGAAAGACTCCACAGGATGATGTGAACTGGCAGACCCGCTCAAAGGTCGCCTGTTCGCCAAGTAAAACATCGCTATTCCCAAACAACCCGGAGAGCGCCCGAATCTCATTGGTAACGTGCGAAATACGTTCATCGGGAATACCCACCAGCAAAGGTTTGCCAACAAAAGGGCGTTCTGCTGCAGGCGGGGCAGGTTTCTTCCAGCAAAATTTCAGCACGGCCGCGCTTGGCGCATGGGATACGGCGTGGGTCTCGATCAGATACCGATCCTTGATACGCAAAGCCTGGAAAGGTAATGAATGCAATGGGCCATGCGGGATGACGATCAGGCCGTTCATCTTTGACAACGCATTCCACATGGGAGCGATTAGTTTCTGTCCGAGCCCGGTCAGGATCTCTTGTGTGCTCTGTAAAAGCGTGGCGCGATGCCGTTCGTAATAGGATAACCCGTACTGGAACTTGGAGAACTGGAAAGCCAGATTTTCCAACAAAGCCAATACATCCGAAAGGGAGGCAATGGCCGGGTAGGAATGGATTTCGTTGCGGGTGATAACGAAGGCGAAAATCTGCCCGCGGGCAACGAAATATTCCAGCAGCGCTGTGTCTTCCGGTAGACCCGACTGGATATCGGCGGGTGTTAAAGGCGCGGCCCGGATCAGCGAAAGATCCTCGGCATGACGTCCCTGCAGGGCGCGCAAGATGGAGGTGGCCTCCTGCTCGCGTTCTTCGATCTTGGCCCAGGTTTCGGGGCTGGCGGCAGGGGCGCCGGTTTCACCCGGCTCAGCGCCGCGCGTCAGACGGGTATACAGCCAGTTCAGCTCATCCCGAATCGCTTGCAGCCGTTCCGCCCGGCGGGCATCCATATCGTCATCGATGTGCAGACGTGGGCGAACCCCGGCAGCCAGCAAATCAACCAGGGCGCGCGACTTGGCCTGTTCAGCCCAGGTAAACGCCAGGGCCGGGTTTTCTTCCGCATATAAGCTGACCAGCGCCTCGTAGGGCGTGAGTTTGTCGGCGACAAAAGCGGTGCGATGCTCATCCGCCGTAAGCGCAGCAGCCATTTGCTCGATCGCGCTGGTGGCTTTTTGATAATGTTCGATTGCTCTTGGGATTTCTCCCAGCCCCTCATAAACACGGCCCAGACAGGTGTCAATCCGCTGGTGGAGCCAGGGAGCAGCAAGCTCAACCAGGATTTCACTCGCAATCTGGATCTCTTGCAAGCTTTGGGCCCATTGCCTGTTCTCTGCCCAGAAATTGGCGCAGAGGATATGGGCATAGGCTTGCTTGGTTTTCATCCCCAGCTTTTGATAGGCCTGGGCCGCCTTGAGCGCCAGGTATCTGGCCTGATCGTACTGACCATCCTGGCCAAGGATCTCTGCGCGCTGCAGGTCAGTGTGCGCGATCCAGGCTTCGTTGCCCAGCGAAACAAATAAATTTTGGGTATCCAGCAAAAGGGCGGCCGCTTTTTCTCGTTGACCCAGGCGGGCCAGCGCCAGTGAAAGGTTTGCCTGGCTGCGGGCAAGCTCATAGGTCATGCCCATTTCGGCGAAGGATTTTTCGGCCTGCCGGGCCAAGCGCAGGGCTTCGCCGGGGAGATTCAGGTCAAGGTACAGGTCGCTTTCTTCCAAATCGGTCATTGCCAGATTGGCTTGCAGATCAAGGCTGGAGAAGGTAGCTCGGGCACGCTCAAAGGTTCGGAAAGCCTGGGCATAATTTCCGCGCGCATATTGCAGGAAGGCCAGATCGTGATCCACCGATGCGGCGATCGTGCGCAAATCGGCTTTTTCAAAAACAGGGCCAGCCTGTTCGTGAAGTTGTTCAGCCATCAAGAAATCATCCAGCATCGTCAGCGCGGTGGCCTGGTTAATCTGGTTCATCGCAAGGTAGAAAGTCTCTCCCAAAGATTCAAAAGCAACGGTCGCCTGTTTGTAATCATCCAGCGCCAGGGCGTATTTCCCCTGTTGATAATGCAAGCTGCCCAGATTCATGTCGATCTTTGCCATGGAAAGCATATCCCCGTGCTCGACAAAAATTTCCCGGGCAGATTGCGCCAGTAGTTGGGACTGCTCAAATTGGCCCAATTGCATCAAGGTAAACATCTGACCGACGGCCGTGCGGGCGGCTTCGAGCGGCTTTCCGGCGGCGTTAAAAAGTTCCGCCGCGCGTTCATAGCAACGCACAGCGGATTCGTTTTCAGCAAGGAAATCGTAGGCATTGGCCTGTGTCCACAGAGCCAGGGCCCGGGCTTCGTCGCTCGACAAGGCTTCAGCGATCTCTTCCGCGATCAGGCCAAGCGAAAGGGCCTGCC
This sequence comes from Chloroflexi bacterium HGW-Chloroflexi-6, assembly GCA_002840685.1. Taxonomy (GTDB): domain Bacteria; phylum Chloroflexota; class Anaerolineae; order Anaerolineales; family Villigracilaceae; genus UBA8950. The sequence goes on along the minus strand of PHBU01000001.1, from coordinate 342,923 downwards.
GCGCATCGTCCTGTTCGAGGAGATCGGCACGCTCTTTTAGCGCAGCCACCGTATCGATCTGCACAATGTCTGGATGCGCCTCCAATAGGAGACGACGGGCCTGCGCATCAGGCGCAGCGCACACCAATTCGATCAATTCGTCTTTAGTCATTACTGAGCTCTAGGTCAAGGATCGCGATTTCCTGACTCCCGAGGTCAAAGATGAGATCGTAAACGCCCGGGAGGATTTGGCGGAAGGCAAATTGTCCGTACGGATCGGTCTCTGCTCCCTTCAAAAGTTTTCCCGTCTTATTTTGCAGGCTGACAAAGGCCAGCGGGACTTGCTGGTTTTGTTTCGGTCCAAGGATTTGCCCGACCAGGTTTTGGTCGCCGTGTTCAGGGGTGAGTTGTAGATCGATGTCCACCTCCTGGGCCGTGAAAAGCAGCTGACGTGTTCGCGCCACTCCGCGAAATGCGGCCGGCGAGGCCTGAAGACGGCTGTCAAACTGCAAGGCCGCCAGCACACGCATGTGCGGCAAAAGAGCAGGGTTTACCCGTTTCTGGTACAGGGCTATTGCTTGTTTTAAAACGTCTGGGGGAGGCGCAACCGTCCGGTCTGCGGCAGAAATCGCCAAAACCGAGCGCAAGCGGTCGATTTTAACGCTGCACTTTTGGCAAGGTTGAGAAAGATGCATCTCCAACTGCGCTCGTTCAGCGTCAGAGAGTTGATTTTCCAGGTAGTTCGTCAAGGTTTCGTAGGTCGGATGTAACATGGGCTATGGCTTTCTTTTTCCGTGTGCTTTCATACTATTAGAGACCGCAGGCCTTCATAAAATACATATTCTGTATCAAAAAACCTTACGTTTCTGAAAGTCCCATTTTTTCCAGAATACTCATCAGCTTTTCCAGGCAACGCGCCCGGGTGGGCCCAATACTTCCTTCTGGCAGAGAAAACTTCCGGGCAATGCTGGCGTAGGCAGGCCGCGGCTCGGCATAAAAAAGAAGCGTGATTAACTGCCGGCATGGCTCACCCAACAACTCTACGGCGGCGCGAACAATCGACTGGCGCTCCAGAGCAAGAAAATCATTTTCGACATGTGCTTTACTGGGGATTTGTTCATCCAGGGATGTTGATTCGGGTGCAGATGAAATTTTAGGGCGTTTGCGAAACATTCGCCAGCATTCGCGGCGGGTGGTGATCACCAGCCATGGCCCCAACCGCTCCGGGTCACGCAGGCTGGGCAGGTTTTCTAGAATCAAAATGCTAACGTTTTGAAAAATATCGTTAGCATCGTGTTCTGAAAGGCCGTAGCGTAAGGGGATACTGTAGATAAGGCGCTGGTATCGTACAAGCAGGGCTTCCCAAGCGTGGCTGTTGCCCCCCAGGCACGCTTCAATGAGTTTCGTATCAGGCAGTAATGCAAAATGCTCAACCGTCATGATATATCCTGATGGATGGAAGTAAAAAGGCCGCCCGGATTTTGGAAACTGTCGCAAAGTAATGTGTTGCCAACACAACTACAAGGAGCCCAAAATACCAGAAAGCCTTTAACTTTATTGCACCGATCGGGCATTTTAATCCCGTGGATCGATGAATAGGGATGGTAATCGTTCAGGAATGCTCTAATTTTCTCTGCTTTCAATTTTAACACAAGTCAAGTTTTGCTCATGCCGGTCAGCGAACTCGTATGTGCCAGCGGGCGATTCGCACGGATCAGCGTTGAGCGACAGCCCTTAAGGAGCTACATTGTAGATGCGGATCACGCCGTCCCAGGTGGAGAGGGCCAGGCTGCGGTTGTCCGGGGAGAAGGCCAGGCCGGGTGTCTCGGCAGCGGAGGTTGGCGGGCCGAATTCCAGCGGTGGGAGCAGGGTGTTGCTGGCGATATCCCAGCAGCCGACGGTGCCATCCACGCTGTAATAGGCCAGCAGGGATCCGTCATCCGAGAGGGCGATCGACCAGGTGTTCGGGTCGACCTCCAGGGTTTGGAGCACTTCCAACGTTGCGGTGCTGTAGATCTCGACAACGCCCAGCTCCCCGAAGAGCGCCAGGGTCGATTTGTCACGCGAGACGCGCATCTCAAACAGGTACTCTCCCAGCGCATCGTCGATCGGGATTTCGTTGAGCACTTCCCCGGTTTCAATATCCAGCACCTGGACGGGGTGCTTCGGGCCCTGGGTGAACAGGGCCCGGCCGTCAGGGCTGAATTCAACCAAGTCCAGCCGGTGTTTGGACGGGATTTTGCGGATGAATTTCCCGCTGTTCAGATCGAACAGGCGGATGGCGTAATCATCGAGTGAAAAATAGACAACCGCCAGCAGGCTTTTATCGGCAGAAACGGCAATGCTGACCGGAACTTCATCTTTCATCTCTTCAAGAATATTGGGGTTGGGATAGATGTTCTGCAGCTTGCCATCCTGCGGATCGATCTCATAGATCTCATTGTTTGCGGTTGTAAGCCGCAGACTGAGGCCATCCTCGCTAAATTCCAGGCGGGATGCTACGGGCAGGAATCCTGACTGTTGGTGAACAGGGCTGGTTTCGCCGCTTTTCCACATGTTAAGCTTGCCGTCATTGGAGATGCCGTAGAAGGTTTGCCCGCCCGAGGAGGCTGCCACTGCCCAGAGCGGGCGCGCAACCGGGAAGGTTTCCTGCGGGGCTTTGACCGTTTCGACGGGCCAGGTTTCGAGCTGGGTTGGGTTGGTGCCTCCCATGATGACCCACTGACCGTCGGGCGAGAAGGCGATGGCGGAGATGGAATCCTGGCGCTTGATCTCAAAGCGTTTGCCAAAAGTGGAGTATTCCCAGGCCTGGATGGTGCGGCTGCCCGCTCTGGTGAAATAGCCCCACCTGAACCCGGCCGGTTTGCTGAGCAGCGGGGCGAATGCGCCAGCATCCCAGGGAAAGTCGATGGTGTCTGCGTCGGCAAAAGAAACTTCATCCCAGGAAGTGCTGTTCAAACCATAGGATTGCACCCCGGTGAACGAAACATCCTGAAAAATATAATAAGCATTTTTGCCAATCGGGTCGAACTCGATCCACAGGGGCGACTGGGTGTTGTTGACATACTGGTCGATGGTCTCAACGATTTTTCCATCCGAAACATTGATAATCAGGATGGTGCCGTTATCGCTGACCGCCGCGACCTGGGTGTTATCTGGAGAGATGGCGAAGTCGACGATGATCACAAAATCGTCACCGGTTTCGCTTTCCAGCGCATGCTCAGCGCGCAGGCTGCCTGTCGATGTATCCCAGAATTTGATCGTCAGGATGTAATCAGCGTTGATCGAAAAGCCGGCTGCCAGGCTGCCGTCCTGCGAAACCCGCATGTGGCGCCGCAGCGGATAACTGGGCTGCTGGGTGGGTTCGTAGATGGCGGCCAATAGCTTGAGATCGTCCGCGGAGAAGACAAATACCCCGGCCGAGGTGGTGGCGATCAATCGTTTCTCATCCGCAGAAAGTTGCAAGCCGAAAGGGGAGAGCCGTATACCGCTGCCAAACCCAAACTTATGGGCCAGGCTGAGCGTGCCGCGCGGGGCGGACGGGGTTGGCGAAAGGGTTGGGGTTGGTTCGGGGCTGGGCGTTGCAGTGGCCGGAATATCAGTTGCTGTGGCCGGGGGCATCGTGGGGATGTCCGTTGGGGCGCTGGCTGTTGTGGGAGCGGCCTTGCCCTGACAGGCGGAGAGCAACAGACAGATTGCGGTGAATACGAGCAATAAGGCGCGATTTTTCATCTTTTCCTCATGTTTGACCATTGAGATGTCTCTGATAAAGAATACCCGAAAAATCAGAATTTTCAATGGGACAAAGGAATTGATGGTCGATTGTATCCCTGTGCTGATAAAATACCCCAATGCTTCAGCTATTATCTAACCCAACCTACAAACGTTTCCCGCACCAGTTCTGGCTGATGTTCTGGGGCCTCTTGCTCAGCTCCAGCGGGGCAAGCATGATCTGGCCCTTTCTGCTGATCTACATCAACGGCAAACTTAACCTGCCGCTGACCGCCGTCAGCACGCTGATCACGATCAATGCCGTCAGCAGCGTGGTTGCCACCTTCCTGGCCGGGAGCATTACCGACCGGCTGGGGCGCAAAGGTGTGATGGTAGCCAGCCTGCTGGCCGATGCTGTGCTGTTTGTTTTGATGATTAGGGGCACTGACTACCTGACCTTTGCGCTGCTGATGGCCGGGCGCGGATTCGCCAATCCGCTCTACCGTGTGGGGGCCGATGCCATGCTGGCCGACCTGATCCCGCCGGAAGACCGGCCCGAAGCCTATGCCTTGATCCGCATGGTCAGCAACCTCGGCATCGCCATCGGCCCGGCGGTTGGCGGATTTCTGGCGGCCACCTCGTACGATCTGGCTTTTTATGCGGCGGCCAGTGGCATGGGCCTGTACGGACTGCTCCTGGCCTTCTTCGGGCGCGAAACCCTGCAAAAAAATGCTATAGAAACCAAACACGAATGGCTTGGCGGCTACGACAAAGTGCTGACCGACAAAGCCTTCACCCCGGTCATCAGCATGATGATGTTCGGCTGGGTGACCGCCACCCTGATGTGGATCCTGATGCCGATCTATGCCAAAACCAATTTCGGCGTGCCTGAAAATGTCTACGGTTGGATCCCGACCACCAACGCCCTGCTCGTGGTCAGCCTGCAGATCCTGGTCACACGCCAGACCCGCCACCAGGAGACCCGGCGCATGATGTCGCTGGGCATGCTTTTATATGCGCTTGCCAATGGGGTTGTCGCGCTGGCCACCGGCTTCTGGGGGTTTTGGATGGCGATGGTAGTCATGACCATCGGCGAGCTGATCATTGTGCCGACCTCCAGCACCTACGTTGCCAATATCGCCCCCGCCGACATGCGCGGGCGTTACATGAGCATTTACGGTCTGACCTGGTCCTTCGGGCAAATGTTCGGCCCGATCCTGGGCGGACTGCTGAACGACAACCTCGGCCCGCGTTTTATCTGGATCGGCGGTCTGACGATCGGCCTGATCAGCGCCTTTGGGCTGTACGCGCTCTCGCGCCGGGTTTTGAAGCCAAAATTATCAACAGATTGAACCCTTGGTGTTTGTTTTGCGTAAATCCAAGTAAATCACAATCATACCATTCCCAAACAAGGAGTTCACCGTGACATCTTCAATTGACGAACTCGCCCTGATGGGCGACCGCGAGACCCTCAACGAATTAATGGATGAAAGCAACGACTGGCTGATCCAGTTGGATGCCGCCGAGGCCCTGGTCAAGCTGGATGACTCGCGCGGGTTAGAATTTCTGCTGATGGCTCGTGAGGCCGAAGACGAAGATATCGTGGCTGTCGCTGAAGAGCTTTTGCAAAGCCCGGCAGTGCTTCGTATGCAAGAGCGAATGGCAGTCAGCAAAACAGCCGCCCGCGCCGAACGCATCGAAAAAGCCAAACTGCGCTTGCAGCAAAGCAAAAAGGTTTACGCCTACAAATTTGTCTATGTTGCCTCGGGCGACATGCTGCTTGAAGACCCGCTCGGCGAGGGCTTCAGCGTCGATGAACTCGACCAGGCCGGCCTGGAAGGCTGGGAAGTGGTAAACATCATCCCGCGTCACAGGAAAGCCCTGACCAGCAGCCTCGATGATCATGTTGTTGGGGCCTACTTCTTCTTGAAACGTGAAGTGACCTCCCCCACAGAACTCCCGGCCTAGCCGCCAGATTTTCCTCGTTTTTGCCTGATGCGCCTGCGACCCTGGCGCATCAGTTTTTCTATCCAGCCGGCAAACGGCTCAGCGGGCAGCGGCGGCACCAGCGCCCACTCGGGCTTTTCGCGCAGTTTTAACACTTCGTTGGCCGCTGCGATCCCGGTCACGGTGGCGCGTTCCAGAAAGAACGAAGGCGAAGGGTGGCGCACCCAGTCTCCGGCGCAGAACAGCCCCGGCCAGGGTGTGACCGTCCCCAGGTGTTTCTCGTCGGGGCCAACCGCCGGCAGGGTATGGCTTTCGGGGTTGCGTTGCAGGTGCTGCCCCAACCGCGCAGCGCGCAGTTCGGGCCAGACGCTGTTGACTTCCTGCAAAACCTGGGCCAAAAGCACGGCATCGGGCCAGGCCAGCGTCTCTGGCGGGCCATAGACATGGACTTCGATGGCGCTGCCGCCCGTTTCGCGCCCCCAGCGTCGGTACTGGTTGTAGATGCGGTCGAGCCAGAAAAAGTTATGGCCCGTGAATTCGCCGCTGAACATCCCGGCTTCTGTGCCGCGTTGGGGTTTGGCCGAGAACCACAGCCGGATGATGGCGTTGGAAGTGGAGCGGGGGAAGAAAAGCCCACCCCCCTCTGCTCCCCCCCTTTTCGACTGGGGTTCGTCGAAAATGGGGGGAAGGCCGAAGGCCAGGGGGGTAAGAATAGCTTGGGCCGCTTTGGACTCAACCGCCAAAATAACCTGCTCGGCGGAAAAAACCTGGTCACCGCTGTGGACGACCCAACCGGCGGACTCAGCTGTCAGCCTGTCCACCGTTACATTGAGTCGAATCTCGCCTCCCAGCGCCTGGATTCGGCTGGCGAGGGGTTCCGCGACCGCCGTCCCGGCTTCGTCTGGCAGGTAGCTGAAGGTCCACGAGTCGCGCCGCAGCAGGGTGTAAAAGCGCAAAAAGGCCAGAAAGCCCGAAAGCGGAACTTGATCCGGGTCGGCCGACAGCGCGTTGCGCGCCAAACCCTGGAACATGGCCCTTAACGCTGGAGACCAGTTACGGGTCAGTCCGCCCAGGGTCAGGCCTTCGAGCGGCTGATTCTCGCCGATGGGGTCGATGCCCAGGGCAAAGACCAGTCCGCCCCAGACATGAAAAAGATGCAGCCAATCGCGAATGTCGAGCGCCCATAAAAAACGCGGGTTGAGAAACAGGTTAAGGTAGTGAAGCGGCGCAGGGATAAAACTGCGCCGAATGCTTTTGCCGATATGGGCGATGTTGGTAAAGCCGCTATGACGATAGACCCAGGTTTCATCATCGGCGGGCACGAAAACCGGGCGCAAATTATGGCGCGCCAGCATGGCATTGAAGTTGCGATACGGTGACCAGATGCCGTGCACGCCATGCTCCAGCCGAAAAGTTGCGCCATTGATGGTGACCTCTTCGCCGCCCGAGAGCCTGCCCCCCACGCGAACAGCGGATTCGAGCACGAGCGGCTTCAGTCCGCGTTCGGCCAGGTGCAGGGCTGCCGTCAGCCCCGCTACCCCCGCGCCAACGATAATTGTTTCGTGATTGGATGAGCGCAAGTTGGAATGTTTCACGTTTTAGAACCTGGTTGCAAATACTTCCACAAAATCCCGATCATTAGTCCCAGATAGCCCAAAATGACCGCGTAAATGTGAAAAGCGAAGCGCCAGTCCGGGCTGGGGATGGCGAACTGGCCGAGCAGGGCCAGTGCAATGTAGGCCAGCGCATAACGGATGATAAAGGTTTGCAAGTGACGCTTCTCCATCAGGAACATGAGCGGGACAAGCGCCATGCAGGCCCAATAGGCGAACTGGCCGAGCTGGTTGGCATCCGGGTTGCCCCAGGGCGAGTTACCGATCAGAAACCACTCGACCATCAACCCGCTCAAGCCGACCAAACCGCTATAAAAGAGAATGAACCTGGGCCGGTTGCGCAGGGTGGTGAGCAGAAAGCGCGTCACAAGGTAGACGCCGGTCAGATAGAGTGTATTAAAAACAACAGAACCGATGAAATTATCCAGGTCGTTGCGCAGGAAGACCGAAAACTGCCATTCGCCGATGGCCGCTGTCAGCAAGCCGAGCAGGATGAACTGTAAAAATCGGATCATTACGAGGCGATCGACTGCGCGATCATCTCGCGCAAAACATCGAGGTTGACATCGGCCAGTTTGTTGATGTACAAGCACGAGACGCCGGTTTTGTGCTTGCCCAGATCGGCCAGCAGGGACTGGTATCTGGGGAATCCGTCCATGATGTAGAGCGTCAGGTTTTGTTTGCGCGGCGAAAAACCGACCTTGAACCAGTCGCCTTCGCGCCCGCTGGCATATTTGTAGTGGACATCGCCAAAACCGACGATGCTCGCGCCCCACATTTTCGGCTCCAGCCCGGTAACCTGGCGCATGATCTCAAAGACGGTCAGGCAGTCCTGGCGTTTTTTCTCATCTGGAATGCTGTTCAGAAAATCGATCACACTGGCGTTGGTCTTTTGGGTTTTGTTCTCGCTCATTTTGTCCTCACGGGTAAAAAAATGGATAAGATGGAAGCAGTATACAATAAACTTTTCCTGGCCTGGCAGTTCAATTTTATGCTTTCTCCAAGATCAGGCCAATTTCAGCGGATAATTCATCCAGCAGATCGATGGCCCGCTCAATTTCGGAGCCTTGCGGGGAGAGCGTGGCAAAGGCCAGTTCGATGCGGTTCCTGAAGTTTTGCGGGCACAGACTGAATTTTTCAGTTACCAGCACCGCGCCTTTTTCGTTCAGCCAGTATTCCTTGTTCAGCGCAAAAAGCACCTGCAACATGCACATTGCTGCCCGGAAACAGCAGCCGCAGGCATAGACCACATCGCCGCGGCTGACCGCTTTGCGCGCAATCCCCAGGCTGAAGTTGATTTCCCAGGCAAAACGGTTGATGATGGCCTGCGCCAGGCTGGCGGGGTAGGGATCGGTCTGCGCTTTCAAAGCTGAGACTTCGCCCAGATCCGATTCCCAGAGCAGTTTGCATACGGCCAGCTCGGCCATGTAAATGGAAGAGACAAATCCGTGCGGGTGACCGGACTGGTAAAAGATCTCGACCCTCCCGCTCTGGCAGTCATCGATGACCTTCGTCACTTTGGCCAGGTCGCGATAAATAAAATCGACCGCAATGCCCTGCACCGTCAGCCAGCCGCCGCCGTTGATCCACGGGCCCCAGCCGCCGAGCGGAGTCAGCGCATCAGTGCGCCGGGCATCGTCAAACTGGGCGGCGACCCTCCCCAGGGCCGCCAAATCGAGCGGACGCTCAGGGTGGTAGTAAATGCCCAGGTCGATATCCGATTTGTCGGTATGCGTCCCGCGCGCCCGCGACCCGCCCAAAACCACAGCGCTGACGCCTGAAACCTGCGAGATTTCAGCGGCGAGAGATGCGATCAGTTGCTCAAGATTGGGTTGTGACATAAGTTTATTTTACATGTCTTCCGGTATAATTACTGCCCCCAAATCAAAGGATGGTTTGCATGACCTTCTCAGACAAAATTGACGAGTGGATCAAAGAAGCCGAGACGCGCCCGTCTTCGGCGCTGATGATTCTGCGGCTGGTAGCCAACCGCATGCGCGAACTGAATGAGCGCAACGAGGAACTGCTGGCCGAGAATATCGCCCTGCAAGACGGTTCGCGGGTGCTGGAATACCAGAAGCGCATCACCCACCTCGAATACCAGCTCGAAATGCTCAAACGGCGCGTCGGCAGCGATCTTGCCAGCCTCGAAGCCCTGCCGGTCGAAGCTGAAAAAGCCAGCCTGCTGGTTTACAACGTCCACGGGCGCATTTTTCGCATCGAACCGGGCAAGGAACCCGGCCCGTTGGGCCGGATCCGCGATGAGCTGGCTTTCAACGGCGAGTGGCCGCGCCTGCTGACCGTTTCGGCGCAGGACGAGCTCTTGCTCTTGTTCTCGTCTGGGCGCATCGCGACCTGCGCCGTGCACGAGATCCCGACCCAAACCAGCGACGGCGAGTGGACCTGGGCCCAGGCCGCCCTGCCCGAAGAACCGCACGCCGGTGAAATGCTGGCCTGCATCATGCCGGTCTCAGCCCTGCCGCTCTCGGCCTACTTCCTGCAAACCAGCCGGCGCGGCAGCGTCAAAAAAACGATGACCTCGCTTTCAGAAACCATCGTTTCCAAGCATTACCTCGGCAAGGGCACCGTCCAGAAAGCGGACCAGGCTTTCGATGTCTTCCTGTGCCAGAAAAAGGATCAGAGCGCCATCGTCACCTACGAAGGCCGTCTGCTCGGGTTGGACGTTGATGGCCTGCCCTATGCAGCCGAGGAACGCATCCGTTTGACTGCCAGCGACTACGTGGTGGCCTCGTTTGTCCTGCCGCCCGAGGCCTTCCTGCTCTGCCTGACCCAGACCGGCAAAATCGTTTACCGCGAAGCCGGCATTTTGGAACTGACCAAGTCGCCGCTCGCCAGGGGCCAGGTACTCATCCCGCCGGCGCGCATCGAGCAGGGCACGCGCTTCATCGGGGCGGTCCCGGTGCGGAAGGACGACCAACTGGTAGTGCTGGATGCCGACGGGAATTTGCAGGCCTATTTGGCGGAAACCGTTAGCGGGGCGGGAACGCTCCAGGCCGGGGCCTTGATCCTGTCCATTGGCGTGATCCCCAACCGGTAGGGTCGCCCTTACCTTACCAGGAAAGAGACCTTATGAGCATCAAAGTCGGCATTGATTTTGGCACATCCAACTCAGGCGTGGCCGTTTACGATGGCCGGCGCGTGACGGTTTTACCGCTCGACCGGCAGAACGTTCAGCCCGAGGTGGTCAAGACCGTGCTCTACGTTACCCGCGACTACCAGGCCTATATCGGCCAGGAAGCGGTCGAGCTGTATTACCGCGACAACATCAACCGTCAGCGGCGCTTTGTCAAACAATGGGCCGGCGAGATCGACTATCGCGGCGCGGATATGCACTATGTGCGCGATATTTACGTTTATGTCGATGAGTTGAAGCCGGGACGCCTGCTGCAATATCTCAAGACCGCCCTGCGCAAGGAAGGCTACCGCGGCACGCAGATCTTCGAGCGCTACTACTCGGTTGGCGACCTGGCCAAAACTTACTTATCCCTGCTCAAAACCCGCGCCGAAGATGTTTTGGGGGAAAAGATCGAATCTGCCACGCTCGGCAGGCCGGTCAAATTTGCCCAGACCCCCGAAGGCGACCGCAAAGCCGAAGAAACCCTGCGCCAGGCTGCCCACGAGGCCGGTTTCAAACAGGTTGATTTCGAACTGGAGCCGATCGCCGCCGCGCTGGATTACGAACAGACCCTGACCCGGCCGCAAAACATCGTCATTTTCGATTTTGGCGGCGGCACGCTCGACATTGCCGTGATGCGCCTGGGCAGCGGAGAACGGCGGGTCTATGCCAGCGGCGGCGTGGATGTGGCCGGTTCGGATTTCGACCGCGCCATCATCGAAAAACGGATGCTGCCCCATTTCGGCCTGGGGCTGATCCGGCACCAGCCCGAAATTTTGGAAATGATCCAGGCTGTGCCCGACTGGATGGCGCTGCCCGACCTGGCGACCCCGCTTAACCGCAACACGCTCGACAAAGCCATCCGGGCCGGGTTGGCCCTGGCGCGCCTGAAAGCCCTGCAGGCGCTGATCTACAACGACCTGGCTTTTACTTTCTACAACCGGGTCGAAGCCGCCAAGATCGCCCTGTCCAACGATGGCGCGGCGGTCATCAGCCTGGACGATAAAGAGATCGCGCTCTGGGAACTCTACACCCGCTACCAGTTCGAGGCTGATATTCTGGAATATGTCGCCAAAGTTGAGAAAGTCCTGCTCGAAACGCTGGCCACCGCCGGGCTGGAGCCGGGCAGCGTGGACGCCATCGTCAAGACTGGCGGCTCGTCCAATATTCCGCTGTTTTCGTCCCTGCTGGGTAAGATCTTCGGCGCAGAGAAAGTCAAGCAGTCGAATGCCTTTTCCAGCGTAGTGGCCGGGCTGGCGATTAAAAGCAAAATGAGCGCTTAATGGCGGGCTATTAATACGATGAATCATCATTCTCGAAGCTGTGGTACAAAAGTCAGGGCTCTTTCTTCCCTGGCTTTTTTTATGCTAAAATGCCTGCCAACAATTTGGGCATGAGTTGTCCGGTTTGTTGTCGTCCGTTCACTATTTTCGAGGAGAAGAGAAGAAATGAAATCTAAATTATTCCCTGTTTTCCTGGCTGTGACGGTGCTGGCGCTGGCCAGCCTGGCTTGCCAGGCGCTTGGCGGCGAGGCTACGGCTGCCCCACAGCCAGATAGCGCTGATGCCGATACCGCCTCCCCAACGGAAGCACCCCAGCAAGCGCCAGCTGCGGATGCCCCGGCCATGCCAGAACCCGTCCAATCGCAGGGCGCCGGGCTGGCCTGCTTTGGCCTGCGCGATGGCGGCCTGACCTGCCTCGATGAGAGCGGCTGGAAAACCTACAACCAGGACAATTCTGATCTGCCCAGCAATTACATGGATGCTGCCGCAGTCTGCGCCGACGGCCGGATTTTGATCGCTCACTACGAGGGCCTCAGCCTGTTTGACGGCTCGGCCTGGCAGCACATCGCCAAAACCGAGGCCTACAGCAGCGCCGAATCGGTCAGTTGTGCGGCCGATGGCAGCCTGTGGGTGGCGCACTTCCAGGGTGTCAGCCGCTATGCGGATGGCGCCTGGACAACCTTTGGCTCGGAACTGCTTGCGAGCGGCGATTCGGCCAACGAACTGGTTTACACCGTCGCCGCCTCGCCAGACGGTCGCGTTTGGGCGGTCACTTCGCGCAGCGTGGCTGTTTTCGAAAACGATTCCTGGACCATCTTTCAGGAAGGGCAGGGATTTGAGAGCAGCGTTTTCTTTGATGCCCTGGCACTCGACTCGCTCAACCGTCCCTGGGCCGGGATGAGCAGCGGGGTTGCCGTCTATGAAGGTGACTGGCGTATGATCGAAAAACCGGGCTACAACAGCCCGAGCAGCATGGCCTTCGATGTCGCCGGAAAATTATGGGTGGGCACCTCCATCAGCGGCGCATCCATGTTTGATGGCAACGCTTGGAGCGATTACACCCGCCAATCTGGCGATCTGCCCACCGATGATGTTAACGGGGTGGCCGCCGACAGCCAGGGACGGGTCTGGTTTGCAACAACCTACGGCCTGGTGGTTTTCGATGGCAGCAACTGGCAGACCTATCGCATGGAAAACTCCGACCTGGCCGACAATGAGATCAAATTTGTGGTGGTGGTCAAAGACGGCCCGACCCTGCCGGCCCTGGTCGAGAAAGAAAGCGGCTCGATGACCGGCAAGCTGGAAGACGCCGCCAACCAGCCCCTGGCCGGGATGCGGGTCGAGATCTGTGTCGAAAGCCTGGGCTCAGAATTCTCGGGTGAGACGCCCTGCTCCGACCAGCCTTTCTTCCTTTCGACCGAGACCGATGCCAACGGCGTTTTCACTTTCGAGAACGTTCCGTCTGGCTATTATGTATTGGTGGCCGAAACCGGAGACAGTTGGGCGCAGCTGACCACCGAGTTTGGCTTTGGCTCTGAGCGCACTCCGATCGAGCCCGGGCAGACGTATGACATCGGCACCCTGACGTTGGAAGAAGAATAAATAGATTCTCATTGCAAAGCGATCAACGAAGGCCGGGATTTTTCACCCCCGGCCTTTTCTTATGCTACAATGCCTGCCAGTAAATTTTCACCGAGGTCTTTTCCATGCGCCGAATGTTCCTGATGGTTCTCTTGCTTGCCCTGCTGGTAGCCGCTTGCGCACCAGAACCGCCAACTGTACCGGTAACGGTCAACCCGCCAACCGAGATGCCTGCCACAGCAGTCCCGCCGACGGCCACCCCTGTGCCGACTCTATGGATTGCGCCCGCAGTGCCCGACAAACTGCGGGATGCGGCCCAAAGCGCGGGATTGCCGCTTGCCCCAGAGCGCGAAGCGGCCAGTTTCCGGTTGGAACTTGCCGGCGAAACGGGAGCTACTGTCTCGAACTGGGTCTATGCCCTGGTGGCGGCTTTCCCAACCGTGCAGGATGGTGTCGCTTTCGATGATCTCAAAGCCGCCTGGAGCGGGAACGGCCAGCCATTGGTGATGACGGCGTCAACTTACAGCGCGATGCAAACCGTGTTTGGCGGCGAGGCAGGTGCGGGCGTGGTGCGCATCGTTTCCAATCAGGATGTCGAGTATGCCCTGTGGGCGCAGCGCCCGGCCTGGGCGATTGTCCCGTTCGAGTCCATCAGCCCTAAACTAAAAGTGCTCGAAGTGGACGGGCAGTCTCCCATCCATAAAAATTTCATAGCCGCCGAATACCCGCTGAAGGTCGGTTTTGCTTTGAGCGGGGGCGAGATCAGCCTGCCGGCCACGAACCGCGACCCTGGCAAGATGGCGACGATCGTCATGACCGGCGTGACCGCCCTGGTGCGCGCAACAGCCTATAAAATGGAGCTGAACGGCAGCATCTATCCGGCGCGCGACATCCGCGATTTGCTTATCGAAGCCGATATTGCCCATATTTCGAATGAAATTCCGTTTGCGGTCGGCTGTCCGTACCCCAACCCCGACCAGCGCCGCCTGATCTTTTGCTCTGACCCCAAATATATTGAACTCCTGGAATATGTCGGCACGGATGTGATCGAACTGACTGGCAACCACTTCCAGGATTGGGGCAAGGAAGCCACGCTTTACACTGTCGAGATGTATCGCGAGCGCAACTGGCCTTATTTTGGCGGCGGGGCCGACCTGGCCGACTCACAAAAACCAGCCATCATCGAACGCGGCGGCATGAGTTTTGCCTTTATCGGTTGCAACCCGTCCGGGCCAGAGTTTGCCTGGGCGCGGTCCGACGGCTGGCCCGGCGCAGCCCCCTGCGACGATTACCAGTGGATTGTGGATGAGATCAAGCGCCTGAAAGCGGAAGGGCATATCGTCCTGGCGACTTTCCAGTATCACGAGTATTACAGCGCCGAAGCGCGCCCCTGGCAGCAGGAAGATTTTCGCCGCCTGGCCGAGGCCGGTGCGGTGACTGTCAACGGTTCGCAAGCCCATTACCCGCAAGTGATGGAATTCTTCGGGGATTCGTTTATCCACTACGGGCTGGGCAACCTGTTCTTCGACCAGATGGGTTATGACAACCCGAGCAGCGGTATCCGCACCACCAAAACCCGTGAAGCATTTATTACCCGCTACGTTTTTTACGATGGACGGCTGGCCAGCGTCGAGCTGATCACTACCATGCTCGAAGATTTCGCCAAACCGCGCCTGATGACCCCCGAAGAACGCCAGGCCTTTCTGGATGAGTATTTCAAAGCCAGCGGCTGGTAGGCTCTTCTTATGTGCGCTTTTTCTCTTTTGATCATTTCCCACCGCCAAAGGAGAGTTAAAAATGCCGATTTATGATATTTCCCTGACCGTTTCACCCACGCTGCCGGTCTGGCCGGGCGACCCGCCTGTAAAAATGACCCAGACCGAAAGCATGGCGGCGGGCGCGCAATACAACCTGACCCGCCTCGATATTTCCGCCCATACCGGCACACACGTAGATGCGCCCCATCACTTTCTCAACGATGGCCGCACCGTCGAAACCCTGTCGCTCGAAGTGCTGACCGGGCCGTGCTACGTTGTCCAACTGCCTGATGATGTCGATGAGATCAGCGCCGAGGTGCTGGAGCGAACATCCCTGCCCTCAGGTACGATCCGCATTCTGTTCGGCACGCGCAATTCCAAACTATGGGCGCGCGATGAAAAAAACTTTCAGGAAGATTTTGTCGCCATCAGCCCCGACGGCGCACAATGGCTGGTGGCGCATGGCATAAAGCTGGTCGGTGTCGATTATCTTTCGGTCGCCCCCTTCAGCGATTCAGTTCCGACGCACGAGATCCTGCTCAGAGCGGGCGTGATCGCTCTCGAAGGCCTCAATCTGTCGCAAATCCCGCGCGGGTTTTACGACCTGTACTGCCTGCCGCTCAAACTGGCCGGGGCCGATGGCGCACCGGCGCGCGCGATTTTGGTTGGCTAATCGAAATGGATATTCAAATCTGAGCAGTCGAAGCGGTTGCCGCAGTTCGGGCAGACGATTTTGCAATTGTGCTCGAACATCTCGGCTCCGCAGCGGTCGCACCAATAATGCTGCTCCAATTGCAACGGTCTGAACAGCGCGGGATTAAATTCAGAGATTCGTTCTGGCCCGAGGTCGGTCAGGGCCTCGATCACGGTTTCGGCATCCCGCAGCAATTCTGTGACGCGCACCCCCCGGCAGCTGGGCTGCCATTTCGTCAGCCATTTCAGGCTGCGGGCGTACATTTTGAGCGCGCCTTCGTAGTTTTGGCGGGTAATGTGGAAATAACAGACCGCCACCTGCAAAATCCCCCGATATAAATCGCGAATTTCACCCGTTTCAGCCATCCAGGCTTCTTCGAGCAGGTCATGCGCCTCGTAAAAATCGCCCGCATTGAACGTGGCGATGCCTTCGAGTACTTTTTCAGGAAGTCTGCCGTCACAAGGTCTAAAATCAGACATGTTCGGTAGTATATCATGATGCCGTGCTTGTCCTTTCTTTAACTTTTCGGGGTTTGGAATATAATAGATAGGCGCTTTTCACTAAAAATGGAGAAAAGAATGAGTTTTTTACAGCGATACAAAGCTGGTATTGGTTTGGGCCTTTATGCCGTGGGGATTGTGATTGGATTGTTATTTGCCATACTGGTGGTCTGGGCAGATTTTGAAGCCTATGATTTCCAGGCTGGTTTGTCTGTTGAACAGAAAACAAAGGGGTTTTCCTGTCCGTTGGCCATTACCAGCAATGAATCGGGCCTGATGACGGCTGAAATTTCGAACAATTCAACCCGCGATGCCAACGCCACCGTGCGCATGATGCATACGCTTGGCTCCGCATTGGTGGTCAATCAAGTGGAGCAACGCCTTACTTTTTCCCCCGGCCAGACTCACAAATTGTCCTGGCCCATTCAAGCCTCTGATGCAGCCTGGGACAGATTTATCATGGCGCGCATTTACGTGGTGGGCAGCATGCCCCCGCGTTCAACAGCAGATTACTGTGGCATTTTGCTGATCAATTCACCGTTCTTCACCGGTCAGCAGATCTTGGTGTTTACACTGGCGCTGGCGCTGGTATTTGTTGTCGTAGGCTGGCGTATGTGGTTTGTGAGTAACAAACAACCTGCCATAGATGCTGAGAAAAGCTCCCGGCTGATGATCGCTTTTGCGGCCCTGGTTGCGTTGAATATTTTCCTGTCCATTAATTCTGAATGGCTGGCTTCTGGCCCCTTGCTTATTGTCAATCTGCTGCTTGCTGTGGCCGTCCTGGCGAATCGACTTAACAAATCCACTTTTTCATAGAACAAAAAACTGGGCAGGAATTTCCTGCCCAGTTTTTTTTATTTCGGTTTGCCCTCGTTGGTTTTCAATCTTGGGCTGTAGATGATTTTGCCGTCCAATTCAACCCGCCAAATCCACTCGTCTTTAACCAGTTGTTCGAGCGCTTGCTCAAAAACCTGCCTATCCATGCGCTTTTCTTCGGGCAGGATGCTCAGGCTTAACCACAGGTCTTCGTGGCTGATGCGGACACCCTTCATTACCAGGCGCACCAACGTTAACTGCTGTGGGGAGTTTTCCCCCACATCGATCAGGAATAACATTCCTGTATTTGGGCGCTTAATATTATCGTCTTGCATGCGATTATTATAGCAATAAATATCTGAAATTACATCTTTTTACTATGAATATATTTTGGCAATATTTTCGCGCAAGGCCTGCGATTCAAGCAGGTCGGTGTTGTCGCTCCACTGATCCACACTGCCGATGATGGGGAATTTGGCAAGCTGCGGGTCGCGGATTTGGGCCAGCAGCGCATCGGCAAACCCGTGCAAAGCGATCACATCGAAGGGACGCCCAAAGAACTGGATGGTTGTTTCAGGCAGGGGATTGGTCAGCCCGAGGGCATTGTGCTTGCGGGCGAGGTGCTCATAAGCCGGGATGAGATATTTTTGACGGTTCTGCCAGGTGCCGGCTGTCAAAATCTTCTTAAGAATCGGGTAGAGTTCCGCGCCGCAAGCTAGCTGCTTAAAGGCTGTTCCAAACCATTTGGGATAGGGCGCATAGCGGCGTTCCATCAGAAAGCACAGGCGCATGATGTCGCGTGTCAATCGCGCGCCGATCAGCGCCGAGCCAACTTCATCGCCGACCAGACCGGCGCGGCCCATCAGGTGTTCTTCCTGTCCGATGCGCGCCCAGCCGGCTGCCAGCAGGTAGAGCCAGACATCCTGCGGGTACCAGCTCAGTCGTTTGCGCAGTGCTTCGAGGCCGATCCCATCGTGGTAGACGGCTCCGGCTGTCAGGGTCAGCAATTTCTGCTGGGGCAGGGAGAGCCAATCGACGGGGGAGAGCTTTTCAGCATCGTCGATGCCCAGATAGTCAGTCAGCAGGCTGCGGGTGGTCTGGACCGTGACGCGGTGATTGACCGGGCCAGAATCCACCACCGTCAAATGCTGAACACCGTTGTCGTTTGGGTCCGGCTCCGAAAAATGGGTCGAGTAGCCCAAAAAGGTGTAGGGCAGGTTTTCCGCGAGCATCTGGTGTATATCCGGCGCCACGGCCATTTCCGCTTCGCGCACAAAAAGCATGACGCGCGGACCCCAATGGTGGTCGCTGGACATAGGCGTATCGTAACCCAGGATTTCGGAGCCGCTGCCGAGCAAGGCAGCGCTGTACTCGAGCTGCGGAAAGTGGCTTTGGAGCAACGGCCGCACAACCTGGGCGTAGAACAGCCCGCAAAATTGAATACCTTGGATGAATTTTGGCGTCATGTGATGGATTTTACCCAGTTTTGTGTTTCTGTTGGGCTTTTGAAATGGAACAATTTCAGGTGGGAGTATTCGGGGCGCGCCAGAAATTGCGGAATTTCGCGTTTGCGCCGCCAGTAGGTTTTGAAGAGCCAGTGAAAAAGAGATTCATCTGACCATAACTGGAAGTGGTTCCACAGGTTTTCGCGATTGGTACCCCAGAGCAGTTCACGCGTCCACCAGCGACGCAGGGTGCGGGTTAAGAGCCGCCAGAAAACGGTAGCCAGCGGATAATCGAGCCAGATGATGGCTTCGGCGCGCGGCCAGGTCAGGTCGCGCACAACACTGTAATTTCCGGCCACCGCCCAGGCCGGGGCGGATGTGGCAGCTTCAACCCGTTGGCGAAAGACAGCATCCGGGGCATCGACCCAGTTGGGTTCCCAGTGCAAGGCATCCAGTTCGATGAAGTCAAGCCCAAGTTTTTGGGCCAGGGTCTCGGCCAGAGTCGATTTTCCGGCGCTGGTGACGCCGATGACGATGATCCGTCGATAAGGAAAGGGGTTCATGGCTCTCCTGTTTGTGTGGAAAAAGGGAAAAGGCTCGCTATTATAACTGTCCAAAGTCAAAGCGAAAAGGTTACTTTTGGCTTGTATTTTTGCGCCCGGCCGGACGGTATCCAGCCTATTTTCTTAATGCTATAATCAGGCGTGTTATTCAACAAGGAGAAAAAATGAGCAAATTTAAAATCTTATCTGTTTTTGTGTTCTTGTTTACAGTTTTGGCCATTTCTCTGTCGATGGTCTCGCCCGTTTTTGCCGGCACACCCGAGCCTGCCAAACCTGTCCCCGGTTTGGGTAAAATGACCGACAGTGAGATCCGCAACACCTGGCTCAAGAAACGCGCCTGGTACGACAGCCAGACAACGGTCATTCGCGATGCCTATAGACTGGGCGATGCCTTCCAGGCTTTGATCGATGTTGAGACCAAAAAAGGCCGTGATGTGTATGCCCTGGAAGTCGCTCTGTCCAATTTTTACACCGCGATCGCGACTGCCGAAAGCGCCCGGGCCAATGCCAATGCTGTTTTTACAGCGAATGCCGGTTTCAACGGTTTTTATGCTATTTTGGATCGCAACCTGGCCGGGCAAAGCATTATCGATGCGCACTCATCACTGAAGAGCGTTCACTTGACCCTGTTTATTGCCACCCGTGATTTCAGAGCCGCCTATAGCGCCTGGAAAAGCAAGTACGTGCGCAACAATTAAAACAGAAAATGCTGCTGTGAAAAATTCCGTTCTTGTGCTGGTTTTCCTTGCCTTGTTCGGGCTCTTGAGTGCCTGTCAGGATGACACTAGCACCGCCTACCCTACCTTGCCGATGCCAAATGTGCGGGCAGAACAGATCCCAACGGCGACCATGACGAACACCCCGGAAGCGGCAACCCCTGACCCTACCACGCCAACAGCCGCAGCAGAAGCCCAGCTTCAAGCCTGGCCAACGCTTGATGATGAAGCCTACTGGATCAGTCAGATCGATGCCCTGCTCAATGAGATCGAGCAGGAACTGAATTCAACCGACACACGCCTGAAACCGTAATATGATCTGACAGAATTTACATCCCGCGAGCATTTTGCGGGATGTTTTTTTGCCCAAAAACCCAAAATCATACTCGGAGACAAAAAATGTTCGATCTACCCGATGACCAAATTTTACCCCTCAGCCGTGAACATGCTTTTTACACCTGGTCGGCCCAGGCCAGGGTCAACCCCATCCCGGTCAAGCGCGCCAAGGGAGTCTATTTTTGGGATGTGGATGAAAAACGCTACCTCGATTTCAACTCGATGACGATGTGCGTCAATATCGGCCATGGCGATGAGCGCGTCATCTGCGCCATCCAGGCACAGGCCGCTGAGTTGCCGTATGCCGCTCCTGGCATGGCGACCAAAGTGCGGGCGCTGGCCTCGCGGGCTGTGGCCGAGATCAGCCCCGGCGGCAGGCTGAGCAAAGTGCTCTTCACCCTGGGCGGAGCCGACGCCAATGAAAATGCAATAAAAATTGCGCGTGCCCATACCGGACGCCATAAAATCCTGGCCCGTTACCGCTCGTATCACGGCGCGACGGCCGGCGCTATGGCTGCCACCGGGGACCCGCGCCGCGTGACCTGGGAGCCAAATCTGATGACGGGTGTGGTGCATTTCCTCGACCCGTATCGTTACCGTTCCACCTTCCACCGCAGCAACCCTTCCGTTTCGGATGCCGATTTTACGCTGGATTATCTCAACCATCTGGAAGAGATCATCCGCTACGAGGGGCCGGAAACCATCGCTGCGATCCTGATGGAGAGCGTGACCGGCACGAACGGCATTATCATTCCGCCGGAAGGGTACATGCAGGGCGTGCGCGCCTTGTGCGACAAATACGGGATTTTGATGATCGCAGATGAAGTCATGTCTGGGTTTGGGCGCACCGGCAAGTGGTTTGCCATCCAACATTGGGGTGTGATCCCCGACCTGATGACGATGGCCAAGGGGTTGACCTCCGCTTATGCGCCGCTTGGCGCGGTGGCGATGAAACCCGAGATCGCCGCGACCTTTAACGAGACAGCCTTCGAGAGTGGGCTGACCTACACCGCCCATCCAATTTCGCTGGCGGCGGCGCTGGCCAACATCGAAGTGATGCGCTCAGACAAAATCGTCGAGCACGCCGCTGCAATGGGGCCGGTCCTGCACAAGATGCTGGCCGACCAGGGTGAGAGTCACCCGTCTGTCGGTGAAGTGCGCTCGATCGGGTTGTTTGGGATCATCGAAGTGGTCAAAAACCGCGAGACGAAGGAACCCATGGCCCCCTGGAACGGTTCCAGCCCTGAGATGAACGCGCTTAAGAAATATTGCAGCGAACATGGCCTGTTCGTTTATACCCACTGGCATACGATCTTGATCATCCCACCGTTGATCATCAGCGAAGAACAACTAAGGGAAGGTTTTGACGTGCTGGACAAAGCCCTGGAGATCACGGACAAAGCGGTGCTTGCTTCTTAGCAACCCATGGGCGGTATGCGTGTTTTATCTGATAGGTTTCAATTTACCCGTTATTTGAAAAGGAGAAAATCATGAAACTGCCCCAAAACTTGACCACGATCTTACTGGCTGTTTACCTTATCCTGGCCGGGCTTGCTGCGCTGGGCGTCAGCTTTCCTCTCATGAATATCATTATGGGCATCGCAGCCTTGGTTGCAGGTATTCTCTACCTGATAAATCGCTGATCTTTGAACACTGATTAAACAAGAGACACCCAGAATTTGAAAATTCTGGGTGTCTCTTGTTTTAGAACCTGGCGAATTAAAGTTCGCTGGTCATAATGAACTGTGGTTTCATCTCAAAGTTCTCATATTTCGGGCGGTAGCGGTTGGTGTCATAGAACTGGTTGACATTGACAACCTTCTTGGTGGCCGTGACCACATCCAGGGGCATGTTGTCGTAGCGGCCATTTTTCAAGACCACCAGGCGGCCATGGACACCCTTCAAGAGCAAATCAAGCGCCAGGTTGCCAAACGCCATTGGGACGATCGAATCGATCGAATCCGGATCGCCGCCGCGCACCATGTAGCCCAATTTTTGTTCAACTACATCCACTTTGATGCCATTATTGAATTTGGGCGAAACATCTTTGATGGCTGCGCCCACCAACTCGCCGATGCCACCCAGTTTTGCATGTCCGTACGCATCGGTTTCCATCTTTGCGAAAACCATCTCGCCACCCTCAAACATCGCACCTTCTGAAACCAGCACCACCGAATAGTTGCTGGGATTGCGCTTGCGATCGTAAATCATCAACTCGGCCAGTTGCTCGATGTTGAATTTGTATTCCGGGATAACACAGCGATTGGCCGCGCCTGCCATGGTCGGCAGCATGGCGGTGAAACCGGCATAGCGCCCAAAGACTTCAAGCACCAAGAGACGTTCATGTGAGCCGGCGATGGTGCGCAGGCTGTTGGTCAGCGAAATTGTGCGTGTAACGCAGGTGCTGAATCCGATGCAGTAATCGGTGCCAGGCACATCGTTGTCCATGGTCTTTGGCAGGGCAACAACTTTCATGCCTTCTTTATAGAGACGCACGCCATAGCTGAGGGTATCATCGCCGCCAATCGGGATCAGGTAATCGATGCCCAGAAAGTCGATATTTTTGAGCACTTCGGGGGTCAGGTCGTTCCGTTCTTCAGCATATTTATCCTGATATTGGAGCGGGACATCGGCCTTTTTCATTTTGGACGGGTTTGTGCGCGAGGTGTGCAGGAAGGTTCCACCTGTGCGCGCAGCGCGGTTGACCACTTCTTCGGTCAGGTACTGGAAGTTGTTGCTATTATCCGCGTCTTTCTGACGGACAACATCCACCAGTCCGCCCCAACCGCGACGAATGCCAATGACCTGATACCCTTCACGCAGGGCGCGAATAGTGACAGCGCGAATGGCCGGGTTCAGGCCGGGAACATCGCCGCCGCCAGTTAGAATGCCGATCACTCCTTGTTTCTTCTTGATCATTGTGAGCCTCCATTTTAGGATATGCGGAATAATACCTGCATTATTATATAATGCCCGCGGCCAAAAAGCGCGGTTTTTCTTGAACAGGAAAATGCAATTTTTGAGATGGGCGGCATAACCAGAACGTTAACGATAGATCACATCTCGATCGGGTTTTCGAGTACTGGAGCGCGCTGATTGTGATAAAAACTTTCTGCGGCGAAAACCAACAGGCCGCACCAGACAATCCCAAAACCGATCAACTGTTGAAAAGAAAATGGCTCTTTGTAAATAAAGATGCCGAGCAGAAACTGCATGGTAGGCGCGATGTATTGCATCAGCCCGATCATCGTTAGCGGAATACGCCGCGCGGCCCCGGCGAACATCAAGAGCGGGATGGTTGTGGCCAGCCCCGCGCCAATCATCAGAATATCAGAGGTAGCCCCGGTATGAGAAAATGCCGCAGCTCCCGAAATCTCTGCAAAAATGAGATACAGGATGGCGGGGACGAGTAAGATCCCCGTCTCGAGGGTCAACCCAAAAACCGAATTGAGCGGGGCCAGTTTTTTGACCAGCCCATAAAATCCGAACGAAAAAGCCAGGGTCAGGGCGATCCAGGGCAGGCGTCCATAAGATAGCGTCAGATAGATCACGCCGGCGGCTGCCAGCACCACCGGTATCCATTGCAAGGGACGCAGGCGCTCGCGGAAGAAGATCATCCCCAAAACAACGCTGATCAGAGGGTTGATGAAGTAACCCAGGCTGGTCTCAACGATGAATCCGGCGTTTACCGCCCAAACGTAGGTTAACCAGTTAATGCCAATCAGAACTGCAGCCAGGGCGTAAATGCGCAACACCTTCAGGTCGGTCAATTTTTGGCGCAGGGCGCCAAACTGACCTGTAAAGAGCAAGACCAGCGCCAGCAGCGCAAAAGACCACAGAATGCGATGCCCAAGCAATTGCACAGCCGGAACGTGTTTGAGAAATTTCCAGTAAATCGGGAACAGACCCCAGGTAAAATATGCGCCCAGCGCGTAGAGCAAGCCTTTTTTGTCCATTTTCTCTCCGTAAAAATCCCGTCAAGTATAACCCTGAATAAGTTTGAACAACACATCACAGAACGAGCCCTTCATAAATGAGGAGCTGGCAGACGGTCGCAAGATCGGCTGTACGGCTCTTGTTTGACTTTCATTAACCTGCCTGTTTCTCCAGTTGCGCATTTTGCCTGTTGGACTTATAGTCACAGGGTCTTGTCGTTCCAAACAACGACAGGATGAATAACAAGGAGATCAACGATCATGCATGGTGGCGGTTTTTTTCACTCTATTCGTTCCGGGGATTCGAAACCCCAAAAGATAACCCGCGAATTGCTTCTGCGCGTGCTGGCCTATGCCCGCCCTTACTGGGGCCACCTGAGCGGGATGCTGGTCACGATTTTGATCAGCAGCGGGCTTTCGCTGGTATCGCCGCTCATCTTCCGCAATCTGATCGACCATGTTTTGCCTCAAAAAAATATGGACGGCCTGTGGCTGTTTGCGCTGGCGCTTTTGCTGCTGCCGATTTTGAATGGCGGGGTGGGAGTCATCCAGCGCCGTTTGAACTCGATGGTCGGCGAAGGTGTCATCTACGATCTGCGCGTGTCGCTTTTCAGCAAACTCCAGCGTATGAGCCTGCGTTTCTTTACCAATACCAAGATCGGCGAGTTGATGAGCCGCCTGAACAGCGACGTGGTCGGTGCGCAGAACGCCATCAGCAACACCATTGTCAACATCATCACCAACCTGGTTCAAACCGTGGCGATTCTGGCGGTCATGTTCAGCCTGCAATGGCAGTTGACCCTGGTCAGCGTGGTTATCCTGCCGCTATTCCTGCTCGTGGCGCGCCTGTTGGGAACGCGCCTGCGCGAGATCGCCCGCAAGGCCATGGATGCCAACGCCGCCATGAACGCCCACATGAACGAGACCCTCAGCATTGGCGGATCGCTGCTCGTCAAGCTCTTCGGGCGCACCCGCGAGGAAGAAAACCGCTTCCGCGAACGGGCCGGCGAAGTGCGCGATCTGGGTATTGAACGCGCCCTGCTCGGTTCAGCCTTTTTCGTTATCATCGGGTTGGTCAGCGCGGTCGGCACGGCCCTGGTCTACGGGTTGGGCGGCTATTTTGTGATACAGGGCGATTTCACGGTCGGTACCATCGTTGCCTTTGGCGCTTATCTCGGCACACTCTACGGCTCCCTGCAAGGGCTGGCCACCGCACCGGTCGATTTCAGCACCAGCATGGTTAGCTTCGAGCGCGTTTTTGAAGTGATCGATCTGCCGCTCGATATCGAAGAGAAACCGAATGCGATCGTTCTTGAAACCGGCAGCCAGATCGAATTTGAAAATGTTTCCTTCAACTACCAGATCGACGAATCACTGCTTTTGAGTGAAGTCAAACGCTATGGCAGCATGGACAACGTCAAAACGGTCTTAAGCGGAAAAGTGGATGACGCTTCCGTCAAAAAGGTGGACGACGATTCTCTCGACCCGCAGCCTGAACCCGTTTCCCAGGCCCGCATCACAGCCCTGAGTGGGATCTCGTTCCGCGCTGCGCCGGGACAGTTGATTGCGCTGGTCGGCCCCTCCGGCGCCGGCAAAACCACCACGACTTATCTCATCCCGCGCCTGTACGACCCGACCGAGGGAGTCATCCGCATCGACGGCCACGACTTGCGCGACCTGACCCTTGACTCGCTCGCCACTGTGATTGGCATGGTGACCCAGGAGAATTATCTTTTCCACGACACCATCCGCACCAACCTGATCTATGCCAAACCGGATGCCACTCATGCCGAGATCGAAGCGGCGGCGCGGGCGGCCAATATCCATAATTTTGTAATGGGGTTACCTGATGGCTACGATACGGTCGTCGGTGAGCGCGGCTACCGGCTTTCGGGCGGTGAAAAGCAGCGGATTGCCCTGGCGCGCGTCATTCTGAAAGACCCGCACATTTTGGTGCTGGACGAAGCCACAAGCTCGCTCGACAGCGAATCTGAATCGTTGATTCAGGAAGCGCTCAAACGGGTCATGGCCGGGCGGACGAGTATTGTCATCGCCCATCGCCTGAGCACCATTTTGGCGGCCGATTTAATTTTGGTGATGGATCGGGGAGAAATTGTCGAACGCGGCAAACACCAGGAATTGCTGGCCCTGAACGGGTTGTATGCCCAGCTTTACGAGACCCAGTTCCAGCGCAATTCGATGGCCGGTTAGCGTTGCGTCATTTGTTGTAAAAATGTCCGAATGCCGGCGCAGGTCTCCTCCCAATGGGGTTGACGGGCGTGGCGCGCCAGCGCATTAACGGACAAACGCTCCAGCAGCGAGCGATTTTTGGAAAGCTCCATCAGCCGGGCGGCCAGCGATTTGCTGTCGCCCGGTTCGATTAAATAGCCAGTCTGCCCGTCTTCGATGATCTCGGGCGCGGCCCCGGCGCTTGTACCGATGGCGGGCAGGCCAAACCCCATCCCTTCCAGATAGACGATCCCAAAGCCTTCGTAACTGGAGGGCACAACCAGAACATGGGCGGCCTTGAGTTTTTCGGTTAAGGCGGCATCGTCCAATGCGCCGTGAAAGGTGACCGCGCCGGATGGGCAGCGCTCATCGGCGTAGCGCTGGGCCATCGTGGCATACGGCGGATCAGTCTTTAGCGAGCCAACAACATCGAGATGAAAAAGAAGTTCTTCGTTTGTATCTCTTTGCGTCTTTCGTGGTAAAGCAACGGCTTCCAAAAGCGTGTGCAGTCCCTTGCGATCAATCAGATTGCCCACGAAAAGAATGCGCAATTTTTCGGCCCCGGCCCGTTCCCTGATTTCGCTTTCCGTTATCCCCAGGCCAAAGCGGTCGGTTGGCGGGTAGGCCACCACGAACGGTTTACCATCCTCGACCAACTTATTTACCACTCCCCTTGTTGTTTGTGAATTGAAAATAAAACCATCCACGTTTTGCAGATAGCGTTTCTCGACGATACGGTACAGCCAGTTTTGCCACGCGGGGCGCAACTCGGAGCAGCGCAGGTGGTGGACAAGGCTGACGACAGGGTAGGGTTTATTCAGGTTGGCAGCGATCAGGGACGGGTGATTCAGCTCATCCTGGATCAACAAATCCAGGCCGGGCGGCAGGCGGAAGGTGAAATTATCCGTCAGGTGCGCAGTGTAATTACGCCAGGGTAAAGAGATGATCTCCACTGTATCACCCTGGACGCGCAAATACTCGACCAGCTTGCGGTCATACAGGTAGCCGCCGCTCAGGGTATCGAGTGAGCCGTAGATCAGCAGTCCGAGTTTCATGGTGTGTTTAAGGTTGAAGGTTGAATGTTTAATATCTTACAAGTGAAATTTGCGCACAAAAGCACAGAAAATTAAACACAAAGGGCACACGCGTACCTGCGGTCGGTGCAGGCAAAGTAGCACGAAGTAAGAGCTTTTAAGGTTTTCCTTTGTGTCCCGTTGTGACCTTCGTGGTTAAAGGTTTTCCTTTCTGGCTTGTCCAAGTTAGGTTAAAGCGCAATCAACCTTCAATATTCAACCTTTCAACATGATAAGAAACCCACGCAATCTCATTCTCCCAAACTCGCACGGTCAGAGATGTGACATTGGCGGCGCGGATTTTGGCGTTGAGTCCTTCTGCCAGGATCCGCGCAAAATGCTCGATCGATGGGTTCAGCCCGGTGAACTCTGGCAGGTCGTTGAGCATTTTTTCGCGGTAATAGGCAACCGTTTCGTTGAGATGCTTCTCCACATCAACAATATCCACCAGGTAGCCGTGCTGGTCAAGGCGCTCGCCGCTGAGTTGCAGTTCGAGCACGTAGTGGTGTGAATTGGGGAAGTTTTCAGGCCCCCAATCGCCGCCGATCAGGTAATGGCGGGCAATGAAGTCACGTTTAACGGCGAGGGTATACATAGGTGCTCCGGTGTCAGGTTTCAGGTGTCAGGTCAGGGCAAGCCCTGAGCCGCTGGTCGAGTTTATCGAGACTGGCGAGTAACGAAGTCGAAGGGCGGGTTAAGAATAAATGTCAGGTTTCGAATGCAGGGCGCGCATAACGAGATAACCGTTTTCGCGGCGGACAGGCATGGCGAAGTTGAAGTGGTCGAGGCGGGTGCAGTGCTCAACATCTTCGGGCGGGAATTGCGGCAAAGTCGAATCGAGAAACAGGGCGGCTTCGCGGCTGGTGCGGACACGCAGCAGATAAGGGCTTGGGTCAGGCTGCGCGCCAAGCAACAGCTGGTGGATGTATTCGGCGCAAGCCAGGTCTTCATCGCCGCGCCCGTTGTTATTTATACCGGTCGAAACAAAGGTAATTTCATCCGCTGAAATGATTCGTAGATAGTCTGCCGTCGCCCGGGCCACGACAAAACTGGCCGACAGCAAGGTTTGCGCTTTGAGGCTGCGGATCAGCCCCTGGGTTCCGGCGCTGGTGCGCTGGACGAGAGTCCGCCCGCGTAAATCGTCCGCTTCGAGCATTTGCTTGGGCGAATTGCCCATGTCAAAACCCGGAAAAGGAATGCCGTTGATTTCACCGACCGCCAGCGAGTTCGGGATTTTTTCGCGCAGCGCCAGGGCCTCGTGTGGCTCGCCAACCGGAAATATCCTTTCGACACCTTGCCCGAAAGCATAAGCTGCGGTCGAGAAGGCGCGCAAGACATCGATCACCACCACCGCGCCGCCGGCCTCGTGGCAATTTTCAAGTGTGGCGTAATGAATTTTCGGGGAGTGCGGCATAAATTTACCTTGCATATTCAAACAAAACCTGAATGGATTCGTGTGGGGCTTCATCGAGCATTTTGTAAATTTCAGGCGCTTGGTGGATATCCACCCGCTGCGTGACCCACTTTTCAGGCCGGATTCGGGCGAGGGCCTTCCACGCCACCCCAAAGCGGCGGGACTTGTCCCACCGTCCGCTGAGTTCGGGGCGAATGGAACTGACCTGGCTGGAAACGATCTGGATCCGGCTGCGATGGAAGTCGCCGCCCAGCTCGAGCGCGGCCTGTTTTTCGCCGTACCACGACCCGACGATGACTCGTCCGCTGAAGCGGGTCAGGGCAATCGCATCGTTGAGTGCTGCCGGCGCGCCGGAAATTTCGAGTGCGAAATCGGCTTTTTCGCCGCCCAAAAGTTGTTCGGCCTGCATCCTAAAATCAGCGGCGCAAGGGTCGAGGCTGGCCCTTGCCCCGGCTTTGATCGATTCGGCCCGCCGCAGGGGAAAGTTGTCGGCGCTGACCAGGCTCTCGAGCGGGAATTCCGCCAGCAGCGAAGTTGCCAGCAGGCCGACGATGCCCTGTCCGAGGATAAGTCCGCGCTCGCCGAGGATCGGGGCGACATCCTGAACGAGGTTAACGGCGGTTTCCATGTTGGGCAGGAAGGCGGCTGTTTCGGGAGAAATCCCTTCGGGGAGAAGGATGAAGGCTGATTGATGAAGGATGAAATGAGATGTGTGTGGCTGGAAGGCAAAAACGAGCCTGTTTAGCAGTTCGCTGCCAACCTGCTTCCCCGTTTCGACGATTTTCCCTACACAAGCATAGCCATAGGCGCACGGATAGGCCAGCCCGGCGCTGATGCTGTCGGCGGAAGCGCTCATCTCTTTGGGGAACTGGCCGCGATAAATGAGCATTTCCGTGCCGGAGCTGATGGCCGAAACCAGCGTTTGCACGAGCACCTCGTCCGCACCGAGGGGTGGGAGTTGGCGCTCGATGATTTCGAGCCGGTAGGGGGTGGTGAAGGTCAGGGTTTGAGTTTTCATGGTTATTTTTTTACTGCCGCAATCAACAGACCCATTCCGCCGAGCAGGATATCCCGTCCGCGCATCAGCAGGGACAGGCTGATGCCCAGCGCGGCTGGCAGGCCAAAGGCGGTCGCAGCGAACACCTGGCTGGCTTCGAGCGCGCCCAGCCCGGCTGGCAGCGGGGCCAGAAATGACAATCGCACCACTGCCAGCGCGGCCAGGGTTTCCTGCAAGGACAAATCGGCAGAAAGGAAGGTCAGCATCCAGTGGTATTCGAGCACCATCCCGGCCCATGAGAGCAGGGATACGCCGATCGCCGCCAGCATCGCCCTGAAATGACGGCGGCAAAACAGCGCTGCCAGATGTTCACTGACGATGACCAGCCGCAAAAAGTTTGCAATCGGCACCCAATTTTTGCCACTCAGCGCTGAGATTTTTTTGTAAACAGGTTTGAGCACCACAGAAAGCGGGTGCTTGCGTTGGTAAAGCAGGCTGATGTGCGCCAGCGGCCAGAGCAGAAGCAAAACCAACGGCGCGGCGACCCAGGCCGGGGGGGCGAAGCGGGTCAGCATCCCCGAAGCGGCAACGGCAAACAGCCCGATCGCCAGAAAAACAAAATTGGCAAGAAATTCCAATAGCTTATCCATGATGACGGCCGCTGTGGCGCGGACTGTGCTCAGTCCATAGGCGTTTTTTAAGTACAAAATTTGGAGCGGTTCACCGCCGACCTGCGGGCCGGGCGTGAAGTAGCTCATCCCAAACGCGGCCAGGCGATAGACGACCAGCGGCAGAAAAGGCACGCGCGGGGCCTCGGCGCGGACGATGATCCACCAGCGGGCGCTGATCAGCATAAAAATCCCCGCGTTGAGCGTCAGCAGCGCCCCAATTTGCCACAACCGCAGCAGTTTTAGCGAGTTCCAGATTTCTGCCAGCGGCGCGTTTTGGAGCGCCCAATAAAGCAGGGCCAGGAGCAAAGCCAGCCAGAACAGGCGGCCCAGCCAGGGTCGTTTGGGTGCGGGAGACTCGCTCATTGCAGGTATTGTACGCGCAAAAGTATCATTTTTGGGCGCTTTCTTGTATACTCGCGGGTGAGAATTCCCCAAGGAGCGCCGATGAACCCGCTTTCCGTCTTGCTTGCCCTTTTGCCTGTCCTCGTTATCCTGATTCTTCTGGTCTGGCGGCGCGCGCCCGCCGACGTTGCCGGGCTGATCGGCTGGCTGAGCGCCGCGCTGGTGGCCTGGCTGTACTTTCAGACGCCGCTCGTCAACACCCTGCTGATCAGCCTGGCGGGCGTGGTGGCCTCCTTCCCGATCACGCTCATGGTGGCGACTTCGCTGTTGCAGATCACGATCATGAAAGAAGTCGGGGCCATTGATCGGGTTGTAGCGTTGATCAAAACCATTGCACCCGGCAACCAGGTTGCCCAGATCCTGATTCTCAATATCGGCATCGGCACATTGCTGGCGGCAATGGGCGCGACCCCGGTCTCGATCTTGCCGCCGATCATGCTGGCGCTCGGCTACTCCTCCTTTGTCGCCATTGCCCTGCCGGCCCTCGGCTACGATGCGCTCTGCACTTATGCTTTACTCGGCATCCCGGTCGTGGTTTTTTCGAACTTTGTCGGTCTGCCGGTCAACGAAGTCGGCGGCTTTTTTGCGCGTTTTATGCCGGTCATCAGCACCTGCATCGCCCTGGCCATGTTATGGATCGTCGGCGGCTGGAAAATGGTCTGGCGCGGATTTTTCCCGACCTTGTTGGCCGGTCTGACTGCCGGGCTGATCGCGATCGGCATGAACCAAGTCGGGATGGTGACGCTGACGGGCGTTGCCGCCGGTTTGGGCGTGGTGCTCGTTATGCTGGCCTATCTTAAGCTGACGGGGCAGACTCTCGTCGACCGCAGCCTGCTGACCGTTGCGGACAAATCTGCCGAGGCGAAGATGTCGCTCGCGGCTGCAACTTCTCCCTGGCTCCTGCTGACGGTTTTTGCCCTGCTGGTTAACGCGCCCTTCCTGCCCTTCTTCGATCTGACATTTAATCAGTGGGCGATGCCGCTGACGATCATTCCTGGCTCACCCGAAAAGTTGCGCCTGCTCTGGCAAGCCTACTTCTGGATTTTGGTCAGCACGCTGGCCGCCCTGCCCTGGCTCAAACCCAGCAAGGCCCAACTGACGGTTTCGCTGCAACGCTGGCTCAAGCGCGCTCCGCGTCCAATGCTGGCCTCGGCCATTTTCTTTGCGATTGCCTTCATCATCAACCACTCCGGCAAAAATGCGGACTGGCAGCTGCTCGACCCGGCCAATAATATGGTCTTTGTCATTGCTGACGCCGCCACCCGCGCTTTTGGCGGTTTCTACCCGGCGGTGGCGCCCTTCCTCGGTCTGCTGGCCGGTTTCATCAGCGGCTCAGAAGCCTCGGCCATCGCCATGCTGACGGCGATTCATCTCTCGACGGCTGAAAAGATTGGCGCGGCCGGCCTGCTGGTTGCCGCCGCCAGCGGAATTGGCGGCGGGCTGGCGAGCGTTATTTCCCCGGCCAAGCTGCAAAATGCCGCGGCCAGCATCGACCGTATCGGCGAGGAAAGCCAGGTGCTGCGCGTGACGTTTGTGATTTCACTGGTCATTACGGCCGTTGCGGCGCTCATGACCCTGCTCTGGGCTTTTTAGGAGTTTCTTTGTCTTATTTGCTTGGCCGCGAATGCCAAACTTGTTGTAGAATCGAGCCTGTCTAAAAAGGAGAGATTCATGCCGACAAAAGTGTTTGTCCCGCGTTTGGGTGAAGGCGTCGAGGAAGTGACCATTACGAAATGGCTCAAAGCTGTTGGCGACCCGGTCAACGAATTGGATGCGCTCCTGGAAGTCAATACCGACAAAGTCGATACCGAAATCCCGGCCCCGGCTTCGGGTGTGCTCTTGCAGATCTTGCTGGCCGAGGGGGTTGTCGCCAAAGTGGGCGATGTGCTGGCCGTGATCGGAATGCATGGTGATGAGATTTCAGGTGTGGAGGTGTCAGGTACTCAAGAATCAAGTGCGCCTGTATCCGGCCCTGCGCCCGCTGCAGCCAACCCGATATCTGGCACCTCGCACTCAACACAGGAACTTGGCTTTATCTCACCGGTGGTGGCAAAAATCGCTACCGAAAGCGGGATCGATCTGTCGCAGGTCAGGGGAACAGGACTCAACGGACGGATCACCAAAAATGACATACTTCAGTTCATAGAGAATAGAAAACCAGAGAACAGTAAGAGTGCCGCATCCGGCACGCCTACCCGGCCTCCTCACCTGACACCTGCTCGGAGCGTAGTCGAAGGGCCTGATACCTCCTCACCTGATACTCTCCTGCCCCATACTGCCATTCGCCGCTCAATTGCCAAACACATGCTCGAGTCGAAGCACACCTCCCCGCATGTGCTGACCGTCATGGAAGCGGACCTGTCGCGCGTCATCGCCCATCGCGCGGCCAACAAAGAAACCTTTGCCCGTGATGGCGTCAACCTGACCTTTACCGCCTACTTTATGCAGGCCATCGTTGCCGGGCTGAAGGCCTACCCGCAGGTCAATTCTTCCTGGAGCGATGAAGGGCTGCTCCTGCATAAATCCATCAACCTGGGCATGGCCACCTCGCTCGGCGAGGATGGTCTGATCGTCCCGGTCATCAAAGGCGCGGATGGGCTGTCTCTGCTGGGCATGGCGCGCGCCGTCAACGATCTGGCCACTCGCGCTCGCACCCGCAAGTTGCAACCGGACGAGGTCAAGGGTGGCACGTTTACCCTGACCAATCATGGCATCAGCGGCTCGCTCTTTGCCTTCCCGGTCATCAACCAGCCGCAGTGCGGAATCCTCGGCATCGGAGCCATGCAAAAGCGGGTCGTGGTCGTGACCGATAACCTGGGCCGCGATAGCATCGCCATCCGCCCGATGGTTTATCTCTCTTTTGTCTTCGATCATCGCATCCTGGATGGCGCCTCCGCCGACTGGTTTCTGATGAGAGTGAAAGAAACGCTGGAGAAGTGGGAATAACTCAAGTGATGAAAAAGCTGCCAGTGATTCTCCTGACCATTATCAGCGTTGTGTGGGCGCTGGTGATCGTCCCTTGTGGTGCTTTGGCGCTGTTCACCGTTTTTCTGGCCGACGGCCAGATTGATCCCAATGCATTCGCACTCATCTTTTTCGGTTCGCTTAGCTTTCCGGTGGCGATCGTGATTTTTACCCCGCTGGCCTGGGTGGCTTATTATTTCAAAAAGAACATCCTGGCCATCGGGCTGGGATTGCTTCCATTGATCACCCTGATTTTTCCAATCTTAGGATTTGCCCTGTTATGACCAACTTCGATGAACGCGCCAAAGACTGGGATTCTGACCCGACAAAGGTTGAACGCGCCAGGGTTTTAGCCGAGGCCATCCGTGCCACGCTGCCGCTCAAGCCCGAGATGACCGCCCTTGAATATGGCTGTGCAACCGGTCTGTTGAGTTTCTTCCTTCGGGATGATTTTGCCCACATCCTTCTGGCTGACATTTCGGATGGCATGCTGGATGTGCTGGCCGATAAAATCGTAGATTCGGGCATCTTGAATATGACACCGGTCCGCATGGATTTAACCTCCGACCATTTGCTGGCATCCCATTTCGATGTGGTTTATTCGTTACTGGTACTGCATCACATTCCCGATACGGATACCGTGCTTCAGCGCTTTTACGATATTCTTAACCCGAGTGGTTGGCTGGTCATCGCCGATCTCGATGCCGAAGATGGCACTTTCCATACCGACGGCACGACCGATGTGCATCTGGGCTTCGAGCGCGAGTCCCTGCAAAAACGGGTGGAAGCGGTTGGGTTCCAGGAGATCAATTTTTCAACAGCACTTCATATTAAAAAGAAAATTGGGAAAACAGAAAAATCCTTTCCGGTTTTTCTTCTTACCGCGCGAAAATCTTAGTTTCTGTTGCGAACCAATCCGCCCGTCTTAAAAACCAATTTGCGACAATCAAATCTGCTCCGCTGACCTGAGTAGATTTGATTGTCTATACCAATTCCCTAAAATCGTGCAATTTAGCTTGTTTTTTTGCTGATATTTCTGTATTATTTAATATGTAACTGAAATGTATTCGGGGGAATAATTTCATCACACCACAGTCACCATCATTGCCAACACACGAAAAGAGAAGGCTATGTTTACTCATATTCTTGTCCCTTTGGACGGTTCTATCTTGGCCGAATGCGTTGTGCCACACGCCATATCTCTTGCGGCCACTCTCGAAACGAGGGTGACACTTCTTCATGTGCTTGAACAGCCTCGTGAAACAGGGCCGCTTCAACCGATCGACCCTGTAAAATGGCATTTAAAAAAACATGATGCAGGTGTTTATTTAGATGGTATCGAAGCTTGTTTTCAGAAAGCCGGGTTGAAAGTTGAAAAAAGCATTCAGGATGGCACAGCGGCAGAGCGAATCATCGATTATGCCAACAATAATCAAGTTGACCTGATTGTGCTAAGCACACATGGCGCAAGCGGCCTGAGCATATGGAATATGAGCAGTGTGGTGCAAAAAATCATCCTGCGCGCAAACAAATCGACCCTGTTGGTGCGCCCCCATCCGTCACCCCCCGCATCTGCCTCGCAGGAAATCCGCTACAACCGGCTCTTTATTGGGCTCGATGGCTCTGCCAGGGCCGAACTAATTTTACCGGTGGCAATCCGAATCGCCAATCGCTACAAATCCAAACTAGTTATTGGCACAGTAGTGCAAAAACCTGAAATTATGAATCGACTGCCGATCTCAAAAGAGGATGCCCAGATGATCGACCAGATCGTTGAACGCAATCAAAAAGCATCGGCGCATTACCTGGAACAACTTCTGGCCCAGCTCTCACAGACAGACATTGAGATCAAGACCAGGCTCATTGTCAGCGAAAACAAAACTGCCGCCCTGCACAATATGGTCGAAACAGAAAATGCCGATATGGTACTGCTGGTTGCCCACGGACATTCAGGCCTGGGGCGCTGGCCGTATGGAAGTGTTGCAACGAGTTTCATAGATTATGGATCTACATCGCTGTTAATCATACAAGATCTGCCTGAAGGCGATTTCAAAACCATCAATACTAACATGGCAACAATCGAAAACCAAGGACACTGACCATGTTCGATGACCTGCCACGGCCAGGCACAAACATCGCAGCCGCGTCACAAAATGTCTTGCCGCTTAGCACACCGGTTGTTGAATTGGCGCTTGAGCTTGCAGATAAGGTGACACTTTCCAGCCAGGTTGCCCGCCAGTTCCCGCTTTTCCAACAATGCACCGCCATCGCCCGCACCATTCGGGTGGTTCATCATGATTATGAAAAGGCCAGCCGCACTCCGCAGGTGGGTGTCACACCTGTGGCTGAATGGCTTCTCGATAATTACTATATTATTCAACAAGCCATACAGCAGATCAAGCAGGGAATGCCTGCCGATTTTTATTATCGACTTCCAAAAGCCCGCTTCAATGGCAGCCCTGAAATGGCGCGCATCTATATTCTTGCCAACGCGCTGGTCAGCGCCAGTGAGGGCCATCTCGAGACTGAAGATATAAACACGTTTATCCTGGCCTATCAAAGCGCCTGTCCGCTGAAAATTGGGGAAATTTGGGCCTTTGCGACCATGCTGCGGTTGTGCGTTTTGGATACGCTTGCCAGCACCCTGGCAAACCTGCACCGGATTCCCTTTAAATCACACTCCCCGTTGCCTGTCTTCCGTTTTCGCGGCAAAGCTCTCACCGAAGCCGAATCCCACTCCCCCGACTCGGCGGAAAGGCTGGTTTCGAACTGTATCACCAGTCTGCGCATGCTTAATACGCGCGATTGGAAAGCTTTCTTTGAAGAGACCAGCAGCATTGAAAACATTCTGGGCGCCGACCCGGCTGGCGTTTATTCCCAGATGGATTTTGATACCCGCAACCGTTACCGTAACATAGTGGAAGAACTTTGCCTGTCCTCACCGCTCGAAGAGCAGGAAATTTGCCGGATCGCAATTGCCCTTGCCGAAAAGGGAAAAAATCTGCGTGAGCGCCACGTTGGCTATTATCTGATCGGCCTCGGCAAAGCCCAACTCGAAACGGACTGCCATTGCCGCATCCCCCTGAAACAGCGCTTCAAACGTTGGCTGATGCGTTATGCCTTGCCCATCTACCTGTGTGCTATTTTGGCGCTGACTGTGCTAGTCAGCCTGGCTTTTGCCGGATATGCCCTGTGGATGAAAGGCAACCTTGCCCAGATCGTCATGGCCTGGCTTGTGGGGTTGTTACCCGCCTGGGCGGCCGCTACTCAAATCGTCGACTGGCTTGTTGCGCAGTATATTCCGCCGCGCATCCTGCCCAAGTTGGAACTCAAAAACGGCATCCCGGCCCAACTCAGCACCATGGTGGTTGTTCCCTCTTTATTAAAAGATGAAAACGAAATGCAATCCCTATTGAACCAGTTGGAGAATCATTTTATCGGCAACCGGGACCCCAACCTTCACTTTGCTTTGCTGAGCGATTTTACGGATGCGCCGCAAAAAGAACTACCTGGCGAACACGAACTCATTCAGCAAACCATTGCCGGGATACAGAATCTTAACGAACGTCATGGCGGGCCTGATTATCAACCCTTCCTGTTATTTCATCGCGAGCGCATTTGGAATTCCGGAGAAGATTGCTGGATGGGCTGGGAGCGAAAGCGTGGCAAACTGGAAGAATTCAACCGCTTGCTTGTCCACAATGCCGAAACCACCTTTACGGTGAAGATTGGCGATATGAGCATTTTGCCGGGCATAAAGTACATCATCACCACTGACGCCGATACAGTTTTGCCGCGCGAAGCAGCCCGCCGGCTGGTGGGGACCATCGCGCACCCCTTGAATCAGGCAGAGTTGACGCCCGATACCGGTCAGGTTATCGCGGGCTATACTGTGCTTCAGCCACGAGTACAGGTACGCCCGGCCACCGTCAATCTATCAATGTTCACGCGTATCTTCTCTGGTGACACGGCCCTCGATCTGTATTCCCGGGCAGTTTCAGATGTCTATCAGGATTTATTCGAGGAGGGCAGCTATGTCGGCAAGGGCATTTATGACTTGCCGGCATTTGAACGCTGTTTGCGCGATCGTGTGCCTGAAAACGCTGTCTTAAGTCACGATATGTTCGAGGGCTTGCATGGCCGTTGTGGTCTGGTAACCGATATCGCGCTGTTTGAAGATTATCCACATCATTATCTGGCCTTTGTTTCGCGGATGCACCGCTGGGTGCGCGGTGATTGGCAGCTTTTGCCCTGGTTAATGTCACATGTGCCGCATAAAAAGAATGGCAAGCTTATCAATGATCTGTCATTGCTCGATCGATGGAAGATCTTGGACAACTTGCGCCGCAGCCTGACCACACCAGCCATCCTGGCGGGGCTGGTCTGCGCCTGGTTTTTCCTGCCGGGTTCGATATTGGTATGGACGTTGCTGACATTCTTGATGTTTATCCTGGCTATTTTGTTCAATATTGTTTCAAACTTTCGCGCGCACAAACCAGATGAAATGCCCAACATCAATACCAGGCCCATCAGACAATTGGCATTGCGTTTGTTCTTTGAGATCATTTTCCTGCCGTATGAATCTCTGGTGATCATCGATGCGATATTCACCACGCTGGTACGGATGATGATCACCCGCAAGCGTCTCTTGCAGTGGATTACCGCCGCGCACACGGTCAACATCTTTGGACGACAGCTGAAAACTTCCGTCGCCTGGCAAAAAATGATTTTTGAGCCAATTTTTGCCCTGGCTTTGTTCTTTGCCATACTTGTCTGGGCTCCAGGTCACCTGTTGAGCATTGGCCCGCTGCTTTTCTTGTGGTTGATCTCACCATATTTTGCCGCCAGAATCAGTCGGTTGGCCGACCGTCCGGGCTCGCCCCTCAGCGCCGAACAACAACACGATTTGCGCAGATTGGCGCGCCTGACCTGGTTGTTTTTTGAGCGCTTTGCTGGACCTGAAGACCACTGGCTGCCCCCCGACCACTTTCAAGAAGATCCACGCGGAATGGTGGCGCACCGTACTTCGCCGACCAACATTGGTCTGCTGCTGCTTTCGACGCTGGCAGCCTATGATATGGGATATATTGGTCCGCAGGAGCTGACCCTGCGCATCCGCAATAGCTTCGAAACACTCCACCAACTTCAGCGTTCCCGTGGACATTTTTTGAACTGGTACGATACCCACAGCCTGGTGCCGCTGCCGCCGCGTTACATTTCCACAGTCGATAGCGGCAATCTGGCGGCCAGCCTGCTGGTGCTAAAACAAGGCTTACGAGACATTACCAGCCGCCCTGTGCTCAACTGGAGCGGGTTGGTCGACACGCTTGATATGCTTTTGATGATCTTGCAAGAAGCGCATATGGATCAGCCTGCCAATAAGCTATATGAAACCATTGTTGATTTACGAGAGCAGGCCAGCCAATTGAACAAAGTGAAATATAACTCGCCTCACCTTTTGGTGACCATTTTCGCTGAAAGCCAGCAAAAAATCGAAACGGCGCTGATCAACCTCATCGAAAATTTGGCAGAACGAGTAGATCAGGGGATGCTGAGGCGTCTTGCTACCTGGGTGGACCGCACTCGCTATCATCTTGAGTATCTTCAACGTGATTTGCAAACCCTGGCGCCCTGGTCATTAAGCATGACCAAAATACCCACTTTATTAGAAAGCCCCGATCTGCATCCACAACTTGCCTCTGACTGGAATGATTTGCAAGTTTTGCTGTCGGTCAACCCTAAAATTGCGGATATTCCGCAAACCTGCTCAAGCGCGCTCAAAGTTCTCAAGCGCATACGGGCAAATTTTCCGCCCGGTGAAGATGATGCGGTAGCCTGGAGCCATTCTTTTGCGGCGCAATTGAGAGATTCCCGTAAATCAGTTCAGTCGCTGCTGGCAGATTTTCAGGATCTCGAACAAGAATCCGAAAATTTCTTCAGTGAAATGGATTTTAGTTTCTTGTTTGATGCGCAGCGTCAGGTTTTTCATATCGGGTTCAATATTGAAACTGGCAGGCTGGACGCCAATTTTTATGATCTGCTGGCATCTGAAGCGCGGATTGCAAGCCTGGTAGCCATCAGCAAAGATGATGTGCCGCTCAGCCACTGGCTGCACCTTGCCCGCCCGCTTACCAAAGCACAGGGGGGTGTTCTTGCGCTTCTCTCGTGGAGCAGCACGATGTTCGAATATCTGATGCCCACGCTTTTTTTGAGAAATTATCCATACACTTTGCTCACCCAAAGCTGCCATGCCGCCGTCCAACGCCAGATCGCGTATGGCAAAGAAAAAGGGGTTCCGTGGGGAATCTCCGAATCCAGTTTCTATTACTTCGATGCCAGCCAGGCTTATCAATACCGGGCTTTTGGCGTGCCGGGTTTGGGATACAAACGTGGCCTGAATGAAGATTTGGTGGTTGCCCCCTACGCTTCGGTTCTTGCGCTGCCATTTGCTCCCCAGGCGGTGGTTCAGAATATCGAGCACTTTCGTAAGCTAAACATGTGCGGCGAATACGGGCTATATGAATCGATCGATTTCACCGCATCCCGCATGGGAGCCGGGCAGGAATATGCCATCGTGCGTTCATACATGGCGCATCATCAGGGCATGTGCCTGTTGGCGCTCAATAATTTTTTGATGGGCAATAAAATGATCCGCCGCTTCCACGCTGATCCTCGAATTAAGAACGTAGAACTGCTCTTGCAGGAACAAACACCTTTGCGCGTTGAAACCCAAAGCCCCCACCAACATGGGGCCGGAATAGTTCACCCTCCCCGTTCGCGTGTCGAGCTCGCCCCATGGACAGTGTCGCCCAGTTCGCCTTATCCGCAGGTGCATTGCCTCACCAATGGCAGTTACAGCCTGCTCATCACCGCCACTGGCAGCGGTTACTGCCGCCTGGGCGATCTGGACCTGACCCGCTGGCGCGCTGACACCACCCTTGATAACTGGGGCCAGTGGCTGTATGTGTATGAAAAAGAAACCGATCGACTCTGGTCAGCCACCAGCCAACCGATGGCTGTACCGCCTGAAAGCCAAAGGGTGGCATTTTACCCGCACCGCGTGGAATTTGAACGCCGCGATAACGGCATATCCATTCATACCAACCTGACGATCGCCGCAGATTATGATGCCGAAATCCGCCAGATTACCATCACCAACCATAGCGGCCAAACACACACCCTTTTGTTGACCAGCTACGCCGAAGTGATTCTGGCCTCACAGGATGCGGATCGTCGTCATCCGGCCTTTAACCGCCTGTTCACTGAGAGCGAATATGTCGAAGATGGGCAAACCCTGCTCTTTCACCGCCGCCCGCGCTCGATGAACGAAAAAGCTGTCTATATGGCGCATTTCATGGCGCCAAACACCGGGGATGTGCGCTTGACCGGCTACGAAACCGACCGCGCCGGCTTTCTGGGAACTGGCGGCAGCATCCGTACCCCGGCCGCTTTGCGCGGTGATGCCAAACTTTCTCATACCACGGGCGCCACCCTTGACCCGATACTATCCGTTCAAACCCGGGTTTCACTGCCACCCTATGCAAGCGCCCAGTTTGCAATCATAACTCTGGCCGCTGCCTCGCGAAAAGAAGCGCTCGAGCTTGCCCGGCGCTATCACCTGTGGGGGAACATCTCGCGCGCGTTTGAACAATCTGCCGATGAAGCAGAAAGCGAAATGGCGCAGTTCAGCCTGACCTCGCTTGACCTGGAGCGCATCGAAAAATTGCTTTCCGCACTGCTTTACCCATCGCCAGCCTTGCGCGCCAGCCCGGAATTGCTCGCC
Source organism: Chloroflexi bacterium HGW-Chloroflexi-6 (assembly GCA_002840685.1). GTDB lineage: Bacteria > Chloroflexota > Anaerolineae > Anaerolineales > Villigracilaceae > UBA8950. The sequence continues at coordinate 301,378 of PHBU01000001.1, read as the reverse complement.
GCCAACAGCCTCGGCCAACCCAACCTGTGGCCCTTTGGCATCTCCGGAGATTATCCAATTTTGCTGACGCGCCTCGAACGCGAAGACAGCCCGCGCTTGTTGCTTGAACTGCTCCAGGCTCATAATTACTGGCGCAGGCGAGGCTTGAAAATCGACCTGGTCATCCTCAACCAGAGCGCAACCAGCTATGACGAAAACCTCACTCGGCAGATTAATCGCCTCCTGGTGCAGACCGGCAGCGAAGCCTGGCTGAACAAGCGCGGCGGTATTTTCATCCTGCGCGAAGATCGCCTCAGCGATGCTGAAAAATTCCTGCTGGCAAGCGCTGCCCGGGCCGTGTTGGATGACAATGCTGGAGCGTTGGACAACCAGCTTAGAAAGCTGGATAACCAGCCGGTGCGCCTGCCGCATTTTATCCCGATTAATGAACCTGCCCCATCTCTGGCCCTTACCGAGCGGATCGAACGACCCGCAAACCTGCTCTTTGACAACGGGCTTGGCGGCTTCACCCCTGACGGGAACGAATACCAGATCTACCTCGAACCCGGCCAGTGGACGCCCGCGCCCTGGGTTAATGTGATCGCCAACCCCGGCTTTGGCTTTTTGGTTTCGAATAATGGCCTGGGCTGCACCTGGTCGCAGAACAGCGGCGAAAACCGTCTGACACCCTGGCACAACGACCCGGTCAGCGACCCGCCCTCCGAAGCCATTTACCTGCGCGACGAAGACACCGGGCAGGTCTGGTCGCCGACCCCGCTGCCCGCGCGAGCCAATGCGCCCTATCTCATCCGCCACGGGGCCGGGTACTCTATTTTTGAGCACGCAAGCCACGGGTTAAGTCAGAGTCTGCGGGTGTTTGCAGTGCCAGACCAGCCAGTTAAAGTCATCCAGCTTAATTTGGAGAATAAAACCAATCGCACCCGTCGCATTAACATCACCTGCTACGCTGAGTGGGTGCTTGGGAGTTCTCGCGATATCACCTCGCAATACGTCATCCCCGAGTTTGATTCGCGCCGTTTTGCCCTGCTGGCTCGCAATCCTTATAATGTCGAGTTTTCTCAAAATGTTGCTTTTCTTGCGGCCACCCGTGAGTTGAACTGGGTTACCACAGACCGCAGCGAGTTCCTGGGGCTGTTAGGGAGCTACGCTCACCCGGCGGCCTTGGAGCGGGTCGGGCTGACTGCCAGCGTCAGGGCCGGGTCAGATCCATGTGCAGTGATGCAAATTTTGCTCTGGCTTGCGCCCAACGAGAGCAAGGAAGTCACTTTCCTGCTTGGCCAGGGTGCGGACCGCGTTGAGGCCGAGCGGTTGATCGTCGATTATCAAAATATGGCCCATATTAACGATGCCTGGGAAACGGTCGGAAAATTTTGGGATCAAAATCTGAATGCGATCCGGGTCGAAACGCCCGACAAAACGATGGATCTGGTGCTCAACCGCTGGCTGCTTTACGAATCGCTCTCTTGCCGCATCTGGGGTCGGACGGCGTTATATCAATCGAGCGGTGCGTTTGGCTTCCGTGACCAGCTGCAGGATGTGCTGGCGCTGCTCCACAGCCGGCCTGACCTGGTAAGAGCACACATCTTGAACGCCGCCAGTCGCCAGTTCGAAGAGGGAGATGTGCTGCACTGGTGGCACCCCCCCTCCGGGCGCGGCATTCGCACACGTATTTCAGACAACCTGCTCTGGCTGCCGTATGTCACCGCGCAATATGTGAAAGCCAGCGGGGATGTTTCCGTCCTCGAAGAGATTCAACCTTTCCTTGCCGCCGAGCCGCTCAAGGATGGCGAGGAGGAGCGCTACGGGCAATATTTTTACGGGGCTCAGCAAGGCACAATTTATGAACATTGCCTGCGGGCGATCCAAAAAGGCGTTACCGTAGGGGAGCATGGTCTGCCATTGATGGGCGCTGGCGATTGGAATGATGGCATGAACCGCGTTGGCATTCAGGGGCGCGGAGAGAGTATCTGGCTGGGCTGGTTTTCCTATGCGGTGCTGATGGAATTTGCCGATCTTTGCGAAAAAACAAATTACTCTTTACAGGCAGAAACCTTGCGCAGCCAGGCTGAAACGCTCAGACAGGCGATTGAAAACTGTAGCTGGGATGGTGATTGGTACCGGCGCGCCTATTTTGACGATGGTACCGCGCTCGGTTCCGCTGCGCGCGGCGAATGTCAGATCGATTCGATCAGCCAGTCTTGGGCTGTGATTTCCGGCGCGGCTGACCCGGCTCGCGCCCAACACGCCATGGATTCGCTCTATCGCCGCCTCGTACGCCGCGAGGATGAAATGATTTTGCTGCTTGACCCGCCATTTAATCTGACCTTGCGCGATCCCGGCTATATCAAAGGCTACCCGCCAGGGATTCGCGAAAACGGCGGACAGTACACCCATGCGGCAGTGTGGGCCATCTGGGCCTTTGCAAAAATGGGGCAGGGCACGCGCGCCGCTGAACTTTTTAACATGATCAACCCGATTAATCACGCGGACACGCCTGAAAAAGTATCCTGTTATCGGGTGGAACCCTACGTTATCGCCGCCGATGTCTACAGCGTGGCCCCGCACATCGGGCGCGGCGGCTGGACGTGGTACACCGGCTCTGCGAGTTGGATGTACCGGCTGGGGATGGAAGCCATCCTCGGCCTGCGCCGCGAAGGCGACAGATTGCGCATGTTGCCCTCGATTCCGAATGACTGGACGGGTTATAAAATCGAATATCGCTATGGCAAGACAATTTACGAGATCCAGATCGAGAATCCACAAAACGTTGGCAGCGGTGTTTCGCAGGTTATTCTGGATGGTGAGACGTTAGCCGAAAACACCATCCCGCTTTTCGATGGTGGTGTCAGGCGTCAGGTTATCGTTGTTTTGGGAAAACCCGAGGCTGAAAATATAAAAAAATAAGCTCCAGCATGTTTTTCATTCCAAAATTCACCTCATTTTGAGCGTGACTTTTGATGCTTGTATTTTAAAACCCTGCGGGCGCTTTACCAAAAAGCACACGCAGGGTTTATTGTTTTCAGAACTTGTTTCGTTTACAGGCTACCAAACACCCGCCGGTACAGATCTGATTCAAGCAGGTTATTGGGGTCAGTGCGTCGCTTGAGGGCTTTGAAGCGCTCTACGGTTTCCTCGCCCAGATAGCGTTTGGCTGTTTCGGGGCTGGTTTCGCTGTTTTTGGCAAAGTAGAAGCGTCCGCCGGCTTCGAGCACGATCTGATCGAGTTCCTGGAGCATGGCTGAGAGTCGCGCGCGGTTGCCGTTGGTGACTTTGAAATCGAGCGCCAGCGAAAAACCATCGACCGCGTGGCTGAGCAGGAATTTATCGGGGCGGTGGCGCTTGGTCACACCCAGGTAAGATGGCAATCCGCGTTTCTGGGTCAGGGTCAGGATTTCGCGCCAGGCGTCGGTAACGGTCTCTTTGGGGATAAAGGACTGGTACTGGATCAGGCCGGTGCGTCCGTAGGCCAGTTCCCAGTTGGGAACGTAGTCGAGCAGGAAATGGAAGGCCGCATGGGATTGCGGGTGGTGCCCTTCGCGCATGCCGGCGATGTATTTGGCGGTGTTCACCAGCCAGACGCCGGGGTTGATCATAAAAGGAGCCATGAAATAGTGAATGATGGATTTTGGGAAAACGCCAAACATGGTGGCGGGCAGGGTCTGGTAGGAGACCTGCAGGGTCTTTTTGGGGTTCGGGTCTTCGCCTTCTTTTAAGTACTGGGCGGTGTGCAGTTGGCCGCGCCCCATGCTTTTTCCGCTGGCGGTTGAATCGAGCCAGCCGACAGTGTAGCTGTTGTTGGGGGCGTTTTCGGCAATTTCCCGTACGTGGCTTTCGATATTGGGCACGTTCCAGGCGTGAACGTTTAACAAACCTGAATAGATGCGTTTCATCTGCATGGTGATGGATGTGAAGACCCCCAGCATGCCCATGCCCGAGATCATGGAGTGGAACAGGTCGCCGTTCAGGTTGGGTGAGCAGGTTACTTCTGCGCCGGTTGGCAGGAGTGCCTTGAACTCGACAACGTGCTCGCCGATCGTTCCCATTTTGAAGTTGTTCTTGCCGTGGATGTTCATGCCCAGGCAGCCGCCCAGGGTGGTGGTCATCGTCCCTGAAACAACCGGCGGCCACCAGCCATCCGGTAAGATATGCTGCCAAAGCTTTTGCAGTGTAACGCCGGGTTCACAGGTGATCAACCCGCTTTCAGGATCCCATGAGATGATGCGATTCATATCCTGGGTGTCCATGACAATGCCGCCGCCGTTCAGGGCGGCATCGTTGTAACTACGGCCAGCGCCGCGCAGTGTAACGGTCAGACCATTCTGTTTGGCCGTTTTGAAAACTTCGAGCATGTTTTCAACGCTGGTCGGCTTGTACAAATAGGATTGAGCCTTAAGCGAATGTCCGAAGTTTTCCAGCGTCTTGAGACGCTCAAAGGGAAGGGAAAGGGTGGTCATAGGGTACTCTTTTACTGAATGTTGCTATTCAACCTTTGTTTTCAATGATTGGCTGATCGAATAGCACTAAAAAGTTAACCGTCGGAAGATGATCGACGGAATGTGGCGAATAATTTGCATCAGCAGTCCCCACTGGGCGGGAACATATACGGTCTGTTTGCGGGCTTGCATGGCCTTGAAAATGCCATCGGCGGCCTTTTCAGGGCTGATGACCATTGGGGTGCGCGGATTATCTTTGATCATGTCGGTGGCGACAAAGCCAGGTTTAATCGTCAGCACGTTGATTCCGTGACGGGTAAGTCTGTTCCGCAGCGCTTCGAGATAGGTGTGGAGAGCGGCCTTCGATGCGTTATAAGCCGGGGCGCCGACTCGACCCCGATCCCCGGCCACAGAACCGAGGCCGACGATCTGGCCGGACTTGACGCCCTGGAAGTAAGCCGCCGCCGGGTTGAGCCAGGCCAGTGCGCCCAGGTAGTTGATCTGGGTCATTTCGATGTCTTTTTTAGGGTCAAATTCGTTTAGTTTGACAACTTCCAGAATGCCGGCATTGTAGATAATGGCATCCAGCCCGCCAAGTTCTGCGACTACTTTGTTGAATAGAGTCGGAACATCGTCAATTTGTGTTACGTCATGAACAAAAGAAATGGCGCGTTTTTCACCATGTTTTGTATTGATCTGTGTGCAGAGGGTTTCAAGCAGGCTTTCACGCCGGCCAAGCAGGGCCAGCTGGTAGCCTTCATCGGCCAGTTTCTGCGCAAGCGCTGCGCCAATGCCGCTTGATGCGCCAATTAAGATGGCGCGCTGATACGGTTTCAGCGGGGTTTGGGATACCAGGCGGGTTGCGGCCATGTTTTTCTCCATAAAATTGTTAGGATTGGCAATTCTAATGATTTTAGCATACTCTAAAGTGCAATCCGTCACTTATAATCGTGACATCCATCCCACCTGAAGTTTGGGGCGGGCCAAAAATTATGAATGAATTCAAAAACCGATGGTTGCCCGCTTTTCGTGAACGTTTACAAAAAACGGGTCTTTCTGCCACTGAACAGCAGTCTTATTTTGATTTGCTGTCTTCTTTGCTGGATGGGCTTCTAGATTCAGATTCGCAAGTTCAATACGAACAAACTGCAGAAGTATTGGCTTCTCGTTTGTTCTCTCATTACAATTTATTGGGGGTGATTCGGCAACAAGCCGCCGAATTGGATGCGGTCAAGCGCCTTACCTATAACCTGACCACCAACCTGGAACTGCAAGCCGTGCTGGATAGCGTTGTGACCGAAGCCATGCAACTGGTTAAGAACGCTCGCAATGCTCACATATATCTATATCAGAATAATATCCTGCGCTTTGGCGCTTCGTTGGATGGACAGGGGCTGCGTAACAAGGAAAATTGGCCGCCTCGCCCGGATGGCGTTACTTATCAGGCGGCGCACACAAAAGAAATGGTCATTGTTGAAAACCTGCGCCAGCATCCGCTTTTTTTGAATGTGCCTGAAGATTGGTTTGGCTCTTTGATCAGCATTCCGCTCATGATGACCGATTCTGTGATTGGTGTGATGAACCTTTCGCGCTGGCAGGTTGGGCCGTTTTCTCCGGCGGAACAGCGTTTGCTCACATTACTCGCCGACCAGGCCGGGATTGCAATTATCAATGCCCGCCTGCATGAGGCGGTTTCGCGCCAGGCGCTTAGCGATACCCTGACCGGGCTGCCCAATCGACGCGCGCTGGACCGTTATCTTGACCACCAGGTTGGTCGCACCAACCGCACGGGGCGCCCATTTGCGGTTTTGATGATGGATTTGGATGGTTTTAAGGGAGTTAATGATACCTGGGGGCATGCCATTGGCGACCGGGTTCTGCATGATATTGCGGCATTTCTGAGCTCGGTTTCGCGTTCCAGTGATTTTCTGGCGCGTTACGGCGGTGATGAGTTGTGCATGGTCTTGCCAGAAGCAAGCGCAGAGACTGCGGCCCAGGTTGCTGAGAATATTCGAGTACGATTCTCCAGTTATGCCTGTTTCCTGCCAGATGGTTCTGTCTGCCGTTTGGGAGTTTCTGGCGGAATTGCGATCTACCCCACCCATGCCCGGTCTGCTGCCGATTTAATGCGCGCTGCCGATGAAGCCCTCTACCGCGCCAAAAAACATGCGCGCGGCACTTTCCAGATGGCGCGGGGGTTCACAGGTGAGTTGCAAATGCCCGGCGTAAAACCATAAAAAGCCGAACTTTTTGACAATTTGCGGGTTGTTTATAACAACCCGTTTTTATTTGGAGGAAAGATGAAGCCAAAAGCCAAACTTATTTTTAATCCCATGGCTGATATGGGCCAAGCCTGGAAGGTTGCCAATGATCTGCGCCCGATTGCCAACCAGTATGGCGCCGAATGGAGCGGAACCGTCTACCCGGCCCACGCCACTGAACTGGCGCGTCAGGCTGCCGAGCAGGGATATGAGCGGGTGATCGCCCTCGGCGGGGATGGGACCGTGCACGAGGTTGTCAATGGGCTGATGCAGGTTCCCGCAGAACGCCGCCCGGCCCTCGGTGTTGTTCCGCTTGGCTCTGGCAACGATTTCGCCCACGCGATCGGCGTGCCAACGGCCGCAGACCGGGCCCTGGCGCATGCCCTCGAAGGCCAGACCTCGACGATTGACTTGGGGCTGATGACTGATGAGCATGGCCGCCAGGAATACTTCGATAATACGCTTGGCATGGGCTTTGACGCAGTGGTTACCATCCGCTCGCATAAATTGCCGTTTCTGCGCGGATTCTTGATGTATCTGGTGGCGGTTTTGCAAACCATCGTTGTTAATCATCAACCGGCCAAGATGAAGATCGATCTCGACGGGCAAGCCATCGAGCAGTCCAACATCATGCTGACGGTGTGCAATGGCCCGCGCCAGGGTGGTGGTTTCGTGGTTGCGCCGGATGCCAAAAACGATGATGGAATACTCAATTTTGCGATGGTCAGCCGTTGTTCACGCCTGACCATGCTGCGCATCTTGCCGGAAGTGATGAAGGGCACACATGGCAAGTTCCCACAGGTGACGCTTGGAACCACCCGCCGCCTGAGCCTGACTTCTGACTTGCCGCTTTATATTCACGCTGATGGTGAAATTTACACCAGCTTTGGCAGCAACCTGCGCCAGGTCAGTTTTGAGATCGTTCCCAATGCTTTGCAAGTTATTAAAGGATAAATTCATGCCAAACATCAAAGACCTGAACGACTACCAGCGCGAATCGCGCAAAACCTGGAATCTGGTTCATACCGACCATCCGATCGTTTATCCCACCCTGGGGTTGGTCAACGAAGCCGGTGAACTGGCCGGAAAGGTTAAAAAAATCTTTCGTGACCATGCCGGCCAGATCAGGGAAGCTGACCGTGATGCGCTGAAATATGAATTGGGCGATGTGCTCTGGTATCTGGCGCAGATTGCCACCGAACTGGATATCCCCTTGCAGGAAGTGGCAGAAGCCAATCTTGAAAAGTTATTCTCTCGTCTCGAGCGGGGCAAGATCAAGGGCGAGGGCGATTACCGGTAAACTGAAAATAGAAAGTGGAAAGGCTGGTTTCCCTTTCCACTTTCTACCTTACCAATCTTTTTTCTTTTCTTCCCAATCTTTCACTCGCGCAAATAACTCAGTCAGGGGGCGCAAGTCAGCCACCGGCACAGACATATTCTTGGTCTGGGTCTTGCTGTATTGAAAAACCCGGCTGCCGGCAAAAATGGTGCTGGCTTTGCGGCGAAATTCCTCACGCGCCATGTAGCCTGTCAGCCAGGTTTCCATGCCATAGATCCAGATATTACCCCAGTCTTGCGGCGAAACCAGGTAAACCTCGCTGCGCGCCGTGCTGTGGACGCCAATCCGTGCATCGGGCACGCAATCAACATGCAGGTAGGCCAGGCTGAAGAGCGGCAAATCCACTCTGACGCGGGTCAGCGGTTCAAGCGTGTATTTGGCGGTGATGAACTCACGCTCAGAATCCTGTCCGCCGATTTCAACCGTGATGGGCTGGCTGCATTCGCTTTTAAGGCTGATCTTTTCGAGCGGAGCCCAGATTGCCGGACGCGACCATTCGGCGCGCATCGGGTGTATCAGGTAAATGGGCTGACCCGCATCGACCGCCGTTTTGATTTCTTCGGTCGAGTTGGTGGTCAGACCCAGCAAAAAGGCAAACAGGTATAAATCCTGGTCGCTGTGATTTTCACCGGCAAACTGGTCCGCGGGGATCAAGGCCGGGGCGCGCAAGACAAGCGATGGGTTGCGGCGCATGGCCGTAATCTGGTTGCGTTTCGAGGTCACAAAAGTTTTCAAGTCGCAGCGATGTCCCCCCAGTGAAACATCATATTTGTCCGGTTCTGTAAATGGAGTTGTGCCTTTTACATCGAAAGGAACATCTCGCTCGCCGAGGTAACGCCGGAAAGCCAGTTCCACCGCCACGCCGCCGACGATTCGGCGCAAGCGTGAGTATAGTGAGCCGCCCATGCGGTCGTATGTGTGGGGCAGGGAGCGCACTGCGTAGGAAATTCCACCTTCGGTCAGGTCAGGGGAGTAGGGTAGTTTGATAAAATCGTCGGGGATGATCATTTGCTATCCTATTTTCTGCATCGCTCTCGAGTAAATCACTAATATTTATCTAAAATGAAGTTATTATCAATCCTATAACAAAGTAAGCTTTATGCCAAGATGCAAACTGGGAATGCAAATCGTTGGGATTGGTATAATAATGGTTGCATATATTTTGAATTCTTTGGCTTCTGATAGGGAGTAGTGAGATGTTGAAATTATCTTTGCGAACATTTATTCTTGTGCTGTTTTTGCCGGCCTTGCTGGTTGGTTGCAACCTGCCGCAGGCCACCCCACAGGATTCCAACGCGGTTTTCACGGCTGCGGCTGAAACGGTTCAGGTGCAATTGACGCTTGATAACCTGGGTGCTCCGCCGGCAACCACCCCTGCCCCGGCTCAACCGGTTGCAACCACTCCCGTACCCCCTGCAACCGCGACTCTGCCGCCAACTGCCACGGCCAGCGCAACTCCGCTTTGTGATCTGGCGCAGTTCGTAACCGATGTGACTGTGCCGGATGGTACCCAGTTTTTACCCGATCAAACCTTTACAAAAACCTGGCGCTTGCGCAATCTTGGCACATGCACCTGGTCAACCAGTTACCAGCTTATTTTTGATAGCGGTGAACTGATGGGCGGACCAGCCACCCAGCCTTTGGCAGGCAGTGTTGCCCCAGGCCAGCAAGTGGATGTTTCTGTGGCGCTAAAGGCCCCGTCTGCACCTGGAACTTATCGCGGATACTGGCGTTTGCGCAACGCAGCCGGTGTGCTGGTGCCGGTTGCCAGCGGTTACCAGGGCACCTCGTTTTTTATTGAGATCAAGGTTGTTGCCCCGACTGCGACACCGACCGTTACGCCCACCCCCTCGCAAACAGCCACTCCAACGGCTACCCCAACCTCGACCCCCTGATCTAGGCTACAATGGTTCATGACAGACGGATGTTTGCCTGGCAAACATCCGTTTTTATTTTTGTTATAATACGAACCTGTTGTGAAAGGAAACCGTATGTCTAAACAATTGAAAAATCTTATCGTTTGGGGGAGTGTGCTCATCTTACTGTTGAGCGCCTGCGGCGCTGAGGCATCCCCTACCCCTGACGCGGATGCGATCGCCACTTCTGCAGTACAAACCGTGGAAGCGCGTTATACCGAACAGGCTGCTACCCAAGAGGCAGCCGTCACGCCCACCGAAACCCCCGAGCCGCCGACCCCCACCGCCACTTTTGCGCCATCCCCGACCGCAGTTGTTTCACAGGGTGGTTCGCAGATTGCCTGTTACTTCGCTGCGTTTGTGGCAGATATCAGTATTCCGGATGGCAAAATCATGCTACCGGGCACGAAATTTACCAAAACATGGCAGATCAAAAATATCGGTTCATGCCCCTGGGATACATCCCACACGCTATACCTGCAAAGCGGCGATGGAATGACTGAAACCACTTCCATTCCGCTGACGAAAACGGTCTACCCCGGAGATGCGGTCAATTTATCGGTGGATATGACCGCGCCTGCAACCGAGGGCGTCTACACCGGCTACTGGCGGATTGCCACCCCTTACGGCGGTAGCTTTGGCGTTGGTACTACTGACACATCTCTGGTCGCCAAAATCACTGTTGCCACGAAACCTGAAGATGCTGTTGCCGTAACCGATGTGATCTATACGATTAAGCGCGACCCGCAGAGTGGATGCCCTGCCGGTGGCACAAAGTACACGGTCACCGCCACGGTTGTGACCAATGGACCTGGCGAGGTCAGGTATCAGTGGTACCAGTATCCTTACGATGGTGGTGTTCGTGAAGGCGGCAAACTTGTTTTCAAGGATGCCGGTCAGCAAGTTATTTCATGGACCTGGAACCTCAAGGCGGATGCGGTCCAGGGCATGGAGCGCAAGGTAACCTTGTTTATCAATGAGCCAAACGATGCTGAATTTACAGATGGTGCGCCAATATTCTATTGGACCTGCCCCTAAAATAAAAATTTATCGCAAAAACAACCGGGTCAGCCCCGGTTGTTTTGATTCTGGAACATTTCTTGGCACAGATTCGTCTATAGTAGTATTGTCTGGATTGATTCAGGAGATAACCTTTTATGAAAAAAACACTATTATCCTTTTCTTTGTGGCTGACCCTGCTTTTTCTTGCGGGGTGCAACCTGCCCAACGCTGCTCCTGACTCGGCAGCAACTTTGCAGGCTCTGTACACAGCCCAGGCAGGCACTTTGCAAGCCCTGCAAACCCAGGCTGTTGTCGCCACCGTGGCCCCTCCAACGTTGGGATTGCCGACCCTGCCGGCCCTGCCGACTTCGACCATTGCAGTGCAGTTCCCCAGCCCAATACCACCTACGACACAACCGGTAGTAGTGACGCGCTGTGACCAGGCTGCTTTTGTGCGGGATGTGACCATCCCTGATAATACAACTTTCGGCTCAAGCTCCAGCTTTACAAAAACCTGGCGTATCCAGAACACAGGAACGTGTGCCTGGACAACATCTTATGCGCTGGTTTTTTCGTCCGGAAGTCAGATGGGCGGCCCGGCGGCAGTCAATTTGCCCAGATCCGTTTCGCCGGGTGACACGGTGGATGTCTCTGTCAACCTGACTTCGCCGGCTTCAACGGGTACCTATCGTGGAGATTGGTTGCTGCGCAACAGCGCCGGGGCCTTGTTTGGCCTTGGCGCACAGGCCAATAGTCCGGTTTTTGTTCAGATCAAGGTCGCGGCCAACCTGACCGGGATTTATGATTTTGTCGCCAATTACTGCTCGGCTGATTGGCGCAGTGCGGCGGGTGACCTGGGTTGCCCGGGTAACGTTGACGGAAAAAAGGGATTTGCGATTGCCATCGACAAGCCAAAACTTGAAAACGGTATCACCGAAAACCGCCCTGGTTTGCTGACTGTGCCAGAAAATGTCAACAATGGTTACTTAAGTGGTTATTATCCGCCTTTTGAAGTCAAAAATGGCGACCGTTTCCGCGCGACGATCGGCTGTGAGTATGGCGCAAATGGCTGTAATGTGCTTTTCCGGCTCGATTACCAGATCGGCAATGGTTCGATCAAGACATTCTGGAAGTTTGCCGAGGCATATGAAGGCCAGGTTTACAATGTGGATGTGGACTTGAGCGCACTCAAGGGAGAAACCGTTAAATTTATCCTGACCGCGCATGCCAATGGATCGGCCGCCAATGACCGCCCGATTTGGCTGGCTGCCCGGATTGAGCGCTTGTCCAACCTGATAACACCTACCTATACCCCCACGGCCACCTTTACGGTCACCGCTACCGGCACGGCGACTGTTACCAGCACAGCGACAGCTACCAGCACGGCCACGGCAACAGCAACTTCAACAGTGACGCCGACCGGTACTGCCACTTCAACCGCAACCAGCACGGCGACTGCTACTGAAACACCAACGCCAACAGCAACGGCAACCAACACGGTTGGGCCTTAAAAAGATTGGGCGGGATCAACTCCCGCCCAATCTTTTTCTTTAGAATAAGCCTTTATTAGAACTGACCCAGTCAAACAATTGTTTGACCCCTTTTTCAACATCATATTTGGGTTGCCAGCCGAGCTCGGCCTGCGCCTTGCGGGTATCCGCCACAAAGACTTTTTGGTCGCCCGGGCGCCAATCGCCGCGAGAGACCGGGATCGGTTCTCCGAGCAATTTTTCGAGCAGGGGGCCAAATTCGGTCCAGATCGAAATCGTGTTTTCAGGACCGCCGCCCAGATTAAAAACCTGTCCGCTGGTTGAAGTAATTTTTTCGAGAGCCAGATCATAGGCATCGAGCAGGTCGTAAACATGCAGCAGGTCGCGCACCTGTTTGCCATCGCCATAGATGGCCATTGGGCTGCCGGTAACAGCAGCGATCACGAACCAGGCCACCCAGCCCTGGTCTTCGACACCGAACTGGCGCGGGCCGTAGATGCAGCTCTGGCGGAACACCACGGTCCGCAGGCCGTAGATGCGTCCGTAGTCGCGCACATACTGGTCGCCAGCGCCCTTGGAACAGCCATACGGTGAGTGGAAGTCGAGCGGCTGGCTTTCGGGACAGCCAAAGGGCAGGTTTTTGTAGTGCCAGCGGGTGGGGGTTTCAGCAACTTCGACATCATCCATGCCGCCGTAGACTTTGTTGGTGGATGAATAGAAAACGATCGGGTCCCGCCCGCTCAGGCGAGCCGCTTCGAGTACGTTAAAGGTCCCCAGGGCGTTGATTTCGAAATCTTCGCGCGGTTTGATGACCGAGGTGGTTACGGCCACCTGCCCGGCCAGGTGAACGATGATATCTGCGTCGCGGGCAGTGGCAGTTAATAAACCTGCATCGCGCACATCGCCTGCAACAAGCTGAAAAGCATCTTTGCCATAGGTTTCTTCGAGCCAGCGCAAGTTGCGTGGCGCGCCCGCGCGACTCAGGTTGTCGTAGATGGTGACTTTTTCTCCGCGCTGGAGCAGACGATGAACGTAATTTGAACCGATAAATCCGGCACCGCCGGTGACAAGAAAACTACGTGACATATTATTCACTCTCCTGCATGGTTTTTCGGTTGGTTAGTTTTTCGTACATGCCGAGCAGGCTTTCACCTTCTTGTGAGAAGGCCAGCATGCCCAGAATGCCGGAATAGAGAATGTGCATCATATGGTGAGTAACGGCATAAGCCAGGGCAATCCCTGAAGAAATGCCAACCACGGACAATGCCGCCACAACAGCGCCTTCGTAAACGCCCAAACCCGAAGGCGCAGATGGGATGGCCCCGCCGAAGGATGAGATACCCAGTGAGAAGGATGACTGCAACAGCCTGGCTTCCGGCAGAAATCCGCGTAGCAGGGCGTACTGGTTTGCGATCGCAAAAAGCCACGCAAGCGCCATCCAGGCCAGGCTGATGGCAAAACTTTTCAGGCTGGTCAATACAGCCAGACCGTCCAGAAAGGAATCGATCTGTGGCAGGATGTATTTTTCGATCAGCTTGACCCGTCCGGCGGTATGATCAACCCAGTTGCGCAGCGGGATGCGGAATCGAGCCACGAGATGCAGCGATAGCAGACCAACGGTAACCAGGCTGAGGGTGGTCAGCGCCACCGGACGCGCCCAATCGACGCCGCTAAAAACGAAGGGCAGAGTCCCCATGACGATCAGCGCGGCAAAAGCCAGGTCGTAGGCGCGTTCGATCATGATCGCCGGGATGGTGAAAAAAGTTCCCAGACCGGTTTTGCGTCCGAGCAGGTAGGCGCGTCCCAATTCTCCCAACCGAAACGGCAGCAGGTTGTTGAGCAAGTAGCCCTGCATCATGATCATGAATGACTCGCGGAATGTGGGGCGGTCTTCGAGCAGGGCGCGTGCGCCCATCGCCCGGGCCGCGACGGAACCCATGTAGAGCAGCCCGTGCAGGGCCAGGAAGCGCAAATCAACGGTGCGGAAGGCATCAAAGACACTCGGCCAATCTACAATAAAAATGAGAACGGCGATCACGATCAGGCTGATGACAATGCCGGGTAGCGCCCGACTTAAGTCTTGCAATGGCTTTTTTGACATGGTTGCTCGCTGGATAGTGTGAAATATGCCCTAATATAGCATAATTCTTTGTTTGCACCCGGTTTTGTGCCATATCGCCTGGCCCGTACAAAAACAGGGACAGCCGTTCGGCTGTCCCTGTTTTTGTTGCTGGGTTGCTACTAAAAATTATTTTTCTGGTGCGTTGTTGTTGATCCACTCGATTACTTTTGCAAGCTCATCTTCGCTCAACTGGCCCATATGACCACCGGCAGATTGAATTTGAACAAGCTTGCTGGCTTCGGCATCGCCGGGCACGATCACGTTACTGACCGCACCGGCATAGGTGGAGAGATTTAGCCCGCCCAGGGCCGATTCGCCATGACAGGCGCCGCATTTTTGCAGGAAGAGTGGCCCGGCATATTCATCCCAGGTAAGTGCCGCGTTTGCGGGCGCTGGTGTGGCGGTTGGCTGCGGGGTGGGTGTGATCGGTACAAATACCTGGGCATCTTCCCTGGTGGGGAGAGTGGTGACCGATGTGGTTTCATAACCCAGGAAAACGTACATCCCATAGCCAAATGCAACCAGAATGATGAGCGCCAGCGGCGCATAGATCATCTGGCGTTTGCGCAAAACATCCGGGGCGATCGGTTTCACATCACGCTGACCGGCCTCGATGGCAGCAAGTTCTGCCGGGTGTTCGTGCTCCATCTCTTCACGGCTCAACGTGCCGGTGAACATGCTTTTGTTTAGATGCTTGACGTGCACATGGTAGAAGTGCCAGAGGATGATCGCCAGCACAGCCAAAATTGCCTCGCCGCCATGCGCGGCTTTGGCCGCCGGAATGGCCTCGCCGGGCAGGAAGCGCACCGTCGAGATCGGATTCCACATCATAAAACCTGTCAGGGCCATGACCACCGTTCCCCAAATCAAAGCCAGGTATTCGGCTTTTTCGGCATAGGAGTAACGCCCATAATAGGCTTTGTGCTTGCGGCGGCCAATGTAATACATCACATCATCATAAACATGTTTGATATCTGTGATCCACGGGATCATGCTGATTGGCGTGCGCAGCACCAGTATTCGGTACAGCACTTCCAGCACGTGCAACAGGCTGACGATCAACATCACGATCGCAGACACATGGTGGATTTCACGCACAACTTCCACGCCGCCAAACAGGTTGAAAAATCCGATACTGATCGGAGAGAGCGGAAACTTCTGTGGCAACCCGGTGAAACCGAGTATCGAGAAAGAGATCAGGAAGACAATGTGCTGGATACGCTGCAATGGATCGAAGCGTACGTATTTCTTTTCTGGCGAGGTGTCAGTGGTTTTATTCATTCTCGGCATCCTCGTTCGAAGTTGGATTTTCTGAAGCAGCCTCAGCGCCGGGTGTGGATTCTGCTTCGTTGGCAGCTGCGGGCTGTGCGGGTGTCTCAGTTACTGTGGAACTTTCATCTGTTTCTGTTTCGACAGGCTTTTTGTTCTTTTTTTGTTGCGCTGTCTTTTCGGCGCTTTTTTCGGTCTCTGCCGGTTTTACAGCTTCTGCTGCTTTTTCGCTCAGTTCCGCTTGTTCCGGTTCATGATGCTTTTTCTCTTGCGGATGCGGTTTGCGGAAGCGGTTGATCATCAGGCGGGTGAAATCCATTGCCACCAGAATGCCCATTGGAATCAGCACGCCAGGGATCATGAACTTGTAGAACAAGTCGACATAATAAACGATCGGATTTTTCTCAGGCGATGGAATGTAGTGCGATAACCAGGCCGCCGGAAAATTGTCGCTGGCATCCGGGTGACATTCCTGGCATTTGGCCAGCAGGTTCGATTTGACAAGCAAGCCCTTTTGCGGGTCATCCACGCGAACGATATCGTGGATGCCATGGCAATCGTAGCAGACCGGTTTGTTGGTGATCGCATCTGGCGAAACCTTTTCGAAGATGGTGACCGTCGTGCCGTGGAAATCAGCCACATAGGTGCTTAAGACCTGTGTGGAAATTCCGTACTTATCCATTTTTTGCGGATCGGTATGGCAGTTCGCGCAGACCTGGGGTGATTTTAGCCGGAAATTGGCTGAGGTCGGGTCTTCGATGATGTGTACGCCGTGGCAGTCGATACAGGTCGGCACATCCGGGTTGTTTTCATCGGTCAAGGCCGCGCCATGCACACTGCTGCGATATTTTTCATAGATGGTGCTGTGGCATTTTTGGCAGGTTATTGGAATCTGGGCCCGCATTCCAGGCAGCAATTGTCCGCTGGCGGGGTCTTTCAGGCGCTGCACATCATGGGCAGTATGGCAATCTGTACAGATCGCGGCTTCCAGATTTCCAGCAGCGCGGGCGGCAGCGTGAGCGCTGTCATGCTCCTGAGAAGACTGGGTCTGGTGGCATTGACTGCAAGATTCGTTTAAACGGAGCGTGGCTTCTCGGCGGCTGTTGAAGCTAAAGCCGTGTCCCGCCTCCGGTTTGAAATCCACATGGCACTGCACACACAGGTAACCACCCTCACCGTGGACGGAGTGATTGAACTCCTCCGGGTCGACGTATAAATCGTACTGATCGCCATTTTCCAGTGCGGTGCTGAATTGTGGATTCTGGTGGCAGGCCAGGCAGGCCTCGTTGGTAACCGTTTCGGTCTGGGGCAGCATTCCGGCCGGTTTTGCAGCAGAAATCGCCGGGGAGGCGGTCGCCGGAGAAACAGCAAAGCCCAGGGCACCAACGAGCATCACCGTTCCGACTATGAAGAAGTAATCACGCAGGCGCATTACTGCCTCTCTTCCGCATCTGTGTTCTTGGCGGTGGTGCGGTTTATACGTTCGTATTCTTTTGCGTGGAATTCGCGCATTTCATTCTCGCTTAAACGACCAGTAAAAATACTCAGGTTCAATCTTTCGATGTGCACGTGGTAAATGTGCCAGATCAAAACAAAGATGGTTGCCACAATCGCTTCAGTGCTGTGAGCCAGTTTTGCCGCCGGGATTACTCCACCGGGCAGGAATTTGGTGAAGAATTCGGGGAACCAGATGATGAATCCGCTGACACCCATCATCAAAATCCCAAAGAAGATAAACCAGTAAGTAATTTTTTGCTCAAAATTGTAACGTCCAAACTTCGGCTTGTCTTTGCGCAGGAAGAGCAAATACTTGAACATTTGCCCTGCATCCAAGATATCCTGCTGGTTGGGAAGCATATCTCCGGATAGTTTGCGCTGCGACATGAGATAAATGGCTCGCCCCAGATGATAGATAACTTCTATGGTCAGGATGATCGCGGCGATGTGATGGATCTGCTGGATGAGTTCCAACCGTTCCGGTGTGGAAAGCAGATCCTGACTCCAGGAAAAGTCGCGATATTTTTGTGGCAGGCCGGTCAACAAGAGAGTTGTGGCGCTCAAAATCAAGACAAGATGTTCCCAACGTTGTCCAAGATTGAAACGCGGATAGTTTTTCTCGTGGTGAACCTGGGTGGTGGCTTTTTTTCTATTTCCTGTCATGGCAGTCTACTCCTCACACGATCAACACTGGAACGGATGATTTGCAGCACGACGTAGATGATGCACACCCATAAGATGAAGGGGGTAAAAGATGTATAGAACTGATCCACGTAAAACAGGAAAGGCGTCCGTTCAAAGCTGATTTTATTATGGCCCGTCCAGGCACCCGTCCAGTTTGGCCCTGCGCCTGGGTGGCACTCCTGACAGGTCATCAGAAGGTTGTCCGGGTTGACCTTCGAGTTGGGATCGCTTGTTTTTAGAATGTCGTGAATCCCGTGACAATCGGTGCAAACGGCGCTGTCATGCCAGATGGTTGGCCAGCGTGCTTTGTAAACAGATACATCGACACCGTGCCAGGACCGCTCATAAATGCTGTAAACATCAGCAGATAATCCGTATTTGCCCATCAGCTCCGCGTCAGCATGGCAGCCAGCGCACATTTCCGGGCTTTGCACGCGGAATTCAACGGTGCGCGGGTCTTGAATATTATGAACGCCGTGGCAATCGGTACAGACGGGAACATCGAGGTTGTTTTCTTCGATCAGCGCTGATCCGTGGACGCTTTGTTTATAGGTTTCAACAATATCGCCGTGGCATTTGCTGCAAGTCTCAGAGATCAGAGCACGAGGTTCATCTGGTTTCTGAACATCGTGGGCGCCGTGACAGTCCGTGCAAACTGGGGCGTCCAGGTTGCCGTCAGTGGCAGCATTTGCGTGCATGCTGTCCAGGGTTTTTTCATAATTCCCCGGGTGGCATTTTTGGCAGGTCTGGTAGTAAGTGCGTGAAAGCTCACGTTTGGTCTGAAAAGTTACTTTTTCGTGAGGGTAGGCGGTGATGTCGGTGTGACAGGCTTCGCACTCGATTCCCAGCGGGCTGTGTATGGAATGCCCGATCACATCCTGCGAGACATACAGAGATAGAGTCTCGCCGCTGGGTAAAGTCATGCTCAAGTTTGGGTCGCCATGGCATGACAGGCAATATTTTTCGGTTTCCTGGGCCGGATGTTCGGCGCTGGCAGGTGGTGCCAGGAACAGGCTTAACAGCAGGACGAAAGCGCCTGCCGCAATCAAGCCAATTTTCTGACGATGCAGGTTGCGCGTTGTCATGTGTTATGACTCCTTATGGTTGTTTTGCGGGTCTTCATCCTGATGATCAGCTTCTTCGGGCGGCTCGGCTGCCTCGGTAACCACCAATCCGGATTTGCGCAATATATACGAAATTCCAAACAGGATTGCCAGTGGGACCAGGCAGCGCAGGATGAATAGCAAAGCCACAAAGACTGGGCTAGAAGCAGTCTCGTTCATCGCTTTTCCCTCCGCGGCAGAAAATCTTTTCTGCTCGCAACGTATGATGTAGGCATTGCGTCTCCGTAACACGACGAATTGGATTATGAAGGTTAAGTATAACTTAAACACAGATTAAAAGATGCACATTTTGGATTGATAAGCGTTACTGATATTTAGGGTGACATTTATTCTATGTATATGATGACAGGCAACACTTACGCAATATTGTTATTGTCATTACGATAGCATTGAATATATTTCTTCATCAGGAGAATGCAAAATGATGAAACCCACTTACATGAAAGCGTTGTTTGTACTTTCCCTGGTACTGATCGTTGCAGTGTTTGGCGTTTTGGTGGCGGCCCCCACTCAGAACGTAGTAGCGGCAGATACATACCAGGAAGGCGTGGAAACTTGTAATACTTGTCACACGCAGGCCTATACCCCCTGGTCAGCAAGCAAGCACAATTCGGGCAATGTCAGTTGCCTGGTTTGCCATAAACTGGCCCAGGGTGAAGGTGCTCACCCAGATCTGAAATACACAGTTGAAACTGAAGAGGTTACCTGTGCTGTTTGCCATACCGATGTCGTCGGCGCGGATATTGCTGGCCAGGTTGCGCTCAGCCAGCATGGCCAGATCGGCCTGAAGTGCATCAGTTGCCATGAGCCGCACTCCCAGGGGCCGAAATTGGCCACTGGCTCGACCATTGTTTGCGACAACTGCCACAGAAAGCAAATGGAAACAACGCTCAAATCCACCCATGTTGCTGCCGGGTTGAGCTGTGTCAACTGCCATATGGGGCCTGAAAATAGCCATACCCTGAAGGTGGCGGGTGAAACCTGTGCGGGTTGTCATGATGACATTCACAAAGCCAATCGCATCCTCAATGCCGGGATGGAAATACGGCTCATGGCGACCCCGGCTGCTGTTTTTGAAAAAGCTGGCGAGTCGACCGAGCCTGTTGCCGAACCCAAACAGGGCGGTATCCAGTTGCCTTCATGGACTCTGATCGTTGTCGGGTTGTTCATTGGCGGTATTGGCACTTGGGCGTTGATTGGTCGAGACCCGGGTCCTCCTGTTAAATAACGAAAAGGTTATTTATCCACCCGATTTTTGGAGGCTTACTATGGATGAAACTCAAGAAAACCGCCCGGACTCTGAAAAAGGCACCACTTCCAGGCGCGATTTCATAAAAGTTGCGAGTGCGCTGGCAGGGGCTGCCGCGCTGACGCAGTTTATCAGTATCAACACGCTGGCTGGCCGTGAAAATTCTGGCGGCGATGAAGCTTCAGATGGCCCCAAGTGGGGCATGTTTATCGATATGAACAAGTGCATTGGTTGTAAGTATTGCACTTACGCCTGCCAGGCGGTTAATAACCTTGCCAACGATATGAGTTATTGTGTCGTGACCACTGAAACGCTGGCCAACGGAAAGGAATACTTCCTTTCGCGGCCCTGCATGCACTGCGCGGAAGCGCCGTGTGTTCATGTGTGTCCGGTAAAAGCAACCTATCACCGGCCAGACGGCATTGTGGCGATGGATTATGAACGCTGCATCGGCTGCCGGTATTGTCAGGTGGCCTGCCCCTATGATGCGCGTGTCTTTAACTGGCGTGAACCCATTAAAACCAGCCCTCAGTCGCCAAACTTTGGCCAGCAGGAAGTTCCCAATCGCCCGCGTGGGGTGGTCGAAAAATGCACATTCTGTTCGCATCGCATCGACTCAGGTTTGAAGCGCGATCTGGTCCCAGGTGTCGATCCGCAGGCCACCCCGGCTTGCGTGGTGATTTGCCCGACCGGTGCGCGTGTCTTTGGCGATCTCACCAGCCCTGAAAGCCCGATTTCGAAGGCCCTGGCAGAAGCAAAAGTGGTAATACGCCTGCGCGAAGAAGAATTAAGCACCGAGCCAAACGTGTTCTACGTTCCGCCCGATACCCACACTCATAATCCTTTCCAGGAAGGCTAAGCCATGGCTATCGAGATTGTTTACCCTAAACTTCATCTTGGAAAGCGTTCTGTAGATATTTTCCCTTACTGGATTGGCCTGTTGATTGTGGGAATCCTGTTTGGGCTGGTGGGCGCTTTCATTGTCTTTCGGGATGGCTTGCAAGTGACCGGGCTATCCAACCAGGTACCCTGGGGCCTGTGGATCACGATTGACCTTTCGGCCATTGCCCTGGGCGGTTCCGCCTTTGTGTTTGGCGCCATCGTTTACTTGTTGCGCATTCAGCGCTTTGAGTCGATTGGCAAGCTCGCGGTTTTATTGGGCTTCCTCGGTTATTCCAGCGCTGGCATGGTGTTGCTCATGGATCTTGGTCAGCCGCTGCGTTTCTGGCACCCAATCGTCTTCTGGCAGCCGCACTCCTTGCTGTGGGAAATCACCATGTGCGTGGTGCTCTATTTGACGGTCTTGCTTGCGGAGCTTATTCCGGTTGTGGTCGAACACCAGAATTTTCATGCGCATCCGTGGCAGGAACGTTTCCCTATCCTGAAAAAACTGGCTGATTTTGCCAAAGTTCTCTCTGTCTGGCTGCACAAAAGTGGACCTATTCTGGCGGTTGTCGGTATGACCCTCTCGCTGCTTCATCAGGCTTCACTGGGTGCCACTTACTCTGTGCTTTATGGGCGCGGTGTATGGTTCAACCAGAGCGCGCCAACGCAGTTTGTTTTCTCGGCGATGAGCGGCGGTATTGCCTTGTTGTTCTTCTTGGGTGTTTTCGTTTTTCGCGTGATGCGCCCCGGATTGGTAAAGGATGATGCGCTCTATGATGTTGCGCGCATCGCGGGTGCTGCCACGCTCCTGTTGACTTATTTACGCTTTTGGGACTGGGCGGTCACCAACTACTACAGCTTTGATCAGCAAATCAGCTTGCAGACCCAGTTGTTGGATACTGTTGCTCCTTATTCCGCCACCTTTTGGATCGGACAAGCGCTCCTGCCCGTACTCGCCGGTTCCGTCCTGTTGGCCGCCAAGCAGATACGCAACTTCCGTTATCTGATGGCTGCGGCGACCGTGCCCATTTTTGCGGCAGTATTGACTCGTTGGAACTACAACTTTGTTGGTTTGATTGCCTCCACAACTTATGATCCATTCACGCCCAGTGTTGTGTTGAACTCCTACACGCCCACCTGGATCGAGTTTGCTGTGGGTGGGCTTGTGGTTTGCTATTGGCTGCTGATGTTCAGCCTTGCAACCCGCTACCTGCCTTTTCATGGCGAGCATCATTCCAAGCATTAAGCTGTTTGGTCAGATCATGCCATACGGCCCGGGTCAATAGCCTGGGCCGTATCGTTTAAAGCCTTGAGCGCTTTGGGGTCTTCCTTTTTATATCCATTTTTCATTAAATTTAGCAAAACGGACAAATAGGGTGAGTATTTGTGACATTTGTCACCCCCTTTATGATGCTGTTTTCAGTTTCTCTTAATCTAAATATGTAGAATCTTCATTAGTTGTGATACTTTGAACAATTTATTCAGGAGAAGAAGATCTATGTCCCAAAATCCGCGTATTAAATTCATTCTGGGCGGCGTGATGATTTTGCTTGCCGTTGTTTACCTGATCGTTTCATCTACCCAGGCCAGCGCCCAATACTTCATGACCGTTCAGGAGCTCAAAGACAAGCAGGCCGATTTCGTGGGACGCGAACTGCGTGTTTCGGGCGCCATTGTTGGTGAAACCATTGAGTACGATCCGCAGACCCTGACCCTTAAATTTACAGTTGCGCACTTGTCTGGCGATAATGCCGAGATCGAGCGCGAAGGCGGGCTGGGCGAAGCTCTGCGCCTGGCAGTCATGGATCTGACCCGTGCACGCATGGAAGTGGTTTATGTTGGTGTCAAACCCGATCTAATGCGCAATGAAGCACAGGCCATTATGACCGGCAAAATGGGCGAAGACGGCATTTTCTATGCTGATGAACTCCTGCTTAAATGCCCCACCAAATACGAAGAAGCTGTGCCCGAGCAGGCCGAAGGCTAAAACCGAATATCCCAGACCCGAAAGGTAGAGTCCCCTTTCGGGTTTAAATATTGTTAAGGAGTCATTATGCTCGCAGAGTTTGGTTACGGCGTTCTCGTGGTAACTTTTTTGGTTTCAATCTACGCCATTTTTGCTTCAATCTTTGGGCAGGCGAAACAATCCCAGAAGTGGATTGAGAGCTCGCGGCTGGCGATGCAGCTTACTTTTCCGCTGACCACGCTGGCTGCGCTGACCCTGATCTACCTGCTGGTCACGGATAATTACAACGTTTCGTTTGTCTACGAAGTCACCAGTCGAACCATGCCTGTTTATCTGAAGATCACTGCCCTGTGGGGCGGCCAGGCAGGTTCGCTGTTGTTTTGGTCGTGGCTGCTTTCCCTGTTCATGACCGCCGTCACCTTGCGCAAATGGGACCGCGACCGCGAGCTCCTGCCCTGGGTGGTGTTGGTAGCCTCGATTACCTTGGCTTTCTTCGTTGGCCTGAACGTTTTCTACGAAAACCCCTTCACCCGCTTCTGGCAGACGTTTAGCGGTGTTACGCCCGCCACTTTCCGTCCGGCGGGGGCGATTCCCTTCACCCCGGAAGATGGAAATGGTCTTAACCCGCTGCTGCGCCACCCCGGCATGATCATCCACCCTCCCATGCTTTATCTGGGATTTGTCTCCTTCGTCATCCCCTACGCTTTTGCGATCGCCGCCCTGATAACGGGACGCACCGACGACCGCTGGACGCGCATCACCCGTCGCTGGACTCTCTGGGCCTGGCTTTTCCTCTCCCTTGGCCTGGTTCTGGGTGGACGTTGGGCTTACGACGTGCTTGGCTGGGGCGGTTACTGGGGCTGGGACCCGGTTGAGATTGCGGCTTTCATGCCCTGGCTTTCGGGCACGGCCTTCCTGCACTCGGTCGTGATCCAGGAAAAACGCGGCATGTTGAAGCACTGGAACATGATCCTCATCATCCTGACCTATTCCCTGGTCATTTTTGGCACCTTCCTGACCCGTTCGGGAGTGCTCTCCTCCGTTCATTCTTTTGCCCAAAGCGCGATCGGCCCGGCTTTCTT
Organism: Chloroflexi bacterium HGW-Chloroflexi-6; assembly: GCA_002840685.1. Lineage (GTDB taxonomy): Bacteria > Chloroflexota > Anaerolineae > Anaerolineales > Villigracilaceae > UBA8950. The sequence goes on along the minus strand of PHBU01000001.1, from coordinate 277,059 downwards.
TATCTTCATCGGCCTGACCTTTGTGGCTTCGATCGCCTTGCTCATCTGGCGCTGGCCCGAACTGAAAGCGGAAGCCCAGATGACATCCATGCTCTCGCGCGAGGCGCTCTTCCTGCTCAACAACCTGCTTTTCATCGGTATCCTGGTGGTTTGTTTCTGGGGAGTCATTTTTCCGCTGATTTCAGAACTGGCAACCGGCGCAAAAGTGACCGTTGGCCCACCCTTTTATGAGCGCGCCACAGGGCCTCTGTTTGCAGCGCTGGTCGTCCTGATGGGCATTGCCCCGCTCTCGGCCTGGGGCCATTCGACGGTCAAAACCCTCGGAAAAGCCATCGTTAAGCCGCTTGTGGCCGCTGTTGTTGTCATGCTGGCGATCGTGGTTTACTTCCTGCTCAACCCGGTGCTGATCAACGGTTATTTCCCTTACGCCATGATCGGACTGTTCGTCACCATCACCACCGCTTTTATTACCCTGTATGAATTCTGGCGCGCTTCTGCAGCCCGTTCCCGCGCCCAAAAGGAAAACATCTTCCTGGCGCTCTGGCGGCTGGCCGGACGCAACCGTCGTCGTTATGGCGGATACACCATCCATCTTGGCGTGGTTTTGATGGCCTTTGGCATCATCGGCATTGAAATGTTCCAGACCGAAACCCAGGGAACGATCGCCAAGGATGGCACGTTGAACCTGGCCGGGTACACCATGACCTTTACCGATTTGCAGGACTTTGATCTGAATAATGCCGATGGCACCCCCATGCAAAACGTCACGCGGGCTACGGTTGAAATTTCGAAGGATGGTCAATACCTCGGCACACTCCATCCACGCCGTGATTATTACTACGATTCGCAGCAGCCGATGACCATTCCTGGTGTGCGTTCTACTTTGCAGGATGATTTCTATATCCTGTTGGTGGACTGGCAGCCGATCAGCTCGGTCGGTGCGACTTTTAAGATTTACCATAACCCTCTGGTCAACTGGCTGTGGTTTGGTTCGGCGATCTTCATTCTGGGTACTTTTATCGCCGCCTGGCCAGACAAAGAACCTGAAGTTGCCCCAGCGCGTGCTCGTAAAACCACCGTTGCCTACCAGCCGGGGGATTAGGATAAGAAAATGGCGGGTGGAAAGTGATTCAACTCATTTTCCACTTGCCATCTTCAAGGATTGTGCATGAAAAAGACTTTTTGGATTTTCTTGGTTACATCCCTTTTTCTGTTGGCTTTTAGCGGCCTGGCCTCGGCCCAGTCGCCCAACCCAACCCCCAGCGATGACGAGGTCAACGCTGTCGCCCGCGACCTGTACTGCCCGGTTTGCGAGAGCACCCCGCTCGATGTTTGCCCGACCCAGGCCTGCACGCAGTGGCGCGAGTTGATCCGCTTGAAACTCTCCGAAGGTTGGACAAAAGAGCAGATCAAGCAATATTTTGTCGACCAGTATGGCGCGCGTGTGCTCTCTGCCCCGCCTGCCCAGGGATTTTCGATTTTGATTTACATTATCCCGCCCATACTTCTGGCGATCGGCGTTTTCATTGTCTTTCGCGCGTTTCGGGCCATGCGTAAGCCGCTTGCAACTGTTGCTCAAGAGACGACCACCTCTGCGCCGGCCGCCGATGACTATTTGCGCCGGGTCGAAGAAGAACTCAAACAACGCGATTAACCCAAAGGAATTATTTCCATGACAGAAGAAACATCATCACAAGAAACCCAAAAACGCGGAGTCCCGCTCTGGGCTCAGATCCTGGTCTGGGTCGGATTGGTTGTACTGCTGGTCATTGTTGCCCTTGGACTGCGCCGCTCCCAGCAAGGAACCGTCCAACCGGGCGAGGTCATCCCCGACTTCAACTTGACCCTCTTTGACGGTTACACTTATCAGGACAAAACCCAGGTCAAGGTCAGCGAACTGCGCGGAAAAGTGGTTGTGATCAACTTTTGGGCCTCGTGGTGCAAGCCCTGCGAACAGGAAGCGGCCGATCTCGAGGCAGCCTGGCGTTACTACGAGCCAACCGGCGAAGTTGTCTTCATTGGCATCGACTATGTCGATACCGAACCGGAAGCGCGCGGTTACCTGACCAAGTTCGATATTACCTACCCCAACGGCCCCGACCTGGCGACAAAAATTTCACAATTTTTCCGCATTAAAGGCGTCCCTGAAACCTATTTCATCGACCGCGATGGTGTTTTGCAATTCATCCAGGTTGGCCCGTTCTCGTCCGAAGCCCAGATCCGCCAACAGGTGGATCAAATCTTGAACCAATAACCCAAGCCCCGAACGCAGGCCCTGAGCGATAACAAGGGCCTGTGTTGCTGGCTGCATCCCAAACAAAGGTGATTCATGGAATTAGGCGCAATTTTTCTCGTTTTGGCCCTGTTTTTGCTGGTGGCCTTTTTCGTCGCCCGGCCCTTTTTGGAACGACGCGTTCTGACCCTGGTCTCTGCCGATGAGCACCAGCATTCCGCGCTTCTGGCCGAACGCGACCGTTTGATCGGCACCCTGCAGGAACTGGATTTTGACCACACCCTCGGCAAAATTCCTGCCGAGGATTATCCGGCCATGCGCGCGGAACTGCTCCAGCACGCTGCTGAAGTGCTGCGCAAGCTGGATGAGCTTACCCCCCCGGCCAACGCCAAAAGCGCCAGGAAAACCGCTGCCGAAGAGCGGATCGAGGCCGAAGTTGCCGCCCGCCGCGCCGATGCAGCCATCGGCCAAAATGCTCCCGCCCCCCTGGGTGAAGACGATGACATTGAAGAACGGATTGCTGCCCGCCGCGCGGCCCGCAAAGAAAAAACCGCCGGTTTTTGCTCGAAATGCGGCAAACCGCTCATGAAATCCGATAAATTCTGCCCATCCTGCGGTAAGCCGATTTAACGGCTTTGCGTTTTTGCAGGAAATTCTGGCAGCATGGGCGACCCGCCCTGTGAAAAAATACTTTGAATGACTTCCCGGCAGGCCTTAAAGGGTCGGCTTTAACCAGCATCAAACAAGGACTTTTTATGAAATTTCGCGCGCTTTTACTCGTTGTCTTGCTCAGCCTTGCGCTGAGCGCCTGTCTTTCCCTGGCCGAAGATATCACCCCCCCGCCGGGTTACGTTGCGCCCACGCCTGTTCCGACCCTTGGCGCGCTCTTCCCGGCCAGCGCGCCGGATGTCGCCAACGGCGCTGCGCTTTTCGCTGAAAAATGCGCCCCCTGCCATGGCCCAACCGGCATGGGCGACGGCCCGCAGGCCTCCATGCTCTCGGTCAATGTACCCGTCCTGGCCCAGCCCGAAATTGCCCGCCGCGCCGCGCCCGCCCGTTGGTTCACCATCGTCACCCAGGGCAATATTGCCAACTTCATGCCGGGCTTTGCCAGCCTGAGCGATCAGGAACGCTGGGACGTGGTTGCCTACGCCCAAAGCCTGAGCACCAGCCCTGCTGAAATTGAAGCTGGCCAGGCTGTTTACGAAGCCAACTGCGTTTTGTGCCATGGTGCAAATGGCAAAAGCGCTCCGGCTGCCGATTTTACAAATCTGCAATGGCTGACCTCGCGCTCGCTTGATGAGTGGGCCGCCAGCGTCCGCCAGGGGATGGCTCCGGCCATGCCCGCCTTCGAAGGCCAGCTGGCAGATGCGGACATTTACGCAGCTCTGGCTTATGCCCGTACCTTTGCTTATACGGCCCCTGTTGCCGCTACCAGCGCGGAACAGGCCACCCCTGAGCCTGATACAGCTACCGAAACGGATCCCCCGGCTGAGGGCAGTCTTGACCCGGCCGCCCCCACCGAAACGGAAGAGGCTGCCGCACCCGGCGGCCAGGTCAGCGGACAAATCTCCAGCGGGGTTGGCGGCGATCTCCCGTCTGGCCTGAAAGTTACCCTGCACGGTTTCGATCATTCCGGCGACGGTAGTTTTAGCGAAACCGTCACCGTCGAAGCCAGCGTTGGCGCCGATGGCAGCTACCTGTTCGAAGGCGTCGACATGCCTGAAGGCCGCGCCTTCTACGTTTCGCTCGACTATGCCGGGACGGAGTATTCGTCTGACGCGGCTTTTGTGCAAGATGGTTTGAACACTTTTGATCTTCCCATCCAGGTGTACGAAACCACCACTGATCCAAGCGTGTTGGAGATTTCACAGGCGCATGTCTTGCTCGATTTCACCACACCAGATGTTGTGACGGTGATCCATTTCCTCGTGATTTCCAACCTGGGTGAACAAACGGTGATCGCGGCGGGTGAAGGCCAGCCGGTGGTCAATTTTAGCCTGCCGCAAGGATATACCAACCTGAAATTCGAAGATGGCGTGATTGGCGAGCGCTTCCTGTTGACCGATGGTGGTTTTGGCGATACGGTCAATGTTGTTCCCGGTGAAGGCCAGTACCAGTTGGTGTTTGCTTACGACCTGCCCTATACTGCCCCTTCAGGTGTTTCAGCCCTGTTTGGCGGCGGCGCAACCGATCTGGATCTGCCGCTGACATTTAAGGCGACTTCGGTCACGCTGCTTGTTCCTGAAGGTGTCACCGCCAGCGGTGAAGGCTTTACAGATTCAGGCCTGCAAAGCATGGGCAGCGGCGCCAACTTCCAGATGTATACCAGTGGCGCGCTCGAGGCCGGGCAAAACCTTGTCTTTAAGATTTCCGGCAGCCCGAAAGCAGCTGCGACGGTCGATGAGACCACCGGCGGCAACCAGAACATCGTGATCGGTGTTGGCGCGCTGGGTCTTGTCTTGCTCCTGGTCGGGGCCTATATGTTCTGGCGCGATCGCCGTCCGGAAATTGCGGATGCCGCAGACGATGAAGATGATCTTGACGAAGCCGAAGACGATGAACCTGAACTAGACGAAGATGAAATCCTTGATGCGATTGTGGCCCTGGATGACCAGTTCAAGTCTGGGAATATCGCCGAAGCTGCCTATCGTGAACGCCGCGCCGAGTTGAAGGCGCAGCTCAAAAAACTGCAATGATCATTGTCAAAAAGCTCATCAAACGTTTTGGTCTGAAAACCGTCCTGCGCGGACTGGATTTTAGCGTGGAGAAGGGTGAATTTGTGGCCTTGCTTGGCCCGAACGGGGCCGGCAAAACCACTTTCCTGCGTATCCTGTCTTCGTTGTCGCGCCCCAGCCTGGGACAGGTCAGCATTGCCGGGTACAGCCTGCCCGCCCAATCGGCGGCTGTGCGCCGGCGATTGGGTGTGGTTTCGCACATGCCTCTGCTCTACGGCGACCTGACTGCCGAGGAAAACCTGCAATTCTACGGGCGCATGTACAACCTGCCCGAGTTGTCGCAGCGCGTGGACGAGGTTCTGGCGATGGTTGGCCTCTCCGCCCGCCGCCGTGACCTGGTGCGGACCTTCTCACGAGGCATGCAGCAGCGCCTGGCGATTGGCCGGGCTGTGCTGCACGACCCGCAAGTGATGCTGTTCGATGAGCCTTATACCGGTCTCGACCAGGACGCCTCCGAAATGCTGGATGGTGTTTTGCGCCGGGTGGCTGCTGAAGGTCGCACGGTGGTGATGACATCCCATGATCTGGCGCGGGCCGAAACCCTGGCCAGCCGGTTCGACATCCTTTCGCGCGGGGTGATCGCTGCTTCCGCTTCGCAGGCCAGCCTGGGCACCGGCAACCTGCTCGATTTCTACAAACAGGTCTTGGGCGCATGAGCGACAACCTGAAAGCATCAACATCCCGCCCCGCCTCGAATTATTTTGGGGCAGTCATGGCCGTCACCTGGAAAGATCTGGCTGCTGAGTTCCGTTCGCGCGAACTGCTCTCGGCCATGCTGATTTTTGCGCTGTTGGTCATCCTGGTTTTCAACTTTTCACTGGAGCTTGATCGTGAAGCCCGCGAATCGGTTACGGCCGGGGTTTTGTGGGTTACGTTTGCTTTTGCCGGCACGTTGGGTTTGAACCGTTCGATGGCGATCGAAAAAGACCGCGGCTGCCTCGACGGCCTCTTGCTGGCCCCGGTCGACCGCTCGGCGATTTATTTTGGCAAAGCCCTCAGCAACCTGGCTTTTATGTTGATCGTCGAAGTAATCGTCCTGCCGGTTTACTTTATTTTGTATAACCCAAAGAATTTCTTCAGTCCCGGTTTTTTCGGTGTCATCCTGCTTGGTTCGATTGGCTATGTGGCGGTCGGGACGCTGCTTTCGACCATGGCCGTTCAGACCCGCACCCGTGATGTACTGCTGCCAATTTTACTTTTCCCGCTGGTGATCCCGGTCCTGGTTTCGGCAGTCCAGGCCAGCAAGGGTTTCCTCTCCGGCCTGCCGATTGGCGAAATTGTTCCCTGGCTTAATTTGCTGGTGGTATATGATGTGATCTTCATTGCCGCTGCATTTATGGTCTTCGACTTTGTGGTCGAAGAATAAAAACTATTCTTCTGGAGTTGCCATGTCTACTCAACCTCGTGCTTTAGTTGCCCTCAATGTTGTTTCGCTTCTTTTGCTGGCAGCATCATATTACGCGTCCCTGGTTTATGCGCCGCTCGAAGCGGTCATGGGCGCTGTTCAGCGCGTTTTCTATTTTCATGTTGCCACTGCCTGGGTGGGGATGATCGGTTTCGTTCTGGCGGCAGTTGCCGGTATCCTCTATCTGTGGAAGAAAGACCTGAAATGGGATGAAATCAGCGTCGCTGCCGTCGAAATCAGCCTGGTTTTCTTCTTTATCGCGATTGTGCTCGGTTCGATCTGGGCGCGCCCGATTTGGGGTACCTGGTGGACCTGGGAGCCGCGTCTGACGACTGCCGCCATCCTTGAGATGGTTTACCTGGCTTATTTGCTGCTGCGCCAGGGGGTTGAAGACCCCGAAAAACGCGCCCGTTTTGGCGCGGTTTACACCTTGCTGGGCGGGATCAGCGTTCCGGTGACTTTTGTTTCGATCCGAATTTTCCGCACCATTCATCCGGTAGTGATCGGTTCTGGCAGCGCCGAGGCTCAGGGCGGGTTTAATATGGCTCCTGCCATGCTTCAGACAATGTTTTTCGCGATCTTTGCTTTCTCGATCATTTTTGTCACCATCTTTTGGCATCGCATGCGCCTGAGCGCATTGGCGAACCGCGTCGAGCAACTTAAATTGAAAGTTATGGAATAGAAGGGACGATCTGATGGATACTCCAAACACGCTTAACTACATGTTGGCTGGTTACCTTATTTTCAGTGTGACTTTCTTTGGCTATCTGGTCAGCTTGTGGGTCCGCTGGCAAGGGTTGCAGGCTGAAGAAAAAGCCTTGCAGGAAGTCGAAAATCAAGAGTAGATTTTCAGGTGCGAGTTCGTTATAATCATAATGGACTCGCTTTTATTATGACCCATCGGGGACTTCGACCTTCATTTGTTTTTTTTACACTTCTGTGTATCAGCCTTTTTCTGTTTTCCTGGGTTGCTCCACAAGAAGTTGTCTATGCGTCCGCCTATACGGCAAACAAAGCAGAAGAGGAAACTCCCCCCGGGCCAGACCGGTTTACCACCATCCAGGTCAAGGTGACGATTTACGAATGGTGGCTGACGGCCTGGGAAGATAACGAAGTTCATTGTCAGGCTTTTATCGAGCACGATGGCATGCCAACTCATAACGAAGTGTATGACATTTGCGGCAGCACCCTGTACGATGAGTGGATAAAAAAATCACAATCCTGCAACTTTGAAGAGTACTGGCTGTGCAAAGGTTTTTACTGGCAGGTCGTCGGGGACAAAACCATCCAGCGCGATCTGGTGGTGCCGTTGCCAGATGCCCAGATCTGGGTTTCTCTTGAAAGCTGCGAAGAAGATGAAACTGGGTGGTGTACCAGCGAGTCTCCACGCCTGGTGTTGACCGCAGAAGAACCGCTTCCGGACCAATCGATTACCCGTATCGAGGGGATGGTGGGCACAGATGCATTTACATGTGATGGGGCGCGCTGCGATTTTCTGCTTGATGCGACTTCACCCCAGGGCATCAAACTGGTATTCTGGGCTTATTCCACCTTTGGCGATACCAGCCCGGCCTATGAAGCTGTTGTGCGTGTGATCCGCACAGATGATAGCCAGCGCCTGGTACAAAAACGGTTTGTGGATGTGCTCAGCACCCAGTGGATTGGCAAACCCAACGCAACGTGTTCCATTGCCTGGCAATCTTTCCCCCCACCTGAAGGTTTACCCACCTGGCTTTCCACGCCAGCCACTCCGGAAGGCCTGCAGTCAGATGTTTCTTACGTTTACCTGGCTGGGAACCTGATCAAGCAAGGGGCCGTGAATGTTGAGGCCTGCGTGGATGGGGGTGTGTATCCTGATGGCACTGCCACCGCGTGTGGTCTTGACGCAGCCACTCTTGTTGTGAGTGACTGGCAGAATCGATTTGATACCCTGATTTTTGATGTTGCCCGCAAGGGAGAAGTGCCAGCCCAGTTGTTGAAGAACCTCTTCAGCCGCGAAAGCCAGTTTTGGCCGGGCGTTTTTGAACTGCGTGATGATATTGGTCTGGGACAATTGACCGAACACGGCGCGGATACGACCCTGATGTGGAACCCCGCTTTTTATGATGAGTTTTGTCCACTGGTGCTTGGTGCAATCGAGTGTGCTTCAGTGGGATACTCAAATTTGTCCAATGCCAACCAGGCTCTGTTGCGTGGCGCGTTGCTGCAAAGCGTCAATGCCACTTGCGCCGACTGCCCTCTTGGAATTGACCTGGCACGAGCAGACTATAGCGTAGACATCTTTGCCCGCACCCTGCTGGCAAATTGCGAACAGACCGGCAAAGTTGTCCAGAATGTGACAGGCAAGCCCGCTGGTGAGAGTGTTAGCTACGAAGATTTATGGCGTCTAACCTTGCTCAATTACAATGCGGGTGCCGGATGCCTGGCTGACGCTGTTCAGGCGGCGCAAGCAAACAACCTGGAACTGACCTGGAAAAATGTAGCTGATTCTCTGTTGCCGGGCTGCAAACCTGCAGCCGACTATGTTGAAGACATCAGTCAATAAATAGTCATCTTATATCAAAAGTAAAAGACCTGCTCAATTTTCTGGGCAGGTCTTTCGTTATCCTCTAAATTGTTGCCGCTAAACCACTTTCGATGGCCTGCGAGAAGGCCCCAACGCTGGCATAGCGGTCTTTGGGATCTTTCGCCATGGCGCGCTGAATGGCGTAAGCAACATGACGAGGCGTCTCGGGTACGCTTTCACGTATATCGGGCGGAGGTGCGGTCAGGTGGGCCAGCAATAGCGCGCCCGTATTGGGCCGCTCAAAGGGCAGCCGCCCGGTCAGCAGTTGGTAGGTCATCACACCCAGGGCGTACTGATCGGCCTGGGCGTCCACCTCGCCCGAAGATTGGATTTGCTCGGGGGCGATATAGTCGAAAGTTCCAAGCACACCTGTTGCGGTAATTTTGGTGTGAGCATCGGCAATTTTGGCGATGCCGAAATCAGTCAAAACAGCGCGCGGCGTCTGGCCCGAAGAATCGATCATGATGTTGGACGGTTTGATATCGCGGTGGACAAGCCCGCGGGAGTGGGCATAATCCAGCGCAGATGCGACATCTCGTAGGATGGGCACGAAAGTGGGGAGCGTGATCCGCTTTTGTTCCTTGAGCAGGGTGCGCAGATCCGGGCCATTCAAGTATTCCATTACGATGTAATATGTCCCGGCTTCTTCCCCGTAGTTCAAAATTTGCACAATGTTCGGGTGGTCCAGCCCGGCTACGGTTTCTGCTTCGCGCATGAAACGCTTGCGGAATTGTTCGTCTGCGGCAAATGAAGGCGGCAGGACTTTGATTGCAACCGTGCGGCCATTGGTTGGGCTTTCCGCGCGATAGACATCGGCCATACCACCGCGCCCAATCAGCTTCAGTCCGCGATAGGAAGACAGGGTTGTGTCCTCTAGCGGATCATCCGTTTTGCGTAGCTCGACCGGGGTTTTCTGGTAATCGATCTTGATGTGATAAAAGACATGGTCCACGAAGCGTTGCAGCCTGCGCCGGGCCGGCTGGAAGAGCGCTCCGGCTGCCAGGGCCGAAAAGGCAACCGCCAGCGTAGACTGGTCGCCCTGGTTGATGGTGCGGAAGAGCAGTGAAACGCTGCCCAGGATGCCGGCAAATACGATACCCAGCGCTATCGTCAGGCCGGTGTAAACCAACGAGCGGTTGATGAGCAGATCGATGTCGAATAATTTTGAGCGCGCAATTGAAATCGTGATCGAGAAGGGCAGCATCAAAAACAGGAAAATTCCGGCTACCTGGGCTGCAAATTTATAGATCCAAACATTGATCTGGCTTGAATCGACCGTGAGATTTATGACGCCCTGTAAAACATAAAAGAGGATGAACCAGGCCAGCGGCCCAATCAGGCCGATCATCACCCAGCGGGTTTGCTGTTTTTGTAAGATGCCTTTTTGTTGCGCGTAGCGATACGAGAAAACAAAAACCCCAAACAAATACCACGCCAGTGTTACACCAAAATAAACGGGTTGGCTGAGATTTTGCCAGTAAAAAGGCGCAGATGGAAGGGTATACATGCCCAGCATGCCAATAACCAATATCGGGATGCTGAACTTGACCCAGCGCGGGTTAAATTTGCCGTCGGGGAAAAGCATACAAAAAACCACCACGCCGATATCACCCAGGGCGGTCACCACTCCGGTCAGGATCTCGTAACCTGGCACTGCCGATGCAGCGTTGACGGTGTTTGAAATACGCCCGGCAAAGGTGATCAGGAACATCGAGGTGAAGATAACAAACCAATCATCCGAACGCCGGGTGAAGAGATAAATCGCGGTCAGGATGAACCCTAGCGAGATAAAAACATCGATCCCGAGATCGATTGACACAAATACGATTTCGGTCAGGTTCAGTACCCCGGTCAACGGGTCGCTGGCGCGCATCCAAAAAACCACCGGCACGCTCAGCACGTAAACCGTCAGGGTATAAAGCGCAACTGCCAGCCAGGCGCCAATCAGCGCCAGCCGTAACTTGGGCTTGCTTTTCAGGGATGTTTCATTGGTGATCGGGTTGGTTGCCATAAGTTGTTTGCCCATCTTTGAAATGCATAGTAATTTTACGCAGTTCCGGGCGAAAAGTTCCAAACAGAATTATAAGCCATCCCTTGCGCCAATTCGGAGCGGGGCCCAATCTCCATAATTTCTCCCTAAAAATTACTGGCTAGACACGTTTGGCTTTGAGCCGCAGGCATTCGTTCAGGTGCAAAAAATTGTGACGGGTGGCGGGCATCAACAGCAGGCCGGCCAGGTCGCGTTTGCCCCAGTATTCGACAATCTCGCGCGCGGATTCTGTTACCGCGCCCTCGGCCATCACCCGCTCCAGCCGCGACTCATCCACCCGGCGCTTGTAGTCCGTTGCGTTGAGCCTTGCCACGATCTGACGTGTCCGCCGCCCAACGGCGACCCGGTAGGCGCGCAAAGCTTCGATATTGATCTCCGCGCTGAGGGTTGCCATCTCCTGGGCGTTCATGGCATTCCCGGCATGTCGAAAGGGGATGTTGATGCGTTCGAACCAGCCCTCGCTAAAATAAAGCTGGTCGCTGCCGGCCACCAGCAGGTTCATGGTCACATCTTCGATGCGGGCAATATGCCACAGATTCCAGCCGATCGAATGTTCCGCTCCAGATGGAATGCGCCGAAACAGTGCCTCGTTCCCCCCCTCCAGCACTTCATCCTCGAAAGACCATAACCCCATGCCAGACATCTTTTCTGAATGCACCATCGCATGATGGCGCGCAAAGAGCGTTTGGACTGCGCCATGATCGGCGCGCTCGAGCGCTTTTAATAGCGCCTGCTGTTGTTCATTCCATGCTTTGCGATTGGCATCCATGGTCTTCTCCAAAAAATCATTCCAATTATAAGCCGGCGGCCGGGTGTAAAATGAACCAACTTCAAAGAAAGAGGCCCCCATGATCCTTACCGAAGTCAAATTTTTCTCTGAAATTCTCGGAATGCGTTCAACGATGAATGTTCTGTTGCCCCAGCAGGCCCTGGCAGACAAGACCAAACCCAGCTATCGCACCCTTTATCTGCTGCACGGCCATTCGGATGATCATACTGCCTGGCAGCGCTGGACTTCCATCGAGCGTTACGTTGAGGGGCTGAACATTGCGGTCGTCATGCCCAATGTTCACCTCAGTTTTTACACGGACATGGCGCACGGCGGCCGCTACTGGACCTTTGTCAGCGAAGAAGTGCCCGCCCTTGCCCGCAGTCTGTTCCCGCTTTCTGCCGCCCGCGCCGATAACTTTGTCGCCGGGCTTTCGATGGGCGGATACGGCGCTTTCAAGCTGGCGCTGGCGCACCCGGAACGTTTCGCCGCTGCCGCCAGCCTCTCGGGTGCGGTCGATATTCGCCACGTGGTCAATGAAGACGGCCCGGACCGTGACGAAGCCTGGCTGGCCGGGATGCGCAACATCTTTGGCGCGGACCTCAAGCAGGTTGCAGATAGTCAGAATGACCTGCGCACGCTGGCCAGGAGCGCGGCCAAAGCTGCCGAAAAACCGCGCCTGTACCAGTGCTGCGGCACCGAAGACTTTCTCTACCAAAACAATCTCAGTTTTCGCGACTTTCTGCGCGGCCTGCCCCTCGACCTGACCTACGAGGAAGGCCCAGGCGAGCACACCTGGGCCTTCTGGGACAAAATGATCCAGAACGTATTGACCTGGATGGTGAAGTAGCTATCAGGGCATGTAGGGGGGCAACTCCATCACCAGCCAATTCTCACCTGATTTGATCACCGAAAAAGTAAAACTGGAAGGGAAAGGTCCGCCGCTTTCGTCGCCGCAGCATGGCCCCTGATGGAACAAACTCCCATCGGGGGCAGTGAATTCCACCAGGAACTGGTATCCGCCGCGCGCATCCGGCCCGCGATACAGGGTCGAGCGCACCGGCAAACATTGCAGACCGTTCTGGGTGCAGCCGCGTTCCAGCCATAGGGGTAGATCGTTTTCGATGTCAGGATTCCAGCTTGCGAGTGTTTCAGTTTCGCCACCGTATAGCTTTGCGCCCAGAATGAAGTCTCCGCTATTCAGGGCGGCTAGAAAGCCGCGCAGGGCAGTCTGGGCGGCTTCGCGCTCGGCGTCTGGAGCGGCGCTGGCGCGGGCAATCGCCGCGATTTCAGCGGCAAAAGCGCCAATTGCCTGTTGCTCGTCAGGGCTGGACAAGACGGAACCGGTCCCATTGAAAACCAGCCGAACGCTCATGCTGTCGGCGACTGCCTTATCTTTGGTTTCTTGCGAAAAGGGGCTAAAGCTGGAGCCGAAGGCCTGCAATTGTTCCAACTGGCTTTCGGTCAGTTGGCCGGTCAATGCGGCTCCCTTGCAGCTTTCAAATGCATACGAACCGCTGTCTGAAATGGTCAGCTTATCGCAAAAACCGGCGATCCCGCCCTCGCGTTGCCAGAAGATGACCGGTTTATCCGTACTTCCTTCCCCGCCCGCCGGACCGGGTTCGCCTGCCATGCGCAGGGATTTGCCGTTGGCATCAGTGTGATAGACATACTCCAAGTCGTTGACATTTAGGCGCACCAGATAGCCTGGTGTGATCACTGCCGCGCATATTTCAGCAGGTGATCCCAGGCCGAGGCAGCTGTCTGTCCATTCTTTCGGTTCAATCGCCACGATAGAAATTTCTTCAGGTTTCAAACCGAGTTCTTTGGCCAAATCAGCCCGGGCGGCAAAAACAGCGGCGGGATAACCTGTCCCGCCGGCGGGTGTTTGTGTTGCTCTTGGGTTTTGTGTTGCCACGGGTACTTCCTCCACGGGTTGTTCAGCCGGTGCGGGTGCGCAGGCTGTGAATAGCAGCAACCAGAACAACGTAAAAACCATGATCAATTTCTTCATTCGAATATTCTCCTTGTGTAGTAGAGAAGACGCCAAACCAGCAAGAATCGTTCCAAACAAAGAGAGCCTGCCCCTGATGCGGAACAGGCTCTCTCTGATGATCGTACCTTACGCTGCTATTTTTTGCCGCCCAGCAAGCCGCCGAGCATGTCTGCTGCCGCGCCCAGATCGCCTTTGCCGCCCAGGACGGCATCCACCTGAGCCGCCACGGGAGCGGGTAGTTTTTTCTTGATGAAACCCAGCACAACATCGACAGCCATTTTTGACTGCTCTTTGCTCAAGCCGGTTTTTTTGGAAACAAGATCAATTAATTCTTGCATGGTATTCTCCTGTTGGTGTGAAGTTACAGATTAAGCATACTCGCAACGCATTGTCAGGTCAACCCCAACTCATTTCCCACATCCAATAAGCGACACTGACGATGATGCCCCAAACAACACCGCCGACCACTTCCAGCGGGGTATGGCCAAGCACCTCGCGCAGTTGCTTGTCCGAGATCGGGTGGCCAGCCAGCAATTCGTTGATCAGAATGTTGATTTTTTGAGCATGGATCCCGGCCTGGCGACGGACCCCGGCGGCATCGTAGAGTACCACCACGGTGATGGCGCAGGCCAGCGCAAACACCGCCGTGTCGAAACCGATATGCAGCCCGATACTAACCGTGGTTGAAACCATCAGCGCCGAATGTGAAGAGGGCATGCCTCCCGGGCTGAACAATGGTCCCCATGACCACTTGCGATTAAGAAAATAATAAAGCGGTGGCTTGACCAGTTGGGCAAACCCCCAGGCGATCAGGGCGCTAATCAATACATGGTTTTGCAATAATCCCGCAAGCGACATTTAAACCTCGTCTTCGAAAATTTCTCCATTTAATAGACGTACTTTTAACTCGGCCTTCTCCAGCATGGCTGCGCAATGCCGCGCCAGCCCCTGGCCGCGTTCATACATTGTGATCGCCTTGTCCAATGGGCGGCCTTCTTCTTCCAGGGCCTGCACCAGATCGTTCAACTCGGCGAAGGCCTCTTCAAAACTCATCTCTTCCACTTTTTTGGATAACACAGACATATAACACTCCTTAACCGGATTCGGTTACCCGGACTTTTAATTCACCTTCGGCGAGTCGCACGCGCAGCTCGCTATCCAGCGGAGCCTGGGACGCCGATAAAACGACTTTTTCCGACCCGGCCAGGGTTACCACGGCATAGCCGCGCCGCAAGATCGCCAGCGGATTGAGCGATTCCAGCCTTTGGGCCAGGCCCTTGATTTGGGCTGCTTCGAGTTTCAGACGCTGGTTCAGCGCCCGCGCCATGCGCCGCTCGGCCTCATCCACCCGCTGACGTTCGGTCAGCAGCCGCCGGGCCGGTGAAACGTACCGCATGCGCCCGTTGACTTCGGCCAGGGCGCGTTCTTTTTCGTCCAGAATGCCCAGCATGGCGCTGCCCAGGCGCGCGGCGGCATCCTGGACGGCCCCAACCAAGTCATTGATGCTGATGCCCGTTGCCAGTTCGGCGGCAGCGGTCGGGGTTGGCGCGCGCAGGTCGGCAGCGAAATCGGTCAGGGTGAAGTCGGTCTCATGTCCGACGCCGCTGATGACCGGGGCTGCCGAAGCCGCCACAGCCCGCACAACGCGCTCATCGTTGAAGGCCCACAGGTCTTCGATCGAACCGCCGCCGCGCGCGACCAGGATCACATCCGGTTTGAACAGCGCATTTAGTTTTTGCAAGCCAGCCACAAGTTCCGCAGGCGCTGCTTCCCCCTGGACGGCCGAGGGCGCGAGAAACACCTCCGCCAGCGGCATGCGCCGCCGCAGGGTGTTGAGCATATCGCGCAGGGCCGCGCCGGTGGGGGAGGTCAGAATACCGATCTTGCGTGGAAATTGCGGAATTTCGCGCTTGCGCTCGCCGCTGAACAGCCCTTCGGCTTCGAGCAGCGCTTTCAGGCGCAGGTATTCAGCAAATAAGGCCCCTTCACCGGCCGGGCGGACGATGTCGACGTACAGTTGGTACTGTCCGCCGGGTTCGTAAACGCCAATCTTGCCGTGGGCTTCGATCGACAGGCCGTCCTGCATCGGGATGCCGCGCAGGCGCATTGCATCGCCCTTCCAGATAACGCATTTGAGGGCCGCGCCGGCGTCTTTGAGCGTGAAATAAATATGCCCGGAGGCCGGGCGCGACAGGTTCGAGATCTCTCCCTGCACCCAGGCATCTTGCAGGCTTTCGTCGCTCTCAAGGATGCGGCGCAGGTGGCGGGTCAGTTCGGTCACGCTCCAACGGCGGACCTGGAAAAGGGAAGGTTGGCTCATCGCAGGCGAGGATACTCCGCATTCGGGCATGTGTCAACAGGCTGGCGCTGTAGTTCGGATTGTCAATCTGACCTGCACTTGGAGTAAAATGTTTTCAATACTCAAAAAGGATGGATCATGAAACATCTCTGGGCTGCATGGCGCATGAAATACATCAGCAAGGCCGAAGCGGATGAAGGCTGTGTCTTTTGCAATGCCCTGGCCAGACCTGATAATGCTGATAACCTGATCGTGGCGCGCGGCGCAGGGGCTTTTTTGATCTTGAACAAATACCCCTATACCAGCGGGCATGTCATGATCGTGCCCTATCAGCATGCCGATTCGCTCGAACTGCTCGACGCGCCGACCCGGGCCGAGATGATGGAACTGGTCTCACGGGCGATCGAAGTTTTGCGTGCTGCCTACACCCCGCAAGGATTTAACGTTGGCATCAACATTGGCGCAGCGGCGGGTGCGGGCGTGCCGGGGCATGTCCACATCCATATTGTGCCGCGCTGGGGTGGCGATACCAATTTCATGTCGACCGTCGGCGGGGTGCGTGTGCTGCCCGAAGAACTGGAACAGACCTACCAGCGCATTAAAGCTGGCTGGGAGAAAGGTTTTTAGCCACAAATTTCACGAATTATCACGAAAAATTCGTACAATTCGTGAAACTCGTGTTCAGAAGGACTATGAAAAAGATACCTTTTGTTGTTATCTTGCTGCTTACCCTGCTCTCCGCCTGCGCTCCGCAAGCCAGCGCAGATGTCATTCCAACCGCTACCGAGACTTTTGCATCGACAGCGACCAGCATCCCGACTGAAATGCCGCAGCCGACCGCAACTGTTATCCCAACTTTTACGCCTGCGGTGCAGGCGCGCTTAGCGCAAACCATTCTCGGCCCGGAAGCGGATTCCTTCCCGGCGGGCGTCAACCCGCTGACCGGGCGGGCGGTCTCCGACCCGTCACTGCTGGGCATCCCGGCCATGCTGATCTCGATCAGCAACAGCCCGGTTACGGCCCGTCCGCAGGCCGGGCCGGGGTTTGCCGACTGGGTCTTTGAGTTGTTCATCGGCACCGGCACGACCCGCTTTCTGGGCGTTTTTTATGGCGAGTACCCGCGCCCGGTGCCAAACACCAGCGGCGGATGCGCCGTTCGGAACGAGATCCTGAATCCGCAGGGGGCGTGGGTCGGGAACCGGGTCTGGCTCGACGAAAATGGCAACAACCGTCAGGATGATTGGGAGCAAGGTCTCGGGGGAGTATGCGTCAGTTTGCTCGACCCGGCCACGGGCAGTCCGCTGGTAGAGACGGCCACAGACAGCAATGGCTATTTCGCGCTGGAAATCCCGCAGGGCGTTGAATCCGTTCAACTCCACTTTCAGAAAGCGGATGATTTTGAGTTTGTCATCCCGAACCTGGGTGACGAGGATACCGACAGCGACGCTGACCCGCTGACTGGACTGAGCGAGGCGTTCTCCCCCGAGCCTGACTCCCGTTTTTGGGATGCCGGTCTTACGCTGAAAGCCCCGCCCGCCGCTGACGAGGGCCGTGTGCAACCGATCCGCTCGGGGCGGCTGACGTATGCCACGCTCAACGAGATGTTCCCGTTTAGCTGCCTGGCTTTTGCCGGGGCAGGCAAAGGCATTTTCGAACAACTGGATGCCTGCCGGGTGGTTTACGGCACCGATTCGGACGATGTCAACGATGGGGTGCTGACCGTCTCCGAGATGCGCGAGCTGGCCGAAGGCAACCTGAGCTACAGCCCGATCAATTATTCCGGTCATTTGTTTGACCCGCTTGCGCCCGACGGCCAAAAAGCGGATGCGCTTCAGGTTTATTACCATCCGTTCAACCAGGCCGAATGGCGCTACGATCCGCTTTCAGGCACTTACCTGCGCTGGACCGACTTTCAAGACGGCAGCGGTAAGCTGACCCCGGCCCTGGACGCGCTGACCGGGCGGCAATTGGCCTTTGAGAACGTGATCGTGATCTACGCCACTCATGATATTTTTCGACATCTGCAATATGACATCAACATCCGCCCCGGCCAGGAGGGCTACGCCTTTGCCTTCCGCGATGGGCAGATGTATAAGATCCGCTGGAGCACGGCCAACCGCGCCTGGGAGCGGCAAAGCGGCTTGCTGCGCCCGCTGCATTTCATCTGGCCGGATAAGACTGAGTTCCCGCTCAAGCCGGGCCGTACGTTCATCCACATCATGACCGAGTTTTCGTCAGTCTCTGAGTTGCAGCCGGGCGAATGGCAGGCCTATTTTGTAACGCCCAATGATCCGGCTCCGCAGCCGTAGAGCTTTGGCCGAACATAAAAACAGCCGCCAGTTTTTATACTGGCGGCTGTTTTTATGTTGTCTGCGCGGGTTTTTTGAAGAACATGACCGTGCGTTCGAATTCGACAACGATCACTCCGTCTGGCTTGCGGCCCCAGTGTTTCAGGCGCACGATGCCAACATCGGGCCGCGAGTTCGAGTCGCGCTTTTCGAGCACTTCGCTCTCGGCGTAGACGGTCTCGCCGTGAAAGAGCGGGTTGGGGTGGCGGACATGCTCATAGCCCAGGTTGGCGACGATCGTGCCTTCGGTCAGATCGGCCACACTCAGCCCGGTCACCAGGCCAAGTGTGAACAGTCCGTTGACGATGCGCTGTCCGAACTGGGTTTTGGCGGCGAAATCTTCGTTGGTGTGCAGGGGCTGGGTGTTCATGGTCAGCATCGAGAACAGGGTGTTATCCATCTCGGTGACGGTGCGCCCCAACGGGTGGCGGAATTTCTGGCCGACTTCAAGATCTTCGTAGTATTTCCCGGGCATGGCAGCTCCTACCGTAGAAATTTTTCAAGTTCCTCGGGCAGGACGGCGGCGGTGAAATCGAGGCTGAGCGGGGTCAGTGAAACCTGGCGGTTGCCGATCACGGTGTAGGCGTCGGTGCCGCGTGGTTCATCGGCCAGATCGAAGCGCACTTCGTAGCCCACGTAGCCGCGCTGGCTCCAGTCGCTGCGTTCGGGCTTGGTGGGGTGAAAGTAACGCTGGCGCGAAAGGCGCGTCCAGACCAGGGCTGTGGCGTGTGTCGCATCGGAGGGCACGTCCAGCTTGAGCAGGTCTGCACCGGACGGCAGGCCATGCTCGAGCAGGCGGGCGGCGACCAGCGCGGTAAAATGCGCGGCGGTGGAGAAATCCACATCCTGCGAATAGGAAAGGTGATGTTCCTTGTCGGTTTCGAGCGAAACGGCCAGGGCCGGGATGGAGTGCGAGGCAGCTTCCATGGCGGCGCCGATCGTTCCCGAAACGGTGATGCCGGTTGCCAGGTTTTCACCGTAGTTGATGCCCGAGACCACCAGATCGGGTTTGACCGGCAAGATCTCAAGCAGGCCGTGCAAAACAGCCTGGGCCGGTGTGCCGCCAACGGCATAAACCGGCCATTCCTGACCATTGATGGTCAGGATCTCTTTTTCGATGATGCCGTCAGATGAGATTGGCAGGGAGCGCCCGGTGCCCGAAGATTGTTCGCGCGGTGCGGCCACGGTAACGTAACCCAGGGCCGAGAGCGCTTCGGCGGCGGCCCACAGGCCGGGGGAGCGGATGCCGTCGTCGTTGGTAAGAAGGATTTGTGGTTTGTGCATAATGCCTCCGTGAAACATTTTACCGCCGAAAGTGGAGAAACAAAAAGCGGTAACGATGTTGTACCGTTACCGCTCCCAGTGCCCTTGGCGCGACTCGAACACGCGACCTATTGCTCCGCAAGCAAGCGCTCTAATCCACTGAGCTACAAGGGCATTTGCGAGATGAGATTTTACATCAAAGAGTCTTTCCGGTCAAGGTGCTGTTTTGGGGCAATCCTGTGTGAGAAACAGGCGCTGATCGCTCACAATGATGTCTTGAGCAGGGAGCGATCTAAAGCAGGCTGCTGTCAACGGGAAAGCCAGAGTAGTTCTCACTGCCCGCCAGGCTGGGGCAATAAATATCGTTTTTGGCCTCGGCTTCAGGAATTTTCAGCTCGGCGAGAACGTTTTGCAGCATTTTGCTGTATTCTGGCGGAATATTTTTGCTCGGGTTGGCGTTTTCGAGGGGTTTGGGATAGTTGCCTTTGTACCCGAGAAAATTGCATACTTTTGCCGCTGCTGTTTCATCGCGGATGAAATTAACAACCAGAAGATCTGACGGTCTTTTGGAAAAATAGGAAAGCACAAACAGGTGATGCGCGTTGCGCTTTTTGACCCAGGATCGGATGGCAAATTCTGTCAGTTCCCACTCAGGCCCGCCAATTACGTTCTGTTTTCTTTCGCGTTCGATATGGGCCAGGCGGCTGTAAACCCAGCTTTCGAGATCACGCACTTGAAGAATGAATTTCGAGCGCGGAAAGAGTTTATCTAATTTGGGCAGGTCTTTGGGAACATCGTCGCTGAAGCAATCGTATTCACGCAGCAATTTCAGGTTGTCGCAGCCTCGCCATTCCACGCCGTGATACGAAAAAAGTCCCAGGGACATGAACAAAGCATGCAATGAGGTTGTTCCGCTTTTGTTGAAACCGATCGCGAATATTTTTTTCTTTCGTATGCCGCTTCGGTTTAGGAAGCGATGCAGGGAGATGCGAGCATTCTCAATATTCATGGGTTGTTTCCTCGTTTTTCGCTGAGAGCGAAGTTTTGGATAGATGATTTTAAATCGGTTTCAAGAGTACTGCCCGTCGTTTTCCGATTTGGAGTTGTTCGACGCGTTGATAACGATCATGGGATACCTTTTGCCGTTTATCAGAAACGATCGCCACTATGCTGGACGGGGACAGGATGGCAAGCAGCGCATTCAGCATCGACCAGAGTGGGTTGAATGGCTGGTCGGAATCAGAAACCTGCCAGTGCGAGTGCTGTCCATAGGGCACGTCTGTAAAGACAACATCCACCGATTTGGCCTTTATGTTTTCGAGAATGGCCCGGCCATCTATGGCGTTTGCCTGAAAGGCGCTTGTTGCGAACTGACGATCCCGGGTTAAAGCAGAGATCCTGTTTTTCAAAACATGCGCACTTGCCAGGGCTTCTTTGTGAGAATCTTTATGATACTGTTCGAGCAGGGTAGAGATTTCGGCAATGCGCCTGTCCAAACCATCCATGCCGAGCAGCCCAAGATTGCGGTTTGCCACAGCGACGGCTTTCTCATCCACATCTGAACCGGTCACTTCTCGAATATGTTCTCCGTGTAAACAGGCCAGCACGCTCAGGTGATAAGCTGCGCCGCAACAGGGATCGTACAGGCTGCAGGGTGTTGAAGTCTGATAGATCCTTTCGCGGCTGGCCAGACAGCGTTGGAATATCTCACTCGCCAGCCTGACCGGGAAGGCCGGATGCCCCGGCAAGCTGTAAAATACCCGTCCGCTGGTAAAGTCCGAATAGTCTGATTGTTCTGGTACATATTTATATTGCATACGCTTTTTAAGGATTGCAGGATACTTGCCTGTTCAAAAGATTTTCTAACACTTCTTTTTGGGGATGCGGAATCGCCAATCGAATTTCTTTAGGTAATAATATTGTTTGGGTTGTGATTCTCAGCTCAATCAAGGTGTCTTTGTTTACAAACGGCTTCATTTCGGAATCATCATAAAGCTTTTCGTTTTTCCACTCATAGGTTTTGATACTTGCCCAATCGATAAGGATTCCCCCATACAAAAGCCCATTTTGACAAAATGCTGTTCTTTGTATCAAAAATATGAAATATAGTATTCCATTTGGAATTATAGCAAGTATGAAAACTAGCCTTGAATAAAAAAATAGTTTGTCAAATATTGGCTCTCCGTCTGAAACACGGATGTGATTGGGTTGTAACATCATAATCGTCAAATACAGCAGGAAGGCAAATCCCATTACCGCTGGCAGGATTGAAATCTTGTTTTTCAAGAAAATGATAGGAGATTCAGTTTTTTGTTGAATAATTAACCGAGAAATGATTTGCGGCCAAGCTACGCCAAAACCCAAAAACAAGGAATACCCATCGGCCGAATGTAGCGTGACTTTATCAGTAATATTCGCGTAAGTGAGAATAGCAAAGTATGCGATCATAGTAACGATATATGCCAAAATCCATCTCACTCCTGTTGCACGGCTTGATGATAAATTGGCGCACAGAATAAGTATAAAAGAAGCTGCAAGCAGAAAGTACATGAGTAAATTTAGATTTTGCATACATTAGCTCGTTGAATGGGCCGGCGATTGGCGGCTTGACCCGATGGGCTTGTGGGGTACAGGTTACAGGTAGATATGGTGTTGGGCAAGTTTTGGTTTACTTGCGGGAATGCTGCCTTTAGAAATGGCAAAAATCCCACATTAACGAAGAACTGACAAACGAAAGAAAAGGCCACTGCCAAATATAAGATTGCTTGCGCCTAAAGCATAATGCCAAAACCCACTCGGAAAAATTGCTGTAAACAGAACTATGTCAAATATAAAAAGAATAGTGATAAAACTTATAAACAATATTTTCTTGCGCCTGTCTTGAACAGAGTCTTTAACAAAATTTCCAATCCACCAACCCAAACCAAACAATATCATGAGTAGAAAACTTAAAGAAATTGCCCAAGAATCTATACCACGAGCATTTTCTTGAACATTGCTATTTTTTACAGCATTAGTTAATGACACCAAGGAAAAGAAAAGGAAAAATAGCGCAAGAATGGTGCGAGTTACTGGGGGTATTTTGTAATATGTGGTCACGATATATCAAACTTCCTGGTAAGCCGCCTACCCAACGGGCTGCCTTGCCTGTAAGTGGATAAACTGGCGTTTTTCAAATGATACCAATTTAAACAATCTTGTTAGTTTTGCTTCTGGTGCTATTTTTGTGCTTCGGCACAAGTTGGATTAATTCCTTGCTGCCAAATAACACACAAATTCCCCAAAAAATTAGAGCACCAACCCCAAAAAACATAAATTTAAGCCAGACCAAAGTAAAACTTGTGCCGATTGGAAGCGCGATTATCAGAAATGTGAGAAAGGCAATCGATAGAACTGTTTTATCTCTTGTGCTCAACTTAAGAAATTTGGCGGTCGGGGTCTCGAATTCTTTGGGGCCCAATTGCCCTACAATTTCCCAGTATAAATAAAGCGGCACAATACTCAATATTGGCAAAACCCAGCCTGGCCAATTCAAAGTTAATTTTAGCCAAATCTCAATAGCCCCAACTAAAAAGACCGTTGAGATTGCTATTATCGTGGCTAGTGTAAAGGAAAGTCGTTTATTCACAACAAAATTATCCTTGATTGGTTGCCATATTTCTCAAAACATTCCACGTGAGTTGAATGGACCGCGCGGATATTACAGGGTCCGGGTGCTTTTTGCCGAAGTGAAAATAGCCGTGTCAGAAACGATTATTACCGGCCTTCTGCTTCCTGAACAGGCTGAGATTCGTTGTTTCGATTGTGCTCCTGGGCTAATTCGTATGGGGTTGTACAAGTATCATACATCACAATAACCCACCAAACATAAACGAGCATATAACGAACGATCAATTCCAACATCCCCAAGAACTGTGGGAGAGGAACGTAGTTGATCAATGCTATCCCAAGCAAGAGCCGTAAGGGTGTCCAAAACAAAAATAAAACAGCATATC
This sequence comes from Chloroflexi bacterium HGW-Chloroflexi-6, assembly GCA_002840685.1. Lineage (GTDB taxonomy): Bacteria > Chloroflexota > Anaerolineae > Anaerolineales > Villigracilaceae > UBA8950. The sequence continues at coordinate 253,397 of PHBU01000001.1, read as the reverse complement.
CCCACCTGCCGAGATAGGCGAGACCCAACCCTGGGAAAATTATGTTCAGGTACACGGCTTTGATGGCGCTTTTATGACTTTTCATCTTTGCTCAGACTCGGTTTGTTTCTATGGGACAGCCCAATGGGCCGGCCGCCTGCCTTGACGGTTCGCCTTTCGCTCATCGTGTCGAAGGGTTCGGTGCATTGTCCCAATGATCGTGGGGATCACTTTGCCAGGCGGATTTTAGTTTTGAGATTCTACCTTGCCTTTTATAAACCCAACAATTTGATTCAATGTTTCTCGATTTACCTTGTTTACTGTCAACCAAAAAATACCGTTTTCTTGCTTGTCATAAAAGATAATGACTTCACTTTTTATATAACGGAACAAGAACAACGGGATTAATAAACCCAAACCCACATAGAACAAATTCAGTATTAAATAGTTGCCTTGCAATTGTTTCCCGAAGAAGGTGGCTATTGAAATACCCGTTACACATACGAAATACAACCAGTAAGACCAAACATTACCCCATTTATCATTTGCCATCTTGGCCGTCTTCGTTTTTCCACTGAATTCGTTGTAACGTATTACGGTTGTTAGTTTTTCTGCAAGACTCTTTTCTACACTAATAAGCCTATCCTCATAAAATCTTACCTGAACTTTATTTAGAAAATCAGGGAAATCAATCTCGTTGTATTGGAAAAATGACGGAATATTTGGAAAAGAATCGGTAAAGTAGGTTTCGCTAGTTATTTCAGTTTTTTGTTTAATTAGTTTTATAGCTTCCAAAACGGATTGTTTATTCTTGCCATTCACTCTGACCGTTGCCAAGGAATTTTCGTCAACATCAAGAAATGAGTAATACTCATATCGACGAAAAGCGGGGAGCAGTAATAAGAGTGCAAAAATTACAACAATTTTGCCAATGATGGCTGGGATGTTTATGCCAATCCAATCTGACGCTACTGAAGCAATCCCAAACAACCCAAAAACGGTGACCGCAGCCCAAATCCAACTCAAATCTGCGGTTTCTCTGCTTCTTATAGATAGGATTTTTTCATAACCTACTTCATTCTCATAGTCAAAGGTGAGTGATTTAGTTTTGATAACCATGTGATCATCGTAAAATTCCCAAGACCTTCTCGCAAAATTGTTGAATGGGGTAAACGAATTTATTTTTATCAATGAAACTCCCTGTAGTAGTTTTTTCGGAAACTCGCTTATCGGCGTGCGACCTGCCCTGCGGGGGACCGGCGCTGGGCCGAACGTGGACTCTGCCTGGGAGCAGATAAAATTCTCAGCCAGCCTGTCCAGACCAACAGGCCAGGGAAAAATGCTTGACCGCGAAGCGTGCGGCAGACTCCCACCAGTCGGGCGCAACCTGTCAGCCAGGCGAGCCTGACTATTTTTACAAAAAACAGGCGGGTAGTGATCTGTTCCTTAACGCGCGGTGTTGGACACGTTTTGCATTCAAGCGCCAAAACCTGGAAAGAGTTTTATAACATACTAAATAAACGCAAATCGCTAAAGGTTTTCGCTGGTAAATTCGAGAATTTTTCTTATTTGCAAATTATCCAAACCAAGAGTCAATATTTTTGTGCCGTCTGCGGATTCAATCGCTGTTATTCCAAAAATTCTGCCAAGATTTTGCCGTAATGCTTTATCTTTGTCAATTTCTTTAAGGTTGATTTCAGTTCTTTTCCACATCCAACCCCATAAAGTCGCACCACTTAATTTGGAATCGTGAATTATCACAGTGTAATATGGATAAGCCAGAAAAAAATTGATTATCACAATTGCGGGGAAAAAGCATAGCGAAACGTAAAATACTACTCTGTCTATTGGCAAAAGCCATAAAACAATTAAAACAAGAATTTCAAGAGCCGCATAAAAAATGGACAACGAGATGATAAATCTGCTTTTTGATGGTTGAATCGTTATTCCGTTTTTATAAACTTCCACTGCGGCTACATTCTTTTTGTAGATTCGATAAAGCATAAATATCTCAATGGCTATTAAACCAATGATGATACAAGCCAAAATAATCCAACCAATCGACATATTGTTCACTCTATACAACCTTTTGCTCTAAAGCGCTCAACGGTTTACAGCCTGCCCTGCGGATACGCCACTGCGTGGTACGGGTTGCCAAGGACGGGATTTCCCGTAAAACCTTTGGGACAATATGGCAGAATCCCCACATGGCCTACCTGATGATCTTACAGGGTCTGGCGCAAACAGGATTTGCCACCGTTTTTAGGGTAATTCCCGCCAAAGCAATCTCATTAAGTAATCTGGTAATGAGAGTTTCCTTTGCTCTATGATCAATTTTGAAACTGCACTGGATAGAAAACTCTTTGTAAAAAATCTCCATATTGCCATGGAGATAAAAAGACCGCCATAAATGCCAATTATGCTTAGCGTGATCATGAACCAGAAGTATGAAATAATTAAGACGGCAAAAACCTTTATATCTTGCGCAAGAATACTTGAAAATTGATCGGTTGGATTTGGAATAAGAGATAAAAATAAACCCATCGTAATTATTGCGATGGGTGGGGAACCAAAACTGGCGATTCGCTCCGCCCAACGAATTTTTTCAAGAGGCTTTTGTTTATCATTGATGATCAGCGTCTTAATCCTATATAGCCAAGGTTGTTGAACATAATATTCAAATAAACTCTGGATATTATCGCCTAATTTTTCATAACAATCGATGTTTACTCGTAATTCAAATTCAACTTTTTGGTTAGCTTTTAGATAGTTTGATTGGGCCTGAACAGCCATGTGTATAACGTGGTCAATAACAAAAGCTGCCAATTCCGTCTGAAAATTGGATTGCAGAAAAGGATTGCTAAACTGAACGGTTGATTTTATTGTTTCCCAATCATTAGGAAGTTTATTTTGAACGATATCTTGTGTTTCGCCAATGCTAATTACTTGTTTATTCTCATCAATAGCAACAATGTTCGGAATATCAAGTAAGGTTTTGCCATCAGCTGAGCATACTGCGATATTTTCTTTGTTGATATTGATGATAAGCGGATAGATCATTTTCAACCATTTTTGCAAAAGATAAGGTAGCTCACTATGTTTTTTCGGAATGTACGCCAGAAACTTAATCTTTCGTACCGTTTACGCTTTGTTGCCCCCTAGCGCGTCACCACCCGGTGCAGGCGGGATGTAATCGGGTAGATATCGACGATCGCCAGGTCGCCGGGGTCGGCGTCGGTGGTAACTTTTTGCTGCAAGACCGGGCCAAGCGACTGGCCGAGCATGAAGGCCAACGCTGCCAGGATGGTCACCAGCGGCAGTCTTTCGATGCGCTCACGGGTGTTCTTGGTGCCGATGAAGCCATACAAAGCCGCCAGCGCGGCCAACCCGCCGGTCACGGCGTAATTCGTTCCGCAGCCGGGGTGGATCGCCAGCCGGGCCTCACCGTTTTTCAGGCGGGCCAGGGCCTCAGTAACGGCTTCGCGCACCTGTTCGGTGGGCAGGTCGCCGATGATAAAAAAACCGGTCGGGTTCGAGTGCCCGCCCATGCCCTTGCCGGGGAAACGCGCCGAGAGAATGTGGATGGTGGCGTGTTCGATGGCGTGATTGCGGCGGGTCGGGTGGATGTAGGGGGCTTGCAGGATGTTGATGTTTGTCATTTTTTACCTTTTCACGGAAGTCCAACGACTCCTGTCGCTGGACTTCCGTCGTTGGATATTCCGATAAACTTACCAGTGCCAGGATGAGCCTTGTTTGCTGTCTTCGACGGTCACGCCCAGGGCTTTGAGCCGGTCGCGGATCAGATCTGAGAGCGCCCACAGCTTTTGGGCGCGGACTTCGGCGCGGACTTCGAGCAGCAGGTCGATGAAGGGGTCCGCGCCGCCGGAGCCGGTTTTTTCGCTCAGGCGCAGGCCAAAGACCCCGGCCAATTCGCGGATGGTATCCTGGCCAGGTTGGAGCTGGGCGTCGGTTGCGCCGGCATCGCGGGCAAAGTTGATGGCGCGCACCAGTTCGAAGATGCTGCCCAAAGCGCCGGCAGCGTTGAAATCATCGTCCATGGCGGTCACAAAGGCTTCACGGGTGACGGTGGTCTGTTTCTCGAGCGCAGAGAGGGCCTCAGGGCTGGCTCCCGCTGCTGCGGCGGGGGCCGCTTTCAGCGCAGATTTGATCCGCTCCAGGCCTTTTTCGGCGCCGTCCAGGGTTTCATCGTTGAACATGAGCGGGCTGCGATAGTTGCCGTTGAGAACCAACATGCGCATTACATCGGCGTCGCGTTTGCTCAGGAAGTCCTTGATGCTGATAATGTTGCCGAGGCTCTTCGACATTTTCTCGCCGCCGAGCTGTAACATGCCGTTGTGCATCCAGTAGCGTGCAAATTGCTTGCCGGTGAAGCTTTCGGTCTGGGCGATCTCGTTTTCGTGGTGCGGGAAGATCAGGTCGTTGCCGCCGCCGTGGATGTCGATCTGTTCGCCGAGTTCGTGCAGGTTCATGGCCGAGCACTCGATGTGCCAGCCGGGGCGGCCCTTGCCCCACGGAGAATCCCAGGCCGGTTCACCGGGTTTGGCGGCTTTCCACAGGGCGAAATCCATCGGGTGGCTTTTGAGTTCTTCGACTTCGATGCGCGAGCCGGCCTGCATATCGTCCAGTTTGCGGCCGGAGAGTTTGCCGTAATCGTCATCGCCAATCACGCTGAAGTAAACATCGCCGTTGGGGGCGGCGTAGGCGGCTTCTTTCTGGATCAAGCCCTGGATGAAGTCGATGATCTGCGGCATGGTCTTGCTGACGCGCGGTTTGGCGGTGGCCGGCAGGATGTTGAGATCGTCGAGGTTGTGGTCGAAATCGTCGATGTATTTTTTCGAAAGCTCGAACGGGTCAATGCCCATTTGATTGGCGCGGTTGATGATCTTGTCGTCAACATCGGTGTAGTTCATCACGTGTCGGACGTTCAACCCGCGATATTCGAGGTAGCGGCGGATGATGTCGAAAACCAGGGCCGACATGGCATGCCCGACATGGGCATCGTTGTAGACGGTCGGGCCGCAAACGTACAGCTTGACGACGCCCGGTTCGAGGGTTTGCAGTTCTTCTTTTTTGCGGGTGAGGGTGTTGTAAAGGCGGATCATGGCTTTCTCCTGATGCATAAATTATAAACTGTATGAGTACAAAAGTTATCTGACACTTGGCCAGCCTTGAATTCTGGCCCTGAGAATTGGGCAGGCCGGGAGGGGGCGCTTATGGTAAAATTTTGAGCATGCCCTCGTAGCTCAGTGGACAGAGCGTTGGCCTCCGGAGCCAGAGAGCACGGTTCGAGTCCGTGCGAGGGTACAAAATCGAAGTGGTTTACTCCCGGTGAAACCAAAAAAAGACCGCGCCTCAGGCGCGGTCTAAAGTTTTAATTTGACGGCGCTACCCATGCGCACCGTTTTGCTCTCACCCTGAGAGCGCAACGGCAGGATGATATGGAAGTCGCTGCCCGGACAGTTCGTTTCGTCATACCCTTCACTTTCCACCCATAGCCGCCCGCCGTGGGCGTTGACAATGCCGCGCGAGAGGGCCAGCCCCAGTCCCGCGCCGGAACCCTTAAACTTGGTTTTGCCGGTCGAGTGGCGGTTAAGTTGATCGCCGGGCTGGTAGAACTTGGTAAAGATGACTTCCTGCAGGGCTTTATCCACCCCCACGCCGCTGTCGCTGACGATGACCTCGACCCCGCCTTCGGGCAGGTCGCGGTTGTTGGGCGGCAGTTGCCGCCCGGTGACGGTGATCTTGCCGCCGTTCGGGGTGAATTTGATGGCATTGCTGAACAGGTGGTAGAACAGCTTGCGCATGGTATTCGGGTCGGCCTTGATGGCCGGCAGCTGCGGCAGGTCCACCGATAATTCCTGTTCGCGCTCTGTCAGCGAACTGGTCAGTTCCTGGACCGCCGAGCGCACCAGTTCGTTCAGGAAGACATCCTGGCGGTGCAACTCGAGGGTGCTGGTGTCGAGTTGGGCGATGTCGAACATCGAATCCATGATCTCCACCTGGCGCAGGGTCGATTTGTGGATGCCCCTTACCAGTCCGCGCACCTGTTCGGGCAGGGACGGGTCTTCCATCAACATTTCGGCGTAGCCGCGCGCCACCGTCAGCGGGGTGCGCAGTTCGTGCGAGGCAATGCTGATGAAGTTCGATTTGGTCATTTCAAGGCTGGCCAGGTCGTTGTTGGCTTTGTCGAGAAATGCATAGGCTTCGCGGATCTGGTCATTCAGTTTGCGCAGGTCTTCGACCAGACGCGCATTTTCGAGCGCGACACCAGTCTGGCTGGCGATGGCGGCCAGCAGGTTCAGGTCTTCTTCGGTGTAGCGCCGGCCAGAGCCTTTCGGACCGAGCGCCAGCAGGCCGATCCAATCGCCTTTGGAATAGATCGGCACATAGACATCGATGCCCAAGCCGCTCATCCACTTGCGTTCACGGATCGGCGCATCCATAAAAGTTGGCGCAAAATCGACATCGTACTGCAGCAGCGCCTCGCGCTCTTCAACGAAAAACTTGACGATCGAACTGCCTTCTGAAAAGACCGCATTGCCCGATGGCAGGCTGCCCGCGCCGCGCACAGGGGTCACGCGGTAGACCTTTTGCTGGTCATCGCCAATTTCGGGATCGATCAAAAACAGCAAGCCCTTGTTAATTTCAAGGGCTTCCATGATCAAACCAACCGCAACCGTCGCCAACTTATCAAGTTCGAGAATGTTGCTGATGCTGGTTGAATATTCGCGCAAAATTTGGGATGGGTCGTAAACTTCGAGGCGGAACAGGCTGTTATAGGTATTGCGTACCTGCCCGAGCAAGGGCGAGAAAATGAGCGAGATCAAGACCGCCACGCCCGCGCCCACCAAAAGCGGATCGTAAACGCTTAAATTTCCCAGGATCATCTGGGCAGCCCAGAAAATGCCGATATAAGCCAGCATGGTCAATAGGGCTGAGGTCAGGTAAATCAGGAACTGGCGGCTCAGGTCGCGCACATCTGGCAGGTGACTGCGCATGATTACAAAGCTCAAGACGACCGCCGCGGCCAGGCGCAGCAGGTTGCCGCGCCAATCGGGGAAGTAGAACAGCAAAATATCGTTTGCCAGCACCAGCCCCAGCACAAGCACCCAGTACGTCATGCGGTTGCGCAAGATCGGCATGTGCGCCTTGCGGATCGCCTGTTGCAACAGGAAAATCGTCCACAGCGCAAAAACGATCCAGGAGGCAAAAATCAGCAGCGAATTGTTGATCACAACCAGCGCGATCATCCACAGCAGGGCCAGCCAGAAGGGCCAGTTGCGCACCATTGGGACAGATGCAACGCGGATCATTTGCGCCAGCATCACCACCAACAAAACCGAGCCGATTTGAGAGATGAACAACAGGCTTTCACTCTCAATCCCCAGCCAGCCGAACTGGCCAGGCATGTAGATCAATTCGAGCGCCAACCCAACCGAAAGAAAAACTGCCAGAAAATCGGTCAACTGTTCCGGGTTGCGCAGGCGGCGAATCGCAAGAATCAAGAGCACCAGGTAGGGGACTACCGGCAGGAAAGCAAGCAAAATGGGAAGATAGGATTGCAAATCACCCATGATGCCAAGTATAACCGAAATCAGTCTGGCTTTATTTCCCCAATCGAAGTTCACAGGCTATAATAGATGTAAATAAACGGTCGGAGGACAGAATGGCAACCTACGAATTTCACGTTTCGCGCAAAGCTCGCCAGAAATACCAGTTCGATGAAGAACTTTTTTCGACAGACGGACGCGCCGTTGTTGCTAATTTTGACGCAGCCAGAAGGTTTGCCGCCAAACTGTCTGTCGGACGCGCCAACCCGGTGCCTGCTTCCGATATCAATGCCATGGGTCTGCTCGACGAGGTCATGCACATCCTGGTGCGCCACTACGAGCAGAAAAATCCCGGTGTGATGGCGCGCGCAGTTTCGACCTTGCAGGCCGAGATCGGACAGGGCACACTCGATGGCACACTCTATCGTTTTAACGATGAGTTCCCGGCCCTGGCTGTGTATAAAAACCAGATTTCGACCGCCGATTACCTGAACGGGGTCAGCGAGAGCGGTGTTCCGCGCCGCCAGACCACCCTTGAAGAAATGCTCTTGCTGCATGTCACCAACCTGAATCCGGGGGTTCAGCCTTACAAAGAATTATTTGACGACAAATCCCTGCGCCAGGCCAGCGCCTATGAAAAAATCATCAGCGGCCTGGATGGCTTTTTTAAGGGCGAACCAGGCTTCGGCGGGAAAGGTTCCTACGAGACCCTGCTCGATGTGCTAAAAGCCCCGGCAGCCGCCTCCCCCTATTCGCTGGCCGGGCAATTGGAATTCGTCCTGCAAAAATGGGGCAATTTGCTCGGGGAGCATTTTATCTTGCGCCTTTTGCGCGGCATGGATTTTGTCAAAGAGGAGATCATCCGCCACACCGGGCCGGGCGGTTTCAAAGGCAGCGCCCCCGTGCTTTCGTTTGGCGGCGCTGAGAACGAATACGAACGTTTCAGCCCCGACCGTGAGTGGATGCCGCGCCTGGTGCTGATCGCCAAGAACGCTTACGTCTGGCTCGACCAGCTTTCACGCCAGTACGGACGCGAGATTTCGCGCCTCGACCAGGTGCCCGACGAAGAACTGGCCCTGCTGGCCAAACGCGGTTTCAGCGGCCTGTGGCTGATCGGCCTGTGGGAGCGCAGTTGGGCTTCGCGCGAGATCAAACAGCGCATGGGCCAGGCCGATGCGGTTGCTTCGGCTTACTCGCTCTACGATTATGATATTGCCTACGAGTTGGGCGGCTGGGAAGCCCTCAACAACCTGCGCTGGCGCGCCTGGCAGAATGGCCTGCGCCTGGCGGCAGATATGGTTCCCAACCACATGGGCATCGACTCGAAGTGGGTCACGGAACACCCCGATTGGTTCCTGTCGCTGCCTTATTCACCCTACCCGAATTATGAATTCAACAGCGGTGACCTTTCGCGCGATTCGCGGGTCGGGATCATTCTCGAAGATCACTACTACAACCATTCCGATGCGGCGGTGGTGTTCAAGCGCGTCGACCGCTGGACGGGCGAGGTGCGTTACATCTATCACGGCAACGACGGCACCTCGATGCCCTGGAACGACACCGCCCAGTTGAACTTTCTGCAGGCCGAGGTGCGCGAGGCGGTCATCCAGACCATTTTGCATGTTGCGCGCAACTTCCCGATCATCCGCTTCGATGCCGCCATGACCCTGGCCAAGAAGCATGTTCAGCGCCTGTGGTTCCCCGAACCGGGAGCCGGCGGGGCGATCCCCTCCCGTTCGGAGCACGGACTGGCCCGCGCCGATTTCGACGCCGCCATCCCCAACGAATTCTGGCGCGAGGTGGTAGACCGGGTCGCCGCCGAGGTGCCCGACACCTTGCTGCTGGCCGAAGCGTTCTGGATGATGGAAGGCTATTTCGTGCGCACGCTGGGCATGCACCGTGTTTACAACTCGGCGTTCATGCACATGCTGCGCGACGAAGACAACGCTAAATATCGCCAATTAATGAAGAACACCCTCGAATACGATCCGCGCATCCTGCAGCGCTACGTCAACTTCATGAACAATCCGGACGAGAAGACTGCCGTCGAGCAGTTTGGCAAAGCCGACAAGTATTTTGGGGTGTGCGTGGTTATGGCGACCCTGCCCGGCCTGCCCATGTACGGACACGGCCAGGTCGAAGGCTTTGCAGAGAAATACGGCATGGAATACCGCCGCGCCAAATGGCAGGAAACGCTCGACGAAGGTTTCATTACCTACCATGAGCAGGTGATTTTCCCGCTCAACCACCGCCGCTATCTGTTTGCCGGGGTCGAAAATTTCTGGTTGTATGATTTCTTCACCACCGCCGGCTTCGTCAATGAAGATGTCTTTGCCTACTCCAACCGTCACGGCAACGAGCGCAGCCTGGTGATCTATCACAACAAATACGCCAACGCCAGCGGCTGGATCAAAACCTCGACCGCCAACCTGCAGGACAATAAACTGGTTCAAAAATCGCTGACCGAGGGCCTGGCCCTGCCGGCCGGGGAGTTGGAGTTTGCCATCTTCCGCGACAACATGACCGGGTTGGAGTACATGCGTTCGTGCAAGCAACTGTCTGAAGACGGCCTGTACGTTGAGCTGGGCGCGTACAAGTGCCACGTCTTCCTCGATTGGCGCATCGTGCACGGTGAACAGTGGGCCCAGATCCACACCCAGATCAACGGCGCGGGGGTGCAATCGGTGCAGGCCAAATTCGACGAGTTGTTTGCGGCCAAAGTGGAAGAAAAACCCGTTAAACCAGTCCGCAAGAAGGCCGCCGCGCCAAAGAAGAAAGCCAAAAGCGCCGCAGCCGCCAGCGAGACCGAGCCGCTCAAGCCGCTCAAGAAGAAGCGCACCCCAAAAACGGAGTAGGACACACTCAAACAGCCCGGGCAATTTGCCCGGGCTGTTTTTTTGCAAGCGCTGCGCTATAATTTTTGTAATGCCGCGCCATCTGTTCCGGAAAGTAGGCTGCCGCGGAGCAATAGCAATTTAACGACTGAGGCCGAAGCTATCGTTGGGCGCTAAATCATAGGATAAAAAATGACGCCAAAAATATATCGCTATCCCAAAAGTACACAAATTTTTCTATTTCTTGGCGTGTTTTTCTTTACCGTAGTATCTTTTCTTATCTTCCAAGATAAAAAAAGCATTGGGGTTACGGTTTGCACTGTTCCTATGGCCATGGTTCTGACGGTTTATCTTTGGTGGAGCATATTTCGGGTGGAAGTGACTGATAATGAAATAAGTACTTTTCGGATTGGTCAGGAAAAAAGTATTCGATGGGATGAAATAGGAGAAGTTAAGAGCAAGGCTCTTGAAAATGACTTATTGCTTATTTCTATTAACGCAGAGAAAAAAGTCAAAATATCATCTCAAGTTGTTGGGTATGATGAAATTGTTGATCAACTACTAAAGAAACGCCCAGATTTATGGAAAAATGAACTCATAAGAATTTTTCATCAAAATGCAAGTAGTTCTATCTTCTTGGCATTGTTAGCCTTGTTTTTAGTAGCGATTGGAATAAAAGGAATAATTCAAAACGAATCCATTATTTCAAGTTTGGCACTTCTTGCCTTCGGATTCTCTATAGTTGCCGTAATATCTCAGGTCATTTGGCTTGTTGAAATTCGAAATGATGAATTGTGCCTAAAACAATGTGGCGCAAACAAAAAATAAAAAGATCAGCGATAAAAAATATTTGGTTATCAGGGCAAGATACCGGATATTCGTCAGTTACACATTTTGTTATTATCGAACTCATTGACAGCAAACCCGTAAGGTTAGGAAATTTTCGAGAAGGTATGCCCGTTTTATATAATTCGCTAAAAAATTGGCGCGAAGGGTATTCGCAAAGCTAATTCCTTCCCACACGCGTCTAACATCATCTGAGCGGACAAACACGGGCATCGCCAATAAGTGTGAAACTAAAACCCCACAACCGGTTTGATCCCTGGTTTTTTCCCGCCCCCATCAAAAACCTGCCGCCCGGCAGCCCCCCGGAAGCTCTCCATGCAAGCTCAAAAACATACTTTCAACCTGTCCGCCATCCCCCTGATCATCATCGCCGGGGCAGTGATTAAATTTGCACTGCACCTGTACGTGGCTCCCGGCTACGGTTTCTTCGGGGACGAACTCTACACCATAGCCCTGAGCAAACACCTGGCGTTCGGCTATGTCGACCTGCCGCCGCTGGTCCCTGCGCTGATGGCGCTCAGCCGCGCGCTGTTGGGGGAATCACTGTTCGCATACCGGATTGTACCGGCGCTGGCCGGGTCGGTTACGCTGGTTTTTGCATGTTTAATCACAAGGGAGTTCGGCGGCAAAACCTTCGCCGTTGCGTTGAGCGCCCTGGGGTTTATTGTCACCCCCGTCTGGCTCAGTGTCGATTCCATATTCTGCTACGACAGCATCGACCAGATGGTTCTGGCTGGCTTCCTGTATGTGTTTGTGCGATTTCTACGCACAGGAAATCGCAGGCTATGGCTTCTTTTAGGAGTTATTGCGGGCGTCGCCTGCAACACCAAGATGACCCTTCTATTTCTGGGGCCCGGTTTTCTAATTGCGCTCCTGGCCTCCAAACACCGCAGAGACTTGCTGACACCCTGGCCCTGGCTGGGAGGAGCGATCTGCCTGGTTATGGTCGCGCCGTATCTGCTCTGGCAGTTTGCCAACGACTGGCCCACGCTCGAATATTGGACCAGCTATGGCGCGGTACGGGTGTATCAGGCATCCCTGTCGCAATATCTAATAAACATTCTGGTCTACATGAATCCGTTCCTCCTGCCCTTGTGGATTATGGGACTGTATCGCATCTTTCGCCGCATGGGCGGTGTAAATTACGGTTTTCTGGGATTATTATTTTTGGTCACGCTGGCCTTGATGTTCATGCTGCATGCCTCTGCGCGGATGCTTGCCGAGCTTTTTGTGCCGCTGCTTGCGGCTGGCGCGGTGTTTATAGAGGAGTTGTTCAGCCGTTTGCGCTGGGAAAAGTGGATGAAAGTCGCCGCGATAACCTATCTTCTGGTTGTGGGAATCTATACCGTCCCAGTCTGTCTGCCCATCCTAACGCCAACCCAACTGAAAACCTATACCCAAAACTTCATGCCTTTTCCCTTGATCGTGAAGGAATTCAACGGCATGAACTTCTCCACATCGCCTGTTCTCGCAGGACGGCTTGGGTGGGATGAATTGACAAAGGATGTTGCAGTGGTATATGAAGGCTTGCCCGCGCAGGATCGCGCAGTGGCGGGTATCTACGCAGACGGGTACATGCCCGCTGGCGCAATCGACCAGTTGGGGCCTCAATACGGTCTCCCCCATGCGGTGAGCGGGCACCTGACCTACTATCTTTGGGGGCCGGGGTATTCCTGGGATGTAATGATTATCATCACGACCAGAACCAACAACATGGCTGTATTTTTTGAAGAGTGTGAGCCCAAGGCGGTTACCCAGCGTGGAGATCGCGCGCTGGGCGGCGACCTTTACATCCATGTATGCAGAAAACCCAAAGTCTCCCCTGATGTGATATGGCTCAGCATGAAGTCGTACCGCTAGACGCCAAAAACCAGTAAAACGAATGATATAAGTGGCAAGGCGAAGACCCTGCGTAAGCCAGATAGGGACGCGCGCCTCGTTTTCGTCCTCTTCGTCACCATCAATACTTCCTGACTCGGCAGACCAAGTCTTTGAAACCGATCAAGAAGAAGCGTGGGATAGACGAGCGCATTCCGTCTATACATAGTTGGGCGCTTCGCCAAGTTCAAAAAAGTGGTTTTTTCGTTTTGACAAAACAGAAAGCATGTTCTATAATTAATCATCTTTCAGTTCGGTGTTCTTACAGAAAAGAATGGTAAGGAGACTATTATGCAAAAACTACATTTTTCAATGCTGATTAATGCGCCAAAAGATAAAGTCTGGCATGCGATGCTGGATGATCAGCCCTATCGAGAGTGGACGAAGGCATTTAATGAAGGTTCGTATTACAAAGGGAGCTGGGAGAAAGGGTCCAAAATACTTTTTCTTGGCCCTGACCCGAACACGGGTCAGGAAGGCGGCATGGTCAGTCGGATCGCTGAAAACAAACCGTATGAGTTTATTTCTATAGAACATTTGGGTATCGTGCAAAACGGGGTTGAGGATACCATGAGCGAAGTGGCCAGACAGTGGGCGCCGGCCTTTGAAAATTACACATTTAAGGTCAAGGACGGAGCCACCGAAGTGCTTGTGGATATAGACGTAGCAGATGAATATGCCCAAATGTTCAACGAAATGTGGCCGAAAGGTTTGCAGAAACTCAAGGAACTGGCCGAGAAATAGAAAGCATTTGCCGCCAAAGAAAAGTTTGAAATTGTCCTTTGCGCTCCGGTTCAAGGCGAGGCGGGTGGAAAAGGGTATGGATATTCGTGTCGAATCTCTAACCCCCGATGGTCTCTCTGGAAGAAAAACCAGCAAAAAAGCAGAATAACGAAAAGGACGAGCCACCTGGCTCGTCCTTTTTTTGTCTCTACGGCAGTTTGTCTATTTCGGCTTGCAAGGCCGGTTTGACGGTTTCAAAACTCAAGCCGCTGGCGGTGCAGAAATCCTTGACCGTGGTGGCGGTTGAAGCGGGCAGCGGCATTCCCAACACGGATTCGATCGTTTCCTTGGGCAGGCCCCAGGCCAGGATCTCGCCAAAGGTGGTTTTGCCTTTGACCAGCCGCTCCGTTTCAGCGGCGGGAGCACTGCTCTCCTCGGGCGTGGATTCGGCCTCGACCGCGGTTTCAGGCTGAGGGGCGTCCGCTCCGGCGGCGGGGGCAGCCGCCAGGTGCGCTTCAAGATAGCTGAGGCGCTCGGGGGTCAGAACCCGCTCGCGCAGCAGCGCCGCCGCAGATTCCGGCAGGTAAATGTCGCTGCTCAGATCGAAAGGCAGGTTGTTGTAAAAAGCGACGAACAGGCGCACCGAGGAAGTGCCGACTTCGAACTCAGCGCCTTCATAAACCGCTTCGAGTTCCTTGACCGGGTAAGCGGCCGGGTCGCCGCTCGTGCCAAAGGCCTGCGCCAGAACGCTGGCCGGGATGTTGAAGTTCTTCTCCACGTCTCCAAAGGTGTAGGAGCCGCGGATGTCGGCAGGGTTGGCCTGCCCGGCAAAGTCGCCTTCGGTGAAAGTGGCAGCAACTTTGGTGCTTTCGGTTTCCCACCAGCCCATCCCGGCGCTGACGAGGATGCCGCCAAACAGGATAACAAAAACGATCGCCGCAAGAGATTTGGAATTGAGGGTCATTTCACACCTTTGGTCGAGAATACAACGGTTTTGGCAACCGGGCAAATGGCTTCGGATGTGCATTCGAGGCAGGAGATGCACTGGTGGTCGCGGACGGTTGTTTTGGTATCAACGGGGATGTTCATCGGGCACAGGATCGAGCAGGCGCCATCGGCTTTGCAGGTTGATTCGGCCCGGCGGATTCTAAAAACCCGGAACAGGTTGCTGATGCCGAGCACCGCGCCATACGGACAGGCGTATTTGCACCACGGGCGCTCGACGAACAGCGACAGGCCGAGGGTCACGCCAAGGATGACCAGCCCGCTCAGGGCAACTTCGTCACTCCAAAAGTTGAAAAGGGCAAAGTACGGGTCGAATTCGGCAAAGATCAGCGTGCCAGTGGCGGCGGTCATGTAGAGTACCCAGGCCAGCACCAGATAGCGCATGTAGCGCAGGATGTTGTCGAGTTTTACGGGCACAAAGTGGTTGAAGCGGCGGCGGAAGAGCTTCTTGCCAAGTCCGCTGACCCATTCCTGGACCGTTCCGAGCGGGCAGACCCAGCCGCAAAAGACCGGGCCGAATAAAATCGCCAGCAGAAAGCCGAGCACCATCAGCACGAACGCTGATTCATGGATCTTTTGAACGAAGGTCCCGGTGGTGGCATATTGATAGATGGTCACCACTCCGCCAAATGGGCACAGCGCGTGCAGGGAGGCCGTCGAAAGGAAGGGGATCCCGATGCCGTTTTCAACCAGGGTATGGTTGACGGCGATCAGGGCAATAAAAGCGAAAAAGAAAACCTGGACGATTTTGCGTATCCAGATGGTTCGGGGACGAAAGATGCGGATTTTTTTACCAAAGATGGTCACCATAACGGTTTCTCCTGTGCTGTTTTATGGGTTGTAGTGTAATTTTTATTTGTGGTTTTTCCTGAAAGCCTTTGTGAAGATTGTGTAAAGAGTGGTTTTTAAGGGAGGGTTTGAGGGCGAAAGGGCGGCGTCACCTCCGCGGCCCCGGCTGCCAGGCAAAATATGATAGAATACTCGTTCTATGAAAGTCATTCGCGCTTCTGAGATCGGTTCCTACCTGTACTGCCGCCGCGCCTGGTGGTATCGCCTGCACGGGGTCGAACCCGCCAACCAGGCCGAAATGGCCGCGGGTACCGAGATGCACCGCCAGCACGGGCGCAACATCCTGGCGGCCAGTTTCCAAAGCGGATTGGCTTGGGCCCTGCTTCTGGCTGCGCTGATCCTGTTGGCCTGGCTCGGCGTGCAAAGTCTGATGGGCGGCTGATGCTTTATCTTGCGCTGGCCCTTGTCGTTTTGGCCCTGTTCCTGCTCTGGCAGTCCGGACGCACCCGGCGCGCTGCCGGCCTGCCCGGTGGACGGGTCATCTATACCGACACCCGCGCCTGGGGCAAGCCCGAACGCCCGCTTTACGTTCCCGGCCTGGCCCTGACCGGCAAACCGGATTACCTGGTCGAGCAGAATGGCAAGATCATCCCGGTCGAGGTCAAATCGGGCCGCGCGCCCCAGCAGCCCTACGATTCGCATATTTACCAACTGGCTTCTTATTGTCTGCTGGTTGAAAAGAGCTACGGCAAACGCCCGCCCTATGGCATTATCCATTACCCCGATCGTGATTTTGCGATCGATTACACCCCCGAACTCGAAAGCGCCCTGCTCGATATCCTGGCCGAAATGCGCCGCGACGAACGCCGCGAGAACGTGGAACGCTCGCACGAAAGCCGCGCACGCTGCCAGGGCTGTGGATACAGACAGGATTGCGAAGAATCCTTATCTTAATTGTATAATCGAAACATGCCCGACCTGCGAATTGTGATCGTAGCCCACCCCAAACTGCCAGACGCCATGCGTGAAGCCGTTGTTGCCGCCCAATATTTAAAAACCAAAGGCATCGACGCGCTGTACGGCTCGCTCTATGACGAGGAGCTGCGCCGCCGGGTTAAATCTGGCGAATTCGATGTGCTGGTTGCGATGGGTGGCGATGGCACCATCCTGCGCGCCGGCCACCTGTGCGCCCCGTACGGGATCCCGATTCTGGGACTGAACAAAGGCCGCCTGGGCTTTCTCTTCCAGATCGATAACCAGGGCTGGGAACACACCCTCGAACAGTTGCTGGTCGGTGATTACTGGGTCGAAAAACGGATGATGCTCAGCGCCGAGCACTTCCGGGCTGGCGAATCGCTTGGTATCCGCCAGGCGGTCAACGATGTTGTTGTTGCGCGCGGCAGCATGATGCGCCCGATCCACGTTAAAGCCAGCATCGATGAGCAGTACCTGACCACCTACGTTTGCGACGGGTTGATCGCCTCGACCGCCACCGGTTCGACCGCCTATGCCCTGGCCGCCGGGGGGCCGATCCTGCCGCCCGAACTGCGCAACATCCTGCTCATCCCGATCGCCCCGCACCTTTCGGTCGATCGAGCGGTGGTTCTTTCTGAGGGCGCGACCGTCAGCATGACCATCCTGAGCGAAAACAGCATCCTGAGCATCGACGGGCAGACCCCGATCGGCCTCGATGAGAACGACCGCATCGATGTGCGCGCCGGGGAAAACATCGTCAAATTTATCCGCTTCGGCGATCCTGATTATTTCTACCGCAACCTGACAGCCCACATGAACCAGAACATCAGCATAGGACTGCCCCGATGAACGAAACAAGCTTGTATTGCGCCAATCACCCGACCGTTGAAACCGCCTTGCGCTGCAAGAAATGCGAAAAACTGATCTGTGTCAAATGCGCCGTGCGCACCCCAACTGGCTACCAGTGCAAGGAATGCATCCGCGGCCAGCAAAAGATCTTTGAAACCAGCAAACCTTATGATTACATCACCGGTTTCATTACGGCGGCTGTCCTTTCGGGGATCGGCAGCTTTGTATTCAGCCTGATCGGATTCATCGGTTATTTCGGGTTTTTTATCGCCTTTGCCGCTGCCCCAACGATTGGTGTTATCATCGCCGAAGCCGTGCGCATGGTCACGGGCCGCCGCCGGTCGCCAACCCTATACAAAGTCATCCTGGCCGGGATCATTATCGGCGCAATTCCCATGGTCTTATTTAGCCTGCTCGATATTTTCGGGCTGATCTTCCAGGGCATCTACCTGTTTCTGGCTGTCCCCACTGCCTACTACCGCATCTCTGGCATTCGCATCACCAAGTAAACCTTATGCTCTCTGAACTTCGCATCGAAAACTTTGCCATCATCGACAAACTCGCTCTTGATTTTGGGGCGGGTCTGGTCATTTTTACCGGTGAAACCGGCGCAGGCAAATCCATCATCATGGATGCCCTCGAAATGCTGCTGGGCGGTCGCGCTGAGACCAGCGTTCTGCGCGCCGAAGCCGAACGGGCCTCGGTCGAGGGCGTTTTCAAACTCGACCGGGCAGACAAAGCCGAAATTTTGGCCATTCTCAAACGCGAAGACCTGCTCGACGATGAAAACTACGTCACCCTGGCCCGCGAAGTCCGCCGCGAGGGGCGTTCCACGGCCCGCGTCAATGGCCGGACCGTCAACGTCGCCCTGCTGCGTGAGATCGGCGCCTATTTGGTGGATATTCACGGGCAGACGGAACACCTGTCCCTGCTGGATGTGCGCGCCCACCTCGGCCTGCTTGACCGTTTCGCAGGCGTCGAAAGCCTCCTGGCCAGCTACCGTCAAACCTACACCGCGCTGCAAGCTGTCCGCCGCGAGTTGGACGAGTTGCGCCGTGCCCAGGCCGACTCAGAGCGCCGCATTGAAATGCTCAGCTTCCAGGCCGAGGAAATCGAATCGGCGCGTTTGAAACCCGGCGAAGATGAAGAACTGCGCCAGGAACGTGACCGCCTGGCGAACGCCGAATCTCTGGCCGCCAACGCCGAAGAAGCCCTCGGCCTGATCGACGAAGGCTCACCCGAGACACCCGCCATCACCGACCAGTTCGGCCAGGCTGCGGCAGCCCTTTCCTCGCTGGCCCGGATCGACTCAACCCAGGCCGAGCTTTCCGCCCGCGCCGATTCCCTGCTCGAAAACCTGTCAGACATTGCCGGCGACTTGCGTAATTATCTTGAAACCATCGAATACAATCCCAAGCGCCTCAACGAAGCCGAGGAGCGCCTCGACCTGATGCATCGCCTGATGCGCAAATACGGCGGGACGATCGAATCCGTGCTGGCCTTTGGCGCCAAAGCCCGCGCCGACCTCGAAACCATCACCAATGCCGCCGAAAAAATGGACGAGTTGCAGGGCAAAGAATCCAAGTTGCTTAAAGAACTGGCCGAACGTGGCACAGCCCTCTCTGAAAAACGCAAAAAAGCCGCCCAAACCCTCGCAAAGGGCATCGTAGCCGAGTTGGCTGACTTAAAAATGGAACAGGCGCTCTTCTCGGTCGATTTCCAGGTCAAGCCCGATCTCAATGGGCTGCCGATCACAAGCCAGGAGCGGGTTGCCTTTGATTCATCCGGCTTTGACCGGGTTGAATTCCTGGTGGCGCCCAACCCTGGTGAAGGATTAAAACCGCTCGCCAAGATCGCCTCTGGTGGCGAAACCTCGCGCCTGATGCTGGCCCTTAAGAATGTGCTTGCCAAGGCCGATCAGGTTCCATCGCTGATCTTCGACGAAATCGACCAGGGTATCGGCGGGCGGGTCGGGCAGGTAGTCGGCCTGAAGTTGTGGAACCTGGGGCGCAGTCACCAGGTTTTGTGCATCACTCACCTGCCGCAGTTGGCGGCCTTTGGCGACCAGCATTTCAGGGTCGAGAAATTGATCAATAACGGCCGCACAACCACCAGCGTTGTCCGCCTCGAGAACGATGATCGGATGCTGGAACTGGCCCAAATGCTGGGAGAAGTCAGCGAAGGCACCCTGCGCTCGGCCAGTGACATCCTGCAGTCGGCCCAGGCGTTGCGTAAAAACTAAGCATGTTTGTTTTCCCGATAACGCAAAAACAGACCCTAAAGGTCTGTTTTCTTTTTTTTTGTGAGAAAATGTAAAATATTCATGTCATAATGCACCCCAAAAACAGACAAATTTTACTTGTATTGGTATTTTTTTTGTGAAATGATGAATAATCATGTTGAAAATTTGCCTTTTCGGCACGCCACGCATCTCCGAAAATGGCCAGCCGGTTGTTATTCAACGCCGCCTGGCGCGGACTTTGCTTTTTTACCTGGCAGGCCAGGGCAAACCCATTTCGCGTTTGGCGCTGATCAGCATCTTCTGGCCCGAAGCTTCTGAGGAAGAAGCCCGCGCCAACCTGCGCGATCTGTTGGCGAAACTGCGTAAAGATTTGCCTAACCCGGAGATTTTGCAAGCCAATAATGAAACATTGATGCTCGACATGCAAAAAGTTGATGTCGATTATTTTGAATTTAATCAGCTTTTCAGCGAGATCAGCGGGCCGGGAAGCCGGCTCCCCACCCGCGAAAGAATGATGCCCGTTCATTTTCAAAAAATGAAACGAATGGTCGCCTTGTGGGGCGGGCAGGATTTTTTCGCCGGGTACAACATGCCAGAAAGGGACGATCTGGAACATTGGCGCACACAGATTACGAGCCAGGTTGCCATGCGGATGCTGTCCATCCTCGATCGTTTGGCAGAATATGAGCGAGGCAATGGGGATCATCGCGATGCGATTCAATGGCTTTTGCTCTCGGAGCGACTGGATGAATACAACGAGGAAAGACAAGCGCAGATTGTTGAAACTTATTTGTTGGCAGGCATGCATTCGCAAGCCCGTCAATATTATGAGGACATAAAAAAAATCTGGTCAATTGAAGCCGATGGGGAAGTGCCGGATCGCTTGAAAAATCTTGAGCCACGCGTTTACAGCCCGGCCCCAAGCTTTCAGGGAAATACAGCCAACCTGTGGCCGCTAAAGGCTGGCACCCAGATCCCATACATAGGGCATCGCGAAACCCTTGAAATGCTGGCTCGCTCCTGGCGCACTGGCGGTTCGGTTTTGGTGCTGGCCGAGGCCGGGGCTGGGAAAACGCGGCTGGTTCAGGAAGCCTTCCAGCGTCTAAGCCCTGCGCCGCGTCTGCTGTTGGGAGCCTGCCAGCCGCTGGAATCAAACCTGCCGTTTGGATCGTGGGTTAGCATGATGCGCAATTCAGTCGATCCACAAACCTGGCAGGAACTGGAACTTGCCTGGGCCGGCCCGCTGGCTTTGCTGCTGCCTGAAATAACAGGTTTGCGCAAAGATGTTTTAACCACGTTGAACGAGAAATCTGAAATTACCAGACCCGTGCTGATCGAGGCGATTCACCAGGTTCTCAAGATTTTGGTGCGTCAAGGGCCTTTGTTTGTTTTCATCGATGATACTCAGTGGGCAGACGAAGCCTCCCTGGCAGTGGTTTCGCATCTGTTGACCCATCAATTTTTTAGCCCGGGGCGCGGTTTACTGATCATGGCATCGCGCATCGAGGAACGTAACCCGCTGCTCGACTCCTTGCTGGTAAGCAGTTCATCCCGCAGCATCCGCCAAATTGAACTCCCGACCCTGGAGTTAACAGAAATTGGCGAAATGACCAGTTATATGCTTGGCCAGACGCTCTCGGACTCATTTCTCGAAAAACTTGACCGGGACACGGGGGGTAATCCGTTATTTTTGCTTGAGATCCTGCAATCCCTGATCGATAAAGGGCTTCCTGAAAATCTCGAGAACATCGAAAGCCTGCCCCTGCCGCAATCGGTTCATGAACTTATTCGGCGCCGGCTGGGGTCGATTTACCCCGAAGCCAAGGAAGTGCTTGGCACCGCCGCACTCCTCGGCAGTCACTTCAGCCTCGAACTGATCGAGAATGCCACCCATTTTATTCCCGATGTTGTTTCGCGTGCCATCGAAGAGCTCGAAAGGGCCCATCTTTTGCAGCCCATTCCAGCTGAAACCATCATGTATGGCTTTCCGCACGAGAAAATTCGCGAAAGCCTGCTGGTCGAAATCAGCCCGGCGCGCAAACGTTTTTTTCATCAAAATATTGCCCGCGCCCTTGAGAAAACTCTGGTTGAGCAGGTTGCGCCACAGGCCGCTACTCTGGCTTATCATTACGAGCAAGCCGGGAATTTCCCCAAAGCCTTCGAATACTGGACGCTGGCCGGCCGATATGCTCATCGCCTGGCATCTTTTCATGAAAGCCTAGATGCCTTTGAGCGCGCAGAACGTTTGATCGGGCGTACACCGGGCCTGACTGAACAAGATCTATACAGCCTGTATTCCATCTGGAACGATGCGCTGTTCCAGAGCGACCAACCCCAGTCCCTTAAACGCGTTAACAGCGCGCTGCTGGCGGTTGGCGAGGAACGCCAAAGCCCGTTATTGATCGGCACGGCCTTATCAGGGATGAGCGATGCTTTTATGGCCGAAAATGATTTCGAGTCTGCGTTAAAAAGCGTTCAAGACGGCCTGGAATATGTGCGGCAGAGCGGGAATGCCTATGAAATGGTGCGCACCCTCGACCGGATCGGGGTTTACCACTACATGCTCAACCGATTGGTTGAGTCGCAGCCTTATCTTCTGCAATCCCTGGATATCAGCCGTGACTCGATCGATTCGCTGATGGTTTTTCAGCGATGCAGCACACACTATCAACTGGCCATTACGGCCACCCTGTATGGCAATCCTGTGCAAGGTCTGGATTACGCCAATAAGGCTCTGGAAGATGCCATAAGAGCCTATCATCCATACGGGCAGGTACTGGCCTACTCGGTCATGGGGCTGGCCCACTATTTGCTGGGGAATTTTGAGGAAGGACGTCAGGCCTGCAAAAAAGGTTTGGCGCTGGAACACCTCCAGGCCTGGCGCATGATGGGCTACATCAGCAGCTATTACAGTATGAACGCTGCCGAAATGGGCCTTCTCGATGAAGCCTGGCGTTACGCGCAGAAAGCGATTGAGATTGGGCGAAAACAAGGTCATGGTGAAGTGGTTGGCCTGGGTTTCAAAGCCGTTGGCGATATTTACCTGCGTCTGAATGCCCATAACCAGGCCATAAAATCGTACCAACAGGGGATGACCGCTGCAGGCGAACATTTCGTTGCGCTCGAAAATATGCACCGTTATGGCTACCTGCTCTATACGCAGGGACAACCCGCCCTCGGTAAAGAATATCTGCAACGCGCTCTGGATTTTTCAGCCCGGGCCGAACTGTGGGGTATTCATTTCATGGCAGTCATCAATGAACTCGAAATTTTACATGCTGAAAATAATCCGGACGCTTTGGAACAACGAATCTTGTGGTTCCGTGAGCAGTCCATCAAACGACTTGGGCAAGATATTACCCGTTTCACTGTCGCGCGGCTGGATTTGGAAAAAGCATATCAAAACCGGGATTTTGAAACCGCCATCGAGCTGGCCGAATCGATCTTGCCCTGGTACCAGCAAAAAAATATCATCTGGCGCGAGCTGGACTGCCTGTCCAAGCTTCTTCGCGCAAAAAAAGAGAGCGGGTTGGATACCGCATTAGAATCGGAGCGACTGGTAAATCTTATTAACTTTATCGAAGAAAACCTGTCTGAAGCCCCGCTTCAGGAAAACTGGCTTCGATACAAAGCCCAAATCCTGTCAAATTAGTCGGTTTTGTCTGCGATTTGTCTATGCCAATCTAATAGAATGGTATTATACAAATGCAATCCGGGCGCGGCAAACAGGGAAGTCGCGCAACAGAGGCCGCTGGTGGAGGGGGCACTTCACTGTCGGCTTCTGTTTTATTTAAAGTGCGTTTCTAACAAAACTCTACCCAAAATCTACCAAAACCTACATTGTGCAGCGCGTTTTGTCCTGTAAAATAAACGTCAATTCGTTAACAGGAAGAAAACTATGCTGCGTAAACAAATTCAACTTGGCTTGCTGCATGTAGCCGTTGCCATGACGCTTGTGCCGATCAACTCGACCCTTAACCGGGTCATGATCAAAGAACTGGCAATTTCAGCCACACTGGTGGCAGTTCTTGCCTCGTTGCCTTATCTCTTCTCTCCGCTGCAAGTGGCGATTGGCGCGTACTCAGACCGCCATCCCATTTTTGGCTTTCGGCGCACACCTTACATTGCGCTGGGATTGTTGCTGTGCGTGTTCGGCGTCATCGTTTCACCCCAGGTTGCTTTCCTGATGGTTGAATCCCCCGCGCAGGGGATTTTAGCCGCCGCCCTGGCTTTCGGCGCCTGGGGCATGGGCTACAACCTCTCAGCGGTATCCTATCTTTCGTTGGCAACCGAAGTTTCCGGCGAAAAAGCGCGTGGGCGCACGATTGCCATCATGTGGTTCATGATGATCGTCAGCATCATCATCACCGCCATTGTCATCAGTCGCATGGTTGAACCTTACAGCCCGCAAGTTCTTCAACAGGCCTTTTTGACAGTGGCTTTGGCCGCCCTGGGGCTGGGCATGATCGGCTTGATCCGTGTCGAAGAGCGCTCATCCAAAACACAGGCCAGCTCTGACACGCACACCCTGTCAGAAATGCTGAGCGTCATCCGCAAAAGCCCGCAGGCGACCACCTTTTTCTTCTATCTGCTGCTGCTGCTGGCTGCCGTTCTTGGACAGGACATTCTGCTCGAACCTTTTGCCGCCGAAGCCTTTGGGATGACGGTCCAGCAAACCACACGCATCACCTCGATTTGGGGGGTTAGCGTTTTACTGGCGATCCTGGCTGCAGGTGCATTGGAACGTCGCGCCCCGCGCAAGTCGGTTGCCCAGGCTGGCAATCTCGGCGCGCTGGCCGGGTTCTTGCTGATCATTACAAGCGGATTTCTCGAAACCACAGCCACTTTCTACTTTGGCGTGGTGCTGCTCGGGATCGGCACCGGGCTCTCAACTGTCGCCAACCTGGCTTTGATGTTCGACCTGACCCTGCCCGGCTACGTTGGCTTGTTCATTGGCGCCTGGGGGGTATCGAATGCCCTCTCGCGGCTGGTTGGCACGCTGATGGCAGGCATTGTCCGCGATCTGGCCACCCTGATCACCGAAAAAGCCATCCTTGGCTATGTGATTGTTTTTAGCATCGAAGCGCTGATGTTGGCGGTTGCCGCTTTCATGCTGACACGCATCGATACCAGCGCGTTCCAGCGCCAGGTAGAAATCCCCTCCGCGGTGGAGCGGGTTGCGCTATCAGATTAGGCAAAGGCAGGTTAAATGGCGAACGCGCAACGGGAAATTTGGCTAAAGCTCAACGATGTCGCCCAAATTTTGGGCATCCACCCCTCCACGGTACGGCTGTGGTCCGACAAGGGCATCCTGCCCACACACCGCACATCAGGCCAGCATCGCCGCTATCTCAAATCTGAGATCGAACTCTGGCAGAATACGACCCGTGAAACCCACGAGTTGGAACCGGCCAGCGCCATGCAAAGCGCCATTGGCCAGGTGCGGATGCAGATCGCTGATGGCCGGTTGGAGGCGGAAGACTGGTACAAAAAATTGGATGAACCCGCCCGCGCCCAATACCGCACCAGCGGCATGGCCTTGATCCGTGGATTGATGAATTACATGGTGGTCAACGATGCCGACACGGCCAATGAAGCCTATGCTCTCGGCTACGAATACGCCTCGCGCGCGCGGCGCTATGGGCTGAATGCTGTAGACGCAACGCGCGCATTCCTGTTTTTTCGCAATAGCCTGCTTGAAGCCATGATCAACACTTATGATGGGGCGCATGTACCGCCAGGGCTGGCCTGGGGCAAGATGCTCAGCAAAATGCACGGTTTTACCGATTTGATCCTGGTCAATCTGTTGAAAACGTACCAGACCCTCGAAGAAGCCCGCTCCTGAAACAGGAACGGGCTTCTTTTTTTAGGGCATGGCGGCCAGCCAGTTAGTCGCGGCGCAGAGGCGCTCCGCAGGCCCGGCAAAAACGGTCGTTGCCTTCGTTGCGCTTGCCACACTGCGAGCAGTAGATCTGCTGCGTTGTCGAGCTGTCTGTATGCGAGGCATGGCGCTTGCGCGAAGCATCCCGGCCAGATTTTCTGGCGCGGCCCGATACCCAGTACCAGGCCAGGCCGCCGACGATCAATACCACACCCAACCCGCCTGCCAGCCAGGGCAGGGCCTGGGTCAGCGAAAAAACGCCTTCGGTTGGCTGTTCCAACCCTGGCAGCGTGGGCGGCTGGCTGTTAACGCTCAGTGCATCGCCATCCTTTTCATATTGCACCGAAAGCGTAAACGGTTCTCCGGCGGGCAAATTAGAGAACGAGCCCTGGGCATAGACAAACCCATCGGCCGCAGGCATTTCGGCCAGACTGGGCTCGGTCACCAGGCTGTTCACGCCAACCGGCTTCTGCACCAGAGTTGTCAGGGTGGTCACCGCGTAATCGCCTGGCCAGAGCAGGGAATACTGGCGCGAGGCCCCCAGCCGCTGGTAAGGAGCGTAAAACTCGATCCGATGATAGGAGAGATCGCTGACCACCAGGGTCAGGACATCATAATCGCCCTCGGTCACAGGCGGCTCGTACTGAACGTTCATCAGCCCTTCGCTTGTTTCCTGGGCTACGGCAAAAATATTGCCTTCTTTTGGAACCCGCAGCTTCAACGAAACCGGCAGGGTTGTGCCCTCCGCCAGTTTGAAATCATAGATCACCAGCATCGAGGGCTGGTCGTACTCCGGCCAGACCTGAATGATCAACTCATCCAGCACCGGGGAATCAGCTTGGGCCATGGCCAGGGTCGGGCTAAATAGAACCAGAACAAAAACGAGCAGCAGGATCACTTTTTGCATTCAAACGCCTCCGCGCAAAATTTTGGCAGGCTGATATTACCACGAACCAAGCGCCTTCACCAACTGCCACATCGCCCGGTTCAACGGGGCTTTCTCGCCCCCCAAACGCGCCACCGCGCCGCAAATTGCATCGATTTCGGTTGGCGCACCGCGCAAAACATCTTGCAGCATCGATGAATGATTGGTCGCCGTGCGCTGCGCAACCGCTTCCACGGCCGCAAGCGGATCAGCAAATGGCAGACTGACCCCTTGAAGGGCGGCCACTACGGCGGTTTCACGCGCCAGGGCAGCCATCATCTCGCGCGCGGGCGGGCTTTCGAGCAGTTTACCATTGGGGATTTTGAAAAGCGCTGTCAGCGGGTTGATCGCCGTGTTAATGACCAGTTTTCCCCAGACCAGGCTTTCGATCGCTTCGACTCGCTCCACCCGCAGCCCGGATTCCGTTAAATGAGCCGCCAGCACATCCAGGGCGGGAGCGGCCTCGAGCGAGATGACCCCCTCCCCGCCAAAACGGACCTGGCCGGGGCCGAGCAGGGTTGCTCCGAGCGTGGTGACGGCCTGTTTAACGCGAGACGGGCTGAGGTGCGCCGCGAGCGTTTCGCGGTTCCCCAGCCCGTTTTGCAAGCTGACGGCGATTCCATCTTCCGCCAGACATTCTGCAAGCTGACGGGCGCTGCGCTCCGTCTGCCAGG
The DNA here is from genome assembly GCA_002840685.1 of Chloroflexi bacterium HGW-Chloroflexi-6. Lineage (GTDB taxonomy): Bacteria > Chloroflexota > Anaerolineae > Anaerolineales > Villigracilaceae > UBA8950. The sequence goes on along the minus strand of PHBU01000001.1, from coordinate 226,226 downwards.
CTTTGACCAGCACCAGCGCCAAACCCGCTCCCTGGCATTCTCGTGGGTCACTCACCGCGCGGACAGGATAGACATCATCCCCAAGGCGCGCGCCATCGCGGTTGAGTGCTGCAATGGCTTCGGGCCATGAGCCCAGCATCGTAACGCGAATGCAGGCGGCAGAAAGGCGCGCCGCGAACAGGGTCGCCAGCGCGCCAGTGCCGCAGATCAGGACAGGCTCAGGCTTCGAGGCCACGCAGGAACTCATCCCACTCGGCATCGGGCATGGCGACGGTGTGTTCCACGGCCGGGAAGCGCCGGGTTTCGACATCGTCGATATACGCGCCTATGGCGCGCTGCATCTCGGTGTGCAGGTTGGCATACTTTTTGACAAATTTGGGTGTAAAGCGGTCGAACAGGCCGAGCATATCGTGGGTGACGAGCACCTGTCCGTCACAACCCACACCCGCGCCAATGCCAATCGTCGGTATGCTCAGGTGTTTCGAGACATATTCAGCCAGCCGCGCCGGAACCGATTCGAGCACGATGGCGAAACACCCGCCTTCTTCGAGCGCCAGCGCATCTTCGAGCAGCTTGTGGGCGGTAACGGCGTTTTTGGCCTGCGGGCGGAATCCGCCCAACTGGTTGACCGACTGCGGCGTCAGGCCAAGGTGACCCATGACGGGAATCCCGGCACTGATGATGGCGCGAATGGCCGGGACGCGCTCTGCGCCGCCTTCGAGTTTGATCGCGTCCATGCCGCCCTGTTGCAGGAAGCGTCCGGCGTTGCGCACGGCATCTTCAACCGAGATCTGATACGACATGAAAGGCATATCGCCGATTAACAAGGCGTATTTTGCGCCGCGTGCCACCGCCCGGCTGTGATGGAGCATATCGTCCATGGTTACCGACAGGGTGTTTTCGTAGCCAAGCACCACCATCGCCAGCGAATCGCCAACCAGGATGACATCCACTCCGGCCTGGTCAACGGCCAGCGCCGATGGGTAGTCATAAGCGGTCAGCATTGAGATCGGTTCGCTGCGTTCTTTTTTCTGGCGCAGGGTGAGCGTGGTCACTTTTTTGCGCGCAGTTTGGGCTGTGTTGAAGGTAATTGCAGGTGTAGACATAGGGTACCCTCCATAAAAGGTAGGGGCCTCGTTTGCGGCATCCCCCAGGTTGGCCGCATTGGATAGCCGATTGTGAATAAGTGGTCGTCACGTTCCGAAAGATACATGCGACACTTTTATTATACGTCAATCTTCCATTGAGGGTGTTTTTGACCTATAATGTTTTATAGAAATCATACGAAAAGGAGAGAACGATGCGACGCATGTTTGGCTTTCTGATCGGTTTGTTTGTTGGCGGGCTGTTTGGCTCGACAATTGCAATTTTGCTTGCGCCCAAATCTGGCGAAGAGTTGCGCGGCCAGTTGCGCGGGCGGGCCTCGAGCTTTGTCGATGAAGTTCGCTTTGCGGCAGATACGCGCCGGGCTGAATTGGAACGGCACCTGGCGGAGTTGCGCGCGCCTCGCAGTTGATCGCAAATATTCTGTTTTAAGATAAAAACAGGGCAAATTTGCCCTGTTTTTTGTTTTCTGCCATTCCGGCAACCAATGATCGGAAGATCAACTGTTGAATTCGGCGATCGCATTTTTGATGGCGGCCTGAATTTCAGGCTGTGGCACTTCATCAATGCTCGCATAACGCACCGCACCGACATGCACCTGCACTTCACCGTGCGGGCCTTCTTCCAGTTTGATCCTGCGGGATTCGAGGGGGGTGTTTACCAACTGGCGCTGCAAAACCTGATCGATCAGCGCAACAACGCTGACAAGATTCGAGCTGTCCTTTTTGGTGATATCTTTTTCGACAATGCCGCGCAGCCCGCGGATCGGGTCGATGCGTGGCGGCGGCCCGGTCAGGGGCGATGAAGCCGGATAGGAGGACAGCGGAACTCGCGGCTGGGGGGCTGGTGGCGGCGGCGAGGCAACTGGCTGTGAGGCCGGGCTTGCCTTTGGCACAGGTTTGCCGTCGATCCATGGGCGGATTTGAACCACAATCCCAACCAATCTTTGGCGCTGCTCCGTTGTAAGTTCCCCTGCTGGGACGCGTTGCCCATCCAACTCGACCAGGCAGTTCTGATTCTCATCGAAGGATACTCGCAGGGCGCTCTGCTCGCTGCTGGCTTGAGCTTCTTGTTTTGCAGTTATTTCTTTGATGGTCTGGTCTCTGGCGGCCAGTTCTTTGGCGGCCTGCTCCAAGCGGGCCTGTTGCGATGCCAGCAGCGCCGATGTTTTTTCAGAGGCCAGGGTCTCTTGTTTTTCTTGCTTTTTTTGTTTGAGGCCGGATGTTACCCACTTGTCCAGCAGGCCTATTAGATAGCCAACCGCTGCCGCTACCAACAGGGGAATGATGTCCATCAGGGAAAAGTTCATAATCACGCTCGCAATTGACAGCCAGGACAAAAATGGGTGCTGCGCTGTCCAACAACAATCCGTTGAATAGGTGTATTGCAGACCAGACAGGCTTCACCTGTGCGGCCATAAACGCGGAAATGGTTTTGGAAACTGCCGCCGCGATAGACCCAGTCTATGCTCGCGCCATTGTTGTCGATGCCGGTTTGCAAAACAGCGCGGATGGCGTCGAACAGTTTGCCAGCTTCTTCATAAGATATTGTATCGGATTGCCTCAATGGATGTAAACCCGACAAATGTAATGCTTCGTCGCTGTAAATGTTTCCCAGCCCGGCCACAAAAGACTGATCGAGCAGCAAAGGCTTGAGTTGGCGATGATGGGATTGCAAGGCAGTGTGCAGGCTGGCAGATGAAAATTCAACGGAAAACGGTTCCGGGCCGAGTTTGCCGAGCACTTCATCCGGCTGATCAACCAACCAGACCCGCCCAAATTTGCGTGTGTCGTTAAAGACCAGGGTTTCGCCCGAATCGAGCATCAAATGCAGGCGGTCGTGCGGCTGTGCTGCGTAAGGCGAGGGGCGCATGAACAAATCTCCGCTCATGCGCAGGTGGATCAATAAATGGCCCCCAGACAGGGTGATATGGATATATTTTGCGCGTCGTGTGACCTGTTCAATGCGTTGCCCCGAAATCTGCTCCGCGAAGCGCTCTGCTGCAGGGGTGGCCAGGGTGCGCGGCCAAAACAGCCCGACAGACACAACCTGCCTCCCGAGCAGGGCCGGGCGCAGGTTGCGAGTGATGGTTTCCACTTCGGGCAGTTCGGGCATGAGGTTGGTTTATTCGTTGAACATTTCGCCAACCGAACGGCCCTGGTGGGCGCGCAGGATGACTTCGCCCAGGAGCGGGGCAACCGAAATGATCTTGAGCCGGTCGCCGAGCAGGGACGCTTTTTCAGGCGGGATCGGGACGGTATCGGTGGTGATGAACTGCTTTACCGGCAGGGCAGCCAATCGTTCGCTGGCGCTGGATGAGAAAATCGGGTGAACGCAGATCACATAGACATCCCGAGCCCCATTCTGCTTGACCAGGTTGACAGCCTGGACGATCGAGCCGCCAGTGTCGATCTCATCGTCAACCAGGATCACATCCCGGTCGTTGACATCGCCAATGATCGTTAGCGCCTGGGCTTTGGCATCGTTGGCCACACGCCGTTTTTCGATAAAAGCAATCGGCGCATCCAGGTTGGCGGCCAGGTTACGGCCTTTTTTTGCAAAACCCAGATCAACCGTCACAACAACCGGATCTTTCATCTTCTGCTTGATTTCAACCAGGTGTTCGGTGATGCGATAAAACGCAGTCAGGATGTCGCCAGGGATCGAGAAAAAGCCCTGAACCTGCCCGGCGTGCGGTTCGATGATGATGTAACGGTCAGCGCCAGCCACCTGGATCATATCTGCGATCAGGCGGGCGGTGATCGGTACGCGCGGCTGATCTTTTTTATCCGAACGGCCATAAGCGAAGTAGGGAATGACCGCCGTGATACGGGCCGCTGAGTCCAGCTTAAGAGTCTGGATCATGATCAGCAGTTCCATCAGGTTGCGATGCACTGGTGAGGATGTGGTCTGGATAACGTAAACATCCTGCCCGCGCACACTGGAATGTAATTTTACAAACAGGTTCTCATTAGGGAACTGAATAATATCGCGCCCGCACAGTGGTTCGCCGAGGTAATCGGCCACATGTTGCGCCAATTCAGGCGAACCGGTTCCGGCATACAGCTTGATGCCGCCATACACTTTCATATCTAGAGCATTATGAGCCATAACTTTATTTATCCTTGATTTCGTCCCACTCTGAACGCAGAACGCTCATGAAATGGACGTCGATATATTTTCCGTGCTTATAAACTGCCTGGCGCATACATCCCTCGTGGACATAGCCGACCTTCTCATAAGCGCGGATGGCGCGTGGATTGTCGGCATGCACATGCAGGTAGATGCGGTTCAAATTAAGGGTTTCAAACCCGTGGCGTAGCATGAGAGTTGTGGCCTCGCTGCCGTAGCCCTGATTCCAAACGCTTTTCTCGCCAATCGAGATGCCAAATTCCGCTTCTCGATCTACGGTATTAATGTCATGAAAAGCTGTCGAGCCGATCATTCGCCAGGAATCACCGTCACGGATCTCAATCGCTAGAACCCGCTCAGTGGCCGGACGTTGTGACATTCCTTCAAACCAGCGTTGTTCTTCGGCCATTGAGAGCGGCAGGCGCATCAACAGTCCGGATGTCACTTCGGGGTCGTTCATCCACTCGACAAATTTGGGTAAATCTTCGCGTTCAACAGCCCGCAGGCGGATGCGTTTTCCGTAGATCATGCTTTCATCCTTTGCAATAACTGCTCGACCGCCTCGCGCGGGGCAATCCGCCTCGCCAGCGTTTCGGTGAAAAAATTGGCCACGATCTCATCAGAAACCTGTTGCCGGAAATACTCCACCAGTCTTTCGCGCAATAATAGATCAAATTCCGCTTCAAGACGGGCTTCTTCGCGGCGTGCCCAATCTCCGCTTTCGCGCAGGTAGATAACGTGCGCCGCAATCGCTTCAAGCAATTCTGGCAGGCCGTTGGCCTGGATCGCCACGGTCCGGCGAATGAGCGGGATCCAGAGCGGGTCGCCATTTTCCTGTTCGAGATCATGCGTGGGAACTTCAAAGGCCTGGCCGTGATGCTGGAAAACCCGTTTGACCGGGTGCGCCAGTTCGAGCATGGTTTTCAGGGCGCGCTCTGTTGAATCGACACCGGGGTTGTCGGCCTTGTTGATGACCAGAATATCGGCAATTTCCAGGATTCCGGCCTTGATGGCCTGGATGTCATCGCCCAGGCCGGGGGCCTCGACCACCAGTGTGGTGTGCGCCAGGCGGGCAATATCCACTTCCGATTGGCCGGCGCCGACCGTCTCAATAATGATGATATCGAATCCGGCGGCGTCGAAAACCTGCACCACCCCGGCGGTGGCCTGCGCCAGACCGCCCAACGAGCCGCGCGAAGCCATCGAGCGGATGAAGACGCCCGTATCGCCGGCCAGGTCGCGCATCCGCACCCGGTCGCCCAGCACAGCCCCACCGGTAAACGGGCTGGAAGGGTCTACGGCCACGATGGCAACTTTTTTATCCTGTTTGCGGTAATGCAGCGCCAGTTGGTTGACCAGTGATGATTTTCCTGTCCCTGGCGCGCCGGTAACACCCAATAAATGAGCCTTGCCGGTGTGCGGGAAAAGCGCATCCAACGCGGCAAGGCCCTCAGGTGTGGCATTTTCCACACGCGAGAGCAGACGCGCCAGCGCCAGCCTGTCGCCGTTCAAGACAGATTGCGCAAGATCCATTGTTTACCCGGCAGTCGGAATTGCGGTGCGAATATCGGTGATAACTTTTTCGGTGGATGAGCCGGGTCCGTAGACCTCCATTACGCCGATCTCTTTCAAGCGCGGCACATCCTCATCAGGGATGATGCCACCGACAAAGATTTTGACATTGTTCTGCCCATTGGCCCTGAGCAGTTCAACCACGCGCGGCACCAGCGCCATATGCGCTCCGGAGAGGATTGACAGGCCGACTGCATCTACATCTTCCTGCAATGCGGCTTCGGCGATCATTTCAGGGGTCTGGCGCAGGCCGGTATAGATCACTTCCATGCCTGCATCGCGCAGGGCGCGCGCAACCACTTTTGCGCCGCGATCGTGGCCGTCCAGGCCGGGTTTTGCTACCAATACACGAATTTTCCGTTCGGTCATAAGGCCTCCATAAGGAATTCTTTTCTGATTATACTATCAGACATCTTGCAAATCGTCTGCCCGAAGCAGATATAATCCATAACAAACTTGTTATCAAAACACATCAGGAGTTCTCTTGTGAATAAAAAATTCTCCCCGTTTGGTTTGTGGCCTTCGCCCATCTCCCCTGAACTGCTGGGGCTGAAACTGCGCCTCGAAGATGTTCAATTTGACAGCGATGGTCAAACGCTGGTTTGGCTCGAAGGCCGCTCTGCGCGGCGGGTGCTGGTTGTGCGCAAACCCGGTGACGCACCGCGCGACCTGACCGATACGCTCAAAGTCAGCGGCGGCATCGGCTACGGCGGTGGCGATTTCAGCGTGCGCAACGGCATGGTGGTTTTCGCCAGCGGCGGGCAGCTCTATCGTCAATCGCTCGATTCTGGGCGGGCCAAGGCCATTACGCCCCAGTTTGGCGAGGTGGCCTCGCCCGCTATTTCTCCAGACGGTTCGAAGATCCTGTTCATCCATTCTTATGAGCGCCATGACTGCCTGGCCATGGTCGATGCCGAGGGTTCGCGCTGGCCTGTCCAACTGGCGACCGGCTCCGATTTTTATATGCAGCCTGCCTGGCACCCCGATGGCCAGCAGATCGCCTGGGTCGAGTGGAATCACCCGCAGATGCCGTGGGATGGCTGTCGCTTAATGATGGCCCGCCTAAACGGCGCACAACTGACGGATGTGAAACAAATCTACGGGGATGACCAGACCCCGGTCTTTCAGCCTGAGTTTTCGGCGGATGGCCGCTTTCTGGCTTTTCTCGCCAACGATGGCGAATGGGACACGCTGCGCAGCCTCGACCTGTCCAGCGGTCAGATGCGAGTCCTGGCTGAGAACGCCTCCCTGCTCGACCCGGCCTGGGTGCAGGGGATGCGCCTGTTCGGCTGGAACGGCCAAAGCCTGGTGTATGCCCGCAACGACAAGGGGTGGCGGTCGCTTTGGGCGGTGGAGGCAACTGGCGGTGAGTCCGCTCCGATTGGAACAGCCCCTTATACCTGGTTTGGCCAGGTAACCGTATCCACCCAGGGCCAGATCGCCTTTATCGCTTCATCCCCAAAATGTCCGTCGCGGATCGTCTCGCTTGCGGATCACAAGCTGCGTATCGAAAAGTATTCTGAGAGTGAAAGCATCCCGCCTGAGTATCTGCCCGAACCGCAGGCCATCGAGTGGCCCGCGCCAGACGGAACGCCGGTACATGGGTTGTATTACCCGCCCAGTAACCCGTTCTTTGACGCAGAGGGTCTGCCGCCCGCGATCGTCAACATTCACGGCGGGCCAACTTCGGCGAGGGTTGCCAGTTACAACGGAGACGCGGCTTATTTTGCCAGTCGGGGCTTTGCCTATATCGAGGTCAATTACCGCGGCTCGACCGGTTACGGGCGCAAATACATGCTGGCCCTGCGCGAAAAGTGGGGCCCGGTCGATGCCGAAGACGCGGCCGGAGCGGCTGGAGCGCTGGCCGCTCTCGGTTTGGCCGACCCGACCCGCATGGTAATCATGGGTGGTTCGGCAGGCGGTTTTACCGTTTTGAACTGTCTGGTGCATTACCCTGGCGTTTTCCGCGCAGGGGTCAATTTGTTCGGTGTCTCGAACCTGTTCACGCTGGAGGATGAAACCCACAAGTTCGAGGAGCGCTACAACGCCTCGCTGGTCGGAGAACTGCCTGCCGCCGCGGAGCATTTCAAAAAATGGTCGGCGGTTTTTCACGCGGATCAGATCCGCGACCCGTTGGCTGTCTTCCAGGGCGCAGATGATAAAGTGGTGCTGCCCGATCAATCAGAGAGCATTGTCGATGCCCTGCGGCGCAATAAAGTGCCGCACATCTTCCGCCTGTACGAAGGTGAGGGCCACGGCTGGCGCAAGAGTGAAACGATCATCGATTATTACCAGACCCTGAATAAGTTTTTGAAAGAATATGTTTTGTTGGCTTAAGAAGTTGACCTGTTTTCGGCTTATAATCCACAGGATTATCCTGTAATTAATTTGGAGGCAGCATGAGCGACTCAAAACCCTTAATGTGGACGCCCAAAGCGGGCATTGGCTACACTGTCAACCGCCGCCCGGATGGCGGCATGACCCTGACCTTTAGCGATTTGAGCGAAGCAACCATCAGTGACTGGCGCGAATTTGCCTTCGAGCATCTGATGGGCTCCGACCGCCTGACGCGCAACCTGTACGATCTGCGCCAGGTCAAGGAAATCCCTGAAAAAGCGATCAAAATGGCGGTCGAAGTCAACAACGATCCATCGACGCGCAACGTGCGCGCGGCAGTTGTTGTCGCCAGCCAGCAGGTCAAGGATGCGATCATGAAGGTGGCTGCCTCGGCCACTGTTACTGGCGCGGCTGTCCGCGTTTTTACTGTGATCGACGAAGCCGAAGCCTGGCTTGCCAAACCGCTCGACCAGATGGTTTAAAAAATCTTTGCATCGCCAGATGGCCAAAGAAAGCCTAAAAACGAAGGGCACAAAGGTTACAAAGGGAAAACATGGTTTCATAATTGTTTTTCTTTCGTGATCTTCGTGTCCTTTGTGTTTGAAAAGGTTGCCGTGCAAAAAATATGAAACCCAAAACTCTTGTTATCGGTAATCACAGCCTGGACTGGGGACAGCGCACCATTTTGATGGGCATTATCAACATCACCCCCGATTCGTTTTCGGGGGACGGTTTGGTTTCTGCGGGAGACTTTGTTTCGCGCGCGCTCGAACAGGCCGGGCGATTCCTGGCCGAGGGTGCGGATATCCTCGATATCGGCGGTGAATCAACCCGCCCCGGCGCGCAGGTTGTGCAGGAAGACGAGGAAAAGCGCCGGGTCGAACCGGTCATCCGCGCGATCGCCAGCCGCTTCCCTGAGATACTGATTTCAATCGATACGTACAAAGCCGCCGTGGCCGAGTCCGCACTGGATGCGGGCGCACAGATCATCAACGATGTTTGGGGCTTGCGTGCCGATCCGCAAATGGCCGCCCTGGCCGCCAAACGCGGCGCGCCGGTCATCCTGATGCACAACCGCAGCAAACCCAACGATGCCCAGGTTGAAGCGCGGCTTGGCGGACGCTACATCGGCGTCGAATATGCCGATCTACTGGCAGACGTGCAGCGCGAACTGATGGAATCCGTCTTGCTGGCGCGTAATGCCGGGATTGCGGACGAGAAGATCATCCTCGACCCCGGCATCGGCTTTGGCAAGACCGTCCAGCAAAACCTGGAACTGCTCAACCGCCTGGATGAGATTTGCGAATTGGGATTCCCTGTTCTGTTGGGGACTTCGCGCAAATCGTTCATCGGCTACACCCTCGACCTGCCCGCCGACCAACGCGCTGCCGGGACCGCTGCAACGGTTGCCATTGGCATCGCGCGCGGGGCAAACATCGTCCGCGTGCACGATGTAGCTCAGATGACGCAGGTTGCCCGCATGGCCGATGCCATTGTTCGCAAAACCATCCACAGGTAAGAAGATATGGCTGAATACGATAACGACATGGTGCGAATGGGTATCATCCATTACAAATCGGGCGAATTCCGGGCCGCGCAAAATTACTTCGAGCGCGCGCTGATGGTTGCCGACGATCATGAGACGCGCTTTCAGGCCAATCTGCATCTCAGCCGCGTGGTTGAAGATCCCGCCCAAAAACGCCGGTATCTCGAAGAAGCCCTGGCGCTTGAGCCGGCCAATGCCCTGGCGCGCCGTGAAATGGCCATTCTGGATGGCAAGATAAAACAAGAAGATATCGTCAACCCCGATGCGTTGCCAGCCCAATCCACCGAGACCAGGAACGTGCAGGCAGACCGCTTTACCTGCCCCAAATGCGGCGCGCGGATGGTTTTTGATGGCGACGGGCACAGCCTGGTTTGTGAATATTGCACCCGCAACCAGGTTCTTGGCAACCAGGCTGTCGAAGAAGAACAGGATTTCATCGTGGCAATGGCCACCGGCAAGGGACATCGCAAACCGGTCGCCATGCAAACCTTTCACTGCCAGGGCTGCGGGGCAGACTTCATTTTGCCGCCGACAGCCAAGTCGACAAATTGCGCCTATTGCGCTTCTGTCCACGTTATTCAGGGTGATGCTCGCGAACTGGTTGAGCCAGATGCGATCGTGCCGATGGGTTTCAATCAGCGTGAGGCCATCCGCTACCTGGTGGCGTGGGTCGAAAAGCACCAGATCAAACCCCAGGGCAAGGTTCAGCCTCCGCGCGGCATGTATTTGCCGGTATGGACCTTCGACATTGCTGGGAACATTCCCTGGACAGGTGTGGTTTATAAAGACAAGCAGTATGTGCAGGCTTCAGGCGTTCATCCGATATTCTTCAACGATATCAGCATTCCAGCAACCCCGCGTCTGGCCGAACTGCTACAACCCCTTCTGACAAAATTTGACCTGCCCAACGCCCCGCTCTACGATCCGCGCTATCTGGCAGGCTGGCCCGCGGAAGTTTATGAGCGCGCCATGTCTGACGCTTCACTGGACGCCCGCCAGCAAGCCGTTCAGCGGGTCAAGCAGCAGATCCACGCTCAAAAAAGCCAGTTAAGTGACCTATCGTACAGCGCATCAAGTATTTCGATTTTGTCATTCAAACTGGTTTTTGTGCCGGTCTGGATCACAGAATACACCTTCGAAAACAGGCAATACACCGTATTGATCAACGGCACAGACGGCTCTGTGCATGGCGGCATGCCTGAGCGCGGTGTGTTGGGCTGGCTGGGCAACTTATTTGGCGAATGAACCTTGCAACTTTTTCAACTTCTTGACATCTAAGGGGATAGTAAACAAAAAACATCTGTTTTTGAGAAAAAGCAAGGAGACTTACAACTATGGAAATGATCATTGACTTCCCCGGCGGCGCGCGCGTCGATGCCCACTTTAGCGGGTTAACCGTCCACACTGACCAGCCACCCAGTGGCGGCGGCGAAGGTTCTGCCCCGACCCCCTTTGCAGTGTTTCTGAGCTCGATCGGCACCTGCGCCGGGATTTATGTACTCGGTTTCTGCCGCCAGCGCGGCCTCGACAGCGCCGGTATCCGCATTGTTCAGCGCATGCACAGTGATTTCAGCGGCATGATCAAAAAGATCGACCTTGAAATTCAGGTTCCGCCGACCTTCCCAGAAAAATATCGCGAATCGCTGATCCGCTCTGCGGAATTGTGCGCGGTCAAGAAACATCTTGAAAACCCACCCAAATTTGAGGTAAGCACCAAAGAAGTGGCGATCGCCTAAAAAGATCGAACAACATGCATATATGCCAGAGCGCATCGCAGACTCATAAAAACCTGCGATGCGCTCTGTGTTTTTACAGATCATTCAATAATTTTGGATGTTAGTGATGATGCCCGTGCTCGCCGCTGCCGGTTTCGGGGCCTAAAAAGGGGCGTAGCCAACCCAGACGGTGACTGAATAAGGCCAGGAAAACTGCAATGACCGTTGTAATTGGAACTGCAGCCACCAATCCGAGCGACCCGACCAGGGTGCGCACGATCTCTTCGGCCACCATCTCAGTGTTAAGCAGGAAACCATAATTCCCCTTGCCCAGGGTAAACAGCAAAAGGGTCGGCAGGGAAGCGCCCGCATAGGCCAGGATCAAAGTATTGACTGTAGCTGCAACATGATCCTGCCCGATGCGCATGGATGTACGAAATAATTCCCAAAACTTAAACGCCGGGTTGGCGTGGTGCAGTTCAAAGACCGCCGAAGACTGGGTTGTTACCAGATCGTCGAGCACCCCCAACGCGCCAATGATCAGCCCCCCCAACAACAAACCGCGCAAGTTGATCGCTACACCAGACATTTGTGCCAGGAAAAGCGCATCTTCGCTGCCATAACCGCTCAAGCGAGTCAGGCTTACGAACAAGACGGCAAGTGTTCCGGTCAGGATCAGAACAAGAATCATGCTCAAAACCGATGCGTGTGTTTTTAGATTCCAGCCGTAAGTAACATACAGCGAGACTCCAAGCAAAATAGCCGAACCGATCAGGCTGATCGTTACCGGGTCTTCGCCCGCCAGAATGTGCGGAATAATGTAACCGATAATGATCAACAGGCTGAAAGCCATCGCCAGCAAGGCGCGCAGCCCTTTCCAGCCACTGATCAGCAGGATGGCAGCCACAAAAACTCCCAACAGCACAAACAGGGATTGCGAGCGGACATACTCCACATAAAACGCAGACAGAACCCCATCGGGACGCTTGCCGAGCGTGATAAAGATTTCATCCCCGGGCGCGAAAGGCTTAAAGTCGGGGCGCACCTGGCGCCTGCCATATTCCACTTCCATCAGGATGCCCTTATATTCGCCCTCAAGCAATTCGACGCGCATCACCTGAAAATTCTGAGTGAATCCTTCAAGTTCGGCCTGGCCTTCTTCAAGGATTTCCACCACCCTGGCACGCAAGGTGCCGGTTCCGTAAGTACCAGAAATTCCTTCGACCTGTGGCGGTTGAAAAAAATAGGGAACACCCCAAACAGCAAAAGCAGCCGCCAGCGATAAGATCAGCACGGTCAGGTAAATAAAACTTCGCGGAAGTTTATTAATTTGTTTTTCAGGCTTTGTCATTGGTTTATTCCAGCCAAATCATAAACGATAATTTAAAATGGAAATGTGCGCCACAGCACCTGGCTGGCGGCGGCAAGAAATTTTAGGTCAAAAGGCATTATCAGTAAAATATCAAACTCAGTGTTTAGCCGACGGATTCGAGTTCTGTTCCGTACATTTTCTCGTCATCATCATTGGCGGTTGTCTGCTTGCTACTGCTTTGTGCGCGAAAACCGCGCAAGATAATGTTGGTTTCGCGTGTATGGGTTGCCAGATCGACAAAGACCAGCAACAGTTGCCCGAAGGCTGCGGCAAACATGCCAAAAATGAAAGCCAGTGTGCCCAGGATGACCCCTGCATAGCCAGCATTAACCACCCGGCGCATGTCATTGGTCTGTTCAAGATAATTGTTGATGGTCAGGGTCAGGGCATCATTTTGGAAAAACCCGTAGCCTGCGCCGGATAAACCGGCCAGCATCAACAAAACGCCGAAAAGAATGGTGACAACTGCAGTCAAGCGAACAAAGATATACATAAAACCTCCTTAAAATCAGGCACTCAGCCTGAGAATCGAACCAGACGGGATATCTTGTGAAGCACATAAGGCCTCAACAGCCTGACTCGCGCCCGGAAAAGCGGGAGCAAATGCATCTGGAAAATCCAGTCCGTGGGCCAGACCATAAACGCGGATGCCGTGCGCGGCCAATTCGGATGCGATTTGGCGGGTCAACCCGGCGACTGCCAGGCGGCTGGAAGAATAGGCCGGGGGCGAGGATGGTCCGAAGCTGCCGAGCAGGTTAACGATCAATCCGTTGCCCTGTTCACGCATTACCCGTGCGGCGGATTGCATCACCAGGAAGGCGCCGATCGTGTTCACTTCAAAAACACGGTGTAAGTCCCACTCATCCATCTCCAGCAATCCGGCTGAGGGCTGAACGTTGGCATGATTGATCAAAATATCAAGATGACCAAAATCGTCCAGCACCTGATTGATCAGGGCCTGGACGGCAACTTTTTTCGCGACATCGTGGATGTAAACGCGCGCCTGCCCGTGCCCATTGGCCGAGATTTCACGCGCAACTTCATCCACATTGATCGGGGAAATATCATTCAGCGCGAGCAACGCGCCCTGCGCCGCCAGGGACAGGGCCAATTGGCGGCCTTGTCCGCGCCCGGCGCCGGTGATCAGCACAACTTTTCCATTTATGGGTGTCATCATTGTCCCGCGCAGGTCGGAATCTGATCCGGGTTTTGGTGCGCATTCAAGCGCAGACCAAGATAAGGGGAGGGGTCGAGGGTATTGTCGATTTCCAACTCGTTCAGATAGCGCCCAAAGCCATCATCCTTGACCACAGAAAAATGCAGGTGAACGCCGACCGGGCTGCCCGGCGTGCCGGAGTAATTTCCCTGGTAGCCAAGCAAAGTTCCAGCCTCGACAAAAACTTCATCGGTGCCGGGCGGAAAATCCGGGGCAATGGTTGAGTTGCCGTTCGGGTCGGCCATGTGGGTGTAATACGTCCAGATCTGCTGGCCGGGATTGAGCGGGTCGCTGGGAATACGCACAATTAACGAAGATTTCCAATCAACCTGGCGGGTCAAGTACCCGGAATAAGCCGCATAAACCGGCGTGACGCCCACGCCGGTACCGGCGAAGATGTCGATCCCGGCATGACGGTGCCCGGGGCGGAAAGAATCGTCCCAGATAAAGCCGACCAGGCCTTCGGTTGGAAAAACGAACGGCGCCTCGCCGCAGCGCGCCCCGGCCGGTATAACCAGTTCAGATTGTGAGGCCGGGTTGGTCAAAAAAGCCCACACAGATTGTCCGCGCTCGCCACTCCCTGAGCGCAGGTTGCGATATACAAAAAAAGCGCTGCCTGCCAACGCGCCAATGATAAGAATGACGACCAGTTTACGTACTTGCATGGGGCTGATTATACTGCGTTGGCAGTGGACTCGCGCATTGACGCTCTTTGTATGCAGGTTTAACAGAAATCCTATTTTTCTCTTTTATTTTTCAGACACACGAAGCATAAAATACGAATAACTTTAACCGGTATAACCAAAAGGAGAAAAAATGACATTCTACATTGCCCCCTATGCCCCTCGTGTTGTGCGCCGTGTGGCCCGTGATGCTGAAGCAGCCCGCTCTCTGGCGCTGAACATTCGAGATGAAGGCGAAGCGTATGTTCTTAGCGCGCTTGTGCCAGGCCTGAAAGCCGAAGATTTGAACATCCAGATTTTGGATGACACCCTGTCGATTGAGGGTGAATACCGGCCAGATGATGGCGAGTACCTGATGCGAGAACTGCCGATCGGGGCTTTCCGGCGCGCCCTGCGCCTGCCTGCCGCACTGGACGCTGACAAAGCCGAGGCCAAGATCGAAGATGGGGTGCTGACCCTGCACATCCCCAAATCCGAATCGGCCCGCCCCAAAACCATCAAAGTCGCTTACAACTAACAAACTGCCAAGATACACAAAAGACGCCTTCCCGGGCGTCTTTTTGCTTTATCAGGTAAAATACGACCTACCCCTTTCCGGAGAAAACTTGTGCGTAACATCCTGTTTGTTATTCTGATCATTTCGCTTTTGACGGCCTGCGCTCCTTCTGCTGCGGCTACCCCAAACCCTGACGAAACCCTGGCACCGACCGAGACGCCGCGCCCAACCGCAGGGCCGACCCCGACCCTGCCGCCCCCGCTGGCAGTGCTGGTCATCCCTGCGGATTTAAACGAAGACACATCCAAGGCCTATCAATCCGCGGTATATGATTTGGCCCAGGCCGCCGGACTGCGCTTCCAGGTACGCAACAGCCTTTCGGTTGAAGATATCGCTCTGGAGCCCAACCTGAAAATTGTGATCGCTTTGCCGCCTGACCCGGGCTTTGCGTCTCTTGCCGCAGCTGCGCCGCAGGCCCAATTTTTGGCGGTTAATATTCCTGGTGTGACGCCTGGTGGAAATGTCAGCGTTTTGGGCGGGGAGGGCATCCGCACAGATCAGCAGGCTTTTATTGCCGGCTACATTGCTGCTTTGGTAACGGAAGATTTCTTTCAGGTAGGTGCCATTCTAAAAAAGGATTCGCCAGAATCGCTGCCGATCCAAACTTCTTTTGGCACCGGCCGCACCTTTTACTGCGGATTATGCCGCCCGATCGGGCAGTACACGCCTTTTGAATACCCGGCTTTTATTGAAATACCCGGCGATGCAAAAGTAAATGAATATACGGCCTATGCTGATGTTTTGATCCTGCAAAAGAAGGTTGGCACGGTCTTCATCCAGTCCGGTTTGGATGTT
Source organism: Chloroflexi bacterium HGW-Chloroflexi-6 (assembly GCA_002840685.1). Taxonomy (GTDB): domain Bacteria; phylum Chloroflexota; class Anaerolineae; order Anaerolineales; family Villigracilaceae; genus UBA8950. The sequence goes on along the minus strand of PHBU01000001.1, from coordinate 210,198 downwards.
CCTGAGCTATTGGACTACCTGACGATTACCGGCATTCTAATGATCGGTACCAAGACCCCGCACAAACCCTTGAATGCCTGGGTGGTCACCCTGCAGCCCAATTACCTCGAGGCCATGATCAGCGCCTGGCCCAGCCTGTTGGAAGGAAAAGGCGGCCAAACCTTCCCGGCTCCGTTGACATTTACGGACATCAACGAAGAGCTTTTTAGTGAGGGAAAACAAAGGCTGGCCAAAGAAGTTATGCAGCAAATGTTCGAAGGTTATATCGATATTGACGGAACCCCCTAATCAGGAACAAGCATGAGTAAAAACTTTTCACTTAAAATACAAGATCTTTCAGGCTGGACCATGTTCGTTTTTGGCGCCCTGGCCTTGTTGCTGGGGTTGGTTGGCCTGATCCGACCGGAATGGAGCCTGGCCCTGATCGGCTTCGAAGCCATAGAGCGAGCTCAACGTGTCAGTGCTGATTACACTCTGGTTTTTGTGACCGCATCATCGATGGCATCTTTCAATATGGGTATTTACTACATCCTGGCGGTTTTCAGCAACTTCAAGCCTTTCTACAGGTGGACAGTGCCGTTTCGCGTGGTAACATTCTGTATCTTCTCATTTGCCGTTCTTTCTGGCCTGGCGCCGTTTGGGTTCATCGGTGTCGCCGCCTGGGAGCTTACCGGAGCCATACTGACCGGGATTGCACTTTACCTGGAAAAACAAAAAACGATCGGGAAGGCCTGAAATTATGCGTTCAAAATGGATCGAACATCAGGGCAAGCAAATCTTTTTTCAAGATTTTTCGGGCATCGATCTCGACAAATCGGACATCATCAAAGATGAGTTGGTTAATGTGCAGAAAATTGTAACCAGCCAACCCGAAGATTCGATATTAATCCTGGCAGATTTTCGCGGCACAACCATCAGCAAAAACTTGATGGATGTCATGCAGGCCAGTTCGAGCAAAACGAAGAAATTCGTGCACAAAACAGCCGTGCTGGGTGTCACCGGAACAAAGCGGATCCTGGCCAATATGCTGATGAGCCTGACCGGGCAAAAATTATCCATTTTTGAAAACGAAGAAGAAGCCAAAGAGTGGCTGGTACAAGATTAAATTGAGATTAATTTCTTCTTGACGAATCAAAAGTATGCGTGATAAACTACAAAAAGTTATAAAAATCTTACAGGAAAGGAGCGCACGACCCATGGCAATGATCTACACCAATCTCAAACACTTCGTCTGCACCGCTGATTTTGGCGGTGGTGTGGCAGTTGATTCTCGGAGTGCGCCTGTTTCCAGGTAAGTTACGCGAAATTTTGTAACCCCGGCCACGGCGCACCCGCCCGTGGCCTTTTTATTTTCTTTTCAAGGCGGTCATGGGCGAAAAACCTGTGACCGTTTTTATTTTTAGTTTTACCCGCTCCCGGCCTTCCCGAATTCAAAAAATGAATTCAGGAAGGGGAAAGACAAAGGAAATTATATGGATATCACAACTTCTTTATACACTGGCAAACTTGCCCGTTTGACGCGGATTGAACTGGAGAAAGATCCCGAAACCTTGGCGGAATGGTCGCAGGAAGCCAGCCTGATGCGGATGTTGAACCAAACGCCAGCCCGACCACTGGCTCCAGAGCAGATCAAAAAGCTACTGGAAAAAGTCGAAAAGGATATGGATGAAAAGCATGAGATGTTCTATTTCCACATCCGCCCACTGGATGATGAGCGCCTCGTCGGTTGGGGCAAAATCTACTGGATTTTGTGGCCTTCGCAGACGGGCTGCCTGGAACTGGCAATCGGTCCTTCGGAACAGAACAAAGGCTACGGGTCGGACGCGTTCCGCTTGCTTTTGCGGCTGGCCTTCGACGAGTTGAACCTGAATCGTTTAACGGTCATCCTGCCCGAGTACAACATTCGGGGCATCGATTTTGTAAAGAAATTTGGCTTCAGTGAAGAAGTTTGCCGCCGCGAGGTGATCTTGCGCGACGGCCGTCGCTGGGACAGCCTGCATTTGGGCCTGTTGCGCTCAGAATGGAGTGTGAATCATGAATAACGATATTTTCCGTGGAAAACTGGTGCGCCTGAGCGCCGAAAACCCTGAAGTTTATGCCGAGCATTTCTCACGCTGGTGGCATGACAGCGAGTACGGACGCCTGCTCGACCTGGCGCCCGGACACTTGTTCTCACCGAAACGCACCAAGGAATGGCTTGAAAAAGAACTCGAAAAAGATCCGCCCGAAATGTGGTTGTTCGGCATCCGCGCCCTGGAAGGCGATAAATTGATCGGTTTCGTCGACTTGAGCAGTGCAACCCCGCACGGTGATACCTTTGTCGGCATCGGCATTGGCGAGCGTGATTACTGGGGTAGAGGCTACGGAACCGAGGCCATGAAACTGGTTTTGCGCTTTGCTTTCGTAGAGCTGGGCCTGCACCGGGTTTCGCTGGATGTGTTCGATTACAACCCGCGCGGAGTCAAATCTTACGAAAAAGCCGGGTTCCGACACGAAGGTCGGGTGCGCGAGATGATTTTGCGTAATGGGCAGCGTTCAGATGTGTTCTTTATGGGCGTGCTGCGCGAGGACTGGCTGAAACAGTTTGGCGCGGAGTATGACCTATGACAACAACCTTCTTTTTAAAGAATTCTGGAGGCCGAAATGGCTCCTTGCTACCAATCACCAACAAGATATTTGCCAGACAGGTACACTTTTTACGGCGCAAGCACAGAAGATTTGCCCATGATCGTTTACCTGCTCAATCAACGACAGTTCAGCCCTGTACCCTTCCACGCCGAGGATTTGAGGCATGAATGGCAGGCTGCGCATTTCAACCCGGCCATGGATGTGCGTCTGGTTTTCGACCCGCGCGAGTACCTGGTCGGCTACATCCAGGTTTCGTGGGACAAGGATCAACCCTTTTTATGGGGTTGTGTTCACCCCGATTACGAAGGCCGCGGCATCGGCAGCGCTCTGCTCTCTTGGGGCGAGGCACGCGTCCGCTTTGCGCTGGATGATGCCTGGGTGAGTCCGTGGTCTGCGCCCCGTTTCGCGACCCTTCCGCTGCAGCGCGCGCACGAGTTGTGCGAAACGCTTGGCTGGAAGCAGATCCAGCCTAAAAAGAAGGAAATGAAGCGGGTCACCGGCGCGCTGCATTTGCCGGATGAGGCCAGGCAGGCCGTGGATGTGTACGAGAAGTCGATCGAACAATAAACCTATTTGGAAGAGTGAAAAGAGAAAACCATGTTAACCATGACAAAAAGCAACCTTTTATCTGAAGCGCCTGAAATCCCCGGACTGGCCTTTCGAGGCTTCGCAGGGGAGGCTGATTATCCCAAAATGCTGGCCGTGATCGAGGCCAGCAAACACGCTGACAAAGTGGAGCGCAGTGAAACCGTGGATGACCTGCGGCGTAACTACAGTCACCTGACCAATTGTGACCCATATACCGACATGCTCTTTGCCGAGATGAACGGTGATGTGATCGGCTACAACCGCGTCTGGTGGGAAAAGCAGGATGAGGATGGTGCCCTGCTCTACAGTGTGGTTGGATTCCTGCACCCGGACTGGCGGCGGAAACGAATTGGCACTGCCATGCTCCAGCACGCCGAGGCGCGCATGCGCCAGATCGCTGCCACACATGAAGCGACAGGCGAGAAGTTTTTCCAGGTTTGGGCCAACGAAAGCGAACAGTGCTTGCAGGCGTTGCTTGAAAGCCAGGGCTACCGGCCTGCGCGTTATTTCTTTGAGATGACCCGCGATATCCGCGAGCCGCTGCCTGAGGCGCCGATGCCACCCGGGTTGGAAGTCCGCCCGGTGACGGAAGCCCATTACCGTCCGATTTTCGATGCGGCCAACGAGGCTTTCCGTGATCACTGGGGCTTTGTGGAGCGGACTTTTGAAGAAGAGTTCCCTCACTGGATCGAAGACCCCGATTTCAACCCATCCCTGTGGCAAGTTGCCTGGGATGGCGACCAGGTCGCAGGGATGGTGCAGAACTTCGTCAACAAGGCCGAAAACGCCGAATACCAGCGCAAACGCGGCTACACCGAAGGCATTTCCGTCCGCCGCCCGTGGCGCAAGCTCGGATTGGCCCGTTCCCTGCTGGTCCAGAGCATTACCATGTTCAAAGAAATGGGCATGGATGAAACCGCCCTGGGCGTGGACGCCGAAAACCTGAGCGGCGCGCTCAAACTGTACCAGGGCGTTGGCTACAAAGAGATCAGACGCAACATGAACTATCGCAAAGTGCTCGATTGAGCTCAAGCAAAAACAAACTGCCAGGAACGTGCAGGCCAATTTTAGAAGTCTTAACGTACTTGGCAGTTCGGTAAAGCGTTTCTTTACAGAAAGGAAAAAACTATGAACCCCGAGATCGCCCTCGATAAAACCGCCCAACTTCCCGCCGGATTCAGCGTCCGCCCCGGCAGGCTTGAGGATATTCAGATTTGCTTCGAACTGTTCAACGCCGATTCACTTTACATGACCGGTGCAGTCGACTGCAATGATCCGAACCTGATCCTGAACGACTGGAAAGATCCCAAATTCAGTATGGACAAGAGCACCCGACTGGTCTTTGACCCTGCCGGCAAACTGGCCGGCTACATCGAAGTTTGGGACACCAACAATCCGCCCGTCCACCCCTGGATCTGGTGCTGCGTTCACCCCGATTATCACGCCAGCAACCTGCCTGACTTCCTGTACGAATGGGCTGAAGCCCGCGCTGCGCAATCCGAAGATCGCGTTCCGGCAGGGGCGCGTTTTGCGCCGCGCACCGGTTTCCCGATCCAGTATGCCCGGCGCCGCGAACTGGTCGAAGCGCGCGGGTGGGTCTACAAACGTTCCTACTATCGCATGGAAACCGTTTTCGACGGCGCGCCGGAAGTTCCTCCTGCGCCGCAGGGGATCATCATCCGCCCCTACAACCCCGAGACTGAATTTGAGACCGTCGTGCAAACCTTCATCGATTCGTTCCGCGATCACTACGGCTTTGTTGTCCGCCCACTGGAAGAAGAACTCAGCAATTACCGCCACCACTTCCTGGGTGACCCGCTCTACGATCCGTCTTTGTGGTTTGTTGCCATGGACGGCGACCAGATGGCCGGGATATGCATCTGCCGCAGCGAAGATTACGAGAAGACCGATTTCGGCTTCGTCAACGAACTGGGCGTGCGCCGCGAATGGCGCAAGCGCGGACTGGGCACACTGCTGCTCAAAACCTCCTTCGCTGAATTCCACCGCCGCGGCCAAAGAGGCGCAGCCCTAGGTGTGGACGCTTCGAGCCTGACCGGGGCCCTGCAAATCTACGAGCGCGCCGGGATGAGTCCTGCCCGCCAATTTGACAACTTCGAAAAGGAATTGCGCGCGGGTGAAGAACTCAGCACGCAGACGCTGTAACGTTGATTTGAGGGGCGACCCACCTAATGGGTCGCCCCTACAAAAACAGGATATGACATGACCAACAACCTCCCCCCTGGTTTCACCCTGCGCAATGCCGCCTGGACTGATCTTGAAGCGGTAACCGATCTGATTCGCGCTGTCTGCGAAGCCGACGGTGACCCGGACGATGCTGTCCCGGCTTCCGAACTCAAATCCGAATGGGAAGCTAATTTCAATCTCGACACCGATGTCTGGGTTGTGACCGACTCGACTGGCAAAGTGGTTGGCTACGAAGAATTTTTTGCCCACCCCGGCCATGCCAGCCTGCAAGGTGATGGCTACGTTCACCCGCAATTCAACAAGATGGGTATCGGCACAGCCCTGCTGCGGGCCCTTGACCAACGTGCCCGCCTCGAAATGGACAAGGCCGAACCCGATCTGCGAGTTTTCCTCCGCAACTTCATGACGATTGGCGACAAGGATGGCCGCGCTCTGCATGAAAATGAAGGGTTCAAGGCCATTCGATTTAACTGGTCGATGCGCATCAAGCTGGATGGCCCGCCGCCCGCGCCGGAGTTTCCCGAAGGGGTTGAAATTCGCCCCTTTGTCGAAGCGGATCATCTTTACCCGGCTTACGAAGCTATCGAAGAAGCCTTTGCCGATCACTGGGGTCACATCAAGCCATCTTTTGAGGAGTGGAAGAAGAAGCGCCTGGCCCCTGAGCGTTATCACCCCGATCTGTGGTTTGTCGCCTGGCATAACAACGAAATTGCCGGTGTTTCGATCTGTCGAATGCGCAGCGGAATTGGTTGGGTTGGGAGTCTGGGTGTGCGCCGCAAATGGCGCAAGCAAGGCCTGGGCATGGCGCTCCTGCAGCATTCGTTTGGCGAATTCTACAAACGCGGCGAAACCGTCATCGGGTTGGGTGTTGACGCATCCAACCCGACCGGCGCGACCCGGCTCTACGAGCGGGCCGGGATGCACATCGAAACCGAATACGTTTGCTACGAAAAAGAATATCGTCCGGGCCGCGAACCTGGGGAGGAATAAAACATGCACCCTGAAGTCAAAGCCCTGATCGAGCATTTCAAGTTCGAACCGCTGCCCGTTGAAGGTACGCTTTTCGTCAGCACCTACCGCTCCAGTGCGGAATTTGGCGACCAGCGGCCCTTTGGCACGGCCATGCTCGGCCTGTACTGCGATGAGCCGCACAGCGCCAGCCTGTTCCATAAACTTCCCGCTGATGAAGTCTGGCACTTCTATGCCGGCGACCCGCTGCGCTTGGTGCTGCTTTACCCCGATGGGTCCAGCCGGGAGGTGGTCATGGGCGGTGAACCGCTCAAAGGCCAGGTCGTGCAGTTTGTCGTCCCGGCGGGCGTCTGGCAGGCCGCCCACATGCTGGCCGGAGGGCGCTATTCACTGTTTGGCTGCACCATGGCGCCCGGCTTTACCGGTGATATGTTCGAAGGCGGCGCGCGCAAACTACTGCTTGAAAAATACCCGCAAAGCGCCGATGATATTAACAGGTTCGGTTGCGATGACTCGCAAACCAATATGCCCGAAGGCTTTGCCAAATGAAACAAAAAATCGGCGCGATGGCCCTGCTGGTGCGCGATTATAACGAAGCGATCGCGTTCTACACCCAAAAACTGGGCTTTCAACTGCTGGAAGATACGGACCTGGGCGCCGGCAAACGCTGGGTGCGGGTCGCCCCGCCTGGAGCGGACGAGGCCTGCCTGCTTTTGGCCCGCGCCGACTCCCCCGAACAGGCTGCCGCGATTGGCAACCAAACCGGCGGACGGGTCTTTCTCTTCCTGCACACGGACGATTTCTGGCGCGATTACAACGTTATGACAGCCAGCGGCATCCGTTTTCTCGAAAAACCGCGCTCAGAACCTTATGGCACGGTAGTTGTTTTTGAAGATTTATATGGCAATAAATGGGATTTTATCGAGTTGAAAAAGTAATCGAGGGTCGAGTAGCCGGTGGTTTCCCGGTATATCGAGACCCGAAAGTGCTGGTTTCGATACGGACGGGATAGCGCCGCCCTACTCAACCAGCTTTAGGGCGAACAACATGGGCATCATTACTGGAAAAATTCTAAAACTCAACAACTGGCCGGATGGCAAGATCATTGGCCTCGCCAAAGAGATCGCCGCTGAACTGGCCGAAACCGGCCTCGAACGCGAAGACATCCTGGCGCGTTTGGATTCCGTTCGTCTCAACCCCGGCCAGTTCCTGGCCGAGCCGCTCCTGGCCGAGCTGGCCCGTGAGTGCATCCGCCTGCTGCCGAAAGAAGAACAGAGCGACACGCTGCGCGAGTTGCCGCTGGCTTACCCGATCTGGGGCCGCGAGGCGATCGACGATGGCTCCCTGGCCCAGATGGACAATGCCATGCGCCTGCCGGTCAGCGTGGCCGGGGCCTTGATGCCGGATGCCCACATCGGCTACGGACTGCCGATCGGCGGTGTGCTTGCCACTGACAACGCCGTCATCCCCTACGCGGTCGGTGTCGATATCGCCTGCCGGATGCGCCTGTCGATTTACGAGGTTTCTCCGCACCTGCTCGGGCAGAAGAAAGGCCTGTTCGAAGGTTCCCTGCTCGAGCAGACTGCCTTTGGCATGGGCGCGCAGTGGAAAGGCCGCGACCGCGCCGATCATGAAGTGCTCGATGACCCGGCCTGGAACGCCACCCGCCTGTTGCAAAGCTTGCAGGACAATGCCGCGCGCCAGTTGGGCACCAGCGGCACCGGCAACCACTTCGTTGAATGGGGCGCGTTCCGTTTGTATGAACCGCTGCTCGGATTGAAACCGGGCGAATACCTGGCCCTGCTCTCGCACAGCGGTTCGCGCAGCGTCGGCTTTAAGATCGCCGATCGTTACAGCAAACTGGCCATGGAAAAACACCCCGACCTGGATCAATCTGCTCGTCACCTGGCCTGGCTGTCGCTTGATTCGGAAGAAGGCCAGGAATACTGGCTTTCGATGGAACTGGCGGGGCGCTTTGCTTCGGCCAACCATGCCATTATCCACCAGCGGGTGGCCGAAGCGGTTGGACTGCGCGAAGCTGCCGCCGTTGAAAACCATCATAACTTCGCCTGGCAGGAAACCCTGCCCGATGGGCGCGCGGTCATCGTCCACCGCAAGGGTGCAACCCCGGCGGGCAAGGGCGTGCTGGGAGTCATTCCCGGCTCGATGGGCGACCCCGGTTACGTGGTGCGCGGCAAAGGTGCGAGCCAGGCGCTCGAATCGGCCTCACACGGCGCGGGACGGCTGATGAGCCGTAAAGCGGCGCTGAATTCGATCGCCAAACCCGCGCGGGACAGCTATCTCAAAGAGCGCGGCGTGACCCTGCTGGGCGGCGGGCTGGATGAGTCGCCCCAGGCCTATAAACCGATCGAACAGGTTATTGCCGCCCAGGCCGACCTGGTGGAGGTGATGGGCAAGTTCAGCCCGCGCATCGTTCGCATGGCCGATGAAGCCGGGGAATTTTAGAACGAACGAAATCTGCTGATTAAAGGCCAGGAAACTGGTAAACTGATAAACAACCAAGGAGATTTCTATGCAAATCAAATGCTCAGCCTGCTTAATGCCTTTTTCCCTTAACAAGGAAGAAATTGCCGAAATGGTCGAACTATTCAAGTCTGACCCGAACGTTCACTATGACGCCCACTGCCCCAAGTGCCGCAAGGCCACCCGCATCACAAAGAAACAGTTGGCGCTGAACCCGATTTATAAAAAAATGTTGGAGGGCTAGTCCCACAAACGGGGTGCAGCCCTTTCCAGCACATCCGCAGGAGATAATCAATGGATTCGAACCTCAACCGCAGCGCGTCTGCATACGCGCCGGTATCCCGATTTTACGAAACCGATCATGATTTACAACAGATGCTGTCCATGCTGATGGAAGCGCGTTCACAGACCAGTGACTGGCGTTATGCGCATGTTGGCGAGCTGCTCTTCAATTTCTTTATGATCGCCTGCCACCTGGATCCGCGTCAACACATCCGGCTCTGGCACGCGGACGACAGGCTGGTGGCTTACGCCCTTTTGGGCGAGGACCCGGCCTTCGATTATCAGATCCTGCCAGAGTACGCGTGGCGCGGCATCGAAACCGAGGCCTTGATCTGGGCCGAAGAGCGCGTGGCCGAACTCCGCGCGCAGGATGCCCAATTCTGGGGCGGGGCCCTCGTCAGCGGCGCCCGCCAGGATGACCAGGAGCGAATCGCATTCCTGGAACAACATGGGTTTGAGTATGCCGGCGATTTTGCCGAAGTCAATATGATCCGGTCGCTGAATGAACCGATCCCGACCGCGCAGCTGCCTGCCGGTTTTACCGTGCGCGCGCTGCATGACGCGGATGAAATCCCGAACCGGGCTGCGGCCCAGCGCGAGGTCTGGCAGCCGTGGAGCGTCGGCAACGTCAGCGATGACGATTATGCACAATTCATGCAGCTGCCTGGTTATCACCTGGACCTGGATGTGGTCACCGTCACACCCGAGGGTGTCATCGCCGCTTATGTCAATGGCTGGCTCGACCCGGTTAATCGGATTGGCGATTTCGGCCCGGTTGGCGCGCTCGAGGCGTATCGCCGTCAGGGACTGACGCGCGCCGCACTGCTGGAAAGCCTGCGCCGGATGCAGGCCCACGGCATGGATCGCGTTTGCATCTCGACCGGGGTGGAGAACACGCCAGCCATCAACCTTTATCAATCGGTCGGTTTTAAGATCGTCAACAAATACCTCGATTACGCAAAACCAAACTGATTTTCTGATCCGCGCACGGCAGGGCGACCCAATTTCGCCCTTTCTCGTGGCAAAGCCTTGCGTATCAGCGGCTGCGCCTGCTTTTTACTACTCTCTACTTTCTATTTTCTACTTACTGGAGTTTTTATGCCCATCAAAGCCCTCTACTTCGACCTCGGCGGGGTCATCGTCCGTACCGAGGACAAAACCTTGCGCACCGCCCTCGGCCAGCGTTTCGGCATGAGCTACGATGAAATGGACCGCTTCGTTTTCGGCTGTGAAACCGCCAAAAAAGCATCGATCGGCCTGATGACCGAGGAACAACACTGGCGCGACGTAGCCCGGCGGCTGGGCGCGGATGACGAGTGGAAACCGATCGCAGACACCTTTTTTGCCGGGGACCGCATCGATCGCAGCCTGCTGGATTTCATCCAGTCTGTGCGGCCTGGCCTGAAAACCGGGGTTATCAGCAACGCCTGGGACGGCCTGCGCGCCTACATGCAGGAACAAGGTTTCCTGGCTCCCTTTGATGAGATTATCGTTTCGGCAGAAGTGGGCATTGTCAAACCCGATCCGCGCATTTACCATCTAGCGCTCCAAAAACTGGGCGTCCAACCAGGGGAAGCTATTTTTGTTGACGATATGCCTGAAAACATCGCCGCCGCCAATGCGCTGGGGATGAAAGGCGTGCACTTCCGCAGCGTTGAACAAACCCTGGCGGATATCAAACAATTGTTATGATCGTTGCCGGGGCGGCTCGCCGGGTCGCCCCACGGAGAATTGAAATGTTACAACCTATTGAGCAAACTATTTTACGTGAACTCGGTGATGGACTGATCTTGCGCCGCTCGACCGCTGCAGATGCCGATAAACTGGCCGAATTCAACGCTCACATCCACAGCGATGAGGGCTGGGACAAACCCGACGAACGCATCGGCGCCTGGACGCGCGACCTGCTCGAGAGGCCGCATCCCACTTTTGGGGAGGGTGATTTCACCCTGGTCGAGGAGCAGGCAACGGGCAGGGTGGTTTCGTCGCTTAACCATATCTCGCAAACCTGGGCCTATGACGGCATCCCGTTCAAGGTCGGTCGCCCCGAGCTGGTCGGCACCCTGCCCGAGTTCCGCCACAAACGCCTCGTCCAAATCCAATTCGACAAGATCCACCGCTGGAGCGCCGAACGCGGCGAACTTGTCCAGGTCATCACCGGCATCCCGTTCTATTACAAACGCTTCGAGTACGAAATGGGTCTGGAATTGGGCGGCGGGCGGGTCGGCTTTGCCCCGCTGATGCCCGCGCTAAAGGAGGGTGAAAGCGAGCCCTTTAATATCCGCCCGGCCAGCGAGGCGGATATCCCGTTTTTGGATATGGTTTATCAACACGCAAACGCGCGCAAGTTGATCTGTGCTGTGCGCGACGCGGCCATGTGGCGCTATGAACTGAACGGCAAGAGCGAGAAAAACATCAACCGTAACGTGTTCAGGGTGATCGAGACGGCCGCCGGCGAGCCGGTTGGGTACATCTCGCACCCCTGGTTCAACTGGGATTGGGGCATTCCGCTTTTTGAGTATGAACTCAAGCCGGGTGTCTCCTGGTTGGCGGTCACGCCCGGCGTGGCGCGTTATGCCCTGGCGACCAGCAAGGAATATGCGGCGCGCGACAGCCAGCCACTTGAAAACAAGACCGGTGTGGCTTTCTGGCACGGTTCTGAGCACCCGGTCTACGAGGTCTGGCGCGAGAAACTGCCGCGCATCCGCCAGACCTATGCCTGGTATGTGCGCGTGCCCGACCTGCCGGGATTTTTGCGTCACGTGGGTCCGGCCCTCGAAAAACGGATCGCGGAATCGCACATTCCCGGCCACAGCGGCAGCCTGCGATTAAACCTGTATAAGACCGGCGTCAAGCTGACCTTCGAAAATGGAAAATTGACCGGGTCCGAAGCCTACAAACCCCAGCCAAACGACATGGGTGAGATCGGCCTGCCCGATCTGACGGTTTTACAGCTTGTCTTTGGTTACCGAAACCTTGACGAGCTTAAATCGGCCTATGCCGACTGTTACTGGGAGAGCGATGATGCCCGCTACCTGGCCTCGGTCTTGTTCCCCAAAAAGCCCTCTTCGGTGCAAGGGATAGTATAAAAAAAAGAAAACTTCAACAAAACTATGAATATAACAACCTGTTACATCATTTGTTCGGCGCCTCGCAGCGGCAGCCATTTATTGAGCTATTTTATGACCGATACCCAGTTGGCCGGGTTTCCCCAGGAACATTTCAACCCCTGGTTCATGGGAGACGCCATTAACGAGTTCCCGGACAAGCTGCTCTACGAAAAAAGCCATGCCGTATCATTGATCGAAAAATATACTTCCCCCAATGGTGTCTTTGGGACAAAGGCTCAATTTGATCAGATCGCAGATTTTGTAGGGCTGAACCGCCTGGAGAGCTTCTTCCCGAACCCGCTGAAATACATCTTCATACAGCGAAACGATAAGATCAGGCAAGCTATCTCGCTGGCCCGCGCGGAACAAACCGACCAATGGATGTCGGGTCAGACCGTGCAAAGAGAGCCGCAATACAATTATTTCCAAATCCGATGCTGCCTTCGGGAAATAAAGCTGCAGGAAAAAGGTTGGGAAACTTATTTTATGGAAAGGCAGATCCAACCCTATCGCGTCAGGTATGAAGAATTGGCAGTCAACCCGGAACCTGTCATATTGGGAGCGCTGGCATATCTGGGAATCGAGCACCCGGCAGAGTTTCATGTGCCTGCACCAAGGATTCAAAAGCAGGCCGACAATCTTTCAGAAGATTGGGTTGCCAGGTTCACCCGTGGTGAGCTTTAGCCAATCATGATGAAAAAGCTTCCCGCCTATCAACTCTACCTGGCCTTATCTTTCCTGATCTCGCTCTTTTTCAGCATGATCTTCGTGGTCATGTCTTTTTACGAGGCAACTGTTGCCGGGTTGACGGGCCTGCAACTCGTTTTGGTCGGAACGACACTCGAGGTGGTCATCCTGCTCTTCGAAGTGCCGACCGGCATCGTGGCAGATGCCTACTCGCGGCGGCTGTCGATCGTCATCGGCTATTTCATTATGGGCAGTGCCTTCGTTATCGAGGGCTTGTTCCCATTTTTTGGCACGATCTTGCTCGCTTCGGGGCTGTGGGGGCTGGGCTACACCTTCACCAGCGGCGCGACCCAGGCCTGGCTCTCAGACGAGATCGGCGAGGAAGCCGCCAACCGCGCTTTTCTGCGCGCCAACCAGTTCGACCTGGCCGGGGCCTTTCTCGGCATGATTATCGCCATCCCGCTTGGCAACCTTGCGGTTGGGCTACCGATCCTGGCAGGCGGCGCAGCGATTTTTGTGTTTGCTGTTTTTCTGGCGCTGTTCATGCCCGAAACCCGCTTTGCGCCCGCCAAACCCGAAGACCGCAACAACTGGCAGCACATGGGTGATATTTTCAAGAAGGGGATTGCCACCGTCCGCTCGCGCCCGGTGCTGATGGCGGTGCTCGGCGTCGGATTCATCTACGGCCTGTATTCCGAAGGCTGGGACCGCTTGTGGGTCAAATACCTGGTCGATAACTTCACGCTGCCAGGCCTGTTTGGCATGAACGAAGTAGCCTTCTTCGGCGTGTTGCGCGGGGCCGGGATGCTGCTCTCGATCGTGGTCACCAACCGGGTCGAGAAAAACCTGGATGCCAGCCATGCGCCCTCGATCGCGAAAGGCATGCTTTGGCTGACGGGCCTGCTGGCTGTGGGCATTTTCCTGTTTGCGCTTGCCCCCAGTCTGGCTGTGGCGGTGGCCGCCATCTGGCTGGTCAGCGTCACCCGCAACGTGCTCGGGCCGCTGTATAACGCCTGGGTCAACCAGCGCCTCGACCCGGACACTCGCGCCACGGTCATCTCGATGTCCGGGCAGGTGGATGCCATCGGCCAGATCGCCTCCGGGCCGCTGGCGGGCATCGTCAGCCTGTGGAGCGTGCGGGCCGCGATCGTCTTCGCCAGCTTCCTGCTGACGCCGGCCCTGCCGCTGATCGCGCGCGCCAATCGGCTGCACGGCATCTCCGAAGAGGGCCAAAACGATAAATAATTGAAACTTACCTTCGGGCAGAGATTTTTTGTCAAACCGCGTGCCTGTTGATGGGTATGCCATTACAATTGCCCCATGTTTGTGCACCTGACCACCCACTCGGCCTACTCGCTGCTCGAAGGTTTGCCGCTCCCGGCGGAGCTGGCCCAGGCCGCCCGGTCTGGCGGGATGCCGGCCCTCGGCCTGACCGATCACCACACCCTGACCGGGGCAATCGAATTTGCGCAGGTCTGCAAGCAAGCGGATGTCCAGCCCATTTTAGGTTTGGAGATCGACCTGGAGTCTGGCAAACTGCCGCTGTTGGCCACCAGCCTGGCCGGCTGGTCGAATCTGTGCCGGCTGAGCAGCGCCCTGGCGCTCAGGGATATTCCAGAAGCGCCCTGCCCGATCGAGATATTGGCTTCTTACGCTGATGATCTGCTGGCCCTGGCCAACCCTGAGCCAGACGGCATACAGCCCGGCCTGCTCAAAGAAATTTTCCAAAAAGACCTATTCATCACACTCCAAAACCCGGCCCGCGGACTGCCGACCATCAATCTGGCGCGCAAGTTGGGCGCGACGGTCGTTGTCACTCAGCCGGTCTACTACCTGACGCCCGAGCAGGCGGATTTGCAGCGCACGCTGGCGGCCATCCGTTTGACCCAGCCGCTTGCCAAACTACCCCCGCAGGCCTCCGCGCCGCGTGGAGCGTATTTCGTCAGCGCCGGCGAGGTCGAGACGCGCTTCCAGCACTTCCCGAAGGCCCTCGAAGCAACCCTCGAAATTGCCGAACGCTGCCGGTTCGACCTGCCGCTCGGCGTGCCGCACATGCCCAACGTGCCGCTCCCGCCCGGTCAAACCGCCAGCCAGGCCCTGCGCGAAAGGGCCGAAGCGGGGGCGATAAAACTGTATGGCGGCATCAGCCCCGAGATCCGCGCCCGTCTCGATCACGAGATCGAAGTCATCGCCGGCATGGGCTACGAACCGATCTTCCTGATCGTTGAGGAAATCTTGAATTTTGCCCGCCAAACCGGCGTGCCCCACTCCTCGCGCGGATCGGCGGCCTCCTCGCTGGTGGCGCATTGCCTGGGCATCACCAGCCCCGACCCGCTGCGCCTGAACCTGTACTTTGAGCGTTTCCTGAACCCGGCCCGCGCCACCCCCCCTGACATCGACACTGATCTGTGCTCGGTGCGCCGCGACGGCGTCATCCAGCACGTTTTCGAAACCTACGGCGCGGAACGGGTGGCGATGGTGGCGACCATCAACCGCTTCCGCCCGCGTTCGGCGCTTGGGGATGTCGCCAAAGCCCACGGGCTGGACCCGGCCAGGGTGCGCGAAATGGTCAACCGGCTGCCGCATTCTTTTTGGGCGCGCTTCGAAGCGAAGGAGGGCGCACCAGCCTCGCCCTTTGCCGAACTGCGCGAGGCGTATCCCGCGTATCAGCGCATCCTTGCCGAAGCCGAAGCCCTGCTTAAACTGCCCCGTCATCTTTCCGTCCACCCCGGTGGCGTGATCGTCGCCCCCGGCCCGCTGACCGACCTGCTGCCGGTCATGCGCTCGGGCAGCAAGGGCATCGTTATCACCCAGCTCGACCTGGAAGCGGTCGAGGCCCTGGGGCTGGTTAAGATCGACCTGCTTGGCATCCGTGGGCTGACCGTGCTGGGCGATGTGGCCGGGTTCATCCAGGAGAGCCAGCCCGAACGCTATGTCACCCGCCTGGGCGTGCTCGATTCAACCCCGCAGGATGACCCGGCCACCGCTGACCGCATCGAAAGCGGCCAGACCATCGGCTGTTTCCAGATCGAAAGCCCCGGTATGCGCGCCACCCTGCGCGAAATCCACGCCCGCAGCCAGGACGATATCATGGCTGCGCTGGCGCTCTACCGCCCCGGCCCGTTGACCGGCGGATTGAAGGATGCCTTCGTGCGGCGTTTTAAAGGACAGGAACCTGTCCGGCACCTGCACCCGGCGCTGGCGCCCCTGCTCGATGAGACCTTCGGCGTGATCCTGTACCAGGAGCAGGTGCTGCGCATCGCCCACGAACTGGCCGGGTTCAGCCTGGCCGAAGCGGACCTGCTGCGCCGGGCGATGAGCCACTTCGACCCCGGCAAGCGCATGCAAGAGTTGCAGCGCAAATTCGTCAGCGAGGCCGAAGCCAAAAGCGGCGTACCCGCCGAGACCGGTGAGCGGGTCTGGGAGATGATGGCGGCTTTTGCCGGGTATGGCTTTCCCAAGGCGCATGCCGCTTCGTATGCCCAGATCGGCTGGCGTTCGGCCTGGTGCAAGAACTACTTCCCGGCCGAGTTCATGGCGGCCGTGCTTGCCAACTGGGGCGGCTATTACAGCCAGCGCGTTTACCTGAGCGAAGCGCGCCGCATGGGACTCATCGTGCGCCCGCCGCATGTCAACCATGCCGGGCGCAATTTCGCCGTCAGGGCCCTAGATGGTGGCAAGGTGCTTTTCATGGGCCTGGACCAGGTCAAGGATCTGACCCGTCGCACGATCGAACGCATCCTCAAAGGCCGGCCGTTCTCAACCCTTGAAGATTTCCTGAGCCGGGTCGATCCGCGCCCGCAGGAGGCCGGCAGCCTGGCGCGGGTTGGCGCACTCGAAGGGCTGGGAAACATCCCGGCCATCCTGCGCCGTCTGGAATCAACATGGCAGGCCGGGCAGATGAGCCTGTTCGCCTGGGACGATGCCTCCGGCGAAGATTGGACGATGGAGCAAAAGGTGGCCGCCCAGCAGGAACTGCTCGGGATCAGCCTGGCCGCCCACCCGCTCGAGTTGCTCATCGACAAGATCAGCGCCGCGCGGGCCGTTTCAACCCTGGATGCGGCCGAACGCATCGGCCAGCGCGTGACGGTGGCCGGGGTGCGCCAGACCTCGCACCGTACCCGGACCGCCAAAGGCGAGAGCATGCTCTTCCTGACCATCGAAGATATGTCGGGCATGCTGGATGCGATCCTGTTCCCCGGCGTTTATCGCCAGGCCAGGGAGCTGGTCGCCTCGAGTGCGCCCCTCCTGCTGACCGGCAGCATGGAAATCGAGGCCGAGCGCGGCGCGCCGCTGTTAAAGGTTGAGAAGGTCAGCAAGTTGTAAAATCCCCATTCCCAACTTCATTGCATCCCTGGCGCGTGATCTTTATAAAAGGAACAGGGGCCTTAGGTTTATCCTAAGGCCCCTGTTTTTCCATTCTCTGACTTGTTTTTAAGGGCTTTTGGGCGCTTTTTCTTTTTTATCTGGTTTTGCGGGTTTGTCTGGTTTGCCCGGTTTGTCCTTCTTGACCGGATGCACTTTAAAAACCTTCTCTTTTGTCAATTCTGATGGCGCCAATTTTGCGTAAATTGGTGTCTCAACGGGTTGCGGCAATAAGCGGAACATGCTATAGCCCAGGAGCAACAAGGCAATCAACGCAAGAGACCAGCGGGCAGCCTGCGTTTCGGGGATAAATCTTCCGAAAATATCCCCGGCGCTTGTCACCCGGATCGGTTTTGCGCCCCGTTCACTGAGCAGGCTGTAAACCGGAGCTGCCAGATACAAACCCATTTGCCAGGTCAGGAAGATAACGGTCAGCCAGCCTTCAAACGCAGGCCGGCTCAAGGCCAGGGCCAGCCCGGTCAGACCACAGGCCAGGCCGATGCCGGTCTCCCATTGTGTTACAACCAGCGACCGCACCAGGTTCGATTCTGTTTTGGACTTGGAGGTTCGCAGGAAAACACCGCGCGGCTGAACAAGGCCCTGGATGCTGGCCAGGGTGACCACCCAGCTCAGGCTGAAGAAGCTGCCCATTGCCTGCAAAGCTTGCAGCCAGCCCAGTTTCAATCTGTAACGCAGCGCCCAGAAGAAACGTCCCAAGCCAAGGGTCAGGAAGACGAGCGGCACAACCGCAACCGCCCCGGCCAGAGGTCGGATGCTGGCTCCCCAGCCGAACATGATCGCAATCGTGCTGATCAGCAGCAACATGGTAAAGCTCATGGTGATAAATTCATTGAACCATTGCAGGCTCGATAAAAGATAGTAATAGCGTTGGGATGCGGTCAAATGGTTGGCAGGGTCAACCCAGCTGGCCCACGGCATCAGCGATTCCCAGTGTTTGCGCAAAACCTGGATGCTGCCAAAGCACCAGCGAAACCGTTGTTTCTTCAAGCCTTCAAAGTTTAAGGGCATGACGCCCTGCCCGTAGGATTGGTTAATATAGATCGATTTGTACCCCAACTTAAGGATGCGCAAACTCGCCTCGGCATCCTCAGTGATGCACCACTCGTCCCAGCCGCCAATCTCTTGCACCACGGACTTGCGGATCAGCCCCATCGTCCCGCAAAAGATAATGGCATTATGCTCGTTGCGCGAGGGCATGGATACTTCGAAAAAATATTTGTAAGCGTGATAACAGGCTTCCAGGAATGGATTACCCTTGTAATCGCGATAATCCTGCGGGGTTTGCAGAAATGCGATCTGTGGATCAATAAAATATGGAACGAGTTCATTTAAATATTCAGGTTGAACCAGATAGTCGGCGTCGATGATGGCGATGATCTCGGCGGCCGGGTCGGTCTGGGTCAGTGAAAAATTCAAGGCCCCTGATTTATAACCGGGCCACTGGTCGAGGTGCAGGCATTTGAAATTCGGCCCGAGTTCGCGGCAAAGAGATTCGAGCGGACGCCAGGTGGCTTCATCCGGAGTGTTGTTGTCAACCACCAGCACTTCAAAGTTGGGATAATTCATGCGAGCCAGGCTGCGCAGGGTGGCTTCAACCACTTCGACGGGTTCGTTGTAAGCCGGGACTTGCATCGAGACCATCGGAGTGTACCCGCTGATCGGTTGGGCCGGCTTGGCAACGTGATTCCAGCGGAAACGGGTGCAGACATCCAGCATCTCAAAGGTGAAGGACAGGGAAAGCCCGATCGCGAACAATTCTGCAGTGAACAGAATGAACGAGAACAAAAAGCTCAAAACGTTCAAAGGTGTAAAGGCCATCACCGCGAAACTGTAGGCGATGTACAGGATTGCAGTCAGGATGCTCATCGTCCAGGTGGTTTGCCCGAGGGCGTTCCAGTTGGGCAGCAGGATGATCCACAGCAGCCCGCTGAAAAAAGCCACCAGACTGAGCACAATGATCTCGCCTGGCAGCCCGAAGGTGAAGAAGGCCCACAGATCTCCAAATAAAATCACGAACAATAGCCACAAAACCCCGCCCAGTTTGCTGCCGCTGCGGAGGCGTGTTCCGAGCAGGAAGGTTACCAGGGTGGTCAAAACGAGCCAGATTGCAGAAAGAATCAGAGAATTTGTCAGCATTATGTTTTAGACCACATGTAAGATCAGAATGAGAAAAAATACCAGCGCGACCAGCCAGAGCAGCATGGCGCCGATCAAAACAACCCAGGCCCGGCGCCGAGCAATTGCTGAGCCTGGCTGGCGCATTAACTTAACCGCCGCAAGCATGGCCAACGGGGCGCAGAACAACGTTCCCAGCCCGGCCGGGATCAGCCCGGCGATCGACCATCCCAGCCATTTTGTGGCAGCCCGCCCCGGGCTAAACTTTTCGAGCGGAAAGGGTTCGAACAGCGCGCGGTCTTTGGGGTGGATGAATTGAAACTCACCCAGGGTGCGGACGGTGTAGAGCGCACTCGTTTCGCCCTGATAAGCCAGGAAGGCATCCTTGCGCAACATTTGCTGCATGGTTTCATAGAGCGCCTGGCGCGCAGTGGCATCATCCGGGTCCAGTTCAAGCGCCTGGTTTAATTCTGTGACTCTCTCTTCGAGGGGCTGGCTCACAGGAGCAAGGTTGGGGGAGGTGGCTGGCACGCTTTGGGTTTCCATAATCCCTTTCAAAAAATGCAAATAAAATCAAAAATGAACGCGATCACCAGGTCCTGAATAGAGCGATGGACAGTGGGCAAGCGCATCGAAACCGATTTGGGGCTGGTTTCGGGGAAAAATCCCCTGCCGGTGCCTTATCCCGGCCACGGGACCAGGGCCTTGAGCAGAGGTTCCCGCCAGACCTCGGCATCCGGGTCGTATATCCCAAACTTGGAACAGAATTCCCAGTAGGCCCAGGCAAAACCGTGCTTTTCGGCCTGTCTGGCGACAAAAGAAGTCCAGCGGACCCGGGAGTCCATGTCGGCCTCGGAATAGGCCCCAAACTCTCCCAGCAGGATCGGCCGATCGTGCGTTTTGGCCCAGTCTGCCACCTGGTCAAAGTGGGCGCTGATGGCAGCTTTTTCTGCCTGGCTGGCCTCCCAGCTGGTGCCGAGATGGGCATCCATGCCGGCGACCCAGTCTGCGCCCTGATGGGTAAATTCAAACGGGTTGTAATAGTGAAAAGTGACGATCAGATGTTGGTCATCCTGGGGAAGTTCCAACTTTTCAAGCTGGTCATAGCCGTTCAAGTTGGCGCCGCCGAGGATGACATTTCTGGACGGGTTCGACTGGCGCACCAGGTTGAGGGCCTTGCCGCTCAGCGCATTCCATTGGGCGGCATCCAACTGATCGTTTGGCTCGTTGAGCAGTTCAAAGAGCAGCGTGGACGGGTAATTTTTGTAATACCCGGCGATCTGCTGCCACAATGCAAGGTAGCGCTCCTGATGACCTTGCGGATTCGCCATCAGCTCAGGGTAATTGTGAAAATCGAGGATGACAACCAAGTCTTGTTCCAGCGCCGCATAGATTAGCTGATCGACCCGCACAAAGAAGGGCGGATCGATAGTGTACGGCGCATCTGGAGCAGCATGCGCTTCCCAACGGATGGGGATGCGGACCGAGTCAAAGCCGGCCTTTTTGATTAATTCAAAATAGCCCGGCTCGATGATGACGCCCCACGCGCCTTCTTTGGGCGCTTCGAGTGCGTCTCCAAGGTTTAGACCGCGCCCCAACGCCTGGGCCGCTTTGAAGGCATCCGGGAAAGGCTCGAGGTTGGGGCCGGAGGAGGCGGGAGAGGTCTCCGTCGATTTGACCGCGACCGGAGTCGTGTTGAACGATGAGTCCGCAGCCGGGCCGCAGGAGGCCAGGCAGATGAGCGTAACGAGAAAAAAGCTGAAGCGGCGCATACTTTTTCAATGATCCTTATTCATTTTCAGCAGGGTGGATGGGGTTTGGTGAGGCGTACTTTCATTGATGTTGATACGGGACGGAATACCAACCTTGTATTCACCTTAACACAAAGCCTGCCCGGCCGCATCCATCGACCGGGCAGGCTTTGCCTCCGCCACTTGGGGGAGATTCATCCTGGTTTGAGCGGCTTTTCCGGCCTGGGCGGTTTGGTTGGCTTGGGTGGTTTTGGTGGCTTTGGCGGTTTGGTCGGCGGAGGGACGGTTGTGCTGGTCGGGGTGGGTGCGGATGTGCTGGTTGGTGGCGGAACAGATGTACTGGTTGGCGGCGGGATCGATGTGCTGGTCGGCAGCGGGATGGATGTGCTGGTTAGCGGGGGGATGGATGTTCTGGTCGGCAACCGTACGGATGTGCTGGTCGGCGACAGTGCGATGTTGGTTGACGCTGGATTCAGATCGATGTCATCGAACACGGGATTGCCACGCGCCAGATCTTCGATAATGGCTTCCTGCTCCAAAGCCGGATCGAGAGGGTTGAGGCGCATAACATATTCACCCTCCGCGCTGTAATCATCCTGACGGTAAGGAGCTGCGGCAAAATAGAGCGGCGCAAGGTTCGGACGGCTAAAGGCCAACGCAATCACTGCCCAAACCACTGCCAACCCCAGGACGATGGCAACGGCAATCGCCCTGCTCCACAAAATTGCTTCATGCCGCATGTTCATAAGATCGGGCTTCCTGTTTCGGGTTTTGTACAGCCAGCAATCTGCCCTGGTTGTTGACATCGTACAAACGCTGCAACTCCATTTCGGTCAAGTCGAACTCGAGGCACAACTCTTGTTTGATCTGCTCGAACCGGGATGCAGCGTTCTTGACCCAAGATCTCACGGATTTGAGCGACAGATTCTTGGCAGTTGCAATCGTTTGTAGATCAAACCCGCGGCAATACAGGTAAGCCGTTTCGAGCAAATGGCGGTGAGGTACCTCATTGCCCAGGGTGAAACCTTCTGCGCGCGTTATATTTGGCGAGGTTGTCGCCAGCCGTATGCCATTGACCTTGTAGACATGTACCGATTCAGCCCGCCCTTTGAGTGCGATATCGCCCTGGTCGGCAACCAGCAACCTTTCGCGTTCAGCGAAGGCCTGGTACGTTCCATCCGTAATAAAAATATTGCTATCCGTAAGTTGGCTGGCCAGGCTCTGCATGCGTGATGCCACGTTTACCGCATCCCCAATCACGGTATATTCGAAGCGATCCTCCGCACCAACATTGCCCGTGATGACCTCCCCTGTATTGATGCCAATGCCGATGTTGATCGGCTCCAGGCCAGCTTGCACGCGACGAGCGCTGGACTCGAGAATCCGAAGACGGATCGCAAGAGCAGCGCGGAGCGCCCGGTAGGCTGTCTCGCTTGGTTCGAGATTGACTGGCGCGCCAAAGATGGCCATGGTGCTGTCGCCGCCGAACTTGTTGATCATTCCACCAGCCTCGCGGACTGCGCCGTTGACGATGCTGAAATAGCTGTTGAGCATGTCCACCACTTCCTGCGGGCCGTGATTTTCAGAAAATTCTGTGAAATGGCGGATATCGGTGAATAGCACGCTGACGATCTTTAGCTCGCCACTCAATTGGAGTTGATCACCATGCAGCAGGGCTTCACGCACTTCTTCGGAGACCATGTGGCCAAATAAGTCACGCATGATATCGCGTTGGCGCAATTGAGATACCATTTGATTGAACTGGCGGCTCAAGAGCCCAAATTCATCTTGAGACAAATCCCGCACGTTGACATCCAGATCGCCCTTGGCGACTTGCGTTGAAGCGGCCACCAATTCGAAAACTGGGATGGCGATGATTTTTGCGATCACAAACCCCAGGGCAATCACGGCCAGGACTGCCAACATAAAGGCAACCATCAATTGTGCCGGACTCACTTGCGCACTGCTGGTGATGAGCGCACGGGGCAGGGCCACTGCCAGCGCCCAACCGCTGGGCTGGCCACGGACCAGCAAGGGGCCGATCGCTTCGTTATATTCGTTCACATCCAGAGTCCAAATGCGGTTTTGCAGGGGATGAGGACCTTGCGCATTGACCGCAGCCAGTACGTCAGATGTCAACACAGGCATTTGAGACCCTTTTGGAAACGTGCTGAATGCGGCGCTTCCGTCTGGCTGGTAGAGACTGACCTGGGCCGCCGAGTCTGCGATCATCTGTGGCAGTAAAGTTTCCAGTGGAAAACCGGCCAACACCACCCCTACCCGTTCGTCATTCAGGATAAGCGGGCCAGCAACGTACAGTGCTGGTCCGCCGGGACCATCCAACACACCCGAATACTTATCGCCAAGGCCGTCGCTCTCGCCAGCCAGGACGCGCCGCACCGGGTCCCAGGCTGCAAAATTGATGGCTGCATCCGAGGGATTTCCTTCCGGATGCAGCAGGCGCAGTTCGTAGATCAGGGCGCCGGATGCATCCAGCACATGCACAAAGGGCACATGTGCGTTGACCGCCAGGGGGCGGATCAGCGTATTGAGGCTGACGGTGTCTCGAGCTGCAGCTGCCTCGGCCACGCCAACGGTGCGGGCGATGGCGCGTTCCGTGATGAGCGCCTTGGATTCAGATTGAAACACTTGTGTGCTGGCCGTTTCAAAACCATCCACCAATTGAACGTTGAACCGCTCCTGCAGTCTGGTCACAAAGGACTCGGTAATCACCCATGTGGCCAGGCCAGCCAATAGAATAGCCACTGCAAGGTAAGGAATCGTTATTTTCAAACGCAGTGGCAGAGAGAGAAATGCGGCCATGGCTCCGGTTAACGGCTGGTAGAGTATTTTAGAAGTTTTTATCTGCTCAGATTTCATTTTGGGTAACACCGTTAGCCCTGTTCTCTGGGTATAGTCATCGGCACCTGATCTTATTAGATTCACAATAAATTCTCTGTGCCGGATAAATATGCAAAGGCTATCCACCAAAGATATGTAGTTTGTTAACTTATCATATGCTAAACACTCTTCGTCTACACCCATCGACCGGGGAGGCTTTGTCTCCGCCACTTGGGGGAGGCGTTTTTTTTGTGTACAATGAGTGCATACCTTGGCGAAGAGAATTTCAGGCCCAGCATTCGCCTCCCAAAAATTCATCGCCAAATGGAAGCACGCCATCTTGCGCGAGCGCCGGCAGTATTCTTTCGGAAAAATCATGGCCCGCTACCTCGATTATGTGCAGCCCAAAATAGCAAAAGCTGCCGTGGTTGAATTCATGGTTGGGCGGCTGGTAGTAATTTGAAAAATATTGTTTGAGAAAATGCCATGGATGCGCCTTCTTTTCTTCTCCCTCGCCCATGTTTTAATAAAACACCTGAAATGGTGGCGGCTTTTGACAATCTGTGTCAGGCAACCCCCGTAGGCGCTTTTATTGATTATGCTCTCCCCTATCCAAAATGGCAATTTCTTTCCTTTTTGTGTGAAACCAGAAACCTTGTCTTACACGGTTCACAAAATTTACAAATAAGTCAGGTTGAGCCAAGACAGGCCAATGATAAAAGGGCGTTTAGTAATCAACTTGCCATCTATGCCACCACGGATGGCATCTGGGTTCTGTATTTTGCTATTCTTGATCGTAAAAAATATCCCGAAATGACGTTATTCAATTCATGTTTTCAAGCTCGGATCTCACCCGATCAATTTAGTGAACCCCTGTATTTCTTTTCGATTACCCAATCTGTGCTAATTCAAAAACCCTGGTGTACGGGTGCTGTCTACATTTTGCCACGGCAATCCTTTATCCAAGAATCTATTCAGCAAGCACAAGGGACTGAAATCGTTTTTCCGCACTGGATTAGTTCCCGATCAGCACAACCAATTGCAAAATTACTGGTAGAACCAGATGACTTTCCTTTTCTCGATCAAATTCATGGGCATAATGATGAAAAACTGGTCCAATTATCATCGGCGAATCCAAATGGCTTCCCGTGGTTGGAAGCGTTAGATTCATGAATAGCATCATGCCAACGCCACAAACAGCCTCTAATTCGGTAGCAGTTGGGGCCGAGTAAAAATGAGATTGTTTGTTTCTCGCAATTCACAGATGAGTGTCGGAGATAAACATGAAATCATTGCAAGAAAATATGGTTGAATTTAGAAAACAGTTGGAAAAGGGTTCAATTCAAAAAGCATATCTGGGATTAATGGAATATATGATGGGTTTGAAGAATCACTTCTCAAACACATACCCCGATTATTCCACACCTGGAAGTCTTTATAACGGGTATATGGATATGACCTACTTTTCCATCCTTCCCAGGTCATTGAAAGAGAGAGATTTAAAAATTGCAATCGTTTTTCTTTATGATACATTCCGGTTTGAGATTTGGCTGTCTGGAAAAAACAAGCAGGTTCTTGCTAAATATTGGCAAATCCTCAGTCAGAGTAAATGGAGCAAGTACAAAATTGTAGCGCCTGCGAAAGGCGTGGATTCTGTTGTAGAACATATTTTGGTAGATAATCCAGATTTTAGCGATTTAGATGCTTTGACAAAACAAATAGAACAAGGAACTTTGAAATTCATTCAAGACATTGAAAGTTTCCTGGCCCAAAACGCCACCTAACAACACGATCTCAAGACATGCACTCTCCTTTCATGAAAAATGATGGCCCGCCATCTTGATTGGGCGCACCCGCGGGCGAACTGTCAGAGTTAAATTAACTTGAAAGATTAACGTTAAAACACGAGGTAAATATGAACAATTCCGAGGCACACAACCAGCGTATCGCAAAATTGACCTTTGCTTCCATCTATCCGATGTATCTCGCAAAGATAGAGAAGAAAGGCAGAACCGAAGAAGAATTGCTTCAGGTCATAGCGTGGTTAACAAGCTTCGATCATGCGAAGCTTCAGGAACTGATCAAAGAAAATGCAACGTTTGAAACATTCTTCCAGCAGGCTTCGCTCAACCCGAATGCGCACCTGATCACCGGAGTCATCTGCGGCTATCGGGTGGAGGAAATCGAGAATACTTTGACACAGCAGATTCGGTATTTGGACAAGCTGGTGGATGAGTTGGCGAAGGGCAGGAAGATGGAGAAGATTTTGCGCGGTTCGTAAGGGGTTGTGCAGCCTCATGCGCAGTACCCCGCAGAGCAGGCAAGCGAAAACCATTGGACTGCCAAGAGGTTGCTGTGCGTCACATTATTTTTGTTTCTTTTCTGCTAATTGTTCTCCTAACGTCTTGCTCACCGAGCGTTGCCATACCGCACACAGCGAACGATCCTGCTTTGCCAGCGGTGCAAACCCAACGGGTTGCGACTCTTACTTTAGCGCCGAGCCCTTCCACGACACCCACTCCAAGAGTAATTACAACACCATCTCTACTTTCCACCCCCCACACCCTGGATGTAGAAGTCTCTCCGAATGGAGAATATTTTGCCTACGCATATTTTTACGATCCGGCCAAACAACAGACACTTGAGATTAAAGACAAAGAAGACAAGCTTATCTGGAGTATTCCCTTTCAAGCAGAACTATCGCCTTACGAACCGAATCCAACCATGGGAATTATTCGTTGGTCAAACGATAGTACCCAATTATATTTTTATTACTATGTATGGCTGATTGAAGGCCGAGTGACCTGGCTGGGCTATGAATTGCAGCAAATTGATATGAAAACCGGAAATGTTGAGCATGTTTTGCCGGGTGAAGGGGAGATGTCATTTGCAATTTCGCCCGATAGCACTCAAGTTGCCTATATTCGTAATCAAGACCAGCCAAGGATTATTTATATTCGAAATCTTTCAACTGGCTTAGAAAAAGAAGCCGAGGTAATCTTTGCATCAAAGAATTACGTTGCAATTGGAAATATTCAGTGGTCACCCAACAGCGCCGGTCTTTTTTTTGAAACACAAGATCATAACGAGATGCTTCAAACAATTTACCTGAATCTATCGACCATGGAACAAAAAGTGATTAAAGAGTATCCCGCATCTGACTCTTTGGGAGGAACATCGTTTATTGAAGGATGGCTTGACGATGACACACTTGTGTTTACAGAATTTGGGAGCAATGGTTCCCGGCAAACCATTCATGTAAATGTCAGAAACAACCAAACCATTGTGATAGGCACACCAACCCCTATCCGTTAGGGCGCGGCCAACACCACATCCAGCGGACGCAATGTCCGGCGCAGGAAAGACAGGTGCAGCCTTGATTCTCCCCAAAGAGCGTGACCCGCGCTTCATCACAATCCGCCGCGGCGGGACGCTCACAGATTTGAACCATCAGCTTCTCGCCTTGTGGGCGGCCGCCTGCGCAGAGCACGTTCTGCACCTTTTCGAGTCAGCGCAGCCCTGCGACCCGCGGCCGCGCCAGGCGATCGAACTGGCGCGCGCCTGGGCGTGGGGCGAGATCGGGATGTCTCAAGCCCGCGCGGCAGCCGGCCATGCCCAAGCCGCCGCACGGGACCTGTCCGGCGCCGCCAGGCATGCGGCGTATGCCGCCGGACAGGCCGCGGCGGTAGCTCATGTTGCCGCGCACGAGCTCGGCGCTGCTGCCTATGCGATCAAGGCTGCGCGCGCGGCTGCCACTAACGGTGACGGACAGAGCGCTGGCCGGCTCGAGTGCCAGTGGCAGCGTGAACAGTTGCCGGAGGCGATCCGTGAGCTTGTTCTGGACGATCAGCGGCTTAGAAACGATATCTGCTGGTCGGTGTTCGAGTGCTGACAGACCGTTGGGGCAGCCCGCTTGATCTACAATCGATTTGTTTTGATATGGAGGCACTTGAATATGCCAGACAATACCAACTTTAAAGATCGTACAGAAGCAGAAACACTGACTTCAAGCGTGGCGATGCAAAAGTGGGGCGGGGTTGCCTCCTTCTTGATGGCGGCGGCGTTGATCGTTTCGGGGCTGATCTACCTGACGGGCAACTTGCGAGATGCGCTGGGTCCACTGGCCTATTCCCTGGCCGATTTTTTGTACGGACCGCTTTGGGCTGCCAGCCTGGTGAGCGCAGTTTCTGCGCTGCGGGAGCGCATCGGTCAGCGCGCTGCGCGCCGCATGGATCTGGCCCTGCTGGCCTCGATCGCGGCGGCCTGTGCTTTTGTGGCTGTCGCTTGCATCCGCTCTGCCAACCGCTACTATCATTTGGGTCACCCCGAGCTGGATCTGGAAATGTCCTCGACGGTGCTGATTGTGTGGACCACCCTCGTCGCGGGCGTGATTGGGGCAGCCTGGCACTTCCTGGGCTGGGCCTGGATCCTGATCGGCGCTTCCGCCTGGACCTCCCGCAGCCTGCCGCGTTTCTTGAGCGGGCTGTATTTCGCGGCGGGAGCGGTCGCGCTGTTCGTATATCTGCTGCCAGACATCGAGCCGAATGCCGTGGCCCTGGGCGTGATGATCTGTCTCTGGCAGGCAATCCTGCTCTGGAAAAGCGCTTAAAGGCGGGCAAGCTCAGCAAATTGTCAAAAATGCGCGAGCCGAAAAGAGGGAAGCGCGTTTTTTGTGTACAATGAAGGCATTACGCAGTGCAGAAAATTTCAAGCTCGCAACCTTGATGGAGCGCAGCCCAAAATAGTAAAAACCGCTGCGGTTGAATCCATAGTTAGCCCGATTCGAGTTTGCAACAAGAATATCCGTGAAAAAGAAAATTCTCATTATTTCTGCAATCGTTATCAGCACATTTTTATTGTTTTTCTGGATTCGCCTGCCAGAACAAGGAAAAATAGATTTACAAATGAAAGTTCTTGTAGGAAAAGCAGAATCTGAATGTAACTCCAGCGAAAGCCATCGTGCTCAAAACTGCACCGAATATCTTGGAACGAATCTTATTACGGCAGAAGAATGGGAAAGCTTATTTCCAGAAGCACAGTTCTACTTGATTGAAGAAAAGCAAATTGTTAACCCTGAAACAAATATGAACGGGTTTGTTCAACGCAATTTTATTATCGTCAAACAAAGGCAGTCCGAGTACAGAGATGAAGATTTCGATAAACTTCTCGCAGACAATCAAATTGCTATCACGGAAGACAATATCGAGATAATCCTAAGAGCGTTTGCCAAGATTACTGCGGCAAATCACCATTACCAAGGTATTATTTTTTCGCCTTTAGAGAAAGTCAACTATGCAAAGGGAGAAGCTAGACACCCATATAATTATCATTTGATAGCTTTGGCTGGAGAAAATAAGACTGAACTCAATTGGTATTTTGTTGTCAAGAAAGATCAATTAAGAATTGCTACTTTTACAACATATACGCTCAAAGATTATTATTTTTCGCCATAGTGACTTCGTGCAGACATAGAATCTTTAATGATCAAAGCGGGCTAACACCGCTTCCACCGGACAAAAGCGGGGTGGTTCTCCGCTTTTGATGGGATTCACACCACTGGCTTTTTTGGCCTTTTAGCTTTTTCCTGCCAATCCGCTTTTGCCGGTGAATCCATAGTTGGGCATCATTGACTCTCTTATTGGAATCAAAACATGGGCGTGAAGAACTACTTAATCGACGGGGTTTCCTGCGCCGGTAAAACTACGGTCTGCGACGAACTGCAAAGGCGCGGCTACCACGTTATCCATGGCGACAGGGAATTGGCCTATTGGGGCGATCCAAAAACCAACGGACCCGCCGTGGATGATAGCTCTGACGAGCAGCGTGCTTGGATATGGGATGTTGAGAAGGTCAGAGCTTTGGTGGCCGATCAAAACCATGCGGCAACATTCTTTTGCGGCGGTTCCAGGAATTCTGACCGCTTCATCGATCTGTTCGATGATGTTTTTGTTCTTGAGATCGATCTGGATACGCTGAACCGGCGTCTTGCCGCCCGACCTGAAACCGAATGGGGTGGAACGGCCCAGGAAGGAGAATCCTTTGCGCGATTACAACATGCGACAAAAGTGGGGCTTCCCAAGAACGCAATCATCATCGATGCCACGGCGCCCCTCTCAAGCGTTGTGGACACAATTCTTGCCTGCACCGTTGCCGCCCTGGACAATCCGCCAGGACAGGCAGGCACAGGTGAAAATGCCAGCTGATGAATTGTGGAATAACGTTGGTATCCGAGTCCGTTCCGTGGGTTGACTCTTGTGGCAACCCATCGCTAACACCAGCCGTTGATATAGATCGGTAGAAAAGGTTGACTAAAATGAACATACCCACCTGGGCATTACGGACCGTTACAACTGAAGATCAAGGCCTGGCCAAAGATGCACATCAACAGGGCAGATTGCAAATCAAATGGCCGAATATTAAAACATTGCGAAGTTGGGCAAAGCAACAAGGGTGGCCAACTCCCCTCTTTGGTTTTGAAGAAGCATTCATCGCTAAAATGCTCGAAACCAAGGAGAATTTCGAACTGGCAATTGAGAAAAGTGGCCTTGAAATTCAGATTCCCAGGCAGAATTACACGATTTCAAATGAACGAATTCGCGAACTTGACTCGTTGTATGAAGAACGCTCAGTCACTGGGCGTCCCAATAGTTGGGGTATCTTGGTAGAAGAGCTTCGAGAGATACGACGCGCTGTAGAAGCAGGCGTTGTGGTGAATGTTGAAGGTGAAAAGTCTATTCTGAACTGGCAGAACTTCTACAGTTGGGCCCACGGGCGTTACCATATGCTTGAAGATGGCTACGACAAATGGATTGGTGACGATGCATAAAACTCATAAAACAGTAAAAGCCGCTGCGTCAATCCTTAATTTGTTGGGCAGCTAATTCAGAATCATCTGCCTTCGCATCAAGATAAGCCCATGTAGATATTTGAGGAGGAATTCATGCCACGACCCGAATCGATTGAAAACCGCTGGGATATTCTTTATCGTGAATACCCGGAAGTGTACGAAGCATTCATGAATGTGCCCTATCAACCTTCCGTTTTTGATCAAGTGCCCGAAATTATCGATCTTCGCGAAAAAATCATAGCCGATGTGGGAGCCGGGACAGGTAGATCAAGCTCGGCCTTGGCGCGAACCGCCCGGCAAGTGATTGGCATCGAATATGAACCGGCTATGCTGCGGCAAGCGCGGAAAAAGGCAATCGGCGATGAGGGATCGCGAGTTACCTATCTTTCAGGGGATGCACTTGCGATCCCATTGGCTGACAACTCTGTGGATATTGTTACCGGTTTCACATTGGCATTATTTCCCCCGGAACAATATCGTAAATTCATCTGTGAAGGTTTGCGGGTGGCTAGAGAGCAAGTGGTTTATGTAGGAATTCCGCCTGGCTGGTACGGAGGGAATTTGGATCATGTCATTGAAAACCCTTACAAAGGCACATTTGACGTCGAAGTGGATCGAATATTTCTCGAAGAGTACCAATTTGCCTGCCAGGATGTATTTTCCAATCAAGAATATGGAACCATCGAGAATATCGTAAGCATCTATGGGTTTATTTTTGGGAAGAAAGCGATCGAACATATCAAGAGAGAAAATAAAACAGCTGTTCGATGGAAGTACAGGGTGTATTGGAGAAAATAAATCAAGCGCTGCCCAACCTCGCGTATCGTCTGACGCGCGGCCAACGCAAACCGCGATGGCGCTTCGTTTGCAAAATTTTCAACGAACATAAGCATGAAACGAATTCATCTTTTTGAATTTACAGATTTATCCTGGTATCCGGATTTATTCCGGCGCTTTCAGACGGACTATCTGCAATTTGTCGCTTCGCTCGGCTCAGGACACAGGTACTTAATTCCGCTATTCAAACGGGCATTACAAAGTGCTGACACCAATGAAATTGTAGATTTATGCTCTGGCGGAACAGGCCCCTGGATCCACCTGGCCGGGCAACTCGAACAGGCCGGGCTGCCCGTTAATATTACCCTTACCGATAAATATCCCCACCCTGACTCGGTTCAGAAAAGGTCTGCAGCTTCCCGACAACCCATCAAGTATCTTGCACAGCCGGTGGACGCAATCAATGTGCCAGAATCTCTGAAAGGGATGCGGACGCTTTTCGAAGGTTTTCATCATTTCAAACCCAACCAGGCAAAGTTAATTTTGCAAGACGCTGTAAATAAAAGAAGCGCCATCGGCATTTTTGAAGCGACTCTAATGCCGCCTTTGGGAATTATTTTGCTGTTGCTTTCACCATTCATTACCATCGCAAGTTATTTCTTGATGACTCCGTTCATCACGCCGCGGACTTTTGCCCGCTTTTTCTGGACGTATCTTCTTCCAGTGGTACCGCTTGCCACCAGTTGGGACGGAGTTATTTCCCTTTTGCGAACCTATTCCCCGAAAGAATTAAAGGAATTGACCGATTCTTGTATTTCAAATGACTACACCTGGGAAGTTGGCTGCGCACCAACCGGGACGCCCGTTTTTTCATTTACGTATCTGGTGGGTTATCCTGTTGAAAATTTGCAAGCTCCGAAAATTTAAACGCGCCCAACCAAGCACCTCGCGCGGCCAACACACTTCACTTGCGATTCTTTTTAGAGAGAAATTATGAGCTCGACAGCATTTACAAGCATTCCGCTTATAAAGACAAGCAGATTAACCCTGCGCGCTTTTTCCATACAGGATATCCCGGCCTATCGCAAAGAGTTTGAGAAAGAATCTGTTCAAAAGTATCTTGGTGGGGTATTGATCTTGAAGGATGACGCAAAGGATGCCCAAAACTGGCTGCGCAACATCAACGACCGATTATTGAAACAAAAACTCGTTTTTACCTGGCTGATAACCCAAAAAGACAATCCATCGGAAAGCATTGGGCGGATTGACCTGGGTGGTTTTACAAACAAAAAAGTGGCTGAAGTATCCTATTACATCTGGGAGAAGTATTGGGGAAATGGTTTTGCGGTTGAAGCATTAAACAGCGTTGTTGAGTTTGGCTTCAATGAATTGAAGTTGGAAAGAATACAGGCGGTTCTTGACCAAAGAAATACTGCTTCAGAAAAGGTGCTGCAAAAGGCCGGTTTCGAAAAAGAAGGACTGCTAAGAAAATACCCATTGGGAAAGGGTATCGCTGATGTTTATATGTTCGCGAAAATAAAATAAGAGCCACACTATGAATAGTACAACCCCCACGTTTTTCGAAAACGCTCAAGAATTTCGGGCCTGGCTTGAAGCAAACGCCGCGCAGGCTGAGTCGCTGCTGGTCGGCTATTACAAGCTGGGGACCGGCCGCGCCAGCATGGCCTGGTCCGAATCTGTGGACGAGGCGCTGTGCTTTGGCTGGATCGATGGCATTCGCAAGCGCATCGACGAGCATTCCTACTCGATCCGCTTTACGCCGCGCAAGAAAAACTCGATCTGGAGCGCGATCAACATTGCCAAGGTCGCCCAGTTGCAAGCCCAGGGCCGCATGACCCCGGCCGGTGAAGCGGCCTTCGCCCACAGGAAAGAGGCGAAATCGGCCATTTACGCCTACGAACAAAGCGCGACGGCGGAACTGAGCGATCTCGAACTGCAAACCTTCAGACTGAACGAAGCGGCCTGGACCTATTTTGAAAACGCGCCGCCCGGCTACAAAAAGACCATGCTGCACTGGGTCGCCGCCGCCAAAAAGGCTGAAACCCGCCAGAATCGCTTTGCCAGGCTGCTTGAAGCCTGCGCGTCAGGCCAGCGCATTCAATAAAAGCCAGGCGCTTGAAGACGGGCAAGATCAGCAAGTTGTCAAAAACGCGCGAGCCGAAAAGACGGAAGCGCGTTTTTTGTGTACAATGAAGGCATTACGCAGCGCAGAAAATTTCAGGCCCGCCACCTTGATTGGGTGTAGCCCAAAATAGTAAAGGCGTTGCGCCCAATCCATAGTTGGGCGTTCCCTTGCATAAAGAGAGTTTGAAGTTATGTATTTAGCAGATTTACTTAATTCGCGTGGTTTATTCCAGAGAACATCAACTTGGATGAGTACTGAAGGATTATCAGATGATATTTCTTTTCTTCTCAGTCGTGGCACATCCGCTGTTGTAAGCATTTTACGTATTGAACAAGCGCAAAATAATTGCATACGAGAATTTGAACTGTTTGATGACCAATTAGTCGATTTAGAAAGTAGAATTGTCTTTAATTCTCAAAGTTTAGTTGAACTTCAAAATGAAATTTCGCCATTACTTTCTTGCTTGCGCATTTTGCAAGATTCAACAATTTCTTTAATAGGCAAAACTCTAAAAACAAGCCTTCCATCCAGCATTGACGACACAATCAAAAAAATAGACAAATTCAAACTTCCCAATGAAATAAAAAATATATTGCTAAAATA
Organism: Chloroflexi bacterium HGW-Chloroflexi-6; assembly: GCA_002840685.1. Lineage (GTDB taxonomy): Bacteria > Chloroflexota > Anaerolineae > Anaerolineales > Villigracilaceae > UBA8950. The sequence goes on along the minus strand of PHBU01000001.1, from coordinate 175,779 downwards.
TTGGAATTCAGGCGGGAGTAAAATACGAGACTACAGGATATTGGACCAACATTACACAAGCATATCTGATTACGTTTTTCTTCAACTAAAACCAGAAAAGAAAATTCTTCTGCTTTTTCCAGATAATCCATATGAAAAATCTAAAAAGAATTTTAGGTACGAACAAGAAATATGTGGGATTAGTGCTTTGCGTATCGGATTTGATGATTTGCATGAAATGATTGAATCTGTGGCTGAGTATTTTGGTTACGAACCTAGCCAAATTCAAACATCTGTGTCCATGCGCCAATTGGGGGACTTGCAGCCTTTCAGAAACAGGCTACTTGGATTTATTTTTGAATCCCCTATAATAAAACAGCCAGACGGTACGATGAAAAGGAATATCTCAAGTATTAGAGTAAGTCAAAAGGAAGATGGAAGGTTAAGTCTTCAAAAAATGTACTTGACGGAAAACAAACTAAAAGATTTGTTAAGTTAAGGCAAAAACGCCCAACAAAGCGTGCACCTGACGCTGGGGTTTCTCGCGCGATTCCAAGCATTTTTCTACGCCTTAGCATTTTTCCCAGTTGGGCGGTTGTCAGCAAACTCATATTAGAAGTAACCAAAGGTGTCCGAAAAATGCTTACTATTTCTCAAGTCAATGCAGAAACCGAAATTGTAGCCGTCCGGGAATTAATGCGTGAGTACGCAACATGGGCTTTCACACTCGTCCCGGGTAGTCACAAAGCGCCTGCCTGGGATGGATTTGACGAAGAACTGGCGGCATTGCCCGGTGTTTACGCACCACCTGAAGGGCGTTTACTACTAGCCATGCAGGATGGACAGCCAGCGGGATGTGTATGTCTCAAAAAAAATGACGCCACTACCAGCGAACTCAAGCGGCTCTACGTGCGTCCCACCTTTCGGGGAAAAAACATTGGTCAGCAATTGGTCAAAATGCTTGTTGAAGATGCACGTCAAGCCAGATATCAACGGATCGTGCTGGATAGCCATATCTCGATGAAAAAAGCACATGCCATCTACCAGGAAGCTGGGTTTAGGCTGGTGAGCGCTCCTGATAATTTTCCAGAGAATCTCAAGCCAATTGTGGTGTTCATGGAGTGTGACTTATCTGTAAACCGCTCATGAAAAGGGTGTAGTTTGAAAGATTTCATCGCCAATTGAATTGGCACTGCCGCCCAACAAGGCATCCCGCACGATCACCGGGATAATGCACTGAACCCTTTAATCCGGAAAGAGCCCAATAACATGCCCAAAACCATCGCCATTACTCGCGCCATCAGCCCGCGTTTCAACGAGTGCGAGCTGACCCACCTCCAGCGCGCGCCGATCGACCTGGCGCTGGCGCACTCCCAGCACCGTCAGTATGAAGACGCCCTGCGCGCCCTCGGCCTGGAAGTTATCAGCCTGCCGGCCATGGCCGACCTGCCCGATTCGGTCTTTATCGAAGACACCGCCCTGGTGCTCGACGAAGTGGCCGTGCTGACCCGCCCCGGTGCCGATTCGCGCAAGGCCGAAGTCGATTCGATCGCCGAGGCGCTGGCCCCCTACCGCAGGCTGATCCGCATCGAAGCGCCGGGCAGCGTTGATGGCGGCGACATTTTGCGCCTGGGGAAAACCATCCATGTCGGCCTGAGCACACGTTCAAACCAGAGCGCCATCCAGCAGATGCAGTCCGCGCTTGGGCCGTATGGCTACACCGTCCGCAGCGTGCCGGTCACGGGCTGCCTGCACCTGAAGAGCGCCGTCACCCAGGCGGGTGAGGACACCCTGCTGATCAACCCGGCCTGGGTCGAGAAAAGCCACTTCCCCGGCTGGAAGTTGATCGAGGTCGACCCGCGCGAGCCCTCGGCGGCCAACATTGTCCTGACACCCGGCGGCGCGATCTATCCGCAGCACTTCCCGCTGACCCAGGCCCGGCTCTCGGCCGCCGGAATCCGCCTGACGATCGTGCCGGCTACCGAGGTTGCCAAGGCCGAAGGCGCGGTGACCTGCTGCTCGTTGATCTTCAGCGCGTAGGCCCCGCCTGATGATATTTTTCTTATAAATCTCTTGCTTTTGCCAGACGCAGATACGATAGAATTTTGACTGAAAACTTTTTTTGATGGAGCTCCGTATGACCGAACCAACCCCAATTGCCGAAGAAACCCAATCTTTTTCCTTCAAAGCTGAGACCAAACAGCTGCTCAACATCCTGATCCACTCCCTGTACAAGGAGCGCGAGGTTTTCCTGCGCGAACTGCTCTCGAACGCCTCAGACGCCCTGACCCGCCTGCGTTTCGAAATGCTGACCAACCAGGCCGTGCTCGATCCCGAAGCCGAACTGGCGATCCGCATTACGGTCGATAAAGATCAGCGCACGATCACCATTCAAGACAGCGGCATCGGCATGAGCCGCGAAGAGATCATCGAGCATCTCGGCACGATCGCCGAATCGGGCGCGCGTAAATTCATCCAGGCCTCCAAAGACGCCAAGGCGGATTTTTCGCAGATCATCGGCCAGTTCGGGGTCGGGTTTTACTCCGTTTTCATGGCCGCAGACTGGGTGCGGGTCACGTCGCGCTCCTTCCACCCGCAGGCGGATGCCGTTAGCTGGTACGCCACCGGCGACGACACCTACCAGGTCGGCCCGGCCGAAATGTCCGAACGCGGGACGAAGATCGAGATCCGCCTCAAGGAAGATGCCGCCGAGTTCGCCGACGAATTCCGCATCAAAGACATCATCCACCGCCACTCCGACTACATCGGCTTCCCGATCTACCTGGGCGAGGGCAAAGACCCGATCAACAAGCGCACTTCGCTCTGGCGCACCGCCAAATCGGAACTGAGCGAGGAACAGTACCAGGATTTCTACCGCCAGACCACCCTCGATTGGGAAGAACCGCTGACCCGCATCCACTTTGTGACCGACGCCCCGGTCCAGTTGTACGCCCTGTTGTACATTCCGGCCAAGGCCGAGCGCGGCATGTTCGCCCTGCGCAAAGAAGACGGCCTCAAGCTGTATTCGCGCAACATCCTGATCGACGAGTACAACAAAGACCTGTTGCCCGAATACCTGCGTTTCATGCAGGGTGTGGTCGATTCGGAAGACCTGCCGCTCAACGTTTCGCGTGAGACGGTCCAGGCCAGCGGCCTGATGCCGCTCCTGAAGAAGATCCTGACCGGGCAGGTTTTGAAAGAGCTCGAATCGCTGGCCAAGAACAAACCTGAAAAATACGAAACCTTCTGGCGCGAATTCGGCGGCTACATCAAGCAGGGCGTCGCCTCCGATCATGTCGATGGCGAAAAACTGCACGACCTGCTACGCTTCAACACCAGCCAGAATCCTGAAAGCCTGTCGGCCCTGGCCGATTATGCCGGGCGGATGAAAGACGGGCAAAAGGAGATCTACTACATTGTCGGCGACGATCCGCGCTCGGTTTTGCGCAGCCCGCACCTGGACACTTTCCGCGACCAGGGCACCGAGGTGCTGCTGCTGACCGAACCGATGGACTCCTTCCTGCTGATGGGCCTGCACAAATACAAAGACTATGAACTGAAAAATGTGGCCCAGGTCGAAGCGCCCGCCGGCGAAAAGCCTGCCCCAGAGACCGAGGTCGAACGGATTGCCGACGCCGATTTCACGACCCTGATCGAACGCTTCAAAACTGTGCTGGGTGAGCGCGTGACTGATGTCCGCGCCAGCAAACGGCTCTCGCAGTCGGTTGCGCGCCTGGTCGACCCCGAAGGCGCCCTCAACCCTGAATTGCAGCGCGTCTACAAGTACCTGGGCAAGGAATATGAAATTCCGAAGAAGATCCTTGAGTTGAATCCGGCCCACCCGCTCCTGAAGAGCCTGCTCCAGCCGGGGGCCGAGTCTGTGTTGCAGAATATCATCATCGAGCAGATCTTTGACAATGCCCTGCTGGTCGAAGGCCTGCACCCCGACCCATCCAGCCTGGCCGAGCGCATTCAGCAGATCATGGAAGCGGCCCTCGGCTCGAACAAACAGAACTAAATGTTTCATTGGTAGTGCCAACGTAGAGCGGGATACTATCCCGCTCTACATTTTTAAAAATCAGCATCGGTTGAGCAGAATTTATAGTTGAATCTCCATTCGCGCAGTGCTATAGTAATGACAGGTATTTGATTCCGGAGTGTTTTCTTTAGTGTTGGAGGTACGAATGACGGCGAAACAGCAGGCGCAGCATCATCCCCATAAAATGCAAACAACCGAAAGCTCGAAAACAGCCCGGCCTGCCCGTGAGCAGCAGCCGCACCTGCGCCAGGGCAGGCCGCAGCCGGCAGACCTGCGCCAGCAGGATGTGCTGGCGATGCAAAAGACGGTCGGCAACCAGGCGGTTGCCGGTCTGCTGGGCGCGGGCGCGGACCACGGGCCGGATGCCAGGGATGCAACTGGCCTGCCGCTGGCGCTCAAAACCTCCGTCGAGCAGCTTTCCGGCGTTTCGCTGGATGATGTCAGAGTCCATTACAACTCCAGTGAGCCGAAAGCTGTCGGGGCCCTGGCCTACACTCGAGGAACCGACATCCACCTGCGGCCCGGGCAGGAACAACACCTGGCGCACGAAACCTGGCATGTTGTCCAGCAAAAACAAGGGCGGGTTGCGCCAACCATGCAGATGAAGAGCGCCCTGATCAACAACGACAATACGCTCGAAAAAGAAGCCGATTCGATGGGCGAGAAAGCCCTGCAGATGACGCGCCAGGGTGCCGAACATGGCAAGGGCTGCGGCTGCGGAGCGTGCTCTCCGGCGCAACCCACGGCCCGTTCCAGCTTCTCTCTGCCGGCGGCCGTTGCTTCGCAAGCGGGCGGTTCCCCGGCGATGGGCGTCATCCAGCGCCGCTGCGAGAAATGCGGGGCTGACGATCACAAAACCAGCCGCTGCCCGCAATCCAAAGCACAGCGCGACGAGCACCAGGAGAAGGTTAAGGCCTTCCAGGCTGCCAAGCGCAGCACCCTGGCCTCGATGCAGGAGAAGGAAAAAGAAGGCGGCGGAGGCGGCGCGACTGAAGCCTTCAAGAAGAAACATGTCACCCGTTCAGGCAAGACCCTCGAGAAGTCTTCGAAAGAAGTGGCCGAAACCCGATCGTGGGGCGGCGGCAGGGAAAGCGGGCGCAGCACCGTGGTCGATATCAAACCCGAAGAATTACAGAAAGAAAGCCGCTTCGCGATGGAGTCTTTGAAATTTTCAGAAGCGGAAGTCGGCGAAGATTCCGTCAAGCCCAAATTTGGCGTGACCAAGCCCACCAAATTCAACTACAAGACCCAGTCCAGTTCGGTTCAGTCCGATGGGTCGGGCAAGCGCTCCATCCAGCAGGAGGAGCCGGAACTCGCCAAGCCGGTGCTGGCCCTGCAAGGGCAGGATGTCCACCACCTGCACGGCGTCGAGGATGCTGACAACTGAGCGGGCATTTCGTGAAAGAATAGAACAGGCAACGGCGCATAGAAAATTATGCGCCGTTGCCTTTTTTTTGCGCCTCCACCGGGCAAATTGGGCTAAAATAAAGATTGCTGTTTGTTGCGCTTGAATTCCACAATGGTTTTAAACATTGACCACCCAGGAGAAATAGATGAAATCGACCAATAAACTAGAGCTATCAGGTTGCCTTAAAACCGAAAACGGCCTGACCTTCCGCGATCTCAACAAAAACGGCAAACTGGATGTGTACGAGGATCCCCGCCTGCCGGTCGAGGCCCGCGTCGAAGATCTTCTGGGACAGATGACGCTCGCAGAAAAAGCGGGCCTGTTGTTCATCAACGGCGCGGTCATCAACGAAGACGGTTCTCTTGACGACCAATCAGACCGGCCGGGAGCTCCCCACATCGCGGTCAACCAGGTCAGCAAACACAGCATGAACCACTTCAATCTCTGGCAAATTCCGGGGGCGCAGGTGGTGGCTGCCTGGCACAACAAACTCCAGCGCTTTGCCGAAGAAACCCGGCTCGGGATCCCGGTCACGATCGCCTCTGACCCGCGCAACCACTTCACCCGCAATATCTTTTCGATGGCCGCCATGGATTTTTCGCAGTGGTGCGAAACCCTCGGGTTTGCCGCGATCGGCGACCCAGACCTGGTGCGCGAGTTTGCGGATATCGTCCGGCGCGAATATCTGGCTGTGGGCATTCGCGTGGCGCTCCACCCGCAAATTGACCTGGCCACCGAACCGCGCTGGCCGCGCATCAGCGGCACCTTCGGCGAAGACGCCCACCTGACCGCCCGCCTGGTGACTGCCTATATCGCAGGATTCCAGGGCGAAACGCTCGGCGCGCACAGCGTGGCCTGCATGACCAAACATTTCCCCGGCGGCGGGCCGCAGAACGAGGGGCTGGATCCGCACTTTGAGTTCCAGCGCGGCCAGATCTACCCCGGCCAGAACTTTGACTACCACCTGATCCCGTTCGAGGCGGCCTTCGCCGCCAAAACTGCCGCCATCATGCCTTATTACGGTGTGCCCACCGACCAGACCGATGAAAACGTGGCCATGTCGTTCAACAAGACGATCATCACCGGCCTGCTGCGCGAGAAATACCAGTACAACGGCCTGGTCTGCACCGACTGGGGCCTGATCACGGATATTCAGATGCCGGGCGTCGTCTGGCCTGCGCGCGCCTGGGGCGTCGAACACCTGTCCGAGATCGAGCGGGTGCTCAAGGCGCTCGAGGCGGGCGTCGATCAATTTGGCGGGGAAAGCTGCCCCGAATATGTGGTCGAACTGGTCAAGACGGGCAGAATCTCTGAAGCGCGGCTCGATCAATCTGTGCGGCGTTTGCTGCGCCTGAAATTCGAGTTGGGGTTGTTTGACGATCCTTTTGTCGATGAGTCCCGGGTGGGGCAGGTGCTCGGGCATCCGGCCTCTATCGCCGCCGGCGCGGACTCGCAAAAACGGGCCATGACCCTGCTCAAAAACGAGGGGCCAACTCTCCCGCTGCAAGGCCAGCCCCGGATATTCGTCAAGAATATTGATCCGCTTGTCGCGGCCCAGTACGGCCGGGTGGTCGACAGCCCCGAACAGGCCGATTTCGCCATCTTGCGGCTGGACACGCCCTGGGTCCCGGTCGAGACGAAAAATCCTTTTGCGCTCGGTTTCCACCACGGCGATCTGGATTTCAAAGGCGAGGCCAAGGCCGAGATTTTATCCCTGCTGCAGGCTGTCCCGACCATTGTCGTGCTGTATCTCGACCGCCCGGCGGTGATCCCCGAGATCAGCGCCGCGGCCAGAGCCCTGCTGGGTGAATATGGCGCTGACGATGCAGCGGTATTGGATGTGGTTTTTGGCAAGGCCCGCCCTGAAGGCAAACTGCCGTTTGAACTCCCATCCTCGATGGAGGCGGTGCGCAACCAAAAGGCAGACCTCCCGTATGATTCTGCTGACCCACTCTATTCGTTTGGTTTCGGGCTGTCTTATTAAAAAGAAAAGCGACCAGAAAAGGTCGCTCCAAGCAGTTTGGAAATAAAATTTACGGTTTTGCGGCCCGGATGCATCCGGGCCGCTTTGCTATATTTTTGATCTGCCGTGATCGCTTAATAAGCTAATCATCGCCATCATTGCTGTTTTCATCATCGTTGCTGTTTTCGTTGTCATTGCTATTATCGTTATCGTTGCTGTTGTCATCCTCGTTGCTATTATCGTTGTCATTGCTATTGTCATTATCGTTGCTGTTATCATCGCTGTTGCTATTTTCGTTGTCAGTGCTATTGTCGTTATTGTTGCTGTTGTCATTATCGTTGCTGTTTTCGTTGTCATTGCTACTGTCGTCGGCGTTATTGTTTTCATCGTTATTGCTATTGTCGTCATTATTGCTGTTTTCGTTGTCATTGCTATTGTCATTATCGTTGCTGTTTTCGTTATCGCCGCTGTCATCGCCGCTGTTTTCGTTATCATTGTCTTCTGGCTGCGGGGTTTGGGTTGGTTGGGGTGGCTTGGTTGGTTCCACCAGCGGGGCAGGCACAAGCGTTGCCTGCTCATCCACCGGGCGGGGAGCCGTGAATGGCATGATCAGGCGAATTCTTTCCGCCGCGAGGATGCCGTCAGAGACTTCTCCCCAGACCTGCACCTGAGAGCCGGGGATGATAACCCCTTCGATCTGTGTTTCGAGTGTGATGGCAACCTTGATCCCGGCGATCTCCCAATAGTCAGCCTGTTGGCTTTCGACTTGACCCTGGAAATTGATCTGCGCGGTGCGTCCGATGCGATTTAGTTCGCTGATCTCGAAAATACGAACCTGTGCAAATTCGGCTTCCAGTTCTGCCCTGAATTCTTGATCTAAAATCAGTAAAAGGCGAACCTCTTCCCAGCCGCGCTTGACCGGATAAAGGTTGTCACCCGGAAGTGTGCCGTCCGCAGCCCGCACCAGACCGATTCCGCCGCTCAGCAAGAAAACGAGAACAGCCAACGAGGCCAGCGCCAGACGGAATATCCGCGCGAACTGCCAGCCCTGGCGTTGAGCTGCCTCCTCCCGCATTTCGGCCGCGGCCTGTAATACCCGGGCCCTGCTGCGGCGCAGGCTGGTTTGTTCAATTTCTGTGCGGGTGGTTGAACGCGCCTGGACGGCGGTTTCGAGTATCGGGCGCAAGTCTGCGGCCAGCTCAGGAAACTGCTCCAGACAGGATTCGAGATCCCCTCCCTGGTCAAGGGCTTGCAGGCAAATTTCGAGGGCATCGTACAGGGTAGGAGTTTTCATTGCTTATCTCCCATCGCGCGGTTAAGCGCAGCGAGAGCGCGGAATTGTAGCTGTTTAACGGCGTTCACATTTTTGTTCATTAAAGATGCCGTTTCTTCGAGAGAGTAAGCCTGGTTAAATCGCAGCGCCAGCACATTTTGTTGTTCTTCGGTTAGGGTGGACATGGCGCTTTTGAGACGGTGTTCGCTTTCTTTTTGCTCATAACCCAGGGATGGGCCAGGGTTTTTATCAGCGATTGTCTCGGGAAGTTCATCGGTTGGGCGGCGATATTTTTTTCGCATATGGTCGGTAACAATATGCGAAGCGGTCGCGAGCAACCAGGCTCGCAGATTTGTTTGTGGCCCGCGCCCAGACTTTGCTGCTTCGAGCAAACGCACAAAAGCTTCACTCGCAATATCTTCAGCCGCAATCTCATCACTCAAACGGTAACTGACAAAACGAAAGACATCCGGGTAGTAGCGGTCAAATACTGCGCTGATACCCTGATGGTCAAGTCGGCGTAAGCCGTCAAGTTCAGTCTGTTCGGTGTGTGTAAGCATGGGCAGCAAAAACAAGCTAAGAGTGCTTTGCATTGCGCAGTATACCATCAGAGGCAGACTGCGATGAAGCCTCGCTGCCTCAAGGCAGGAGGCTTCATCGCAGATAGGGTTTACCTAATTGTTATCGTTCTCATTGCCGTTGTCGTCGTTGCCGTTGTCATCGTTCTCATTGTCATCATCATTGCTGTTATCGTCGTTGCCGTTGTCATCATTGCTGTTGTCATCATTGCTGTTGTCATCGTCGCCGTTATCATCATTGCTGTTGTCGTCGTCGCCGTTGTCATCGTTGCTGTTGTTGTCGTTGCTGTTGTTGTCGTTGCTGTTGTCATCGTTGCCGTTATCATCATTGCTGTTGTCATCGTTGCTGTTGTCGTCGCCGCCGTTGTCATCGTTGCTGTTGTTGTCGTTGCTGTTGGCATTGTCGTCATTGGCATTGTCATCGTTGCTGTTGGCATTGTCGTCATTGGCATTGTCATCGTTGCTGTTGTCGTCGTTGCTGTTGGCATTGTCGTCATTGTCGTTGTCATCATTGCTGTTGTCGTCATTGGCATTATCATCGTTGCTGTTATCATCGCCAAAGGCAACAATATTTTTAGCCTTGACAGAACCATCTGAAGCGACGGTCGCGCTGACTTCAACCGCATCGCCAACCTGGAAGGTCAGTTTATTCGCCAATTCGGCGCTGACTTCGATCACCTGGCCATTGATCGTCCACAGATCATTGTTGATGGCTTCGATTTCACCGACAAATTCTACCTGCCCGGAGTTGCCAGATGTTTTTAAATCAGTTGCAGCCGGGGCGGCGCCACCACAAGCGGACAGTAACAGGCTTGCCAGAACCAGAACGGAAAGAAGAAAAGGGGTACGTTTCATTTTTGGTCTCCAATTGGTTTGAATTGTGAATATCGAGTGATTACATCCAATTAGTCGCCAATGGGGCCAAAAAGTTACGGGGAAAAACAAGATCTTTATCTTATTCGTTTACAACGATTTCATAGATCACAGCTTGATCATCACGGTAAACTTCGCGCATGTCTGGATCCTTATCCGCGCTGCGCATGAAAGCCCCATGTTTGAGATCACTGATAATGTATTTTGTGTTGAAATCTTCCAAAATCGTCCGCGCAGGATTCTCGACTTTTCCCTGTGAAATGGAAACCCATTGATCGTACAGGGCAGAGTCATAGAGCTGCATGTAGGTGGGGTCGAGACCGATCAGGTAGGTGTTGCTGGAATTATAGAAAAACAGACGCGGAAAATCATCCCAGTCTGTTTGGAAGATGCGTTCACCGGGTTGGGTGTTGTTTTCCAGCCAGTGGCTGGCCCCGGCATACAAGTCATAGGCTTTCGAGCCACGGATGCTATCCTGGGCGCCCTGATAGGTCAAAAGACCGCCCGACAAGACAAGCACAAACAGGATCACAGGCGAGAATCGGACCAAGATAGCGGAAACACGGTCCAGGGCTGGCGCGCCATCCCGTTCAAAAAGCGGCGACCAGGCCAGGGCTGCAAAAATCAATCCGAACGGTGGAAAATATTCCACAAATCGCCGTGACTGGAAAAGCATCAGCCCGAACAGCGCAGCCGTCAAAAATGAAGCAGCCGTGGCAACGCTCATTTTCCTGCCACTCAGGCCAAGCGCAAACGCCCCGGCGACGAAAGCGGCCAGCGCAAACGGCGAATTTTCGAGCAGCTGGCCGGTATCGTAAGGGAACCACTCATTTCCAACGCGAGTGGCTGTGGCGTCGGTCAGCTTTGGCAAAATATGGTGGTAAATGAAGACAAGGTTTTGTGGGAAATATAAATTAAGCACCAACCCGAGCGCCGTCCCAAGCAGGATCGATAGCAACGGGCGCAGGTTGATCCGGCGCTCGATCAACCAGAGCGCCACGGTGTAAATAACGCCCAGCACGGGCAAAAGTGGAAAAGCATTATAGGTCCAGACATAAAGAAAGGCCAAAACGATCAGCTGGCGATTTTTACCTGTCAACAGCCAGTGCAGGCCGAGAGCAAGGATCCCCAGTGAAAGCGACTGGGCGCGGGTAACGCTCATGCGGTAGAGAAAGGCTTCTGAAACAGCCAGCAGGCCCAATGCCCAGAGCGCTGAAAGGCGAATCCCCTGCCCGCGCAGGAGCCACCAGACCGCCAGGAAGGCCAGGCTGGAGAAAATCACTGCCGACCACTTGGCTCCGAGCCGCAGATCGCCCAGGGTAAAGGGCATCAAGGCTACGTGAAACAGAAAATGATGATCGTAGTATTCTTCGGCATTCAAGATGCTCAAAGGCAGCCACGGAAAGGCCGGTTTTAAACCCTGTTCACGCATGATGGCGGCCATTTTGATATGGTAAAAGCCATCATTGTCTGGCATGTCGGGCGTGGCGAACTGGATGCCAGCCATAAAGGCAACAAAAACACCAAACAAGAGCAGGGCTTGTATGTAGACGGGCAGTTTACCTTGTTCCAGACGCATAAGTTTCTCCAATAAGAATCATACTCCCAATATCATGATTTTATTGTCGAACATCCGCCTGATTGGTTACGGCTTAAACGGGGGAGTTGTCAGAACAATATTCTGTCATTTTTTTATCACAATTTTGAATATTTTTTTAAAATCCCGGTATACTTTCAAGGATGATACCCTCCGGCCAAATCACCTTCCTTTTTACTGATATTGAGGGCAGCACCCGTTTGTGGGAAAAAGACCCGCTGACCATGCGCCGCGCCCTCGACCGGCACGACAGCCTGCTGCGCCAGACCATCGAGGCCAGGGGCGGTTATGTTTTCAAGACGGTCGGGGATGAGTTTTGCGCAGCCTTCGCCGGGGCAAACCAGGCCTTGCAGGCCGCGCTGGATGCCCAACACAAATTGCACGCCGAAACCTGGCCCCAAGAGACGCCCATCCGGGTGCGGATGGGGCTGCACTCCGGCTACGCCGAGGTCAGCGCCGGAGATTACCTCGGACCGCCCCTCAACCACGTTGCCCGCCTGATGGCAGCCGGCCATGGCGGACAGGTTTTGCTTTCCACCTCCACACAGCAATTGCTGATCAACGCGCTGCCTGCGGATGTTTCTCTGCGCGATCTGGGTGAGCATCGCCTGAAGGACTTTGGACGCACCGAGCACATCTATCAGGCCCAGGCGCCTGGCCTGCCCGACAAATTCCCGCTGCTGCGCGCTTCGCAAACCTTTCTCAACAACCTGCCGACCCGCCTGACCAGTTTTGTCGGCCGCGACAAGGAACTGGGCGCGGTCAAGGCGCTTCTGGCCGAGAACCGCTTGCTGACGTTGACCGGCCCGGGGGGCACCGGCAAGACCCGCCTGGCCTTGCAGGCTGCCGTGGAACTGCTGGATATTTATGCCGATGGCGTCTGGCTGGTTGAATTGGCGCCGGTTTCAGACTCGCAACTGGTCGTGCGCGCCCTGGCTTCGGCACTCGGCCTGCGCGAAGATCCTACGCGCAGCCTGCTCGAAAGCCTGATCGATTACCTGCGCCCGCGCCACGCGCTGATCATGCTGGATAATTGTGAACACCTGATCGACGCCTGCGCCGAATTGATCGAAACGCTTTTACAATCCTGCCCCCGTTTGACGGTGCTGGCCACCAGCCGCGAAACCCTCGGGATTGCCGGCGAGGCGCCCTATCGCGTCCCGTCTTTGCCCAGCCCGGACCTGCGAAACCTTCCTGAAACCAACCAATTATTGAGTTTTGCGGCCGTGCGCTTGTTTGCGGAGCGTGCCCGTTCCATCATGCCGGAATTTGTGCTGGATGCTGAAAATGCGATGGCGGTTGCCCAGATCTGTGCCCGTCTGGACGGTATTCCGCTGGCGATCGAACTGGCCGCCGCGCGCGTCAAGTTCATGCGCGTCGAACAGATTGCTGCCCGCCTCGATGACCGCTTCCGCCTGCTGACCGGCGGCAGCCGCACCGCCCTGCCGCGCCAGCAAACCCTGCAAGCCCTGATCGACTGGAGTTGGGACATGCTCTCTGAAAAAGAGCGCATTCTCTTGCGGCGTTTGTCGGTCTTTGCTGGCGGCTGGCAGTTGGAAGCGGCGGAGTTCGTTTGCGCTGACCCATCCACAATTTTGCAAAATTATGAGATCCTTGACCTGCTGACCAGCCTGTCCAACAAATCTGTGGTGATGACGGAATACCGCCAGGGTCTGGAGCCGCGCTATCGTTTGCTCGAAACCATCCGCCAGTATTCGCGTGAACGCCTGGTGGCTTCGGGTGAGAGTGAGCTGGTGCGCACGCGCCATGCCGAGTGGTTCCTGCAATGGGCCGAGGCCGGCGAAGCTAACTTCAAGAGTCCGCGCATCGTCAAGTGGATGGACACTCTTGAAATGGAGCATGACAACCTGCGTTCTGCGCTCGAATGGCTGCTTTCCGGCCAGGAGGATGCCCAGAAAGGGCTGTGCCTGGCCGGTGCGCTGGGGCAGTTTTGGCAGGTGCGTTCCTATGTTAGCGAAGGAATGCGCTGGCTTGATCTGGCCCTCGAGAAAAACCCGGCCGACCCGGGCCTTGATTCTCAGGCACTGATGGCGCGCGGCCGCGCGTTGACCTGGGCCGGCCACGCCTCCATGGTTCGAAGCAAACCCGAACAAAATCTCGCGCGTTTGCAAGAAGCGGTTGAGCTTTTGCGCCGGGCCGGACCGGAACATCGCCTTCGGCTGGCTGAAGCGCTCTGGCTGCTGACAGAAATGCTCGGTAACAAACCGAATATTGCCCGCCAGGTCATTGGCGAGAGTGTTGAAATTGCCCGCGCTGCCGGGCCATCTGCCATCTGGCATCTCGGCAATGCGCTTTCGCGCTCTATCTACAACCTGTCTCCGGATGTTCGTCTGGAGGAGGCGCTTGCCCTGGCCGAGGAAGCCCTGGTTATTAATGAGCAAGCCGGCGACCGCTGGAATACCGGCCCACTCTTCAGCCTGGCCTATATCAACATACAATTGGGCAACATAGCCAAGGCGCGCGGTTACTATCTGGAGTGCATTGTGCGTTCAGGCGAGGCCGGCGACAAAACAGCGGTCAATTTTGCGCTGGCAAGATTGTGTGAGTTGGAGCGTGAGCATGGCTATCCCGCTGAAGCCTTCTCTCATTTGCAGGATACCGCCCAGGCCTGGCTGGAGTTGAACAACCCGGGCGGCGCGGCGCGCTGCCTCGAGTGCATGGCTTTTCTGGCAATTGACCATCAAAAGCTCGAAACGGCGGCCCTTTTGTTTGGAAGAGCGGATTCTTTGCGACGAGATTCCGGCCAAAAGATGAATGGCGAAGAGTCGCAGGAATACGATCGGTACTTGGGTAATTTAAAATCTAGACTGGATGCAAGCCAGTTGACATCTGCCTGGAAGGCTGGGTCCGGGCAAAGCCTGTCTGGCTTGTTCAAATCCATCAAAGATGTGCAGATCGGCGCTCCTGGCATGCTTCCCACCTGAACCATGCCACCGCCCTGGCAGATCAGGCTGAAACAGCAAAATATCCGCCAGGAAATTGGCGGATATTTGATTTAACGCTTACATCGTCACGAAGAAACTTTTTTTCAAGCCACTTGCAGGCTGAGCTTGTCTGCCAGGGCCAGGTATTTTTCATGAATGCCCTCGCCAGTCTCTTCGTGCTCGACGCGCTCGAACCCGGCCAATACAACTGAATGTTCTGCAAGCGGGATGACCCGTTCGGCCATCGGGAAAAGAATATTATCCTCTTTGGCGATGTGCTGGCGCAGCAGGGCCACATATCCCAGGGCATTTTCCGCCACCAGTTCGCGCGCAGACTCATTGCCAGCTTGCCACTGTTCGGCTCCGGCGCGCATGGCTCGGGTGTACTGACGCCCCAATTCGTGTTCATGCAGCATCGCAGCCAGCGGACCGCCCTGTTCAGACATTCCATTGCTGGCCATCATCTTGAACAGCACGCCTTCCTCTTTGTGGTGATGACAGCCATCCGCAAACCCGCGAATAAAATTGGCGGCATCGATGAAAAACTCAGGAGTGATTTTTTCCCCGCCAGCCTCCACCGTATGAGCGGCAGATTGCAGGGCATCGAGAACGCGTTCGATCACGCGATGTTCCTGTGAAAGTATGTCAGTGGCTTGCATGGGATTCCAACCTTTCTGTTATATGTTGCATAACGGTTTCAACCTCCAGTTCGTACTGGCGGCACATTTCTTCCAGCGTGCAGAATTTGGTCATGGAACACCCGACGCAATCCACCCGCAGTTCGATCAGTGCGCCCGTTGCCAGCGGTGAAGCGGCCAGTAAATCGGCGACCAACATTTGGGAAGAAAGAGTCGGGTGTTCCATCTTTGGCCTGATTAGTGTCCGCTGCCTTCGGTGGCTTCGCCATCGAACACAGACAGATTGGGCTCGCCTTCGACCATCAAGAACCCGGCCAGGCCGCGCTGCAGGCGAGAAAGAGCGTGATCCACTAGGATGTAGCGCCCCGGCACTTCAACCGTGAACTCGACCATGGTTGCGCCGCCAGGCGGGACGAGCGTGGTCTGCACATCGGTCAGCGGGTTGGCGGTCAGCGAGGCCTGGTCGAAGACCCGGTCAAAAATCTCGCCGATAACGTGGAAGGATGATGTGAAATTTGGCCCGCCGACGCCAAAGTAGATGCGCACGGTCTCGCCGACCTTGGCGCGCAGCATGTGTTCCTCGCTGGCCAGTGCCATCGAAGCGCCATTGAAGACGAAATATTCGGGGTTTTCGTTCAGCAGCTTGGTCGTGTCCTCGGTCAATGCGCCGGTTGTGCCAAAGGGCTGGGCAGTGTACAGTTCGCCCTGCATCACATAGAACTCGCGGTCAACGGGGGGCAGGCCGCCTTCCGGCTCGACCAGGATCAACCCGTACATGCCGTTGGTGATGTGCTGCGCGACCATCGGCGTGGCGCAGTGATAGACATACACGCCGGGGTTGAGCGCCTTGAAGGTGAACATGGTGTCTCCGCCAGGCTGGGTCTGGGTCGCCACTGCGCCGCCGCCGGGACCTGTGGTGGCGTGAAAGTCCACTGAGTGCGCCATCATGCTGTCGGGCAGGTTCTTGAGATGTACTTCAACGGTATCGCCCACCTGCACGCGGATGAACGGCCCGGGGATTTTGCCGTTGAACGTCCAGAATTTATAAGTGGTCCCGTCTGCCAGCTTGCCAACCAACTCCACCGTTTCGAGGTTGACAACCAGTTTTTCGGGGCCGCGTTTGGGAAGGGGGCCGGGAAGATCGCTCGGATCCCGGGTGATATCCACCGCATTGGGGTCTGCCGCGCCTGCAGCCACGACCGGAGCGGACTCACCCGAGCCGGTATAGCTGGTGCTCTGAGTCTGACTCGCAGCCGAAGCAACGCCCGACCCGGCGATGAATTTTCCTTCCATCCCGGCCTGGCGATGGCCTGCGATCGCGCAATAATAGGTGAAGGTGCCTTCTTGATCGACGACGAACTCCAGGCTGACGCTGTTTTCCTGCCCGACCACATCTGCTGATTGGGCGCCAAACTCATCAAGATAGAAATTATGGGCCGCGCCCTCACCGCTGAACAGGGTGATTTTTACCGTATCGCCGAGGTTGGCTTTCAAATCGGGGTTCATTTGGCCGTCAATTTCGCCGCCTTTGCCGATGAAAACCATCTTGCCTTCCATCAGGCCGCTTTCCAGGGCATATTCAACGGTTACGCCGCTGGCTGCCGGCGCAGAGATTTCTGCCATGACCGGTTCGGCTTGGCCAGCGACAACTTCGCCGACCAGCAAGACACCCTTCATGCCGATCTTTTCATAGCCTGAATCATGGTATTCGAGCGCGACATTATTTTTCGGGGCGATGAAGGTTATCGAAGTGGTCTCACCCTGTTTGCTGATCGCATCAGACTGGACATTGATGTGAGGAAAAACAATATCGTGGGTTCCCTCGCCGCTGTTGATCAGCATGATGTTGATGCGTTCACCAGGGTTGGCGTGCAGGACGGGGTTGACCACGCCATTGATGTCGCCGTCCACGCCAAGATAAACGAACTTGCCTTCGTGCATGGCTGTCGTCAGGATATATTGGGTGTTGATGACCATTACTTCCGGCGCGCAGGCGGCCAGGAACGAAAGGATCATCAGTGAGGTTAAGAGTATTTTAAGGTGTTTCATGGGGAAAGTTCTCCTTTGAAAATGCGTTTCAATTCAGATAAATTAACGCTTGTTTATCCTAATAATACAACTTTTAAGCCAGCCTGTCTTTGTGCCAGCGCAAATAAAAAAGGAGACAGCCACTTTGCCAGTGACTGTCTCCTTTTTGGCGACTCTGATCTACTTCACCAGATCGTCGGCGATCCGCACCAACCCGTGCGGATCGCGGATCAAGACCCGCTCGCGCCCGATTTTTAACAACCCCTGGCGCTCCCATTCGCTCAACGTCCGGCTGACGGTATAAAGCGTCGTCCCGCTCATTTCAGCAACATCCTGGCGGGTCAGGCGCATGTCGATCAAAACACCCTCATCCATTTTTTTTCCTGATTCTGCAGCCAGTTTGAGCAAAATGCGCGCAATGCGCTGTTCGACCCGCTCGGTGACCAGCGCCTTCTGGCGTTCCTGCAGCTCGAGGATGTAACCATGCATCAACTGCATGGTGTTGAGCGAGATGGATGGTTCTTTTCCTGCCAGTGTGCGCAACTTGGCGGTGTCCCAGGCCATTGCGCTGCTGTTTTCTGCGGCCTGGGCTGTGGCCGGGTAACCATCCTGTGGCTTGAGCAGTGCGATGCCGCCATAGGTTTGGCCAGGGGTCATAATCCGCAGCGTAATTTGCTGCCCGGTGGGTGTGATCTGGACCATCTTGACGCGTCCTGTCACCAGCACATAGGCATGCGTGGCCGGGTCACCTTGCATAAAAAAGAAGCCGTCCTCTTCCACCGAGCGTAAGATGCCAAGCGCCAGCGCCTGTTCCAGCGTAGCCGGGCTGGCATCTTGAAACAGGTTAGACCGACGGATGATCTCAATGGTTTCTTTGTCCATGTTCGAATTGTAACCCAATTGAACATGCAACTTGCGAAAATTTATCCCTGCTCCCCGTCCCACCACTTGGACAGGCGGCCATCGGAACGCTGCGGCTGGTCGATATAGTGCGAAACATCATTGAACAGCATCAAGCGCGCCCGCACCGGGTCTTTGAAATCGAGCACATTCAGGCAAGCCGGAGATTGATCGAGCCGGTCGCGGTAGCCGCGGGCATCGAAGCCAAGCAGGCTACTGATCAGCAGGCGCAGGGTGGCCTTGTGCGAAACGATCAGCACATTCTGGCCGCGATGCTCGACCACGATCTCACGGATGATCGGCAGAGCGCGCGCGATCACGTTGACACCCGCCTCCCCGCCCTGCGGGGCAAAAGTGAACGGATCTTCTTCCCAGGATGCGTATTCCTCGCCAAATTGCGCTTCCACATCCGCCCTACGCATCCCCTCCCAGTGACCATGATTGATTTCGCGCAGGCCTTCGCGATGCTGCAAGGGCAGCTGATGCGGTTTGGCAAGGATCGAGGCCGTGTGCACCGTGCGGATCATCGGGCTGCAATAGACCGCTGTAATCTGATCATCTGCCAGACGTCCGGCCAGGCGTTCGGCCTGGAACATGCCTTCGGATGACAGTTCCACATCCACGGCCCCGGCAAAGCGGTCTTCAGCACTGAGCTGGGTTGCACCGTGGCGCACGAGAAAGAGACGGGTGGTTGCCTGAATGGTCATAAGCCTCCATCGAAGAAAAAGGGCAGGGAAAACTCCACCGCCCTTTTCGGGGAATCAAATGCCCGTTTTCAAACTAAGGGCAGATTTTACTGATTGATCGCGATCCCCAGGTTGTGTTCCAAATGGGCCGTGAACCAGGTCACAACAGTCTGGGTGACGCCTTTGCGCGCGCCAAACATCAGCTTGCGCTCCAGCGCATCGAGCGGGAAAGCATCCACAACCACCAGGCAGTTTTCGCCCTGGGGGCGCACTTCGCACGAGAGCTGGGTGCGTTCACCGAGTGTTTTGCCCAGGATGACTTTGGGAAAACGCGCCTCGAAGCGGAATTTTTCCGGGGCCGATGCGATCACTTTGCCTTCCAGTTTTTCGGTGGCCTTGAGCGCGGCCTGGTAGATGCTCTGGGCATCTTTCGGGTACGTTTTTTCTTGATGCTGTTCGAGTGCCATAGTTGACCTGCTTTCAAAAATTTTCCGCGTAGATGCGATCTGTTGGGTCGCCCCTACGCTAAACGTTCGTATTCAACCTGGGTAAACAATTTCTCAATCAGCTTCTGTGAACCGACCTCGGTCCCGTTCAAGCTGGCGGTGGCGGCACCGCTGGCAACGCCCCAGCCCAGGGATTCTTTCAGTGAGAGTCCCCGCATCAGCGCCCAGACCAGCCCGCCGACCATCGAATCGCCTGCCCCGATCGGGTTGCGCTCTTTGATCCTGGGGCTATGGGTCAGCCAGGTCGATTCGGCTGTTTGGAGCAGCGCTCCGGCCTTGCCCATCGAGATGACCACGTTTTGCGCGCCCATCCGGCGGATCTCGGCCGCGACGGTTGCAATCTCAGCCGGGGTATCGACCGGCAGTTTGGTCAGGGCCTGGGCTTCCTCGGCATTCGGTTTGACCAGATAGGGCTTTTCAGCGCAGCCCAGGCGCAGCGATTCGCCAGTAGTATCCAGGATCGCCATGGAATCGCGCTGGTTGAGCGCATTCACAATCCGGGCGTAGAAATCGTCGGCGACACCCGGCGGCAGGCTGCCGGCCAGCACCCACCAGTCACCGGGTTTCGCCAGGGCGGTGATTTTATCGAGCAGTTCCTGCTGTTTGGCCGGGTCCACCAACGGGCCCTTTTCGTTGACCTTGATGTAATGCCCGCCCGACTGGGTCACGATGCTGACGTTGGTGCGTGTTTCGCCCCGCACCCAGACAAATTCTGTGCCGATGCCCAGGGAGCGCAGGCCATCTTGCAGCATTTCACCGGCTTTGCCGCCGAGAAACCCGACGGCAGTACTGTCTGCGCCCAATCTTTTTAGCAGACGCGAGACATTGAAGCCTTTGCCGCCAAAATCGACCCGCGATTCGCTGGCGCGCAGCACGGAGTCAAACGCCACAACCGGGACGGTCAGTTCACGGTCTACGGCGGGGTTGAGGGTTAGTGTATAGATCATGGTTGCTCTCAAATGTCATTACAAGGATGGTCTCGGTACGGCGGCGATTGAGTAGCGTTCTTGGCATATCGAAACCGCGCCGCCTACTCGACCACCATCGCGGTGACAAGTTACTCAGGCTTTTGCCAGAGCTTCTCGATCAGCGCTTCTTCGGCCTCGTTCGTCCACATCAAGTTGGGGCCGAGCTTGGCGGCTACTTCGGGCAGGCGCTCTTTGAGTTCCTTCAAGCCCATCAACGGCAGGCCGCGCAACTGCGGGAAGACAACCACCTTGCCGGGATAACGGCTTTCCATGACGGATTGGATCGCCTCGGCGGCGGTTTCGAGCCCGCCGATGGCGGCCACCGAACGACCGGGCGAAAGCGTCCCGGCCACGCGGCGGTCCATTACCAGGGCCTGATCGTCAATGGTCAGGCCGGAGGTGCCGGTATACTGGGCATTCGAGAGATAGACATTGCCCAGGTTTACCATGCCCATTGTGCCATTCGGGACGCCCGCAAACAGGACCAGCATTCCATCGGGCTTCATGACGGTATCGCCTTCTTCCATCAGTTTGGCAACCGGCACGCTGACGACAACATCGTCTGCGCCCTGGCCGTGGGTGGCTTCCATCACAAAATCGTGGAAAGATTGCTTGGAATTGGTCGGGTTGAAAAACAGGATGGTGCGGTTATTTTGCCTGGCCAGCGGCCCGAACATATCGTTCAGGGTTTGCAGACGGTCATCACTGATTTCGGTTGCGATCACCAGCTTTGGGCCGTCCGGTTTTTCGAGGGCGCGCTGAACGTGCATCTGGCCCATCGGGCCGCCCGCGCCGACAAAGACGGTCGTGCCGCCCGCGCGCAGTTCGCAGCGATTGCGGGCTTCGCCATAGGCGGCGGCAATATCCGTCCCGTTCGTGCCGACAAAGGCAATGTAATCGTAGTGCAGGCGACCCAGGTCAACCCTGGTCAGCCCATCGAGCGGTTTTGTGCCAACCAGGTTGCAGGTGCCGCGTCGGGCGATAAAACGCGCGATCTCGCCCACAGCGCTGGCGGAGGTTGGATTCAAAACGATAATGTCATCGAAGCCGGCGCCGTTCGTCAGTTCCTGGCTGAGGGCTTCGTACTGGCTGACGGCGAGGCCGTTGCGCTCGACGATCTTTGCCCGGGTGGCCGCAGCGATCCGTTTTACGGAATCCGGCACATCGGTCAGGACGATGGTCGCGGGGGCCAGCCCGTTCGAGTAGGTGAATTCCGTCGTGTCGCCCGGCTGTCCCACGATCCAGAGCATCCCGCCTGCCTTGGGAGACAGGCGGCGGCGCTGGGTGTAAGCGGCCATAACGCAGCCCCACGGTTCGAGCAGGGATGATTCGGCGTAGCCCATATCGTCGGCCACCGGCAACAGGCAGGCCCCGGCGTCCGTTTCGAGAACTTCCTTGCCGATCAAATGGTACTGGATCAGCCCACCGGGGATGGTGTAGCCGTAGGCGGTGCTTTTGCCCTGCTGGTAGATGTCGGGCTGGACGGCAAGGCGCTGGCCTGAATGGTACGCACCCTGCAGGTTTTTGCCAACCTTGATGACGGTCAGCGAAACTTCGTGGCCGAGGCGGGTCGGTTCGATGCGCAGGTCGCGGTTGTAGAGTTTGGGGTGTTTGCTGCCCTGTTTGAGCACTTTGATATCCGAAAAGCAGACGCCGACGCTGTCGATGCGCACCAGTAACTGGTCGTCTCCCGGTTCGGGGATCGAGAAGGCTTCAGGCTGGCCATCTTTGCCCATATTTTCAAGTTCGGCATCGTACAGGTTCCAGGCCAGGCTTTGTTTGGGGAGCGGATAGTTCAGGGAACGATAGGCTTGATATTTTTCGCCCATGGGATTTTCCTTTCAGGTAAATGATAGGGGCGACCCGCCTTGCTTGTAACGGGCATCCTTTCTAGCAAAGATATTTTGCCAAAATTTATACTGGATGGCCTTAACGGGTCGCCCCTACGGGATTGTCGGGGTTATTTAACCAAAATGTTTTTTGACCAACTCGCGCACTTCCTGCGCGGTGGAGCATTGCAGGGCTTGTTGGGCAAGCGGCTGGATGTCGGACAGCTTCAGCCCGCGCACCTGGGCCTTGACCGTCGGCACGGACGGGATGCTGACGCTCAGTTCGTCCATGCCCAGGCCGATCAGGACCGGCACGGCAGCCGGGTCGGAGCCAAGTTCGCCACAGATGTCGGCGCGTTTGCCGTATTTGTGGGCAGATTCGATGGTGTGGGCGATCAGGCGCAGAACGGCCGGGTGCAGGCCATCGTGCTTGGCCGCCAGGGAGGCGTTGCCGCGGTCCATCGCCAGGGCGTACTGGGTCAGGTCGTTGGTGCCGATCGAGAAAAAGTCGATCTCAGGGGCCAGTTTGTCGGCCAGCAAGGCCGCGGAGGGAACTTCGATCATGATCCCGATCTGGATTTCGGGCGCATTCAACTCGTGGCGCAGTTCGTCGATGATGGCGCGCGCCTGGCGAATCTCGCTCAGGTCACTGACCATCGGGAACATGATCCGCAGGTTGCCATAAGAGGCGGCGCGCAAGATGGCGCGCAATTGCTCGCGAAATAGTTCCGGGCGATTCAGGCACAGACGAATGCCGCGCTCGCCCAGGAAAGGATTCAACTCGGCTTTGAGCTGGATGTAAGGCAGGGGTTTGTCGCCGCCGATATCCAGGGTACGGACGATGACCGGCAGGCTTTGCATTGTCTCGGCAATGGCGCGGTATACGCTGAATTGCTCGTCTTCGGTCGGGGCGGTACTGCGCTCAAGGAACAGGAACTCGGTCCGCAGCAGGCCGATGCCGTCTGCGCTCATTTTCATGGCTTCGGCAGCGTCGGCCGGAGAACCGGCGTTGGCGGTGACATCGACGTGGTGGCCGTCAGTCGTGACAGCCGGCAGGGCGGCCTGTTCGGCGGCAAAGCGGCGATATTCCAACCAGCGGCGCTGGGATTGGGCTGCGCGCGCCAGCACGTCCGGGTCGGGGTTGACTGTCAGAGTGCCATCGTTGCCGTTCAGGATGACCGGGACGCCATCGGCCAGGGCCAGCATGGCTTCTTCGACACCGACGATGGCCGGGATGCCGAGGGCGCGCGCCAGAATGGCGATATGCGAGGTTGGGCCGCCTTCGACGATTCCAAAGCCGAGCACGTGTTCAGAGTCAAAGGAGGCGGTATCAGAAGGGGAAAGTTCACGAGCGACAATGACCACCGGGTTGGCCGGCAGCGAGATGCCCTTTTCGCTCAGCCCGAGCATCAGGCGCAAGACACGCTGACCGACATCGCGCAAATCGGCGGCGCGGGCAGACAGGGTCGGATCATTGAGAGCCGCGATCGCGGCGGCGCGCTCTTCGATGGCGGTTTTCCAGGCTTTGGCCGCGCTTTGGTTGGCAGCGGCCTGGGCCGCTTCGAGCAGTTCCGGGTCTTCCAAAAGCTCGATATGCGCCTCGAAAATGGCGGCTTCTGCGCCCAGTTTTTTACCGGCCATTTGTTGGTGGAGCAGGGTAAGTTGTTCTTTGGCCTGCGAAATGGCTTCAGGCAGGCTGACTTTTGCGTCAATGAAGCTGTTTTCATCCAGTTCGGCTGGCCTGAAGTGGAACACAGGCCCGACCGCGATTCCGGGGGCGGCGCCGATCCCTTTCAGCACACCAAGGGTTGCCGGGGTTGGTTCTGACGGGGTAGTCGCAAGGCTTTTCGCAACGGGAGCAGGCTGCGGTGCAGCGGCGTGAGAGTCGTTGTCGCCCAATCCGCTGCGGACGGCGGCTTCAATTTCCCGGATGGCTGAATCTTCATCTTCCCCGTTAACCTGAATCAGGATGCAGCTGCCGCTGACCGCGCCAAGCGTCAGGACCGAGACCATGCTTTTGGCATTGGCCCGCTTGGATTCATATTGCAGGCTGATCTCTGACTTGAACTGCTTGGCCAGGGTCACCAGCACTTTGGCCGGGCGGGCATGCAGGCCGGTTGGATTTTGAATGACCAGTTCGATTTGTTTCATGACAGGCTCTGTCTTCTGCGTAAAGGGTTACGCATCGTTGCAAGTCTGAGAAGTTAGCTTGCGCCCAGGTATTTCACAATCACTTCGGGGTCGGTTGTCTGGAACAATTCTGCCAGGTTGTTTTCATCGTCAATGACCTCGGCCAGGTTTGCGAGCACACCAACGTGTTCATCACCTTGTGCGGCAATGCCGATGACGAGGTAGATCATCTCGCCCTCGTCCCAATCGACCCCGGCCGGGAGTTGCAGCACGGAAATGCCGGTTTTTAGGATATGCCCGCGGTTTTCATAGACGCCATGCGGGATGGCGACGCCGTTGCCGAGACTGGTGGACATGGACTGTTCGCGGGCCAGCATGCCATCGACATATTCAGGCAAAACACAGCCGGTTGCGACCAACAATTGTCCGGCCTTGCGAATGGCATCCGCTTTGTCGCTGGCGCTGGTTTGCAAAGAAATGCGGTCTTTCGAGAGGATGGTCATATTACACTTCTGTTGAAACAATTTCAGTTTTTTCAACAAAGGCTTTGATCAGCTTGTCGAAAATGGGATCGTTCAAAAAGTGATTGAAGGCCAGCACCACCGCATTCGGCGCTTTGGTGCGGGCGGTTTTGGCAAGTCCCTTGTGGACGATCACAACCTGGGCATCAGTCGGGATCTCACGAGCCGGTTTGTGAACAACGACAACATCATTGATCTGGGCAGCCTTGAGTTTCTTTTTCAGCGAATTGACGCTCATCAGGCTGGAGCCCATTCCAGCTTCGCAGGCGAAAATGATGGTTTTAACCTGGCTTGCAAGGATGGATTGTGACATATTACACGCTCCTAATTTCTAACGGGCAGGTGCAGCAGAAGGTATAATCGAGTGCGGAGAGGAGACTGCCGCACCTGCCCTGTTCAGGTTTACCCGATTTAGTTTGCCGCTAAACCAGGTACAGTTCCAACTGCAGTGGTGGTCTCTTCTTCCTCTGTTTCCTCGTGAACCGGGTTGATGCGCAGGATGAAAGCGCCGACCAGGAAGGAAACAACTGCGCCGATCAAAACGCCGGTCAACACCTGGAAATGCTGTCCGGGCGGAATAACGGCCAGGTAAGCAAAGATCGAGCCAGGAGAGGGGGGAGCTACAAGGCCAGCATTGCTGATCACAAACCATAGGTTGGCAGACATGCCACCGGCAATCATCGCCAAAAGAATAATCGGGTGCGCCAGCACGTAGGGGAAGTAGATCTCATGAATGCCGCCCAAGAAGTGAATAATCATCGCGCCGGGGGCCGAGTCTTTGAGCATCTTTTTGCCCGCCACATAGAAGGCGATCAGCAGGCCCAGGCCTGGGCCGGGGTTGGTCTCGAGCAGGAAGTGGATCGCGCGCCCGGTATCTTTGGCCGCAGCAATTCCCAGCGGGCTCAGGACGCCGTGGTTAAGAGCGTTGTTCAGGAACAAAATCTTGGCCGGTTCGATGATGATGGCCGCCAGCGGCAGAAGCCGGGCATCGATCAACCACTGTACCGCGACACCAGCCGCATCGCTGGCGCCACCCACCAGCGGCCCAACCACGATCATGCCGAACATGGCCAGAATGGCGCCAAGAATGGCAGATGCAAAGTTGCTGACCAACATTTCAAAGCCCACAGGAATCTTGGGATCCAGAAATTCATCCACTTTTTTGATGAGCCAACCGCCCAGCGGCCCCATGATCATGGCGCCCAGGAACATGGGCTTGCCGGTTGCGCCAACGATTGCGCCCATGGTAACCACTGCGCCAACCACACCGCCGCGCACTTTGTCATCATAGACCATCCGACCACCCATATAACCGATGAGCAGGGGCAGTAGATAGAAAATCATTGGATCAACCAGTTTGACAAACGTTTCATTCGGGATCCAGCCGGTGGGGATGAAGAAAGCGGTGATCAAACCCCAGGCGAGGATTGCGCCGATGTTGGGGATGACCATGCCGGCCATGAACCCACCAAATTGTTGCAGCTTTTCTCGCATTTTTTACTTCTCCTTTCAAGATTTTGTTTTTGCCTGAGTTCTCAGGCTTGCGTATGAAGTGGGCGACTCTGCGCAAAGCCTCCCGTATTACAAGGCAACGATCGAAAAGTTGCCGGACAACCAAAAAGATGCTAGCTTAAAAAACGGGTGATGGTTTCGATGTCTTCGGGCATCAACAAAGGGTGGACCTGAATGGTCTTGGCAGACACACTCGCAAATTGTTTGGGCAGGGGAATGGTGGTCAGGATCAGGTCGGCAGAGTTGACCAGGGCCAGAGTCAGGTCGCGCAGCGAGATCACTTCCAGATTGTTGAGATACGGAAAACGCGCATTTAAGCGGGCAACCAGCAGCTGGGCAGTGGCCATGCCGCTCGGGCAAACCACGATGATCCGCTCAAAACGATAGGTCCGGTTGCGGATGAAGGCCGCGCGCAGCAAAACGACCAGGTTGTTGATTTCGCCCTGCGGCAGCAGCAAGCCGGTGTGTTCCTGCACCATGCGGGCGACTTCCTGCGCGATCCGGTTTTCCTGCTTGTATTCCTCGGGCAGGCCGGCATTGTTCAGGCTGACCGGGAACCACAGGTTGAAACGCTGCCGAAAACAGGCCGGGACGATATTGTTCAGAAAGCCGTTTTGCAGGGTGCGGTCATATTTCATCTTGGGGATGTCGTAAGCCTGGCTGATATATTCCATCAGGCGCTCGATCAGCGCGGTAAATTCGTTGTTGCGTTCCAGTTCGCCGGGCAAGATCTCATTGCGCGGCGCGGCCAGCATTTCCATGGCCACCCCGCCAATGTCGCCGGAAGTCCAATCGGTGCTCATGTCCCGGCCCAGGTGGCGGGCAACGTAGGCAGCCACCGGCCAGATTTTGGCAGATTGCAGCCAGGTCAGGGTTTTTCCATCGGCTTCGATGTGCCGCCCGTTCTGAATGCGCTTGTCCATGATCGCAAAAATCAACGCCAGATGTAAAACGGCATCGTCGGTAAACCTGCCGCCCAACTGCTCTTCGGATTTGGCAACCAGGCCGATCGTGCGCCGCATGCGAATGCCGGACAGCCAGTCGTTGGTGTGCCGCACCAGGGACAGGAGCGCCGCGTCGCCGCTCAGGTTGAAGACCAGACCGTCAGAATGGGTGATGGCTGTGATCGGGTCGCCGCTAAAAGATGTCTCGCCCCACAGCAGTTCGGCAAGGGCCTGCTGGCAATTGCGTTCTGCGCCGCTGACCTGGATCCCGAAATGCGGCTTACGGATCAGATCCAGCTTTTGCTGCCCGAGCCAGGCCTCGATCTCATCCAGATCTTTCATCAGGGTCATGCGCGATACCTGGCCGATTTGCTCAAGCTGCGAAAGGATGAACGGCTCAGTCCTGGTTAATAAAAACAACGCCAGCAACTGCTGACGTTGACTCGCCGATAAAACGATCTGAACACCTACGTGCAGGTTGATCTCATCCACCAGGGAGCGCGCCTGCTCGGGGGCCATCGACGTTGAAAACCCAACACCTGGCAAAATTGCCAGATCCTGATTGTGCTGCTGCAGCCAGACCTTGACCCCTTGCAGGCTGTAGTTCACCTGGCGCGGGGTAAGATGCAGCTGGCCCGCCAATTCAACCGAACCAATGGCGCGGTTGGCCTCAAGGATTGCTTTGAGAATGTCTCTCTGGCGGGTGGTGAGCGTGATCATGCCGGTTCAAACTCTTTCAGAAAGCAACGAGGAAGGAAGCATCAGGAACTTGAATATATTTTAGGTTAATCCGTTGTGAATGCCGATCGATTTAGAGCATCTTTTGTCCGATAAGTTATGACAAAAGTATACTATTTTCTCCTTTTGATGCAGTAAAAGATCAACCCTGGTATCTAAATGGATGGTTTTTGTATTGATCTGGCATATTTGCAGACCTGACAGGTTTCCGGTGTATCTTTCCGGGCGCAGGCTCTTGCATCACAATTTTCCTGCCCCGGCGAATCGCCGCTGAAACCTGTCAGATCTTGAAAAGATTGTAGATGGTGCGGTCCCATCTTGGCCCCCTGCTGGAAAACACGGCAGGCAAAACAGCCCTAAATTCCAAATACCGGAATTTAGGGGAGGTTCTTGTCCGTGAATTGACAGGTTACCAAAGCGTCCCCCATTTTCCGAAGTTTGGAAAATGGGGGACGCGCTTCGCGTGAATTTGCGAAGGTGGGAGGGGGTTAAGCTTTACAGCATATCTTTCAAGCATTGCCCCGTGTACGATCTTTCCACTTCGGCAATTTGTTCGGGGGTGCCTTCGGCAAGCAGTTCGCCGCCCGAGAGGCCGCCTTCGGGGCCGAGGTCGATGACCCAGTCTGCGGCGCGCACCAGGTCGAGGTTGTGTTCGACGACGACAACCGAGTTGCCCGCTTCGACCAGTCTTTGAAGCACAATCAGCAGGCGGGCGGTGTCGGCGGGGTGCAGGCCGGTGGTCGGTTCATCGAGCAGGTAGAGAGTCTTGCCGGTGCCGCGACGGCCCAGCTCTTTGGCGAGTTTGATGCGTTGGGCCTCGCCGCCCGAGAGCGTGGTGGCGGGCTGCCCGAGCTGCAGGTAGCCCAGGCCGACATCCGTCATTACTTTCAGGCGCGATCTGGCAGCTGGGATGTCTTTGAACAGGTCGAGGGCTTCCTCGACTGTCAGATTAAGCACTTGCGAAATATCGT
Source organism: Chloroflexi bacterium HGW-Chloroflexi-6 (assembly GCA_002840685.1). Lineage (GTDB taxonomy): Bacteria > Chloroflexota > Anaerolineae > Anaerolineales > Villigracilaceae > UBA8950. The sequence continues at coordinate 146,753 of PHBU01000001.1, read as the reverse complement.
AGCCGAGATACTTGACGGCAAGGGTTTCGCGGGTGAAGCGCCGTCCATGGCAGGCCGGGCAGCGCACTTCGACATCGGGCATGAAGTGCATCTTGACGGTCAGGGTTCCGGCGCCCTCGCAGCGCTCGCAGCGCCCGCCGGGAACGTTGAACGAGAAGTGCCGGGCGGTCAGTTTTCGTTCTTTGGATTCGGCTTGGGCGGCAAAAGCTTCGCGGATGGGGGTAAAGGTGTCCGAGTAGGTGGCGGCATTCGAGCGCGGGATGCGCCCAATGTGGGCCTGGTCGATGGTGATGACCTTGTCGAGATGCTCGAAGCCGTCGATGGAGTCGTGCTCGCCGGGCTGATCGGCGCTGCCATTAAAGCGGGCATGGGCGGCGCGGTCGAGGATGTCGAAGATCAGCGAGGATTTGCCGGAGCCAGAAACACCCGTCACCGCTACCAGAACCCCGAGCGGGATCTGCACCGTCAGGTTTTTCAGGTTGTACTGGCGCGCGCCGTGGATGGTCAGGGCTTTGCCGTTGGGAATGCGCCTTTTTTCAGGGGAGGCAACCGTCATTTTGGCGGCGAGAAAGGCGCCGGTGAGAGAGTTTTCCGCCGCAGCCACCTCGGCCGGCGTGCCGGCGGCGACAATCTGTCCGCCGTGTTTCCCGGCTCCCGGGCCGACATCCACCAGATAATCTGCCGCGCGGATCATTTCCAGATCGTGTTCAACGACCAGGACGGTGTTGCCCAGATCGCGCAGGCGGCGCAGGACACTGATCAGACGCTGGGTGTCGCGCTGGTGCAGACCGATGGTCGGCTCGTCGAGTACGTACAGCACGCCGGTCAGGCCGGAGCCGAGCAGGGACGAGAGGCGCAGGCGCTGAGCCTCGCCTGCCGAAAGGGTCGGCGAGCCGCGTTCCATGCTCAGGTAGCCTGCGCCGACCTCGATCAGGCGGCCCAGGCGGTCGTGCAGATCATCCAGGATGGGTTCGGCGATCAGGGCTTCGTCGGGGGTGAAATGCGGATGTAGGCTATCCAGCCAGTCGCGCAGATCGTTGAGCGGCAGGTGCGCCAGGCTGATGATGGTGCGGCCAGCGACCGTCACGGCGCGGCTTTCGGGGCGCAGGCGCGCGCCCTGGCAGTCGGGACAGGTCTGGGTGGCGAAGAATTCTTCCAGCTTTTCGAGATAGGCGGCGTTTGTGGCATGCTCGTCGTAACGGCGCAGCAGGTTGGTGGCAACGCCCTCGAAGCGGCCCTGGGCGTTGGTGACGGGCGGCTTTTTGCCGGGGAAATGCCGCCCAAGCTGCGGACTGTCTGTGCCGTAGAGCAGCAGATCGCGCTCGACCTGGCTGTATAACCGGATCGGTTTGGCCGGGTCGAAGCTGAACCCGTAAAAGTCGCCGCTGCTTTGCAGGATCTTGCTGTAATAGTTGATGTGGAACTCGTCCCAACCAGGCAGGCCGCCCTCGAGAATGTTTTTGCTTTCGTCGAGCAGGCGGCTGACTAAAACCTGGCGCACCACGCCCAGGCCGGTGCAGGTCGGGCAGGCACCGTCTGGCTTGTTGAAGGAGAAGTTCGCCATGCCCATTTCGGGGATCGGAGCGCCGCAGTGCGGGCAGGGGAAGCTCTCACTGCTGGATTCGTCTGAGTCATCATGCCAGTCCTCGGCGATGGCTTGCGAGGTGAGCGGCGGCACATCCTGGCCGCATTTCGGGCAGGGACGATGCCCGAGCCGGGCAAACAGCACCCGCAAATAGGTGAAGACTTCGGTCACGGTGCCAACGGTCGAGCGCGGACTGTGGTTGGTCAGGTGCTGGTCGATGCTGATGGTCGGCGACAGGCCGATGATGGCATCCACCGGCGGTTTGCTCAAGCCGTCACCGACAAAGCCAAGCGACTCGAGATACTGGCGCTGGCCTTCCTTGTTGAGGATGTCGAAGGCCAGGGTCGATTTGCCCGAACCGGAAATGCCGGTGAAGACGACCAGCTTGTTCTTGGGGATCTCCAAACTGACGTTCTTCAGGTTGTGCAGGCGGGCGTTGCGGATGGTGATGGTCGAATTCATGGTTTCTCCTGGGAATGGAATTGGGTGTTTTAATTCCATTGTAGAACCCTGGTGTGCAATAGGAGAGTTTGACAATCAGCGTATTGGAGTTGGGGTTGGCCCCAGCCATTGGCTGGAATTTAAATCATATGGAACCCCGTCTAGCCCGTCCATAAATGGACCCTGCGCAATTTCAATGATGCTTTCTATTTCCCAACTTAGGATAAAGAACATGGTTTCATCAATTTCGAGAACCGTTCTCGATGTGTTGGTTCGAATTGAGTAAATTTTGATAGCGGATTTTTCGATGGAGAAATCGTTGCCATTTGATTTCGATTTGCATGTTGAATAAGCCAACTCCAAACCGTCAGGCGACCAGGTGAAATTGCCAGCAGCATCATCATCTCCTATTTTGATTGTGAGCTTATCCCCGGTTTGTAGATCAAGGATAATGGGATCCCCTTCGCCTTGGTATGCCAAACGCCGTCCGGTGGGTGAAAAGGCAATATCATAGCCTCCGATAGATGGACTGAGAGGCAAAACGGGAGACACTGCTCCATCTTTTACATCTATTCGATATAGCCCATGTGCGCCAAATCCATAAAAACAAGTGCCTCCGCCATCAAAGCCAATGTAGCTTGTGAAGTACAAGTATCTCCCATCGGCTGACCAATGCTTCGGATATAGATTCCCGATTGGTGTATGGCCATCCACAATATATTCCTTTAGTAGATAATCTTTGTAATTTAGCGTCCAGCGCTTACCGTTTCGGTCAACGATTTCCAAATTTGGGTCTCGTTTATATCCACAGGAAACTGCCACCCAATTTCCATCCGGTGAAATGGCTGGACCCATCCTGTTTATCCCAAAATCGGTGCACTGGATGGGAAATTCGGCAATTTCTGTAGCCTTGAAGAAAGGAGTCTCCGTCGGCTCGGGGGGACTCGGTGTGCGTGAGGGGCGAGGAGTAATTGTGTCCGTAGGCAGGTCTGTTGGGGTAAAAGTTGGAAGTGGCGCCGTTGGCGTAGCCTGCGGCTTTGCCGCCAGGGTTGGCGTAGTGGATGCTGCCCCAACACAGGCGCTTAAAAGCAGACTGGCGGCAAAGATGAGCGAAAAAAGTTTCAAATTAAGCCTGTTGTAGAACATAAGGTTAATCTCCAAATCTTGGCATAATCTTATCGGCTGATCATTTCTCATCGTACCATAGACGTGCCTAACGTGGCTTGGTTTTCATTTCCCGCAACACCCAACCTTTTTTCGCCTGCTGTTGTATGATAAGTGAGCGCTCTGACTACTTTTGGAGAAGTCCATGGACGATCTGCAAGCCATTCGCCGCCTGAAAAGCGGCGATATCGGCGGGCTGGAAATTTTGGTAGCCCGCTACCAACGCAAGGCCGTGCAAACGGCTTTTCTCATCACACACGACGAACAAATGGCCGACGATGTCGTTCAGGAAACGTTCGTGCGGCTGTATCAACGCATCCGCACTTTTGATGAATCGCGGCCCTTCGAGCCTTACCTGCTGCGCAGCGTATCCAACGCCGCGTTCAATGCCGCCAAAAAGACCCGGCGCTGGGTGCAAATCGGAGATGGAGCCGACGCCGAAAGCCTGCCCGAACTGCTGACCGAGGCCACCAGCGTCGAAGACCAGGCTGAATACGCCCATCTGCGACAACAGATTTTCAAGGCGCTCGAAAGCCTGTCGCCTCGCCAGCGCACCGCCATTGTCCAGCGCTATTACCTGGGCATGAGCGAAAAAGAAATGGCTGAGAACTTTTCCGCCGCTCCGGGAACCGTCAAATGGCTGTTGAACGCTGCCCGCGAGCGCCTGCGCAATCTGCTCCATATCGAAAGGAGCGCAGAATGAACCCCATTCGAGATCACACCCGTGTGTTTGATGATATTTCCCAGGAACGCCTAACCCGGGAGACCCATCTCCTGCCCGGCATCCTGGACAAAATCGAAAAAGGATCCCCATCCATGAAACCCGCAACCAAACTGCGCTTTGCCGCCCTTGTGCTGGCGCTGCTTTTGCTCTTGAGCTTCTTTGCCCTGCCCGGGGCAGTCAACGGGCTGAAAAAACTCTTAGGCTACATCCCCGGGGTTGGCCCGGTGGATGCCACTTCCACCCTGCGCGTGCTGGCCGAACCTGTGACCGATACCCGCGACGGATTTACCTTAACCGTCGAAAGCGCCCTGCTTGATTCGAGCCAGACCATCATCCAGTATCGCATCGAGGGGCCGTTCCCCGTTCGGGGACCTGACAGCCCCGGCAGCAACTTGTGCAAGGAATCCCCCATTCTACGATTGGCAGACGGCACGCAATTGACCTACCCGGCCGGGGAGTATGGCGGCAATGATCGCGAAAAAGAATATAAAGATACCTTTAGGGCTTTGCCCGCTGATCAAAACCAGGCCACGCTCATTTTGCCCTGTGTCAGAGATCAATTCCTCGCTGAAAATCCGCTCAATTGGGAAATCCCGCTGCGCTTTGCCCCGGCCCCCTCCGATATGCCCGTCTACCCGGTGCTGGACTTGCCAACCCCGACCCCGCCTCCGGCCGGTGAAGCCGGGTTTGAAAACGGATTTCGCCTGGAGATGGAGCAAATGGCCGAAATCCCCGATGGTTATTACCTGACAGGTCGTCTGCACTGGCAGGCAGACCCATCTTTTTACGATGTGGAACTCGGCGGACTGCGCGTGCTGGATAGCGCCGGTCAGGATGTTTTGATTTTGGATATGCCATACGCAGTTTCGGAGCAGCAATCGATCCCCTTTTCGCTCAAAATAGGCCCGCCCGCCAATCCCGGCCCGGTACAGGTGATTGTGGATTACGTGGTAGTGCGAACCCCGGCTGAGGCCAGCCTGCCTCTCGATTTTGGTGAAAACCCCCAGCCCGGTCAGACCTGGGAAGTAAATCAGGATTTGACAGTGCGGGAGCACACGCTGCGGGTGCTCTCCGCGGAATACTTCCAAGAGTCGCCCCAGGCGCCCATCATGCTGATGTTATCCCTGCAAGCCAAACCGGATGTGTTCTCAGCCATGTTTGCGGACTTTGGAACGGAAACAGTTGGCGGCGGAGGCGGTTCTCCCAACACGGATGGTAACGTGTTCCGGGCGGCTGTCATCTATGAGAAATTCCCCACGGGAAAAGCCCATCTTTCGCTCACCGACCTTGGCATTCGACGCGACGGCCCCTGGTCGGTTAGTTGGAATCCACCAACGGTGGACCCCAACACACCTGCCCGCCAGCTTGCCAGCCCGATCACGGATACCCGCGATGGGTTTACCATCACCGTCAAAAACGTATCCCTGACCGCTGCCGGAACCACGGTGACCTACCTGATCGAGGCTCCCTATCCCTTTGACTCGCGAACCGGGCTGGTAACTGATGCCTGTTTCCAGACCACCACCTTGCGCCTGGCCGATGGGAGTGAAAAGACAACCGTTTTGCGCGGAGGTTTTGGCGACGATGATGAAATGGAATATACCGAAAATTATCCCGCCTTGTCCTTGTCGGAGACCCCGGTCAGTCTGGTGTTCTCCTGTATCACCGGCACCCTGGTTAACCAGGGCCCGCAGGATTGGGAAATTCCGCTTGCGAACTTTGTCGCCGCTCCACCCACGCCAATCCCATCTCCAACCCCAACCCTGCCGCCTGGCAAAGCCTGTGTTGACCAGTCTGCTGTCGAATCCGCGCTGAACAGCTCGCAAGAGTCCATTCCGGGCGGACTGGGCGGCAAACTGGCCTTCTGGCAGGGCGATGGAGAGCCGGGCGAGATGACCGTCTCCAGCCTGGATGGCAGCGAGCGCATTGTTCTTGGGCCGGGTCTTTTCCCGTCCATCTCTCCGGATGGCAGGACAGTGGTTTATCGTGGATCAGACAATGGCTTGCACATCCGCGATCTGGCCAGCGGGGCCGATTTGGTAGTTCCGGGGACTGCGGCGCCAAAAGTTTACAACAATAATCCCGCCTGGTCGCCCGATGGCCGGCTGATCGTCTTTAGCCGCTTTGCAGATGATGATTCGGATATCTACCTGGTCAATGCGGACGGTTCTGATTTGCGCGCCATCGTTACCGGCCCCGAGCAGCAGAGTTTTCTGGGCTGGGCTCCCGATTCCCAATCCATTTCTTACAGCACCTATGAAGATGAAACCCACCGCTTCTTTATATTGAGCCTGCAAACCGGGGAGTCTCGCGAAATTGAAACCTGGCCGTCAAAGGTTGGTACGCTCAGTATCTCGCCGGACGGGAAACGTCTGGTATACGGCACTGATCAGGGAATGTTTATCACCGACACGGTCGATTTTGCCCCGCGCCTGCTCTTTGACAACTTGCTTCAGTTGGGCTATCCGTTGGTATGGAGCCCGGACAGTCAATGGCTGGGCCTTGGTTATTGGGGCGCGGATGGCAATGGCCCCGTCCGGCTGGCCCTGCTGCATCCCGAGACCTGCCAGCTCATTATTTTGCCGGAATCGAGAGGCTTTTTATCGTCGTGGGTGCCGTAGTTTTCAAAAATTAATCCAAACCTGACAGGTTTCCAAGGTATCCTGCCGGGCCGGTCTGCTTGTAGCGCAGATGCTCCGGCCTGGTGAAGCCTGCTGAAACCTGTCAGGTTTTTAATATCCCTACTTCAAACTGAACGAAGCGCTGACTTCGGCCCGCACCGAAATCTGGCCGACGCTGATCGGGCCGGATTCGCTCAAGGCGCCTTCGGCTTCGGCGGGTGGCGCAGCATTCTGGACGGCGTTCTGCGTCCACAGGTCTCGCGAGCTGCTGTTGCCGCCGTACCAGCCCCAGCCGTTGAAGTAGGACCAGGTATTTTCGTTAATGTTCAAGACACAGTCGATGTCTGAGCCGGCCGCCTGCGCCAGGTCGCTGGCCTTTTCCTTGGCGGCGGTCATCGCCATTGTGCGGGCCTGGTCACGGTACTTGCGCAGGTCGCTCAGATAGAACTCGGTGTTAAGCACCTGGTTGGCCCCGGCCTCGAGCGCAGCCACCATTACCGCGTTCACCTTCGACAGGTCGCGCAGGGTGATAGCCACCACGTTATTGATGCGATAACCCTTGATGCGCAGGTCGGCATAATCATCATAAATCGGCTCGATGATGTAGCGGTCTGTGACAATATCCTTTTGCGCCACGCCCTGCTTTTTGAGGGCATTTACCACGCGCTGGATGGTTTTGCTGTTGGCGGCTTCGACCTTTGCCGCGCTCGAGCCGTTCGACTGCACCCCAAGCTGGATCAAGACCCGGTCGGGTGTGACGTTAACCATCGCCGTCCCGCTGACCTGGATGCTGCGGCTGGGGTCGCAGACCGGGGCTGGCGCTTCGGTCGCAACAACCTGTACTGTGGGTTCGCTGGTCGGTTGAAGGGTGGGGGTCGGGCCGGTCTGGGCGCTGGCGCTCGAAAGGTTGAGCGCGGCCAGAACAAAGACCATGACTGCGGACAGGGTCAAGCTGATGATATTGGGCAGCATTTGTGATTTCATTGGAACCTCCTGAATTTTCCCCATCATAGCCCCCGCCTGGGTCAGGAGTGTGTCAGTTGACGGGCAATCACGGGCCAGTTGGCAGCCAGAAGGTGATCGTCGCGCCCGCACCCGGTTCGCTTTCGGCGGCCACCCGTCCACCCTGGGCCGTGATCAGGGCGCGTACGATGGCCAGCCCCAGCCCTGTCCCGCCGGTTTGACGGTTGCGCGAGGCATCCGCCCGGTAAAAGCGGTCAAAGATGAAAGCCAGGTGCTTCGGTGCAATGCCTTTACCCCGGTCGCTGACTGAACAGCGTACTTCCCGGCCTTCTTTTGTGATCAGGATGGAGATCGGAGCGTTGTCTGGCGAGTGGCGGATGGCGTTATCGAGGATGTTATCGAGCACCTGAGACAGCCGGTCGGCGTCGCCCCTCACTGTTGCCTGCTCCCGCGCTTCGACGGTTAATTCTATCCCGCGCGGGGCCGCCAGCCGGGACAGGCCCTCGCAGCGCGCGCGGACCAGCTCGGCCAGGTCGAGCGCGCGCAGGTCGAGTTGCAGCGCGCCCGCATCGGCGCGGGTCAGCACCAAGAGTTCGTTAACCAGGCGGATCAGGCGTTCGGTCTCGCGCTGCATCGAGCTCAGCAGCGGTCCGCGCCCTTCGGTGTCGTCCAGCGCGCCGTCTTCGAGGGTCTCGATCGTGCCTTTGATGACCGTCAGCGGGGTGCGCAGCTCATGGGTGACATTGGCAATGAAAACGTTCTTGGTCTCGTCCGATTTTTGCAGGCTGCCGGTCATGTAATTGAACGACTCGCCCAGGCTGTGCAGTTCTTTGATGTTCTTGTCTATTGGTACTTGCTGCATCAGGTTCCCGGCGGCGACGGAGCGGGCGGCCTGCGCCAACTGCTCCAACGGACGGGCGATGCGGCGCGCCAGCAGTGTGCCCGCGGCAAACGCCAGCACGATCGCCACCAGCAGCGCGCCGAGCAGTTGCAAAACCACGCTGACGGGTAATCCGCTCGGGGCTAGGGGCGAGGCAATGTAAACAATCCCGCTGATCTGGCCCGTCTCCGAGTAGATTGGGGCGGCGGCATACAGCACGCGCTGGTCGTCCACGCGGTGGATGGCGGTGGCGGGAGTCCCGTTCAGGGCAGAATCGATCTCGGGGCGCGCGTACAGGTTTTCGTTCAAACCATCCCGATACTCCAGCCGCGAGGATGCGATGTCCGCTTCATTGGGCAGGGCCAGCACGATCGCATCCTGCTCTTCCAGCAGGTGCGTGTGGATGCCGGGCTGGGCATTCGCGGTCTGGGCATACGGCTCGCTGCTGACGGGAATCGGCTGCCCTTGCAGCGTCGTGGCGCTCAGGCGCGCCTGGCTGAGCAGGTTCTCGCGCTGGGTGTTCAGGAAGAGCTGCTCGACCACGTACCAGGACAGGATTGCAGCCATCCCCATGCCAAGCAGCAGAATACCAAGGGTATTGAGGAAGATACGGGTTCGGATGGGCACAAGGTTTATCCGCAGATTTTATTGCTCAGCCTGAACCAGTTTTTGGCTGGCAAGAAGCGCGACCGGGTGATCGGGGTAAGATGTCAATACTTTTTCATACATTCTTTTAGATGTTTCCTTATCTCCCGCCAATTCGGCAGCAAAGCCGAGAGTGTAATAATAATCTCCGCATAAGCCATCGTAATCAGTCTCAAACGATCCCGAGATTTCATAAGGACATACATCATAACGTTCTGCAATTTTTAGCATTTCAGCATATGCAGTAGTGACATCCGTATTGGTGTAGAGTTGGTTCTGTAATTGTTCGATCGTTTCCAGGTCGCTGCTGACAATGTCATAGTTCACATCATCCCGATCAGTCTGGCTTTCAAACGTTGGGATGTCCGTGATTTGGTCTCTAGACCACACATACATATTGTCATCATCGAGTTCGAACCATGTACGATACGGTGTTATTTGTTCAATTTTAAAATCAGGGATTGTGTTTTGGAATGCACCGGCGTCAAATATATAAACGCCATTGGGATAGCCTGATGCAATCCAAAGATTTAGGTAACCCTGAGTTCCTGGCAATTTACTAACAAACCAAAGTTCATCCTGTTCGTCTGTATCTAAATCAAACCAACCCTCAGATGTAATTTCAACTCCGGCTTTTTTTAAGTCATTAGTTACCTGATCCAATGATTTAGATTCGACAAGGCGAGTTAGTATCATTTCCAGCCCTTCTTCGAGACAGGGATTTACCGGCAGGCAGCTATCTTGCCCCTCCATCATCCCTGCGCGGGATGGATCGCAGGCATCCAGGGCAAAACAGGCGCGATAAAGGGTATCAGGCGTTTGATATATTTTTAAGAAATTTCTGGCCGGTTCCACCCATATACCGTTTTGGGCGATTGGGTTTTGAACAACATCTTGAATGGCTAAACGCGCTTCGTTCGGTTGGTCGGAAAATAAGTAGGCCAGACCTTTTCTAATCTTGATTTCATCCAAAACATTCTTATCGTTTTCTGTGGGTGGTTTGTAAAACTTGGTAATCTGCTCTAAAAGTTGAATATTGAGTGGGGTATCCATTTCATGCGCAAGCCAGACAGCGGATGAAACACAATACTGAAAATCTGTATCAACTCCTTCCCGTGAAAGTTCCACTTTTTGAACTTCAAACCACGTACCATTCCATTCAAAGTAGCGAGTTAGATAGCTATCGCATTGGCCAATTTGCTGAAAAACAGGAAGTTGGGTTTTACCATTGACAACAGTTTGTTCCTTTTGATTACCATTCCAAACACTAATTTGGTTTTCCTGGGATGGCGTAAATGGCAATGTTTTGGGCGGGAGCGAGGAAATATCAAGAATTCTAATGGTTGTAGTTCCCGCATGTCCACCATACCAGTTGTTGATAATAATCTCATCCAAACCATCGTTTGTAAAATCCACAAGTGAGCAGTATGTCGGATTTCGAAGCATTGGGAAGTAACCGTTGTCCGCAAAGCCGTTAAATACCGGAAATACAGCGGCGGTTTGTGCGTTTTGCGTTACTAGAAAACAGGCGCTTCCTGGGGTATCGATGTCTTCCAATTCGCCCAATTGAATCAAGTAAGCAAGCTCATTTCCCGGAATATTCACAGGTTGGATTTCAAGCGTAAATTGGGGTGTGTAAAAATTCTGCTCAATTTCCCCTGACTGGAACCAGGATGGTAACTCGCTCACAGTAACCTTTTTTTCATTTAGAGCTTGTGTTATAAGCCCCACGTAAGTATTAAATGCCAGTTCCTTGCCCCCGCCCATGGCAGAATAATAAGCCATTTTCCATTTCCAGATCTCTGCGCGAGGGTCATCTGGGAAATCCAACAAAGCGTTCCAGGCTGCATACCATGCCGCTCGATAGTAATAAGGATATTGCGACAGCGGTGTTTCTTGATCGTCTTTATAAGCCGTCAGTATGGCTTGTTCTGCCTGCGTCAGGGTTTCCTGGGCTTTATCTCCATCCAAGTGTGCGGGCGGAACAGTGGTCGGAGATGGACTTGCTGTAATGGTCGCTACTTTTGTTGGGGTAGCAACCTTGCCAAAACAAGCACTCAAACAATTCAACAATAGAAGCGACAGCAAGAGACTAAGAAACTTTTTCATTATGTAGTTACATCCTTTAACTTATACCCCACACCCCGCACTGCTTCGAGGTTGTCGGCTTCGGGCGAAGCGCCGCGCAACTTGGCGCGCAGGCGTTTCATGGCGCTGTCCACGGCGCGGGTGTCGCCAACGTAATCGTAGCCCCAGGCCTGCTCGAGCAGGCGTTCTCGGGTCAGCACACGGCCGGCATTGAGCAGGAACAACTGCAACAGGTCAAACTCGAGCCTGGTCAGGTCGAGGGCGCTGCCCGCCACGCTCACCGTGCGGGCTTGGGGATCCAGCAGCAGCCCGCCCGCTCCGCGCAGGCGGGGGTCGGGTTTTTGCCCTTCGGCCGGATCGGATTTTTCGGCCTGGGCGCGGCGCAGCACAGACTTGATGCGCGCCATCAACTCGCGCACACTGAAAGGCTTGGTGACGTAATCGTCCGCGCCCAGTTCGAGGCCCACCACCCGGTCGGTTTCTTCGCCTAGGGCGGTGATCATGATGATCGGAATATCGCCGGTCTTGCGCAACTCGCGGCAAACGTCCAGCCCGTCCATGCCGGGCAGCATCAGGTCGAGCAAGACCAGGTCTGGGGCAGAGTCGCGCGCCAGGCGCAGGGCCTCGCGCCCATCGGCGGCGGTCAGCACCTCATAGTGCGCCTTGCGCAGGTTATAGGCCAGCAGGTCTGTGACGGCTGACTCATCGTCAACAACTAGAATGGATGGCGACATATTTTAAGCATAACATGCAATTGTGGCAGAACGGTGTCAGGGCCGGGGCAGTCAGGAGACCTGCCGGATGCGCCGGACAGTGCTTTGATAATCGAACAGGTGCAGGTCGATCCCGGTGCGCATCCAGGCCAGGCCGGAGCGGACAGCCTCGCAGCCTTCCAGCGTGTACAGCGCGGCCGGGTCCAGCCCGCGCAAGTAGATTGGCGGCTGCGGCTCGAGGTACGGAATGAGCGGCTGGTGGCTGCGGAAGGCAAACAACACCGCATCCTTGCGGTCCTTGCTGACGTATTCCAGCGCCGAAAACGAGTTTTCCTGCGCTGAGCGCAGGCGGTACAGGTCGCCAAACTGGATGATCGGGCGGATTTCTTTGTAAAGCGCGATCCATTTGGCTGCTTCGACTCGTTTTTCCGCCCCCCAGCGGACGAGGTGCCCGCCGATGCCCAGCGCGCCGCACATGCTCACGTGCATCCGGAATTCGAGCGGCAGGTAATCCGGGCCCATGTCTGTGACCCAGGCTTCCATGGTGCAGGCCGGGTAAACCTGGCTGTAACCTTCCTGGATGTTGAGCCGGGCGGTCGGTTCGGTGTTGTCGCTGACCCAGGCCTGGTCGGCCAGGCGCAGGATTCCCAGATCGACCCGCCCGCCGCCGCCCGAGCAGCTCTGCCAGGTGACCTGCGGGTGGCGTTTGCGCAGTTCGCCCCAAACGCGATAAACACCCTGAACGTAACGCACCCACAGCTCGCGCGGGTCACCGGGAGCGCCCTGCCAGCCCGGTTCGCTGGCATTGCGGTTCATGTCCCATTTAATGAAGCGGATGTTGTTCTCGCTCAGAATTTTGTCCAGCTTTTCGAGAATATATTCCTGCACCTCCGCGCGGGCGAAGTTCAGGATGAGCTGGTTGCGCGCTTCGCTGCGGCTGCGCCCGGGGAAGTGGATGGCCCAATCGGGATGGGCGCGGTACAGGTCGCTGTCGGGGTTGACCATCTCCGGTTCGACCCACAGGCCAAACTCCATGCCGAGGGCGTTGACGCGCTCGACGAGCGGTTTCAGCCCGTTCGGGAATTTTTTATCGTCCGGCCACCAGTCCCCCAGCCCGGCGCGATCGTGATCCCGCCCGTGGAACCAGCCATCGTCCATGACGAACAATTCGACACCCATTTCGGCCGCCAGTTCGGCCAGCGCAGCCTGGGAGGTTTCATCCACGTTGAACTCGGTCGCTTCCCACGAGTTGTACAGCACCTTGCGCAGGGCCTGGCCGTTGGGCAGAACCTGCTCGCGGATGAAATCGTGCAAACGGCGGCTGGCAGCGCCAAAGCCGTCCGGGGTGTATCCGCTGATAACGGCCGGGGTGCTGAAAGTTTCGCCCGGATGGAGCTGCCAGGCAAAATCCCAGTCGTTGAGCCCCAGGCTGAGCCGGGTGGAGCCAAATTCAGTCGTCTCGGCGATGAATTTCCAGTTGCCGCTCCAGGCCAGGGCCCCAAACCAGACTTCACCGTGGTCTTCATCGGCGCGGCCGCCGTCCACTGCAAACCAGGGGTTGGCGTGGTGACTGGTGGTGATGCGGCGGCTTTCGAGCACTTTAACGCCCATCGTCAGCGCTTCACGGCAAACATTCCACTCATCGGCCCAACGGCCATACAGATGGCTCAGGCGGTACGCCCGCGCCCGGGGTAGGTGCCACTGCGCTGACAGAATGCGTTCCAGGCGGATGACGGCCTGGCTTTCATTGGTCGCCTCGGCCCAACGTTCGAGCAGATCGCCTGCGGGGTGAATGCGGTAGCCCAGGATGATTTTGAGCGCCTGCTGTTCATCCCGCAGGTGGATCTTGAGTTCGTTTTCTTGCTGCTCGGCTTTTTCAAAGCACAGCACGCTGTCGCGCGCGCCGTCGGCATAGCTGGCCTTGAAGCAGGGCTCGATGTATTTCAGCCCGCTCTCTGCCGGGTATTCTTCACGGGCCAGTTGCCCGGCATCGTTGAAAGAGGCCCAGCCGCCGGGAATGCCAGGGGTCGGGTAATCGCCGGGGTGCAGCAGGCGTTCACCCCAGTAGCAGTTCACCAGCCTGCCATCGGCATCCAGCCCGAAGGCGTAGGCACTGTGCTCGGTTTCGAGAATCCAGAAATTGGATGTAGCGTGAATGGGCATGGTTTGGATTATCCTTTTACGATTGATTCGGCAAAGTATTAATGATGCCTTCGATCATCGCGATGATCTCGTGGGCCTTTTTGCCTTCATTGCTCAGGGTCGACAGCCAGCGGTCGGAGGCCATGTAAACATCTTCGTCGGGGTGCGGTGTGTCGAGTGCCTGACGCAAATCGACGGTTTCGCCGCGGTCGAGGCGGGTCAACATGCGCAGAATCGCCATCAGGCTGTAGCCGGATCGCACCAGCATGCGGATGACGCGCAGGCGGCTGATCTCGGCCGGGCCGTAGAGCCGGTAGCTGTTTCCGGGCAGGCGCGGGACTTCCAGCAGCCCGTTGCGCTCCCAGTTTCGCAAAATATCGTTGCTCAGGCCCAGCAATTTGGACACTTCGCCGATCTGCAAGGCTTTGCCGGTCGACTCGGTTGCTGCGCCCTGCGCCCACCGCTCGAGCAGGGATGCGGCGGCGTTGGCCTGGGCCTGTTCCGACTGTACCAGCGCCAGGTGATGATACGCCCTTTCGAGTGCCCCGCCCCAATCGTCGGCCACGGCGCGCTGGATGATCTCCCAGCCCGAATGGCGGATCGAACGCCCGGGGTAGTCCGCGCCGTAGATCAAACGCGCCAGGCGCAGGCAGTCGAGGTGCTTCTGGGTGAAGCGCCGGTAACCGGCCGGGCTGCGCTCGACAGGCGGCACCAGGCCCCAGTCCACATAGCGGCGGACGGTATTCGGGTGGATTCCCACGGCCCTGGCCAGATCGGAAGTGCGGAAAGTTTTAGCGGTCATCAAGGCTAGTTTATCATTGTCCGGGGCAGGCGATCATCCGTTTTTTGATGACAAATGACACATGACAGCCGGGCAGAGAAATTGCTATAGTGATCTGGGTCAGCCATTGAAATAGATACAACCAGATATTCGTAAAACAAAACACTTTCGAAAAGCGTATTGTGTATCAGGTGGGTTTCTTGCCCAACTGATTTGAATTTACTTAATTCTCAGGCTTTCAATAAGCGGTTCTTTATAAAAAAATGAATAAACCAATTCGACCTTTCTTGCTCATCCTCTGTGCTCTTCTTTTGGTTTCCTGCACGCGTAGCGCAGCCCCAACTTCTACGGCGACATGCAAGCTGAATCTTAATATATTGATTCACCGGGAATCCAATATTGATTACACCATTTTGGGCCAGGTTATGTTTGGCAACAGCACCAGGAGCAGCTTTGAAGGAGATTTCATCGAAGAGAACGGAGCTTCTCATCCGATCTCGTTTTATTTTGATGGTCCAGCCATTCATTTTATTCTGGAGAACGCCCAGGGGCGCATTTTCGGCACAGGAATGATGGAAAGCAGCCTCACCACTTGCTTTGGGAGTGGAGGCGGAACACTTTCCGGCCCGGCCCAGGGTGATCTGGGAGATTGGCGTGGCGAATGGGTTCAAGATAAAAAAGAGATTCCGGAGCCACAAGAAGAACAAGACTCTCTGCCATGGGATACATTGCGTTATCTCTGCAATGGCTTTCCATTTGCTGCGACCGGTTTGCTCGTGGCATACGTATTGTTTCGAATTTTTGCTGCATACAAGCCGCAGCCTCTTTTTTCAAAGGGATTTTCGTCAACCAGAAAAACTTCAAACACGAGCCTGCGCAAAGTTAATCAGGATCCAAAACAAAAAGCCGGGAACAGCGGAGGTTCCCTCGTTGAATATCTGGCTACTTACACAACAGATGATAAGCTCTTTGATTTATATTTTGAAATCGAAAAGTCTGCTCAATATTTGGGGGATTGCGGCGTCACGGTGGCTAAAATACCATCAATTCTGCCAGGCCAGGTTGCTGCTTTGGAGTTTTGGCTTTTTGATGTGCACGATCATAAAACAACGGCGGCTAAAATATTGATGAGCGATTTTTGCTACAACCAGCAAGATTTGCGCAGCGAACTGGAGAAAAAAGGTTCGGTGGTTTTGACCCAACCTGGAGAGATAATCGAATTGACAACAAAGGGTTTAATCGCCAAAGCGAAAGTGTTGCAGGTGGAATACGATCCAGACAATCCCAACCCCAATAGCGTCTTCAAAAAAGTGGTGATCAAAATTGGGGTTTGGGCTAAAACGGATTGATTTTGCCGGCATGTTTATACAAAATGTCCAATCTACGACTTTCTATTTTTAAATCTGGCAAACGTTTTTTGGATAATCTTGCCAAAGTTCGTAGCGTGTCAACAAATTAGGATAGTTTTCAACAACGATCTCATCATACTTTTCCTTGGGTATTGAAAAGGCGCGGGCGATTTCCCTAATCGGAAAAGCCCGCGCCTTTTGATCTTTCATCTTTCTTTTTTGTCCATCGCCTACAACTTGGGCAGCACGATCGACTGCTGGTGCTGGTACTTGCCTTTTTTGTCGGCGTAGCTGGTTTCGCAGGCCTCGTCCGCTTCGAAGAACAGGACTTGCGCCAGGCCCTCGTTGGCGTAGATCCTGGCGGGCAGCGGGGTGGTGTTCGAGATTTCGAGGGTCACATAACCTTCCCATTCCGGTTCGAAGGGCGTCACGTTGACGATGATCCCGCAGCGGGCGTAGGTCGATTTGCCGAGACAGATCGTCAGCACATTGCGCGGAATGCGGAAATATTCGATCGAGCGCGCCAGGGCAAATGAGTTGGGTGGTACGATGCAAACATCGCCGACAAAATCTACCATGCTCTTGGGGTCGAAGTGCTTGGGATCAACGATTGCGCCAAAAACGTTCGTGAAGATCTTGAACTCGCTCGCCACGCGCAGGTCATAGCCATACGAGGAAACGCCGTAAGAAATGACGCCCTTGCGCACCTGGTTCTCGATGAAAGGTTCGATCATCTTGTGCTCGGTGGCCATCTTGCGGATCCAATGGTCAGGTTTAAGTCCCATAAAATTGCTCCTTTAGAAATGAATGGGTAGGGGCGACCGCCAGGACCCAAATCTGCCCGCCGGATAGCTCGCAAGGGTCGCCCCTACTTCGTGGTTGCTCTTGATTTCCGCCCAAGTTTAATCGAGAACAATCGTTATCAACGTTAAAATTCCAGGCCTGATTTCAACAAAATATTCATAAACCTTGCCGCTGTATAAATAGGTCAGCCGGTACGGCCCGGCGGACAGATCAGTCAGCGCAAAATTCTCGCCATTTTCGATGACCAGTTCCGCCGGGTAAATGTCCATCGGCTGGTAGGCCGGGAAATCGGCGATCTTATTCTCTTGCATGCGCTGGATGCGGACTGCGCCGCGCACTTTCGGGTTATCCGGGTCGAAGATCCGCCCGGCGAGCGCGCCCGCGCCTTCGAGCGGGGCAAACCACATTTCCGGGTTGCGGGCGGCAAAATAATTGTCCTGGCCAGGCCGCACTTCGAAATGCAGGTGACTGCCAATGGCCGAGCCGCTCGCGCCGACCTCGCCGATCTTTTGCCCGGCAGCGACTGTCTCACCGGTTTGTACATCCATTTTCGAGAGGTGACCGTAGAGCGTAAAAACGGCCTGCCCGGCAAGGGTGTGCTCGATGACCACATAATTGCCATAAAAACCGGGCCAGAGCGCCACTTTTTCGGTCATATCGTCGCCTGCAAAGGCCACCGTGCCGGCGCCAGCCGCCAAAACGGGCGTGCCCGAAGCCTGGTAGAACTCGACGCCGTGATGGATCTCGCGGTCGCCGTTCTGGGTGCTGGCGAAGCGATAGGTTGGGTCGATGGTGGTCGGGATGGGGCGGGTCAGCGGGAAGCTGTAACCGTCATCGAAGCAGGATGCGATGCCGTCAGCGCACCACCCGTAGCCTGTCTCGGCTTTCAGCGGCGTGGAGCTGGCCCTCGGCAGTTCCGCTGTTGCTATCAGGGTGGCGGATGGCTGCGGAGAGGCGGTTTCGCTGGCAGCGGAGGGAGCAGCTGCCGGGTCGGTGGGGCTGGTCGAAACAGGGGCCGGGCTGAGGGTAGCCTGTTCCGCGGCGCAGGCGGTTAACAGCGCAGAAAAAAGCAGGAGGGTCAGGAGATGCTTCAAAGGAGATTTTTTACCAATCTTAAAAAATAATCCGCAGATTGCACAGGTTTCTAAAAAATCTGCGAAATCTGCGGATAGATTTTCTGAATCAATTTACGGCAACCCCAGCCCGCCGCGCTCATTGAGCAGGGTTTTGAGTACCTTCTCGACCTGGGTGGCGCGCGCTTCGAGCGATTCGAGTTCAAAGAGCAGTGGCGCGCCGAGTTCCTTGGTGTGCAGACCGTGGACGTTGATGCGCACGTTATAACCGGCGGCGGTCAGCGCAGCGCGAGCCATGGCGGCCCCGCTGGCGGCATCCGAAATGGCATTCAGGTTGCCGATGGCGGCCACGCGGGTGCAAACTTCCATAACCCGCACAGCCTTGCGGGCAGCCTGGAGCGGTACTTCGCTGGCGTGGAAGGTGGCCTGTTCGATGGCCTGTTGGCGGGCCTGTTCTTCTTCGGGGCTGTTCTTGGGCAGCTTGAAAGCCTGCAAGACGGCATCAAAAGCCGCAGAGTCTTCGCTGATGGCTGCGGTCAGGCTGGCGCGCAGTTTTTCGGCCTCGTCGAGCAGCTTCATCATTTCCGGTTCAATCTCGGTGTATTTTTTCTTGCCGATCGTCAGGCGCGCCATCATGGCGGCTAGCCCGGCGCCAAGCGCCCCAACATAGGCCGCGGCAGAACCGCCCCCTGGAGCGGGGGTTCCGGCAGCGACATCGTCGAGGAAGGTTGCAAATTGCGTGGTTGCGGTTTGCTGGCCGCCCTGCAAGCGACTCTCGAGAATCTGGCTTTTCTCGAACTGGTCAAGCTGGGTGTACCAGACGGCGGCATCGATCAGGGCTTCCTGCGGGATCAGCCCGACCAGCTCGGTGTGATGGATGGCAGCCCCGTAACGGGCGGCTTCGCGGCGCACGAATTCGACCACGCGCGCGATGGGCGTCTTGCGGAAGTTGGTCAGGTTCATCGAGACCTGGGCCCGGCCATCGACGAGGATGCCCATGCCTTTGACGAAGCGCAGTCCGCCGGTGGAGTGGCGCACGGCGCGGGCGATCTTTTCGGCGACGGAGACATCGTCAGTGGTCAGGTAAACGTTGAAGGCCACCAGCGGATCGCGCGCGCCGATCACGACTGCCCCGGCTTTGGGCAGTTTCTTCGGTCCGTAGTCGGGGTCGCGTTCGGGTTTGATGCCGATCTCTTCTTTGATGGCTTCGTACTGTCCCTTGCGGATGACTTCGAGTCCGCTGCGTTCTGGTTTGAGCGCGGCGTATTCGTACAGGTAAACTGGAATGCCCAATTCGTTGCCAACGCGCTGGCCGAGGTGGCGGGCCATGGCGACACACTCATCCATGCTGATGCCTGAGATGGGCACAAACGGCACGACATCAGTCGCTCCCAGGCGCGGGTGTTCGCCGGTGTGCTGGTCGAGATCGATCAGTTCGGCGGCTTTCTTGATGGCGCGGAAAGCGGCTTCCTCGACAGCGGCAGGCGGCCCGGCATAGGTTACAACCGTCCGGTTGTGGTCAGTATCTGACGAGTGGTCGAGCAGGCTGATTTCAGTAACGGAGGTGATGGCGGCCAAAATCTGTTCCACCACTTCGGGGCGGCGGGCTTCAGAAAAATTGGGGATACATTCGACGATTTGGGTCATGGGGTCTCTTGGTGATTCAGCGGGGATTGATTTGAAAACTGGGTGACGAGTGCAGAACAATTATAAGGGAAGAAAGCCGAAGGCTGAAAGTTGAATTGTTGTAAATTTCACATGAATAATTGTGCCGTGTAAAGAATGTTTGTATACTTGTTACATTGATCTATCCATTTTACACAAAAAATCAACAGCACCCTGTGTGCTTTATGTTTACAAACCATGCAAAGGAATTAAATATGAAGAAACGCCTTCGTTATCCAGTCCTGCTGGTATTTTTATTGATGTTAATTATAGGCCTTTTCATATTTGGGCCAGGCATACAAAACGCGAATGTCCATCCACCTGTTCCAACTAATGATGATGCCCTGTCGCTGGATGATGCCGAAATGTATGCAAAAAATATGGGAATTAGCGTACAGGAAGCTCGTTTTCGCTTCCACATTCAGAGTATTGCCGGGGAGTTGCAAGCCAGGTTAAGTGTGGATGAGGTCGAAACGTTTGCAGGGCTTTGGATTGAGCACTCACCCGAATTTCGAGTTGTTGTTCAGTTTACAGAAAATCCCGATCAAAAAATCAAACCGTATCTTACTGAAGAGTTGAACGATGTTCTTGATGTGCAAACTGCCAAAATATCTCTTGTCGATCTTGAAAATACTCAAAGAGAAATATGGTTTTCCCTGGCGGATCTCGGAATACTGACAGAATCAGAGATTGATATACCCGAGAATAAAATTAAGTTTTTTATGAGCAGTGAGAACAAGGCCCTTTTTGACGATTTTCAAAAGAAAGAACCGCTTCCAGATTATGTGGCAGTGATCAGTATTCCAAATTTTACTCTTGGAGAAGAGATCGATGAAATCGACAGCCCTTGAACCTCTGTATTTCAACAAAATTTGTAATCAAAAAAATCTCCTTTTCAGATGGGGATTTTTTGATTGCAAATAGAGCGAATCAACCAGGGTGTTGTCAGGATGAGACAGCTGGGATATATAATACACGTGGTCACAAATTGCATGTTCTTGCATTAGAAAAAACGAAATTTGAATCCGGAACGGATGAAAATCATGCCAAGTGAAACGTATTGGTCTGGGCTTGCGCTTGTTGTTATCCTGTCCATTTCTGCCTGGTTAATTCTTTTGGCGCGCAAGCGTGGGCAACGCGTGCAATCCGAAAATCTTGTAGCCCGCCCTGTACGTGTTGTGACCTATGTATTCAAACTGCTTGGTTTTACTCTATTTATCATCCTGTTGCTGGCCGGCGGACTGATGTTGTTTGTGAGCTACCAAACGATGCTTTCCGATTTGGCTCCCAGCCCCAGCCAGGTTGAGCTTCCATCCGATCTGCCATTCCAGGTGGAAGAAGTCACCTTCATGGGAGGCGATGATCTCGAGTTGGCGGGTTGGTATGTTCCGCCAGCCAATGGAGCAACGATTATCCTGTTGCATGGCTACGGCGGCAACCGGCTTGGCATGCTCTGGCATGCGCGGGTGCTGGTTGAGGCCGGTTATGGCGTTCTGTTATATGATGAGCGCGCTTCCGGGGAGAGCGCAGGCCAACGCCGCTCTTATGGATGGGAAGATGCTTCTGATGTAGGCGGCGCGCTCGAATTTCTAAACAGCCGCACCCCTGATGGGAAAAACAGGATCGGGATTGCTGGTTGCTCGATTGGCGGGCAAATCGCTTTACAGGGAGCCGCAAATTATCCGCAGATTGCTGCCGTTTGGGCGGATGGTCCAAGCGCCATCCGTGCCAAAGATACTCCGATTTATAGCTGGCAGTCTTTGCTCAGTTCCATCTCTACACATATTCTGGATCAAATGTATATTTGGATAGGCGGAATCAAGCCCCCGGCGGCCATGGTTGATATCATCGGGACAATTGAACCTCGACCCGTAATGCTGGTTGCCGGCGGCCGCCCGCATCCAAACTTTGGAGCAGAGTATCTTCACATTGAACCTTATTTACACTATGCCGGCCAGCACGCCGAGCTGTGGATCATCGATGAGGCGCTTCATTGCGATGGGCCTGTTCAACGTCCGGGAGAATACGCTCAACGGATGGTAGAGTTTTTCGATGAAAGCTTCGGCCTTGCTCCTTAAACCTGCATTCTTATCGAAAGGTCAACCCTGAATGGAAAAAACATTGGATGTTGCGGTGGTCGGCAATGTTGGCATCGATACCAATATATATCTTTACGGCAACGAGATCGATTTTTCAGTGGAAGCCAATTTCACCCAGAACATCGATTATCTCGGCCAGGCGGGTGGTTATGCCAGCCGCGGCTATCACCGTCAGGGCAAGCGCACTGCCTTCATCGGGCATGTTGGCGATGATTACTCTGGCCGGTTCATTCGTGATGTTTTTGAGAAAGACGGGATCGATACAACCGCCCTGTTCATCGATCCGAGCGGCACGGCGCGCAGCGTCAACTTTATGTATCCTGATGGTCGTCGCAAGAATTTTTACGATGGCAAGGGCCACATGACCCTGACCCCCGACCCGCAAACCTGCCGGGATGTCCTTTCCCGTGCGCGGCTGGCGCATTTCAACCTGCCCAACTGGGCGCGCGAGTTGCTCCCGGCGGCCAGAGAGTCTGGGACGCTGATCGCCTGTGATTTGCAGGATGTGGTCCGGGTGGATGACCCCTACCGCCGGGACTTTATCGAGTACGCTGATTTTCTCTTCTTTTCGGCGGCCAACTATCCCAACCCGATGCCGTTGATCCAGCAATTCTGGCAGGTCAACCCACGCTGCATCATTGTTAGCGGGATGGGCGCGCGCGGCTGCGCCCTTGGTTCGCACGGCAAGATTGAATTTTTCCCGGTGGTGGATATGCCTGAAGCGGTCATCGACACCAACGGAGCAGGCGATGGGCTGGCGGTCGGTTTCCTGACCAGCCACGTGCTTGAAGGCCGCGGATTGCACGAATCGATCTTGCGCGGGCAGATCACTGCCCGTTATACCTGCACCCAGAAGGCCAGCAGCGACGCGCTGATCACCTCCGAGCAGGTGGATGCATTTTATAAAGAGATGGGGTAGGAGAACACCGTGACAGAAAAAATCGTTTCCCTTGCAGAACTGCGCCGCAATACCGGCGAACGCAACTCACGCAAGTGGATCGCCCACGAGGGTCTGGTCTACGATGTGACGGATTGTCCGCGCTGGCAAAAAGAGATGCACGAGCGCCTGCATTTCCCCGGGCAGGATCTGAGCGGTGAACTGGTCGATGCGCCGCATAAATCGGATGTGTTCAGCCGTCCGTGTGTGAAAATCGTGGGCAAATTGGCAGATTAATGCAAAACCGATCGTTGATCGAGTAGAATGCCGCATTTTTGCATTCGTATCGAGACCAACGATCGGTTTTTTTAGCCGGGAGACCGGCAGATTAATCCGCCGAAGCAGGCACAGGCGGTTCGAGCACCATCGCCGGGGGGTGGGCCGGGATGCCGGTTTCAAAGCCGAAGCGCGCGAAGATATCTTCAAAATCTGCCAGGATCTGTTCGCGTGAGAATCCCATTTTCTCGTAAGAATAGCTGTGGTCGCTCTTGTAGGTGCGGGTTTCCGCAACCGCCTGGGCGACGATTTTTTCCAGGTTATCCTGTTTGGGGTAGCCGAACTGGTGATACAGGCCGCGGATGATGCGTTCCGGGTCGCCGATCAGGTCATCGTAGCTGAGGATCAGATGGTTGGGCGAGGGGTGGGTATCGAGATATTTGAGCGGATGGGTGTACCAGTAACGCGCCAGGGCCAGGATCTCTGGGCGATAAGGATATTTTTCGAGCGGATTGCCGAACATGCCCCAGGCGTATCCCAGCCACGAGACGGTCGAGGGCAGCATGTCGAGCGGATTGCGCGCCAGGTATAAAATGCGCGCATCGGGGAAGAATTCGGCCAGGGTTTCGATCTTGGCGCTAAAAGCGGGGTTTTTCGAGACAAAATGGCGCTGGCCGCCGTCCACATACAGGTGGCGCTGGACGCAGGAGCGGTAAAAGCCCATGATGCGCTGTTTTTCCTCGGCGGGCAGAGCCTCGTCGAAGAAGGTATAGGGCGGCATCTCATCAAGAAATGGGAACATGAACCCCACAAACGAGGTGCTCCAGATATGCAGCAGGATGTTCTCGTCTTCTTCCGGCTCGAACAGGCTGATGCGATGGATCTTGATCTGTCCCAGCCCGCGCCGGTCAACGTTGTGCAAAAGACGTTTGAGCGGCATCCCGAAGAACGCATCGATCTTGCCGACCAGGCGCGAAATCTTGCGCTGGGTAATGGTCGGGGTGATGAAAATTTCCCAGGTGCGCAGGCTGGTGAAGGTATGCGAATCACGTGAGAGCAGGCGGTGCAGGAAAGTCGAACCGGAGCGATAGTTACCGATAATGAAGAGCGGCTTTTCGAGCGGTTGGGTTTTGTGCGCAGGGAAGAGCAGATCATCGAGCAGGAAGCAGGCCCAGGTGAAGAGCGTCCAGGCCGGCCAAACGGTATAAAACAGCAGGACAAAAAAAAGACGCTTTGGCGTAAGCTGGCCGTGGGTGTCACTTGTCCGCAAAAAAGAACGCACCGCCATGCGCCAGAACAGGCGTAAATTGTAGGTCATAGTAGCAAGCCTTTATTCAAAAATTGCCAGGTTTTACCCCGGCACGTAAAAAAGGCCGCGAGGGCCTCTCTCGCTGGTATTTTATCAGAGAATAAGGGTTGTTTCTGGTTATTATATGAAGGCTCTTTAGGAATCTCCGTGGTAAAAACCCCGCATTTTGGGGTGTGAGCGTGCGTACGTACGCTCACACCCCAAAATGCGGCACTCTTCACGGAAAATCCTAGAGTATCTATATGAAAGATAAGTGAGACTTTTGTGAAATGAGATGGTTGCCTGGCCGTTTGCGTCATGATAAAAATGTGACAGTTATCCTGTTCATAACTGGCTATAATCATAGGTCGGATTCCTTTTCAACCTTTCCTTTGAGGAGAAACGCATGTCCAAACTCGATTGGGTAACGCAAGAAATCGAAAGCCTGAAAACAGCCGGGCTGTATAACCACATCCGCACGATCGAATCGCCGCAGGGCGCATGGCTGACGGTGGATGGCAAGCGGGTGCTCAATTTCTGCTCCAACAACTATCTGGGGTTGGCCAACCACCCCGATATCGTGGCCGCGGCGCGCAAATCGGTCGACAGCATGGGCGTTGGCCCGGCGGCTGTGCGCTCGATCGCTGGCACGATGAGCCTGCACGTCGAACTCGAAAAGCGCCTGGCGCAATTTAAAGGCGTTGAAGCGGCGATCACCTTCCAGAGCGGGTTCACGGCCAACCTGGCGACCATCCCGGCCCTGGTCGGCAAGGAAGATGTCATCTTCTCAGACCGCCTGAACCACGCCAGCATCATCGATGGCTGCCGCCTTTCGGGTGCAAAGATCGTGGCTTACGAGCATAATGATGTTAAATCGCTCGAAGAACAGATCAAGGCCAACCTGGCCAACTTTCGCCGGGCATTGATCGTGACCGACGGCGTTTTCAGCATGGATGGCGACATCGCTCCGCTGGCCGATATTTACGAGGTCGCGAAAAAGTACGATATCCTGCTGATGGTCGATGACGCTCACGGCGAAGGGGTGCTCGGCAAAGGCGGACGCGGCATTGTCGACCATTTCGGCCTGCACGGCAAAGTGGATGTGGAAGTGGGAACGCTCTCGAAAGCTTTCGGTGTGGTCGGCGGTCTGGTGGCCGGCAAAGCGATCATCATCGAGTGGCTGCGTCAGCGCGGACGGCCCTTCCTGTTCTCATCGGCGGTGACTGTTCCCGATGCGGCCGCCTGCCTGGCGGCGATCGACCTGCTCGAAGACTCGACCCAACTGGTTGATAAGCTGTGGAGCAACGCCAAATATTTCAAGGCTGAGATGAAAAGCCTCGGCTTCGATACCGGCCTCAGCGAAACGCCCATCACCCCGGTCATGCTCGGCGAAGCACCCCTGGCCCAGCAATTCAGCCGCGCCCTGTTCGATGCGGGTGTCTTCGCGATGGCGATCGGCTTCCCGACTGTGCCGCAGGGCAAGGCCCGCATCCGCGTGATGATCTCGGCCGCGCACAACACAGAAGATCTCGATAAAGGCCTGCAGGCTTTCAAGACTGTCGGCAAACAATTGGGCGTGATTTAGGTTTATGTTTAAAGTGCAATATCCTGACGTATAATAGAACCATAAGAATGGTAATTCTGTTCGCAGGTTACACAGAAAACAGGATCGGTACAGTACGCCTGTGTAACCTGCCAATTAATTCTGGGATTTAAAAATAATTTAATCAAGGATGATGAGGCGGTTATGTGGCGTTTAAGTGTCAGTGAACCAAGCACTGACTCAAGAGTGGTGGAACTTAAGAACGGCAAAACAGCCATCGGGCGTAACACTGAGAATCAGATTGTTTTGCAGGATGTTTCGGCTTCGCGTTTCCACGCCGAAATATTTTTCGATTCTGAACGAAACCACGTAATCATTACCGACTTGAACAGCACCAACGGCACCTACATCAACCGCCAGCGCGTTTCCGACCCGGTCGTCCTCCACCCCGACGATATCATCCGCATTGGGCAGGCAGTCATTCACCTTTCCAGCGATACCGGCCCGACTTCGGCATCAAAAAATCCGCGCGGCACACACCGTTTTACGCGCGAACTGCTGCTCGAATCGCTTGATGAACATGCGGTCTTGCTGTATGAAGTGTCGAGAAGACTCAACATGCTGACCAACCTCGAGGATGCCATGTCTGAAGTGCGGGTCATGATGAAACGCACAATGGCGATCGATGACTGCATCATTGTTCATCACAGCGATTTTCCAGAGATTGACAGGATCATGCCCGGCACCGCTGCCAGGAATGCAATTCTCAACCAGGATGCCGAGGTGACGCCCACCAGCATGATCGTGCCGGTGATCGGTGGCGAAGAGGTGCTTGGGCTTTTGTATTTTGCCAAATCACGTCCCGATACCCGTCCATTTAGTCGCCGCGACTTGCAACTGGCCATTGCCATCAGCCACCAGGTGGCCCTGACCATTCAGCGCATGGAATTGATGGAGAAACTAAGACAGCAGGAGAATATCCAAAAACTGCTGACCCGTTTTGTCCCGCCCAACGAAGCCAAGGAATTGATCGAAGACTATGCCCGAACAGGCCGCTTGCCGGGTTTGCGCCAGGCCAAAGTCAGTATCCTGTTCAGCGATATCGCCGGTTCGACTGCCCTGGCAGAACAGGTCGGCGCGCAGCGTTTTGCAGATATCCTCAACCGTTATTATCAGGACACAACCAGCATCATTTTCAAACATGGCGGCACGGTCCGTTATCTGGGCGACGGTGTCATGGCCATTTTTGAAGACCGCAAGCAATTTGTTGACGGCTCGTTGGCTGAAGAACGGGCGGTCCGCGCTGGCATCGAAATGCTCAAGAAAATACAATTGCTTCAGTTTGATCATGACTTGAAGATTATTGTTGGCGTTGCCATCCATACCGGGCCGGCGATGGTTGGTTACATTGGCAGCAACGAACGGATGGAATTCAACGCCCTGGGCGATACGGTCAATGTCGCTTTCCGCATGCAGGAACTGGCCCGTCCCAACCGACTCGTCATCGGCCCGGCCACCATGGCCGCCATTGTCGACAAATACCAGACCCGGCGCATTGGCGCAGTCTCGCTCAAGGGGCGTGAAAAGCCGGTTCAGGTGTATGAAATCTTGCAGACTGCTGCCGAAACCCAGCCAGGATGATTTTTGTGGATCGAAAACTTATCCTGGCCCTGGCCTGGCTGCCGTTGATCGCGCTTTTGCTCACATCCTGTGTGCGTTCTGCCAGTTCGCCCCTCCCAACGCTTGCCTCAGCCTCCGAAAATCCGACTCAAGCCCTGGCCCCGCTTCCCTTTCCGCTTGCCCCGGCCTCAACCTGGATCTACGAGTACCGCGCCTACACCGAAGACCAACAGGCGACCTGGACCGTTACCGAAACCATCCTCGCAGCAGAAGAACGCGACGAATTGCTGTTTGCCGAGATCGAGCGTCTGACCCGCCTGGAAGAAGGCCAGCCGGGCGAAAGCTTTCTCACCCAACCTGAGAGCGGCACCTCCTGGTACATTCTGCGCGGCGGAGAGCTGTTTCATCAAATTGAGATGCCCGAGCCGCAGGCTATCGCCGAAAATGCCAGGCTCGTGATGGTTTTCCCGCCTGAAAACGTTCCCTGCTGGCCGGTGGATGATGCTCTCGGCCCTTTGGAACTCGGCGCATCGGGCTGCCGCTACGTCAGCAATTTCCTGCCCGTTTACGAAACCCCCGCCGGGACTTTTGAAAACTGCCTCGAACTATTGACTCCTTATTTGAGCGGCAGCATTCGTAGCGTTTTTTGCCCGAATGTTGGGTTTGTGGCCGAAAAATATGATCATCTCGGCTCATCGTTTGGCTACGAATTTGTTCTGACGGGCTATTCGCTGCCGTTACCGTGAGTCTATGACAAAAAACACCAAATTAGAGAAATTTGTCATTTGACACACATCTCCATCACAAGTATAAGCAAGGATGATGAAGTATTATCCAACCAATCAATAGGAGCGTGTACTATGGCAATGAAAATTCAAGATGATTGCATCGCTTGCGGCGCCTGTCTGCCGGAATGCCCGACCGAATCCATCAGCGAAGGTGACATTTATGTCATCGACGCCGCCACCTGCGTGGAATGCATCGGCCACTTCGATGCCCCGCAATGTGTCGCGGTTTGCCCGGTCGATTGCATCGTCAAGGCATAAGCTAGCACGGATTGTGTAGGGCGGACAACCGCCCTACACTTTTCTCTCCACCCTTGTTATAATCGTCACAAGTTAGACTTCAACCTTCGGGGCAGGGTGACACCTGCACAGCAATTAAAATAGTGCATGTGAATTCCCGATCGGTGGTACAGCCCACGAGCCTCTTTAGGCCAAGCGTCTCTTCCCTTTGGAAGGGCGGGCAGGAAAGGCATGACCCGGTGTAATTCCGGGGCCGACGGTATAGTCCGGATAAAAGAAGGTTGCAGGCCCGTCAGGGTCTGTTTTGCTATCGCGCCCCGAAAACTTTTTTTGTTTTCGGGTTTTTCGTTAGTGGACAGATTGCGCCTGCCTGTTTTCCGCCCCGAAGAGTTTCGCGCTCTTTTGGGCTTTTTTGTTTGTATGGCGGGACCACCCCGCTTCAAGACACTCATCATGGAACTGAACCTGAACCAAAAAATGGAAAACAACCCACCCCAACCCGCCCGTCAACACACCTATTGGTGGATGATGCCGCTTGTCAGCTTTCTGGCCCTGCTGGCCTGGGAACTTTTCACCCGTTATGGCGGCCTGCCGGCTTTCATCCTGCCTTCGCCTGGCCTGGTTTTCGAACGCTTTCTGCGCACCCTGTCAGATGGTAGCCTGGTGCGCCACAGTGCGGTCACCCTGCTTGAGGTGGTGCTTGGCTTATTCTCCGGCACCAGCCTCGCGGTAGGTTTTGGCTATCTGATCGCCAAGTCGCGTTTGTTCGAGCGGATCCTGTCGCCCTTTCTGGTGGCCAGCCAGGCGGTGCCGATCGTGGCGATCGCCCCGTTGCTGGTCATCTGGTTCGGGTCGGGCATGTTCTCGAAGGTGTTGATCTGCGGCCTGATCGTTTTCTTCCCGGTGCTGGTCAATACCGTGGTCGGCATTCGCGCCGTGCCGCGTTCGTTGAATGAACTGATGCGTTCCCTGCACGCCTCGCGCTGGCAAATGCTCTGGCTGCTCGAAATCCCCTCGGCCCTGCCGGTTTTTCTGGGCGGATTGCGCATCGGCGCAACCCTTTCAGTGATCGGGGCAGTGGTCGGTGAATTTGTCGGCGCAGACCGTGGGCTGGGTTTCCTGATCAATGTCGGGCGCGGACAGTACGATACCGCTCTGGTCTTTGTTGCTATTTTTACGCTGGTCGCCCTGGCGCTCAGCCTGTACGGAGTCGTCCTCTTGCTCGAAAAACGCCTGCTGGCCTGGCAGGAACCGCACCTATAAACCTCAATTTTCTGGAGTTAACCATGTTCAAACGTTTCCTGTTTCTCGTAACCTCGTTTGCCCTGTTGCTGGCCGCCTGCGCGCCCCAGCCCACCCCCACCGAAGCACCGCCGGCGACAGAGAAGCCGTTGATCAAGATTCGCCTGCCGATGGGTTATATTCCGAATGTGCAATACGCTCCCTTTTATGTTGCTGCCGCCAAAGGCTATTTTGCAGAGGCCGGTTTTGAAGTCGAGTTCGATTATTCTTTTGAAACCGATGGCATTGCCCTGGTCGGCGCAAATGAACTGAATTTTTCGCTGGCTTCGGGCGAACAAATCCTTTTGGCACGCGCCCAGGGTTTGCCGGTGGTTTATGTTCTGGGCTGGTACCAGCAATATCCGATTTCGGTCATGGCAAAATCGACCAGCAATATTAAAAGCCCCGAGGATTTTCGAAACCGCAAGATCGGCCTGCCGGGTTTGTTCGGCGCCAACTACATTGGCCTGCTGGCGATGCTGTATGCTGTCGGCGTCGATGAAAACGAAGTCACCCTTGAATCGATCGGTTTCAATCAGGTCGAAGCCCTGGCAACCGACCAGGTCGATCTTGTTGTCGGTTATGCCGCCAACGAACCGGTTGTCCTGCGCGCCAAAGGCTACGACCTGACCGAATGGCGCACCGCCGAATTTGTCCAACTGGCCTCGAACGGAATTATCACCAACGAGAAAACCATCGCCGAAAACCCTGAAATGGTGCGGGCTTTTGTCGAAGCCGTGCTCAAAGGCGTGCAGGATACCATCCTTGACCCGGATGCGGCCTATGAAACCTGCTTCGACTATGTCGAAAACCTGGAAGCAGCCGATTCGCGGGTGCAGAAGCAGGTTCTGGGCACATCCATTGAAATGTGGCGCGCCGATCGGCCCGGCTACAGCGATCCGCAAGCCTGGAAGAATATGCAGGAGGTCCTGCTCAAAATGAAGATGTATACCGAACCGCTTGACCTTGAGCAGGC
The DNA here is from genome assembly GCA_002840685.1 of Chloroflexi bacterium HGW-Chloroflexi-6. GTDB lineage: Bacteria > Chloroflexota > Anaerolineae > Anaerolineales > Villigracilaceae > UBA8950. The sequence goes on along the minus strand of PHBU01000001.1, from coordinate 116,130 downwards.
CTTTACCAATCAGTTTGTCCCCTAAAACCATGCCTGACGCAATCCTGACAGCACACCAACTGGGCGTTACCTTTCCCGACGGCAATGGCGGTTTGCATGCCCTGGGCGAGGTTTCATTTTCGATCGCGCCGCGCGAATTTGTCTGCGTTTTGGGCCCCTCGGGCAGCGGAAAATCGACCTTGCTGCGTGCCCTGGCGGGGCTGGTCAAACCCACTCGCGGCAGCTTTAACTTCGACACGCTCGATTCGCCGCCTTGTATTGGGTTTGTCTTTCAAAAGGCGACCCTGATGCCCTGGCGGACGGTGATCGAAAACATTCTGCTGCCGCTCGAATTGCAAAACACACCGGCAGAGCAGATGCGCGAAAAAGCCCAGGAAATGGTCGAACTGGTTGGCTTGCAGGGGTTCGAAAATTCCCTGCCGCGCGATCTTTCAGGCGGAATGGCCCAGCGGGTGGCCCTGTCGCGGGCCTTGATCCACCAGCCCGACATTCTTTTGCTGGATGAACCCTTCGGGTCGCTCGACGCCCTGACTCGTGAGCGCATGTGGATGGAGCTTTCACGCCTGTGGCAGGCCCGCCAGACCACCGTCCTGATGGTGACTCATTCGATCAGCGAAGCGCTCTTCCTGGCCGACCGGGTGCTGGTGCTTTCGGCGCGTCCCGGAAAAATCAAGCTGGATTTGCGCGTCGATCTGCCCCGCCCGCGGGACGATGAAATGCGCTATACCGAGCATTTCGGGCGGCTGGCGCGCCAATTGAAAGATGCGATCGAGTAATAAAAACGAAACATCCCGCAGGGATTTCCCTGCGGGATGTTTTTTCAAGTCTAGTGATGTTTACTTGACCACGAACCAGGCGGCGACAAAGCCTTCAGCGCCGAGCGGTTCTTTTACCTTGACCCACATATTGTATTTGCCGAGGCGGCTTTCAACCGTGGACTGGTCTTCGAGGGCGGTCAGGGGAGTATCGACAGCCAGTTTTTTGATCGTAACTCCCTTGTCGCTGGGGACTTCGCGTAACCGTAGGCCACCGTACGGGCGCGCCAGGCTCGAGACATACACGACAAAGGGCTCCGGTTCGATCTCGGTAAAGTCTGAGATATCGAACGATACGCCCGCCTCGCTCGATTCGGATTTGGTTTTATCCAGCTCGACGAACCAGGCTGCCACATATCCCTCGCGGTTTTGGCGGTCACGCACCCACAGCCAGGAACCGGTTTTGCCGATTTTTGGTTTGGCGACAGCCGGCTCGTCCAGCACATGCAGGCTGCTCCCGGCGGGCAGAACGGTCACAAGCTTGCCTGCCTGGCTCGGCAGTTTGCGCATGCGCAGCCCGCTGCTGCCGACTGATTTCAGCACCGTCACATAGATTTTCTCTTTTTCCTGGGGCGGCGTTGGCGGAGCCGGTTCCGGCTCGGATGGCGGGGTGGGTGGAGTAGGCGGGGTAGGTTCTGGTTCGGTGGGTGTGGCGGGTTCAGGTTCCGGCTGGGCAGGGGGGGGTTCCGGTTGGGGCGCTGTCGGCAGCGGCTGATCGGCGCGCAGCTGGTTGTAGGCATCGTAAGAGGTCTTGATCAGGTTGCCATACATCACAGCCTGACCGCTGCCATTGTAGTAGGTTGCAAACGTTTTGAAATCGCGCGCCTGCAGGGCTTTGACAGCGTTGGGGGAAACATACTGAATAAAATCGAAGAAACCGATGATCTGGTCACGTTCCCCGGCGCTGAAAGCGTTGAACATATCCTGCACGCTGGCGAACCCGATCAGTGAAAAATTGAATCCCATGATCTGCGGCGCGCCCATGCTGATCGACATTTTTGCGGCAGTATCGTTCAGGCTCGCAGAAAAATGAAAGACTTCCCACTCGCGCGACTGGCTGCCGTGGAAATCGGCCAGAGCGGTTGGCCGCCAGGCCTCGTTGGCCGCGGGCCGCCATTTGTGACCGGTCCAGGGCTGGCCGCTGTTGTAGGTGAAGTGTTGGGCAAATTTGGCCTGGTTGTTCTTGCCCCATTGATTGTAGAAAACATGATTCTCAAAGCGGATCAGCATCCTGCCGTCGGGGCCGAAGGCCTGCCCGCCTGATTCGACAGCCAGGGTCGCAACCGCCACCGAGGGCTCGATACCGAGCACCTTCGACAGGGCTTCGAGCAGGCCGCCAAAACGATTCCAGATGTCTGCCGCGAGCCGGTGGGTGGGCGAATCAATGGAGGGTTTGGTGGTCAGCCGTTTTGATTCTGTGGCGGGCAGGGCCACATTTTCGAGCCCGTCTCCAACCGATTTTTTGACCCGCACAATGTTGGTGGCCGGGGGCGGTGTCGGCAGGGTGGGCTGCTCGTCCGGTTCGGGTTCAACAACCGGTGGCGTCGGAGCAACAGATGAAAACTCCACATACCAGGCGGCAACGTAACCATCACGCCCTTCAGGGTCGCGCACTTGCAGCCACTGGTTGTAGATGCCGATCTTGGGCCGGGCAACATTCTCAGTTTCAAGCACGCGCAGGCGAGTGCCGGAAGCCTCGTAAGCATAGGTTTCAGAGGAGGTTGTGGGCTGGGAGCGCAGGCGCAGGCCGGGGCTGGCCAATCCGCCAACCACCTGCACGTAAAACGCACTCGGGTCAAGCGGTTCGGGATCTGGCGCAGCCACAATTTCGGGCTGGACATCGTACCAGACCACGGCTGTGATCGAGCGTTTGAGTTCCTTGCCGTGCGAATAGCGCTGCACGAGCGAAATATCTTTGCCGTCTTCGACCGGATACGGGTAGGGGTCGAGAACCAGAAAATCTTTGCCCAGTTTTTTGTAGGCCACCACCCAGTGAGTTTGCAGGCCAGATTGGGGCGAGTAATCCACTTCGAGCAGTACGGGCTGACCGGCTGCAACCGAGGCGGCAATCGCATCGATCGGGGCATCGCTGTCGCGGCAGATCACCAGGTTCTTGAAGCGCGCCCTGGGGTAAATATTGCTGACGGCAGCCCAGACGATCGCCGCGCCCATAAAACCGCCTGATTTCTTTAATTTTTCGTTCAGGCTGTCGGGATCTTCCTTGTATCCGTGCCCGCTCAGCAGCATGGCAACGGCGCTGACGGCGCAGCCGAAGTACCCGAGGGTCAGGCTGCTGTCGCCAAGCTTTTTATCTTTCCACTTGGGGTCGCGCTGGGAATGTCGTACAAGTTCAAAAGACATAGGGCACCTCTCTTTCGGGTTGGCCAATGATTAAATTATACGATAGAGTTTGTCGAAAATAACGCCCGGTTTTGGGTGAACTGGTTTCTTGATTTGGGGGCATTCCCGTTACAATATGAAGGATGAATACGCTCTATCTTGTGGCCACCCCGATCGGAAATCTTGAAGACATGTCGCCGCGCGCAGTGCGGATCTTGCGTGAGGCAGCCTTGATCGCTGCCGAGGACACTCGCCATACCGGGCGCTTGCTGGCCCATTTCAAGATCCATGCCCCGCTGACGAGTTATTTTGAACACAACAAGCTCGGCAAGCTGGATAAGATCCTGGCTGCCCTGGCCCAGGGGGACGTGGCCCTGGTCTCAGACGCCGGGACGCCTGCCATCAACGATCCCGGCTACGAGCTGGTGCGGGCGGCCATCGAAGCCGGGTACGCCGTCAGCCCGGTGCCGGGACCTTCTGCGCCGGTCGCGGCCCTGGCGGCCTCGGGTTTGCCAACCGATTCTTTCCTGTATCTTGGCTATTTGCCGCGCAAATCGTCGGAGCGCAAATCTTTTCTGGGTGATGTGGCCGCGCTGCCGTATACGTTGATTTTTCTCGAAACGCCCCATCGCCTGCTGGATGCGCTGGTCGATATTGAAACCGTATTGGGCGACCGCCAAATGGCCGCAGCCCGTGAGTTGACGAAATTGCATGAAGAGATCTGGCGCGGAACGGTGCGCGCCGGGCGGGACTATTTCGAGCGCAACGCGCCGAGGGGTGAGTTTACGCTGGTGGTCGCGGGCCAGACGATCAGCGTGGAATCGGCGCGGTGGACAGAAGACCGGCTGAGGGCCGAGATTGCCTCCGGCCTGGGCGGGGATGAGGCGCCCTCGGCTTTGTCCCGCCGCCTGGCGCGCGAATCCGGCTGGGAGCGGCGCCTTATCTATCAAATCGTCCAGGAGTTGGCCGATCTTAATCTGGATGCTTGAGTTTGCAGTTTCGATAATGAATCTGACACGCATTTTCCGCTCTTAAAAAGATGTATAATGCGATTGAATTTGCATTTTTTTGTTGACAAGGGGATATTGTGAGCATTCGTTTCAAAGTTATTCTGCCTTATCTGCTCCTGACACTGGTGGTTGCAGTCACAGGAGTTTATGTCGTTACCAGCCTGGTTTCCAACTCATTACAAGAACGCCTGACCAACCAACTGCTCGAAGCCGGGCGGGTGGTGTCAGATGATTTTGCGCGCCAGGAACTGACCCACATTGAAGCGGCGCGGATTGTCGCTTACACGAGCGGCCTGGCTGAAGCCTTGCAGGCCGGGGATCGCGTTGCGCTGGCCGGGCTGGCCCAGCCCCTGGCGGCCGGGCTGGATATTGAGTCGTTATCGGTGGTCGACCGGCAGGGTGTTGAGAATTTTTACCTGATCAAACTGGCCGATGGTAATTATTTTGTGCCGGGTGTGGCCAGCGGGCTTGAAAGCATGCCGATTGTCAAGTCGCTCTTGCTGGCGGATGATGCCCAGGCTGCTCCGCGCCGGACCCTGGCGTATAGCGCAGTGATGAAAAAGTTTTATTATTATTCAGCATTGCCGATTGAGCTGAATAATCGCCTCGAAGGGGTTGTGCTGGTGGGAACCTCTTTCGATACGATCATGCCTTACCTGAAAAATACATCGCTGGCCGATGTGATCTTGTTTAACGAGTCGGGTCACGCAATTGCCACAACCCTGGCTGGCCAGGCTGCGGACGAATCCTTTTTGGATACTTTTTCGATCTCTGAAGATGAATATCGTCAAGTGGTCGAGAGCAAGGGCAATATTAGCGGCGAAAACTTTGAGTTGGAAGGCCGCTGGTACAGCCTGGCGCGCAGTCCGCTGCAGGTGGGGGGTGACCGGTTGGGGGCGTTTGCGGTTGTTCTGCCGCTCGACTTTGTTTTACAGCCGGGAGCGGTCAGCCGTAACAATTACATTTTGCTCTTTACGCTGGCCATGCTGGGTGTGATCGCGGTCGGTTATGGGATTTCGCGCCTGTTGATCAACCCCATTTACGCGCTGGTGCGGGCCTCGCAGGCCATCACCGCCGGAGACTTGACCCGCCGCACCGGGGTTAAAAGCTCGGATGAAATTGGGGTGCTGGCCAACACCTTCGATGCGATGACTGCTAATTTGCAGCAGCGTACCATCGAGCTGGAACGCGCCAACCAGACCCTGGCCCAGATGGACAAGACCAAATCCAGCTTCATTCAGGTCGCAGCCCATGAGTTGCGCACCCCGCTGACCTTATTAAGTGGTTATGCCCAGATCCTGGATATCAAATCCAAGAATAACCCTGATCTGCAAAGTATTTCGAAGGGTTTGCTCGAAGGCTCTGCCCGGATGCAGGAAGTGGTCAACAGCATGCTCGATATTTCCAGGATCGACAGCAAGATGCTCAAGGCCCTGCCCGACCAGGCCTCGCTGGCCGCCACATTGCAGCGGGTTGAAAAAACCTTTTCTGCGGCCTGGGAAGAGCGTAAGCTCAAATTCATCACCGATGGGGTTGTTGAACTGCCGATCATCTATGCCGACCCCGATCTTCTGTACAAATTGTTTTATCACCTGATCATGAATGCCATCAAATACACCCCGGACGGCGGCACAATTTCGGTCCATGGACAGGTGATCGAAGATGCTGCAGAAGTTGAGCTGGCCGTGCAGGATACCGGCATTGGTATTGATGCCCAGCATCAGCAGTTAATTTTCGAGAAGTTCTACCAGACCGGCGAAGTGACCCTGCACTCTTCGGGGCGGACCAAATTCAAAGGCGGCGGCCCTGGCCTGGGGCTGGCGATCGCGCGCGGTATTGTCGAGGCCCACGGTGGACGGATCTGGGTCGAAAGCCCCGGTTGCGATGAAGACAAGAATCCTGGCAGTTGTTTTTATGTGCGCCTGCCGTTAAAAGCGGAACTGGCTGAATGAACATCTCTGATCGCGAAAAACGGGATTTGTTCCTGTTGGCCGGGATCGTTTTTCTCGGCGTTCTATTGATGTTCGTGGCCGGGCAATTTGCGGTTCGTCTGCTGCCAAACTGGAACGTTCCATCGGAGATGGGCTCGAAGATCGATGTCAACGGTGAGTTGGCAAACATTTCGGCGCTTGGTCTTGCGCCGCTGCGACCCGAGATCTTGACCCCCCAGGCCTGGCAGAGCACTTTTTTGACGCCCCAGGCCGGTGATTTGGATTTGCTGAACGAGGTGCCGGTGGTGGTGATCGCGCCCGCGACCGCGGTGCCAACCCGGGCGCCGACTTCTGAAACACAGCCGACCGAGGCGCCGGGAGCCACGGCTACCGCCACCCGGGCTGCGACGCTGACTCCTTTCCCGACCGGCACCCCGATCTATGGCTTTCCGACCTCGACATTTACGGCCCGCCCGCCGACCAACACCCCGGCGCGGACATTCACCCCAACCATAACTTCCACGCGCACCTCCACCTTCACGCCGACCTTTACGGCCACACGCACTTCCACCCCAACCGCGACGTTCACGCGCACCTCCACCTTCACCCCGACCTTTACGGCCACCTCGACGGCCACCTTTACTTCAACCTTCACCGCCACCAACAGTCCCAGCCCGACAGCAACGGCCACGGCCACCTTTACCCCCTCTTCCACCTTTACCGCTTCGCCGACGGCTACGGCAACCTTCACCTCGCTTCCGACGTTTACCCCGACCAATACAGCGACGCCTGTTACCCCAATTCCGCCTCCGGGAGGAGTTAATATAGGTAATCCAGATGGCTCTTTTGTAACTTTTTCCGGGTCAGTAACCTTCACAATTAGCCCGGCAATATCTACTGGCTCTGGTTATGACTTTGCTTTCTACGAGCGCTGGCTTGCAGATGCTGGTGGTGGCGTAGGGCCGGGTATTCAAATGGACCAAGTGATTGTGGAAGTCAGCCGTGATAATCTTAATTGGTGCACGGTTTTCTATTGGGGAAATGCCAGCCCTGATGGAAATTCCAACCTTGCTGGTTTCTCGCCCGAGACAGATAATTTCTCAATTGGCCAGGGCTCTCTTTATCAGAACAGCGGCATCCTGATTGATATTGATGGATTTGGATGTATTTCACCAGGAAGTTACCCATTTATCCGCTTTACAGACCCCGGAACAGGGGATGGTGCGGATATCGACGCTGTTCAACCCTTGCATTGAGCAGCAAAACACAGATAGGGCCAGGGTATCCTGGCCCTATCTGTGTTTAATATGCCTTTTTTCACTTGACCCTTCCCCCATCCCGGCCTACAATTCAAGTTAGTCATTCACCGAACATCCAGCGTCGAAATATCCATGCTGGATGTTCGAGTACATCCGTAGCAGGCTTTTATTTATCCAATTTGCCTTACCACAGGAGATATCCATGTCCGATTATCTTTTCCGCGGCTCGCTGTCTGATCTCGACCCTGAAGTCTACAAGCTGACCCAGCTCGAAGCCGAACGACAGGCCCGCAAATTGATCTTGATCGCCTCTGAAAGCCAGGCTCCGCTGGCTGTGCGCGAAGCGATGGGCTCCGCCTTCCAGAACATCTACGCCGAAGGCTACCCCGAAGACGAGTGGCGTAAAATGCCCGAGGCAGGCCTGTTCGATTACGAAACCCGCCTGGCCGAATATCGCCGGCGTGGCGACCCGCGCTATTACAAGGGCGTCGAATACGCAGACGTGGTCGAAAGCCTGGCCTGCCGGCGCGCCGCCGAGGTTTTTGCCGCCAACGGCGTCAAACCCGAGCAGATCTTCGTCAACGTCCAGGCGCTTTCAGGCGGGCCCGCCAACAACGCCGTTTACCAGGCGCTGGTCGGCCTGGGCGACACGATCATGGGCATGAACCTGTTGCACGGCGGGCATCTCTCTCACGGTTCATCGGTCAATCGCTCGGGCAAGTGGTTCAAAGCCGTCCATTATGCGGTCGACCCCGTTACCGAAAAGATCGACTACGACAAAGTGCGCGCTCTGGCGCTCGAAAACAAACCCAAACTGCTGATCGCTGGCGCCTCCTCCTACTCGTGGGTTCCAGACTGGAAAAAATTCCGCGAGATCGCCGATGAAGTCGGCGCGATCTTCCTGGCCGACATCTCGCACCTGGGCGGGCTGGTTGCGGCGGGCGTCGTTCCCTCGCCGATCGGTTATGCCCACGTGGTCATGACCACCACCCACAAGAGCCTCGACGGCCCGCGCGGCGCGATCCTGATGAGCACCGACGCCGCCATCTCGAAGAAGATCGACCGGGCAGTCTTTCCCGGTGAACAGGGCGGCCCGCACGTTCATATCTTTGCCGCGCTGGCGCTGACCTTCAAACTCGCCAAAACCGAGCAATTCAAGCAATTGCAGGCCCAAACGCTGATCAATGCGGCCGCCATGGCTGACCAGTTCATCAAACGCGGGTTGCGCGTTCCGTTCGGCGGCACCGACACCCACCTGGTCAACGTTGACTGCACCAGCGTCAAATCTGCGGACGGCATTTCGCTCTCCGGTGACATGGCCGCGCGCATCCTCGACCTGGTCGGGATCGTCATCAACCGCAACACCATCCCCGGCGACAAAAGCGCCCTCGACCCGAGCGGCATCCGCCTGGGTACGCCCTGGATCACCCAGCGCGGCTTCGACGAAGACAAGACCCGCCAACTGACCGACATTATGGCCGATGTCATGCTGGCCTGCGCCCCGCACGCGGTCGATACCGTCCGCAAGGGCAAGGTGCGCCGCGCCAAACTCGATTTCAACGTGCTCAACGAAGCCCGTCTCAAGATCCGCAAGCTGGCAGATGAAGCCGGCGTCGATTTCGAATACGAAAAAAGCGTTTACCCGCACTATTTCTTTGTGGATGATGTCTCCGCAACGGGTGTCTTTAACCTTTTAGGGCCGCGCGTCCGTCAGTTTTTGGATTACGCTGTCAGCACGGATCTTTCCGCGCTCAAGCCTGGCATCGCCGTTTCGACCAGCATCGCCACCCCCAAGGGGACTGTGGCGGGCGCGTTGACCCGTCTCGAAGGCGGCTCCTACCAGCTGACGGTCGATGCTGGCGATTCGGGGCTGGTCAGCGCCTGGCTGCGCGACCTGTCAGACGGATACGTCTCTTTCCGCGCGGACGGCGAAAAGGATTTCGATCCGGCCCGTTTGCCGGGGCCGGTGGTGGTAGCGGACTCGACCGATGTAAGGGCGATTCGCGAATCGCCCCAACAAGGCGTAGACAAACCCTGGTTTATCGGGATGCAGGCTGCGGGTGGCGGGGACGAGAAACCCGCTTTCGCCTGGACAGAATCCGAAGGTCCGCTGAAACGCACCCGCCTGTACGATGTCCACAAATCCCTCGGCGGCCGTTTGGTGCCCTTCGCCGGTTGGGAAATGCCGGTGCAATATACCGGCGTCAAGGAAGAGCACCTGGCAACGCGCCAGGCAGCCGGGCTGTTCGACGTTTCGCACATGGGCGTTTACGAAGTGCTCGGCGCGGACGCGGCCTCCTTCCTGGATACGGTCTGCGGCAACGATTGCGGCGGGCTGGCGCCGGGCGAGAGCCTGTATACGCACTTCCTGACCCCCGATGCGGATGTGATCGACGACACGCTGGTTTACCGGCGCGGCGCAGAGAAGTTCCTGGTGGTGGTGAATGCCTCGAACGATGACAAAGACCGCACCTGGCTCGAAAGCGTGCGCGACGGCGCGGTCAAGATCGACAATGCCCGTCCCTGGGCGCGGATTTTTGGCTACGAGGCCGTCATCCGCAACCTGCGCGACCCCCAGGCTGGCAACGACATGCGCATCGATATTGCCCTGCAAGGGCCGAAGAGCCGCGATACGCTGCTGGCGATGGGCGTCGATGCCGCCACCCGGGCGCGCATCATGAAACTCAAACGGACCGAGCTGTGCGATGCCACCGTTGGCGAATTTGATTTAATCGTCTCGCGCACCGGCTATACCGGTGAAAAAATGGCCTTCGAGCTGTTCGTTCATCCTGACCGCGCCGTCGATTTCTGGAACGCGGTCTTGAAGGCGGGCGAGGCCTTTGGCGTCAAGCCGATCGGTCTGGGCGCGCGCGATTCGCTGCGCACCGAGGCGGGCCTGCCGCTCTACGGCCACGAAATGGGGCTCGGCTCCGGCAAGTTTGGCGAGCGTGATTTGGGCGTGGCCGAAGGCGGGTTTGGCTCGTACGTTAAGCCTTACAAGCCGTGGTTTATCGGGCGCGAGGCGTTTATGGCGCGCGAGAAGGCCCGCAAGGGTGTGGTGGCCCGCTTCCGCTTTACGGAACAGGGCGTGCGCATGGCCCACAACGGCGACCCGGTCGTGGATAAACGCGGCAAGGTCATCGGCTGGGTGACGAGCTGCTCGCTCGACAGCGAAGGCTATCTGACCGGCCAGGCCTATGTCACTCTGGCCAACGCCGTTGAAGGCACGCCGATCTTCATCTACCAGGGCGCACCCAAGGATGCCGGTGTGGCCCCAGCCGAGATGACTCTCCAGGACAAGGCGACGCTGCCGGGTACGGCGGTTATCGTCAGCAGGTTTGCGAAGTTGTAGGATAGAAAGTAGAAAGATGAAAGACAGTCGGCAGTCCACGAGGGCTGCCGACTGTAAAATCTTTGCCTGACGAGATGCTTCTTATAAGCACAGGTGAGTCGCTCTTACGGTTTGGCTTGCCTTGTCGGTGGGATGGGTTTGTTTTTGGGCGTAGGGGCGCAGCATTGCTGCGCCCCTACGTTTGTTAATCTTAATTTTGATGGGATTGACGGTAAAATTTATTCATGCCAACCAAATTCGATCCGAAAATTCATCATCGCCGGTCGATTCGCCTGCCGGGATATGATTATTCATCCACGGGCGCGTATTTTGTCACGATCGTGACCTGGCAGCGGGATTGTTTGTTTGGGGATGTGGTAAATGGGGAAATGGTTTTAAATGATCTCGGCCAAATTGCGGACGATTGCTGGCACGCCATCCCGGAGCATTTTCCGAATGTGGAATTGGGCGCGTACATCATCATGCCGAATCATGCTCATGGGATTATTGTGATTCAGGCGGAAGAATTGCGCAATGAGGTAGGGGCGCAGCATTGCTGCGCCCCTACAACGCCCGCCACAAATGAAAATCTGCACAAAATCAATGTGAAGCCGGGTTCGTTGGGCGCAATTGTGCGGTCCTTTAAATCAGCGGTGTCCTACCGGATTAATAAAGAGCACAACGCCACCGGCATCTGGCAGCGCAATTACCACGAACACATCATTCGCAATGATCGTGAAATGGGAAATATCTGGCGCTACATCGAGGCGAATCCGGTCAATTGGCCGGATGATGAGGAAAATCCCAGGAATATCAAAAGATAGATGACTTGGTTCGGCTAGCCAGGACGAGATGCGTCACCCGATTAGGGGAACTTTTTGGGAACCAAGAAGGTGTTAGAATGTGTGCTTTGACCCCCTTTTGCCACACCATTCGAGGAATGAAAGCATGTTGAAGCCATCCAACAAAATTTTACCTGTACTTTTGCCGCTGTTGGCGCTGTTGCTGGGCGCCTGCGGCCCGATCAGCGTTACCACGGCCGAAGATGCAACCGCTCAAGCCGCAGCGGTTCTTGCGCAGACGGCCGCCGCCGAAGCCACCCAAACCCCGACCCGTGAACCCACGCCAACCCGCACCCCATCGCGGACGCCGACCGCCACCATCACCGAGACCCCGTCGCCTTCCCCGATCATCCCGACTTCGGTCGAGAATGATTATTGCGACAACTCCGCCTTTGTCGCAGACGTCACCATTGCGGATGGCACGATCCTTGCGCCGGGGCAGGTTTTTTTGAAGACCTGGACCCTGAAAAACACGGGCACCTGCACCTGGAAACCCGGGTATACCATCGCTTTTACGAGCGGTAATCTCATGCAGGGTAATACCCGGGAAATTAACCAAACGGTTGAGCCGCAAGGACAGGTCGATGTCACCGTCAGGTTGTATGCCCCGTATACGCCGGGCGAATATTCCGCGGTCTGGCGGCTGGCCAATGGCCGCGGCGAGCCTTTCGGTGAATTTGTGACCGTGAAGATCGTTGTCGCGGGCCAGGGGACCGAGGTCCCGACCCTGGAACCCGGCGCAGTTTTTGCCACCCCCACGCCTTGAGAAAATCCCACAGGCTTGAATGAATGAGGGCGTCCCAAACAACGGGACGCCTTTTTGTTTTCATTAAAAAAGTGGAGCGACAGCGAAAACCCCCGGCAAGGCAAAAAGATAGGGGCGGCCCAGGCGGGCCGCCCCAAGACTTGACTATTCTTGTGGAGTCTGTGTTTGGTTCTCGCCAGGCATAATTTCTTTTTTGCCCTGCTTTTTCTTGATCTTTTGCTCTTTTTTCTTCTTTTTATCGAGCTCTTTCTGACGCTTCTCGTGCTTGTAATTGACTTTGACCAAGGTAACATCCTGTTCTTTGGGAATTTTTTAAATAGATTGAGTTCATTATCCCACATTTCAGGCGTGAATTCGAACCGGGTCGGTTTTCGCTGAAAACAATCGATCTTGCCGGAATTCGAGCCGGGCTTTTGCTGTGGCGGTATTGATGAGAAAAGTTCAGAAAACAACTCCTGATAGCTTTCGCAAGCGCGCCGCGCTACAATAAAACTTGACAATCATCTTTTTTATGCAGAATGGAGCAACCATGTCCAAAAATTTATTACGCCAACTCGCCAACGCCCTGTCTGTGGCGCTTGCGATCACCGTTAACATCCTTGCCAGCACCCTGCCGCTTAACGGGCAGAATACCGGCGAAATTTCAGATCGTTTCCAGGTTTATTTTGTTCCGGCGGGGTATGTTTTTGCCATCTGGGGCATCATCTACATTGGCTGGATCGCTTTTGCCGTCTTCCAGTTTTTGCCCAAACAGCAGGAAAGTCCGCGCTTGCAAAACCTGGGCTATTTATTTGCCCTGAGCGGAATTTTCAACGCCGCCTGGCTGTTCTGCTGGCATTACAACGAGTTCGGCTTGAGCGTACTGGTCATGCTGGCCCTGCTCGGCACGTTGATCTTGAGCTATCTCAAACTGGATGTGGGGCGGACTGCCGTCAGCGCCGCTGAACGCTGGTGTGTGGACATTCCCTTCAGCGTTTATCTCGGCTGGATCACTGTCGCGACGGTTGCCAATATCACCAGTTATCTGTATTCGATCAGTTGGAGCGGGTTCGGCATCCCGGCCCAGGCCTGGGCTGCCATTATGATCGCGGTCGCCAGCTTGCTCGGAGTGCTGATGACCCTCACCCGCCGCGACTCGGGCTATTTGTTCGTGCTGCTCTGGTCCTTTATCGGGATCGCCGTCAAACAGGCCGAATTCCCGCTGGTGGCGAACAGCGCCTGGGCCGCCTCCGCGCTGGCTTTGGGGCTGGCGGTCTATAGCATCGTTCAGCGCCGCAAAAAGTAGGAAGGCATCACACAAGGCGGAGTCTCTCAAAAGGAGGCTCCGCCTTTTTTGTTCTCGGTTCAGAATATCGAAAAAGCTCGCCCAAAACCGGCGCATCGTGCTAAGATTCCCCCATGCAAACCAGTCCCGGTTTCAACCAGGTTTACCCCGGCCAGGCCATTGCGATTTGTTCCCGCGCCCAGGCTGCGCAGTTGGTCGATTACGATCACCATACTGTTCGCATTCAGGGACGGTTGGGCGTGCTGCTGACCTATCCCTGGCTGCCGCTCGACGAAAACCCCGGCCCCTTCGTGTTGACGGTCGTTTTTCACCACGCCGAAAAGCATCCCGCCGCGCCGGAGGCGGTCCAAACCCTGGTGGATGGTTTGAAATTCCAGTTTCGCGGACAGGCGCGCTAGAATATGACTCCCAACACCCCCTTTCTCTCTCAATACGGCCCCTGGGCTTTGGTCAGCGGTGCGGCCATGGGCCTCGGCGCAGAATTTGCGCGCCAGTTGGCCGCCCATGGCTTGAATCTGGTTTTGGTGGATGTCCAGGCCGAGGCGCTTAACGCCACATCTGCGGCGATTTCGACCCAAAGCGGCGTGGAAACCCGACCGGTGGTGTCTGACCTGGCCACCCCCGCGGGCCTATCCGCCGTGATCGAGGCCGCCAGCACGCTGGAAATTGGCCTGCTGGTCAATAACGCCGGGGTTTCGGCCATCGGCCACTTTTTGGATGTTTCGCTCGAAAAACACTTGAAAATCCTCGAGTTGAATGCCCGCGCGCCGCTGAGCCTGGCCCACACCTTTGGCGCAAAAATGCGCGAACGCCAGCGCGGCGGGATCATCTTCGTCTCCTCCGGTTCGGCCATGGTTGGCACGAGCTACGTTAGCGCTTATTCGGCAACCAAGGCTTTCAATCTCAACCTGGGCGAAGCCCTATCCGAAGAATTGCATCCTTATGGGGTAGATGTGCTTTCAACGGTGGTTGGCGCGACCGACACCCCCGGCTGGCGCGCTGAAAACCCAAACCCCGAGGCCAAAACCTGGCCGCCGGTCATGAGCGCCGCCGATACCGTCCGCGAAACCCTGGGCGCGCTCGGGAAAACGCCCAGCTTCTTCCCCGGGGCTCAGAACCGGCTGGCGATGTTCGCCACCTCGCGCCTGATGTCGCGCCCGGCGGCGGTCAGGGTTATTGGCGCTGAAATGCGCAAACGCTACCAAAAGGAAAAATAATGCCCAGCCAGCAAGAAGTTTACGCACAACATGCCGACATGTACGATCGCCTGATTCGCTGCGAGGATTACCAGGGCAACCTGCCCAAAGCGATTGAAGAGATTCTGTCCACCACCGGCCTGGATATCATTGACCTGGGCGCCGGCACGGGACGTTTGGAGCGGCTGCTTGCCGCACGCGCTCGCAGCCTGCGCGCTTTCGATTCGTCCGGGCACATGCTCAAGGTGGCTGAAACCTGCCTGCGCAGCATGGGACTCAAAAACTGGCAGGTGCAGGTTGCCGATCACCGCCGGCTCCCCGCGGAGGATGCCAGCGCCGATTTGGTGGTCTCGGGCTGGAGCTTCAGCTATCTTTCGGTCTGGGGAGACCGCTCACAATTGGAAGCAGGCTGGGGGCAGGTCGAACGCGTCCTGCGTCCCGGCGGTACGGTCATCTTCATCGAATCGCTCGGGACCGGCAGCCAGCTTCCCGTCCGCCTTGAGCATCTGAGCGATTATTATGCCTGGCTCGACGAAAAAGGCTTTGCCAGCCGCCAGATCTCCACTGATTATCGCTTCAAGAATGTGCACGAAGCCCGCGAACTGGTTCAATTCTTCTTTGGAGATGAGATGGCCGCGGGGGTCGAGACGGAGATTTTGCCCGAGTTTACCGGGCTGTGGTGGTTAAAACCGTAGGGGCGAGCCACCGGCTCGTCCCTACGATAAATTTTTGGGGAAAATTACCCGTGGCGTTCCATGAATTTTTCCATGCGGCGCAGGGCTTCTTCGATCTTTTCGTACGATGTGGCGTACGAACAGCGCACAAACCCTTCGCCGCCCATGCCGAAAGCCGAGCCTGGCACGACAGCCACACGTTCTTCCTGCAGGAGTTTTTCAGCGAAGCTTTCATCATCCATGCCGCTGGCCTGGATGTTAGGGAAGGCGTAGAATGCGCCACGCGGCTCGAAAGTATCCAGCCCGAGCCGGTTCAACCCGCCAACGATCAATTTGCGGCGGCGGTTGTATTCGGAGCGCATCTCTTCCACATGCGGTTCGCCGCTTTTCAGGGCTTCGATGGCAGCATCCTGGGCGGTGGTCGGCGCAGACATGATCGTGTACTGGTGAATGCGCACCAGCCCGGCGATGATCTCTGCTGGGGCGGCGGCGTAGCCGATGCGCCAGCCGGTCATGGCGTGGCTCTTTGAAAACCCGCCCAGCAGAACGGTGCGGCGTTTGAGACTCTCGCCCAGGGCCGGGAAGCAGACATGCTCGAAGCCGTAGACCAGGCGGTCGTAGATCTCGTCGGAGACAACCATCAAGTCAAATTCTTCGGCGATTTTTGCAATTTCGATCATCGTTTCGCGTTCGGCGACGGCCCCGGTCGGGTTGCTGGGATAACCGATAAAGATGACTTTGGTGCGCGGGGTGATGGCCTTGCGGATATCTGCCGGGTCGACCGAGAAGTTGTTCTCGCGCCGGCTGGGGATCTCGACCGGAATGCCGCCCGCCAGGTAGACTTCGGCCTGGTACGAGACAAAGCACGGGGTCGGGATGATGACCTCGTCGCCGGGGTCGAGCAGGGCGTTGAAGGTCAGGTAAAGCGCTTCTGAAACGCCGACCGTGGCAATGATCTCAGTGGCCGGGTCGTAGTTGACATTGTAGAGCCGCTTCAGGTTGTCGGCGATGCCCTGGCGCAGTTCGATCTTGCCAGAGTTGGATGTGTAATGCGTCTCGCCGTTGGTGAGCGAACGGATGCCGGCATCCAGGATGGGTTTTGGGGTGGTGAAATCCGGTTCGCCGATGCCGAGTGAGATGACATCTTTCATCGTGGCGACAATATCGAAAAATTTGCGGATTCCGCTCGGTTTCAACTCTGCGGCGCGCTTCGAGAGATAACTCTTTTGGATATTTGCCTGCATGAATCCTCCAAATAGGTGTGAGTGGGTATTCTTATTGTACAGGCCCACATAAAAAAATAGTAGGACAAGATGTCACTTTGTCCTACTATAGAATATCCCTAAAACTGGATACTGCTGTTGTCGCCGATGTTGACGGCCCGGGCGCGCCCCTCCACCCGCGCCTGTCTGCCGACAAAGGAGCCGTGCAGCACCGATTGGGTGGCTACTGAGCCCTCATCCAGGATGCTGTTGCTGATGACGCAGTGGCTGACTTCGCAGTCTGCCCCGATCGAGACATGCGGTCCGATCACTGCCCGCTCCACTTTGGCGCTGGGGTGAATGAAAACCGGCGGCACAACCGTCAGCCCATCGCGTTTGCTTGCCTCGGCCGAGTTGTCGCTCCCATGTTCAAGCATGTAAACGTTGGTTTCGAGGGTGGCTTCGATCGTGCCGGTATCCAGCCAGACATCCACCTTTTCGGGGCGCATTTTCGCGCCATGTTCGATCATGATGTTGATGGCATCTGCCAGGAAGTACTCACCCTTAAGCTGCACCTGGCGTTTGAGCTGCTCATCGATGGCGGAAACCAGTTCCTCGCCTTTTTTGAAGAAATAGCAGCCGACCAGCACCAGGTTGTTTTCAATGGTTTGCGGTTTTTCGATCAGGCGTGTGATCTGGTCTTTCTCATCCACTTCGGCCACACCGAAACGGCGCGGGTCGGGAACCGGTTTTACCCAGGCCACCCCATCGAACTTTTCATCTTTGATGAAGGAAAAATCGGTCTCAACCAGGGTGTCTGAAAAAACCATCATGGTCGGGCCATGCAAAGAATGGCGCGCCAGCCACAGCGCGTGAGACTGTCCCTTCATTTCTTCCTGCACCACATAGCTGGATTTGATATGCGGATAATTCTTTTCGAGATAGACCGGGATCTGCTCACCCAGGTACGGTCCGATGATGAAGATATATTCCACATCAAAAGATGCCGGGATGGTCGAGAACATGTGCATCAGGTGATCCAACGATGTTTTACCGGCCACGCTGACCAGCGGCTTGGGCTTGCTCCAGGTTTGCGGGCGCATGCGTGTGCCCCATCCGGCCATCGGGATAACGATTTTTAGAGTCTGTGCCAAGGTGTCCTCCTGTTGGAAGACCCGACAGGTTTTGTCAGGTCTATTTGCTTTATTTCAAGATTGTCAAATGCGCCAGGGTTGCTGAAAGGCGCTTGATACCGACACTTTCAAAGACCACATCCACGATCTCGTCATCCTGCTGGATGCGGCTGTCGAGCACGATGCCTTCCTCCCAGGATGGGTGACTGACGCGCATCCCGGCCCGGAATTTGGGTTCGATGATTGGGGCCGGGCGCGAGGGGGCAGGCAGGCTCCACGTATCGCGGCGCGGATTGTAGCCCGAGCTGCCGCCGCTTCGACGGCCCCCGCCGCCCGCGCGGCTTTTTCCGTTTAATAGCTCGGCTGGCAGGTCCTCCAAAAATCGGGAGGGGATCGTGCTTTCAGCGTAGCCGCGTCCGCCGCGTTGCAGAGCCCGGACGAGATACAGCGCTTCTTTGGCGCGGGTCATGCCGACGTAGAACAGGCGGCGTTCTTCTTCCATCTGTTCCGGTTCGTCAAACGAGCGGCTGTGCGGCAGGGTGCCATCATCCAGCCCGACGATGAAGACTGCGCCAAATTCCAATCCTTTGGCGGCATGCAGGGTCAGCAGGGTCGGGGCGTTCTGATTTTCGCTGAGGGTATCCTGGTCTGAGATCAGGGCCACGTTTTCAAGGAATTCTGACAGGGTGCGGGTCTGATATTCCTGGGCCAGGCGGCGCAATTCCTGCACGTTGTCCCAGCGTTCGGTGCCTTCTTCGGTGCCGTCGTCGAGGTGGTTCTGGTAGTTGATGTCGGCCACAATTTTGTCGAACAGTTCTGGTACCGTGAAGGCCGAGGCCACGCCGCGCCAGGCTGAGAAGCTTGCGCCAAAATCGGCCAGGGGCAGGGCGGCTCGTCCGCTAAACTGGGCAAAATAAGGTGAGTCTGATCCGCGGGCCAGGTCGAGCAGGATAGAGCCCGGGCTGAGTCCCGCACCGCGGGCAACGGTATGCAGCGTGAGCAGGGTTTTATCCCCGATCCCGCGCGGGGGGACGTTGATGACCCGGTCGAGTGAAACTTCGTCGGCGGGGTTGTAAACCAGGCGCAGGAAGGCGATCACATCCTTGACTTCACGGCGGCCATAAAAGCGCTGGGCCCCTACCAGTTTGTAGGGCAGGCGCGCGCTCAAAAAGGCTTCTTCCATCAAACGCGACTGGGCGTTGGTGCGGTACATCACGGCGCATTCGCCGGGGTCGAAGCGTCTGCTGGCGACCAGTTGGGCGATGCTGTCAACCACGAAACTGGCCTCACCGTAATCGTCGAGGGCTTCATAATAGTTGATCTTTTCACCCCGGCCCAAATCGCTAAAGAGCTTTTTCTTGCGCCGGTTGCGGGCCTTGTCGATGACCGCCATGGCCGCATCAAGAATGATCTGCTTGGAGCGGTAATTTTGCTCGAGCAGGATGACTTTTGCCCCGGGGAAATCCTGTTCGAAGCGCTGAATGTTGCGATAATCGGCCCCGCGCCAGGCGTAAATTGATTGATCCCCATCCCCGACGCAAAAAATGTTGCGATGAACTGAGGACAGGTGCTTGATCAGCGTGTACTGAGCCTGGTTGGTGTCCTGGAACTCATCGACCAGCACATGCCTGAAGCGCTGGGCGTATCTGTCGCGCACATCCGGGAATTCGGCCAGCAGGTTGGCGGTCATCAGCAGCAGGTCATCGAAATCGACCGCGTTCGAGTCGCGCAGCATTTCCTGATAGCGCTTGTAAATGCGTTTGACGGCTTCATCGCGATAGGTGACGACCGGAAAATCGTCGGGCAGGATCAGTTCGTTTTTTGCGCGGCTGATCGCGGCGTGAACAACGACCGGACGGTAGAGTTTGTCATTCAGGTTGAGTTCTTTGATGGCGCGTTTGACGATGCTCTGCTGGTCGTCGGCGTCGAAAATGACGAAGTCGGAGGAGACCGGCAGTTTGTCCGCTTCGCGGCGCAGAAGGCGGGCGCAGATCGAGTGAAAAGTGCCCAGGAACAGGCCGCTGGTCATATCCTGCCCGAGCAATTGCTCGACGCGATGTCCCATCTCGCGGGCGGCCTTGTTGGTGAAGGTGACAGCCAGCATCTGGTAGGGGCGCACACCTTCGTATGCGATCAGATAGGCAATGCGCTGGGTCAATACGCGGGTTTTGCCCGATCCGGGGCCAGCCATGACCAATGTCGGCCCTTCACCAGCGGTGACGGCCTGTCTTTGTGCGGGGTTGAGTTTTTCAAGGAAGTCCATAGCGAATTGATTATAACCGTCCCGCTCGCAAATATAAAACAAAAGTAGGGGCGCAGCATTGCTGCGCCCCTACCCAAACGATTGAATTTACAGTTGCGAAGTGCAGTTTGGGCAGCGGGTGGCCTTGATGGGGATTTCTGTAAAGCAAAACGGGCAGGTCTTGACGGTCGGCTCTGCCGGAACCGGGGCAGGTTCTTCTTTTTTTGTTTTGTTGACGGCTTTGATGATCATGAAGATCACAAAGGCAATGATGACGAAATCGATCACGGTTTGAACGAATGCGCCCCATTTGATCACCGCCTCGCCGATCGTAAAGGCTTGTTCGGCAAAGTTGATCCCGCCCAGGGCCAGCCCGATCAGCGGCATCAAGACATCATTGACCAGCGATCCGACGATCTTGCCAAATGCGCCGCCAATGATGACAGCAACGGCCAGATCAATCACGTTTCCGCGCACGGCGAAATCACGAAATTCTTTTAACATATTCTTCTCCTCCGAATCTATTGTCATCCATATTTTACTCCACACGATCTTGTTTTACTTACCCATGCGGGTAATCTTGGGGCTTCCCCTGTGGGCAGAACCTGCTTACTTGTGTTATATTTCGCCCAAACCATGAGATTTCCTTCCCGCCACAGGAGTTATTATATGAAACAACGTTTCCTTAAAAATAACCTGGCTCTGTTATTGACAGCCCTGTTGTTTACGGCCTGTAACGTTCCGGCAGGCGATCAACCAACCCCAAGCCCCGAGGCGGGCTTGCCAACAGAGACTGCCCTGCCAGCCGAACCGACCGCCATTCCTGTCGGGTCAGAGCCAGGATATT
This sequence comes from Chloroflexi bacterium HGW-Chloroflexi-6, assembly GCA_002840685.1. Taxonomy (GTDB): domain Bacteria; phylum Chloroflexota; class Anaerolineae; order Anaerolineales; family Villigracilaceae; genus UBA8950. The sequence continues at coordinate 95,257 of PHBU01000001.1, read as the reverse complement.
TAACCATCTGCCTGGGGCAGGAACCCAATACCCTTTACCCGTATGGCAATCCCAATCCCGCCGCCCGCAGTGTGTTGGCCGCCCTGTACGACGGCCCGGTGGATGTTTTTCTGGATGGCTACCAGCCGGTAATCCTGGAGACGATCCCATCCATCGAGAATGGCGATGCCCAAATTGTGACCGTTTCCGCCGAGCGCGGTGACCTGGTTGTGGATACCAAAGGCGATGTGGTTCTGCTCGATGCCGGGGTGGATTATTACCCGGCGGCCTGCAACGACCCGGCTTGCGTTCAGCGTTATAGCGGCACCGGCGAGATCACAATGGATCAGATGGTTGTCACGTTCCGCATCAAGCCCGAGATCTTGTGGTCTGATGGCAAGCCCCTGACCGCTCAGGATACGATCTTCGCCCAACGGATCGCATCTGATATCGAAACCCCCGCTTCAAAATACCTGGTGGACCGTACCCAGACTTACGAAGCAGTCGATGAATTGACCGTCCAGTGGTGGGGGCGACCCGGATTTATCGATCCGACCTACGCGGACAATTTCTGGTCACCGCTGCCGCAGCACGCCTGGGGCAGCTTCTCTGCCGCTGAGCTGGCCCGCGCTGATGCCGAATCCAACCCGCCGCTGGGCTGGGGCGCATACATTTTCGAAACCTGGACGCGCGGCGAATCGATCCGCCTGCGCAAAAACCCGAACTATTTCCGCGCTGAAGACGGATTCCCTTCTTTTGAAATTCTGACCTTCCGCTTTTTACGCGATACCGAAAGTGGGATCAGCGCTCTCACCTCCGGCGAATGCGATTTGCTCGATTCCAGTCTGCGGCTTGAAGGACAGATCGAATTGTTGCTTGAGCTTGAAGGCAGCGAAACCATAAAAACCGCCATTACGCAGACAAACATAATGGAAAGGCTGGATTTTGGTATCCGTCCGGCCTCTTATGATGATGGGATAGACCTGAATGATCGTCCCAACCTGCTGGCAGATATCCGCACCCGTCAGGCCATTGCCTACTGCCTTAACCGACAGGCTGTAGTGGATGATGTGCTCTTGGGGCTGACCTCGGTCCCGGCGACTTTTGTTTTCCCGAGCCACCCTGCCTACAGTTCGGCAGCCGTACTGTATCCGTTCGATATCAACCAAGGTATTGCCTTGCTTGAAGAGGCTGGCTGGGTGGATGCCGATAAAGACCCTGCGACCCCGCGCACATCCAGCGGGGTAACAGGCCTGACGGATGGCGTAGCACTCTCGCTTTCGTACCAGACCAGCGAGGCCATCCAGCGCCGTCAGGCGGCCGAAATCTTAGCAGCATCCCTGCGAGAATGCGGAATCGGAGTCGAAGTAAAGCATTTACCGGTCGGTGACCTTTATGCGCCCGGCCCGATTGGCCCTTTGTTTGGCCGCCAGTTTGACCTTGGAGTTTACGCAGTTGGCGCATCGAGCACAGAGTCGGCCTGTTTTGGTTACACAGACGCCGAGATCCCATCCGATACAAATAATTGGACAGGCATTAATATCATGGGTTATAAAAATCCTGACTTTGATATCTTGTGCCAGCAAGTTGATCGCAGCCTGCCTGACCAGCCAACTTATCAGGCTACTTATGCCCGCTTACAGTCAATCTTTGCCAATGATTTGCCATCCATTCCGCTCTATATGCGCATCAAGGTTGCGGCATCGCGCCCCGATTTGTGTAATTTTGATCTGACGCCGGCGATCGTGTTTGATTTATGGAATCTGGAAGAGTTGGATGTTGACCCGCTTTGTCGTGTCCCGTAACCGTTTACATTTCCGAGAATGCTTAAAACAAGATGAAAGCAGGCTCTTGCGGCCGTGCCTTTTCTTGACTCTATAAAATCCTTGTGCTATAGTGATAGCCCTATGTTTGAATTTTCAAACTGGAAACCCTCTGAGAAGGAGGTGATTAACGGAACGATACTTGCTGATCCTATAAGTCTGTTGTATCCAACTAACCCGTTTTAAATTTCTCAGGAGGAGAAATACAATGTTTAAGAACCGTTTGATGTTCGTTTTTGGTCTGTTGGTTATTGCCAGCATGATCCTTGCTGCCTGCGGCGGCACCCCCGTCGTAACCCCCGTTGAAGAACCGACAACTGCCCCTGCTGAAGAGGCTGCTCCCACTGCTGAACCCGAGCCGACTGCTGAACCTGAGCCGACCGCTGTTCCGCCCACCACTCGCAAGGGTGGCTGGCTGGACGAGATCGTCATGTCGGTCGTTGCAGCCGATTCTGCCATCACCCAGCTCCAGGCTGGCGCGATTGACATCTACGCCAATGGCCTTTCTTCCAAGGATTTGCCCGCCATTAAAGATGCCGGTCTGAGCTACTCTGACTCGAATGGCCTGTACTACGACATGCTCTACAACCCGGCCATCTGCACCGACGAGAACGTGCTCAACCCGTTCTCCAACCGCAAGATCCGCGAAGCGACCAACTACCTGTATGACCGCAATTACATCAATCAGGAAGTTTACGCCGGCGGTGGTCTGCCCAAGTTCTTCACCATCCAGACCAATGGCCCCGACTATGCTGAACTCGCTGACGTTGCCCGCGCGATCGAGTCCAAGTATGCTTACAATCCCGAGAAGGCCACTGAAATGATCAAGGCCGAGATGGAAGCTATGGGCGCGACCATGGGCGCTGACGGCAAGTGGATGTATAAGGATGCTCCCGTCAACATCATCCTGTTGATCCGCCCCGATAGCGATGGCACCCGCAAGCCGATTGGCGATTATGTTGCCACCCAGCTCGAACTTGTTGGTTTCACCGTCGATCGCCAGTACAAGACATCTTCCGAAGCTTCCCCGCTCTGGATCCAGTCTGAACCGACCGACTGCCTGTGGACCGCTTACACCGCTGCCTGGAGCTCCACTGTCATCAACCGTGATGAAAAGAACATGTTCCAGCAGATGTACCTGAACACCAGTGGTCAGGGTATGCCCGTCTTCTTTGCCAATGTTTCTGATCCTGAATTCCAGAAACTCGGCGATGACCTGATCAACGGCAATTTCACGACCCTCGAACAACGTCGTGAGATGTTTGCCCGCGCCATGGAACTCAGCTTGGAAGACTCCTTCCAGGTTTTCCTGATCGACGGCAAGAACTACACCCCCTACAACAGCAACGTACAGGCTACTTCTGATCTGGCCGCTGGTATTGAGAGCGCCCAGATTTACCCCTTCACCCTCCGTTTCATCGGTCAAGAAGGTGGTCAATTGAAGTGGGCCACCCAGAACCTCTTTGCTGATCCCTGGAACCCGATTGCCGGTGGCAACTGGACCTTCGATCAGGGCGCGCTGCGCGCCACCGCCAGCGGTGGCTTCATGAACGACCCGTATACCGGTCTGGTTTGGCCTCTGCGCGCTGAATCGGCTGAGATCACCGTTCTTGACAGCCTGCCCCCCACCAACCAGACTTTGGACTGGGTCACCCTGAACACCGCGCCTGAAATTGTTGTGCCGGCCGATGCCTGGGGCAGTTGGGATGCCACAACCCAAACCTTTGTGCCTGTCGCCGAAGGCACCACCGCCAAGGTCAAGTCCGTTGTGACCTACCCGGCTGACCTCTACACGAGTGTCAAATGGCACGATGGCAGCAACTTCAGCGCCGCCGACGTGGTCATGGCTCTTATCCTGACCTTTGATCGCGCCCAACCTGAAAGCGCCATCTACGACGAAGCTGCTGTTCCGGTGTACGAATCCTTTATCTCTTCCTTCAAGGGTGTCAAGATCGTTTCCACCGAACCCCTGGTGATCGAATGGTACACCGACCTGACCCAGCCCGACGCCGAAAACATGGCGATCTCCCTGTGGCCGAACTACGGTTTTGGTGAATCCAAGTGGGATGCCATCGCGATTGGTAACCTGGCTGAAGCCGCTGGCGAACTTGCTTACTCCACCGACAAGGCCGCTGCTACTGAAGTTGAATGGACCAGCTATGTTGGTGGCCCCAGCCTCGAGATCCTGAAGAAATACCTCGATCAGGCTGTTGCCGAATCCTTCATCCCCTACGCCCCCACCATGGGCCAGTTTGTCACCGCTGAAGAAGCCGCGGCTCGCTACGCCAACCTGGACAAGTTCTACGCTGATCATGGCCACATGATCGTTGGTACCGGCCCCTACGTTCTCGATAAGGTTTTCCTGACCGAGAAGTCGTTGACCCTCGTAAACTACCCCGACTATCCTGATCTTGCCGACCGCTGGTCCACCTTTGGTGAACCCAAGCTGGCCGAAGCCGAACTCGATGGCGCTGGCATGGTTACGATTGGCGAAGAAGCCACCTTTGATGTCTTCGTGACTTACAAGGGCGAACCCTACCCGCAGGCTGAGATCAAACAGGTCAAGTTCCTGTTCTACAATGCCCAGGGCGAGGTTGCGCTGGTCGGTGAAGCAGAATTTGTTGCCGATGGCCAGTACAAGGTTGTTCTTCCCGCCGAAATCTCCGCTGCGCTCGAAGCGGGTTCCAACAAGGTTGAAGTTGCGGTCATTCCGATGCTCGTTAGCGTTCCTACCTTCGTGAGCATGGAATTCGTCACCGCTCCGTAATCTTGAGCTTGAGGTTGTAACCTGAAAGTCCATGATAGGGGCAAGGGTTTTTCTCCCTTGCCCCTATCAATCCCCTAGTTTGCGAGGAAAGAACATGAGCCAGTCGGCAGGTTCAGAATCTGTAAAGAAACCTTCATCAAGCAGTACCTTTATGCGTGTGGCGCGTTACACTGTTGTAAGGCTGCTTACGCTATTTGTGACTATTGTGATCGGTATTTATTTGACGATCAACATCGCGAACATGGGCGGTTATGTAGATCAGATCATGAAAGCAGATATTCGCGAGAATGTCACAGCCCAGGTCATGAATAACCCGGCCAACAAGAACATGGCCACTGATGTAAAAAGACAACTCGCCGAGGATATGATCAAACTGCAAGAGAAGCGCATGGGGCTTGATACTCCCGTAGCAATTCGAAATCTCCGGTACCTGACCAATGCATTGCAAATGAACCTGGGTCGCGCGATCAATATGTCCAGCGATAGCGGCTCCCGACAGGTGCGCCTGATCATTCTGGAACGTTTACCGGCCACCTTACTGCTCATGGGTTCAGCCAATCTTATTTTGTTTTTTGTCAGCCTCTTCCTGGCGCTTTCGCTTTCCAGAAAGTACGGCAGTTTCTGGGATAAGCTGGTGATTGCGCTCTCGCCAACCTCTGCAGCCCCGCCCTGGTTCTATGGGATTTTCTTCATCCTGCTCTTTGCCGCGATCTGGAAAGTTCTGCCTTTCGGTGGCATGGTGTCTGCGCCGCCCCCGGATAATTTGTTTGAATATACACTCAGCCTGCTTCAGCACCTGATTTTGCCCGCATCCTCCTTGATTTTTAGTTCCATTTTTATCAGTATTTACAACTATCGCACTTTCTTTTTGATCTATTCCAGCGAAGATTACGTGGAACTGGCCAAAGCCAAAGGTCTGCTTTCCCGAGATATTGAACGCCGCTACGTTTTGCGCCCCACCTTGCCCATCATCATCACCAATTTTGCGCTCTTGCTGATCGGTTTGTGGACAGGCGCCATCATTACCGAAACTGTTTTCTTGTGGCCCGGCCTTGGTCGTACCTTGTTCCAGGCAATTGGTTTATATGATACCCCCGTGATCGTGGGTTCAACCATTATTTATGCTTACCTGCTGGCGATCACGGTCTTTTTACTTGATTTTATCTATGCCTTGGTTGACCCCAGAGTAAAAGTTGGCGGTGGGAATTAAATATGAATACGATAAAAAAAGCATTCAAAGATTTGCTGCAATATCCATCTGCTATTGCCGGGTTGGTGGTTATCGTTCTCCTGGTGGTGGTGTCGGCCTATGTGCTGATTACCATCCCCTACGATACCGCCATCAAGCTATGGCGCGGCGGTGAGGATGTTTGGTACATGAATCCAAAGTTCGCGCCTCCGGCCTGGTTCAATAATTTCACTTCTCAGAAGTTGACCGAGTCTTTTACGATGAAATCCTCTGACCCTGGGGTCGTACGCGAGGTGATCCCCGGTGATAAGAACACAACCACCATCAACATCACCTATACCTTTGACTATGATTTTGATGTCTTCCCGCAGGAAATGCTGCTTTACTTCAACTCCAATTTTGAAGCCAAGCAGCCTTTTGTTTCGATGAAGATGATCACCCCTGATGGGCGTGAGCTCCGCGTGGCAGATTTTGGCGTGGGCAAGCAAATGACCTATCGCTTCTCGCAGGATGAAAAATTGAGACGCCGCCTGGGTGACAAAAATCCAGTTGAAGGCTTGTTTGCCAACCCCGAGATTGAAGACAGGCTTGTGCCGGTCAAGGGGACTTACCAGCTTGTTGTTACTGGAATTGCCTTTGAAGAAGGTTCCGAACTGGATGCCGAGTTTGTCTTTCACGGACAGGTTTATGGCTGGGCCGGCACTGACCATGCCCGCCGCGACCTGACCCTGCCCCTGCTGTGGGGGGTTCCTGTGGCGCTGGCTTTTGGTTTGATCGCTTCACTTGGAACTTCTGTGCTGACCATGATCATTGCCGCCATGGGCGCCTGGTACGGCGGCTGGGTCGATGAACTGATCCAGCGTATTACCGAAGTCAACTTGGTTTTGCCGTTTCTGTCGATCCTGATCATGGTCGGAACGTTTTACTCGCGCAGTATCTGGGTTATTCTGGGTGTGACCATCTTGCTCAGTATTTTCACCGGCGCGATCAAAGGCTACCGGGCGATTTTCTTGCAAACCAAAGAGTCGACTTATATTGAGGCAGCGCGTGCTTATGGCGCGTCTGATGTGCGCATCATCTTTGTTTACTTGATCCCGCGCATGATCCCGCTCCTCATTCCTGGCTTGGTTTCTTCTGTACCGGCATTCGTTTTTCTGGAAGCCTCGCTTGCGTTACTCGGTCTGGGTGACCCTGTTCTGCCGACCTGGGGCAAGATCATCAATGATGCCCAGGCGAATGGCGCTTTGTACAAAGGATATTACTACTGGATTTTGGAGCCCGCTGCTTTGCTGATGCTGACTGGCTTGGGCTTTGCAATGCTAGGCTTTGCACTGGACCGCGTCTTCAACCCGAGACTGAGAGGAATGTAATTCAAATGGCTGACAAAATGTTGTTACGCGTTGAAAACCTTCTACTCCATTTTCGTGCCGGCGCTGGTGTTGTTCAGGCTGTGGATGGGGTCAATTTTGACTTGAATTACAATCGCGCGGTTGTGGTCTTGGGTGAATCAGGCTGTGGCAAGACATCGCTTGCCAAGGCGATTTTGCGAATGCTTCCGAGAAACGTGGCTGCCTATTCTGGCAAGGTGTTTATCGAGGGCAAAGACACAATGGCCCTGGATGATGAAGAATTTCGTCAAAATGTTCGTTGGGTGGCCATGTCTTTGGTGCCCCAGGCGGCCATGAACTCGCTTAACCCAGTCTTAAAGGTTGGCGACCAGGTGGCAGAACCGGCCATGATCCATTTGGGTGTCAGCAAGGCCGAAGCGCTCGAAATGGCGCGCAAAATGTTCCAGCATGTTGGTGTTGCGGTCGATTTTCTTGACCGTTATCCGTTTGAACTAAGTGGCGGCATGCGCCAGCGTGTGGCGATTGCCATGTCGCTGATCACTTCGCCCAACCTGGTTGTTCTGGATGAACCAACGTCCGCGTTGGATGTGCTGACGCAGGCAAACATTTTCAATGTGCTCAAACGTATCAAAAAGGATCTGGGCGTTAGCTTTATTCTGATCACCCACGATATTGCTACTTCCAGCGAACTGGCAGATGATGTGGCAGTCATGTACGCAGGGCAGATCGTTGAAACCGGCGATGCCATGCGGTTCTTTACCGAGCCGTTGCACCCGTACTCACAAAAACTGATGGCCAGTGTTCCCCGTTTGCGCCAGACGACAGAGCTCGAGTTCATTACCGGGCAACCCCCCAGCTTGATTAATCCTCCCACGGGTTGCCGGTTTGCTGCTCGTTGCACGAAGCGTTTTGAGAAGTGTTCTGAAGAACCGCCCGTCTTTGAAAAAGAAGGACGTACCGTTAAGTGCTGGTTGCACGAAAAGTAAAAATGGGAGCCTGGCATGTCTGTTGAAATAACAACTACTAACGAAGTGAAAACAGAGAAAAAAGAACGGGACGTCTTAATCTCTATTAAAAATTTGCATGTTTGGTTCGAACTGCGTCGCTGGGGTTTTGGTCATGCGGGGTATGTTCGTGCCGTGGATAATGTTACTTTTGATGTAAATCGTGGCGAAGCCATTGCGGTGGTGGGCGAGTCGGGCTGCGGAAAATCAAGCCTGATGAAAACCATCCTTGCTCTGCATCGCCCAACCAAAGGTGAGATTGTCTTTGAAGGCAAAGATGTCAGCAAGTTGACCGGCGCAGATTTACGCTGGTATCGCACGCAGGTTGGGTATGTTCAGCAGGATCCTTATGGGGCTTTGCCACCTTTCATGACGGTTGGTCGCATTTTGGAAGAACCCCTGATTGTTGGCGGTGTAAAAGATAAGGCTGAACGCGAGGCCCGTATCTTTAAGGTCATGGAAGAAGTAAAAATGAGCCCGGTGAGCGATTTCTTGCAGAAATTTCCTCACATGCTCAGCGGCGGCCAGCAGCAGCGTGTTGTGATCGCCCGCGCCATGATCATGGAACCGAAGTTCTTGGTAGCCGATGAGCCGGTGTCCATGCTGGATGCTTCTGTCCGCGTTGAAATTCTTAAGCTCATGCGCGGCTTGCAAGAGCGGCACAACCTTTCCGTGATTTATATTACGCATGATCTCTCGACCGTTAGTTACTTTTCCGAGCGCATTTTCGTAATGTATGCAGGTAAATTGGTGGAGAAGTCTGGAGTGCAGGATATCCTGCGCAATGCCAGTCACCCTTATACTCATGCCCTTCTGGCTGGTACATCTGACCCTGACGCCAACAACGCGTTGACCTTTAAAGAGGTTCCCCCTGGAGAGCCACCCAGTCTGGTAAAACCGCCTCCCGGTTGCCGTTTCCATCCGCGTTGTACGCGCATCATTCAGGGTCTGTGTGATGTAGAGGAGCCGCCTGAGTATGAGATCGAACCCCGGCACCAGGTATCATGCTGGTTGTACAAGTAAAAATGGAAATAAAACATCCTCGCAGTTTGATTGTGATTGGTTTTCTGCTGACTCTTTCAGGCGCAGTTTTGCCTTTGTTGATGATGATAAAGGTGCTTGAATCGACCTTTTTCCTCAATTTCTTTGCGTTCATTGCGCAAGCAGTGGGCATTATTCTCGGCTTGATAGGCATTGCCTGGAAAGCGATTGACCAGCGAAGCCATGATCCTGAAGACAAGTAAGAGTGATCTGCTTCATTCATATCACAAAGCTGCAGGATAAACATGGCAAGGACCTGCTTTTGCTCAAAAGGCGAAAGCAGGTCTTTGCTTATTTGCTGTGTTGATTTTTTTGCTATAATCATACCCATTCCTACATTTGGAGAATTGCCTTGAAACAACACGAGCCAAATCAACCTCTTTTGGAAGTGAAAAACCTGAAAACCTACTTCTATACCGAAGATGGTGTGGTCAAAGCTGTTGATGGCGTTGATTTTTATGTGAATCCTGGCGAAGTGCTTGGCCTGGTGGGTGAATCGGGATGCGGCAAGAGTGTAACGTCCCTTTCAATCATGCGCTTGATCAGCGCGCCGGGGGAAATTGTTGAAGGCGAGATCTTCTTCGAAGGCAAAGATCTGGTCAAGGCCAGCGAAGAAGAAATGATTCAGGTGCGTGGCAACCGCGTTTCGATGATTTTTCAACAGCCACAGACTGCACTCAATCCGGTCTTCAAGGTGGGCGATCAGATCGCTGAAGTGCTTGAAATTCACCAGGGATTGAACAAAGAAGCAGGCCGCGCCCGCGCGGTTGAGTTGCTCCAGATGGTGGGTATTCCTGAACCAGAACGTCGCGCCGAAGCATACCCGCACGAACTTTCGGGTGGTATGGCCCAGCGTGTGATGATCGCAATGGGGCTGGCCTGCGTGCCGAACCTGCTGATTGCCGATGAACCAACCACCGCCCTGGATGTCACCATCCAGGCCCAAATATTGGATTTGATGCGCAACCTGCGTAAAAATATTGGTACGGCAATCATTTTGATCACCCATGACCTGGGTGTTGTTTCTGAGATGTGCGAGCGTGTGGCCGTCATGTATGCCGGGCAAATTGTCGAACAGGCAGACGTTCAAACAATTTTTGCGCGCCCATTACATCCCTATACCCAGGGATTGATCGGTTCCATCCCCGTATTGGGAAAACTCAAAGAACGGTTGGAAGTTATCCCTGGCTCAGTGCCCAACCTGGTCAACCTGCCGCCGGGATGCCGTTTTGCTCCCCGCTGCCGAGCCCGCGAGGAATATCAGCTTGCGGTTTGTACGGCCCATTCCCCGGAACTTGAACAGGTTGAGGATGGGCACAAGGTTCGCTGCTGGTTATACCAGGACACGGAGAACCATCGCGCGCCGCTTTCCATCACCAATCTTGCTTGAATCACCGGGAGCTCGAATTATGACAGAAATCCTTAAAACACAGGCCGGGACCGGTTTAAAATCGCAAGCCAAGGAACTGGTTAAGGTTGAAGATCTTGTTAAATATTTCCCGGTGCGCGCCGGGCTATTGCAGCGTGTTGTTGCGTATGTACAGGCTGTGGATAAAGTTTCCTTCACCGTTCGCGAGGGTGAAACCCTCGGCATGGTTGGCGAGTCGGGTTGTGGAAAAACTACGATCGGGCGTTCGATGCTCCGGTTGATCGAACCAACATCGGGTAATGTTACATTCGACGGGCAGAATGTGCTCAAACTACGCGGCGATGAACTAAAAAAAATGCGCCGGAACATGCAAATCATCTTCCAGGATCCGTATGCCTCGCTTGATCCGCGCATGCCGATCGGCGAGTCGGTGATGGAGGGGCTGAATATCCATAACATTGGCACTCGCCAGGAGCGCTTCGATATGATGATCGAGACGCTTAAAAAAGTCGGCCTGGAAGATTACCACGCCCGCCGTTACCCACACGAGTTTTCGGGCGGACAGCGCCAGCGTATCGGTATTGCCCGTGCCCTGGCCCTGCAGCCAAAGTTCATCGTCTGCGATGAACCGGTTTCCGCGCTGGATGTTTCGATCCAATCGCAGGTGCTTAACATCCTGAAAGATTTGCAGGGTGAATTCGGCCTGACCTACCTTTTCATTGCCCATAATCTGAGTGTGGTCGAACATATTTCAGACCGGGTGGCCGTCATGTATCTGGGAAAAATGGTTGAATTGACCGCTCGCAATGAGCTATTTGCCAACCCGCTCCACCCTTATACCAAAGCTTTGATGTCGGCCATTCCCATCCCTGACCCGACCCTTAAGCGAGAGCGGACCATCCTGAAGGGCGATGTTCCCAGCCCGTTGAATCCCCCGAAAGGCTGCCGCTTCCACCCGCGCTGCCCGGTTGTCAAGGATATCTGCTCGCAAGAAGAACCTGTATTCAAAGAAGTCGGCGCAGATCATTGGGTCGCCTGCTGGCTGTATTGATTGAGCAAACTCCCCCCGCTTTCACGTGAAAACGAGGGGAGTTTTTGATTTATAATAGTTTTATTCTTGATTCTAGGTGATCATAATGACAAATCGTATTTTGATTGTAGATGACCAGCGTGAGGTAAGCCGCTTGCTGCGTTCAGCCCTGGAGACGATCGAACAGGGTTTGGAAGTCAGCGAAGCTCCCTCGGGCGAGGAAGCCTTGCTTGAAGCGGGTCGTGTCCATGTCGATCTATTGGTTGTCGATTACCGTTTGCCGGGTATGACCGGTATTGAATTAATGCAAAAAATGCGCTCTCGTTACCCTGAGATGAAAATCATCATCATCTCAGGGGTGACCGAACCCAAAACGCGCGCTGACATAGAGAAATCGGGGCCGGACGCTTTCTTTACCAAACCTGTTCCGATGGCCGATTTCCTCGATGCCGTGGAACGTTCCCTGAGCCTGGCGCGTACCATCCTGCAAGCGCCCGCGGCGGAACAGGAAAAGGAAGAAGAACGCAAAGGAATGGCCGACATCTTGGCGGGACTGCGCAAGTCTCTTTCGGCTGAAGCGGTGTTTTTGCTGGATAGTCTTGGGCACGTTCAGGCCGAAGCGGGTGAATTGCCAGATACCAATCACAGGGTCACCCTGATCTCATCTCTGATGGGTATGCACAATGCCGCCCAAAAAGTTGCCAGCCTGCTTGGAAAGAATAGTGATCACCTGCACTTATTCACCAGCGACCAACACGATCTGGTTTTCGTCCCGCTTGGACAGGCCCATGTTTTGTGGGTGGTTGGCCCTAAGATGGCAAACTTGCAATCGATTTCGACAATCGTCGGTACATTGAATGCCAGCAAGGCTGAAATTCTTGAAATCCTTGGGCAGTTTGGAATTGATGAATTGCCAGAAGAACCTGTCCAGCAGGGTGTGCCCGCCTATATGGAATCGGTCACCATACCGATCGAGTTTGACGAACTGTTGAAAAAAGCATCTGAAAGCAAAGTCGATGCCAACGCTTTCTGGGATATGGCAGTTGAACAGGGACCGCAATTCACCGAGCCCGATAAACTCACGTATGACCAGGCTGCTCAACTGGGTCTGGCCCCTAAAAACGAAGAGAAAAAGTGAATTAAGATCGCGCCGTTGCGCGCTCTCAAGCCCTGTGATACAATATTGCCCGCTCACTGGGGCGTGGTGCAATGGCAGCACACCGGCCTTTGGAGCCGTGGATCTTGGTTCGAATCCAGGCGCCCCAGCCTATTTTGCAAAACCCTGAAACGGGCCTGCGCCACCAGCGCAGGCTCTTTTTGTTAATTTCTCATTAGGAACTTTCGCCATGAAAATCACATCTCTCATCCTTGCCGCAGGGCAGGGCACACGCATGAAATCGAAACTGCCCAAAATGCTGCACAAAATTTGCGGCCAGCCGATGGTTTTTTATGCCTTGCAAGCCGCCCAAAGCGCCACCAGCGAAAAACCGGTCATGGTGATCGGGCACGGGGCTGAAGCGGTCCAGACAGCTGTGGGCGAAGCTGCCCATTTTGTCATTCAGGCCGAGCAGCTTGGCACCGGTCATGCTGTCATGCAGGCGGACAGCCTGTTAAGCGGCCAGACCGACCTGGTGCTGGTCACTTATGGCGACATGCCGCTCTTGCGTGCTGAAACTGTCCAGAAGCTGGTCGCGGCCCAAGAGGCCAACCCCGGCCCAATGAGCCTGCTGACCGTCATCGCTGAAGATCCGCGCGGGTTTGGGCGGATTGTCCGTAAGGCGGATGGCACCGTTGCCGCGATCGTGGAGGAGGCCCAGGCCGATTCTTCCCAATTGGCGATCAAGGAACTCAACGTGGGCGCCTATTGCTTCCGCTCCGATTGGCTGTGGGCGGCGCTGAAACGGATTCCGCTTTCGCCGAAGGGCGAGTATTACCTGACCGATACGGTGGCGCTGGCAGTCGAAGCCAATTTGCCGGTACAGGCTATCGTGATGGATGATATGGTTGAAACGATTGGCGTCAACAGCCGTGTCCATTTGGCGGAGGCCGAAGCTGCCATGAGACAGCGCATCAATACCGGTCACATGCTGAACGGCGTGAGCATGATCCAGCCTGAAACCGTTTATATCGAAGCCGGGGTCACGATCGGGCGCGATACGATCCTGTGGCCGAACACCTATTTGCACGGTAAAACATCCATCGGCGAAGATTGCGTCCTCGGACCGAATACCATCATCCGCAATACGAAGATTGGCGACCGCTGCAAGGTGTTGGTGTCTGACCTGGAAGGCGCTGTGCTCGAAAACGATGTGGACATGGGGCCGTTTGCGCGGCTGCGTAAAGGCGCGCATCTGGGGAATCACGTTCACATGGGAAATTTTGGCGAGGTCAAGGATTCACACTTGAGCGAAGGCGTTAAAATGGGCCATTTCTCGTACATCGGCAATGCTGAGATCGGCGCAAACACCAACATTGGCGCGGGGACGATCACCTGCAACTACGACGGCGAAAAGAAACACCCGACCACGATCGGCGAGGATGTTTTCATTGGCTCTGATACGATGCTGGTGGCCCCGCTGACAATCGGTGCGCGCTCTCGAACGGGAGCAGGCGCGGTGGTGACCAAGAATGTGCCCGAAGATACGCTGGTGGTCGGGGTTCCGGCGCGGGCGATCAGGAAATTGGATAAAAAGAATGACTAACGAAGAACGTCAATATCTGATCGGTTTTGCCAACGAAGCCCGCAAACGGGCTTATGCGCCCTATTCCAATTACCGGGTGGGGGCTGCCTTGCGCACCAAGAGCGGTCGCATTTACACCGGAGTCAACATCGAGAGCGCCGCCTACCCGACCACGATGTGCGCCGAGCGCGTGGCGGTCTACAAGGCTGTTTCTGAAGGCGAACTTGAATTTGATGTGATCGCGGTCGTGACTGATAATGGCGGCTCGCCCTGTGGCGGCTGCCGTCAGGTGCTGGCCGAATTTGGTTTGGAAACGGTTGTGCTGATCGCCGACGGGGCCGGGCAGCTGGTTTCCGAAACCACGGTCGGCAAGTTGCTGCCGCTAGCCTTTACCCCGGCGCATCTGCCGGGAAAACCCGGCTAGATGATATTCGAGTATCAAATAACCAATCCCCATGGAAACGCCTCGTTCCTTCCGCGCTGAAGCTGTTGTTTTGCGCCACGCCGATTGGGGCGAGGCCGATCGCATTCTGACGCTTTATACCCGCGAATACGGAAAGGTGCGGGCGGTGGCCAAGGGCGCGCGCAAGATGCGCTCGCGCAAGGCCGGGCATCTGGAGCCGTTTACACACATCACCGTTCAACTGGCGCGCGCGCGCGACCTGTCGATCGTGACCCAGGTTGAAACCCTGGATGCCTACCTGCCTTTGCGCGAAGATTTGATGCTGTTGGGCTACGCATCCTATGCGATGGAACTGCTCGATCGTTTTACCTACGACGAGGAAGGCGGCAACCCGGTTATCTTCCGCTTGCTGACCGAGACCCTCGGCCGGCTTTCCTTGAAGATCGAACCCTGGCTGGCCCTGCGTTTTTACGAAATGCGCCTGCTCGACAGCCTGGGATTCCGCCCACAGTTGTTTGCCTGCAGCAACTGCCAGCGCGAGATTTTGCCCGAAGATCAGTATTTTTCGGTTTCATCGGGCGGGGTGGTCTGTCCGCGCTGCGGAAATGGTCTGCCGGGATTGTGGCGCATCAGCATGGGCTCGCTCAAATACCTGCGCCACTTTCAGCGCAGCAATTTCAAAGATGCGGCCCGCGCCAATCCCACGCCGGACGAGCAAAAGGAATTAGAAACGTTGATGCAAGGTTATTTCACTTATTTACTGGAAAGAAACTTAAATACCCCCGGTTTTTTGAAGCGGGTAAAGGGCTGATCTATTTTTGCCTTTTTGCCCAATACACCAAAAAATTTTGCGCGTAAAACGTTATCGGCAAACCCAGCTTCGTCCAGATAAAGCGCTGGATGGACGGATTGCGAATGCTGAAAAAGATGCGCGCCGTCAGCGTGCGCAAGCGCAGAGATTTCCCCATTTCAGAAGACAAAACCTGTTTTTTGTAGTTGCTAAAGCGAAAGTCGCCCTTTTCAAAGGCGGCTTTGATGGCCTTGGCGGCGATCCGCCCATAGCCGAGGGCCGGGGCAATCCCTTCGCCGAACAAGGCGTCCACGCCGGCGGCGTCGCCCGCCAGGATCAGGCCGGGAACTGAGAACTCGCCCGCGGCCTCGAACCAGCGGATGGGATGGCCCTCGATCTTGTAGTCTTGCAGGTGATAGCCATGGGCCTTCATCTCCTCCGCCAGGGCAGCCATCAGCGGGCGGGAAGCCGCTCCGGGGTTGAAGTTGGCATCGTAAATGCCCCAGCAGCGGGTCGGGACATCATCAACCAGGGTCGGAAAATCCCAAATATAGCCGCCAATCCCTTCTGCGATGGGCCGAAAGTCGAAGTAGGCATCTTTTTGAAGATGAGTGGAAAAATCAGGTTTGGGGGATGCAAGCAATTCCAGCACCCGGGCCGAGTGCGGTTTCTCGCGCGGGTTGACCAACCGGCGCGTGACGCCCTTCGATCCGTCCGCCCCGATCACTGCCCTGGCGTAAAAAGTGCCCTGGTCGGTGCTGACAACGCATCCCTGGGCGGAGGTTTCCACCGTTTTGACGGTGACACCCTCGCGGATGTCGAATCCGCTGGCGCGCGCTTTGCCGGCCAGCCAGGCGTCGAACTCGTTGCGCCGGATCAGGCGGATGGCGAGGCCGGTTTCATCAGGGGTGGTTGCCGTCAGCCCTTGCCCGGCAAAATCGAAATGCACAAAAGGCGCATCGGTATGCGCGATTTCGGTCACGTCCAGACCCAGTTGGCGCAGGATGATCTCGCCATCGGGCAATAACCCGCCGCCACATAGCTTGTGGCGAGGGTGGTGGGCTTTCTCTAGGATCAGGGTGCGTTGGGAAATACCGGGGATGATCCGCGCCAGGTGCAGGGCAGAGGAGATCCCTGCCGGGCCAGCGCCGACGATGATCACATCAAAGTGGGGTTTGGCCATCGGGCTGGCGGATTTAGTTCTCGTCTGATGGAGCGGTTAAGAAGGTCTGCAGCAGCTCAAACGCATTTTGCAAGGCTTCCTTGCGGGCCGTGTAACGTTTTTCCTGTCCCTGCAGGCGCAGGTTGACCAGGCCGGCCAGGCGCAATTCGCTCAGATGATGGGTTACAGTCGGCGCGCGCAAGTGCAGGCGGCGGGCCAGTTCTGAAGGCATCAGTTCTTCTTGAGACAGGTAGCGCAGGATTTTCAAACGGGTTGGGTCGGCCAGCGCTTTCAGCTTGCGCAGCAGGTCATCTGGAACCAGTTCACCGGGAATATCGGCCATGGTGGCCGGGCGCGCGCCAAACAGGATCAGGGTGTGCGTTTCGCCCAGGTCGCGGTACATGACCAGCGGGGTCGTCCAGTATGCGGGAGCGATGATTAATTTTTTTGCCAGGATATTTTCATTAAATTGCACGCCCTGGCTTAATTCGGTCAGCAATTGCGAGGTGCTCAAGCTGACAGCGAGCTTCTGGGCGTGCTCCAGACCCATTTTCATGACGGGCGCCACACGCCGCTCTTCTTCTTCAAAAAAGGCCTGTTGGTAGGCCTGCAGGGCATTCAGGTAGCCTTCACCCAACTCAGCCGGGCGCACCCACCAATCGAGAAAGCGGCCGATGCTTTCATCGTTATATCTGGCTTTGTCTTTTTTGCCCATGATTTTGCGCATGGCTTGCAAGTCTGCCTGATCCCAGACGGACTTTTGTGCAATTTGTTCGAGCAGCTTCGAATATTCATCGTCCGGGTGTTCTTCGGCCATAAAAATCTGCCTGAAACGCTCGGCGGCAGGGATCTGGCGCAACGTGTAAAGCGCGCTCAAAGTATCCTTGGGTTGGGGCAGGTGGTAGATCCAGGCCAGCGGCGGCCCGATGAAGGGCATCACATCTTCGAGCAGCTTGCGCTCGACCGCCGGGATGCGCGAACGAACCCCGGCAGCCCAGGAGGCTCGCACCCCGTGAGTTTCCGGGTCATGGAGCACGTGCAGACTGATGAAGAATTCATACGCGGTGCCAAAATCCCACGTTATCTGGCTGGCGCTGGTCTGGTTGGATGTCATGCAGGTTCCTTGGCAAACTGGGTGTGTGAACAGGTTTCGTTCACTATCTTGTCGCCGATTGTAATGAAGATTGGTCCCATTTGCAAGTCGAGATGGATGCGAAAGCTTGAGGGGCTGGCCGGCAGGAGCGGAGCGCGTTCGAAGCTCCAATCGGGGCCGGCGCGCTGGGCGCGTTCTTCGAGCAGGGCATGGATCTGTAAATTGTGTAACATGGCTTGTTCTCCTGAACCTTTGACGGGTACGAGTAAAATTGTATTAGGCGTCTGTGTGTGTTAGATGTATGTCTAATTAGATGATAGTCTAATATAAAACCTTTGTCAAGAGGCTATTTGCTTTTTTCAGGATTTGCTGGCTTATAATGAGATTATCTTTGCCAAAAGGATGAGCCATGACACGAAAAATATTTGCCGGTATTTTGATCGGACTAAGCGCGCTGTTCTTTTTGAGTAGTCTTGTTGCCACGGGCGCGGTTTGGTATTACAACGAACCCCTGACCCAGGAAGTCTTGTCGCGTTTGCAGATGGTCGACTCTGAACTCGGGCTGGCGCAATCGGCCTTGCAAGATGCCCGTCTGGAGATCGAGCGCACCCTGCGGATCGTTGAATCTGCCGAAGTGACGTTGTCTGAACTCAAGGAGGAGCTGACCCAGGCGCGTGCCTTGTTTGGCGAGGTCGATGGCACGCTCGAAAACCAACTCGTGCCGGGGCTGCAAGGCACCCGCGAACAGATCAACAATGCCATTGCCGCGGTGGAGGAGATCCGGGCCTTCTTGAAGCAGATCAATGACATTCCACTCGTCGATTTGAACCTGCCTGGTGATGAATTGTTGTTGGAGATCATTGCCGTGGGCGTCTCGCTCGATGATCAGATCGCAGACGTACAGGCACTGGCCGAAAAAGCGACCGTTTTTCTCGATGATGCTTCCTACCTGATGGGCGGCGACCTTGGTGAAACAAAACAAAACCTGAACAATTTCCTGCTTGTGATCAATGATTATGATCAAAAATTGACCGGTTGGCGCGCGCAGGTTGCAGATGTAACCCAATCCCTGCCCGGCTGGGTGGATACCGCCTCGGCCTCGCTGACGATTTTTCTGCTCTGGTTCGCCTTTTCGCAGTTTGGCGTGTTCCTGCACGGCCTGTCCGTCTGGCGCGGCGGCGATCCGCTGGCAGTTTTGCGCCGGAGCTAGCGTCTTTCTGAGCGCTCCTTTCTATTCCTGAAGGTCACCCTAATATTTTGGGGCCTAACTGAACTGCCGCATCGCCGGGCCAAACCCGGTTATGTGGCAGTTTTGTTGTTTTGATGATGGGCTGTTTGGCTATTCCGGCATGTCACATTTCAATACAGACGAAAGGCACTGTTTGGGGGATCACTTTTTGTGATAATATGCGCAAATAAAATGTTTTTCCCATCGGGGATAGAAGCATCACGTTTTCAGGGAGCATTCAAATGAATTTGCGCAAGTCTTTTTCCATGTTTATCTCGATCCTGGTTCTATTGTCCATTTCTTTGCCGGGAGGCCAAACGGCATTCGCCACCAGTGCCAGCTCAGAATCTTCTGCACCAAGCAGGGCTTTTCTAGAAGCAGAGCCTGTTCAAGATCTGAATATATTTTTGGATGGTGATGGGTTTGCTCCTGGGAGTGGTGGCGTGGTTGCCCTGGATGAACACGGGAATTTTTATCTTGGAGGAAGTAGTTCTGTTTCATGGGGAAACCCTGTTTCATCTCATAAGGGTGACTATGATGGTTTTGTTGCTAAAGTAACATCTTCTGGCAACCTGGTTTGGAACACATTTATAGGAGGAAGCAAATTTGATTCGCTTTGCGATATTTTCATAGATGATTCTGGAAATATTTATGTTGCAGGTCATAGCCCCGAGTCTTGGGGGAATCCAGTTCGTAGTTTTTCTGGTGGTATGGATGGATTTGTTGCCAAGCTAGACCCATCTGGTGAACTGATCTGGAACACTTTTCTGGGTGGAAGTGAGTATGATGCGGCGCTCAGTCTCTTCTTGGATGATGCCGGGAACATTTTTGTGACAGGCTTTGCATCTGCTACTTGGGGAAACCCTGTGCGCGGTTATAGCGGTAACTCTGATGGTTTTGTAGCTCAACTCACGCCAACCGGTGACTTGGTTTGGAATACTTTCCTTGGGAACGTATCACTTGATGATGCAAATACAATCATTTTGAACTCTGCTGGTGAGATTTTTATCTCTGGTATTAGTCAGGATTCTTGGGGAACTCCGGTTGAGTTGCCTATCGACGGAATGAGCATTAACGGTTTCGTTGCAAAATTATCATCAACTGGGCAGTTGATATGGAATACATTTGTGGGCGGAAATGATTCATCTAGTCAAGGATTGGCTATCGCGGACAATGGCGATTTATATGTTATTGGTACTGGTTACGAGTCTTGGGGAGATCCGATAGAGCCTCTGCATGGTGTATATGATGTTTTTGTTGTAAAACTTGATGGGGCTGGAACACGGATTTGGAATACATTTGTTGGAGGAAGCGGGACAGATGGTGCATCTGAGATTCTTCTGGACAAAAATGGAGATCTTTATATTACAGGTATTAGCAATAAAAGTTGGGGGACCCCATCACGTTCATATATCCAAGATATCGATGCTTTTGCTGCAAAAATGGATTCGGATGGCGCTCTAGTTTGGAATACATTTCTCGGTGGTCCCGGGAAAGATTATGCGACTGGTCTTGTTATGGATAACATCGGAAACACTTATCTCTCTGGAAACAGCACGATTCTGTGGGGCGAAGGGAAGCGCACCACGGCCAAGGCTATGACAGGATTGTTTGAAGAGAACCCGATAACCATTTCAGCAGACAGTTATGAAAGGGCTGATAAAGATGTTGCAGAGAAAGCTTTGGGAGCATCTGCCAACAATAACGGAGATCAAATATTTATCTCGGATATCAATTACATTGAAAATGCGACAAAGGTTAACTTGTTGCAAGACCCAAGTTTTGAAACGTTTACCCCCAACCTATACTGGGAAGAGTCCTCCACTCATTTTTATACCCCTTTATGTACACTTGCGGTTTGTGGCAATGGCAATGGAACCGCTGGTCCGCATAAGGGTTCGGTCTGGAGCTGGTTTGGCGGAATTGGCGATGGGTATAACGAAACTGCTTCCCTGTCTCAGTTCGTACTTATTCCCAGCGGGTATGAGAAACTTAACTTGCAATTCTATCTTTGGATTGGTGCGGCCGTCACAGGTAGCGGTATTGATGATATTTTCTCGGTCAAGATCGATGATGTAACGATTTTTTCAGCAAATGCTACTCAGCAAAACAGTTATGCCCAATATACACCGATAAATATTGATATAACCGCTTTCGCCGATGGCCAGCCTCACACAATAACTTTTTTTTCCCAAACTACTTATCAGCTTGTAAGTTTTAATTTGGATGATGTTGCCATAACAAGCGCAACTTTTGTTGACACTCCAATTGAACACTGGGCATGGAGCTATGTCGAGCGGCTATATAATGCAGGTATAACGGGAGGCTGTGGCAATGCCATCTATTGCCCGGACAAGACCGTCACCCGCGCCCAGATGGCGGTCTTCCTCGAGAAAGGCACCCGCGGACCGGGATTCACCCCATCTCCGGCAACCGGGACCCGTTTTAACGATGTTCCCGCCTCGCACTGGGCAGCCGCCTGGGTCGAGCAATTGGCCGCTGACGGCATCACCGGCGGCTGCGGGGCCGGCAACTATTGTCCGGAAAACCCCGTCACTCGCGCCCAGATGGCTGTCTTCCTGCTCAAGAGCAAATACGGCTCGAGTTATAGCCCACCCGCTGTGGACGAGAGCACCGGCTTTGGGGATGTTGCCGCAGACTACTGGGCAGCCGCCTGGATCAAGCAACTGGCCGCTGAGGGCATCACCGGCGGCTGTGGCGCGGGCAACTACTGCCCTGAGCAGCCTGTGACAAGAGCCCAGATGGCGGTTTTCCTGGTCAGGACCTTTAACTTGCCATAGGCCAGCGAGTCCCGGTTTGATGTTTGCGCAGTCCCGCAGGGATACTCCCTGCGGGATTTTACTGGTAAGATAGGCGCATGTCTGTCAAACTCAAAACAATCCGATCGCTTTTGCCTGTCCTTTGCCTGGTTGGATTAATCTGTTCCGGCTGTGCGACCGGCACTACCCAGCAGGAACCGTCTGCAATCCGTCTGATCACTCCAACGGCTGGGCGGCAGCAACCGGTTGCAGTCTTACCGCAAAAAGAACTGCCATCTCCGGCCCCGACTTCGCTCCCGCTGACAGCCTCTCCTACCGCTGCTTTTACAATCAGTGTGGATGGCGAGGCTACCTCCACGCCGACAAGCGCGCCCGATTCGATCTCAACGATTTCCCCCGTTCCCACAAACCTGTCCGATTTGACGTTAACATCCCCGCGGGCTTCCGGCGAGGAGGCTTTCGCCCAACTCATGCCCGCCCAAATCACACCCATCCCATCCTCAGCCCAGATGAAAGAATTGCACCCGGATACACATCTGGCCCTGCTGCTTGGCATTGACAGGGAGTCTTCTGAAGTCGGGCCAAGCGACACCATCCTGCTTGTTTTTTACAACACAAAATTTGGCCGGGCCAGCCTTGTTTCCCTGCCGCGTGATCTGCTGGTTTACGTTCCAGGATATGAGATGCAGCGTATCAATACCGCTTATCAATTTGGCGGTATTGAGTTACTTAACCGAACTCTCTCTTACAATTTTGGCGTCCAGGCTTCAGAATGGGCGGTCGTACATCTTAACGATTTCCAAAGCTTTGTGGATGATCTGGGTGGCGTAAAAATCGTTGATACCTATGCCGTTAAAGATCCCTGGTGTGAAGTTCAGGCCGGCAAAACCATCCAGATGAGCGGATACCTGTCTTTGTGCTACGTTCGCTCGCGCATGGGCAACAGCGACCTCGACCGCAACCAACGCCAGCAACAGGTTTTTCGGGCAATTCTGAAGGAAGTTGGGCGCGGCAGCAACCTGGAACGCTTCCCTGAATTTTATGACCGCTACGATGAGACCGTCCAAACCAACCTGACTCTGGAAGACATGCTTGAGAATATCCCGCTTTTGCTTCGCTTGCGCGAGGAAGGGCGGGTAGCCTACTATTCCCTGGGTTGGGAAGATGTGCTTCCCTGGCAGGTTCCGGCCAGCGGGGCTTCAGTCTTGCTTCCCCAGCCAGGCAGGATCGATGCCATTCTGTCCAAGGCGCTAAATTTTATGCTATCACCGTGACCCTAAACCCGCGTCTTTTCTTTCATCTCTGAGATCTTCAGGAATACTTTTTCCATGACCCCGTCCATGACCGGCATTTTTGGGGGGACTTTCGACCCGCCCCACCTCGGGCACCTGATCCTGGCCTCCGAGTCGCTCTGGCAACTTGGGTTGGATCGCCTGCTGTGGGTCTTAACCCCCGACCCGCCTCACAAACCGTCCCAGCCGATCACGCCGCTGGCCCTGCGGCTTGAAATGCTGCGCCTGGCGCTTTCAGACGAACCCCGCTTCGAGATTTGCGACATCGAAATTGACCGGCCCGGCCCGCACTATACGGTTGATACGCTGCGCCAACTCCGGGCGGCCGACCCATCTCGCGAACTGGTCTACCTGATGGGCGGCGATTCTTTGCGCGACCTGCCCAACTGGCGCGAACCGGCTGAAATCCTGCGCCTGTGCCACAAGCTGGGCGTAATGCGCCGCCCGTACGATGAAGTCGATCTGGATGCGCTTGAAAGGGTTTTGCCCGGTATCCGAGAAAAAGTGCGCATGGTGGAAGTGCCCCTGCTGCAGGTTTCATCCAGCCAGGTGCGCCAGCGGGTGGCGGCTGGCCAATCGTTCCGCTACTATCTGCACCCCAAAGTGTATGACTATATCGTTCAAAGCGGGCTTTACCGGCCGGATCTTGACTGAAAGCGTAATTGGAAAGACAAGATGATCGAAACCGAACAGCAAATGCTGGATTTTCTCGACCAAAACGGCTTTGACTATCAGCGCATGAGCCACCCGGCTGTTTTTACCTGCGCCGAAGCAGCTCTGCATCGCCCGGATGTGCCAGCCGTCAGCACCAAGAACCTTTTCCTGAGCGATAAAAAAGGACGCCGCTTCTTCCTGGCCGTGACAGCCTGCGAAAAACAGGTTGATTTGGAAAGGCTGGGCGAACAATTTGACTGCCCCAAACTGCGCTTTGGTTCTGAGACCAAACTGCAAGCGCTGCTGGGTGTGACTCGCGGGTCGGTTACCATGCTCGGGCTGGTCAATGACACGGAATGCCAGGTTGAACTGTGGATCGATGCGGAAATCTGGCCGGCAGCACATTTCTTGTGTCACCCGCTTGTCAATACGGCCACCCTTGTTTTCTCCAAACCAACCCTCGAAAAATTTTTCACCCTGACGCAGCATGCAATTCATTTGTTTGATTAAAATGAACCTTGCCGATTCGGCATAAAAGGGGTTGTTTTCTTGACGAAAAAGACCTGCCAGCCAAGGCAGGGCCTTTTTTTTCTGTGTGGGCAATTGAAAAATTCAGGTCTTTTTAACCTTTACAGACTGGTACTTTGTTGTAAACTAAGTGCCGTTGGCGTTTTTCCCGGTGCCGCCCGGGGGGACGCCGTCTATCTTTAACTCGAAATGAAAGGGATTTTTATGAATGTCAGAGCATCTCAGTACCTATCTGTCACCTAAGTTACAAGGCCGCCCGAGAGCCGATGGCAACGGAAACGGCATATTTGCCAAAGAGCCTTTGAAAAAAGGCGACCTCGTGGCCGTTTTCGGGGGTGTCGTGTACGAATATGACACCTTTGTTACCCTTCCTGAAATTGAACGGACGTTGTGCATCCAGGTCGAGGAGAATCACTTCCTGGTGCCGCGCCCAATCGGGGAAGGTGATTATGTCAACCACTCCTGTAATCCCAATGCCGGGCTTTCGGGTCAGATAGCACTGGTTGCAATGCGCAATATTCATCCCGGCGAAGAAGTTTGTTTCGATTATGCAATGAGCGATACGCTCCCTTACGACGAATTCCCATGCGGCTGCGGCGGACGAAACTGCCGTGGTCGTGTGACCGGCAATGACTGGCGTTTGCCAGAACTGCAGAAACGATATGCGGGCTTTTTTGCGCCGCATGTCCAGCGCAAGATCGATGTCTGGCGCGCTGAACAGCGGGCGGCAGAACGCCTGTTGCGCCGCCGCGAGAACTATGTATACGGTGGGGCGGTCGCCATCCCGGCTACGCTCTACGAATAGCGGCAAATTTCTTTAAAGACAAAACTTCCGAGGTTTTCTGAACCCGGAAGTTTTGTCTTTAAAGCGCAGCCTCCACCGGGGGGAGGACCCAGTGGAGGCATTCGCCAAAGGAGGAGACAGTAGGAGCTATTGCCCTATCTCTTGGTTATTATGATACTAGCCTGTTGAACCTTCGTCCACCTATATTTGTCACTTTTTGTTAGTGACGTATTTCACAAAAAAGTTTATGACGCTGTCATTTCAGATGTTTGTTCAAATCATCGAGCAAGCCGGGCGTCAGCTTGGGCTTGGCTTTGGGTTTTTGCTCTGTCCTGCCCGAGACGCGGGCGCTGTCCAACTCGGTGCCCAGACGCATCCAATCGTCCACGATCAAAACAAAATGCGGGGTTTTGTCACAGAAGAAGAAGGGCGAAACAAACAATCCCATCCAGAAACGGGAAAGTGGATATTTGGTCAGGTGGACAACATTGGCTGTGCGCGACAGCAGCGGCCTTAGCATTTCACGCTGCCAGGATGACAATTTATTGGGCGGAAACAAGGCGGACATTTCGGAGGAGGTGACCCGATTGATGCGCTTGTAAGAAATGTTCAGGCGCAGGAAAGGTGTGATGATCCTGAAGTGATCGCCAAACAATTGCACGTACGCAAAATTCCGGATGGTCAGCAGGAACAGGCTGAAAACGATCGAGACAGCCCCGATCGCGATAAGAACGATCCCGTCCACTTCCGGCAGGGTGGGAAATATATTTTTTGCCGGGTCGATGTAATACCATTCGGCCCCCCAAAGCGCGCCGACATACAGGATCAAAACCAGCCCCAGCGTGAAAATGGGCGTCCACCAGCGGCCAAGCAGGTGCCTGTACAACAGTAAGGGGAATTTACGTCCGCCGCGCGCCATTTTACTCGTCTGCGCCTCCGAAGCGGGCCAGTGCCGGGGCCTCGGGCGGATTTTCGCTGCCGAGTTGGGTGCTTAATCGCGAGATGGCCTCGGCCAGGTATCCGCCGCGCAGGCTGAAGGTGATATCGCCACGGGTTTTTTCGATAATGCTGCGGGCGACATCCGTCTGGCGGCGCAAGCCGTTGGTGATGGCGTCGGGATAATCCATCGTGACCAGCACAGCATAGATGTCGTCCATCTGGGTCAGCAGGCGTTCGGCCTCGTTGGAATAGCCGTGGCGCAGAATGTCGAGACAGCGCCGGCGCAGTTCGCCAACCACTTCGGCCAGCCCGTTCAGATAGGTGGCGGGCTCGGCTTTGAGTACATCCGGGCCGGGCAACGCTTCCCCGCGGATCAGGGCGCAGGTCACGTTGGCCTCGACAAATTCCTTGAGCGCATCCTGGGTGTAACCGGCATAGTACAGGTCGGGGTAATCATGCAGGCTGGTTCGCAGGGTTTCGGCCAGCTGGCTGGCTTCAGCCAGCTGTTGGCGCATGGTGTCTTCCTCGCTGCGATGGACAGCCCGGATGGCCTGCGAGCAGTGCCGGGTGAGCATGCGCGCCTGGGCCAGGGCCTGGTCGCGGGCGGCAGTGCGCGAGTCGAATGTCCGGCGGATCTGTTCTGAAATTTCTTCTAATTTTTGCATGAGTTTTCCTGGCGCACGACGCCGATCATTCTGGCCGAGGTTTGTCTTCTTCGGGCTGTGTGGCGGCATCGGGCGGTTGTTGAAATGGTTTGAAGAGCTGGTCTGCCAGCGAAGCGGAAGCCGATGGCACTTTGATCTCACCAAATGCGGCTTCATAGCGCGCCAGGTTTTCGCCAAGGGCTTTGTGGAGCAGCTTGGCGCTGAGCGGCGACATCAGGATGCGTGATCCGATACGCGCGCGCGATTCGCCGGGCAGCAGGTGGGCAAAATCCAATACCATGTCGGCGGGAGAGTGGGCGATTCGTACCAGGTTGGCATAGACCGGTTGCAGTTCAGCCGGGACTTCAAGTGATGTAGTTGGCCGGGGGCCGGGTTTGGTCATTTCGGTCATCTCGTCTCCCAAAAAAGACAACAACTTGCCGGGTGGCAAGTTGTCATCTGTGAGTATACCTAGAAGGGAATATCTTCTTCGGGTGCGCCGACATAATTGCCGCCGCCCATATCACCGCCCATGCCCCCGCCCGCTTCATCGCGGCTGGACAGGAAGCGCACCGTGTTGGCAGTCACTTCGTAACTGGAACCGTGTGAGCCGTCTTGTTTCTGATAAATTTTGGGCGAGCCGGTGGCCGGATCGGGACGCAGTGTGCCTTCTACCAGCACTTTGCTGCCTTTTTTAACATACTGGTTGCAGACCTCGGCGGTTTTGCCCCAGGTGGTGACGCGAAACCAGATGGTTTCTTTAACCGTTTCACCGCTGCTGCTGGTGTATTGGCGGTTGGTGGCTACTGAGAACGAGGTGACGGGCTGGCCTGAAGGGGTATAGCGCATTTCAGGGTCGCGACCAACATTACCGGCAATAATGATTGTGTGATACATGGATTCTCCTTTTGTCTACAGGGACCGAAAAATTTTCTATATTGTACCCGACAAGCCAGTTGGAATGCCTGTCGATTGTCTGTTTTTGTAAAAAAAAGCGGCCACGATCGGGTTATTTTTACTTCACCCCGTACCACTCTCCGCTGTTGAACTCGGCCAGAAATACATCTCGGTCATCCTTTTCGCGGATCGATTCGGCCGATTTTTTAGCCAGTCCGATGAACTTGAGTGCCTCGGTTTTTTGACCGCTGACGGCATAGGCGCGCGCGATGGCTTCATAAACAAATGCGCCATCGAAATCATCCATTTCGTTTTTGTTTCTCTCGAAAACCTCGTAGCTCAGGATGGCGTGTTTCAGAGCTTCGGCACCGTTCCCCAGCACGGCATAAACGCGCGAAACCAGCCACTCTCCACGTTTGTGGCGGGTGGCTGTGCCGATCGAGCGCCAGTGGGCCAGGGAGGCATGCGCAAAATCGAGCATGTGGGTATCTTCGGCTTTGCTGCGTTCGGCTTTTTCAAGCAATTCCCAGGTTTTGGTGTGGAATTCAAGCGCAAAAAAATAATGAGCCTGCTCCACGGTATAAGTTTTTTCTTCGGCCATCTTCTCTCCGACTCTGTTGACAGGATAATCTGAACAGGACGAAAGCGCTGCTGTCTTCAGCGTGTTGTATCTAAAATTATTATACGGGAGAAGCATGGAAAATATGCCATTCCGCCAACTTTAACTGCACAGACCTCCCAAAAGATTATTTATCTGGGAGGTCTGCGTGATCGCTGGGATTGCGTATTTTACTTTGGAGTAAAACCTATTTTACATTCAGGTAAATGCTGTCCAACATCAGGGTTGAGCCGTCGGCCATGCTCAGTTCGGCGATCTCGACACGGATGCGCCCGCTCAAGCCCAGGGCGGCAAAGTCGAGCGGCAGGGCAAAGGTCGAGGGCTGGCCGATTTCTTCGTTTTGAACCATGAAACCAGCCTCGGTGACGGCCATCCCGTCCGGGCCATAGATGCGATAAAGCAGAGTGTTCTCAAACGGGCCGACGGTGGTGCTGCCGCTGATGATAACCTGCGGCCCGACACTGGCTTCGGGGGCCGGGTCGCTGATGCTGATCTGGCGCACCAGGCCGGTCGGGGTGGTGGTTGTAACATGCAAAACGCGGTAGCCCATCTCGTTGTACTCGAAAGTCATCGTGAGCGGGTTGGTTGGGCAGCAGGCCGGGTCATTGGGTCCGGAAACCGTTGCCGACAGGTTGATCTTGCCGTTCTCAATGGTCAGCGCTTGCACCATCGGACGGTCGCCGAGGCCATAGGTGGCCGGCGCAGCGTGGACGGGCAGCCCGCCCTGGTTGAGCAGCGCGGCTAGAAAAACGAATTGCCCCGTCCCGCCGAAGTTAAGTCCGACCGGCACAACGGCATCGCCTGCGCCATCACCGTTGATGTCGCCCAGGGCGATCTGGTCGCGCAGGATGAAGACCGCCGCATAGCCGACTGCGGCCGGATCGCTGCCATTCTGATAACCGCCATCAACCAAACCGTATTCCATTTGGCCGCCATCGTTGGATGCCAGGGTATAGGTTGCATTCAGGGCCTGCTCCACGGTCAGGGCGGGGGTATCGATGATCGGGGCAGGGGTCTCGACCACCGGCGCGGGTACTGTTTCAACAACCGGCAGCGGTTCAGGCACAGCGGTTTCAACAGCCATTCCAAACGGCAGGCTGCAGGCGCTCATTATGAGCAAAATCACAAGCGAGATGAAAATAGGGGTTTTCATTTGAGTTTCCTTTTTGTGCAGAAATTTTTGTGTGTCAGACAGGCAGAAACGGTCAAAGAAAAAGACCGCCTTTATCAGACGGTCTTGGATGCATTTTTGTTTCCCGTACTAGATGTGGATCGCGCTGCCTTCAGCGGCGTGAGCGGCTTCCATAATGGCCTCCGAGATCGTCGGGTGGGCATGCACGTTGCGGGCGATCTCGGCCGGGGTCAGTTCCATCATCTGCGCCAGGGTCAGTTCGGGCAGCAGTTCGGTCACTTCGGGGCCGATCAGTGAAGCGCCCAGGATCTCGCCATATTTTTCGTCGATCACCAGTTTGACGAAGCCGGCATAGTCACCCAGCCCGAGCGCCTTGCCATTTGGCTGGAAGGGGAAGCGCCCGATCTTGACGGTGTAGCCGCGCTCTTTGGCCTGGGCCTCGGTCAGACCGAACGATGCGATCTGCGGCTGGCAGTAAGTGGCGCGCGGCATCATCTCGTAATTGAGCGCGTAGGTTTCATGCCCGGCAATCGCCTCGGCGGCCAGGATGCCCATCGCCGAACCGACGTGTGCCAGCATCAGCTTGCCGGTCACATCGCCGATGGCGTAAATCCCGGGCACGTTGGTCTGCATTTTGTCGTCAATTTCGATCATGCCGCGCTCCGAGATCTTGACGCCGAGCGCTTCGAGACCCAAATCTTTGGAATTGGGACGGAAGCCGATCGCCACGAGGGCCTGTTCAGCTTCGAGCACTTTTGTCTCGCCGCCAGCGGATACCGTGACCTTGACACCCGCAGCCGTGTTCTCGACCGCCTCGACCTTGTGTCCGGCTAAAATCTTGATCCCGCGCTTCTTAAAAGCCTTCTCCAGTTCGGCGCTGATCTCTTCGTCTTCGAGCGGCACGATGCGCGGCAGCATCTCGACGATGGTCACATCCACGCCGTAGGAACTCCAGACGGTCGAAAATTCGACGCCGATCGCGCCGGAGCCGATCACAACCACGCTCTTGGGCAGTTTCTCCTGCAAGATCGCTTCCCAATAGGTAACAACTTTCTCGCCATCCACTTTCCACGCACCGGGAACGGCCACGCTCGCGCCGGTGGCAACGATGATATTTTTGGCTTTCAGTTCGGTGACTTTGCCGTCTTTATCGGTCACGGCAACGGTGTCTTTGGCGGTCAGTTTGCCAACGCCCATGTGCACGGCGATATTGTTCTTCTTCATCAAAAAGCCGATGCCTTTGACAAGCCTGTCTGAAACCTGGCGGCTGCGTTTGACGGCTGCGCCATAGTCGAGTTTCAGGTTTTCGAACGAAAAACCAAATTCCTTGCCGCGTTCGCGTAGAATGTGCGCGATCTCGGCGTTGCGCAGCAGCGCTTTGGACGGGATACAGCCAACATTAAGACAGACGCCCCCCATCCATTGTTTGTCAACGATGGCAGTTTTTAAACCCAATTGCGAAGCGCGGATGGCGGCGACATACCCGCCTGGCCCGGCGCCGACGACAACAACATCATATTGTTCTGACATGTAAATCTCCTGAAGATGATTTAGCGGTTTGCATGGTTTTGATACACAGCATTTGGATGCCCGACCCGCCATATAGTTGCCAAATCGGACATAACTTCCCTATTTTACTACGAGCGGCGCATCAATCTGCCCGCGATCTCTGGAACATTAGCATATCTCAAATAAAAGGGCGGCCGACTGGCCGCCCTGCATCTTCTATAAATTGTCTCGTAAAAACGAAACCGTTCGCTGCCAGGCCAGCTCTGCGGCGGCGGGATCGTATTCGGGTCGGTCAGATTCAAAGAACCAGTGGGCCAGCCCGGGGTAGAAGTCGAAGGTCGCATCCGCCCCGGCGGCGCGCATATCTTTTTCCATAGCCTGAATCCCTTCGAGCGGCTCCCACTCATCCACATCGCTGAAGTGGCCAAGGAATTTGGCCTGCATCTTGCCCCAATCGCCTTCCCCGATGCCGTAAAAAACGACCGCTGCGGCGACTTGCTGCGGCGCGCGCGTTGCGGCCACCAGGGTCCAGTAGGCGCCCATCGAAAAGCCCATCACGCCGATCTTTTGTGTTGTGTTAGCCGGGTGCGCCAGCAGGTAGTCTTTGGCGGCCATGACGGTGTCGCCGACCCGCTGCCAGTCCGCGGATTCGGTCAGGGCTTTGGCTTCGTCGATGGTGTTGGCGGTCGGGCCGTTATACAGGTCGGGAGCCAGGGCCACAAATCCCTGCCCGGCCAGGCGCTCGCAGAGTTGTTTGATAAAGGGTTTGAGCCCCCACCAGGCATGTAAGACAAGCAGGCCTGGGCCGGTCCCGCTGGCGGGAAGAGCCAGAAAGGCGCTGACAGGTTGATCGTTGACTTGAATCTGAATATCCATATTTGCTCCTTAATCTTGAACCGTGTAACGCATGATCAATTGGGTTTCAGAAGCCCGCCCGACTTCGACGAAACCAACCTGGCGGAACGCGGCGGCGATGCCCATAAAGCCGCTCGGGCCGTTCAGTTTTTGCCCGGCGAGTTTGGGATGCTGCATGTCAATGGGGTAGCCCTCGATCATTTTTGCGCCGTTTTGGGCGGCATAATCCACTGCGCCGCGCAGCAAATCGTACATGAGACCTTTTTTGCGAAAAGGTTTGGCGACAAAAAAGCAGACAATCGACCAGACTGGGCTATCGTCCACACGTTTGAGGATGCGTGAATTTTCAAGAGCGTGGTAATCTTCGCGCGGGCCGATCGAGCACCAGGCGGCGGGTTTGCCGTCCAGATACGCCACAAGCCCCGGGGCTTCTCCTTGCTCTGCCATTCTTTTTAGAACGGCTTTTGTTCCATCACCGCGCAATTTCTTGTACTCGGCGCGCTCCAGCCGCCAAAACATGCACCAGCAGCCCCCACAAGCGCCATTTGTGCTGAATAGGCTTTCCAGATCGTTCCAACAGTTAGATGTGAGAGGTTGCATTTCGATGGACATAGATAATCCTTGGGTTGGATTTATTTTAGCAGAATATTTGTTCTATTACAATTGCCAAAACACCGAAAGGGTTTTCGGTCATGTCCCTGGGGAATTTGAATGAAACGAAATCGTAACAGGAAAACTGCTAAAATGAATGTGCTTTGTGTCAATGTTTGCGCCAAACAAGAAACCTTGCCAGTTATTGAGAAGGAACATCCCATGGGATCACATCCTGTAAATCTTGGCCTTCGCTTCCTGCTTGAACTCTCCGCCCTGCTGACGATGGGAATTTGGGGCTGGCAGCAGCGCGTGGACGGGCTGCGTTTCGTTCTGGCGCTGAGCATCCCGCTCCTCCTGGCGATCATTTGGGGCGTTTTTGCGGTTCCAAATGATCCCAGCCGATCAGGGAAGGCCCCAGTTCCTATCCCCGGCCTGCTGCGACTGGTGATTGAACTGGCATTTTTTGCGCTCGCTGCCTGGGCCTTGTATGATCTGGGCCATGTAATTCCGGCGCTGGTTCTTGGCATCATCAGCCTGCTTCATTCCCTGATTTCCTATGACCGCGTCTGGTGGTTGCTTGCTCGTTAACCATTGAATACTTTATGAAGAAAATTGCGATTGTTGCCTGTTCTTTTCTGCTCCTGCTGTTGGGATCCTGCACCCAGGCAGCAAGGCCGCCGATAACGGTAACTCCCAGCCCGTATGCTGTATTTCCCAAATCGGTTACGAGCCAAACGCCGATCATTTTTCCGGTTGGCAGCCCCACCGCAGTCAGCACACAGGCCCAGGTTCCCGTCCCCACCCAGCCCGATGAGCGTGTCTATCTCGACCCGCAGGGCTGGTATTCGTTTAATTTCCCTGTTGCATGGCAACAAGAAGATGCGACTGCTTCTTATCGTGGGGATGATGGCTTTTTCGAAACCGGTTACCTGCCCGAAATGATGTTCATGGGCAACAACCTGAATGTCTGTCAGTGGCTGGCGAATATCAGCACAAAAGGCCTTTATTCTGTTTCGTGGTTGGGCCAAATTCAGGGATATAGCTGCCACCTGATCTCGCTGTCAGAGCCTGCCATCATCTTGGAAGTTGTTCAGAATCCATCTGCCCCCCTGTCCGAGCGCTTTTTGTACATCAAAGCCGATGCAGCTCACTTTGGGCGCATCGCCAACACCTTCACCTGGCTGCGTCCGCTGGACGAGCGCGCCAACCCAGATTTCCAGTCTGCGCCGCCGCGCCCTCAAGATACGGCTTTCTGGGGAAACACATCCCCTTTGCCTTCCAGCTTTTCACTGACAGAATACCAACTGCCGCCCGAAGCGCAAGATGCCAACCCTGGCAAAGCGATATTTTTGAAGTTCGTTCCATCCGAAATCCTGCCGGTTTGGAGCCAGTCTTCTGAACCGTATTCTCCGAATAGCCTGGAAAAAGTTAATCGAACAATTGCAAGGTATGGATATGAACTAAGAACCGGGGCTGAACCCTATCTTTACAATTTATATCAGGATGGCTCTTTGGCTCTGGAAAACGTTTATCCGTTGCCCGATGTTACTCTGCTTCAAACCCCGGATACTGAAAAACTGGTCTTTTTTGTCCAGACCATTTACGATTTGAGCCAGCCCTTTTATGCGTCAGATAACACGGCGAGATATTTGATCCATGATGATGCAACTTCGCTCTGGGAAAATGGCCCGCCCAGCCCCATGTATACTCCCCGTCCGCCGATTTGGGTCGATGGTGGGTTGTTAATCCTGGGCCTGGGCGAGCGCACAGATGTCCAGGTGCGAAACGAGCGGCATGATCTCATCTTCTCGTTTGAAACCTATTTTGGCACACACATCCCGATCGAACGGTTTCAGGCCTGGGACAATCACTGGATTTTGGAAGTCAGCGATTTTGTGACACAGGATGGGATAATACTCAACGAAAAGTTTGGATTTGAAGAAGTTTTCGGCTGGCACTTACTGGAAGAAAAACCCTTTTATTTCTTTCGCAAAGGGCCAAGCATCGGGATTTCTTATGACAATCAATTTTTGAATATCCAGTACGATGAAATCATTCATGGCTATTGCTGCGGCCTGGGGCTGAATAACCCGACCCAGCACGAGAACACAATCCATTTCTTCGGCAAACGGGGCGGGGTTTGGTATTATGTAATCGTAGAAGCGAAGTAGAGCGCTTCAGGCTGATCGATTTAACAAAGGATAAAACATGAATGAACTGATTTGCAAGCTCACCGGCGCTAATATGGACATCGACCTGGCCAGCCCACCTGGCAGTATCGCCTGGCAGCAGCAGAAATGCCCGTGGAACGAGGCTGAAAAGAGCGGTGAGCACCGCTGCGCGGTCAAGAATGTCTCGCTTTGCCCGTATTTTTGCGGGGTTGAATATCCCGACAGCCTGCTATGCTCGTATCCGTACCCCAACCCGCTTGTCAGCAAAGCAACCGAAGCAGGTTAAAACTGCATCCCGATGCAGGCCAGCTTATTTACCGCTATAATGAAATCCACACTCAACCAACTTGAAAGGTATATTGTGGATAATTTCAACATCCCCCAGAATAATTTCGCAACCGCGCAACTGGTCACCGCAGGCAAAGACAAATACGGGGAACATCGCGGGCTTGGCATCAGCGCTATCAGTTTCAAGGTTACCCCGGCTGACAGCAGCGGGCTGCTGATTATCGAAAATACGTTTCAAGCGAAGGGTGGCCCGGCGCGCCACTTGCATTACAATCAGGATGAGTGGTTCTATGTTACCAAAGGCGAATTTCTGTTCGAAGTGGGCCAGGAAAAACTGAGAATGAACCCCGGCGACTCTCTACTGGCTCCACGCAACGTGCCGCATGTCTGGGCCTATGCAGGCGATGATGTTGGCAGCATCCTGATCAGCTTTATGCCTGCCGGTAAGATGGAATCTTTCTTTCGCGAAGTGACCAAAGCCAACGCAATGCCGCCACAGGATCCGGCACTGTGGCGTGCGCATGAGATGGAATTGCTTGGCCCACCTTTGGCTGTATAGCCAGGATGTTTTGAGCTAATTTATGAGCGACCAGCACATCTACATCTTTCTCGGCAATGACGAGTTCGCCATCCGCAAACGGGTGGCGAAGTTCGATTCGATTTTTAGCGACCCGACCTCGGCCAGCATGAACACCTCCCTGCTCGATGCGCGCACCGTCAGCGAGAACGAGTTGAACAATGCAGTCGGTGCGATGCCCTTCCTGGCCTCGAAACGGCTGGTCGTGCTGGACGCACCCTCCAAAAAATACAACGGCATCGAGGGGCACAAAAAGTTCATCGCCTTTCTTGAAACGGTCGCGCCGAGCACGCTGCTGGCGCTGGTCGATGTCGATGAGATTAAAGAACGTGAGATCCCCAATCACTGGCTGGTCAAATGGGCCGCCAAAAATGGGGATATTGCCAAAAGCGAATCGTTTTTATTGCCCAAGCAGCGCGAAATGCCCGGTTGGATCGCGAACGAGGCCAAACGCCAGGGCGGGCAGATCGAGCCGCAAGCCGCGGCGCGTCTGGCCGAGATGGTTGGCGAAGATCCTCGCCAGGCTGCCCAGGAAATCACCAAACTGTTGACCTACGTCAACTTTGCGCATGCCATCGGCATCGAGGATGTCGAGGCGGTCAGCATCACCTCGGCCGGGGCGGATGTTTTCGACCTGGTGGATGCGGTCGGATCGCAGAACGGACGCCAGGCCCAAAAGCTTTTGCGCCGTCTGCTCGACGAGCGCGACGCTTTCGAGTTGTTCGCCCTGGTCATCCGCCAGTTCCGCTTGCTGCTGCAGGCCCGCGAGGTGATGGAGGATGGCGGCAACCTGCCCGAAGTCACCTCCGCGCTCGGGCAGCACCCTTTCGTGGCCGAAAAGGTTTTTAACCAGGCCAAACGCTTCAGCCTGGGATCGCTACAGGGGATCTACCGTCACCTGCTGATTATGGATGAATCCGCCAAAACCGGCGTCATGACCCTTGATCTGTCTCTTGAAACCTTCATCGTTGAACTGACCCACCAAAAGTAAACAGCCAGAAAAAGCTTTTAACGCAAAGGCGCAAAGACACAAAGCAATCTTTGCGTCCCTGCGCCTTGAAATTTTGGTGTTAAAAAGGTTTTCTTACTCTTTGACGAAGTCCCCGCCTTCGACGCGGCTTTCGATCAGCTTTCGCTTGCTGTCGAACTGCAAGCCGACTTCGATTTTCTGGTAGCATGTGCCTGCGCCCATGACCACCTTGCGGCAGTAGTAGCGGTCGCCGCCATCCTCGTATTCGACGCTCAGGTCGTTGTCGAGGTTGACGCGGCCTTCGATGATCTCGCCGCAGCGTTTGCACTTCACCTGAAAGGTGTAGTATCGCTTTTCAGCGCTGGGCGATAATGGTTTGAATAGTTTCTGAAAAAATCCCATTGTTTACTCCTTCAAGATCGTTTCGATCGCATCCAATTCTTCTTGTGAGAAGGATAGATTCTCCAGCGCGCCCAGGCTTTGCTCCAACTGGGGCACGCTGCTCGCGCCGACCAGGGCCGAGGTAACCTGCGGCTTTCTCAGCACCCAGGCAATTGCCATTTGTGAAAGCTTCTGCCCGCGGCGCAGCGCGAGATCGTTCAACTTGCGGATCCTGGTGATGTTGTGCTGGACTTTATCAGGGGTCAGCCAGACGCGTTCGGTTTTGGTGGCGCGGCTGCCAACCGGGATCCCGCCCAGGTAACGGTCGGTTAACTGTCCCTGGGCCAGCGGTGAAAAGACGATACAGCCGAGGCCCTGCTCGTCAAGCACATCCAGCAGGCCGTTCTCGATCCAGCGGTCGAACATATTGTAGGAGGGTTGGTGGATCAGGCAGGGCGTTCCCAACTGGCGCAAAATTTCGGCGGCGCGGCGGGTGTCTTCTGGCGAGTAGGATGAAATGCCAACATAGAGCGCCTTGCCCTGGCGGACGGCCGTATCGAGCGCGCCCATCGTCTCTTCGAGCGGGGTGTTCGGGTCGAAGCGGTGGCTGTAGAAAATGTCGACATACTCCAGCCCCATACGTTTGAGCGATTGGTCGAGGCTGGCCAGCAAGTATTTGCGCGAACCCCACTCGCCGTACGGGCCGGGCCACATATCGTAACCGGCTTTGCTCGAGATGATCAGCTCGTCGCGGAAGGGTGCAAAATCCAGCTTCATTAACCGGCCAAAGGTTTCCTCGGCAGAACCGGGAGGTGGGCCGTAGTTGTTGGCCAGATCGAAGTGGGTCACGCCCATGTCGAAGGCGCGCCGGGCAATGGCGCGGCCATTCTCGAACGGATCAACGCCGCCGAAGTTGTACCACATGCCCAGTGAAATGGCGGGCAGCTGCAACCCGGAACGTCCGCTGCGCTTGTAGGGCATGGACTGATACCGGTTTTCGAGTGGGGAATAGTTGTTCATGGCTTCCTTTTTGGCTGATACGAAGATTGGTTATGAATAATCGTTTTATACGGATAAACGTCAAACTTTTTTAAAGGGCGCAAAACCTTCGCCCAGGGCTTCGTGAGCCGCGCCGACCACCATAAAAGCGCGCGGATCGGCATCCTGCACGATGGATTTCAACATTTGCACTTCAGAGCGGGTCACAACACAATACAGGATCGGCCTGGCCGTGCCGGTATACGCGCCGGTGCCGGGGATGACGGTCACACCGCGCTCGAGGTCATGCATGATCTGTTCGGTGACGGCCTGCGGCTCGCTGGTGACGATCAATGCCGTGCGGACGGTGCCGCCGCCTTCGATGACGGTATCAACCACCAGCCCGCTGACGTAGAGCGTGATGATGGCATACAAAGCCGCCTGCCAGCCGAAGATAAAGCCGGCTCCCAAAATGACGACCGTATCGGTCAGCAGGTAGCTCTGGGTCATGGGGATGCCGCGATAGTGATTCAAAATGCGGGCCAGGATGTCCGAGCCGCCGCTGGTGCCGCGTCCGCGGTAGACCAGGGCATAGCCAATGCCCGAAACGACCGCTCCGTAGAGCGCGTTCAAGAACAGATCATCGGTCAGGCCGCTTTTGGGGAAGAACGGCAGCCAGGTCAGGCTGTCGACAAAGAGCGAATAGGTTGCGATCGCAAAGGCAGTCCGCAGGGCAAATCCGCGCCCGCCAAGGAAGCGCCAGCCAAGCCCAAACAGCGGGATATTGCCGAAGAAAACCATCATACCGATCGGCCAGCCAGTGTAATAGTTGACCAACTGCGCGATACCGCTTACCCCGCCACTGGCCAGGTTGGCCGGAACGAGGAAGATCATCAGGCCGACCGCCTGGGTCAGCGTGCCGAGAGTGATCAGGAAAAAGTCGCGCAGGGTCGGGTAATATTTTTTAAGCATTGTTTATTCACAATCTGTAATTTGCAAGATGCGCCGGATGTCTGCCACCTGGCCGCTGTTATTTGTTTCTTCGATCTCGCCCACCAGTTTGACACACGAATCTTGCAGCAAAGCGCCGTAGCGGTTGGCAAACTTCAGGTCGTGGTAGATGTAATCGTAACCGGCGGCCTTCAACAGGCGCGGGTCGGGGTTCGCGGCCAGGGCGTCCCATTCGGGCAGGGTCGTGCCAAAGTTCAACGCGGCAATCGCCGGGCGGCCCGTGACGGTGATCCCGCGCAGGTAGTTGGCGTCAAAAACCATGGTATCGGGCTCGAGCGTGTTCCAGTATTGACGATACATTTTATCGTCAATGGGTTCCAAAAACGCGGCATAGATCGGGTTGGGCATGGCCTGCATTTGGATGCCGAACAATGCAAACCCGCTCAGGCAGGCGGCCAGGCCCCAGATCAGCAGCCCGGCCTGGGTTTCCTGCGATCTTTGGCGCGCCCAATTCCACAGCAGGGGCACAGCCACGATTTTGACGACCAGCCCGAAGTGGGCGATCATGCGCGAGATGGCGGTCGGCCCGGCGTTGCCGGTGTACTCAAAAAAGACCACCAGAATGCTGGGGATCATCGATGCCAGCCAGGCCGCCGAAATCCAGCGTCCGGCGCGGGTCTCCTCGCGCAGGGAAGCGAACACCCAGGGTAAGGCAAAAATCGCCAGCCCCAGTTCGGCCAGAATGGCGAACCAGTGCAGCGGATTAAGTAGTGACAGGTAACCGAGGTGGGCCGAAAGCACGGTCGGCGCACTCAGCGCAAAGCCAACCCGGTAGAGACTGTTCTCGCTGCCGAGCGTGGCGCGTTCGATGGCGCTGAAGGTCAACTCGGTCAGCATGCCGCCCTGTACCAGCGAGAGCAAGCCGCCCGCAAAAAGCACTCCCAGCCAGCCCCACAGGGCCGGTTCAAAGCGCAGCGAGCGTTTTTGCCAGGCCCACAGCAAATACGTGAAACCCAACCCAAGATAGAGAAAAGCAAACGTGACTTCGTTGGCGAGCGCCATCGAAGCCAGCAGGATGGCGAGCACAGGATTGGCCCAGCGGCTCTGGCGGTTTTCCGCCAAAAGAATCAGCAGCAGGCCGATCAGGATGGCACTCGACCCGAAGCCGGTGTGCGCCATCGAAAGGGAGGGGTCTATGCCTGAGCCGTATAAAAACGGGAAAGGGGTTGGGCCGCCGCCCTCGATCTTCCAGGCTTTATAGAGCGTGATCGTTAAATTGGGGCCGCTGTCCGCCCCTGAACCAATCATCTGGATGCCGGACGAGAGCCGGTTGAGCAGGCTGGCGGGCAGCAGCAGCAAAATCCAGCGCGCGCCGCCAGTGAAGGTCACAAAAATGGCCGAGAGTGCGGCTGCGATTTTGTTGCCTGTCAGGCGGTAGGCCAGCAGGCCGGTCAGCATGATGGTCAGCGAGATCGCCAGTCCGCGGGCCAGGTCGAGGGCCACCCACGGCCCGGTCTGGACGAGATTAACGAACTGCGCCGCCAGCAAAAGTTGGAAGTAGTGATAGCCAAAGCGCAGGCGCGGGTCGAAAGCGGTCTGGGGCGGAATATCGCCGGCGGCCATGGTCGAAACCGGCGGCAGGTTCTGGTAATCGTCGAAGATGCCCAGTCCGCGCCCGATCAGGGTGAAGACGAGGAAGATGATGCCGAAGACAAGCCACAGGCGCAGTTGCAGGCTTTCGGGCGGGAAGATCTCCGAGACAACCTGGCGCAGGGTGCGGCGCTCTTTCGGTTGCAGGAACCAGGCAAAGCTGAGTCCGAGTCCGAGGAGGAGCAGGGCCGAAAGCCAGAAGGCGGCCAGGGGCGGCATCAAACGCGCCAGCCCGTTGGCGGCCCAATTCGACAAAATAAGGCCGAGGCCCAGGCCGAGTAATCCGCGCTCGTGCGGGGCGGTTTTGAAAAGCCGGGCGGCGATCAGCCAGCCGCCGAGCGCCCAAAGAAGCAGGATGATGGCGAATGGCAGGGGAGAGAGCTCTGAAAAAAGGTACATGCGAGCTATTATAACGAGAAAAAGGCCGGGAATTTGCTCCCGGCCTTTTTCGTTTCTCTTTTCAACAGCTACAATTTATTCAGGCATGCCGCCCATCACCCAGCGCACGAAAACATCGATAATATCTGGTTTGAGCTGGCGGCTGGGGGGCATTTCGCCGACCAGCACGCTGCCGTCTGTGTCGAGAATCGGCTGGTACTGGATGGTCAGGAGCAGGTGCGAGTTCATGTCTCCGGCGATGACGTTTTTATCGGCATTATCGCCGCTGGAGAGAATGTTCTCGTAGCTGTCCATAAAGTAGTTGTTGCTGTCCTTGCCCGGGCGGTGACACGAGATGCAGTAGCGCTTGACGATGGGCTGGATGTGGAGGCTGTAGGTCGGCACTTCGCCTTCGGCCAGTTCCGGGTAGAGGGGCGGGATGTAGGGCGCTTCGAAGCGGTCGTCCCAACTGTAGCGCATGAAGGTGACCAGGTAGTCGATTTCGCTGCGAGACAGGCCTTCAGGGTTGTAGGCTTTGCCAAACGGGTTCATGCCCGAATCAGGGCGGCCGTAGGCGATGATCTCGGCCATCGAGGCGTCGTTGACGGTGTAAAGCACATCCTTGCTGTTGATGATGCTGATCTTCTTGCCTTCCAAGCCTTCGACGCCGGTGATCTCCTCGACCTTGCCGTCATCGCCGTGACACTCGACGCAGTGGATTGAGTACAGATCCTGCCCGGCGGAGATCTGTTCGGCCAAGCCGGTCGGAACTTCGACAATCTCTTTGGATGGCAGGGGAAACATGTACATGGCCAGGGCTGTAAAAGCAACCATGAGTACAGATGAACCACCCGCTGTAATTATGATGGCGCGCACCGCTTTTTCTCGTAACAAATACGCCATGGCCACGAACAGAATATATGCCACAATTGGGATAACTATGGTTGCAATTAACTGGGTAATTCCTGCCAAATTGGATCCATTGGGTTTTATACCCGGCAATCCCCAACCAACAATAGCCTGCACCAATGCTGTCTGTTTTCCCAGATCTTGATCAACCTCGGTAATGTAATCAGCTAGCATCGTGAGTAAAACCATCCCAACCACCATGATGAACATGATGGCCAGCGGCAGGGCGCGCTTGGCATAGTAGCGACGTGGCGACCGATCGATGAAGGGCAGAAGGGTCAGAATGCCGATGGCAATCCCGGGGATCAGCACGGTGGCGATCCACTCGATCTTGCCGATGCCGGGGATTTGCCCGTAGAGCGCCAGGAACTTGAACAGGAACATGAAGTACCATTCCGGGCGCGGAACGTAGGAACTGTCGCTGGGGTCGGCTTTGGGTGAGTCATGCACGCCGACGAAAGTGGCCAGTACGATCAGCAGCAGGAACAGCCCGAGGGCAACGATCGCATCTTTGTAGATGCTGTCGGGCCAGAAGCGCTCGCCGTTCATGAGCTTTCGCTCGTATTTGGCGTTGATTTGTTTTTTGGTTTCCTGGTTCATGGGGCCTCCCCGGCTAGTCTTCCTTGTCCGGCCAGTGCGATTCACCGTGGCGGATGATGAGATACAGGTGGACGCCGATCAGCGCGATAAGCAGCGCAGGCAAAATCCAGATGTGGGCGGCGTAGAAGCGCTGCAGGGTCAGGGCGCTTAAGTCCGGGCCGCCGCGCAAGGCTTTCAGGATGAAATCGCCAAGAAATGGAACACTGCCTGCGATCTGCGTCCCAACCGTGGTGGCCCAGTAGGCCATCTGGTGCCAGGGCAGCAGGTAGCCGGTGAAACCCATCCCGACCGTCATCAGAAGCAGGCCGATGCCGATCAGCCAGGTCAGTTCGCGCGGATATTTATAGGAAGCAGTCACAAAAGTACGCAGCATGTGAATGAAAACCACCAGCACCATCAGCGAAGCGCCCCAATGATGGATGCCGCGCACCAGCCAGCCAAACTGGACTTCATTCATGATGTAAAGAATGGAGTCGTAGGCGTGGTCGGGCGAGGGCGTGTAGTAGACTGTCAGGAAGATGCCGGTCAGGGCTTGCATGATGAACAGGAACAGGCTGGCCGAGCCAAGCGTGTTCCACCAGTTGCCGTGCGGTTCGGGGCGGTCGAGCAGGTTTTTGTTGAAATCGTCGAATCCGATCCGTTCATCGAGCCAGGAATAGACTTTTTGCCACAGAGTGCTATGCATGCTTAGCCTTCCTTCAGTTCAACCGGAGTGATGATGACATTGCCTTCGGCATCGACCTCATGTTCGAAGTGGCCGAGCGGTTCCGGAGGCGGGCCATTCAGCACCTTGCCGTTGACGTCGAACATGGCATCGTGGCACGGGCACAGGAAACCCTTGGCCTCCTCGTTCCAGTTGACGCGGCACGAAAGGTGCGTGCAGCGGCTGGAAAGAACGAGAATATCTGCCGGGTCTTCAGAGCGGCGCAGGACGAATCCGCCGTAGCTGGCGGCTGTCCGTTCCCAACCGTTGACTTTTGTGATGGTGAACGAGAATGGATAGGGCGTGCCCACCGGAATGTTTTCAAGCTTTCCGATCGCGACCGGCTTGCCGGCTTTATCCTCGCGCAGGGCGGGGGAGATCAAATAGGCAATCGACGGAATCCCGATGACTGCTGCGATAAATCCCCCGATGGCGCCGGTTGTGACCTTGATAAAGTCTCTACGGCTGATATGGCTGGAACCTGACATGCGCACCTCCTCTGGTATTTTTTTCGTGATGCTCGGGTGATGGATAATCACTCGCGCCGGGAAGTTATTTGGACTAAAATTAGCCTGTCCTCCATGCAGCAGGAATTGCTATTATCAGATTTTCTTATGGGTAAATGGCCAAATGCTGATGTAAAATTAATACAACCTGTTTGGATTATAAAGGTCATTATTTCCCTGATTATAGGATGTCTGGAACAAAATATCTAGGACGATTGTCACTTTCTATTCGGATTTAGAAGTGAAATAATGAAATGTGGTGTGTTGGGGCTGGTGGACAGGCAATTGTGACCGCCAAAATCTTTTAGGAGGCATCGATGAGCATTACAAGGAACGTTGGTTTAATGACCGCCCTGCGCTACAAGGGACAGGGGCCAATGCTGACCTTTATCCTGCACCGCATTGGCGGCATGGGCATGGTGATCTTCATTTCCATGCATGTCCTGTCTTCATTTCTTGGGGGCGATGTTGGCCGCTTTCTCAATGATATTTACGAGAACTGGATTTTTCAAATTTTCATTTTCTTCTTCGTGATGTTCCACGCCACCAACGGCCTGCGCATCACGATTTTGGATCTATGGCCCAAACTCCTCGAACACCAGCGTGAAGCCATCTGGGTTGAATGGGCAGTTTTCATTGCTCTGTATGGTTTTGCCTTATTCTCGATCATCAGCACCGCACTTGGAGGCTAACCATGAGCAATCGATCTCGCACCCTGTCTCTGAAAGAGCGCGGCCTGAACTTTGAAATGCTGATGTGGATTTTCACCCGCCTTTCCGCGCTGGCCATGTATGGTTTATTCCTGGTCGGGTTGGTGGGCGCACTCTGGATGGGCGCGCGCTATCATATGAATTTTGCCGAGGTGCTGCGCTGGGCCTTTATGAGTAACTATATCCATGTCCAGAGCACCAACATTCCGAGCATCGACCCCTGGGCTTCGGCTTTTTGGCGCCTGGTGGCCAGCGGATTGTTCCTGCTGGGCACGGCGCATGGTGTTCATGGGATGGTTGTGATTGCCGATGACTATATTGTCTCATCGGGTGGGCGCAAAATTGTGCGTCTGCTGAGCATGATCGC
Organism: Chloroflexi bacterium HGW-Chloroflexi-6; assembly: GCA_002840685.1. Lineage (GTDB taxonomy): Bacteria > Chloroflexota > Anaerolineae > Anaerolineales > Villigracilaceae > UBA8950. Next base: position 50,983 of record PHBU01000001.1, on the reverse strand, counting down.
GATGGTTTCGATGAGCGTGATCGGCGTATACGTTTTGTGGACATACTAGGAGACAACCTGAATGAACAGCCATCAATTTGAAGTGATCGTCGTTGGTGCGGGTGGCGCGGGCCTGATGGCAGGTCTCTACGCATCCAAAACCGCAAAAACCGCCGTTATCAGTAAACTTTATCCGACCCGTTCCCATACCGGCGCGGCCCAGGGTGGCATCAGCGCCGCTTTTGGCAACAGCGAAGAAGACCGCGCCGAGTGGCACACCTACGACACCGTCAAAGGCTCCGATTATCTCGGCGACCAGGATGCGATCGAGTTCATGTGCAACGAAGCCCCGCAAGCCGTGCTCGAACTGGAACATTACGGCCTGCCCTTCGACCGCACCCCCGAGGGACGCATCTCGCAGCGCCCCTTCGGCGGCCACACCAATAATGTCACCGGCAAACCCGTCCGGCGCGCCTGTCATGCCGCCGACCGCACCGGTCATATGATCTTGCAGACCCTTTACCAGCAATGCCTGAAGAACAACGTCAACTTTTACGATGAATTCCAGATCATCGACCTGCTGATGGATGGGGAGCGGGCTGTCGGTGTGATCGCCATCGAACTGGCGACCGGCGAACTGCACACCTTCCACGCCAAATCGGTGATCATTGCCACCGGCGGACACGGCCGCGTTTGGGAGATCACTTCCAACGCCTACGCCTACTCTGGCGACGGGGCGGCGGTGGTTTACCGGCGCGGGATCCCGCTCGAAGATATGGAATTTTTCCAATTCCACCCGACCGGTATCTACAAGCTCGGCATCCTGATCACCGAAGCGGTGCGCGGTGAAGGCGGCATCCTGCTCAACGGCAAGGGCGAACGCTTTATGACCAAATACGCGCCCAACGTCAAAGACCTGGCCTCGCGCGATGTTGTCAGCCGCGCCATTTATCTGGAGATCCGCGACGGCAACGGCGTCAACGGCAGCAATTATGTTTATCTGGATGTGCGCCCCGAAACGGTTAACAAATACGCTGTCATCGATGGCCGCACCAACCCCGATGGCTCGCCCGTAAACGTGACGGGTGAGCAGATCCTGAAAAAACTACCCGACATTATCGATTTCAACCGGGTTTACCTGGGCGTGGATCCGATCACCCAGCCGATGCCGATCCAGCCGACCGCCCACTACACCATGGGCGGCATCCCGACCAATAAGTTCGGCGAAGTGCTGAACGAAAATGGGACGCCCTACGCCGGGTTGTACGCCGCCGGGGAAGCAGCCTGTGTCTCCGTGCACGGCGCCAACCGTTTGGGGACCAATTCCCTGCTCGACCTGGTTGTGTTCGGCAAATATGCCGGTCTGCGCGCCGCCGAATACGCCAACCAGGTCGATTATGCGCCCCTGCCAGCCGACCCGACCGAATACACACGCCAGCAGTTCAATGCCCTGCGCAACGGCGACGGCAAGGAAAACCTGACCGATATCTCGAACGCGATGAAGAAAATGATGTTTGAAGATGTCGGCGTTTTCCGCACAGAAGAAGGCATGCAGCGCGCCCTGGATACGCTGGCTGAGCTGCGTGAACGCTATAAACACGTCCGGGTGCAGGATACGGGCAAGGTTTTCAACACCGACCTGCTCAACGCCTGGGAGCTGGGCAACCTGCTCGAACTGGCCGAAGTGGTTACCCTTTCGGCGCTCAACCGCAAGGAAAGTCGCGGCGGACATGCCCGCGAGGACTTCCCCAAGCGCGACGACCAGAACTGGCTCAAACACACCCTGGCCTGGAAACGCGGCGAAAAGATCGAGATCGGCTACAAACCGGTTGTCATCACCAAATACCAGCCAAAGGAACGGGTTTATTAATATGAACGTTACCCTGAAAATTTTCCGCTACAACCCCGAAGTGGATAAGAAATGGCATTACGAGACCTATAACATCCAGGCCGAACCGACCGACCGCGTGCTCGACCTGCTCGAGTACGTTAAAGGCTACATCGACGGCACGCTCTCCTTCCGCCGTTCCTGCGCCCACGGCGTTTGCGGCTCAGACGCGATGCGCATCAATGGCAAAAACAGCCTGGCCTGCAAGACCCTCGTCCGCGACCTGGGCGATAAGATCACGGTCGACCCCATCCTGGGTCTGAAGGTTGAAAAAGACCTGATCGTCGATATGAAACCCTTCTTCGACAATTACAAAAAGGTTTTGCCCTGGTTCGTCAACGACAGCCCGCTGCCGGCGGACGGCAAGGAACGCCTGCAAAGCCCCGAACAGCGCGAGCGCTTCGACGAGACCACCAAGTGCATCCTGTGCGCATGCTGCACAACCTCCTGCCCGTCGTTCTGGGCCAGCGATGATTATCTTGGTCCGGCGGCCCTGGTGACCGCCCACCGTTTCATCTTTGACAGCCGCGACGAAGCCGCCGCCGAACGGATTGAGATCATCAGCGAAACCCACGGGTTGGCGCGTTGCCACACCGCTTTCAACTGCACCATGGCCTGCCCGCGCGATATCCAGGTCACAAAAGCCATCGGCGAGTTGAAAATGCTGACCATTACCGGTAAATTGGAATAAGCCATGGATGCGATCGTAACCGCCGGTGGAATTCCCCTGCCCGATGACCCGCTTTATACTCATACCAAAGGCAACTCGAAGGCCCTGCTCGATATTGCCGGTAAACCGATGGTGCAATGGGTGCTGGATGCCTTAAGTGACGCCAAGTCCATCGAAAATGTCATTCTGATCGGCCTGAGCCCCAAAAGCGGCGTGACCTGTAAAAAACCGCTTCATTTTTTATCCAACCAGGGGCGCATGCTGGCAAATATTGTGGCCGGGGTTGAAAAATCGCAGGAGATTGACCCGCAAAACGAATACGTAATGATCGTTTCATCGGATATCCCCGGCATCAAGGCTGAGATGATCGATTGGCTGGCTGAAACCTGCATGCAAACCCACGACGACCTGTACTACGGCGTCGTTCCGCGCGAAGTCATGGAAGCCCGCTACCCCAATTCCAAGCGCACCTGGACCCGTCTGAAGGGTCTCGAAGTCTGCGGCGCTGATGTCAACGTGACCCACGTCAACATGGCCCACGAGCATCTCGACACCTGGCAGCAACTGATCGGCAACCGCAAAAACCCGCTCATGCAGGCCCGCGTCATCGGCCTGGATACCCTCGTTCAGCTTCTTTTTCGCCAGCTGACCATTGAAGACATTGTCGAGCGTGTCATGTCGCGGATCGGGGTGCGCGGCAAAGCCATCATCTGGGAGCACGCCGAAGCCGGCATGGATGTCGATAAACCCCACCAGTTGGAGATGATGCGCGCCGACCTGGCCGCCCAAGGCAAGGATGTCGCAGCGTGAGTTGGAAAAAAATCCTTGAACTTGACCGGGATTGGTCTTACGCCCTGCGCGTGGCCGAGAAACCCGGAACGCGCCGCACCCTGGCCATGATCTTTGCCCATTCGGGCGATTCCTGGTTTTGGGGCGCGGCCATGCTTGTGCTCTGGCTGGTGGCCAACCCGTTTTGGAAACAATGGGCAGTCTACGAGCTGTTCTGGATCTCAGCCCTGGCTGCGCTGGTGATGGCGCTCAAATTCACCATCCGCCGCCGCCGGCCCGAAGGCGAATGGGGCGCGATCTACCGCAACACTGACCCGCACTCCTTCCCATCCGGGCACGCCGCGCGCGCTTTCCTGATCGCCGCGCTGGCGGGTTTGCTCGGCCCCTCTCCGCTGGCGATCGTGCTGTGGATCTGGGCGCCGCTGGTTTCCCTGGCGCGGGTGGCGATGGGCGTTCACTACGTTTCAGATGTTCTGGCCGGCGCGCTGGTTGGGGTTCTGGTGACAGTCCTGGTTTGGCCGCTTTCCCCACAAATCTTTGCCGTCATCAATACCTGGCTGACAGGCCTGCTTGGCCTGTCCTTGTGGTAAAGCCTTAACTGTTAGCAAACTTATAGCCAATTGATAGCTTCGGGGGCCGATAATAAACTGTACAATAAAGGTAAGACTTTATCGATTTAAACCCCCCGGAGGAATTACATGAACATCCCTGATTATCAAGATTTTGCGCGCCAGATTTCTGCCCAGCGCAACAATATTCGGGCAATTATTTCCAGTTACCAGAAACCGAGTATCTCGCGTAGCACCTGGCAGCTGGTTAATACCCTGGTGCCGTTTTTTAGCCTGTGGGCCGCGGCTGCCTACGTCTATCACCATTTTTCTTACTGGTTTGTTTTGCCGCTGGTGATTTTGGCTGGCGGGTTCATGGTGCGCGCTTTTATCATCTTCCACGACTGCTGTCACGGTTCTTTTTTCGAGAGCAAGCAGGCCAATGAAATTGTCGGGCGGGTGCTGGGCGTTTTCGTTTTTACCCCCTACGATTACTGGAAACACGATCATTCCGTTCATCATGCCACCGCCGGGAACCTGGACAAGCGCGGCGTGGGCGACGTGCCAACCTGGACGATTGAAGAATACCGCTCGAAACCCTGGTATGCCCGTCTTGGTTACCGCCTGATGCGCAATCCGTTTATCCTGCTGACAGTGGTGGCTTTTTATATTTTTGCCATTTCCCACCGCTTCTGGCTGCCGGATGCCGGGCGGCGCGAAAAGTGGAGCGTGGTTTACACCAACCTGGCCCTGACAGTGGTGATTGCCGGGCTGATCTGGCTGGTGGGTTGGCAGGCTTTCCTGGCGATCCAAATTCCGATCTTGCTGATCGCTTCGGGGGGCGGAATCTGGCTCTTTTACGTGCAGCACAATTTTGAAGGCACGTATTGGGAGCATCAAAAAGATTGGGATTTTTACCAGGCTGGTTTGCTTGGCAGTTCTTTCTATAAACTGCCCGCCGTGCTGAACTGGTTCACCGGCAATATCGGCTACCATCACATTCATCACCTTGGGCCGCGCATCCCCAACTATTACCTGCCCAAGGCCCACAAGGAAAATCCCATTTTCCAAAGAGTCCAACCCCTGACCTTGCTGCGCAGCCTGAAATCGCTGACCTATCGTCTGTGGGACGAGGAGCGCAAAGCCCTGGTTGGGTTCAACGTGCTGCGGAACAATCGCCAACAAAGCGGCGACTAAGACTGTTTTGTTAAAGACAAAGGCCGAAGGAAATTTATTTCCTCCGGCCTTTTTTTATTATCAAACGCCAGTTCGTGACCAATCAGCGCAGCCTTTAAGCATTTTTTGCGCTCTCAGCGGCTCGGTCCGTTGTCAGGATGGGTCTGGTGCGCTAGGCGGCGGCTTCTTTGGCGATGCCCGGCGCTGGCCGGGTTTGCATGGCCGAATCGCCATACAGCTTGCGGTGCACCACGCTCAGGGCACGGACTTGCTCGTAGGCGTGGTACGACGAACGCACCAGCGGGTTGCTCTCGACCCACTTGAAACCGATCGAATAGCCGAATTCACGCAGTTCGGTGAATTCTTCCATCGTGTAGTAACGCGAGATCGGGTAGTGTTTTTTGCTCGGCTGCAGGTACTGGCCGATGGTCAAGATGTCCACGCCCCACTCGCGCTGATCGCGCATCACGGCTTTGACTTCATCCAGTTCCTCGCCCAGGCCGACCATGATCCCGCTTTTGGTCAGCACTTCCGGATCGAGTTTTTTGGCATTTGTCAGCGTGGCGGCGGCCCAGTCGTAGTTATCCTGCGGCTGGATCTGTTTGAACAGTCGCGGCACGGTCTCGACGTTGTGGTTCAGGATCTCGGGCCGGGCTTCCATTACGATCTTGAGCGCTTCGAGCGAGCCTTTGAAATCGGGGATCAGAACCTCGATCGAGCAGCCCGGCTGCAGTTCGCGGATGCGGCGGATGACCATTGCAAAGATTGGTGCGCCACCGTCGCGGCGCTCGTCGCGGTTGACCGAGGTGATGACCGCGTGTTTGAGATTCATCGATTTAACGGCCTGGGCCACCCGTTCGGGCTCCATCCAATCCATGGCGTTCGGCTTGCCGTGTTTGATATCACAAAAGACGCACGAACGGGTGCAGACATCGCCCAGCATCAGGAAGGTGGCGGTGCCGCTACCCCAGCATTCGCCCAGGTTGGGGCACATGGCCTCTTCGCAGACGGTGTGCAGGGATTTCGAACGCATGATGGTGTGCAGGCGTTCGTAGTTTTCGCCGGAAGGCGCGCGCACTTTGATCCATTCGGGGCGGCGCAGGGGCGTGGTGTTGACAGCTTCGGGGTTAACCCGGTCTCTGGTGGGGGTGGCAGGCATACATTCTCCTTGAATCACCTGTAAAGTCGGCTAATTGTAACCGAAGCATCGCCGCTGTCCAGCTGCCGGGATGAAATGTTAATGCGTCTCTAAAACTTCGGCCTGGCTTACCCATTTGGGGAATTTTTGATTAGAGCTTACTTAAAATATACACGCACGATGATTTCATCTGTATAATGATTTGGATTGGAGTATGCCATGCTGGTCATTGCAAGCGACATTCATCTTTCCGATGAGACTGTGGGGGTGGTCGTCTCTGATAAAACCTTCTCCCTGTTTGCCAGCCGCCTGCGCGAACTCGCTTATCAGGCCTCGTGGCGCGCCGGGGGCCGCTATTACCCTGTCCGCGAAATCGACATCCTGCTGCTGGGAGATGTTCTCGATCCGCTTCAATCCACGCGCTGGCTCGAAGAAGCGCCAGGCCAGGCGGGCTACGTTCGCCCCTGGCACGATCCGCAATCACCGCAGTTTATCCACAAAGTACGTGAAATCACCAGAGCCATCCTGCAAAAGAACCAGCACGCGGTTGACGTGCTGAAAAAACTATCCAACGCAGAAGGCGTGCGCCTGCCGCCTGCTGATCGGCGCGGCAACCCGAACCTGTATACCCAGGAACGGGTCATGCCCGTGGTCCGCATCCATTACATGGTGGGCAACCACGACTGGTTTTACCACCTGCCCGGCGCGGAATATGACGCCATCCGCGCGGAAATTATCGAGGCGCTGGGGCTGAGCAATCCTCCGGGGCCCTTCCCGCACGGGCCGGAAACGGCCGGAGACAGCCTGACAGACTCGCTGTCGCGCTACCGGCTGGTTGCCCGTCACGGCGACCAGTTTGACCCGATGAGTTACAACCCCGACCTGGGCCGCAACGCATCCTCTCTTTCAGATATTTATTGCAGCGAGGTCATTTACCGCTTCCCGTATGAAGTCAACCGTCAATTGGGCTCCGAGCTGCCGCCCAAACTGCTGCGCGGTATCCAGCGCCTGACCAACGTCCGGCCTTTGCTGGCAACCCCGCTCTGGATCGTGGACCAGGTCCACCGGCACGGGACGGACCAGGCCTCGATCCGGCAGATCAAACAAATATGGGATATGGTCATCGACGATTTCCTGGCGCTGGAAGTTTTGCAGACCAATCAGTTTACCAACCCTCGCACGCGCAACACCCTGAAACTGGTCTTTGGCATCTCAAAGAAAATGTCGCTGCCCGCGATAGCCGGCATGAGCCGCCTGTTGCGCAACCACGTTGGCGAGGAACACATCTCGATCGCGCGCTTTGCCCGCCAGGAAGCCAACATTCGCAGCGGCCAGGCCGATGTTGCCATTTACGGCCATACCCACAGCCACGAAATTGTCCCGCTCGATAAACGCGCCCGCAAAGACCCGGAATCGGGCCAGGTTTACATCAACACCGGCGCCTGGGCCACCTTTTTTGATTATTCCCAGCAGCACAAAACGGATCAGAAAACTGTCCCGATGCACCTGCTGACCTGTGTCGCGCTCTACCGGGAGGGGGAACGCCAGGGGCGGCGCCACGAAACCTGGTGGGCCAACTTCGCCTAAACTTGTCCATAAGTTCTAAGTTCGGATATACTCACAGCCGGGAGCCAGCCTCGCGGCTCTTCTTTTTCTCATTCACCCCATAAAAAAAACATGCCCCTCCTTGGCGAATTTTCCGCATTGTTCACATCTTTTTGCTGGGCCATGAGCGCTGTCGGCTTCAGCAATGCCACCAACGTTTTCGGCTCACAGGTCACCAACCGCCTGCGTGTTGCTCTGGCCCTGATCGCGCTGATCGTGATCAACACCGTGCTGTACGGCAAACCGATCCCCTTCGATGCGGGTCTCGAACGCTGGAGTTGGCTGACGCTTTCAGGCGTGATCGGTCTGGCCCTGGGCGACGCTTTCCTGTTCAGTTCCTATCGCCATATCGGCCCGCGCCTCGGGTTGCTGTTGCTCAGCCTGGCCCCGGTTTTCAGCGCGGTCATCGCCTGGGGCTTGTTCGGCGAAACCCTGACCCTGATCCAGATGGCCGGCATCGCCGTCACCCTGGGCGGGATCTCGTGGGTGGTGCTGGTGCGCGGCGAAGAGAACGGCCAGAGCAAACACGATTGGCGCAAAGGCATCCTGTTCGGAATCCTGGCCGCCCTCGGGCAGGCCGTCGGGTTGGTGCTCTCCAAGCAGGGCATGGGCGATAATTTTTCGCCTTTTGCGGCAACGCTGATCCGCATGATCGCCGCGGTTGCCAGCCTGTGGATCGTGGCCGCCTTCCAGGGCCAGGCCGTCAAAACGGTGCAAACCGTCATCGCCAACCCGAAAGGCCTGCGCTGGACGATTTTCGGCGCGTTCTTTGGGCCGGTGTTCGGCGTTTCGGCCTCGCTGCTGGCCGTTCAGCATACGGCGGTCGGCGTTGCCAGCACGATCATGTCCCTGCCGCCGGTCATCATGCTACCGATCAGCTATTTCTTTTATAAAGAAAAGCTCAACTGGCAGTCGATCCTCGGCACGCTGGTCGCGATTGGCGGCGTGGCCTTGTTGTTTTTACGGTAAGGGCGCAATATATTGCGCCCCTACAGCGGATGAAATTATGACGATCTACCCCCTGGCTGCTCTGCGCGCTTTTGCCCTGCACACGCTCAAGCTGGATACCCCCAACGGGAGCGAACCCAGCCCGAGCCTGGATTCCGTTTACGAAACGGTGGACCAACTCGGGGCGGTCCAGATCGACACCTTGCAGATGGTCGCCCGCGCCCACTCCCTGGCGATCTGGTCGCGGCTTGGCAATTACGATCCGGCCCTGCTTGACCGGCTGGCCTTCGACCCGGCCGAGCGGCGCACATTCGAGGGCTGGTACCACGCCGCCTGTTACATCCCGACCCACGAGTATCGTTACCAGATGCCGCGCCAGCGCAAAACCCGCGAAGGCGGGCATCACTGGTATGCCAAGTGGATCGAAAACCCCGAGCACCAGGCCCTGATCGAGGCCGTCCGGGGGCGCATCCAGGCCGAGGGCGGATTGCGCACCAGCGCCTTTGACAACCCCGATGCGCGCCGCGGCAGCTGGTGGGATTGGAAGCCGGCCAAGATCGCGCTCGAGTATTTATATGCCTACGGCGACCTGATGATCGCCGATCGCCCCAAATTCCAGCGCGTTTATGACCTGACCGAGCGCGTTTTGCCCAAGTGGGTCGACCAGACCGAGCCGACCGCCGAAGAGAGGGATCGTTTCTGGGTTGAGCGCGGCGCGAAAGCGCTGGGAGTCAGCCTGCCGCGCAACCCCGGCGATTACACCTGGATGAACATCACCCGCAGCCGGCCAATCGTGGCCGATCTGGTGCGGCAAGGCATTTTGGTCGAGGTGCAGGGAGAAACGCATTCGGGTGTCCAAACCCTGATCGTCCACCGCGACCAGCTCGAAGGGTTGCAGCGAGCGGCCAGCGGCGAGATCCGTCCGCAGCGCACCACCTTCCTTAATCCCTGGGACAATTTCTGGTGGGCGCAGGACCGCGACGAAGTGCTGTGGGGCTTCCGCCATACGATCGAAGCCTACGTGCCCGCGCCGAAACGCATCTACGGCTACTATTCGATGCCGATTTTGCACCGCGAGCGCCTGGTTGGGCGCTTCGACCCCAAACTGGAGCGGACCGCCAAACGTTTGCGGATCAGGGCCCTGCATCTCGAACCGGGGATTGCCCCGGATGACGAACTGGTTGCAGATGTGGCGATTGCCATGCGCGATTTTATGGCCTTCCACAAGGCGGACGATCTGGTCATTGAAGCCGGCAGCCCGCCCGAATTTGCTAAAAAATTGATGCGTGCTTTGTAGGATGATTGACATGACACGATTAAGTATTATCATCCCCGCACTCAACGAAGCCATTTCCCTGCCCAATTTGCTGGACGCCCTGAACGGGCAGACCCGCCCCGCGGACGAGATCATCGTCGCCGATGCCGGCTCGAAGGACGGCACGGTCGAACTGGCGCGTGAACGCGGCGCGCTGGTTGTTCCGGGTGGGATGCCCGGTCCCGGGCGCAATGCCGGGGCCAGGGTTGCCCAAGGCGACTTGCTTTTGTTCCTGGATGCCGACGTTCTGCCGCGCCCGGACTTCATCGAGCGCGCCCTGGAAGAGTTCGAGCGCAACAATTATGTGGTCGCAACCTGCCCGACCGAAGCCTTGAGCGACGATCTCGGTGACAAGGTTATCATGGACGCAACCAATTTGTACCTGCAGATCATCATGCCGATTTCGCCGCGCGCGCCCGGTTTTTGCATCTTTGCGCGGCGTGAAGTGCACCAACGGATCGATGGCTTCGATGAAACCCTGAAAATGTCTGAAGATCATGATTACGTGCGGCGCGCCTCGAAGCATGGCAAGTTTGGGCTGCTGACCAGCGCGCGCATCCCGGTTTCGATGCGGCGGCTTGAAAAAGAAGGCATTGTCGGGCTGGCGCTCAAATATTTGTGGTGCGAAATGTACGCCCTGGCGGGCAAACCGATCCGCTCGATGCCGTTCGAATATGAATTCGGTGCCTTCCAGGAAACACCCAAATCGGCCCACAAGCGGGCGCTGGTCGATATTGTTGAACTGCGCTTGCTGCTCGGGACTTTTGAGAACCCGATCCAGTTATTAAGCCATACCGGCCTGGAGCAGCTGCGCCGCCTGGTGGAGTTCGACCCCTTCGATTTTGCGGTAGAGCGCATCCGCCCTTTGCTCGAACGGCGCGATATCGACATCCTCGAGCGCTACATCCAGAGACGTTTTCGCATCCTGCGCGGGAATATCAACCTGCGAGGCAGGCTGTCGAGCCTGAAACGCAAGCCGGCTGAGATCATCCAGATCATCGATGAGCGCCTGGACCGCTTCTTTGGCCTGTTCGCAGGCGAGAACGGCGACGAGGATGGGCCAGGATAAGGCAGCCACAGAATCAAAGGAGCAAAGCATGTCGAAATTTTTGAAAAACCCACAAATCAATGGACGCACCGCCAGCCTGTTCTGGCAGGGGAGAACTGCTCCGCAAGTCATCAGCGACCTGCACGGCTGGGAGCAGAACCCGCAGACGATGACCCAGGCCGGGACTGGGCTGTGGCGCTTCGACTTCGACCTGGACGAGGATGCCTATCTCGAATATGCCCTGATCGACTCCGAAAGCAGGCGGCGCTTGCGCGATCCGCTCAACCCGCGCCGGGTTTATAACGGCATGGGCGCGTATAACCATAATTTTTACATGCCGGGCGCAAAGCCCAGCTCGTTGATTCGCGTACCCAAAGGCGGGCTGCGCGGCAAGGTGTCCAGGCACACCGTCCCGGCGGAGTACGTCAGCACCAGCAAAACGCGGCGGGTATACCTGTACCAGCCTGAGACGCGCGAAGCCGTTCCGCTGCTGGCGGTCTACGACGGCATGGACTATTTCAAGCGCGGCAAACTGACCGAGATCGTTGACAATCTCATCCTGCAAAAACGCATCCGCCCGGTCGCGCTGGCTTTCCTGGAAAACGCGGGCAAGGCGCGCATGGTTGAGTATGCCTGCGCCGAGACGACTCTGGCCTTTTTGATGAGCGCCGTCCTGCCGCTGGCCGCGCAGGAGATCAAGCTGATCGACCACGAAAAGCAGCCCGGTGCGCACGGGATTTTGGGCGCATCGATGGGCGGATTAATGTCGGTCTACACGGCCCTGCGCCTGCCGCAGGTTTTCGGGCGGGCTTTGAGCCAGGCCGGGGCTTTCGAACTGTGGGAGCATGAGACCGTCGCAATGGAGTTGGTGCGGCATGCCCCCAGGCCGGAAGTCAAGTTGTGGCTGGACTGCGGCAAAAATGATTTTCTGTGTGATGCCAACCGCCGCATGAGCGGCCTGCTGACTGAGAAGGGCTACGATTTCAGCTACCACGAAAACGGCGGAGCGCACAATTACAACACCTGGCGCGACAACCTGGCCCCTGGCCTGGAAGCGCTGTTTGGAGAGGCATGAAACTTGCGACGCTGGTTTACGTGAAACGTGACGGTCAGACGCTGATGATCCATCGCGTTAAGAAAGAGCGCGACATCCACGAAGGCAAGTGGAACGGGCTGGGCGGCAAACTGGAGCCGGGCGAAAGCCCCGAGGCCTGCGCCGCGCGCGAGGTGCGCGAGGAGTCGGGGCTGGAGATTAAAAATCCGCGTTACGGCGGGCTGCTGGTTTTCGCCGGCTTCAAGGGCGAGGACTGGTACGTCTGGGTCTACACTGCGGAGGATTTCAGCGGGGAGTTGATCGATTCGAACGAAGGCAACCTTAAGTGGATCGCGGATGGCGAGCTGCGTTCCCTGGCGCTCTGGCCGAGCGATCACTTGTTCCTAAACTGGCTGGATGCCGGGAAACTCTTCTCGGCCCGTTTCGAGTACAACGAACGCGATGAAATGCTCGGGCACGAGGTGGTTTTTTACGGGTAAGGTTTTGTGACAAATGTCAGGTGACGGGGGCGATCCTTTTTTGATATAGTGTATTTATAGGGTTTTCGATTTATGCAAGAATCAATCAGAAGACGGGGGTCTGTTTTTCGTAGAGCGCCCCTCAAAAGAAAGTATTACACAAGTTTGCAGTAAAAATATGTTTGCGGCTGTCAACCCAGGGAGGAATAATGAAGTCTCACAAGATTGAGGCGGTAACCGTCAACCATAATACATCCCGCTATATGGAACTGATGCTGCGCTCATTGTTTGCGCGGCATTCCCAAAAATTGAATCTGTCTGTGACTGTCTTTGACAACGCATCAACCGATGCCATGTCTGAATTGAAGGCATACGCGGCCAGCCAAAGCGTTGGCCTGGTTCAGTCCGGATTTACCACCAAAACCACGAACAATCCGCAGGGCGAGATCTTGAGCCGGTTTGTGCTTGAGCACCCGGATTGCACCCATTATCTTTTCCTGGGTGCGGATATTTGTTTTGTCGAAGAGAATACGATCGGCGCGCTGCTGACCGAGTTGGAAGGCCATCCGAAAGCTTTTGGCATCGGACCGAGACTGTCCTGGGATGGCCTCGGAGCAATCCCCGAAGATGCCCGGATCGCAAACCCTGATATTTGCGGGGATTGGCTGCCTCCGTGCTGCGCCCTGGTGCGGAACACAGCCTTGTTCCGAACCGTTGTGTCTGAGTTCGGGCTGTCGGCTGTGAAATATCTCGGGGTGACCAGAGACGAGAGCGTTGAACCCTTCAAATTGATGACCCAGGTGATGAAGACTCACGGCTTCAAACACATGATCTCTGCCTCCAGCATGGTCTTGCACTTCTTTGGGACTTCGTGTCGATGCGAGCCTGTGCCCATGCGGCCGGTGGCCGGGACAAAGCAAAGAGATGAACTGCTCTCAAGATACCGTGAAAAATTGCCAGCCAATGATCTGCCCCTAACATAACGCCTGTTCGGGTGAGGCGATCAACGCTAAAAAATTCACCGCGGAGACGCCGGTAACATGAAGAGATTTTAAAAATCTTCGTGACCTGTGCGACTTTGCGGTGAAAAGATTTATCCCCAAATTCAGGTTATTTGTGACAAATGTCAGGTGACGCGCCAGGGCGGATTTGCTATAGTGAGACAGGGCGTATTTTTGAAAAAAGCAGGCCTGATCCAGGTGTTCAGGCGACCAATGTATCGTTGGTGGTGAAGAAATATAGTGTTGATTGGCCAAAAACTGAAGCCTGTATATGCACGCTCACTCATGGCACAAAGTATACAAGAGGCGCAACGTGGAACGCACAGAAATTACCACATATGAAGAATTAACAACGCGCATCCCTGCAAAAGAATTATCAGCGCTGTTAAAGGTCAGCAGCTCCCTGGCTTCCACCATGGATTTAATCGAAGTGTTGCAAATAGCGATTGAGAGCGCTGCCGGTTTGTTTGGTTTGAACACCGGCGCCATTTACACGCTTGAGAACGGGGATCTGTATTTGGGAGCAACCACTCCGCCCTTGCCGGCTCAGTTCCCGGATGAGCTGCGTCTTGCAAAGCTTTGCGATCATCCACACATTAGCAAGGTTGTTTCAACCAAAGCCCCCGTTTATCTCGGTGACGCGAGGCTTTCTCCTCTTTCAGCTGCTGAAAAAATTGTGGTTGATTCGCGCCATCTGGTATCCATCCTTTATTTTCCGCTGCTGCTGAAAGAAGATGTGATTGGCGTTTTTATTGTGGGGACAACCGATCAAACCCGTGTTTTTGCCAGCAACGAGATTGACTTATGCTACATTTTGTCCTTCCAGGTTTCACTGGCGATTGCCAATACGTTGTTGTACAAAAAAGCCCAACAGTCCATCGTCGATCTGAGCCGGGCTTATGATGCGACCCTTGAGGGATGGTCGCGGGTGCTGGATATGCGCGACCACGTAACGGAGGAGCATACCCATCGCGTGGTGGAATTGACCGTCGCCCTGGCAAGCAGGATGGGCATTCCCGCTGCCGACCTGGGGCATGTTCGGAGAGGCGCGTTGATGCACGATATCGGGAAGATGGGCATTCCCGATGCGGTTTTGCAAAAACCGGATGTGTTGTCGGATGCCGAGCAGAAGATCATGCAGACCCATCCTGAAAAAGCCCGTCAGATCATTTCGCAGATCGACTACCTGACCCCAGCCGTGGACATCCCCTATTGTCATCATGAAAAGTGGGACGGGAGCGGTTATCCTCGCCGCCTGAAAGGGGAAGAGATCCCCCTGGCTGCCCGAATTTTCGCCGTCATCGATGTTTTTGACGCCCTGACCTCAGACCGCCCTTATCGCAAAGCCTGGAAGAAGGAAGAAGCGCTGGCCTACATCAAGGATCAATCAGGGAAACATTTCTACCCGGAAGCGGTCAAGGCTTTTCTGGAGATGCTCGAAGGCTGAATGCATGGACGCCAAACCAGCCACCAAAATCAATTGGCCGCTTGCGATCCTGGCCGGATCGAGCCTTCCGATCATACTGATCCTGATCGGGATCATCCTTGTCCTGGTCTCGATTTTTTACCCGGCTGGGCCGGGCACAGGGGTTGTGGACACTACTCTCGAAAATATCGTGCTGTTTGGCGGGCTTTATTTGGCGCTGCCCTTTGGCCTGCTCAACATTTTCGCGGGCAGCCGCGCGCTGGTAAAAGGCAGGCTCAAAAAGCGGGTCGCCGTGACAGGCATTCTGCTCGGCCTGTTTGGGATTCTGATCGGGCTGCTGGCGTGGGCTTCGTATTATATGATCTCCTCGATCGAATTTTAATTTCGGCAAGAGCGCATCAGTTAAGGAGAAAAGGGAATGTTCGATCAGCTTGAAAAGATCAATTCTCGTCCCCAACCCTTTGAGTTTTACACGGCCAGCGATCTGTGGACGGACGAATACACCTCAAAGCAAATGCTTGCCTACCACCTGAATGGCGAGGTTGATATCTCGAGCCGGAAGTTTGCTTTCGTTGAGCGTTCGGCAGCCTGGATCACCTCCGAATTCGATCTTTGCGAGGGCAAATCGGTGATCGATTTTGGCTGCGGACCGGGGCTCTACGCCCAAAGGCTCGCAAAAACGAAGGCCGCCATCACCGGGATAGATTTCTCGAAAAGCTCGCTCGAGTATGCCCGCAGCAGGGCCAGCGCCGAAAAGCTGAACATCGATTATGTTCAACAAAACTATCTGGAGTTCACTTCACAGGTGCGCTACGATCTGATCTTGATGATCATGTGCGACTACTGCGCGCTAAGCCCCGATCAACGCAAAGCATTATTAGGCAAGTTTAAAACGTTGCTGAAACCCGGGGGCCGCATCCTGCTGGATGTGTATTCTTTGCAGGCTTTCGAGCAAAAAACAGAAGGCGCCAGCTATGGACTCAATTTACTAAATAATTTTTGGTCGCCCCAGGAATATCACGGTTTTCTAAACAGCTTCAAATATGAAGATGAAAAAGTAAGCCTGGACAAATACACGATCATCGAAGCAAACCGCACCCGCCAGGTATTCAACTGGCTGCAGCATTATGACCAACAAAGCCTGGCTCATGAATTTGCCGAAAGCGGCCTCCAGATCGAGAAGTTCCTGGCAAATGTTGCCGGCGATGCCTTCGACCCGGCCGGGACTGAGTTTGCGGTCATCGCCAAACTGGATATTTCATAACTTGTGACAAATGTCAGGTGGCGTGGGTTGAGAATATTTGCTATAGTGATTGGATGTGTCATTTTATGGCAAGCTGTCTAGTTTCCGGCTTTGCCGCCCCGGCAATTAACCGGAGAAATGGCCGCTAAACACATAGTTCGGCCAGCGGAGGCTGATACAACCCAAGGAGCAATCAATGCGACTGGCAAAATTTATTCTCGCGAATATCGAGCCCATCCTCGTGGAGTGGGAAGCCTTTGCAGTTACCCTCGCGCCAGGGGCGAACATGACAAAGCTCTCCTTGCGTGACCACGCCCAGGCAATCTTGCTGGCAACCGCGCGGGACATGCAGGTTGACCAGAGCCTCGCGCAGCAGGCGGACAAGTCCAAAGGCGACGGCGAGGGCGCTGCGGAGAGCGACCGGCTCGACATCGCCTCGGTACAGCACGCCGAGGAGCGCGTTGGCGCGGGATTCGACATCATCGAACTCGTTTCCGAATATCGTGCCTTGCGCGCCAGTGTCATGCGCCTGTGGCGCAAGAGTTCTCCGCAGACCCACCTCGACGATATTGACGACATCACCCGCTTTAACGAGTCGATCGATCAGTCGCTTGCCGAGGCTGTCGAAAGTTACACCGAGCGCATCAATCGGTCCCGCCAATTGTTCCTGGCGATCCTCGGCCATGATCTGCGCAATCCGCTGATCGCCATCCGCATGGGCGCGAGGCTTGTTTCGCAGACGAATGCAGACCCGATATCCATTGAAGCGCTGGCGATGATCGACACGGAATCGGAGGCGATGGCAAAGTTGATCAATGATATGACCGACTTCGCATCGACGTTGCTGGGCAGCACCATGCCGCTGCATTGCGAGCCGGTCGATCTGCAAATGCTCTGTCGTGAAGTGGTTGACGGATTTCGTGCGACGCACCCGCAGCGCACGTTGCACTTTAACCCGCGCGGCGATCTGACCGGCAATTGGGATGCGGCCCGACTCCGACAGGTTATCTCCAATCTGTTGGGCAACGCGCTTCAGCACGGGTCGCCAAAGGGGCCAGTCGAACTATCTGCCGCTTCAGAAGGGTCAACCGTAGTGTTGAGGGTCCATAATGAAGGCGAGCCGATCCCGCCGGAGGCGCTGCCGACGCTCTTCGATCCGCTGGTGCGTTATGCTACGGTCGAATCGGCATTCCAGCGGGCTCCGGGCAGCATCGGGCTGGGCTTGTACATCGTGCGCGAGATTGTCAACGCCAACGGGGGTACGATCACGGTCGACTCGACAGCGCAGCAAGGCACGACGTTCACCGTTCGCATTCCGCGCCAATGATGGCCTGTAAATAATCCTGAATTATCGCATCACAGATAGTATCGACTCGCAGCAAGTTGTTGATCTCTTTCTAGAATGGCGTCACGGTTATCGAAACAGGTTCGTCATCCCACAATCCAGAAAAATAACACAGGAAATCGCGAGTCAATATCCTTACCAGGCTTTTTTTGTTAAAAAAAGCCTGGTTTGTGAATTAGCCGAAAGCGGCCTCGAGATCGAGAAGTTCCGGGCAAAGGTTGCCCAGCCAGGCCTTCGACCCGGCCGGGGCTGAGTTTGCGGTTGTTGCCAAAATGGGAAGATAGGGGTGCGCCAACCGGGTATTTCGTAACTTGTGACAAACGTCACGTGACGCGGGCAGGGTGGTTTTGCTATAGTGATAGGGAATATTTTTTTGTGGCAAACTGTTTAATTTCCGATTTGGGTGTTTAGGTGGCAATTGTCCATAAGTGATTAAGCTGCGGCGGCTAACCGTAGTTGGGCAGCAGGGAAATACCTATGTCTCAAACCAGAAGGAGAAAACACATGGCTATGAAATATGCCTTCGTTCTTTTCTTGGTTGTCATGATAATCACTGGTTGTTCTCCAGCAGCATCTTCACCCACACCAGCTTCCTTTCCAACTGGCACTTTTGAAAATGGTGATTGGTCTTGGGAATTCAAAGCTGATGGCACTTTCCTTACCAGTGGCCCGATTGGAAGCGAGACTGGAACCTATCAAGTTGCTGGAAATCAGGTTACGATCACATGCCAGTGTTGTGGAAATGTCAAAGGTACTTACACTTGGTCTTTTGACGGTTCAGAATTATCGTTCACAGCAATTGATGACACATGCTCAAATCGGAAAGACGTTGTTGATGGTAGTACTTGGATTAAGAAACCATAATTCTGTTTGAACCCATTCTGCTGCCCAACAAAACATGGACTGGACGCTGGGGACTGCCGCGTATGCAGCGTGCGGCTTTTCTCAAGCATTTTTCTGGCTTCGAGTTTCTTCTATACATCAAACATGATCCGGGTCCGCCCACTTGCGAGTAATGCAAGCCGTTAGCCACTCTCAACAATGTAATCATAGTTATTCAGGCATTGTTGAGAGCAAATCAGCCAAAGGAGTTATCGACAAATGATTAGTTCAAAATACCGAGAATTCACGGGTATCTTATTGATCTGTTTCTTTATTCTGTTTTTTGGGTATTTGTTCTTTTTTGATTATGTTCACCCTTTTGTTTTAGTAGGGGTTGGTGCGTTCTTAATCATTTACTCCCTATTTGTAATCGGAGTATCGATCATTGAACTGAAACGATCATGGAATTACAGTAAAGGAGCCATTGTAGGAATTTTCTTAGGCATCTTTGTTGTTCTCGCAACAATTACTTTTTCTTGGGAGCCTTTTTATTACCTGAAATATCAAGCCATATTTAACACCTTCGAACCTGTATGTAATGGACACACCTATCCAGAGAACCCGATTTTTCAGGAGAACGAATTTAATTCATTAGTAGGTATTGATCCTCCCAATAAAGTAGGAAAATGGTCTGTGTATCCAATCAGGCTGGGATGGGCATCAAATAATCCAAATGATGTGATACTGGTGGCGTGTTTTCAAGAGCACGATATCATCAAGGAAACCTGCAACTATTCAGGCGCTACAGTGAAGCGTTATCAGAATCAAGTGTCTGTAGAGCTTATTGAGGTAAGAACTGGACTCATTCTTAGGCAACAAGTTTTTATGGGGACTGAGCCAAATGAATGCCTACCTTCAGTATCAGGAAGCGGAGAAATATATGGGCATAAAGTCGGGTGGAACGCAATTGGAAATTGGCTAGAAGGTTTTGTTAACCCAACAATACAATAAACCATAAGGCAATAAGCCATTAGTCGGCTTAAAATCCGCCTAGCACAGCATGCAGCCGATTGATGGGATTTGCTTGATAAGATAAAAGTAGTTAATTCTGCACTTGAACAATTTCCGTCAAATCAGCTTCGTTTCGTGCCAGCCACAAATGGGTAACGCAATCTGTTGGGCTGTTGTTTTCTAATAATTCGGGTTCGAAAATTTTGTTCCTTACGGAGTCAAAATGAATTGTCCTAACTGTTTAGCCGAGTTGCCAACGAAAGAAAGAGCCTTATTTTTTGCCTGTCCAAAGTGTAATTTTCTGCTCATGGAAAATGGGAACAAAATTAGACAAGTTGACGAATCAGATATTGTTGAAAAGTATCAGCAAATTAACAAATTTCAAAGATGGATTTGTTCAACAATCCGTAAGCATGAATGGTTTGGTGAAGGATACATTAAAGCGGTTTACAAAGGAGGATGTATCAAATCCCGAGTTTGTTCGAGATGCTTTGTAAGTTACCGGAAAATTGAAGAACATGAGTTTCTAATTAAATATCTTCACAAAGGCTCATGCGAAGGACGATACATTTGTAAAAAGTGTGGAGTACAAAATCGCGATAAGTGGACATCTCACGTAAAATATCATTCGTTTAGTGAATGGGTTTCCGATACCGATACCAAAAACAAATTTCCACGTAGAGAAACTCAAATATGTAAACGATGTGGATTTCAAGACCATAGAGTAATAGAGGAGGATACATGGCGCCTAGACTAGTCATAGCATTTTGACCTAACCTGCCCAACAAAGCGCGCACCTGACTCTGGGGACTCTACAAGCATTTTTCCCCGGCCTGTCGGCCTGGACAGGCTGGCTTCAGGTTTTCCTGTCCCCTGGCAGAGTTCCCAGCATGCCCCGGCGCCAGTACTCTCCAGGAGCACCCCGCCAAAGAGAGATGAAACCAATGCATAACCAGATCGTATCAACGGGATATGACAAGGTATCTGAAGCATATAGAAGCGACAACGACAGCGCTGACAAATATATCAATTGGTGTAAACGAATTCTAGAACTGCGCCCGAATGCTAAAACCGCCCTGGATATTGGCTGCGGTTGTGGAATCCCCGTCTGCAAGTATTTTTCGGAAAATGGATTGCGGACTGTCGGTATTGATATCTCCCAAAGACAGATAGAAAGGGCAGAGAAATTAGCTCCTCGGGCGATCTACATTTGTGATGACTATCTAAATACAAACGACAACCAATACGACATCATCACTGCCTTTTATTCAATCATCCATATTGACAGAACATTGCACAAACGGGTATTTGAAAAGTTATTCAATCAATTAAGCGCTAATGGGATCGCAGTTGTTACGGTTGGCCATGAAGAATGGGAAGGTTATGAAGATAATTGGCTGGGGGTGGATGGAGCGAAAATGTATTGGTCTCATTACGCTGTCGATCAATATCACGAGATGCTAAATGCGATGAGCTTCAACATCATCCTCGATGAATTTATTCCAGAAGACAACTCTGGGCATAATAATTTGTGGATACAAAAGAGCAGCTAAGACACGCTTGCGCGGACGCGGGGCGGGCAACGCCTCTCCGCCAGGGATCCAGCGTCTTTGGCCGGGTTCTTTCCCCGTGGCTTCTCTCGCCACATCCTGCCCCTGGGCCGCTAACGCCATAATTGGGCTTAGCTCACAGACTAAAAGAGCACTTCATTTGATGAGCACACGAAAATTTAATTTGAATCCTTTCTATGGAGATAGTTATGGTCGATCATCAATTGGCACAAGATGGGACGTTTATCCGAGGAAAAAACAAGAGTACCAGTGTGTATGTAATAATCCTTGGAATATTTGTCGGACTAGGCGGAATAGCCCATGGTGTATTTGAAACCTTACAAGGAAATACGCCAACAGGCGGATACTTATTAGACATTGGCGTTTTTACGCTTATTCCCAACTATCTCATCACGGGAATTGCCGCGATAATCGTCGGTTTAGTGGTGATTGTATGGACGATCGGTTTTATTCATACAAAGAACGGCTCAATTATTTTCCTGGCACTTTCGATATTGCTCTTCTGTGTAGGTGGCGGCGTTGCGCAAGTTTTATTTTTTATTCTCGCGTGGGGAGTATCAACGCGTATCAATAATCCATTAGCCTGGTGGAGAAAAGTTTTACCTAAAAACACAAGGAAACGTCTGGCTCAATTCTGGCCCACGATGTTGGTCAGTGGTTTCTTGTTTTTGTGCGTCGCGGTTGGAATCTGGTTAATCCTGTCACCACCTAATACTACATATAGGGCGCCTACAATCATTGAATACGTTTTGTGGTTATTTCTGGCTATAGGGATCCTATTACAACCCTTAGCCATTGTGTCTGGATTTGCACGTGATATTGAGAGACAGTCTGCTTGATCACAGACACTTATAACGAAAGTATGATTTTGCCGCACTCTCTTGGGAATGATGTGTCTTAAAGAGCCGTCCACGATAGATGCTGTGACGAATGTTGCCGGTCAGACCTTCAACCCGGCCGGGACTGAGTTTGCAGTTGTTGCCGAAGTGGGTATTTCATAACTCGTGACAAATGTCAGGTGACGTAGGCAAGGGAGATTTGCTATAGTAATAAGGTATGTTTTTTTACGGTAAAAATGCCGCCATAAGCAATTAACCGGCGAAACGGCGGGTAAATACATAGTTGGGCATTTATCTTGCAGGCAAAGGCATAAGAAACCATAAGGATTTGTATTATGTCCGATAACAGTATCTTCCCGCTCTGTTTAGGCAGTTTCTGTTTACCTTTGCTTGTTGGAATTATTTTATTGGTCGTAGAGTACAAGTCAGGCTTTTTTTCAAAAACAATAAAAGACCTCGGTGAAAGCAAATCCAGTCAAAGTTTGCCATTAAGTCTTGATAAAGTTAACAAAGATAGTGATTGGGAAAATCTTGCAAGAAATCCTGCTAGGTTGGCGGTCGCAAGACACTTTGGCATATCTCAAGAACGAGTGAAACTTGCAGGATGGGAAGTGATGGAGAATTATCATATTGATGACCCTGTTTCTTTTGATATAAGGTCAAAATTATGGGGAACAATTCTGGAGCCTTTGATGGACGGTTATTCCACAATGAAAAAGGAGCAGAGTCGCTTTTATCTTGAAGCAACTTACAATATTTTGGATAAGAATCGCAAGAAGTTCATTCAAAGCATAACTGTTCATTTTGACTCAAAAGGTAATCCTAAAAACTTTCCAATATCTTCTCTTCCGCCAAATGAAATTGATAGCGGTGAACAACTTTGAAAATAGGCTTATCCTTGCAATAGTTAAGAACAAGAATGAGCAATTCTATATTTAGGTTATGAGTCTTGCATTTCGTGAAATGCCCAACATTGCGTGCAGTGGACAAGTGCGGGCCGTTGGCGCACTTTCGGGATCGCGGCCCCAAGAGGCGGATTTGGCATCTGGTGGCTTTCCCGCCAAATCCCGCCCACTTGCCGGTAACGCAAGCCGTTTGGCGTTTCAATTGTTTCAATTCAAGAAGCAAGAGATATTTCAATGAATGATGATCTTCGCAACCGAATTCATAACAACATGTCCACCACAGAGACAGGTGAGCTACTAGAAATTTGGCAAAATTCAGACGAATGGACAGAGACGGTTTTGAAAGTTGTTAAGGAAATCTTGCAGAGTCGTTTAGGCAAGCTTCCGTCACAAAACGATTTTCAGGGTGGCAATGATGAAGTGGCGTCAGAAGATGAAGCGCTAACACTGGATGATGGAAATATGGAAAATATCGAACACGAAGCTCCGGTTAAAAAAGGAATGGTTTGTCCAAGTTGCAGAGGCGAAAATCTTGCTGTACGCGATATAGGGTTGCAGTTTAACCACCAAAAACTCATCCTTAAGAAACCCAGAAAATACTTTGATGATCTGTTTATCGATGATGAAGTTGTCGGCATTCTCTGCAAGGATTGTGGTTTTGTTTACCTGATGCTCAAAGGGTATGTATAAGAAAGCAGTGATTCTACGGGGGCAACAACGCCCAACACAGCGTGTGCCCAACTGGTTGGTGGGAGTTGCCGCGTTTTTAGACAATTTCCTGGCCCAAGGTTAGTTCTATCAAAGTGGTGGGGCCGTGTCCTGCACTGCGTCGCTAACGCAATCGTTGGGTCGCTATTCTTTTCATTCCAAAAGCAGCCGAGAGGATTTAACCATTGGAAGATCAATTTCGTGAGCAACTTTATAACAACTTGAACCTAAGAGAAACCGATGAATTAATCGAAATCTGGCGAGTTCATGACTCTACAGAATGGACAGAGCTGGCTTTTGATGTTATTCAGCACATTCTTATTAATCGGCTTGGCGAACTGCCAGCTCACAATCTTCCTTCCGATGAAAACAACCAAGAAGTCCCTTCCGATTCTGCTGCTGCCAACGAGTCTATGTCGTCTTTAGTGGAACACCATCAAGCTCATAAAAACATGGCTTGCCCAATGTGCAAAGGTGAGAATTTGGTTACGAGTGAACTCGGCATAGAAGGGATGTTGGGTGGAACAGGGCAAAGAGTGGTTTTTGGTAGTGACATCTTTGGGGGTAAAAATATTTTTGCTGTAGCCTGCGAAGACTGTGGCTTTATTTTTCTAATGTTGCAGAGCCACGCAGGGTAAAACTTCTAAAAACATCTTCGTACCTGCCAATCGAGCGGCGGCCCAGCGCCATGTTCATGGAACAGTTCATACCCCTCCTGTTTTGTGAATTCGCCGAAAGCGGACTCGAAATCGAGAAAGTCCTGGCAAATGTTGCCGGCCAAGCCTTCGACCCGGACGGGACTGAGTTTGCGGTCGTCGCCAAAATGGGTATTTCATAACTTGTGACAAATGTCAGGTGAAGCGGGTCGGGATATTTGCTATAGCAAATATCCCGAAAAGACTGAGACGGTATGCGGCGGCACTTAACTGCCTTTCTATAGACTTTCTCCCCGTCCGCCGCACATCGTCCCAGGCTCTTGTGGGATCAACCCTTGATTCGTTGAGCGGCTTGGTTTAGACCATAACAAGAATGGTAAAAAAATTATGTTGACATCAAAAAAATGGTTCCTTGTGTTATGCGGTGGCATTTTAGCCTTGGTCGTTATTTGCACGCTTGTAATGCTCGTCTCACAGAAAGCATTGCCTCGGTTGCGTGAGTTGGTTGAACAGATACAAATTCTTGAAAAAAGGGAGCCTTTACTTGGTCAAATTGGCGGAGGTGTACTTACTTGTTCTATTCAGGAAGGTTATGCGTATGTAGGCGTTGGTCACCATCTGGTAATTCTTGACATACATAATCCAGCGGAACCTTTTGTAACAGGGCAAACAAGCGTTCTGCCAAGTATCGTTGATAACATTTTGATACGCGACAACTATGCCTTTGTTGCCAACAAGCAAGGTGGAGTGCATCTTGTCAATCTTTCTGATCCAAAAGCGCCGATTGATGAGACTTTGAAGGCGCTAATCGACGATGCATCTGCGATGACTCTAGCAGGTAGATATGCATACATAATCGTTCGAGACAGTTTGGAGATTATAGATATTAGCGATTTAACTCAACCGATCCGGGTTGGCTCTTTCACGCCATCTCATAATAATTTGCATGAACTGGAGAATATCGTTGTTAGCGGTGAATATGCATATATCACTGATTATTTTAATGGACTGTTGATTGTGCGAGTTGCAGACCCTGTACGACCAGTAGAAGTTAGTTCGTATAACCTGGATTCTGTTGTAGATTTGGCGATTAGGGATGATTATCTCTATGCTTTGGTTGATGGCAAATTGGAAATAATTAGTATTTCCAACCCCCTCTTACCAACTAGGATTTTTACTTACGACTCAATATCATGGTCTGATGATATAGCCATTGTTGGGGAATACGCCTATTTGGCAGATGCGACTGATCAGCAATCTAATAATGGTCTGCGCGTTCTCGATATCTCTGATCCGACCAAAGTGGTTGAAGTAGGCTTTTACGAAACGGTTGACAAGCCCGAGAAAATTTCCGTATCGGAAAACCTTGCGTGCCTGGTAATAAACACGGGTTGGGGAAATTCTGCCGAATCTTACCTACAGATAATCGATATTACAAATCCGGAAAAACCGACTCGATTGGGACAGTATAAACCACTGGCATTATCGGCCCAAGCTATTGCTTTAGCCAATCAATATATCTATTTAGTCGACACACAGGGCAATTTGCATATCATAGATGCGGCAACACCGGAGACTCCACGTGATGTGGGGTTTTACCATGTGGCGAAAGATGTTTCTGATGTTACTGTTTATAGTCACTATGCTTATGTTGCAGGAAAGCTAGGCCTATATGTATTGGATATTGCCGATCCTGCAAAAATAACCCAAGTTGCGGTTTATCCGATGGCTGATCGTGCTGATCATATTGTCCTGGCTGGTAATAATGCTTATTTGATTGGTGATGGTTTATTGCAGATAATTGATGTAGCAAATCCTTTGGCTCCATCTCTAATCGGGAGTTATGATTTGCATGGAGCAACAGGACAGCTAGTTGTCGCCGATGGTATAGTCTATCTTGCTGGAGGAAAGACTGGCCTTCGTATATTTGATGTTACTAATCCTGCCAATGTTTTTGAAGTAGGGCATTTTGATATGAATGCCGCTGATGTGGTTATCGTTGATAGGTCGGTTTATGTTACGAGTGATGATTTTGGATCAGGGGTTTCAGGGGGCTTACATATTATTGATGTTTCCAATCCTGCTTCTCCAATTGAGAAAGGCATATTTAGTGACGGTGGCCCAACTGGAAATACTTTCGTATCCGAGAACTATGCATATATAGCGGCCAGCGGTAATGGATTGACGGTTTTTAATATATCAGCGCCCGCCTTCTTTCCTTTTGCTGGATTCTATAGTCCTTTGGCTCGCAATGATGTGAACGATGTAATAGTATCTGGTGATAATATCTATCTTGCCGATAGCGTTTATGGACTGTATATTTTGAACAAAATGGCGATTGTGCGATAGCGATTTAGATTACGAAAGGCCACCCAACCACCGCATGGAGGCTAACCCGGCCGGGACTGAGTTTGCGCTCATCGCCAAAGTGGGCATTTCATAACTTGTGACAAATGTCAGGTGATTTAGATGGGGACCATTTGCTATAGTGGTAGGGTATGTTTTTTACGGCAAGCCGTTTCATTCCCGATTCGGGTGCTTAGGCGGCAAACATCCATAAGCCATTAAGTTGCGGTAGGCTAACCGTAGCTGGGCAGTTCTTTGCAAAACAAAAAGCGTAATTTCAAAATCATATAATCTGGGAGAATCAACATGAATGTTAGCAAGTCTGTAAAGATATTAATCGGCTTCCTCACGGCTTTCGCCGTGCTATTCCCTTTTCTCATCATGCCGATTTTCATGATGTTTTTTATGTTTAGTTCTGGTTTTCCGTTTTTTGATCCACAATCCGCCCCTAATCCAAATGATATCGAAGCCATGCTTCCTTTTATGATGGTTTTTTATCCTCTGATGATGTGCTTTTCCCTTGTTCAATTAGGCTTGCAAATTTTCTATATTATTCATGAAATAAAAAACAAGGCTTTAACTGATACAGTCCGTATTTTGTTTGCAATAGGCACATTCTTATTACCTTACGTTGCCATGCCTATCTATTTCTTTGTTTATTTATGGAAAGACAATCCTCAAGAATCTCAAATCGCACAAGCATAACATTTTTTTTGAATTCTCTGATGTTGAAATCCGCTTCAAGGTTTTAAAGAATTCGCACATGATTTAGATTCGGCTTTTCAACAAAATGTACTTTATCAGCAAAAGAGTCTTGCACAACAAAAACTGCCCAACAAAGCGTGCACTGGACGCTGGGGATTCGGCGGCATTTTTAAGCATTTTTCCCCAGCCTGTCGGCCTGGACAGGCTGGCTTCGGGTTTTCCTGCTCCCAAGCATTGTCCACGTCCGCCCCAGCGCCAGTAACGCAAACCGTTGGGTGCTTTGCTAGCAAAAACAAAAACCAATCACAAAGAGAGAAAATCGTCATGCCAAAACAATCTTTTGCACTTGAAGCAGGTGGAGAAAAACGTCTCGAAATTTCTTGGAAAGGAATGTACAAAGATGTAACCGTTTCATTGGACGGCACTTCAATTGGCGTTATTCCAAATCAAAAAGCGTTATCCGCAGGGCAAGAATTTCGTTCGATTGATGGCACTACAATAAAAGTTCAATTAGTGAGTAAATTCATGTCCACCGAGTTACAAGTTCTTCGCAATGGGCAACCGATTCCTGGCTCTGCATCCGATCCGCAAACTAAAGTAAAAAATGCCTACGGCATGGTTTGTTTTGTTGCTGGTTTAAATCTTGTGTTAGGGCTTGTATCATTTTTGTTCAACGTAGAATTCCTTCAGCAAATCGGTATCGGTTTTGGTTCTATTTTGTTCGGCTTGGTATTTCTTGCTTTAGGCTTTTTCGTTCAGCGAAAATCGACAGTGGCACTCATTCTTGCGATTGTTATTTTTGCACTAGATGGCATTGTTGGCTTTTTCCTTGCGGCATCGCAAGGCTACAACCCTGGTGGCGGTGGAATAATCGCAAGAATTTTTCTGCTTATTCCTATGATTCAAGGCGTTGGAGCAATCAAGGCTCTTAAGTCGAAAGGTAATTAATTCCCAAAGGTTCTATTCGGCAAAACGCACCCAACAAAGCGTGCACCTGACGTGTGGGATTCTGCGGCATTTTCAGGCAGTTTTTTGGCTTCGAGTTTTTCCTGCTCCTAAGCAGAGTCCACGCCCGCCCACACGCAGGTAACGCAAACCGTTGGGCAACCATCTTGCAAAAGTAAGGGATAAAACATGCAGTTTCTACTCACTCGCTACAAAGATAAGTTTCCTCAAGTTGGGTTAGCAATCGTGCTCGGTCTTGTGCTTTTCGTAGAAAATAGCGCATTTATGTTTTTTGGTACTCAACAAATTCAACCATCCAGTTCATCAATTTATCTGTATTCGATTTCTATAGCTTCAATCTTAGCTCTATGGGTTCACTACGATTCTCGTTCATCTGGCATCTCGCTTGGCATGGATCAAGCAATGTATATATTTTTTGGTTGGCCTATAACGTTTCCAATATATGCGTTTAGGTCACGGGGCTTTCGGCGGGGTGGCTTGCTACTCTTAGCGTTTTTAGGGATTACCATCTTGGCTGTCATTATCGCATTTGTTATCACAATTATCCTGAACATAGGAATTGCAATCATTTCTGTGGGAAAATAGCAATTAAACATCATGGGTAAGAGTTATGTTTTGGCAAAGTAAGGTTTTATGCAGGTGTCAAAGAATGAAACTGTAAGGAAAAATCTAGTGCGTTAACAGCGTTTTCTTTTTTCATGTGGTGAGTCTTGCGTTTATACAGGTTGCCCAACACCGCGTCCCGCACGATCACCGGGATAATGCACCGGACAAGTACGGGCTTTCGCCCACACTTTCGGACATTCTGGCCCCAACGGCGGATTCGGCGCCTGGTGGTTTTGTCCGCCAAGTCCCGCCCTTGCCGGTAACGCCTGCCGTTAGGCAGGTTACTTGCAAAACGAGTAAAGAGGAAAAATATGACTAAAAATAATGTTCGTGGTCCTCAATTCGTGCAATTCTTTCAACCAGTAATTAATGCTTTGATAGAACTTGGTGGTTCAGGTCAGCCATCTGAAGTCGAAGAATTGATTGCCGAAAAATTGAATATCAGCGAAGATGAGCAAAATGAACAAATCTCAAGCGGCTCATCAAGGTTTCGCAATAAAGTTAATTGGGCTAGGTTTTATCTAGCCAAAGCAGATTTTATTGACGCATCAACTCGCGGCGTCTGGAGTCTCACGGAAAAGGGCAGGAATACTAAATTATCACACGATGAAGCACTTCAACTGTTCCAAAATATTCACCAGCAATTTTCTGTTGAAAGAAAAAAACAAAAGGATAAATCACCAATTCATCCTGAGAGTAAAAGCGATATTTCAGACGAATTACAAGGCGAAGATAATGACCATCGCGTAATCTTATTGGGAAAATTAATGGCTTTGCCTGCAGATGGTTTTGAGCGCCTATGTCAAAGATTATTACGAGAATCTGGTTTTGAAAGCGTAACCGTCACTGGTAAAAGCGGTGATGGTGGATTGGACGGAAATGGCGTATTACAGGTAAATCCGTTTGTGAGTTTCAAAGTCTTATTTCAATGTAAAAGGTATAGCGGAAGCGTTACACCATCACAAGTTCGCGATTTTCGTGGGGCAATGATGGGAAGAGCAGACAAGGGCATAATCCTTACTACTGGAACATTCACATCGGAAGCAAAGAAAGAAGCTGTGCGTGATGGGGT
Source organism: Chloroflexi bacterium HGW-Chloroflexi-6 (assembly GCA_002840685.1). Taxonomy (GTDB): domain Bacteria; phylum Chloroflexota; class Anaerolineae; order Anaerolineales; family Villigracilaceae; genus UBA8950. The sequence goes on along the minus strand of PHBU01000001.1, from coordinate 21,145 downwards.
CCCGCCGATAGAACTTGTTGATGGAGAAAAACTGCTTGATATGTTTGAAAAACTTGAACTTGGATTGAAACCTAAAATAGCATATGACATTGACGAGAAGTTCTTTGACGACTTTCGATAAAAAACCTGCCTACCGATTAACAACAGTGCCAAGAGATAAGCAAAAAAGTGAATGAAAAAGGCCAGGCGTCTTTGTAAACGTCTGGCCTTTTTTCTTGGCAAAGCATGTTTATACAACCTGTGCCAGCCGGATGTATAATGTTCAAAACCTCGAATTGAGCCAGAAAAAGGAGCCTTATGAACCCGACCGATTCCCTGACCAGCCTCTTCAGCCATAACCTGTGGGCCAACCTGAGCCTGCTCGAAGCATGCGCCGGGTTGAGCGCCGAACAACTGAACGCCAGCCTGACCGGAACCTATGGCTCGATCCACGATACCTTGCAGCACATCGCCACCGCCGAACGTTCGTATTTTTCGCGCATCAGCACCGGCCAGCCCTACCGCCGTCCGCAGGATGCCCCGCCCCTGACGATCGCCGAAATGAGCGAATCGCTGCGCGCGTCTGGCGCGGGCCTGATCGAGTGGGCGCCCAAAATCCAGCCCGGCGACACGGTCCAGGTCGATTGGGAAGGCACGCCGCGCGATCTTCCCAAAACGATCCTGCTGACCCAGGCCATCAACCACGCCACCGAACACCGCTCGCAGGTCATGGCGATCCTGACCCAGTTGGGAATCCAACCTCCCGAGCTGGACGGCTGGACGTATTTTGACCAGACCAGCCAATAGCGTCAGTTTGGGATAAGCAACCCAGGCTGAACTTTGTGGTTAGAAAACCGCTTTTGTTCGCGCAAAGCCGCAAAGACCGCAAAACGTTCTTGAAATTTGGCAAACTTTGCGGCTTTGCGTGAGAATTTTGAGCCAAACCGAGCGAAAAAGATTTATCACGAAAGTGGCACGGCGCGTGGCGCTGAAAAGCACCCGCCTCAACATCGAAAAAAGGATAACTGCCATGAACGAAACCTACTCACTCAGCCTGGCACTGGTCGATTTCATCCCGAGCATCGCCTTTGCGGCGGGCGCAGCTTTCCTGATCCAATTGGTGTGGCGCGAGTGCGGCAAAGTTTGCGCCAGCCTGATGCTGGCCGGCAGCGTGCTGGTTTTCCTGGCCGGTTTTTTCAAAGCGCTTTGGAAGTTGCTGTACGCCGCCGAGGTCGCCAACATCCTTATCTTGAGTGAACTGCAATTCGTTTTGCTGGCCCCCGGCTTTGTGCTGATGCTGATCAGCGTGGTTCAGCTCAGCCGGCTCGGGAGAAAAGCGCCAGCCTCCGCCCTGCTGGTCACGCCCTGGAAGATCCCTTTCCTGTTTGTGATGGTGTTGAGCAGCCTCGGCATCCACGGCATTCTGACCTACACCTGCTTTCAGCGCAACACAAAATGGGCCGCGATCGGGTTCATCATCGCCTTCCTGTCCGTGCTTGCGATGGGCGGCATGGCCAGCGCGGAACAGACCATCTCGCTGCAATGGATCGCAGAGAGCGTCAACTCGCTCGGGCAGGTCGGGTTTGCGGTCGGATGTTATCTGCTCTATCGGGCCTCGACCACACAACCCGCCGCTCCGTTGGCCGCCTAAAACAAGCGGGATGTAAAACATGAACCTTCCCCCCCGGTCTTTGACGGTGTCCATCCTCCTAGCCCTGCTGCTTTTGGCGGCCTGCCAGCCGGCTGCGACTACTCCGCTGCCGCAGCCCACACCCCTCGCCTCACCGGCGGATCAATCGACACCCTGGCCAAGCGCGGGCTGGACGAGCGCATCCCCCGAATCGCAGGGCATGGACAGCGCCCGGTTGGACGAAATGCTGACCGCCGCCGAAGGGCTTGGCCCGCACAGCCTGCTCATCGTCCGCCACGGACGGATCGTCAGCGAAACCTACTATCCGCCTTACACTGCCGAAACCCGCCACGACATGTATTCCGTCACCAAGAGCTTCATCTCGACCCTGGTCGGGATCGCGGTCGATCAGGAACTGCTCTCGGTCGACGACCTGGCTCTGGGCTTTTTCCCCGCCCAGACCTTTGCCAACCTCGACCCGCGCAAACAGGCCATGACGGTCGACAACCTGCTGACGATGGGCTCCGGCCTGAGCTGGGTCGAAGGCGACCCGGCCTACCGTGCGATGTACCGCAGCCCTGACTGGACACAGTACGTGCTCGATCTGCCGATGGCAACCGAGCCCGGCAGCCGCTTTGTCTACTGTTCGGGCTGCTCGCACGTTCTTTCGGCCATCCTCCAGGCTGCCAGCGGTGAGAATACGCGCGATTTCGCCCAGGAAAATCTCTTCGACCCGCTCGGCATCCAGGTCGAGTGGGAAACCGACAGCCAGGGCATCCCGATTGGCGGCTGGGGCCTGCAGGTCACCCCGCGCGACATGGCCAAGCTCGGTTATCTGTACTTGCATCAGGGGTTGTGGGAGGATCGTCAAATCGTCTCGTCAGAATGGATCGAGTCTGCCACCCAAAAACAGATCGAGACCCACGGCGGCGGATACGGCTACCAGTGGTGGTTACAACCCGAGCTGGGCGGCTACAGCGCCCAGGGGGCGCAGGGCCAGACGATCTTCATCCAGCCTGAACTGGATCTGGTGGTCGTCACCACTGCCTATGGGGTTTCGCACGATAAAATTTTCGGGTTGATCGAAAAATACATCCTTCCGGCAGCCCAATAAATGGAAACCATGTTCAGCATCAAGCCGCTCACGCCGCACGATCAACCGTTCCTGTGGGAAATGCTCTATCTTTCCCTGCACGTCCCTGACGGGCAGGCGGCTTTCCCGCGCGAGATCATTTACGAGCCCAACCTGCGGCATTATGTCGAAGACTGGGGGCTGCCCGGCGACCTTGGCCTGATCGCCCTGGATGAGGCTCTGCCTGTTGGGGCGGCCTGGCTGCGAAAACTTCGCGAAGAAGATCGTGGTTACGGTTTTGTTGACGATCAGACGCCCGAAATGGGCATCGCGCTTTTGCCTGCTTACCGCGGCAAGGGACTTGGCAGCGCTTTGCTCGAAGCGCTTTTTGAGCGGGCCAAAGAAACTTACCCGGCCATCAGCTTGAGCGTCTCCCTCGACAACCCGGCCCGCAGGCTCTATGAACGGATGGGGTTTGCGCCGCTCAGGCAGGAAGGCGATTCGCTGACCATGCTCAAATATTTGCGCCAATAAACCCGTTTTGTTTTATAAGAAAGAACAACCTGCCGGTAAAGGATTTTCCATGCAAACCAGATACTTCAAACTCTTGTTTTTGCCCGGGATATTGCTTCTGACGGCCCTGGCCTGTGGTTTCTTTACAAGCGACCCGCCACCTGAGCTGGTATTTCCGGCGACAAGCCCGGCCAGCACGCCCCAGGCAGTTCTGGCAACGCCCACGAGCGTGGTCCCGACGCTGCCGGCCGCCACTTCGACCAGCACCCTCGTCCCGACTGTACCTGCCTCAGGGCAGGCCCCCGTCCCCTGCGCCGCCAGTTGGTTCTTTACTTTTGAGAAGGAAGACCTCGGGCTGGCTTCTTTTTGCCCCGAACCGGTCAAAGTGCTGGAGGCGATTGGGCAGGATTTCGAAGGAGGCCGGGCCTATCGTTATGCGCCTGACCCAGCCTATACTCTCGACCAACGTGGGACCATCTTCGTCATTTACAACGATGGAGAGTGGGTCACTTTTCCCGACAATTGGGACCCCAGCCAGCCTTCCAGCGACCCGAACCTCATCGTTCCTGAGGGGCGTTATCAACCGGTCGACAGCATCGGCAAAGTTTGGCGGGATAACCAGCTCGACGTGCGCAACCGCCTGGGCTGGGCCTACGAGCCTCAGAGCAAGTTTACCGGCAGGATTCAATATTATTTGGCCCAGTCCGGCCAGCCGAGCGGCGACAGCCATTTTTTCTTCATTGACCACGGCAAATGGGGCCTGGTCTTGCTGCTCAACTCGGTCGATATGGGCCCGAACAAATGGGAAGTGGTCGGGTCTTACCCGTAAAGGCCTGATTGGCGGTGTCTGGGTTGGGCCAGCAGATGGCCCGACTGAGCGATGATGTGCGTATGCCCGTGCAACGATGGCAGGGGAGATCCATTACGCGTATTAGAGGTAAACGCCAGAAATAAGATTTTTAAGGCAAAATATATCCGGAAATCTTGACAAACCAATCGCGCTCCTTTATTATAGAACATCTGTTTGTTTTGTTTTGTAACCTATAAGGATAAGGAGTTTCTGATGAATGCGCCTATTGATCCACAGGTACAAACCATGATCGACCATTTGCCAGAAAAAACGGGGAAATCTTTGGCTGAGTGGTATAAAGTAATTTCATCTGCCCGGCTGGATAAACATGGTGATATGATGAACCTGCTTAAAGGAGAGTACGGAGTTACTCACGGATTTGCCAACACGATAGCACTCCTTTATCGGCAGCAAGCATCTGGAGGCCCGCCTTCCGATGAAAACTTGATCGACCAGCAGTACACCGGCGCAAAGTTGGGGTTACGACCGATTTACGAAGCGGTGTTATCGAGCGTAACCCGATTCGGTTCGGATGTTGAAATTGTGCCAAAGAAGACTTATGTCAGTTTGCGCCGTAATAAGCAATTTGCCATTATCCAAGCTACTACCCGTACGCGAGTTGACCTGGGTCTCAATCTGAAAAATGCAGCATCCACGGACAGGCTGGAGGGCGGCAATGTTTTCAGTGGAATGTGTACTCACCGGGTGCAGTTGACATCTCCGGCTGATGTGGATGCGGATGTGATCGCCTGGCTCAAACAAGCTTACGATCAGGCTTAGGTACCGGGTAATTGTAGGGATTAAATCCCAATAAATTTGGTCAAAAAATTAGGACGCCAAGGAAAAATCTTGGCGTCCTGATTTTATAAAGTTTTCTTCCGGAGAAAACTCAATACGGTTTGGCCAGCAGTTCGTCCAGCACTTTTTTGGACGAGTCATCGATGACCGCGTGTTGGCTGCCGCCGTGTGAGTCCATCGTCACGACCGCCGGGAAGTTCTCGACTTCGATCACCCAGAAGGCTTCGGGCGTGCCGAATTCCAGCTTGTAGACCCCCAGCACCTTTTTGACCGATTGGGCGATGAACGAAGCCGCCCCGCCGATGGCGTGGAAGTACACGCCCGGCGTTTCCTGGCAGCCTTTGAGCGTTTTGGCGCCCATGCCGCCCTTGCCGATCACACCTTTGACGTTGAAATGCTTCATCACATCTGCCTGGTAGGGTTCCTCGCGGATGGAGGTGGTCGGCCCGGCGGCGACAAATTTGTATTCTTTCGTATCCAATCCGCTCACCACCGGTCCGCAGTGGTAGATGACCGAACCGTTCAGCAGGCGTTTAAGTTCTTCGTAAACCTGCAAGTCATCGCCTTTGGGTGCTTTGGTTTTCTTGATGAAGGTATCGATCAGCCATTTGTGGGCCGCGTCGCGTCCGGTAACCATCACGCCGGTCAGCAGAACCGGCTCTCCGACACGCAGTTCGCGGATGACTTCATCGCTGGCGGGTAAATTGATTGTGCGCATGGTTTTTTCTCCTTCAAAATGTCATTGCGAGGAAGGTCGAGTAGGCGATGCTCTTTCGCCGTATCGAGACCTGACGTGGCAATCTCCCGTTAAGCAGGAAACTCAAATGCCGAGACTTCACCGCTTAATCGGAGATTGCTCACCTGCCCTGGCGGGCGGTGCCAGGGTCGGGTCTCGATACGCTGGAACATCACCGGCTACTCGACCCTCGCAAAGACATGGTTAATCGTAAATAACTTCATTGCCCATGACCGTCATCTTGCGGCGGCGGTAGGCCCAGCACATGTACGAGACCGAGACGAAGTAGCTGGCGGGCAGGCGGTGCATGCCGGTGATCTTGGTATCGATGACCGTTGTCTGACCGCCAAAGCCCATCGGGCCGATGCCCAGCGTGTTCGATTCGTCGGTCAGGCGCTCTTCGAGCGCGGCCAGTTCCGGGTCGGCGTTGCGTTCGCCGATCTTGCCGAACAGCACTTCTTTCGATTTGATATAGGATGAGCCGCGGTCGCCGCCGATGGCGATCCCCAAAATGCCGGGCGCGCAGCCCTGGCCCTGGGCCTTTTGGACCGCGTCCAGCGCGACCTTGCGCACGCCGGCCAGGTCGCGGCCTGCGCCGAGATCGTTGGCAGGCAGCGAATACTGCCGCCCGACATTCTCACAGCCGCCGCCCTTGAGCATCAACTCGAAGGTCAGGGGCTGGTCGGCATCGACTTCTTCAAAATGGATGGTTGGAAAATCCTCGCCGCCCAGGTTGTTGCCGCTATTTTGATCGTAAATCGCATCGACGGCATTCGGGCGCATAAAAGACTTTTTGGTGGCCTCGACCATCGCATTGCGGATCATCTCACGCAGTTTGCGGGTGCTCCAGCCTTCGGGGTAGTGCACGTAAAAAATGGGCGTGCCGGTATCCTGGCAGATCGGGGTCGATTTTGCCCGCGAAAGCTCGATGTTCTTCAGGATGGTTTCCAGCGCGCCGCGCGCCGCCGAACCGGGGGCTTCCTTCTCCACCGCGGCCTTCAGACGTTCCTCCACATCCTTGGGCAGGTCGGTGGAGGTGCGGCGGATGAATTCGACAAGTTCAGGGGTCAAATCTCGCATGGTTTCTTCCTCCGTTTGGGATGCTTTTATCATACAACAAAAACATTAAAAAATTCATAGGGGCGCAGCATTGCTGCGCCCCTACGGGTTATTTCGTAATTTTGACACGCATCACATGCCGGTCGAGGCCGCCGAATTTGTATTTGTAATCTTCGTTGCCGCGCATGAAATCGAACTCGGCGCGTTTATTGTCGTTGGCCCACTGCAGCAGGTAGCCGAGCAGCACCCAGCCGGGGCTCAGCTCCATGAATTTGCGGTCCAGGCCAGAGTTGTAGACCCAGATCTTGTTGTCGTAATCGAAATTCAGGTAGCCGCAGGCCTTTTCGCCGTCGACCTCCATGAAGGTCAGTTGCAGCCAGCCGGCGCGGAAGGCGGCGTGGATGCTGGATTTCATCTGCGAGCGCATGATGTCGGTCAGGAAGGCCGCTTTTTCGGGGTCCTGCGCCATCAGCTGCAGGAAGCCGTCCATTTCGCTGTCGAGGGCCGCTTCATCCTCGACGATGTACCAGCGGATGTTTCTTCCGCTTTCCTCGGCGCGGCGCATTTTACGGCGGATCTCGTGGCGCTGCTTTTTGTCGATCCCGGCCAGGTAGGTTTCGAAATCACCCGGCAGCGGGATGGAGGGTGAGGGGGCGTAGACCGTTTCAGCGTAGCCCCAGCGGCGTTTGGCGGATTCCGCTTTGAGGGCCGTGAGCGAGGGCGAGGCCTCGGGGATGTTGACCCACTCGAGCGCGGACCAGACGAAGGGCAGGGCGGCTTGCGGCGAATTTAACCAGTCCAGCAATCCGCTCAAAAAGAGTCCCAAATCCCCCGGCCGGACGATCAGGTCCAGATAATCCGAAATCTCGATGCTGCCCAGCAGCCAGAGCGTCTCGCGCGCGAAAAAGAGCGGCGCAATGCCGACCAGCTGGCCGTCCTGCTCGGCGCTGACCAGGCAAAGCCGGGCATCTTGCGGCCATTCGCCGCCGCCGCGCGTTTGCCACCAGGTGCTCAGGTACTCGTGGCGCAAAAAAGGGGCGTGAGTTACGCCCTGGGCCAGCAATGCGTTCCACGCTTCGGCGGGAATATCAAAATTTGTATGGAGTTTAAAATTCATAGCGCGATTCTACCAGCCCTGCCCCCGTTTGAGCCTGCTTTGCATATTTGCTATTATAAAACTCTGACTTTTGGGTGTTCAGCGCGCTGCTTTGGCTTTCTCAGACCGACCAGTCATCATTCTGGATCTTTTTCTTGCCGAAGATCAACTCGCGCAGTAATTCTGGCGCCTGCCAGGCCCAGATATTTAATATGAGTATCGGCAACCCGACCACAAGGTTGATCATTTCACTGGTGGCATCCGGCCAAAACACTTGCCAGATCGTAAGCCCAACCGGGAATATCAAAAGAACAAGCAATATGACAACGATGATTTTCAATGTCTGCTTTCCTGAAAAGAAGATAATGTAGTGTACAGGAAAGCCGGTGTTCCGTCAAAGCCGTTGGGCAGAATGGTGAAACTTTACACCACAGAAAAGTGACATTCATCCTAAAAATTGATTTAAATGAACCTATGTTTAGACAGCCCATTGGTTATAAATTGTTTTGAGCTATGTTTTGGAGTCGAATTGCATCAAGAATAACCCGACCATGCCCATTTTTAGCAATTCAGCACTATGTTTGTAGGATGTATTCTGAAGGGGGGCGGTTTTTAAGCTTGCCCAGCGCCTTTTCATTTTCGGCAGGTCAAGGATGCGGACGGCTTGTGGCGATGCCGTGAGCGCGGCGAGCAGATCATCCATGCGGACGGCATCCTCCACCAGGCGCAGGCCAATGTCGGCGGCCTGGAGCCCGCGCCTTTTGTTCCACACGATCTCTGGGGGGCATCGCCCTGCAAGAGTCCGCCGGATGAGCAGCCGGTCCTGCCCATTGCGCGTGTACTGTTCGTTGGGGATGCCAAAACAAAACTCCAGAACGCGCTGGTCGGCGGTCGGGTCGCTGACTTCGATCTGATGCGCCGCCGCCAGTTCTGCCCAGAGAGATCCGCCGGTTCTGCGCCCCACCTGATAGACGCCCAGGTGACGTTCTTCGAGAGGCAGGTTCCCGGCCAGCGATGGGTGGAATTGTTCGGCCTGCATTTGCTGCCACAGGTTGTGTTCGCGCGCAAAGTTGGGATTGATGCTGGCGTAATTTTTCCAGGGCGTTTGACCGGGAAGAGAAAGAAACAGCCGGGATTGAGTTGATTTAACGAGAGATCGCAGCAGGGCGATTTTAAGGGTGTTTGCCCACGAACTGTTTTGCGCCTTGTGCCATTTTTGCATTTCGCCCCAGCCGTTTCTCCAATCGCCCGATAAAATAAAGGGCCAGATATCGAATTTCTGGTTTCCCGTCCAGGAAATGCTGGCGTTGCCGCGTTGGCCGGTGAGAAGGGTGCCCAGGCCGGCCTGCCGGGTTTGTTCCAGCATATCCATCAGCCAGTACAGATTGCCGGCATTGTTCATGGGCTGGCGATAGAGCAACAGCATAGTTTGCATGCTTTGAACGGGAGATACATGCTCACTATTAAGCGGGATGTGGTGGATATTGCCGATCGCACTGGCTGCTTGATGGGCAAGATCCCACTCATTGTGGTAACGTCCCAGGTTGTTTTTTGGGGGTTTGGCGTGGGCTGGAATGGCCGTGTAGGCAGTGATCTCCCGTTTTCGGGCGGCAAAAGCGGCGACTGCGATGGAATCAAGGCCGCTGCTGAGGGCCAGTGCCGCGCCTTTGGAAGAGCGCATGCGGGCCTCGACCGCTTTTTGGAAGATTTCATGGAAGGCTTCGAGATATTCCGCATCGGACTTGAAATGAATGACAGGAGAGTCTTGAATGCGCCAGTATTCGTTCAATTCCACGTTTGTTGCGGTAACTGTCAGGGCATGGGCGGCGCCAAGATGCCGAATGCCTTGATACAGCGTATGCACTTCGTGTTCAGAATTGTTTGGCAAAGAAGCCAGGCTGCGCGCCAGCAGGTTTTCATCGAGCTGCCGCGGAACCTGTGGCAGCGCCAACAGTCCGGCCAGGCTGGATGCAAAGCAAAAAAAATGAGGCGCGGCATGGTAATACAGGCCGCTGATACCGTTGGTATCGCGGGCGATGAAAAGACGGCCTTTGTTTTTATCCCAGACCGCAAAGCACCAGTCCCCAATCAGGTACTTTGGGCAGTCTTGCCCCCATTTTTTGTAGGATTCAAGGAGCAGGGCACTATCGGGCAGGATCGCACGCTGTTCGGGGGGGATATTCAATCGATTGCATAATTCACCCCGGTTGTCGAGCCGGGATGTGGATGTTATTGCCAGCCCTCCATTTTCTTCTACAAAGGGCAATTTCTCAAATTGTGATTCGGGGGTGTTATGCAGTAAAAGCTGCCCTAACCCGACTACATCAGACTGCCAGATGCTTGCCCCGTGCGGACCCCAGGAGCGCATGCCTTCCAGCATGGCCTGCAGATGGGCGGGTTCCACTGGGCGGCCGTCCCGTTGAAACAGGCCAAAAATCCCACTCACATTGGCTCTTCTGCCAGGCTTACTTCTTCGAGCCGGATCCAGTTGCCGGATTTTTGCATCGTCAGGTAGCTCTGGCACTGGGAGCAGGGGATATCTTCGCGAGCAGGCTGCTGTCCCATGATCATCTGGCGGGCGTATTGCATTTTTTCGTTGTTTATAGCTTCCATCAGATCTTCTTCGAAAACATTATCGGCAAATGATCCCCAATAGTTACGCCCGCATCCAAGCAAGCGCCCGTCCCAGTTGATCTGCGGGTCAGTGAACAGGTGATAGCACTGATTCCAACAATAGTCGCGGCCTTCTCGCTCAGCGTAGTCATGGCGGCTGGTGTAATTGGTGTATTTACGCAGTTTTTCCGGGTCTGAGACAGGCATCACGTCAGGATTAACGTTCAAGCGGATATGAACTTTCATGCGTAGCATCTTTGCCATGACAAAAACCTGTTCCACCTGGTGTTCGTTGTGGTTAAAGACCACAAATTGCCAGATCAATGCGGGCTTGGTGGATTGGTACTGACGCTTGAACGCGTTGATCTTTTTTACATTTTCAAGCACTTGCTGTAAATCTCCCCCGATGCGATATTTGGCATAGGTTTCTTTGGTGGTGCCATCGATCGCGCAGCGCACCCGAAGGGTCTGGTATTTAACCAGGGCTTCAAGCGTTTCATCGCTGGCATGGTTCAGGTTGACGCCTTTATCGAGAATGGTTTCTACGCCATGCTCGTAAGCGTATCGCAGGATCTGCGGCAGTTCTTTGTTAAGCAGGGCCTCGCCCGAGTTGGCAAGTTCCACCTGCCGGATCTGCGGGTAACGATCGATCAGTTTTTTGAAGTTTTCAAACTTCAACATCCCGCTGCCGACGGTCGGGATGTTGTGATTATTTTGCCCGATCGGGCAAAGCGGGCACGAAAGCTGGCAGGCGGCGCTGGCATCGACACGAATGCTGGTCGGCGAAACAAAGGTTGCGTTCACGCTGGCAGCCATTCTTGTAAAGTAAGCGCATTTTCTTGAATCTCTTCCGGGGTGATCCAGTGCCCGGTTTGGACCATGCTCTGATAAACGCCACATTTCAGGCAGGGCATATCGGGCCGAGCGGGCTGGCGGCCCATCAGCGTTTCGCGCGCAGATTCGATTCTTTCGTTGTTGAGGTGATCTTCCAGTGATCCTTCAAAAACATTCTCAGCGTAGGTTCCCCAGAAGTTGCGGCTGCATCCTACCAGTTTGCCATCCCAGTTGATCTGGGGGCGATTCCACATTTCATAGCATTGGTGACGCTTGTAGTGTTTGCCGCTTTCTTCCAGGTACTCATCGCGGTCGGCCGCGCCCACGTACTGGCGAACCCGCTCACGGTCGACAACTTTCAGGGCATTGGTGTAGAAATTGAGTTTGAAGAACAATTCCATCTTCAATATCTTGGAGAGTCGGATGGCCGCTTCGATCTGATGTTCGTTGTGTCCAAAAATGACGAATTGGAAGATCAGCCGGGGTTTTTCAGAACCATATTTTTCTTTGAATTCGTTCAGCTTTTGAATATTTTGGATGACGTTTCGCAAATTGCCACCCACCCAGTATTGTTCATAGGCCTTCTGGGTGATGCCATCAATGGCGCAACGCACCACCAGAGTTTGATATTTGACCAGCGCTTCAAGCACCTCGTCGCTGGCCGTGTTCATGTTCGTTCCCTCGTCGATGGTGGTTGTAACACCCTTGTCATGTGCATACTGTAAGATTTGGGGCAGGTCTTTGTTGAGCAGCACTTCCCCAAAATTGGCCAGCTCAATGGTTTTTATCTGCGGATTTTGATCGAGCAGGCGCTTGAAGTTCTCAAACTTCATAATGCCCCGTCCAAGCACTTCCAGGTTTTCGTTGCGGGTGGTGGGGCAGAGCGGGCAGCGCAACTGACAGACAAGGCCGGTTTCAACACGCAGGGCGGATGGATAGATCATGAGGCAGCTCCAATTCAGGGGGTTCTCAGTAAATTACACCGATTTAAGATGGTTTGAACTGCTTGCTGGGTTTCGAAGTTGGCATACCGCGCTGAAAAATTGCGGACATTTTCAGCAGTTTCTTGTGATTTTAGGATGGTGAGAATCTTTGTGCGAAAATCAGGCGCAGGTTGGAACAAGTTTATCACGCCGCCCAGTTCTTGACTGGCAAGACGCTCACCCCACATGGCCTGTTCCAGGTGCAGCGGAATGATGAGCAGGGGCACGCCGCGCAGCAGCAGGAATGCCCCTGCGTTGAATCCGCCCTGCAGGATGGCCAGTTGGCAGCTTTCGGACACTTCATCCAGATTAACGTGGAGGTTGGTGATGTGAATGTGTTGATTGCTCAGCCCGGCGCATTCAGCCTCGCTCAGGTCGGTGGCGCAGGCCAGCACTGTCACATCCAACGAGTTGAGCGCTTCGAGCAGGGGCTTAAAAAAACGATTGGCGGCCAGCATATACATAAAAATGCGCGGCGCCCGGGTCTTTGGCCATGCCGGACTGTTGGATGCCGGGCTGTAAAGAATGGGGCCGGTATAGGCGGCGGTATCGCGGGGTTGATAGTGATCCAATTCTGGCAGAGTGCACAGAAACGATTCCGCATCTGCGAAAATATCGGCTGTCTGATCCAACGATTTCCCGCCCAGCGACTGCAGCACGGGATTAACGCTTTCCAAAAATCGGGTTTCGGCATCCAGAAGCGTTTGCGGGCTGATCTCAAACCAGGGTTGGATGGTTGGCATCGGGGCTTGATTCGGCGGCAGGCTGAAGCCTGTACCGGTTGCGGCGCGAATCAGCCCTAAAATTTGGGCGGCCAGCAGGGCCGTGGGAGCGTGTTCGGCCAGAACCAGGTCTGGGGCGCTGGTTTCGAGGATCCGAATCCAGCCCAACAGCCTTTCTTTCAGGCTTTCCGCATGCCAGTACCCGGCGCGCAGCAGTACCTGGGCATAATTGAGCGAATAGACGAGTTTTCTGGGCGGAGCCTGTTGCGCTGGCGCAGGCCAGACCGCAATCCCATGCGGCTCAAAGACATCCCTGGCATGAGACCGGTCGGGGGCTGCAATTTGAACAAAATGCCCTTGGGCAACAAGAGCATTTGTGATCGGCAACATGCGAAACAGGTGACCGTAACCGGCCCCCAACTCCCAACAATACAAAATTTTCATTTGCGTAAAACGAGTTAGCTATACCCTTCGATGCCATCAAAGGCTGTGGATGCTGCCAGTGCTCCATTTTGGGTGGCATCCTTTGCGCCGACTTCCCTGACATCTGGTGTCTGCCATTGTTTCTTGGGTTCAGATCCGATGGTTTGAAGTTTCTCTTTTGGTTCCATGCTAATCTCCATTTTGAAATTATATAATTGAAATAGAGCGGTCATTCCAAAGCCCTTGCGCAAACTTGCTTATCCAAAATTGGCAAATTCCGCGATTGATATCATCTCCTCGCAGGAGAATAGCATATCAATCGCGGAAGCATCTGGCTTTTTAGAGTTGACCGCGGACTTTGTTCAGGTACAGGTATTTCCCGCTTTCGAGGCTGGCCATAACCAGCCATCGATCTCCGTGATAATCATCTCGGGCTGGCGGGCCAGATTTAAACAAAATGCCCTTGGGCAATAAGGGCATTTTGCGATCGGCAACAGGTAAAACAGGTTACATTCCCATCAGTACAAAATTTTGATTAAATTTGAACGAATTAACTATATCCGAAGCCGGCATCCAAGGCTGCGCTAGCAGTCAATGGGCCATTTTGGGTGGCGTCATTGGCGCTAACCTCCATAACCTTGGGGGTCTCCCATAGTTTTTTCTGTTCAATTGTATCGCTTTGAAGTTTTTCTTTTGGTTCCATAATAGTCTCCCTTTTGAAAAATATTAGGCAATCGAAATGGCATTCTGTTCCAAAAGCTCTTGCAAAAACCCACCCACCTCAAGCTGACAACTTTCAATATTTATATCGTATTCTTGGATTAGTATAGCACACAAGTTTTCAAATGTATCTGGTTTTTCCAGAATTTCCCAGATGCGGCTGGCAACTTTGTTCAGGTGCAAGTATTTCCCGCTCTCGATGCTGACCATAACCAGTTGGCCATCGATCTCTCCGGCGATCATTTCGGGGTTGCGGGTCAGGATTGAATTGTTGGCGATGGCGCTCATGGTTTTTCCCTTCCAGTTTAAAATTTGTTTCGCCGGGCATTGTCTTCCAATAATTGTAGCGCAATTTCTTCTGGTTGGGGGCGCGGGTCAGGCAAAATGGCTTCGATAACCTGGGTTTTCCCGGCCAGCCACAGCATTTGGGAATAGTGTTCGCGGGCAATCCCCAGCCCCTGGATGTAGCGCGCATGAAAGATCTGTTTCTGCAATGCCTCGGCTTTTTCCTGGCCCTTTAATTCGCGCATTTGCAGCCGGTTGGATCGGGAGCGTTTTAAGAGATAGATCCGGCGCAGGGACAAAGCCCGGTTGGCATGGTTTTCTGACAGGATCACCGTGTACTTGCTCTCGTTGCTATGGATCATCTCGTGTTTTTCCGGGGAAAGCCCAAAGTTTTTCATCGTATCAGGCAAAAGCTTGAGCTGTTTTAGCCCAGGATGAACAATTGGCTGCCCGTTTTCCTTGTGCACGGCGGCAACATTATCATCCAAAAAGTGATACCCCAGCCTGAGCAGGTTCATCGTCAGGGTGGATTTCCCGACGCCGGATGCGGCGCAAAAAACGACACAACCTCCATCGACTTCCATCGCGCAACCGTGCAAGGGGAGGATGCCGCGCTGATGGAACAAGGCCCCCATGCCCCAGCTGAGCAGCAAAAGGCGAACGTCGCGGATATTTGCCCCAGCTTTGAGCTCAGTTTGTATTCTCTTTCCATCGCTGATTAGTGTGTAGGTCTGGGTGGTGGTCAGCAAAACCTGGCTGGGTTGGGCCTGAAAACGCCAACCGCATCTGGCTGGCTCTGGCAGTTCGCGAGGCAGCCCGGACGCAAGCTGAATCATTACATCTGCCTGCCCCTGCCCGATTTCCATTTCAGGGAAAGCGATCTCTGATTCGATGTTCAACCCGTAGGCTCGATACAGGTATGAGGTATTTGCGGACGGGATGTTGTTCATAGTAGATGGTCAAATTATAAGCTTAATTGTAAATTTGTATTGTTGTTCACTGATCTGGGTGTTTTTTTCTTGTCAGCGACACAAAAGGCGGATACAACACGGGAACGCGCCCGGCATTGTTCATAACCGGGCGCGAAAGTGGGCAGCCTGGGGAGTCGCGTAAAATGGCTAAGGGGTTGCGGTTGGTCTGGGCCTCAGTGTTGGGGTTGGTGTGGCAGGCTGGTTGTGCACGATCACCTGTCCGATGCTGATCAGATCCGGGTTGGTGATGTTGTTTTCATCCATGAGCGTTTGCAGATCGGTGCCCAAAAGTTTCGCGATCGAATACAGGTTGTCGCCCGCTTTGACAATATAAGTAACCTGTACGCTTCCAGGCTGCAGGGTTGGCGTGGCGGAGGGCTGCTCGTCAGATGTCGATCCGGCGTCCGGGACAGCTGTCGCTGTGGGCAGGCTGGTGGGCGTGGGCTGCAAGGCGATCTTCACGGACTGGTGTTCGGGCAGATTTTCACAGGTTTTCTGGTAAGGTGCGTTCAAAAAGTAGCGCTGCCATTCGTTGATGATTAGATTGCGCCCAACAGATTGGCAGGCATACGCCATCATATCATCCAGCCGCAGCGGGAGAAATTCCAGCTTTTCTTCACCATCATCATTGATAACCAATACCAGCCAGCGCTCATCCATGGTAAATCGATAGGAACCGACCGTTTCCGAGTCCACAGGCAGGTTGACCGCGGCTGCGAACGGGTCCGCTTGCAGCGCCGCCATATCCCATAACTTAACGCCATCTGCAGAAATCGTGACTGTCCATCGCCCGGAGGGGCTGGCCTGGTAACGATCGACAGGTTCTTCGTGCCCGCGCAGGATCAGCGATTGCAAGGATGTTTCCGCGCCATTCGGGGCAATGATCTCGATCCCGTAATCGATCTTGTAACTGCCCGGCTCGCCCCCGCCGCCCCCCCCGCCGCCGCCAAAAAGGTAAATCCTGCGGGTAATGGGCTGGGTGATTTCCCAGACGGGCAGAGCGGTAATGTATTTGGCGGCGGCATCGTAAACCAGTTTGGGCGCAATCTGATCTGCGCCGCTGGCTTCTTGCAGGTTCCAGATATGGAATGAACTCAACTGACTTGCATTATTGAGAGCAGAACTGCTCAGGTAGCGTGAATCGGAACTAAAAGCGAGCTCGGCCCCATCGTAATTGGTATTTGCCCCCGGTGGTATTTCCATTTCGAATGGTTCACAAGGGCTATTCTGAATAATGCAGCGCAGGTCCCAGAGTTCGACATTCTGGTTTGTTCTCCAGGAAAAACCGCTTGCTTTCGGCACACCAATTTGGGCAAGAAGCCAGTTTCCATCCTGACTGAGGATGGATGGGTAATCGAGCTGTAATTTCCCAATCTCGGTGACCTGGCGTGTCTGGTTGGAGACTTGCCATATCCAAATATTGGTTCCGGGCGGTGGAAAATTGGGCTGGATATCGGTTGGTCCATAGGATGTTTTTATTCCGACAACGTGTTTATCATCTGGCGTAAATATCACATCCAATAGATACTCTTCCGGTAAGAGTATGGGAGCTGCTTGCGGCCTGGCCAGGTCCCACAACCCGGTAATTGGGCCTCCACCAGTCACCAACCACTGGCTGCCCGGGCTGAAATACAACAAGCCGCTTGGCAGATTGGATAGGTCAACGTTCAGGGGCGTGCCGGCCGATGTTGCGGAGGCCTGGCTGAGATCAAGCAACTGGATGCCGCCGGCCACATACAGCAGCCAGCGGCCATCCGGGCTGAACACGGCATCATAAACATCCACCTGCGAAAAAACGATTGGCAGCCCGATGGGCATCCCATCCTTTAACTGCCATAAGCTGGAGCCAGAGACCATCCAGCGTCCATCTGAACTGACTTCCAAAAAGCCTTTGGAATCAACTCGAAATTTTTGCTCTTGCTCGATGTTCCACAACCGCAGGGAACCGCCATAGGCCCCCTCGGCATGCCACCGCTGATCGGGGCTGGTCGCGCTGATGACCGACTCGTCCTCGAAACCCTTGCGGGTGATAAATTCCCAGGGGTCAGCCCGCGCTGATGTGGTGGTAGATTCTATTTCGGGGTCTGCCTGCTCGGGTTCGTTTTCAAACGGCCTGCTTTCGGGCGGAGTTTTGGATGTATCCCAGGCCAGCACACCCTCCTCCGGGCTGCTGGTGAACACGGTTGTAAAATCGGGACTGATGCCGCTATAGTCGCCTTCCAAAATAAAGGATGTTTTTTCCGGCAGGTTTTGCGGGTCAAAGCGCCACAATACAACCTGGTCAGGTTTGCGCTCCAGCACAGAGTATTCATCGGCCAGAATAATGGCGCTGCCTTCAAGAATAACCGGTTCCGCACCCGCCTTCAATTCAGACACGGGCCACAGGCGCGTTTCCGATCCCGAATCGATCGCAAACCAGATCTGCTGGTCGCTGAAATAGGCTTCTGCGGTCATGGTGTCGGGCGGGGTGAAGGTGGTCATAAAGGGGACGTAGCCCGGATTGTCCATTTCGTTGATCTTCCAGGCGTGGAATTCTCCGGAGTACGATGAACCAGCCATTAGCCACTGGTTATCCCGGGTGAATTGCAGGAAGGAAACTTCCCGTGAGAAGCCCGGCAGCCCCCTGCCGTTGACCTGGGCGTTGGCTGCGCGCAGGGCTTCCTCGGCGATGGACGTGACGGGTTCGCCGGCATCCAGATTAACTTTTAACGCCTCCAGTGCGAGAAGTTGGGCGCGCTGCGGAAACAGTTCGACAACGTTTTTCGAGGCCAGCGCCAACTGGCCGGAAAACGCCCGCCGGGAGGCAGCTTCTGCGTTTGATTTCTGCTGTTGGGCATCCTTTTCATTGGCTACCGCGGTCGCTTTGGCGGAATCCGCATCCGCCTTGGCAGCTTCCGCTGTTTTCTTGGCGCTTTCTGCTGTTGCGGCTTTGTCCTTTGCGTCGGCTGTTGCGGCGTTGGCGCTGATGCCGAAGAAAATGGCAACCACCAGCAAAACCAGGGAGGCCACCAGTCCGGCGACAATAAACTGTCGCTGGCGGCGGTCACGCTGTTCGCGCGCGCGCAGGGCGCGGCAGGCCTCCAGAAAGGCCTGTTCGTCGGCGGTCAGGTTGAGCGATTTGCTCTCGGCCTCGGCGGTTTCCAGTTCTTTGTTGCGCAGCAGCAGCCCGTCTGACTTGCCTTGTTGACTCCACAGCACGGCCTGTTGCTGGAACAAACTTAAATGAATGCTGAACCATGTGCGGTTGTCTCCGCGCACTGGCTCGATCAGACGGTCGTGCGAAAGTTCATACCAGGTTTGCCCGGCGCGCTGCTCGGCGCGGATGATGTGGGCGTCTTCCAGTTTGCGCACTGCCGGGTTGGGCAGCCCCTCGCTTAACTCTGCGCCCATGCGCACCTGCCCGCGGATGCCATCCGGGGTGATCAGCTTGCGGTCGAACCACTCGCGGATGCTGCGCTCTGCTGCCCCGCTGGCCTGGGCAACTTTGGCAACACTCAGGGCATAATATTCGGCCAGTGACTGGTTGACATCGCCCACGCTGGCCAGATCGTGCTCGTCGATATCCATGTCACCGGCATCTTTGCCCTCCCACAACCGGAAACAGACCACTTGCAACTGGACCGGTTCGATGTACAAGCCCAGCTGGGTCTCCAGCGTCCCGTCAGGGAGCTGGACCTGCACCCGGCGCAGATCGTCCACCAGCTTTTGGGCGGCGGGCGTTGTAAAGTCCACCCCGGCCGATTTGGCCGGTTTCTGTACTGCCTGAATGGCAGAATCCACGCCCAACAGATCCAAACGGAAGCGGGTCGCCAAACGGTTGGGGATCGGGCGCGCATACAGGGCCATGGCGCCGAGATAATCTTCGCGCATCGAAAAGAGCGCCCAGCGCGTCTTGTTGCGTAAAGCGCTGCCCAACTGGGTGAAAAAGGCCAGTTTGCCGTCCCGGTCGGCGGCAGAGATGGTCAGGATTTCTTCGAACTGGTCGAAAACCAGCAAGGTGTTTTCGTCTGTGGCGCGCTGGTTAAGGTAGTCATCCAGCGATAAAGCCGCCAGGTCAGCCAGCGGCAGGCGTTCTTCGACCGGGAAGCCTTCTTCGAGCGAGAGCAGGGTCGATAGCACATAGCGGTTGGCGCTGACCTCTGCCGGTGGGTCGATATTGACCCGAATGATCGGCAGAATGCTGAAGTTTTCCTCGCGCAGGTGCGGCAGCAGGCCGGCGCGCAGCAGCGAGGTCTTGCCCGCCCCGGAAGGTGAGTGCAGCAACACGATGCGTTCGGCGATCAGCAGGGCAGACAGCGTGCGCAGTTCGCGATCGCGGCCATACAGTTTTTCGCCGGTTTCAAAAGAACGCGGACCCACATACGGATTGGTTGTCATCGGTTATTCTCCGCTCCGCCAGCTTTGCATCAATTCGTTCAAGAATTCCTGCGAACTGCCCCAGAAAATGTCGATGTCAGCGCCTTTGCCGAAATAGTCTTCGAGATAGGTGCGCGCGCCCTGTGGCTCCAGGATGCGACCATCTTCCGGTTCAACCTGGGCTGCGATCTGGGCATACTGGCTGCGCCGGACACTACCCGGTTGAGACAGGATGCTGCGGTAAAGAACGCGAAAATCCCAGGCTTCGGTCTGGAACCCCAGGAAGAGCAGGCTTGAATCGCTCAGAGCCAGGCGCACCTGTTCAGGGATGATGTCTTTGTTGCTGGTGACGCCGATCAGGAAATCAAAATAGTTATCTTCGGTCAAAACGATCGAATCTGGCTCATCCCAACTGCCAAATAGATGAAAAACCAGCGGTTTTTCGGGAGTCGGCTCTTCGGTGTATTCACCCAGGTTCTGCTCGATATACTCGTTCCACGGACACAAAAAAACGCGCGGTTCACGCCCGGCGGCTTTGAGCGCCGCTTCGAGCAGACCATCCTGGTTGGCGGTGATGTAAATCGGCAGGGGTAATTCAGCCAGCGCGCGGAACGGGTCGAGTGGGTCGAGCAGACGTTTTGCGCCAACCGCATCCAGCAGCGCATTCAGCTTGACGCGCCCGCTGAGCAGATTCGGCGGCAGGTCGGCGGCGAAGTGCGCGCGGATCTGTTTGGTCAGGATCTCTTCCAGTTCATCGAACGGGAAGCGCGCATCCTGCTGGATGGTCAGATATTGCGCGACCTGCGGCAGTGATTCGCGTTCGTTGGGTGAGAGCGGGTAGCGGAATTGTTCCGCCCAGCGTCCGGCGATCTCGCGCATCGAGCCGATGATGGGTTCCACCAACCCCGGCCCGATCAGCGGCGTGCAGCGTCCGCGTTTGATGTTGCGGATGACGGCCGGGAGTTTTGTCGCCCCCTTGCGCGCATCCCCAAAGCCTGGGGTGTACCACAAGCGTCCGCTTTTTAGGCGCATGAACAGCACGGGCACCCAGAAATCTGGAGCATCGCGCAGCATGCCGCGCGCCGAACTCATTGCACGGTCGATCTGACCATCTTTATGAAGGGCATCGAAGAAAGCTGGTAGAAATTTTTCAGCAGTGGCCATGCTGATGTTATCCTGCATGGCCAGCACGGCCGAAACGCCGATCTCGGCCAAACGCGGGCCGATGGCCGCCAGCGCATCCCCGCTGCCTTTGCCGGCGCTCTGACAGGAGACAAGCATCACCAGGCGCGGGCGCTCCGGCAGCTCCTTCAGGCGGGTGACCAGGTCGCCCCCGGCTACTTTGTCCATTTTGCCGGTTTCATCTTCCAGGCACAGGATCGGCTGGCCGTTGGCAATAAAACCGTGAGCCTGTATGCAAAATCAGAAAAGAGAAATATTGCGGCAAGAACGATTATCGCGGCAAAGTTAGCAGCCCGTTTTTCATAACGAGTAGCAATTCGACG